>NZ_LGCN01000223.1 GCF_001279005.1 Streptomyces caelestis
GCCGCGGGAACGCCACGTCGGGCGCGCCGATCTGCAGCGGCATGATCCAGTTGGCGAAACCGGCGAACAGCGGCGTCGCGAACATCAGCAGCATGATCGCGCCGTGCATCGTGAACGACTGGTTGTACTGCTCGTTCGAGAGGACCTGCAGGCCCGGCCGGGCCAGCTCGGCGCGCATCGCCAGCGCCAGGATCCCGCCCAGTACGAAGAACCCGAACGACGTCGCCAGGTACAGCGTGCCGATCGTCTTGTGGTCCGTGGTCGTCAGCCACTTGACGACCACGTTGCCACGGCTCTGGCGCCTGACCGGCAGCTCGTCCTCGTAGGACTCCTTGTGGAGTGAGCCCACCGTGCTCTTGTCCGCCACTGTCCAAGTCCTCCTATGGGCCCGGGGAGAGTTCCGAAGGCAGCATGACGGGACGATTCCCGACTTCACGCGAAACAGGGCGTTGTGGCGCACTTTCCACTCGGCAATCGGGTGACGCCGGTTTCCCGCCGTCGTGTCGCCGGGCCGAAACGATCTCCCCGCCCCCTGTGACCCCGCGGTCCGCGCCGCTGGTCCGAGCCGCCGGACCGACAGGACAACGGAGGGGACGCCGAGGCCGGCATTCCGTCGCGCCGTGGCCTGGTGCGTCGACTTCGCGCTGGTGGTGACGCCGGCCGCGGTGCTCGCGGTGCTCACCTCCGACCGCGTGTCCACCCTCGTCACGGGCGTGCCCGAACTCGCCGCCCGCGGCGGCTCGGACCTGCTGACCTCGCGCGGTGACGTGCTCGACGCCTCCGAGGGCCTCGGCCTGTCGCCGTGGAGCATGTCCGTGCTGTACGTGGAACAGGCCTTCGGGCTGCTGGTCGTCGCCGCGTTCCTCTACCGGTGGGCGTGCCGGGCCCTGCTCGGGCGCACCGCCGGCAAAGGGCTGACCGGGCTGCGGATCACACCGCGCGGAACCGGCGCGGCGGCGCACCGGGCGGCGGTGACCACGGCGGCGGACGTCGCCGTGTACGCCGTGGCCCGTGTCCTGCTGGTCGAGGGGCGGTTCGCGCTGCCCGTGCCGGGCCCCGGCCGCCGCTCCCTCGCCGACCGGGTGGCGGGCACGTCGGTGACGGGGCCGGGCCTCAGCAGGCCCGACGCCATGCGTCCGGCTCGTACTTCTTGAGCAGGGAACTCAGCTCCAGCCGCCGGGAGTCGGCGCAGAAGCGGTCGGTGGTCAGCTCGTACTCGACGTGGAAGACGGCCTTGTCCGCCTCGACGAACGGGGTCGGCTCCGCGCACTCGTCGTACGGGGCGCACTGCTCGTCGGCCGCGAAGTCGAAGTCGTCGACCGGTTCGGGGATCTGGTCGAGGTCGTTCTTCAGGCCGACGGCCATGCCGCGCTCGTGGGCGAGCCGGGCGAGGAGCCGGTTGCAGCGGAGCTGGTCGTCCGCGGTGAGCGGGAAGCCGGTTCGGTCGCGGTAGCCGTCCATGTCGTCCGGCTCCACCGCGTCGAAGCCCTTCTCCCGGCACATGTCGAGGCGCCGCGCCATGAGCGGTTCCAGTACGTCGGTGCGGCGGATGTCGAGCCGGCGCTCGCCCTCCCAGCCGTTGCCGCGGCCGATCACCGACGCCGGGAAGTCGTCCGCGTCCGGGCGGAAGTCCTCCCAGGCGCCGGTGGAGAGGCAGCAGATGGCCTTCCGGCCGTCGCGGTGCAGTTTCGCGACCGTCCCCTTCGAGTGGTCGAAGCCGTCGATGTCGTGGACCGGGACGTCGACGGAGGTGTCGAGCCGTCCGCTGAGCTGCCACTGCCAGTCGGCGCCGGGCCGGGGCCGCCGGCGGTCGCCGGCCGGCGTCTTCGCGCCGGCCGGGTCGTCGGCACCGGGTCCGGGCGCGGCCGTACAGGCCGCCGGCAACAGGACGAGCAGCGGGGCCAGGAGGAAAGGTCGTCTCACCGGGCGGTCTCCGGAACGGGCGGCACACAGGAACCTCAAGGATGATCGTCGCCGCCTCCGGGTGCGGCGGGGCCCGGAACACGGCCGCGGCGCACCGCGGGGTGGACACCACGGGAATGAGCGAACGCACACACGCGCGTAGTCTCGTCCCGAGTGTTCGCCGCACCGGGGACGACCCCGGCGGGACCGTACCCGCACGTCGCAACTAGGGTCGGCTGCCGGGCCCGGTCGACCCACACCCTTCGGCCACAGCAACTCCACATCGGAAGCGAGATTTCACCACCGTGACTGCTCTCACTCTCAGCACCGCCGCGGTCCCCGGCCTGCGGGCCGACGCGATCGTGATCGGTGTCGCCAAGGGCTCCGCGTCAAAGCCCGGGGGGCCCGTCGTCGCACCGGGCGCCGAGGCCGTGGACCAGGCGTACGACGGCGGGCTCGCCGGCGTCCTGGAGACCCTCGGCGCGTCCGGTGCCGAGGGCGAGGTGACGAAGCTCCCCGCGCCGTCCGGCTTCAAGGCGCCGCTCGTGGTGGCGGTGGGCCTCGGCGCCCAGCCCGAGAAGGACTCCGGCTACGACACCGAGGCGCTGCGCAAGGCGGCCGGTGTGGCCGCCCGCACCCTCGCCGGCGCCAAGAAGGCCGCGTTCGCCCTGCCGCTGACGGACGCCGCCGGCGCCGGCGCGGTCGCCGAGGGCGTGCTGCTCGGCGCGTACTCCTTCGACGCCTACAAGGACAACGGCAAGGACGGGAAGAACGGCAAGGCGCCGCTCGCCGAGGCCGTGCTGCTCGGCGGCAAACCCCGCGACAAGGCGTACAAGGCCGCGGTCGAGCGCGCCACCGCCGTCGCCGAGGAGCTGAACCGCGCCCGCGACCTGATCAACATGCCGCCGAACGACCTCGACCCCGAGGCGTTCGCGGCCATCGCCCAGGCGGCGGCCAAGGAGCACGGCATCAAGGTGCAGGTGCTCGACGAGAAGGCGCTGGCCAAGGGCGGTTACGGCGGCATCCTGGGCGTGGGCGCCGGCTCGGCGTCGGGTCCGCGGCTGGTGAAGCTGTCGTACACCTCGTCCAAGGCGAAGAAGCACCTCGCGCTGGTCGGCAAGGGCATCACCTACGACTCGGGCGGCATCTCGCTGAAGCCGGCCGGGCACAACGAGACGATGAAGTGCGACATGAGCGGCGCCGCCGCCGTGTTCGCCGCGGTCGTCGCCGCCGCGCGCCTCGGCCTGGAGGTCAACGTGACCGGCTGGCTGGCGCTGGCCGAGAACATGCCGTCCGGCTCGGCGACGCGCCCGGGCGACGTGCTGCGCATGTACAGCGGCAAGACCGTGGAGGTGCTCAACACGGACGCCGAGGGCCGGCTGGTCCTCGCGGACGCGCTGTGGGCGGCCTCCGCGGAGAAGCCGGACGCGATCGTGGACGTCGCGACGCTGACCGGGGCGATGATGCTGGCGCTGGGCAGCCGCACGTTCGGGATCATGGCGAACGACGACGCGTTCCGCTCCGCGGTGCACGAGGCGGCGGAGGAGGTCGGCGAGCCGGCGTGGCCGATGCCGCTGCCGGAGCACCTGCGCAAGGGGATGGACTCGGCGACCGCCGACATCGCCAACATGGGTGAGCGGATGGGCGGCGGGCTGGTCGCCGGGCTGTTCCTGCGCGAGTTCGTGGGTGAGGGGATCACCTGGGCGCACCTGGACATCGCCGGGCCGGCGTTCAACGAGGGCGGGCCGTTCGGGTACACGCCGAAGGGCGGGACGGGATCGGCGGTACGGACGCTGGTCCGGCTCGCGGAGCTTGCGGCCGCGGGTGATCTTGGCTGAGAGCGCCTGATGGGTCGGGGTGCGGTGAAATGCGCGACTGCGGGTCCGTCGTGGCTGGTCGCGCCCGCGCGGCGGAGCCGCAGACCGGGCACGGCCCCGCGCCCCTATCGGTTGGCTGCGGCCGGCCTTCTTGACGGGCGCGGCCAACCGGTCGCGCCCCTTCAGGGGCGCGGGGAACTGCGCGAGCAACCCGCACCGACCCGCACCGACGGGACGACAGGGGCGGCGCCCTCAGGGTGTGGGGAAGCCCCACCGACCCGGGCGGCCGGGGGCCGAGGGGGAGCCCCCTCTTGCGGAAGTGGGGTGTCTCACACCACGGCCCGGCGTCTCGTTCGGCTCCCGCAAGTGCGAAGATGGGGCTCGGCAGGACAGGGCCCCACCCAAGGGCCGAGAACATTGAGCGGCCGGACACCAGCCGCCGACCGGTCACTGGAGACCGGCGTGGCGCACATGCATGGAGGACGTGACGTGGCGAACGACGCCAGCACCGTTTTCGACCTAGTGATCCTCGGCGGTGGCAGCGGTGGCTACGCCGCGGCCCTGCGCGGGGCGCAGCTGGGCCTGGACGTCGCCCTGATCGAGAAGAACAAGCTCGGCGGCACCTGCCTGCACAACGGCTGCATCCCCACCAAGGCCCTGCTGCACGCGGGCGAGATCGCCGACCAGGCCCGCGAGAGCGAGCAGTTCGGCATCAAGACGACCTTCGAGGGCGTCGACATGGCGGGCGTGCACAAGTACAAGGACGACGTGATCGCCGGTCTGTACAAGGGCCTGCAGGGTCTGGTCGCCTCCCGCAAGGTGACCTACATCGAGGGTGAGGGCCGGCTGTCCTCCCCCACCTCCGTCGACGTGAACGGCCGGCGCGTCCAGGGCCGCCACGTCCTGCTGGCGACCGGCTCCGTGCCGAAGTCGCTGCCGGGCCTGGAGATCGACGGCGACCGGATCATCTCCTCCGACCACGCCCTCGTCCTGGACCGCGTGCCGAAGTCCGCGATCATCCTGGGCGGCGGCGTCATCGGCGTCGAGTTCGCCTCCGCGTGGAAGTCCTTCGGCGCCGACGTCACGATCGTCGAGGGCCTCAAGCACCTCGTGCCGGTCGAGGACGAGAACTCCTCCAAGCTGCTGGAGCGCGCCTTCCGCAAGCGGGGCATCAAGTTCAACCTGGGCACCTTCTTCCAGAAGGCCGAGTACACCCAGGACGGCGTCAAGGTCACCCTGGCGGACGGCAAGGAGTTCGAGGCCGAGGTCCTGCTCGTCGCCATCGGCCGCGGCCCGGTCTCGCAGGGTCTGGGCTACGAGGAGCAGGGCGTCGCCATGGACCGCGGCTACGTCCTGGTCGACGAGTACATGCGCACCAACGTTCCCACCATCTCCGCCGTCGGCGACCTGGTCCCGACCCTCCAGCTCGCGCACGTCGGCTTCGCCGAGGGCATCCTGGTGGCGGAGCGCCTGGCCGGCCTGAAGACCGTCCCGATCGACTACGACGGTGTCCCGCGGGTGACGTACTGCCACCCGGAGGTCGCCTCCGTCGGCGTCACCGAGGCCAAGGCCAAGGAGATCTACGGCGCGGACAAGGTCGTCGCCCTGAAGTACAACCTGGCGGGCAACGGCAAGAGCAAGATCCTGAAGACCGCGGGCGAGATCAAGCTCGTCCAGGTCAAGGACGGTGCGGTGGTCGGCGTCCACATGGTCGGCGACCGTATGGGCGAGCAGGTCGGCGAGGCCCAGCTGATCTACAACTGGGAGGCGCTGCCGGCCGAGGTGGCCCAGCTCATCCACGCCCACCCGACGCAGAACGAGGCGATGGGCGAGGCCCACCTGGCGCTGGCCGGAAAGCCCCTCCACTCCCACGACTGACGCTCTCGGTCATCGGGCGCGACGACACAGACTTCCGCACTTTTAAAGGAGCAACCGAAACCATGGCGGTTTCCGTAACCCTTCCGGCGCTCGGCGAGAGCGTCACCGAGGGCACTGTCACCCGCTGGCTGAAGGCCGAGGGCGAGCGCGTCGAGGCCGACGAGCCGCTGCTCGAGGTCTCCACCGACAAGGTCGACACCGAGATCCCCGCTCCCGCCTCCGGCGTGCTGTCCTCCATCAAGGTCGCCGAGGACGAGACCGTCGAGGTCGGCGCCGAGCTGGCGCTGATCGACGACGGCAGCGGCGCCCCCGCGGCCGAGCAGGCACCGGCCGCCGAGCAGGCACCGGCCGCCGAGCAGGCCGCCCCGCCGGCTCCCGCCCCGGAGCCGCAGGCCGAGCCCTCCACCGAGCAGCCCGCCCCGGCCCCGGCGCCCACCGCCGAGGCCGCGGCCGGCGGCGGCTCCGCGCAGGGCACGGACGTGGTCCTGCCCGCGCTCGGCGAGTCCGTCACCGAGGGCACCGTCACCCGCTGGCTGAAGTCGGTCGGTGACACCGTCGAGGCCGACGAGCCGCTGCTGGAGGTGTCGACGGACAAGGTCGACACCGAGATCCCCGCCCCCGCCTCCGGCACGCTGCTGGAGATCGTGGTCGGCGAGGACGAGACCGCCGAGGTCGGCGCCAAGCTCGCCGTCATCGGTGAGGCGGGCGCCGCCCCGGCCGCCGCCCCCGCCCCGGCCGCCCCCGAGGCCCCGGCGCAGCCCGCGCCCACCCCGGCTCCGGCTGCCACCCCGGTCCCGGCCCCGGCCGCCCCGGCTCCGGCTCCGGCAGCCCCGGCCCCGCAGCAGGCCGCCCCGGCGCCCGCCCCGGCTCCGGCCCCTGCCCCGCAGGCGCCCGCGGCCCCGGCCGCCGCTCCCGCCGCCGCCCAGGCCACGGACGAGGGCGCCTACGTGACCCCGCTGGTGCGCAAGCTCGCCGCCGAGAACGGCGTCGACCTGTCCACCGTCAAGGGCACCGGCGTCGGCGGCCGCATCCGCAAGCAGGACGTCATCGCGGCCGCCGAGGCCGCGAAGGCCCCCGCCCCGGCCCCGGCCCCGGCCCCGGCCGCCGCGGCGGCGCCCGCCGCGAAGAAGGCCCCGTCCCTCGAGGCCTCCCCGCTGCGCGGTCAGACCGTGAAGATGCCGCGGATCCGCAAGGTCATCGGCGACAACATGGTCAAGGCCCTGCACGAGCAGGCCCAGCTGTCCTCGGTGGTCGAGGTCGACGTCACCCGCCTGATGAAGCTGCGCGCCCGCGCCAAGGACGCGTTCGCGGCGCGTGAGGGCGTCAAGCTCTCCCCGATGCCGTTCTTCGTCAAGGCCGCGGCCCAGGCGCTGAAGGCCCACGCGCCGATCAACGCCAAGATCAACGAGGCCGAGGGGACCATCACCTACTTCGACACCGAGAACATCGGTATCGCGGTGGACTCCGAGAAGGGCCTGATGACCCCGGTCATCAAGAACGCCGGTGACCTCAACCTGGCCGGCATCGCCAAGGCGACCGCCGACCTGGCGGGCAAGGTGCGGGCCGGCAAGATCAGCCCGGACGAGCTGGCCGGCGCGACCTTCACCATCTCCAACACCGGTTCGCGCGGCGCGCTGTTCGACACGATCATCGTGCCTCCGGGCCAGGTCGCGATCCTCGGCATCGGTGCCACGGTCAAGCGTCCGGCCGTCATCGAGACCGAGGAGGGCACGGTCATCGGCGTCCGCGACATGACCTACCTGACCCTCTCCTACGACCACCGCCTGGTGGACGGCGCCGACGCGGCCCGTTACCTGACGGCGGTCAAGGCGATCCTTGAGGCGGGCGAGTTCGAGGTCGAGCTCGGTCTGTAGTTCCGGCGGCCCCGCCAGGGGCCGAGGATCTCAACGAGGTCGAGCCCGGTCCGTGACCCCGTGATCCGCGGTCGCCGACACGGTCGTACGGTGCCCCCGTCGGGGAGGCCTTCGTGGCTTCCCGGGCGGGGGCACCGGCGTATGGAGCGTGTAAGTCTCGTCTCACCTGGGGGTAAGCGCCCCCGTGCGCCCCTCGCGGGCGGGCCGACCGCCGTATTGTCTAAGCGTCAAAGCCCCCCGGGGGCCCCTGGGCCCCGCTAAGGAGCCCCTCATGACCGCGCCCGTCGTCCACTCGCTGCGCGAACAGATCCGCGAGCACATCCTGGAAGGGATCATCAGCGGACGCTGGCAGCCGGGCGAGCGGATCGTGGAGCGGCGGATCGCCACCGAGCTGGAGGTCAGCCAGACCCCCGTGCGGGAGGCGCTGCGCGAGCTGGAGTCGCTGCGGCTGATCGAGTCGGCGCCGAACAAGGGCGTGCGGGTGCGGAATCTGACGGCCGCCGACCTGGAGGAGAGCTACCCCGTCCGGGCCGGTCTGGAGGCGATCGCGGCGGAGCTGGCGGCGGCGCGGCTGGCGGAGGACTGCTCGGCGCTGGAGCCGCACGTCGCCGCGCTGTACGAGGCCGACCGGCTGGCGGACGGGACGGGGCAGGTGCGGCACACCGTGGCGTTCCACCGGGAGCTGGTGCGTGCCGCCGGCAACTCGGTGCTGCTGCACACGTGGGAGGGGCTGGGGATCGAGGTGTTCACGGCGCTGTCGATACGGTGGCTGGGGACGGTGCAGCAGTCCTATGCGGAGGAGCACGAGGAGCTCGTCGCCGCGTTCCGGCGGCGGGACCCCCTGATCGCGGACCTGGTCAAGGCGCACGTGCTGGGGTGTGCGCCTCGGGCGTAGCGTCGGGAGTTCTTTCGCCCCCGCCGCCCCTTCCCGTCCTGTCCCTGGGGGCCGCGCCCCCAGACCCCCTCCGCGCCCACGCGGTGAGCCGCATGTCGACACAGCCCCGCGCCCCTGGGGGAAGCGTCCCTGAAGGGGCGCGGGGCACTGCGCGATCAGCCACCGCCGGCCCGCAGCCGCCATACGACCGGCCCACCCGGGCTCATCCGCGCGTACATCCCCTCACCTGCGCAAACACTCCGACTGGACAGTCACCCCGTGCCACAAGCAGAGGCACCGCGTGCCGACTTTCTCGGTATCGAGAGATTTTGTCCCTCAACCCTTTGATCGATCATCGATCAGGGAGTTACAGTCGCCAGCGGGCTTCCACCCGAGCCCTCCGCCCTGTCCTGCCAAAGACACAAGGGCACCCCCCTTCGACTGAGGAAGGCGGCGACATGACCGACCCCAACGCCATCCAGCCGAGCGAGCTCGACCAGCTCCCGGACCGCGACCCCGAGGAGACCGCCGAGTGGCAGGCCTCCCTGGACGCCGTCACCAAGGCGGCCGGGCCGCACCGTGCCGCGTACCTGATGCGCCGCACGCTGGAGCGTGCCGAGGGAGCCGGCCTCGCGCTGCCGAAGCTCCTCGAGACGGACTACGTCAACACCATCCCCACCTCCGCCGAGCCCACCGTGGACGGCGACGAGGCGCTGGAGCAGCGGATCACCGCCTGGAACCGCTGGAACGCGGCGGCCATGGTGACCCGCGGCAGCAAGTACGGCGTCGGCGGCCACATCGCCACCTTCGCCTCCGCGGCCTGGCTCTACGAGACCGGCTTCAACCACTTCTTCCGCGGCAAGGAGGGTGACGGCTCCGGCGACCAGCTCTACATCCAGGGCCACGCCTCCCCCGGCATCTACGCCCGCGCCTTCCTCGACGGCCGGATCGGCGAGCAGCAGCTCGACAACTTCCGCCGTGAGGCGGGCGGCGACGGCCTGCCGTCGTACCCGCACCCGCGCCGGCTGCCCTGGCTGTGGGAGTTCCCCACCGTCTCCATGGGCCTGGGCCCGATCTCCGCGATCTATCAGGCGCGGTTCAACCGCTATCTGACCAGCCGCGGCATCAAGGACGTCTCCGACTCCCACGTCTGGGCCTTCCTCGGCGACGGCGAGATGGACGAGCCCGAGTCGACGACCGCGCTCACCCTCGCCTCCCGCGAGCAGCTGGACAACCTGACCTTCGTCATCAACTGCAACCTGCAGCGCCTCGACGGTCCGGTCCGCGCCAACTTCAAGATCGTGCAGGAGCTGGAGGCCCAGTTCCGCGGCGCCGGCTGGAACGTCATCAAAACCCTGTGGGGCACCGCCTGGGACGAGCTGTTCCGGCTCGACACCACCGGCGCCCTCGTACGCCGCCTCCGCGAGGTGCCGGACGCGCAGGTGCAGACGTACCAGACGCGCGACGCCGCCTACATCCGCGAGGACTTCTTCGGCAAGGACCCGGCGCTCGTCGAGATGGCGAAGCTGCTGAGCGACGACAAGATCCTCGAGTGCTTCCACCTCTCCCGCGGCGGCCACGAGTCCCGCAAGGTGTACGCCGCGTACAAGGCCGCGCTCGCCCACAAGGGCGCGCCGACCGTGATCCTGGCGCAGACGGTCAAGGGCCACACCCTCGGTGAGGGCTTCGCCTCCAAGAACGCCAACCACCAGATGAAGAAGCTGACGGTGGACGAGTTCAAGGCGATGCGCGACCGGCTCGAACTGCCGATCTCCGACGCGCAGTTCGTCGACGGCCAGGTCCCCTACGTCCACCCGGGCGCCGACTCCCCCGAGGTCCGTTACCTCCAGGAGCGCCGCGCCGCCCTCGGCGGTCCGGCCCCGGCCCGCCGTGTGCACCCGGTGGCCCCGCTGCCCCAGCCCGCCGACAAGGCGTTCGCCGCCTTCGACAAGGGCTCCGGCTCGCAGAACGTGGCCACCACCATGGCCTTCGTCCGCCTGGTCAAGGACCTGGTCCGCGACAAGGAGACCGGCAGGCGCTGGGTGCCGATCGTCCCCGACGAGGCGCGCACCTTCGGCATGGAGAGCCTCTTCCCGTCCCTCGGCATCTACTCGCCGATGGGCCAGACGTACGAGCCGGTCGACCGCGACCAGCTGATGTACTACAAGGAAGCCAAGAACGGGCAGATCTTCAACGAGGGCATCACCGAGGCCGGCGCCATGGCCGAGTTCGTCGCCGCCTCGACGTCGTACGCGACGCACGGCGAGACGATGATCCCGTTCTACATCTACTACTCGATGTTCGGCTGGCAGCGCACCGGCGACCAGATGTGGCAGCTCGGCGACCAGCTCGGCCGCGGCTTCCTGGTCGGCGCCACGGCCGGCCGCACGACGCTGACGGGCGAGGGCCTGCAGCACGCCGACGGCCACTCCCCGGTCATCGCGGCGACCAACCCGGCGGCCCTGACGTACGACCCGGCGTTCGCGTACGAGATCGGCGTCATCGTCAAGGAGGGTCTGCGCCGGATGTTCGGCGAGGCCGAGCCGGACGAGGACCAGAACGTCTTCTACTACCTGACGGTCTACAACGAGCCGCTGCCGCAGCCCGCCAAGCCGTCGGCGGCCGGCATCGACGAGGGCATCGTCAAGGGCCTGTACCGCTTCAACACGGCGGAGTCCGCGGGCCTGTCCCCGGCCGCGAACGCGCCGCGCATCCAGCTGCTCGGCTCCGGCACGGCGATCCACTGGGCGCTGAAGGCGCAGCGGCTGCTCGCCGAGGAGTGGGGCGTGGCCGCCGACGTGTGGTCCGCCACCTCGTGGACCGAGCTGCGCCGGGACGCCATGGAGGCGGACGAGGCGCTGCTGCGGGGCGAGGAGCGGGTGCCGTTCGTCCGGCAGGCGCTCCAGGGCGCCGAGGGTCCGGTGCTCGCGGTCTCCGACTACATGCGCCAGGTCCCGGACCAGATCGCGCAGTGGGTCGAGCAGGACTACTCGTCGCTGGGCGCCGACGGCTTCGGTCTGTCGGACACCCGTGACGCGGCCCGCCGCCACTTCGGCGTGGACGCCGAGTCCATCGTCGTCGCGGCCCTGGCCCAGCTCGCCCGGCGCGGCGAGGTCCAGGCCACGTCCGTGAAGGAAGCGCGCGAGAAGTACGGCCTGTAGGGCACGGTCGTGCAGGAGGCCCCCCGCCGTGACGGCGGGGGGCCTCCTGCATGATGAGCCCATGCGCGCTGCCCGGTTGATCAAGATGGTGCTGCTGCTCCAGTCCCGGCCCTCCATGACCGCCGCCGAACTGGCGCGGGAGCTGGAGGTGTCGGAGCGCACGGTCACCCGGGACGCGCAGGCGCTGTCGGAGGCCGGGGTGCCGGTGTACGCGGACCGGGGGCGGATCGGCGGGTACCGGCTGGTCGGCGGGTACCGGACGCGGCTGACCGGGCTGGCGCGCGGTGAGGCGGAGGCGCTGTTCCTGTCCGGGGTGCCGGGGGCGCTGCGCGAGATGGGCCTGGAGGACACGGCCTCGGCGGCCCGGCTGAAGGTGTCGGCCGCCCTGCTGCCGTCGCTGCGGGACGCGTCCCGCACGGCCGCGCAGCGGTTCCACCTGGACGCGCCGAACTGGTTCCACGAGCCGGACACGCCCGAGCTGCTGCCGGCGGTCGCGGACGCGGTGTGGGACGACCGGCGGATCGCCGCCCGCTACCGGCGCGGCGAGCACGCTGCGGAACGGGAGCTGGAGCCGTACGGGCTCGTGCTCAAGGCGGGCGTCTGGTACCTGTGCGCGCGGGTTTCCGGGCACGGGTCCTTCCGGGTGTACCGGATCGACCGGTTCACGGCGGTGGAGGCGGGTGCGGAGCGTTTCGAACGGGAGGCGGACTTCGATCTGCCGGCGTTCTGGGAGGAGCGGGCGGAGCAGTTCGCGCGCTCGATCCTGCGGGCGGAGGTCGTGGTGCGGCTGTCGGCGAAGGGGGCGCGCCGGCTGCCGCACACCGTGGACCCGCTGTCCGCGCGGGAGGCGCTGGCGCGGGCCGGCGGGCCCGACGGGAGCGGCTGGGTGACGGTGACCCTGCCGGTGGAGTCCGAGGAGGTCGCCCACGACCAGCTGACGGCGCTGGGGGCGGAGGTGGAGGTGCTGGCGCCGGCGTCCCTGCGGGAGCGGTTCGCGGCGGAGGCCGCGCGGCTGGCGGAGCTGTACGGGCGGTGAAAGGGGGCGCCCCTCTCCGATCCCTGGTGTGTCGCCCCCCGCCGCCCCCTCCCTTCCCCGCTCCCGGCTTCGCTCGAGCGGGGGACCCCCATCGTCCCCGGGGGCTGCGCCCCCGGACCCCCGTGCGCGTACTGCGGGTGCGTCCGTGGGCCGCAGGGCCGATGCTGGACCTCGTGATGGACGAGACGGAGTTCTGGGAGCTGGTGGACACCGCCCGGGAGGACGCCGGAGGCGATCCCGAGGAGCAGGCCGACCTGCTGGTGGAGCGGCTCGTGCGGCTGGACCCGGAGGCGGTCCTGGACTTCGCCCGTCACTTCGAGTCCCGCTACCACCGCGCCTACCGCTGGGACCTGTGGGGCGCCGCGTGGCTGCTGCTGGACGGGGCGAGCGACGACGCCTTCGACTCCTTCCGGTGCTGGCTGATCGGCCAGGGCCGGGAGGTGTTCGAGGGCGCGCTGCACGACCCGGACGCGCTGGCCGATCTGCTGGACGACTTCGACGAGGAGATCGACGGCGACGGCGAGGACCTCGGTTACGCGGCGGACGAGGCGTACGAGCAGCTCACCGGCACGGTGGCGCCCGACCTGGACCTGCCCCCGGCCCCCGCGGAGCCGGAGGGCACGCCGCTCGACCTCGAGGACGAGGCCCTGCTCGCCGAACGCTGTCCCCGGCTCTGGGACCGGTTCCGCTCCTGAGCCGGGGAGCCGCTCGCCTCGGCCGCGCTCACCTCGGGGCCCCCGCGATCCGGCCGTTCTCCTCCTGCGCCTTCTTCTGCCGCTCCCGCCGGTGTCCGGCGTCCGGCGTCCGGCCCTGCAGCTCCGCCGCCATCTCCCTGATCACCGGCAGCCGGGCTCGCAGGGCGGCGCCCGGACAGCTGGTCATGAAGCCGTCGCTGTGGCCCGCGAGGGCGGGCAGCGTCGCGGTGGTGCCGCTCGCGTACCGGCTGCCGCCGTTGCTGGAGACCAGCCGGACGTCGGATCGCGGGTCGGTGCCGGACAGGCCGAGCTTCCAGGCCGCCAGCGCGGCGATCGCGCGCTCCATCGCGGGCGGCACGGGCACCCCGGCGCTGAAGGTGCCGAGCGCGGCCACGCCGGTGCTGCGGTGGTTGAAGCCCAGGGTGTGGGCGCCGGTGACGGGGCGGTCCGGGCCCCCCGCGCGGCCTTCGTAGACGGTGCCGCAGCGGTCGACGAGGAAGTTGTAGCCGATGTCGTCCCAGTCCCGGGCGTTGGTCTGGCCCTCGTAGAGGTTGCGTATCTGGGCGGGGGCCTCGGCGCAGTCGTAGTCGTTGGGCGAGTCGGTGTGGTGGACGAAGACGGCGACGACCTTGTCGTCGTAGCGCGGGGGCGGCTGTGCGCGGCTGGCGTCGCCCACCCAGACCGCTCTCGGCACGATGGGCGGCCGGGGCGCCGTGTAGGCGGCCGTCCTGCCCGCGGAGGCGGCGCCCGGTGACTCCGCGGCCCGCTCGACCCCGTACGCGCACAGCACCAGGGCGACCGCCGCGGCGATGCCCGGCACGCACCCGAGGAGCACTTGGGCGGTCCTGGGCAGGTGTACGCGGCCGGTCGTGCGGGATATGCGGGAAGCATGGCGCGGCCGCGCTCCCCTCGGTCTCATGAGGACACGCATGCCTTCACTGTGGGTCCGGTCGAGCGGGCCCGCGACGCGGCCGTGCCAACCGGTGGACCCGCCGTCCGGTCCGCGGCGGAACCATCGTCCGGGTCCTCGGCGTTCTTCCGGGTACACGCGCGTGCGGCCGCTTCCCGGCGGTCACGCGCGCGTGGCTGATCACCGGGCCCCTCCCCCACGTACTGATGGGCCGGTGGTCCCGAGAGAAAGGCGGCGTGCGTGGACCTGCTCGACATCCTGCTGTTGCTGGTCGTCCTGGCCTACGCGGCGTCCGGTTACCGGCGCGGGCTGCTGGCCGGCTGCGTCTCGCTGGCCGGTTTCGTGGGCGGCGCGGTCGTGGGCGTGTGGATCCTGCCGTGGATGATGGACCTGGTGACGCCGGGGACCACCCGGGCGACGGTGACGGCGGTGTTCACGGTGCTGCTGCCGGCCGTGCTGGGCCACGAGCTGGCGGGGCGGCTGGCGCTCCGGCTGCGGCGGGAGCTGGACCGGGGCCCGCTGCGGGTGGCGGACGGGGTCGGCGGGGCGGCGGCCAACTCGGTGGCCGTGCTGATCGTGGCGTGGGTGGCGGCGAGCGTGCTGGGCGCGTCCTCCTCGCCGCTGGTGACGTCGGCGATCCGGGACTCGCGGCTGCTGGGCGCGGTGCAGGACGTGATGCCGGACACCACCCCGGGCTGGTTCTCCCGGGCCACGTCGGCGCTGACCGAGGCGGGTTTCCCGCAGGTCTTCAACCCGTTCGAGAACGAGTCGACCGCCGAGGTCGCCGCGCCCACCGGCGACAGCGTCACCGCGGCCGCCACCCGGGCCGCGCAGCGCAGCACGGTGAAGGTCGAGGGCGTCGCCGGCGCCCAGGGCCGCGAGGGCAGCGGCTTCGTGTACGCGACGGAGCACGTGATGACCAACGCCCACGTGGTGGCCGGCATCGACGAGCCGACGGTGCGCGTGGGCGGTGCGGGACGGACGTACGAGGCGCGGGTGGTGCTCTTCGACCCGCAGAAGGACGTGGCCGTGCTGTACGTGCCGGATCTGCGGGCGCCCGCCCTGGAGTTCGACGACGACGCCGGGCGGGGCGACTCGGCGGTCGTCGCGGGCTATCCGCAGGACGGCGACCTCAACCTGCAGGCGGCGACGGTCGCCGGCCGGATCCAGGCCCGGGGGCAGAACATCTACAACGACGCGGCGGTCACCCGCGAGATCTACTCGATCCGCTCGACCGTCCGCCCCGGCAACTCCGGCGGCCCGCTGCTGACCACGGACGGCCGGGTGTACGGCGTGGTGTTCGCGCGCTCCACCTCGGACGCGGAGACCGGCTACGTGCTGACGGCGGACGAGGTGGCCGGCGACGCCGGGCGCGCGGCGGACGCGACGGCGCCGGTGGACACCGGGGAGCCGGTGACGTCGTAGTCCTGACGGTCCCGCACCCCGTACACCCCGTCAGACCAGCGACCGTCCCATCATGACGTCGTCGACGTACTCGCCCCCGACGAAGAACTCCTCCGGCTGCACGCCCTCCACGACGAAGCCCTCGGACTCGTAGAGCGTGCGGGCGGCGGTGTTGTGGCCGAGTACGCGCAGGGTGATCCGGCGGGCGCCGCGCTCCCGCGCCTCCGCGACGACGGCCCGCACCAGGGCCCGGCCCACGCCCCGGCCGCGCGCCTCCTCGGCGACGGCGAGGCCGCGGATCTGCCGTACGTGCGCGTTGGTGGCGAGGTCGGTGGCGAAGCCGAGGCGGACGTACCCCACGATCCGGTCCCCGTACTCGGCGACGAGATGCTCCCGGGGCCCGGCCCGCTCGCCGAAGAACGAGTCGTGCGCCGGCCGCGGGACGACGGCGTGCACCGTGGACCAGGTCTCCCGGTCGAGGCGGGCCAGCTCCCCCTCGTCGCCGGAACGGGCGATGCGTATGGACAGCTCGGACATGAGCGCAACTGTACGGCCGCGTCCCGGTGTCCCGGCCGCGGTTTCCGTGCCGGGAGGGGCAGGATGGACACCATGGAACGTTCCCGAATCGCGGTGGCCGGTGCGTCCGGGCTCATCGGTGGCGCGCTGGCGCGGTCCCTGACGGCGGACGGGCACGAGGTGGTCCGGCTGGTGCGGAAGGAGCCACGGGCGGCGGACGAGGTCCGCTGGGACCCGGAGCACGGGTCGGTGGACGCGGCCGGTCTCGCCGGGTGCGACGCCGTGGTCAACCTGGCGGGGGCGGGCGTCGGCGACCACCGCTGGACGCCGGACTACAAGGCGCGGATCAGGACCAGTCGGGTCGGGGGCACGACCGCGCTCGCCGAGGCCGTCGCCGGTCTGCCCGAGGACGTACGGCCCCGGGTGTTCCTCAACGGCAGCGCGATCGGCTACTACGGCGAGACCGGCGACCGGCCGGTGGACGAGAGCGCACCGCCGGGCGAGGGCTTCCTGCCGGAGGTGTGCGTCGAGTGGGAGGCGGCCGCGGCGCCGGCGCGGGAGGCGGGCGTGCGGACGGTGTTCGCCCGCACCGGACTGGTGGTGGCGCGCGAGGGCGGGGCGTGGGCCAGGCTCTTCCCCCTCTTCCGGGCCGGTCTTGGCGGCCGGCTGGGCGACGGGCGCCAGTACTGGTCGTTCGTCGCCCTGCACGACGAGGTGGCGGCCCTGCGCCATCTCCTGGACACCGACGGGCTGTCCGGACCGTTCAACCTGACCGCGCCGCATCCGGCGACCAACCGTGAGGTCACCGGGGCGATGGCGCGCGTGCTGCACCGGCCGGCGGTGTTCGCGGTGCCGGCGCCGGTGCTGCGGACGGCGCTCGGGGAGATGGCCGGGGACGTCCTCGGCAGCGCCCGGGTGCTGCCGGCGCGGCTGCTGGAGTCCGGCTTCCGGTTCGCGTTCCCCCGGATCGAGGGGGCGGTCCGGGCGGCGCTGTGAACGCGCCCGCGTGGCCACGGTCCGCCCGGGACCGGTCCGTCTCCGAGCCCTCTGCGACCACATCGCGCCCATCCGGGGCGCGTATGCGACCGTCGTGCGCCCGTGCTCTGTCCATGCGCGACTGACCGGGCGCTCGACCACGGCCCTAACCTCGACCCGAACTCGCGTATCCCTGGGGCCTGTTGAGGGCATGACGTCTCCAGCGCCCGCGCAACCTCGAGGAGGTGCACGTGCTTGAGCCCACGTACCAGGCGGACGTCGTCGTCGTGGGAGCCGGGGTCGCCGGACTCTCCGCGGCACGACGACTGACCAGCGCAGGAGTCACCACCATGGTCCTGGAGGCCGCCCATGAGGTGGGCGGCCGGATGGCGACCGAGAAGGTCGACGGCTTCCGGCTCGACCGGATCGGACGGCTGCTGTCCACGGCGTATCCCGAACTACGGCCGGCCTCGGGCCTCGACGGACTGGTGCTGCGGCCCTTCGCGCCCGGCGTCCTGCTGCACAGCGACGGACGGCACCACCGTGCGGGTGTGCAGCCGGGCGCGAGGGGCGCACTCCATGCCGTGCGCGCCCTGGCGAGCGCCCCGAGGCCCGGGGGCGGGCCCAGGAGGCCGGTGGCCGTGCCCGGACGGCAGGTGTCCGTGCCCCGCAGCCGCACCGGCGCCCCGCTGGGCACGGCGGTCGACCAGGCCCGCCTGGGCGTCGCGTTCGGCAAGCTCGCGGGCACGCCGGTGGAACGGCTGCTGGCCCGGCCCGAGACGACGGCGGCCGAGGCGCTGCCGGCCCGGGGCCTGCCCGTCCGGACCATCGACGGTTTCCTGCGTCCCCTGCTCGCCGCCCTGCTGTGCGATCCGGATCTCACCACCTCCAGCCGGTGCGCGGATCTGGCGCTGCGGGCGTTCGCGAGCGGGCGGCTGTGCGTGCCGGAGGGCGGTGCCGAGGCGCTGCCGCGGCGGCTGGCGCGGACGCTGCCGCCGGGCACGGTGCACACGGGGGTCCGGGTGACCTCCGTGTCGACGACCTCGGTGACCACCGCGGAACACGGGGAGTTCCGGTGCGGCGCGGTGCTGATCGCGACCGGGGCGCGGGCCGCCGCCGAACTGCTGCCCGGACTGCGGGTGCCCGACTTCCACCCCGTGACGGTGGTGCACCACAGCACCGACGAGACCCCGGGGACCGGTGCCTCGCTGCTGCTCGACGCCGAGCGGGGCGGGCCGGTCGCGCACACGGCGGTCGTCAGCCGGGTCGATCCGTCCCGGGCCCCGGCCGGACGCACGCTGGTCAGCTCGACGGTCCTGGGGCCGCCCGTACCGGGGATCGACACGGCCGTGCGCATGCACCTGGCCCGGTTGTACGGCGTGTCGACGGCGCGCTGGGAGACGCTGGGGGTGCACCACACCGCGGAGGCGGTACCGGCGATGCGGCCACCGCACGATCTGCGGCGGCCGGTGCGGTTGCTGGCGGGGCTGTACGTGTGCGGTGACCACCGGGACACCGGGACGGTGCAGGGGGCGTTGCACTCGGCGCATCGGGCGGCGGCGGCGATCCTGACGGACCTGGGGACGAACCGGTCCCTGCACGCGGCGGATCCGGTGCCGACGGCTCGGGCGGCGTGACCTGACGGTCGGTCGGGCGGCGCGTTCGCGGGCGCCCCGCGTCGGTGCGGTCGCACGGCCCAGCGCGTTCGCGGGTGCCCGGCGTGGGTGCGGGCCGGGGGGTGTTCGCGCGGCCCGGCGCTTGCGGGGTGCCGTCGCGCCCACCCGTGCCGCCCTGCGGCACGACTGCCCGCGACTGACGCGGCACGCGGCCGCCCGCGGCTGACGCGGCGGGTGGCTGGCCGCGACTGACGCGGCGGGTGGCTGGCCGCGGCTGACGCGGCAGACGGCAGGCGGGAGCGGGGGCCGTCTGCGGCGCGGAGGAGACGGGGCGGGGTGGCCGCGTACGGCGGGAAGGGGACGGGGCGGGGGTGGCCGCCCGCAGCGGCCGGCGCGTCCGCGCCCTCGCCCTCCCGGAAGACGTGATCCGCGCCGGTCCGAGGACGGACACCACCGACGCGGCCCCGACCCACCCACCGACCGCAGGCGCCACGCCCGCCCCCACCGGACCGAACCCTGCGCCGCGGGCACAAGACCCGCACCCGCGCCGTTCAGCCGTACGCCGCGACCTTGTCGCGGTACGTGCGCACGGGGGCCGCGTCCCGGTACGGCTCCAGTCTGCGTTCGAAGTCGCGGACGTACTCGACGGCCCGCACCGACCGCATCTCCGCCGCCTGACCGGCCGCCTCGGCGGCCAGCTGGCACGCCTGCTCCAGCTCCCCCAGACCGAGCCGGGCGGTCGCCAGCACCATCCGGCAGAAGAGCCGGCTCCGGGCGTACCCCGGCGCCCGCAACTGCAGCGACCGCTCCGCGTGCTGCGCGGCGGCCCGGAACTGCTGAAGGTCCCGGTGGCAGTGCCCGAACTCGTCGGCGAGCTGCGCCTCGTCGAAGAAGCGCGCCCAGTGCGGAACCTCGTCCCCGGGCCGCGCGCCCTCCAGCGCCCGCTCCGCGCGCACCAGCGCCGCCGTACAGGCCCGCACCTCCCCCAGCACCCCGTGCCCCCGTGCCTCGGCCGCGTGCAGCAGGGCCTGCACGACCGGCGGGCCGGACCCGCCCGCCCCCTGCTGGGCGACCCGCGCGAGCTGCACGGCCTCCCGTCCGTGCCCGAGGTAGACGGCCTGCCGGCTCATGGTGACCAGGACGTACGCACCGTAGGGCCGGTCCCCGGCCGCCTGCGCCAGCCGGAGCGCCTGCACGAAGTACCGCTGCGCGAGGCCGTGCGCGGCGATGTCGTACGACGTCCACCCGGCCAGCCGGGTCAGATCCGCGGCGGCCGCGAACAGCCGGCGCCCGGTCTGCTCGCCGTACGTGCCGCGCAGCATCGGCTCGCACTCGTGCTCCAGGTACCGCACGAGGGCCTGGCGGGCGTGTCCGCCGCCGTACGCGTCGTCGAGCGTGCGGAACAGCTCGCCGACCGACCGCAGCGCCGCGATGTCACCGCCGGTGACCCGGTGCCCCGGACCGCGTTCGGCCGTGGCGCGCCGGCGCGCGAGCAGTTCGGCCGACCGGACCGGCGGCCGGACCGGCGGCCGGGCCTGCGCCGGAACGCGTGCCGGCGGCTCCGTCCGGGCCACCCTGTCGTCCGCCCGCCCGATCAGCCAGTCCCGGCTCGGCACGACCAGCCCCGCCGAGGTGAAGGCGATCTTCCGCAGCTCGGCGTGGCTGCCGGAGTCCTTGCGCCACAGCCCGCTGACGATGTCGACGGCCTCCTCGGGGGTGGCCGCGAACTCCAGCCCCGCGTAGACCGGCGCGCAGGCGTCCAGCCCCAGGTCCTGCGCGGTCAGGCGGCGGCCCAGACGCCGGGTGAAGACCTCGGCGATCAGCGCCGGCGTCGTGCCGCGGGGCTGCTGTCCGCGCAGCCAGCGGGTGACGGACGTCTTGTCGTATCTCAGGTCGAGCCCGTGTTCGAGACCCAGCTGGTCCACGCGCCGGGCGAGCCCCGCGTTGGAGAACCCCGCTTCTGCGATGAGCGCGGCGAGCTGTCGGTTGGGAGTGCGCTGCGCGGGTCGTTCCGTCATCTGCGGTGCGGTCTCCTGCCTTCCGGCTGAGCTAGGTGCCCGGACTGCCCGTGAGCAGCCCTTATGGACACACGGACGGCGCGAATGTAGCGGAGAGTGAACGCCCGGTCGCAGCCTTTACCCGGCATTCATCCGATCGTGTGAGGATTGCCCGAAAGCTGACGTCCGGCCCCGGTCGACCCCGGCCGCCCCGGCCGCCCCGGCCGCCCCGGCCGGACGGCCGCCGACCGGGACCGTCTCGAACGGTCGTACAGTGGCGTGGGCGCGTTTCGCGCCTGACGACCTTCTAGGGAGGCGCTTGCCGTGAGCGAGTTGCGGTTCGTGCGGATGGGCTTCGGGGCCGAGGCCGTGGACTACCGGGTGGCCTGGGACGAGCAGCGCCGGGTGCACGCGGCGCGGTTCGCCGACGAGGCGCCCGACACCGTGATCCTCCTGGAGCACCCCCCGGTCTACACGGCCGGCCGCCGCACCGCGGACAGCGAGCGCCCCCTCGACGGCACCCCGGTCATCGACGTGGACCGCGGCGGCAAGATCACCTGGCACGGCCCCGGCCAGCTGGTGGGCTACCCGATCCAGAAGCTGCCCCGCCCGGTGGACGTGGTCGCGCACGTGCGGCGCCTGGAGGAGGCCCTGATCCGCACCTGCGCGGAGTTCGGCCTGGAGACCACCCGGGTCGAGGGCCGCAGCGGCGTCTGGGTCCTCGGCGACCCGGTCGAGCAGCGCCCCGCGCTCGGCGGCCTCTCCCTGGACTTCGACCCCCGGCTCACCGACGACGAGTTCGACCCCCGCCTCAACGGCCCGGAGTACGCGCCCTCCAACGCCGGCCAGCGCCGCGAGGACCGCAAGATCGCCGCGATCGGCATCCGGGTGGCCAAGGGCGTCACGATGCACGGCTTCGCGCTGAACGTGAACCCCGACAACAAGTGGTTCGACAAGATCATCCCGTGCGGCATCCGCGACGCCGGCGTCGCCTCCCTGGCGAACGAGCTGGGCCGCGACATCACGATCGCCGAGGTGCTCCCCGTCGTGGAGCGCCACCTCCGGGACGTCCTGGAGAACGCGGACCCGAAGCCCCGGGTCGTCGAGAGGACACCGGCGTAGCACCGGCCGGTCCGGCGCGTGGGGACGAGGCCCCTTCGGAGCCGGAGGCGGGGACCCGGGGGCGGCCGCCCCCGGCAAGGTCGGCACCGACGCCGGCCGACAGAACAACGGGCGTACCCTGAAGAACGCCGAAGAATCAATCGCTAGGGAGCCGGTCGTGTCCGCAGTCGCACCCGACGGACGCAAGATGCTGCGCCTGGAGGTCCGCAACAGCCAGACCCCCATCGAGCGCAAGCCCGAGTGGATCAAGACCCGGGCGAAAATGGGCCCCGAGTACTCCAAGATGCAGAACCTCGTCAAGAGCGAGGGTCTGCACACGGTCTGCCAGGAAGCCGGCTGTCCCAACATCTACGAGTGCTGGGAGGACCGCGAGGCGACCTTCCTCATCGGCGGCGACCAGTGCACCCGGCGCTGCGACTTCTGCCAGATCGACACCGGCAAGCCCGAGGCCCTCGACCGTGACGAGCCGCGCCGCGTGGGCGAGTCGGTCGTCACCATGGACCTGAACTACGCCACCATCACCGGCGTCGCCCGCGACGACCTGGAGGACGGCGGCGCCTGGCTGTACGCCGAGACCGTGCGCCAGATCCACGCGCAGACGGCGGACCGCGCGGACGGCCCCACCAAGGTCGAGCTGCTCGCCCCCGACTTCAACGCGGTCCCCGAGCAGCTGGCGGAGGTCTTCTCCTCCCGCCCCGAGGTGTTCGCGCACAACGTCGAGACGGTGCCCCGGATCTTCAAGCGGATCCGTCCCGGCTTCCGCTACGACCGCTCCCTGAAGGTCATCACCGACGCCCGCGACCACGGTCTGGTCACCAAGTCGAACCTGATCCTCGGCATGGGCGAGACCCGCGAGGAGGTCAGCGAGGCGCTGAGGCAGCTGCACGACGCCGGCTGCGAGCTGATCACCATCACGCAGTACCTGCGGCCCTCCGTGCGCCACCACCCCGTGGAGCGCTGGGTGAAGCCGCAGGAGTTCGTGGAGCTGAAGGAGGAGGCCGAGCGGATCGGCTTCTCCGGTGTGATGTCCGGCCCGCTGGTCCGCTCCTCCTACCGCGCCGGCCGCCTCTACCGGATGGCCGTCGAGAGGCGGGGCGCGTACGTGGCCTCCCAGGCCGTCTGACCTCGCCCGGAGCCGTCCGGCGGCACACCGCCGACGGCGTGTGAATTCACGCACAAGGCCCTACCTGCCGGTAATGGCCGAGACGACGCGGTCCCGACCGTCCTCGCAGATGAGGGCACGGGTCGGGACCGCGTCGGCGTTCCCGCCCCTCCCACCGAGGCTTCATGCCTGTTTGACCGGTCGGTCACGTCCTGGTAACACCAGTCAGTGAGCCTGGAATCACAGCACGTACCCCCCTGTCCGCCGGCACCGAGGGAGACCTCCACCATGCAGGCCGCGCCCGTCCGCGCCACCGCCATCCCGTCCTTCACCACCGCACTGCGCGCCGTCGAGTCGCTGCTGATGAGCGGGGGCCAGCGCACCGCCCGCCGCAACGCCTGGACCTCGGTGCTGGAGGACCGCCGCCGCGCCAAGGACCGGGTCGAGGCACAGCGCGTCCTCGACCAGGCCCCGGCCGCTCCCACCCTGACGATCCGCCCCTGACCCACCGCCCCCGGCGGGGGCACGTAGACTTCATGGCATGGCGAGGAAGGAAACCGCAGCGGACGCTGCGAACCCCGGGCGACTGAAGCAGATCGCCCTGACCTACAAGATGACCCGCAGGGCCGACAAGAAGATCGGTCTTGTACTCGCGGCTGTCGGAATCGTCACCTTCGGTGTCTTCCTCGCGATCGGTTTCTTGATCGGGCACCCCATCTATCTCGGCATCCTGGGCTTCCTGCTCGCCTTCCTCGCGACGGCGATCGTGTTCGGGCGCCGGGCCGAGCGGGCCGCCTTCGGGCAGATGGAGGGACAGCCGGGCGCCGCCGCGGCCGTGCTCGACAACATCGGCCGGGGCTGGACGACGACCCCCGCGGTGGCGATGAACCGCAACCAGGACGTGGTGCACCGCGCGGTCGGCAAGGCCGGCATCGTGCTGGTCGCCGAGGGCAACCCGAACCGGGTGAAGAGCCTGCTGGCCGCCGAGAAGAAGAAGATGAACCGCATCGTCGCGGACGTCCCGGTGCACGACCTGGTCGTGGGCACCGGCGAGGGCCAGGTCGAGCTGAAGAAGGTTCGCACGACCATGCTCAAGCTGCCCCGCGTGCTCACCGGTCCGCAGGTCACCGCGACCAACGACCGGCTGCGCGCCCTGGGCGACCTGATGAGCAACATGCCGCTGCCGAAGGGCCCGATGCCCAAGGGCATGAAACTGCCGAAGGGCGGCGGGCCGAGGGGCCGCTGACCCACTCCTGCCTCTACGACGACGGGGCGCCGGAATCACTTCCGGCGCCCCGTCGTCTTCCGTCGCTCCCCTTCGGGAGCGGGTGTCAGATCCGCACCTCGACCGTGCGGGCCAGCCGGTCGTGCAGACCGCGGCCGTCGCGGTCCCAGACGAGGGCGGGAACGGCGAGACACAGCAGCACGGAGCGCACCAGGCCGCGCAGCGGCTGGACCCGGCCGCTCTCGAGAGCGACCACCCGCAGCCCGAACAGGCGCTTGCCGGGCGTGAAGCCGACCGTGCCGACGGTGAGGACGCTCAGCACGAGGAACACCAGCAGCGCCCAGTTACTGGTCGCCTGCCCCTCGTAGCCCTCGGTGATCAGGCCGTATGCGATCAGGACGCACAGGCCCCAGTCCACGGCGAGGGCGCCGAGCCTGCGGCCGGGGCGTGCGATCGAGCCCGGTCCGTCCTCCGGCAGCCCCAGCTGCTCGCCCCGGTAGCCGAACTCGGCACCGGCGTCCTCCAGGGCCGCGCGGGGCCCGGAGAGCCATGATCCGATTGCCTGCCTGTTGTCCACCCGTCCACGGTACTGCGCGCGGGCACGGCCACAGGACGGCGGGGTGCGCCGGGGGCTACCGTGGGAGAGGGGCCGGTTAACTTGTGCGAAACAAATGGGTCACGCCCGAGAAATGACCCGTCCCTAGGGTCGAGGGGAGCGTGTGCCACCCGCACTGGCCACACGAACGATCTACCACCCCGGCGGGACGGTCGGGAGTAGGAGGAGCTGGATGTTCCAGAACGCCGACGACGCCAAGAAGTACCTCGCGGACGAGGACGTCAAGTTCATCGACGTCCGGTTCTGCGACCTCCCGGGCGTGATGCAGCACGTCACGATCCCTGCCGAGGCGTTCGACCCGGACGAGGAGCTGGCGTTCGACGGATCGTCGATCCGCGGCTTCCAGGCCATCCACGAGTCCGACATGTCGCTGCGCGCGGACCTGTCGACCGCCCGGGTCGACCCGTTCCGCCGCGACAAGACGCTGAACATCAACTTCTTCATCCACGACCCGATCACGGGCGAGCAGTACTCCCGCGACCCGCGCAACGTGGCCAGGAAGGCCGAGGCGTACCTGGCCTCCACCGGGATCGCGGACACCGCGTACTTCGGTCCCGAGGCCGAGTTCTACGTCTTCGACAGCGTCCGCTTCAAGACCTCCGAGAACGAGTCCTTCTACCACATCGACTCCGAGGCGGGCGCCTGGAACACCGGTGCGCTGGAGGACAACCGCGGTTACAAGGTCCGCTACAAGGGCGGCTACTTCCCGGTCCCGCCGGTCGACCACTTCGCCGACCTGCGCGCCGAGATGTCCCTGGAGCTGGCCAAGGCCGGCCTGCAGGTCGAGCGCCAGCACCACGAGGTGGGCACCGCCGGCCAGGCGGAGATCAACTACAAGTTCAACACCCTGCTCGCCGCCGCGGACGACCTGCAGCTCTTCAAGTACATCGTGAAGAACGTCGCCTGGCGCAACGGCAAGACCGCGACCTTCATGCCGAAGCCGATCTTCGGTGACAACGGCTCCGGCATGCACGTCCACCAGTCGCTGTGGGCGGGCGGCGAGCCGCTCTTCTACGACGAGCAGGGCTACGCCGGCCTGTCGGACACGGCCCGCTACTACATCGGCGGCATCCTCAAGCACGCCCCGTCGCTGCTGGCCTTCACCAACCCGACGGTGAACTCGTACCACCGCCTGGTGCCGGGCTTCGAGGCCCCGGTGAACCTGGTGTACTCGCAGCGCAACCGTTCCGCCGCGATGCGCATCCCGATCACCGGCTCCAACCCGAAGGCCAAGCGCGTCGAGTTCCGCGCCCCGGACGCCTCCGGCAACCCGTACCTGGCCTTCTCGGCGCTGCTGCTGGCCGGTCTGGACGGCGTCAAGAACAAGATCGAGCCGGCCGAGCCGATCGACAAGGACCTCTACGAGCTGGCTCCCGAGGAGCACGCGGGCGTGGCCCAGGTCCCGACCTCCCTCGGCGCCGTCCTCGACCGCCTCGAGGCCGACCACGAGTTCCTCCTCCAGGGCGACGTCTTCACGCCGGACCTGATCGAGACGTGGATCGACTTCAAGCGCACCAACGAGATCGCCCCGCTCCAGCTCCGCCCGCACCCGCACGAGTTCGAGCTCTACTTCGACGTGTAAGCCCTCCACGGCGCCCCCGCCCCGGTCATCCGGGGCGGGGGCGCCGTCGTGTGTCCGGAAAGCTTCCCTCGGCGCGGCCGGGGAGGGATCCTTGGCTTGACACTGTTGTTCGAGAGAAGGTCACGGGGATGTCCGAGAGGGACGACGAGGAGCGCGAGTTCGACCTCACGTGGGCGGACGGAGCCGAGCACAAGGAACCGTCGGCCCGCGCCCGTATGCTCGCCGCGCGCTGGAAGGACAACCCGCCCGGACCGGTCCCGTTCCGGGCCGACCCGGAGTACAGGGGATCGTCCGGCCGCTCGTCGTGGGTCTCCACCGCGGTCGTGCTCGGGTGCGTGGCCGCGGTCATCGTGCTGCTGGGGTACGTCAACTCCCGAGGGTCGTTCTAGGACCCCCTCCCGGCTTCGGCGGGTGCACACTGGACATCGGGACGAGTGCCCGACTGCGAGGTGATGCAGATGCGCAGCCGCTTCCGGAGCGACCGGGGACTGACCGTGCGGATGGGGATCACGCTTTTCCTGCTCGGTCTGCTGTATGTGGGTTTCGTCGCCGCGCTGATCGCGCTGCTGAAGTCCTGGGTGCTGGTCGTGGTGATCGTGGCGCTGCTGTTCGGGGCGCAGTACTGGTTCTCCGACCGGATCGCGCTGTTCGCGATGCGCGGCCGGGTCGTGGAGCGGGACGACTGTCCGGAGCTGCACGGAGTGGTCGACCGGCTGTCGGCGCTGGCCGACATGCCCAAGCCGGTGGTCGCCGTGTCGGCGATGGACATGCCGAACGCGTTCGCGACGGGCCGGAATCCCGACAACGCCGTGATCTGCGTGACCTCGGGACTGCTGCGACGGCTGGAGCCCGCCGAACTGGAGGGCGTGCTCGCGCACGAGCTGTCGCACGTGGCGCACAAGGACGTCGCCGTGGTCACGATCGCGTCCTTCCTGGGCGTGATCGCGGGGCTGCTCGTGCGTTTCGCCTTCTACTCGCAGCTCTTCGGCGGCGGCCGGCGGGACCAGAACACCATGGCCGTCCTGGCGGTCGTCATGGGCGTCTCCGCGGCCGTGTACGCGATCAGCTTCCTGCTGATCCGGGCCCTGTCCCGGTACCGGGAGCTGGCGGCGGACCGGGCCGCCGCCCTGCTCACCGGGCGCCCTTCGGCGCTGGCGTCCGCGCTCACCAAGGTCACCGGCGACATCGCCCGGATCCCGACCAAGGACCTGCGCACGGCCCAGGCCTTCAACGCGTTCTACTTCACGCCCGCCTTCGGCGCCGAGCCCGGTCTCGGCCGGTTCTTCGCCACCCATCCCAGCCTGGAGCAGCGGCTCGACCAGCTGGGCCGCATCTCCGCGGAGCTGGGCGAGGCGGCGCTGCCCGGGAAGCCCTGAGCGGCCATGGGTCTGCTGGACGTCCTGCTCGGCCGGTCCAGGGCCGTGGGGCCGGA
Source organism: Streptomyces caelestis (assembly GCF_001279005.1). Lineage (GTDB taxonomy): Bacteria > Actinomycetota > Actinomycetes > Streptomycetales > Streptomycetaceae > Streptomyces > Streptomyces heliomycini. The sequence goes on from NZ_LGCN01000223.1 coordinate 27,735, forward strand.
CCTCGACCGGCTCTTCGCGCTGCCGTCGGCGGCGGTGAGCCTGGAGGCCGCGGCCGGCTTCCGGCCGACCGGTCGGGGCGCGGTGTGCTTCGCGACGGTCGAGGGCGCGGCCTTCGAGCAGGCGCACCGCGAGGTCCGCGCCCTGCTGGACGCGGACGCCGGCCGGACCCCGGTGGAGCTGAGCCGCGACTCCTACGGCTACTCCTGGCTCGTCTCCCACCGCTCCCCCGACGAGCTGCCGCTCCTGGTGAACGACGTGCACGCGGTGAACAGCGTCATGGAGGCCAACGGCTTCGGGCCGCAGCTGCTCTGCTCGCTGGCCGGTTTCCGCGACGACGACGGACGGCGGCTCGCGCTCGTCTACCTCTACAAACGCGGCACGTTCTACCCCTTCGCCCCGCTGCCCGGCGACCGGCAGCGGCGGGACAACGCGCTGGAGCTGCGGATACGTGCGGTGCTCGCCGGAGAGCTGCCCGTCGAGGGGGACCTGGGCCGCTGGTTCCCCGTGTGGGGCGCGCCGGGCCTGTAGGGCCGGCCCGCCGCTCCCGGGCCGCGTTCACCGACTCCGTACGCGAAGAGGGATCCCCCGGTCCGGCACCGCTGTTCGGGAGAAGGTCGCGGGGATGTCCGAAGGGGGCGGCCGCGAGCGGGAGTCCGGCCTCATGTGGGCGGACGGCGCCGGGCACGGGGAACCGTCGGCCCGCGCCCGCACGCTCGCCGCACGCCGGAGGGACAACCCGCCCGGACCGGTCCCCTTCCGCGGCGAACCGGAGTACCGGGGACCGTCCGGCCGCTCGTCGTGGGTGTCGGCGGCCGTGGTGCTCGGCCGCGTCGTCGAGGTGACCGTGCCGCTCGGCCACGTCGGCCTCCGTCCGTACTGACCCCGGCTAGTCACCCTGGGCGACGGCGACCGTCGGCGGGGTCCGGGAGGCGCGGAGGGCGGGCGCCGTTCCCGCTGCCGCGGTCACCAGGACGAGGGCGGTGAAGACCGCCGCGAGCTGCCCCACCGGGACGGTGAACGGGGCGCTCGTCTCGGCGACACGGACCACCAGCCAGGAGTACGGCAGGCCGAGGGCCAGACCGAGGACTCCGCCCAGTGCGCCGTGGAGCGCGCATTCCACCGTGACCATGCGGTGCACGGCCGCTCCGCTGAGCCCCAGGGCCCGCAACAGCCCGAACTCGCGCCCCCGTTCGACGACGGTGAGACTCGCCGTGGTCGCGACGCCGACGACCGCGACCAGGACGGTCAGGCCGAGGACCAGGACCACCGTCGTGGCCGTCGTCCGCAGGTCGTCCGAGCCCGTGGCCTGTGCGGCCGGGTCCTCGGCGACGACGCGGCCGTCGCCGCGCTCCGGACCGGTCAGCGTGTCGGTGACGGCCCGCTGTGCGCGTATCCGCCCCTGGGCGCCGTCTTCCGCGGCGTTCGCGGTGACCGTGGTGGGCGCGGCGTCCGCTCCCATGCGGGTGAGGTCCGCGGCGGTGACGAAGAAGTTCCCGCCGTAGGGACCGGCCCCGGGCAGCGTCGCCGCCACGGTGAAGCGGACGGGGCGGCCCTCGAACTCCAGCGTCACGCGGTCGCCGGCCTCGACGCCGAGCCGGTGGGCGTGATCGGCGTCCACGACGACGTGGGCGGCTTCGAGGCGGTCGAGGGAGCCGGTGCGGGCGGTCAGGGCGGCGCCGGAGCGGACGGTGCCGAGGTCGAGGTCGGAGACGGTCGCACTGCGGGCGCCCTCGACGACCTCCGCCGTGCGGGACGCGGTCACGTCGGTCAGCTCGGGGCGGGAGGCCAGGTCGGCGGCGAGCGACCGGTCCAGCGTCCCGCCGTCCCTCTCGTACAGGTGGAAGTCCGCGGGCGCCTCCACGGCCTGCCGGTAGCGGTCGTAGGCGTTCAGGGAGGCGAGGCAGGTCAGGGTCGAGCCGACCAGGCAGACGCCGAGGGCCACGACGACCGAGACCGAGGCCGCCCGGCCCGGCGCACCCCCGACGCCCGCGACCGCGAGCCGGCCGGCCGCACCGGTGCGGCGCAGGGGCACGGCGACGACCGCCAGCACCGGCCGGACCAGCCGGGGGCCGAGGGCGATCAGGGCCAGGAAGGCCAGCCCGCCCGAGAGCACCACGACGGTCAGCGCCGCGAACCGGTCGTACTCCGGGTCGCCCGGCTGGGGCAGCCCGGCGTACTGCTGCCGGGCGAGGAGCGCGGCGCCCGCCGCGCACAGCAGGCCCAGCAGGGTCCGTCCGGCGCCGCTCGCCGCGCCCTCCCCGGACGCCGCGCTGCGCAGGGCCTGCAGCGGGGAGACCCGTGAGGCCGTGAGGGACGGGGCCAGGACCGCCAGGACCGCCAGCAGACCGGTGCCGAGGACGGTGAGAACGGCCTCCGCCGCGGGGACGTGGGCGGGGACGGACAGGTCGTGCCCGAACCGCCCGGCGACCGGGGGGACGAGCTGCCCGCAGCCCCAGGCCGCCAGCACACCGGCCGCGCCGGCCGGCAGGCCGACCACCGCCCCCTCGACGACGAGCGCGGCGGCGAGCCGGCGCGGGGTCGCCCCGAGGGCGCGCAGCAGCGCCAGCTGGCGTACGCGCCGTGCGAAGACGATGCGGAAGGTGGAGGTCGCGACGAGGACGGCCGCGCCGACGGCGACGGCGAGGAAGACGGTGACCAGCTCCAGGGTGTCGCCCGCCTCCGCCACCGCCTCGCGGGCCTCCTGGTCCCGCACCTCGCCCCCGGACCGCACCAGCGCTCCGGGCACCGCCTGCCGGATCCGCTCCATCAGCTCCGCGGGCTCGGAGGACGGGGTGTCGGTGCGGATGTCGACGCGGGAGTAGCCCCGTACGCCGAGCAGCTCCCCGAGCTCGGGGCCGGGGGCGTATCCCGTGGGTTCCGCGTCGTTCGTGGCGGTGCCGCGGACGATGCCGCTGACCTCGACCGTCACCCGTCGGGTGCCGTCGCCGTCGGACCCGGGCCGCAGCAGGGTGAGCGACGATCCCGGAGCGAGGCCGTACTCCCGCGCGGCCCGCGTGTCGACGGCGAGCCGGCCCGGGCCGGAGGGGTACGCGCCGTCGAGCAGCCGGACCCGCGCCAGGGCGCCGGTGCCGGGGTCGGCGGACAGGGCGAGGTAGCGTTCGACGGCGCTGCCGTCCAGCGGGCTGCCGCCGTCGATCCGGCCGACGGCCTCGGTGACTCCGGGCGTCTTCCGGATCTCGCTCAGGCGGGCCTCGCCGATGTCCTCCCCGTCGCCGGGCGTGACCACCAGCGAGACCGCTTCGGGGGTGCCGCGGAACGTCTCGACGACGGTCGCGGTGATGATCCGCTGGGCCGTGACGGCCCCGAAGACGGCGAAGGCCGCGATCAGCAGCGACAGTCCGGTCGCCGCGAACCGGCCGGGCCGTCTCAGGAGTTCCGCCACCTGGGAGCCCAGTACGGTCGCGCGCCACGGGTTCCTCATCGCCGCCTCCCCCGGGCGTCGCCGGCGAGTGCGGCGGTCCGCCCGGAGGGTGTGATGTGCTCGTCCTCGACGACGCGGCCGTCCGCGAGGGTCAGTACCCGGTCCGCGTACCGCGCGGCCGCGGGGTCGTGGGTGACCATCACGACCGTCTGCCCGAGCTCGTCGACGGACCGGCGCAGCATGGTGAGGACTTCGGCGCCGGCCCGGGAGTCGAGGTTGCCGGTGGGTTCGTCGGCGAAGACCACGGCCGGCCGGGCCACCAGGGCCCGGGCCACGGCGACCCGCTGCTGCTGGCCCCCGGACAGCTCGGCGGGGCGGTGCGAGAGCCGGTGGGCGATGCCGAGGACGTCGCAGAGGTGGTCCACCAGGTCGCGGTCCGGGCGTCCGCCGGACATGGTGACGGGCAGCACGATGTTCTCGTAGGCGGTCAGCTGCGGCAGCAGGTTGAACGACTGGAAGACGAAGCCGATCCGCTTCCGGCGCACCCGGGTCAGCTGCCGGTCGGACAGTCCGGTGATCTCCGTTCCGTCCAGGACGATGCTGCCGGAGGTGACGGTGTCGAGTCCGGCGACGCAGTGCATCAGGGTCGACTTGCCCGATCCGGAGGGGCCGACGACGGCGGTGAACCGGGCGCGCCGGATACCGACGGACACCTCGTCGAGGGCCCGCACCTCGGCGGCGCCCTGACGGTAGGTCTTCACCAGGGCGGTGGCGGTGACGACGTCGTCCGGTGCGTGGCCGCGGGCGGCGGTGTGGACAGTCATGGTGACGGTTCCCGCTGTCCGGGTCAGGAACCGAGCGGCGGCATGGACAGGGTGACACCGGAGTCCGAGCAGTGTCCCCGCGCCTCCTCCTCGAGGCCCTTCACGTCCTTCGCGGACGGCGCTTCGGGGGACTTCCTGGCGGTCTCGAGCGCCCACCCCTCGTACCGGGAGATCTTGGCCCCGAGGTAGCCGTCCTGCATCTGCGCGCGGCGCTCGTCGCCGGTTTCCCGCCACCACTTCTCCGCGTCCGGCACGGGGCCGGTGGAGATCTCCGCGGCCTCGGTGACGATCCGCTGCGCCAGCCGGCAGTCCTCGGCGGACGCCTGGCTGAGTTCGTCACGGTCCAGCCACCAGTACCCCGCCCCGGCGGCCAGGGCCGCGGCGAACGCGGCCGTGGCCGCGCCGATGAGGAGACGGTTCCGCTTGCGGTTCCGCGTGGTGGGCGTGGTGTTCATCGGGTCCTCCGGTGTCTTCTCGGCCGCGTTCGGCGACAGTGAGAAGTCTGGAGTCCGGCGGCCCGCCGGTCATCGGCCACGGATCCGAGATCGGACGCGGTGGATCCGGCACACCGGACGGGGCGGCTCCTGCGCCCTTGGGGGCAGAACCCGGGGACGCTTCTGCCCCCTCAGGGGGAGGGACGGACCAGTCCGGACTCATAGGCGAACGCGACGGCCTGGGCGCGGTCCCGCAGGTGCAGTTTGGCCATGAGGTTGCCCAGGTGCGTCTTCACCGTGGCCTCCGCGACGTACAGCTCCGCCGCGATCTCGGCGTTGGACAGTCCCCGGGCGACCAGGGCGAGCACGTCCCGCTCGCGCGCGGTGAGGACGTCCAGCCGTTCGGCCTGTCCGTTCGCCGGTGCCAGCCGGTCCGAGACCCGGTCGAGGAGCAGCCGGGTGATGCGCGGCGCCACCACCGACTCCCCCGCGGCCAGGACCCGGATGGCGTTCACGACCTCCGCGGCGGGGGCGTTCTTCAGCAGGAAGCCGCCGGCTCCGGCGCGCAGCGCCGCGAACGCGTCCTCGTCGTCGTCGAAGGTGGTCAGCACCAGCACGCCGGGCGGATCGTCCCGCCGCATCAGCTGCTCCGTGGCCTGGATGCCGTCCATGACGGGCATCCGGACGTCCATGATGACGACGTCCGCCTCGACCTTCCGCAGCAGGTCGAGGGCGTCCGCCCCGTTCTCCGCCTCGCCGACGACCTCGATGTCGTCCTGACCGGCCAGCACCATGGAGAAACCGGCCCGGATCAGCGGCTGGTCGTCCACCACGACCACCCGGATCCGTCTGTCCGCCCGCGTCATCACTTCGTCCTTGTCGGAATCGAGGCACGTACGTGCCATCCGCTGCCGAGCCGGGGGCCGGCCTCGAAGGCGCCGCCGGCGAGCTCCACCCGCTCCCGCATCCCCACGAGTCCGTTCCCTCCGGAGCGGCCGCCGGCGCCGCGGCCGACGAGGGCGCCCGCTCCGTCGTCGACCACGTCGATCAGCAGTGTGCCCTGCTCCTCGTGGAGCCGGATGTCGACCCCCGCCCCGGCCCCGGCGTGACGGAGCACGTTCGTGAGACATTCCTGGACGATGCGGAAGGCCGTCATCTCCTCCGCCGGCGACAGCCGTCCCTCGCCGACCTCGACCGACACGTCCACGGTGAGCCCGGCGGCCCGTGCGCGTTCGGCGACGACCTGGATCTCGTCGAGGGTGACCAGGCGCCGTGGCGGGCCGCCGTCGGCGGAGTCCCGGTTCCCCTCGCGCAGCACCCGGACGATGCGGTGCATGTCGTCGATCGCGTCCCGGCCCGTGGCGGCGATCGTCTTCAGCGCGGACTCCGCCATGTCCGGCGACTTCCGCAGCACGGCCCCGGCGCCGTCGGCCTGGAGGATCATCACGGCCAGGCTGTGGGCCACCACGTCGTGCAGTTCACGGGCGATCTCGGCCCGCTCCCGGGCCGCGGCCAGCCGGACGCGCTGTTCCTGTTCCCGCTCGGCGTGCCGGGCGCGGGCCGCCTGGCTCTCGGCGTAGAGGCGCCGCGTGTGCAGGGCGAAGGCCGTCAGCCAGACCGTCAGCGTCAGTCCCCAGAAGATCAGGAGGGATTCGGGCTCGGCGAACGGCTCGATGCCGAGGGCCGGTACCCCCACCGTCCCGGTCGCCGTGGCCAGCAGCACCACGGCGCCCGCGAGGTACGGCATCCAGGTGGTCCGGGAATGGTGGACGACCGACATCATGGCGAACAGCACGGCCACGTCGTACGAGGCGGGCGCCGACGCCAGCGGGAGGTCGGGCAGGTCGTACAGGACGAACTGGGCGACGCCCAGCGCCAGGACGACCGCCATCACCGTGGCGGGGAACCGTCTGCGGGCCAGCAGGCTCAGTGCCATCAGCCCGCCCAGGAGCAGGTCGTAGTCGCCGCCGTAGTACTGCGCCGCCGCCAGGACCACCAGCGCGACACCGATGTCGCACGCCCGGGCGACGGCGCGTCCGTACCGGCCGGACGGCGTCATCCAGGACGACGGGACCGGGACCGTCCTCTCCTCAGCCAACCGTCGTACCTCTCTCCTCCGGCAGGGGCGCGACCGCGCGGCCTGCCGGCGCAAGTGCCGCCGGGCCGCGGGGACTTCGGGGTGAGGGCATTCCCTCGCCCGCCCATACTGCCTCAGCGCGGCACACCGGCGCCGGGCGGCTCCTCTCGCGGGGCGCCCGGCACCGGTCCGGGATTCAGCGGTGGTAGCGCATGAACGCGCGCACCATGTGGCACGTGGTGTCCGACGGCGGGTGGACGCCGATCAGCCGTGCCGTGGTGCGGATCCTCTCGTCGCGGGCCTGGGCGGGCAGGTGGACGCCGGAGTCGAGCAGGGCGATGGCGAGTCGCATCGCCTTGAGCCGGCGGTTGTGCGTGACGTACCACTCGCGCGGGCGGCCCGCCGGGAGTGGGCGCTTCTCCACCGGGGCGCAGGGCAGCTCCAGCGGCACGGGACGCTTCGCGGTGGACTGGGTGGGCAGGGGCTTCGGCTTGAGTGCGGCAGCGGGCACGGGCATCCTCCTGTCGCGGTCGGGGCGGTCCGCCAGGATCCCCTACGACCCCGGCACCGCCCTCGAACACTGCTACCAGTCTACTGCCCGCCACTGACAATCAGCAGACCCGAAGGAGACGATAAAAGCCCTGGTGAGCATGGGATGTGACGGTGCGCCACACCAGTCCCGCGAGACACGCACACCGGGGCGGAGAATTCGAACAACGGCAGTGCGGCGTACCGTGTGCGGCATGGAGATCTGGATCAACCCCGCCTGTTCCAAGTGCCGTGGCGCCCTCGGCCTGCTCGACGCCGAGGGGGCCGATTACACCGTCCGCCGCTACCTGGAGGACGTGCCGGGCGAGGACGAGATCCGGGCGGTGCTGGAGCGGCTCGGGCTGGAGCCGTGGGACATCACCCGGACCCGGGAGGCCGTGGCGACGGAGCTGGGCCTTAAGGAGTGGGCGCGGGACGCCGGGACGCGGGACCGGTGGATCGCGGCGCTCGCCTCGCACCCCGGGCTGATCCAGCGGCCGATCATCACGGCGGACGACGGCACGGCGGTCGTGGGCCGCACGGAGGACGCCGTACGGGACGCCCTCTCCCGCCGGTGACCGTGTGACGCAGGCCACTTCGGTCGCGCGGCCCGATCGCTGAGCAACTCCGTTCGGTATCTCGTACATAGCGCCGTACGCTCCCCCTACCGCTTCAGGAGGCGCGCATGTCGCGCAGGAGAACCCTCGGCCCGAAGAAGAAGCTCGCGCTGTTGCTGAGCGCCGCGACGGTGGCGGGGGGCGGGGCCTTCGCCATGGCGACCACGTCGAACGCCACCCCGCCCGCGGCCACCACCAGGTCGGCGGCGGACTCGACCGTCTGCCAGGGGCTCGCCACGGCGCTCGGCAACAACCAGAAGTTCATCGAGGGCCAGCGGGCCGCCCCGGACGCGCAGTCCGGGGCGCGGATCGCCAACCGCGAGGCGGTCATCGCCCAGATCCAGCGCCAGCAGGAGGCGTCCGGGTGCACGGTGGGGGAGTCGGCTCAGGACTCCCAGGCCGCGCAGCCGCAGCAGCCCGCCCCCTCGCAGCCGGCCGCGGGCGGGCAGGGCGGGCAGGGCGGGCAGGCCTCCGGCGAGCAGGTGTGCAACGGGTCGACCGTCACCCTCTCCGGCGAGGGCGGCGCCCCGGCCGCGTCCAGCAACCGGTTTCCGGCCGGTACGAAGCTGAAGGTCACCAACCTGGACAACGACAAGTCCACGACGGTGGAGGTCACCTCGGTGTCCGGCAGCTGCGTGCTGCTGAACGACGCGGCCTTCGAGCAGGTCCGCGAGGCGGGCAAGTTCCTGATCCGCCGAGCGGTGATCGAGAAGGTGGGGTGAGGCCGGGGTTCGTCGCGGATTCCCAGGGCCCGCCGCTCCCCCACCGGGGCGGCGGGCCCGCCGGTGTCCCCGTGTGGCCGGGCCCCTCTCCGCACGCGTGCTCACACGGTGGGGCCGGACACGGCGGGGGCAGGTAACACGGGGTTCACACACGGGCAATGGCCGGGAAACCGCCTGTTGACAAGCTGCGTGACATCGACGGCGGCGCCCCAGTGCCGCAGCGCCGCAGCATCCGCACCAGCGCCCAGACCCACCCCAGAAGGATGTGGACCGTGAGCTTCAAGGCCGAGTACATCTGGATCGACGGCACCGAGCCGACCGCCAAGCTGCGTTCCAAGACGAAGATCCTGGCCGACGACGCCAAGGGCGCGGAGCTGCCGATCTGGGGCTTCGACGGTTCCTCCACCAACCAGGCCAAGGGCCACGCCTCCGACTGCGTCCTCAAGCCGGTCTTCGTCTGTCCCGACCCCCTCCGCGGCGGCGAGGACGTCCTGGTGCTGTGCGAGGTCCTGAACACGGACATGACGCCGCACGAGACCAACACCCGTGCCGCGCTGGCCGAGGTCGCCGAGAAGTTCACCGCGCAGGAGCCGATCTTCGGCATCGAGCAGGAGTACACCTTCTTCCAGGGCTCCCGCCCGCTCGGCTTCCCCGTGGGCGGCTTCCCGGCCGCGCAGGGCGGCTACTACTGCGGTGTCGGCTCGGACGAGATCTTCGGCCGGGACGTCGTCGAGGCGCACCTGGAGAACTGCCTGAAGGCGGGCCTGGGCATCTCCGGCATCAACGCCGAGGTCATGCCCGGCCAGTGGGAGTTCCAGGTCGGCCCGCTGGCCCCGCTGGAGGTCTCCGACCAGCTGTGGGTGGCCCGCTGGCTGCTCTACCGCACGGCCGAGGACTTCGACGTCTCCGCCACCCTCGACCCCAAGCCGGTCAAGGGCGACTGGAACGGCGCGGGCGCGCACACCAACTTCTCCACCAGGGCGATGCGCGAGGGCTACGAGGCGATCATCACCGCGTGCGAGTCGCTCGGTGAGGGCTCCAAGCCGCTGGACCACGTGAAGAACTACGGCGCCGGCATCGACGACCGCCTCACCGGTCTGCACGAGACCGCCCCGTGGAACGAGTACTCCTACGGCGTCTCCGACCGCGGCGCCTCGGTCCGCATCCCGTGGCAGGTCGAGAAGGACGGCAAGGGCTACATCGAGGACCGCCGTCCGAACGCCAACGTCGACCCGTACGTGGTGACCCGCCTGCTGGTCGACACGTGCTGCACCGCGCTGGAGAAGGCCGGCCAGGTCTGATCCGTACCGCAGTCCGCGCGAGGGGCGTCCACCGATCGGGGTGGGCGCCCTTCCGCGTTGTCCGAGCGCTGGAAGGGGGCTCCTGCCGGCCGCGGGTGTCTGCTTCAATGGACGCATGGCCGACTTCCGGAAGTACGACGCGACGGGTCGCCGTGACCTGGAACCGTTCTGGCCTTCCCGTCAGCACCACGACTTCGACCGGGTGTGTTGTCGCGCGACGAACGCGCCGGCCCTCCACAGCCCGGGCACCCGGTAGATCCCGGACCCCCGGCGGCCTTCGGCCGGCGCGAACCGCGTACGTCCTCGACGAGCCCTTCGCGCGAAAGAGCTGACGACCCATGGCGACCACCCGTTCCCTGCCCTCCGCGTCCTCCGCCTCCCCCACCGTCCATGATCACCCCCGGCTGCGTGCCGTCGACCGGGACGAGGTGGTGACCGTCGCGGACCTGCTGCCGCCGGGCGCCACCTGGCTGCCCGCGCCGCAGCACGCCCTGCCCGTCCTGCCCGGCCACCCCCCGATGGTCGGCTACCTGGTGCTGGTCCCCGCCGACCGGCAGCCGCCGTTCCCGGTCCCGGACCGGGCCGGCTCCCCCGGCCCCGAGGACGCCGACGACCCGCTGATCCGGGTCGACACCGTGCAGCGCACCGCCCACGTCGACGGACGGCGACTCGACCTCACCTACCTGGAGTTCGAGCTGCTCGCCCATCTCGTGGCGCACCCGGGCCGGGTGCACACCCGGGACCACCTGGTCGGCACGGTGTGGGGCTACGGCCACGTCGGCGACGGCCGCACCGTCGACGTCCACATCGCCCGGCTGCGCCGCAAACTGGGCGCCGGGCACCGGGACACGATCCGCACGGTGCGCCGGGTCGGCTACACGTACGTTCCGCCGGCCGGGCGCTGAGCCCCGTACGGCCGGTCTGCCGACAGCAGATCCCCGTTCCCCCGGGCCGCCCGGCCGGGCAGAGTCACCGGTATGAGACTTCTGACGCTGGGCGGCACGGAGTTCGCGGGACGGGCCGTCGTCGAGGCGGCCCTCGGGCGGGGCTGGGAGGTGACCGTCTTCCACCGGGGACGGCACGAGGCGCCGGAGGGCGCGCGGACGCTGCTGGGCGACCGCACCGCGGTCGACGGCCTGGCCGCGCTCGACGAGGACTCCGGGGAGTGGGACGTCGTCGTCGACACCTGGTCGGCCGCACCGCGCGCGGTGCGGGACACGGCGCGGCTGCTGCGGGGCCGCGCCGGCCGGTACGCGTACGTGTCGAGCTGCTCGGTGTACGACTGGGCCCCGCCCGCCGGGTACACCGAGCGGGCGCCCGTGGTGGCGGGCGCCTCCGCCGACGCGGACCTCACGGACTACGCGCGGGACAAGCGGGGCGGTGAGCTGGCCGCCGTGGACGCCTTCGGCGCGGACCGGTCGCTGCTGGTGCGGGCCGGTCTGCTTCTCGGACCGCACGAGAACATCGGCCGGCTGCCCTGGTGGCTGAACCGGACGGCGCGCGGCGGGCCGGTCCTCGCCCCGGGCCCGCGTGACCTGCCGCTCCAGTACGTCGACGTCCGCGACCTCGCGGAGTGGATCCTCGGGGCGGCGGAGCGGGAGCTGAGCGGGCCGTACAACCTGATGTCGCCGCAGGGGCACACCACGACGGGCGAGCTGCTGGAAGCGTGCGCCGGGGTGACCGGGGGCACGGCCGAACTGCGGTGGACCGCGCCGGAGGTGATCCTGGAGGCGGGCATCGAGCCGTGGACCCAGCTGCCGGTGTGGGTGCCGCCGGGCAGCGAGGGGTACGACGCGCTGCACTCGGCGGACGTCTCCCGGGCGGTCGCGACCGGACTGCGCTGCCGCCCGGTCGCCGAGACCGTGGCCGACACCTGGCGCTGGCTGCGGGAGATCGGCGGCGCCGCGCCCCGACGCCCGGACCGCCCGCCCGTCGGGCTGGACGCGGAGGTGGAGGCGAAGGTGCTGGCGGGCCCGGGGGTGTAGGCGGCACCACCCCCCGGGCGGGGGCCCGGCCCAGTGACCGCGCCGGGGCGCTCGATCAGACTGATGCCCATGAACACCGACACGAAGACGGACGGCACCACTTCGAGGGCCCGGGGGATGGTGCGCGCCGCCGGGCGGGGACTCGTGCTGGCGGTCGTCTCCCTGCCCCTGGCCGTGCTGTGCCTCGCCCTGTCCCTCGTGTCGGTCGTCCTCATCCCCCTCGGGATCGGGCTCGTCACCACGCCCTGGGTGCTGACCGGTGTCCGCGCCTTCGCGAACTGGCGCAGGGTGCTGTCGGCCGAGTGGGGCGGCGTGCGCATCCCCCCGGCCTACCGGCCGGTTCCCGAGGACGCCAACCCGTGGACGCGCACCTTCACGATGCTGCGGGACCCGGCGGTCCTGAGGGACCTGCGGTGGCTGCCGGTGGACATGACGGCGGGCTTCGTGACCGCGCTGCTCCCGGCCGTGCTGGTGCTCTACCCGCTGGAGGGCTTCGCACTGGCGGCCGGGCTGTGGCGCACCATGACCGGGGGCCCGTACACCGAGTACGGACCGTACTGGTACGGCTTCGTCCCGGTCGGCGACCAGGCTTCCGCGCTGGGCGCCGGCGCGCTGGGCGCGGTCCTGCTCGTCGTCGCCCACCGCTACGCCGTGTCCGTCTTCCAGGTCCACTTCCGCCTCACCCGGGCCGTCCTCGGATCCCACCAGACCGAACTGGCCGAGCGCGTGCGGGTGCTGACCGAGACCCGGCGGGACGCCGTGGACACCTCCGCCGCCGAACTGCGGCGCATCGAGCGGGACCTGCACGACGGGGCGCAGGCGCGGCTGGTCGCCATGGGCATGGACCTGGGGACGATCGAGGCGCTGATCGAGAAGGACCCGGCGAAGGCGCGCCACCTGCTGGCGCAGGCCCGCCGGTCCTCCGCCGAGGCGCTGACCGAGCTGCGGGAGCTGGTGCGCGGCATCCATCCGCCGGTGCTGGCCGAGCGCGGACTCGGTGACGCGGTGCGGGCGCTGGCGCTGCGGCTGCCGGTGGCCACGGAGGTGACCGTGGAGCTGCCCGGCCGGGCCGAGGCGCCCGTGGAGTCGGCCGCGTACTTCGCGGTGAGCGAGGTGCTCACCAACGCGGTGAAGCACTCCGGGGCGGACCGCGTCTGGGTCGACCTGCACCACGCCGACGGCCGTCTGCGGGCGACGGTCACCGACAACGGCAAGGGCGGCGCGGTGATCGGGGCGGGTTCGGGACTGACCGGGGTGGAGCGCCGACTGGGTACATTCGACGGCGTCCTCGCCGTCAGCAGCCCCGTCGGCGGCCCCACCCTGGTCACCCTGGAGATCCCTTGCGCGTTGTCCTAGCCGAAGACCTCTTCCTGCTGCGCGACGGACTCGTACGGCTCCTCGAGGCGCACGACTTCGAGATCGCGGCGGCCGTGGAGTCCGGGCCCGAACTGGCCCGGGCGCTGGCCGAGCTGGAGCCCGACGTCGCCGTGGTCGACGTGCGGCTGCCGCCGACGCACACCGACGAGGGGCTGCAGTGCGCGCTGGAGGCACGGCGCAAGCGGCCGGGGCTGCCGGTGCTGGTGCTCTCGCAGCACGTGGAGCAGCTGTACGCGCGGGAGTTGCTGGCCGACGGCAGCGGCGGAGTGGGCTATCTGCTGAAGGACCGGGTGTTCGACGCGGAGCAGTTCGTGGACGCCGTGTGGAGGGTGGCGCGGGGAGGCACGGCGATGGACCCGCAGGTGATCCAGCAACTGCTGGCGCGGCAGTCGGGGGACGACCGGCCGCTGGCGCGGCTGACGCCCCGGGAGCTGGAGGTGCTGGAGCTGATGGCGCAGGGGCGGACCAACACGGCGATCGCGGCCCGGCTGGTGGTGACGGAACGGGCGATCGCGAAGCACACCGCGAACATCTTCGCCAAACTGGGTCTTGAGGTCTCGGACGACGACAACCGGCGCGTGCTGGCGGTACTCGCCTATCTCGACCACGGCCGGTGAAACCGGACCCACCCCTTCACTCCCGGTAGGTGATCGACGACTCACGGTGTCCCAGGGGCTGTTGAAACCAGTGTGGGCGTACGGACTTCTCATTGATTTCCGGGACGGGTGAACATCCCCGGGGCGGCCCCCGTACTCAAGGGAGCCGCTCCGCTTCTGTTGGGCACTTCGACGCCCGTAAGGGGGTGCTCCTCGATGAGGTCGAGAGGAGTTCCGTGACTCCGCCCACCGCTGAGGCGGTGGACTTCCGACCCGGAGGCCGCGGTCCGGCCCGAACCGGCCCTCCGCGGGGCGAAGCGCAAATTACCAGAGCTCAGGGAAGCGATTCCCCCCTCGGCCCAGGCCGGGCGAGGGCCCCTCGCTAGGAGACTGATGGGACGCAACACGAGAAAACGCCGTATGCCGCTGGCCACCAAGGTGACAGCCGGGGCGGCGGCCCTGGCGCTCGGTGGGGGCGGGCTGGTCTGGGCGAACTTCTACGCCTCGGCCCACGAGGACGGAGGCCACAACCGGACGAAGTCGAGGGGGGCGCAGGTCGCCACGATCAACTGTCCCGACGTCGGCCAGAAGCTGACGAAGGTGCCGCGGCAGGCACGCAGGGGCGTGGCGAAGGAACTGGCCCTGCTGGACCGGCAGATCACGGACGCCTACACGCGCCTCGCGGAGACGCGCCAGGCCCAGGCGGGCGACGCGAACTTCGTCGACAACGCCATCCTCGGGCCGCTGAAGTCCAAGCGGACCGCCACCCTGGACCGGATCGGCATCAACATCAACCGGGCGGGCGGCACGGCGCCGCGCGACCTCGGCCGGTTCGCCCGGTGCCAGGGCGTCCCCGCCGAACAGCCGGGCGACGGCAACGGGGGCGGCGGCCAGGACCAGGGCGGCGGAGGCCAGGACAACGGAGGCGGCCAGGACAACGGAGGCGAGCAGGGCAACGGCGGACAGGCCCAGAACGGGCCCGTCGCGGACGACTTCATCAGGATCGAGGACGTCCAGCCGAACTCCCGCAACCTGCCGAACGGTCTGGCCGCGAACGGCGACGGCGGTTCGACGGGCAGCTTCACCACCGTGTGCGGCACCAACGAGAACGCGCTGCGCAACTCGGACAACGTGATCGTCGCCCCCGGCGTCAGCAACGGCGCCCAGCACCAGCACGACTACGTCGGCAACCAGGCCAACACCGCCTTCGCGAGCGACCAGGACCTGGCGAACGGCGACACGACCTGCCAGAACCAGGGCGACCGGTCGTCGTACTTCTGGCCGGTCCTGCGCATCCAGGACGGTACGCAGGACATCGACCAGGGCCAACCGGGCGGCGGTCAGGACGGCAACGTCGGCAAGATCGTCGCACCCACCGCGGCGGAGCTGAAGTTCGTCGGCAACCGCACGAGCGACGTCGTCGCGATGCCGAGGGCGCTGCGCATCATCACCGGTGACGCGAAGGCCTTCACCAACGGCCTGAACAACGCCAACACCGCCTGGAGCTGCACCGGCTTCGAGGACCGGCAGGTGACGGACAAGTACCCGATCTGCCCCGAGGGCAGCGGCGTGGTCCGCACGACCAGCTTCCAGAGCTGCTGGGACGGCCAGAACATCGACAGCGCCAACCACCGCACGCACGTCGACTTCGTCGAGGCGGACGGCACCTGCTCGAACGGCTTCCGGGCCATCCCCCAGCTCCAGGTCCGTCTGGTCTACGACAACATCCCGGCTCCCGGGATCGACAACGGGCGGCTCGTGAACCCGTACGCGGTGGACACCTTCCCGGAGCAGCTGCACAAGCCGATCACCGACCACAACGACTTCATCAACTTCTTCGACGAGAACCTGATGAACCAGATGGTCGAGTGCATCAACAGCGGCCAGGACTGCCAGTAGTCCGGTAGCCCGGTGACGGGAAGGGGCCGGCGGCGGGGGATCCCGCCGCCGGCCCCTTCGTCCGTCCGCGTCCGGCGGGTCAGCCGTGGTGACCGCCCCGGTTGTGACTGCCGCCGGGGTTCATGTGCTCGGACCCCTCCTCCATGGTCCCGCCGAGCATGCCGCGCAGGGCCGTGACGGTCCCCTCCTCGCCGACGGCCACCCACTTGCGGCCGACGAGGTAGTAACCGCCGTAGTCCTTCGCCGTGTTGAGCCACTCGCGCTGGCCGCGGTCGGTGGCGAAGGTGGCGAGGACGTACTTCTCGTCGCCCTTCTCGCACAGCGCCTGGCGGATGGTGTCGGCGTCGGTCTGCATGTCCGGCTCGCACTTCGCCTCGGCGGCCAGGTGCTCCAGGCTGCCGGTCGCGGTGGGCGGCGCCTGCTCCTCGCCGCCGCCGGAGCCGCAGCCCGCCAGTGCCAGGACCGCCACCGCGCCGGTCAGCGCGCGCATCGGTCGGGTCACCCTCATGTGTTCCTCCGGTCGTCGACGGCGACATCGTGACGGCGACACGCCGCACGGAGCCCCGGCTCGGGGGCCCTCGGCCTTGGATACGGCCGCGACGGCCGCGACGCTCAACGACCGCGCGGGTCAGGTGACCATCCGCCGGTTCGCTCGTTGCGCTGGACGTGCAGTCACAGGATGTCGGCCCGCCCTCCCCCGCCTCCTCCGCGGCCGGCCCGGTCGTGGACGTCGAGCAGGCCGAGGCCGCGCTCGTCGAGCACTACCCGCGGCTCGTCCGGCTCGCCTACCTGGTGCTGCCGTCCGGCAGGGGCCGGAGCAGGCGGGTGCTCACCGCGCACGCCCTGGTCCAGCGGGCACTGCCCCGGGGCCGCGCCCCCGCGCCGTCGATCCCCGCCCAGCAGGCCGGCCGTGACGGCGGCCCCGGGTACGCGCTGATCCGCCTCCAGGTGCTGCGCACGGCGCTGAGGCGCGGGGCGGGGCTGCCGCCGCCGCTCCCGCAGGTGTGGGGCCTGAAGCTGTTCCCGCGCTCGGGCGGCGCCGACGAACTCGCCCTGGACCAGCGGCTGTCCGCGCTGTCCGGACCGGCCCGCGCCGCCCACGCCCTGCGCGGCCTGGAGCGGCTCCCGGACGGGGACGTGCGGGAGGTGCTCCGGGCCGCGGGCGTCGCCGACGTGGACGCCGCGCTGGAGGAGGCCGACCGGATCCCCGACCCGTACCGGCTGCTCGGCTCACCGGAGTTCGACCCCTGCGTGCTGCAGGTCCGGCCGACCGATCTGCTGCGCCGCCGGCGGCGCCTGAAGGCCGCGCTGGTCGCCGGGGCGGCGCTGGCGGTGTGCGGGACGCTGCTCGGGCTGCCGGGCGACGGCTGGGGCCCGGACGGCGCCGCCGCGCCCCCGTACGCGCGCAACCCGGCCGCCCAGGCCGCGCTGGACCCGGGGAAGCTGACCCGGGTCTCCCCCACCGCGTGGCGGACCTCCGCGCGCACCGACTTCTCCGTGTGGCCGGCGCGCGGCGACCGCACCGGCGACCGGGCCCTGCTGCGCCGCGCCCTCGCCGTCTGGGCCCGGCCCGGGAAGGACGTCCAGGTGTCGGCGACCCCGGGCACCCCGTCCGGCGGCCCCGCCGGGCCGCCCCGGCTGCTGTACGCGGGGACGGTCGACACCGCGCGCGTGGTGGTCCTGTACGACGGTCTGCGCGTCGCCAGGTACGCCGAGCCGAAGGACGGCACGCGGGGCGCCGCGCTCGACCTCGCCCGGGTCGACGGCGCCGGGCGGGCCGGTGCGGGCGCGGTGGTGCTGAGCCGGGCCGACGGCAACGTCCGCTATCTGACCGCCCCCTGGGTGCGCGGGGCGGGTGAGCGGGACCTGCGCAGGCCGGGCTCCGCCGCGAGGGGCCTCGCCCTCACCGGCGGGGTGACCCCGCCGCTGGCCGGCCCCGCCGGGCGGCCGGGACCGTGCGCCTCCTGGAACGTGCTGGAACTGACCGACGGCACCGGCACCCGGCTGGTGACCGACCTCGGCGAGCTGGTCCCGGCCCACCTCACCGCCGGGCGGCCGGGCAGGACACATGAGGTCTCCGGCGCCGGGGCGCTGCGCACCTGGGCGCCGTACGCCTGCTCGCTGGGCGCGATGCGCTCGGCGGGGGTGCGGAGCGTGAACGCCTGGGCGTTCGCCGGGCAGCCGCTGCCCGGCGGGAGCGGGGAGGCGGCGTGGGTGTGCACGCGGGCGGAGACCTGGCGGGGCGGCGGGTCGCGGGTACTGGCGCAGTTCCACACGCCGGGCGGGCGGTTCGGGGTGGTGGCGGCGAAGGCCGAGGACGTACCGGCGTGCGGGGAGCGGGAGCCGCGGGTGCTCGCCGGGGTGCTGTGGAAGTCCGGGACGGGTGACTGGTACCTGCTGGCCGCCGGCAGCCGCGACACGGCGTCCATCAGGGCGACGGGCGGTGTCGAGGGTTCGGCTCGGGGCCACCTGCTGGCCCTGCGCGCCGAGGCCGGCGCCCGGGCGGACCTCGAGGCCGGACTGGAGGACGGGCGGTCGATCGGCGGACTGCGCTAGCCGGACGAACACCGCCGTCCGGTCGGGGCCGTTCGAGGCCGGAATCGATCGGTAAGGTGTTCGCATGACTACCGGGGTACGGCGCAGGATGGGCGTGGAGGAGCGGCGGCAGCAGTTGATCGGCGTGGCCCTCGAACTGTTCAGCCGGCGCTCCCCCGACGAGGTCTCCATCGACGAGATAGCGTCGCGGGCAGGCATCTCCCGCCCGCTGGTCTATCACTACTTCCCCGGCAAACTCAGCCTGTACGAGGCCGCGTTGAGGCGGGCGGCGGAGGACCTGGCGTCCCGGTTCGAGGAGCCGCAAAAGGGCCCGCTGGGGTCGCGGCTGCGCCGGGTGATGGCCCGATTCTTCGACTTCGTCGACGAGCACGGGCCCGGTTTCGCCGCCCTGATGCGCGGCGGCCCGGCGGTGGGCTCCTCGGCCACGAACGCGCTGATCGACTCCGTGCGGCAGGCCGCGTACGACCAGATGCTGGCGCACATGGGTGTGGCGGACCCGGCGCCGGCGCGGCTGGAACTGGTCGTCCGGTCCTGGATCTCCCTCGTCGAGTCGACGGCGCTGATCTGGCTGGACGGGCGGCGGGTGCCGCGCGAGGAGCTGGAGGTCCAGCTGGTGCAGGACTTCGCCGCGCTGGCCGCCGTCGCCGCCGCCCGCGACGAGGAGCTGGCCGCGCTGCTCCGCGGCCTGATCGGGAACGAGCCGGGCGACGGGCCGTTCACCGACCTCGCCACCCGGCTGATCTCGCTGGCGGCCCGGTGAGCGCCGTGCCGACGTGGGGTCTGGTCGTCGAGACGACCGTGGGCGCCGCCGACCGCAAGCGCACGGAGGCCCACGTGGTGGCGCACGTCGAGGGGACGCGGGAGGAGGCGCTCGCGGAGCTGGAGCGGCGGGCACGCGGTCATGTGCCCACCCACCCGCTGAACCCCAAGCGTCGTCGCCTCCTCAGGAGCGGCGACGGGTTCCTCCTCGTCGTCGACGGGGCGTGGAGCTCGTTCGTCACCCGGTTCACGGTGGCGGAACTGCTGGAGGACTCCGCGGCGCCCGCCGAACCGGAACCCGTCGTCGAGGCGCCGCCCGAACCGGAACCGGTCGTCGAGGCGCCGCCCCCCGCCCCTCCTCGCCCGACGGCGGAGCAACTGGCCGAGCGGGACGTGGACGGGGTGCCGGTGCTGCCGTCGTGGCTGGGCCGCAGCGACCTGCCGTGAGGCCTACTCGCCCTCGAACTTCCGGTACGACGGGTCCAGGTCGCGGACCTCGGCGGAGGCGTGCAGCACCAGCCCCCCGGCCGGCTTGACGTACTGCCGCAGCAGTTCCAGGACGGCCTCGGTGAGCCGGGCCTTGGTCTCGTCGCTGCGGCCGGCCAGCAGGGCGATGTGGACGTGCACGAGGGCGTGTACGTCGGTGTCGGAACCGACCACGACGTCCTCGACGGGCCGGAACCGCGTCTTGCACGCCGGCGGCTTGGCGGCCGCGATGTCCACCACGGCGGTGTGCAGGTCCCGCGCGAAGGCGGGCCGGTCGAAGCCGTCCGCGAGCGGACCGGAGTAGTCGACGGTGATCTGCGGCATGAGCCCTCCTGTTCCTGGTCAGGAGGGCTCACACTAGCCGCAGCTCCTTCCGGGGTCAGCCGGCGGTGGTGAACACCGCGACCGTGCGCGCCGGAACGGTGAACGTGCCGGACCCCTTCGCGTACGACGAGGTCTTCACGACCGCGTCCCCGCCCGCCGCCTGCACCGGGTGCAGACGGTGGCCGGTCCCGGCGAGCGCGGCGACGCGCTGCTCCTGCCGCTCGGGCGTGGCGTTGAAGACGACGACCAGGTCGCCCAGTTTCATGGTGATCACGCCGGGCGTCTCGTCCGTGCCGGAGAGCGGGAAGGAGAGCGCGGAC
>NZ_LGCN01000224.1 GCF_001279005.1 Streptomyces caelestis
GCGAGTTGGCGAGGCCGGGCTCGTGGGCGGCCGGGTTGGCCGCCGCAAGCCGGCGCCAGAGGGTTACGGCCTGTTCGGTGACGGTCAGGGCCTCGCCCCCACGACCGACCCCCGACAGGTGGTTGCCGAGGTTGGTCAGCGAGCCAGCGAGGTCGGGCTCGTGGGCGGCCGGGTTGGCCGCTGCAAGCCGGCGCCAGAGGGTTACGGCCTGTTCGGTGACGGTCAGGGCCTCGCCCCGCCGCCCCACCTCCGACAGACGGACGCCAAGGTTGGATAGCGAGCGGGCGAGGTCGGGCTCGTGGGCGGCCGGGTTGGCCGCCGCAAGCCGGCGCCGGATCTCCACCGCCTGTTCGGTAACGGTCAGGGCCTCGCCCCCACGACCCACCCCCGACAGCCAGTTGCCGAGGTCGTTTAGCGAGTTGGCGAGGCCGGGCGCGTGGGCGGCCGGGTTGGCCGCCGCAAGCCGCCGCCGAATCTCCACCGCCTGTTCGGTAACGGTCAGGGCCTCGCCCCCACGACCCACCCCTGACAGGCGGCGGCTGAGGTTGGACAGCGAGCCAGCGAGGCCGGGCTCGTGGGCGGCCGGGTTGGCCGCTGCAAGCCGGCGCCAGAGGGTTACGGCCTGTTCGGCGGCGGTCAGGGCCTCGCCCCGCCGCCCCACCTCCGACAGGTGG
Source organism: Streptomyces caelestis (assembly GCF_001279005.1). Lineage (GTDB taxonomy): Bacteria > Actinomycetota > Actinomycetes > Streptomycetales > Streptomycetaceae > Streptomyces > Streptomyces heliomycini. Next base: position 675 of record NZ_LGCN01000224.1, read on the forward strand.
TTGCCGAGGTGGGTCAGCGAGCCAGCGAGGTCGGGCTCGTGGGCGGCCGGGTTGGCCGCTGCAAGCCGGCGCCAGAGGGTTACGGCCTGTTCGGTGGCGGTCAGGGCCTCGGCCCGACGCCCCACCTCCGACAGCCAGTTGCCGAGGTTAGACAGCGAGTTGGCGAGGGCCATCTCGTACTCAGCCGGGTTGGCCGCCGCAAGCCGACGCCAGAGGGATACGGCCTGTTCGGCGGCGGTCAGGGCCTCGCCCCGCCGCCCCACCTCCCACAGACGGATGCCGAGGTTGGACAGCGAGCCAGCGAAGTTGGGTAAGTGTTTGGGGTGTGTGAGGGTGAGGCCGCCCCAGGTTTGCACGGCTTGCTGGCTGTTGGTGAGCGCTTCGTTGTACAGGCCGGCGTAGGACTGGCGTAGCGCGAGAGTGTCGTGGATGCGGGCGCGGGTGGTGAGGTCGTGGGTGATGGCCAGGCGGTGGTGCGCAAGGCGCGCGATGACGGCGGCGATACCGATGTCTAGGTCGGTGTGTCGGTCTTCGGGAAAGTGGAGTGCAATGGCTCTCAGGACCGTGATGTCGAGGGTGGGCAGGTCGGCCAGGCGGGTCAGGGCGGCGCCGCCCGCAGCCAAGGCGAGTTCGGGGTGGCTGCGCAGGAGCGGGTCGAGGTGCTGGATGGTCAGGTGGGGCCATCGGCGGGCTGCCTCGATCATGACCGACAGGGCCTGGCGGGTGTAGGCGGCCGGTCCGGTGTCCTGGGGGTCAGGGGCGAGCAGCGCGGCGGGTGTGGTGAGGGTCCAGGGGTCGGTGGCGTGGTATCCGAACTCTTCCTCGCGGCCGGGCAGGGTCAGCGCGAGGTAGTCCTCGCCGAGGCGGTCGGGGGACAGCGGGTCCAGTACCAGGCCCGTGTTGGCGAGCGGGTAGCAGCGGGTGTGGTCTTCAACCAGTTGCCTGCCGGCGGCTGGGGTGTCGGCGGCACCGGTGCGGGTCAGGGCTGCTGCGGCATCGGCGGGGGCCAGGGCACCGGTGAGGGTGGCCACGTACACGGCCCGGCCCATGGTCTGCTCGGTGGCACGCAGCGGGCCACGGCCCTGATCGTGGGAGGAGCGCCAGTGGTCGTGTTCACGGTCCAGCAGGTAGGAGGACAAACTCGCCTGGCCGCTGCCGGACGGTGGTGTCGTCCCGCGACTGGCGGCGTCCACGTCGACCAGGGCACGCATGTGGATGGTCAGAGGCAGGGCGAACACACGGTCGTCGAGATTGCCGGGTACACCAATCCTGGCGGTGTGGGTATGAGTGAAGATCTCGGCGAACCGGTCGCGGGCCGCGACGTACATGTCGGCGCGCGCCCCCGGGGTGTCCGGGAGCCCTTCGAGCCGGAAGGCGTCGACGTTGAGGATGTCGAGTTTCGCGAGCTGGTGGGCCAGGCCCTGCCACCAGGTTCCGGCGGGGCGGGCCAGCAGCAGGATGCGCAGCCGGTCGCGGGCGGCGTCACGGTGCTGGCGCACCAGCGTGATCAAGTCGTCCAGCGGCCATCGCTCGGCGTAGTCCACGATCAGGACCAGGCCCGGTGCCCGCACGGTCAAGGACTGGTCACCGCCCCCGGCCGAGGCGACCTCACTGCGGTGACGGGCCAGCGCGACGGCCCATCCGGCGCCGGCCGAGCGTGCGGCGAACTCGGCGGCCAGCCGGGTCTTGCCCGACCCGCCCTCGGCGTGCACCAGGCGCACCGAGAGCCCAGGTGGCTCGTCGTCGCGCCATGACTCCAGGAGTGCGAGTTCCGGGCGGGGGAAGAACGGCACCACCCGGTGGCGGGCCGTCAGAAGCCGGCTGGGCACCCGCGCCAACCCGGCCGGCACCGCAGGCTCGGCCAGGGGGAAGGGTTCCACCCGGTACGGCGGGACACCGCGGTAGATGTAGTTGTACTGGTCCCCGCGCTGCACCGCGTTTACCCGGCCGGCGCTGATGGCCGCGATGTTCTGTGTGAAGACGACCCCGTCCTGTGGGCCCCTCGGCGCGTCCATGCTCAGCCCTGGCTCTCGTCGGGTGCCGGCCCCTCCGGGGGCCGGGCGCTCGTGGCGTCCATGTAGTAGTTGTGCTGGGCGCCGTGCTGCACGGCGTTGACCACGCCGTGATCGCGGGCGGTGTTGTTCTGCACCCACTGCTGCTGTGCCGCCGGCAGCACCGCCTGGATCTCGGCCGCCAGTGCGCTCAGGTCCCCGGCCGCATCGGGGTGACGGGCGAGGAACCCTTCCAGCTCCAGTTGCCACAGCCCTATCAGCGCCCCCCGGGCTCGCTCGCCGTCTTCGGCTCGGGCGACCAAGGCTGCATTGGCGTCCAGTTGCGCCTCGATATCGGCCTGCCGGTCGGGGCTTCGGCGATGGAAGAGTTCCGCGGCGCGGTCGCGAGCGGTGGCCCAGGCATCGGTGGCCATCGCGGCCACAATTGTCGTCGCACCGACCATGGCCAACGTCTGGATCTCCTGCGGTTCCATAAATCCTCCTTGTTGCTCACGAATGCATGCTGGTCACGGCCACGGCAGCCGGACTGATCGTCACCGTCGCATCGCAGGGCACCGCTGCGCGGGAACGGGCAGCAGTCCTCCTGACCGTCGCCATCGTGATCCGTGCCACGCGCGGGCGGGAGGACCGGCCCGGGCCTGGCCGTGCTGTGGCGTCACTAGTTGCCCCCGGCCGAGGCGCGGGTGCCGATGTCCAGCCGGGCGCCCAGGTCGAGGCGGACCTCGCCGTAGGGGCGGACGTGTTGCCAGAAGAGCGGGGTCAGGCCGCGCCGGTCGGCCGGGCCGAGCAGAGCGGCCCACGGGGGTTCGGCCAGGACGTCCTGGAGCATGAGGGTGTTGACGTACACCAGCGACGCCTGGAGGATCCGCAGGCACAGCGCGGCCATCTCCACCTCTTCGCGCCGGTTGGTGGAGATCTCTCCGCCCTTGCCGTAGTAGATCACCGCGTTCGCCGCGTTCCAGGACTCCACCACGTTCAGCCCCTCCTCGATCTCCCGCTGGAGATCCCGGTCGCGCAGGTAACGGGCGACAAAGCAGGTGCGCTGGGCGCGACCGATCTCCAGCATCGCCTGGTAGGCCGGGTGAGAGGCGGCCCGGGTGAAGCGGGACAGGATCGCCTCGGTGGAGGCGGTGCCGGTGCGGATCGCGGTGGCGTACTTGATGACCTGGTCGTAGTTGGCGTTGATCACGTCCCAGCGGATCGGCCGGGTCAACGCCGCCTGGAGGTTCGGGTAGGCGCCGGGCTCGCCGGCGTTCGGCCGGTACAGCCGCACCCGGTTGATCTGCTTGATCCGCGGCAGCAGGTCCACGTTCAACAGCCGCGTCACCCCGAAGCCGATTTCGGACTGGCCATGGCTGTCCACATAGTTGCCCTCGACGCGCATCGTGGTGCCGTGCCGGATGGCGCCCTCGACCATCGCCGCGACCTCCGAGGCGGAGGCCCGCAGGGTCTGGGAGTGCACCACCACCGCCCCCCGCTCGACGTGCCAGTACACCAGGATGCCCCGGCCGCCATAGCGGGAATGCCACTCGGTGAACAGGTTCTGGTCCCACGAGCGAAAGTGCGTGGAGTCCGAGGCCACCGCCGTCGACCCGGAACCCCACAGCCCCGCATCACGGGCGGCGAAGGTGGCATTGGCGATCTCGATGGCGATCTGTCGGGCCGCCTCCGGGGTCAGGTAGCGGCGGCGGACGTAACGGATCTCCTCCTCGGTATGGCCGTGCGCGCCGCCAGCCACCGACCGGATCCCCGCGTTGGTCCCATAGGCGTAGATCGCGAGCATCAGCCGCTCGGCCAGCACCTCGGGCGCCAGGTGCCCGCTGCTGGCCAACACGGCGACCGCCTTGAGACAGCCAGTGCGCAGCACCGCCTCCTTGAGCATGTCGATCAGCGGCACCGCGTTCCACCGGCGGCTCACCTCGCTCTTGACCCGGCGCAGGTTGCGCGGCTCCTCCTGGGCTTCCGGCGCGGTGAACTTGATCGCCCCGGCCTTGCGCTCGGTGACCTGCACCCAGTCCAGCTCCGGCAGGGCCTCGTCGAGGCTGCCCAGGGCCTGCTCCATCTCCTGGCGCAGGGACGCGGTGAACACCGCCGGGTTCAGCGGCTTGCGCAGTTCGCCGTAGTGCTCGGTGCGGCGGGCCTCGAAGTCGCGTGGCAGGTCCTCGTCCGGGTTGCGCCACCGCCCGGCGCCGACCACCCACACCTCCTTGCACCGCAGCCGCTCCCGCAGGGCCTGGAAGGTGGCCACCTCGTACACCATGCGAACGATCCGCTGCCGACCGCGCCGGTCCGCCCGGTGCACCATCTCCGCCCACTGCCCGGTGGTCCCGCGATGGGCCGGCGCCACCTCGCCCAGCGGGTAGTAGGTGGTGTTCCCCGCCTTCGCGTACCGCTGCACGAGCTCCAGCGCATCGATGACCGGGCGGTACGCGGAGTTGCTGGAGCGGAACTCCAGCACGCCCAGCAACTCGATCAAACCCTTGCGGTAGTGGTTGGTGTACGACGCCTTCAGCGTGGTCTGCACCGTCCGCCGATACACCGGCCCCTTCGTCTTGTACTCGTGCACCAGCTCCCTCAACGTCTGCTCGCCACCCCGCACGGCCGGGAAGACCACCTCGCGTACCTCGCCGTCCGGCTCGGCCAGCGACGCCTCGGCGACGGCGAACAAAATGTTCTCCTTGCCCGACACCCGCTTGAAGGCGTTGATCAGCTCGTTCGTCACCTTCCGCTCGGCGCGGGCGCCGATCCGGTGCACCGTGGCGATCAGCAGATCCACCAACGAATCGGTGACCTCGCGCTCCCGCTCCACCAGCAGCGCGGACAGCAGGGTCACGGTCGCCTCGTCCGACCGGCGCCGCAGGTGAGACGGCGATTCGACGGCCGCCCGCTGCCGCCAGGAGGCCAGTACCTTCGGCGCTACGTCGGCGAACAGCGACGCGGGCAGGCCGATCGCTCGGATCGCGGTCAGCTTGCGGATCTCCCGCAGCATCGACTCCAGGCTGACGTTGCCCGGCATCGCCTTGACCAGGGACAGCACCGATTCGCCGCCCCCTGCCTCGGCACCGTCCCGGTCTTCCTCGGCATCGTCAGCGGCTGCGACCAGAGCGAGGACCCGGGCCCGCACCTGCGCCGTCAGCCGCGCCGCGATGCGCCCGAACCAGGCATCCTCCGCAGTGTGCAGGGCCGAGCGGACCATCCGGGTGATCCGGTCCGGCGTCGGCGGTTCGATGGACTCCTCGCGGCAGTGCTTCAGCAACTCCTCGCGCACCCGGTCGCCGTTCCGCTCCGCATGCGCGACGTCGGCAGCCAGCCAGGCCGTCAGCTTCTCTGCGTCCTGCACCGAGCACACCCGGAACCCCAGGTGCTCGCGTATCTGGGCCCGGTGGTACTCGATCGTGCTGCCGGCCCACTGATAGGAGTCGAACTCCGCGGCCGACACCTTCATCTGCCCGGCGACGAAGGCGACCACCTCGTCCGGGAACTCCGCCCGTCCCCTGGGAAACCGTCCGTGCTGCGTGTAGTGCTTCAGCAGCAACGCGAAGCCCAGCCGCGTCGCGCCGCGCTTCCCCGCCACGAGCTCCAACTCGTCATCGAGCACCGTCCAGTGCTCGACCAGCTTGTCCATCCCCACCGACCGCCGCCCCATGGCCGCACATCATGCCGAAGCACCCCAGCTCCGAACGGCAGATCCATCAAAGCTCCACCGATTTGGGGCTGGTGGCACGTTCGTTAATGACACCCCAACCCGCGTGACGCTACGCCGCACCGGCATCGGCCGGGCGCCGCGGTTCTCGTGGCGGAAGGGGAAGCCGCTGGTCGAGTCGGCGCCCGGCGTCGTGGCCGAGCTGGCCCGCCAGGTCGGGCTGATCACCACCGCCGTCGGGGACCGGCAGGTCCCGGCCGTGGCCTTGGTCGAACGCCTCATCGCGGAGGGCGGCCGGGCCGTCCTCGCGGAGAACTGCGCGGCCGACGTCGCCGAGTACGGCGAGGACGCGTAGTCACTCGTCGTCGGTGGCGTGCTTGTCGCGCAGGGGCCGCAGGCCGCCGGACAGGTCGGGGAGCTGGAAGGAGTACCGGCCGAGCACGTTGATGTGGTGGCGGACGAACGGGGAGAGGCGGGCGATGTCCTCGTCGCGGACGTCGAAGCCGTCGGCGCGCAGCTGGTTCACCGAGGCGTCCCCGCCCTCGTGTTGAAGAGCACGAGGGCATTGAGGACCAGTCCGAGACCGCCGATCCGCTCTTCCATGTCCGGCAGACGGAGATCACCGATTCGCTGGTGGACCTGTTCATCCAGCTCGTACTGAAGAGCAGCACGCCGGCGGAGCGAAAGGTCGAGAAGGAGCCGAGGTCGAACCGGACGACATCCACCCGGACATGAGCAGGCGGTTGGACCGGGGACTGCGCGGCACGAGTGTGCTGCCCGGCCCGGAAAGGCCGTGGCGCCCCGGGGAACAAGCCCCGGGGCGCCACGGGAACGGTCAGACGCCAAACGCGGCGGGGTACTGGATCGTGCCCGCCGGGACCGGACGGGTGCCGTCCAGAGCCATGGCCATCATGGCCTCGTCAGGTACGTCGAAGGAGGCACGGATGCCGAAGCGGGAGGCCGGCGTGAAGCCGAACCGGGGGTAGTAGTCGGCGTGTCCCAGGACGACGACGAGGTTCTCCCCCGCGGCCCGGGCCGCGGCCCGGGCCGCGGCCAGGGCGGCGCGGACGGCCGCGGAGCCGGCGCCGGTGCGCTGGGCTGAGGGCAGTACCGCGCACGGGGCCAAGGCGAGGGCAGGTCGACCGTCGACGTGGCAGCGGGTGAGGAGCGCGTACCCGACCGGGGTGCCGTCGGGGGCTGCGGCGACCATCGACAGGCCGTCGATCCACGCCTTCGGGTCGGCGCGCAGGGCGTCGACGATGTCGGCCTCGAGGGCGGTGGGGAAGGCCGCGAGGAGGATGTCTCGGACGACGGGGATGTCGTCGGCGGTTTCGGGACGGGCGGTCCAGGTGGTCATGGTTCCGTTCTCATTCGTGTCGTGGGGGCGGAGGATGTAGGCGGCGTAGTCGTAGTCGCTGCCGTGTTCACGCCGCATGCCGATCTCCGTCCGGTGCGCGGCCAGGGCCTCCGGCATGCCGGGCCGCTGCGGGTCCGCTCGGGCCAGGCGCTGGGTGAGCGGCGTGTAGTACTCGTCCCACCAGTCGCTTTCCGGCAGCGGCCAGTACGCGCGGAGGCGATAGCCGGCGGCCAGCGCGATGTCGGTGTTCGCGGCGTGGGTGCGCAGTGGGTAGGCCGCGTCCCAGTAGGCGCGCGCCGGGGCAGCGGGGTGGGGCACGGTCCATTCGATTTCGGTGACGACGAGGACGCCGCCCGGGGCGAGCAGGCGACGCCAGGCGCGCAGGGCGACGTCGAAGCCGATGGTGTATACGGACCCCTCGGCCCAGACCACGTCGAAGCTGTGATCGGGGACGGGCAGTCGGTCCATCGAGCAGTTGACGACCGTGACCCGGTCGCCCAGGCCCCGGCGGGCCGCCTCGGCGGCGAGACCGTCCAGGAAGGGCTGGTGCAAGTCGACCGCGGTCACGTGCGCACCGGCTTCCTCCGCCAGCAGCAGGGTGGAGCGGCCGGGGCCGCAGCCCGCGTCCAGCACCCGCGGGCACTCGGGCAATGGCCCGGCCATCTCCAGCAGGCGCCGTGTGGTGGCGTCCGAGCCGGGGCCCTGCCGGGGCAGATCGTGGTGCAGGGCGAAGAACGCCTCCGTCACCGGGTCGGCGCCAGGAGCGTGGCCGGGTGTGCCGGTGTCGTTCACAGCCGGCGTTCCCGGAACCGGTAGGTGGCACGCAGATGCCGCGTGATGTCCTTCTTGGCGGCCTCGCGGTCGGTGCGCAGCCGAGCGTCGGTGCGGGAGGCCGCGTAGGCGTTCTCCCTCAGCAGTCGGCGGTAGCTCTCCAGACGGCGCTGGGGAATCTCGCCTGCCTCGACGGCGGCCAGCACCGCGCAGCCGGGTTCGCTCCCATGTGCGCAGTCCGTGAACCGGCAGTCCTGGGCGAGGTGTTCGACCTCGGCGAAGGTCTGCTCCAGCCCGTCCTGGGCGTCGTGCAGGCCGATCGCGCGCAGACCGGGGGTGTCCAGCAGGACCCCGCCGCCGGGCAGTGGAATCAGCTCCCGCCATGCGGTGGTGTGCCGCCCCTTGCCGTCCACGTCACGCACAGCGGAGGTCGCCAGCCGTCCCTCGCCCAGCAGCCGGTTGCCCAAAGTGGACTTGCCCGCGCCGGAGGGGCCCAGCAGCACGACGGTGCCGTTCAGGACGGCCGTCAGGGTGTCCAGGCCCAGCCCGGTCACGGCGCTGGTGACCAGCACATCTGTGCCTGGTGCCAGCTCGGACACCTCGGCTGCGGCCAGTTGCGCGTCGGCGCACTGGTCGGCCTTGGTGAGCACCACGACCGGCTGGGCGCCGCTCTCCCAGGCCAGGGCGAGCATGCGTTCGGTCCTGCCGTGCTTCAGCGGGGTGCCCAGCGACACCGTCACCACGACCGTGTCGATGTTGGCGGCCAGGACCTGGCCACGGGAGGTACGCGAAGCGGTGGATCGCACCAGGGCGGTGCGTCGCTCCAGTACCGCGTGCAGCACCGGTCCGTGACCGGTGGCGGCAGGACGCAGGGCGGCCCAGTCGCCCGTGCACGGCGGCGACAGCGGATTCCTCCGGTCGGCGGCACCGGGGATCTCCGCACGGAGGATTCCGGCGTCGGTGACCGCTTCGCACGAGCCGCGTTCGGCTCGCACGATACGGGCCGGGACCAGGCCGGCATCGCGATGGGGCGCGAAGGCGTGCTCGCACGCCTCGTCCCAGCCGTAGTCCGCCAGGGAGTACGGCTGAGCATGATGGAAAGGAGAAGGGGACAACGTAGAGACCCTTGAACAGGGACCCCGTCGAGCGCGAAGCTCCGCCCCCGTGAGCCATCGAGCTTGGGCGGGGGGTGAACGTCAGGTCAGACCGGGGCCCGGGACGTGAGGATGGTCCGGCGTGCGCTGCACACGGCAGCGGCCTTCACGGCAGACATCAACTCACCTCCCCCTTCCGGTCCCGCAGTTGACCCGATTGTCCCTGCTCCCCAACGCTAACACGTCCCTTCCCCCGGCACCGGACAACGCCGGGGACGGAGGGCGTCGGTGCACGAGGGCTCAGGCCCGGCGGCGGGCGGCAGGATCGCGCTCCGCGACGTGCCGGGAGCGGGCCGGCGGCCTCGGCCCGGAGAGATGGCCTCGAAGCCCTGAGCGCCGGGCCCGTCCCGTATTCCGGAGGGACACCGTGCTGCTCTGCCGGCGGCAGAACACCGGCCGGACCGGGCTCGACGATCCCTACAGTCCGGTCCCATGACGACGATGACGACGCGTACGGTCGAGTACCCGGCCGACGGTCTGACGATGATCGGGCACCTCGCGCTCCCGGCCGGTGCCGACCGCCGGCCCGGGGTGCTGCTCGGACCGGAGGGCATGGGGCTCAGCGACGTCGAGCGCCGCCGGGCCGATGCTCTCGCCGAGCTGGGATACGTAGCGCTGGCCTTCGACCTTCACGGCGGGCGCTACGTGGGTGACCCCGAGGAGATGCTGGCCCGTTGCATGCCACTGCTCGCTGACCCCGACCGGATGCGGGGGATCGGCCGTGCGGCGCTCGACGTGTTGCGCACCGAGCCCCGGACCGACCCCGACCGGATCGCCGCCGTCGGCTACGGAACCGGGGGCGCCGTCGCGCTGGAACTCGGGCGAGCCGGCGCCCACCTGCGCGCGATCGGGACGGTCAACGCGACCACCACGGGCCGGCCGGGCGAGGCGGCGCGCATTCGCTGCCCGGTGTGGGCCGGGGTCGGGTCGGAAGACCCGATCATGCCGCCCGCGCGACGGGACGCGTTCGCCGCCGAGATGCGGGCCGCGGGCGTCGACTGGCGCCTCACGGTCTACGGCGGAGCCCTGCACGCCTTCCACCACCCGCCGGTCGACCACCCCGTGGTCCCCGGCGTCGGCTACCACCGACAGCACGCGCGGCGAGCCTGGCGCGACGTCGTCGACCTGCTCGCCGAGTGCCTGCCCGTGACGGAGGATCTGGGGGCATGACCCGGGCGAACCTGCCGGCGCCAGGGCTGGTCGGCGTCGCGCACCGACCGTCTCCTCCCCTCGGGCCCGCACAGCGGACCCGCGTGCGGACCGTTGTGCGCGCGTGGAGCCGTATCAGGATCTACTCGTTGCCCTGGCCGATCGGTCGTCGCCTCGTGTCGGTGCTCGTTTCGTCGGCGAAGGGGGAGGGGGAGTGGGCGACGACGTCGGGCAGGAGGGTGGGGGCGATGTCCTTGAGGTCGGGGTGGGTGGCTGCGACGCCGCGCAGCAGGCGGGGGAAGGTGACCCGGTCCAGGGCGCGTCCGGTGCGGGAGAGGAGCAGGGGGCCTGTGGTCCCGGTGGAGTGGGGGGCTTTGTGGGTGCGTACCGGCAGGTAGTCGTCCAGGGCCCACACCACGGGTCGGGGGACGGGCTGGGGGCGGGTGACGGCGGAGGCGCTGTTGTTCTTGGCGGGCAGGCGCCAGGTGGGTCCGGCGGCGTTGTCGCGGTGGATGTGCTGGAGGATCACGGCGATGGACTGGCCGGGGCGCAGGCCTGCGAGGGTCATGTAGACGGCGAGGCGGGCGCGTTCGGCGTGGGGGCCGCGGTAGCGGTCGGCGGCGGTGCGCAGGGCGTCGGTCTGGAACCGGGTGAGGCTTTCGCGTTCGGCGGGCGGGGTGGGTCCGGCCAGTGCGCGGCGTGGGGGGAGGTTCCAGTGGGCGGCTCCGAGGTCTTCGGTGCAGTGGGCGTAGAAGGAGCGGACGGCGGAGACGGCGCGGCCGCGGGAGGCGGCGGCCATGGGGCTGCCGTCGAGGTTGGTGAGCCGGCTGGCCCAGTGCTGGATGTGGGAGGGTGTGAAGTGCCAGACGAGGTGGCCGATGTGGGTGAACCAGTCCTGGTGCCATCCGGGTGGGGCGTCGATGCCGGCGAGGAGCAGTCCGTAGCGGTAGCGGGTGTCGTCGTCCCAGGCCCGTCCTCGGACCTCCTGGCCGTCGGGCCGCAGGTAGATCCCGGACAGCCATCCGCGCAGGATCGTGTACGGGTCCGGTGCTTCGGTCGGGAAGGCCATCGCGTCACCCCAGGAACTCGCGCGCAGTGGTGGGACCCGGGCCGGTGGCGCTCCCCGACTCAGCACTTTGAACTTTACGGAACAGACCCTGACCTTCGTCAACAGCCACGGGTCGGCTGAGCGCCGTGCGGAACCCGCGGGACGGCGCCGGGCCCCGCGCTGCCCTTTCACTGGGCTGGGGAACCTGGTCTGTTCCGTAAAGTTCAACCACTTCGATCACTGAGCTCTCGTCCGCTCGGCGCCCAGGTCGAACAGCTGCTGTGATCGATCCTCGGGTACGCGTGCCGGTCATGTGCGGAATCACGGACGGGATCACCCGTCCGTGATCGATGTCGAGGCCCGCCGAGGACGAACGGAGCGCGCGGAGCCTGCGGGAACCGGGGGCGCACCCGTCCAGGCCCTGTCCTCGTATGGCTACGGCCAGGTGGCGAGTAGCCCTGTGCAGCGTTCTGGGCTGCGGTCTCGGCGGTCTGTCAGCGCCGCGCGTCGGCCACGAGGGAGTTGACGCGGTTCTCGTGCGCGCGGCGGGCCTTGCGCTGTGCCGGGATCGCTGCGGCGTTGTCGAGCGGCCGGCGGCGGTCGAGGAGCCGGCGACGTACCGCCGGGATGGCGCTGACGCGCAGGATGCAGCCCTGGCCGCGTCGTACGGTCACGCCCTGGTCGAGCGCGGCCCGCTCGGCGGGTTCCAGTTCGGCTGCGCGGAGGAAGTCGGCGACCTTGCCCGGCATGCCGAAAGTCATCAGCACCTCCAGGGCCGGGCTGTCCTCGTGGCCGACGGTGTGCCCAGGCAGGAGGTCGGCGACGGCTGTACGGATGGCGCCGCGGCTGACGTCGTGTTCGCGGGCGAGGCCGGCGACGGACCGGCCGCCCAGGTACGCGGCGCGCACGTCTTCGAGTCTGTCGGCCGGGACGGCGGGGCGGCGGGGCGGTGCCCGCCCTTGCTGCCCTTGGCCTCGGCGGCGCCGATTCGGGCGGTGCGGGGCACGCGGATGACTTCGAGTACTCCACCCCGCGAGTACTACCAGAGTCGACATGATGACGATAAAAATCGACACTGTGTAGACTTTCTGGTGGAGGAGCGCTCCGGCTTCTCGCAAGACCTCTCTGGAGGAACAGTGCAAAAGCAGAACTGGCTCATCACCGGCGTCAGCACGGGCCTTGGACGTGCCTTCGCCGAGGCCGCCCTGACCGCAGGTCATACCGTCGTCGGCACAGTCCGCTCCGAGGAGGACCTGCGGGCCTTCGAAGAGCTCAGGCCCGGCAACGCTCACGGTCGCCTGCTGGACGTGACGGACGATGACGCCGTCCCCGGTGTGGTCGCGGAGGTGGAGCAGAGCGTCGGCCCTTTGGACGTCGTCGTCGCCAACGCCGGCTACGGCCTGGAGGGAACCTTCGAGGAAACCCCGCTGGCCGAGGTGCGGCGGCAGTTCGAGGTCAACGTGTTCGGGGCGGTGGCCACGCTGCGGGCGGCGCTGCCCCACATGCGCCGACGTCGCCGCGGACACCTGATGGCCGTCACCTCCATGGGAGGGCTCATGGCCGTGCCCGGCATGTCCGCCTACTGTGGCAGCAAGTTCGCCCTGGAAGGCATCCTCGAGGCGCTGGGCAAGGAAGTCGCGCAGTTCGGCATCCACGTGACGGCGATCGAGCCCGGCTCCTTCCGCACCGACTGGGCCGGACGGTCCATGACACGCGCCGCGCGGACCGTCGACGACTACGACGAGTTGTTCACCCCCATCCGCGAAGCGCGGCAGAAGGCCAGCGGCAACCAGCTGGGCAACCCGGCCAAAGCCGGGGACGCCCTCGTGCACATCACTTCGGTCGAGCGCCCGCCGGCCCACCTCGTCCTGGGCTCGGACGCGCTGCGACTGGTCACCGCCGCCCGCACGGCCGTGGACGAGGACATCCGCGCATGGGAGGCACTCTCCCGTACGACCGACTTCGCCGACGGCGCGCAGCTCTGATGCCCGGCCACCACCCCGCGCGGAGCCGTCGCGCCGCCGAACGCAAGGGGGATGTCCGGGAGCGGGCCATCCTCGACACCTGCGAGGCCCTGCTGGCGCACAAGGGCTACGACGCCATGACCGTCGGCGACATCGCCCAGGGCGCCGGCATCACCCGCGGCGCGCTGTACTTCTACTACGGTTCCAAGCAAGAAGTGGTCACGGCGCTCGTGGCCCGGACCGTCGAGCACCTGTGGGAGCGGTCGAGGGCCACCGCGGAGGCCGACGAGCCGCGCCGGGCCATCGCGGCAGCCATGCAGCGCACGGTCGAGCTGTGGAATGAGCACGGCCTGGTCATGCGCACGGCGATCGACCTGTCGTTGACCGTGCCGGAGATCGGCGAGCTGTGGAACCACACGGCTGACCTGTTCATCGCGGCCATCACCGCCGTCCTGGAACGCGCCGGCATCCAGGCCGGCACCGCACCGGACCAGGCCCCGGCGATGGCACGCGCCCTGTGCTGGATGATCGAACGGACCTTCTACCACGCCTCACAGGAATCCCGCGAAAAGCTCCAAGATGCGTCGGCGACGTGCGAACACATCTGGCTGACCAGCGCCGGTCTGACCACCTGAGGTATCTGCCATGGACGCGGTGCGGCGCGGAACCACGAAGTTCCGGTCGGGCCTTGCCCAGTGAAGTGGACACCTGTTCGCGTCGTTGTGCGGCGAGGGTGGTGGTGACCGGATGCTGTCCGTAGGCGATCGGAGCCCCAGCTCCTCACCCCAGGGCCGCCGCCGGTCCACCCCCGGGGGCGCGCGGCCCGGGCACGGCGTCCCGGGCGGTCAGGTCCAGGTCGAGGCGTCTGTTCATGTTCAGCTCGACCCGGTCGTAGGGATTCACGTGGGTCCGGAACAGTGAGGAGAGCGCCCGCTCGGCCGCGGCCGGCCCCACGCCCGCACGGGCCCTGCGCGCGGCCACCGCGACCACGGCCCGCCGCTTCCGCCTCGGCGACCGGGGGCGGACCGCCGAAGGCCTCCCGCCGGTCGACGGCGACCCGGCCGCGGCATCGGCGACATCCTCGGCACCCGTGCCGTCCGGCGCCGCGGCACCCGCCTCGCGGCACGACCGCGCTCCTCCCCCCTCGAAGGAAGGCTCGGTCGGCGGGCTCGACGCCCTGGCCGGCACCCGGCCAGGGCGAGGCCGGGTAGGCCCGGCGCCGGTCCTCGCTGCGCTGCTCCTCGGCCATCCGCCCCGCTTCGCGTGGTGCCGTGCCGGGCCCGGGAGGCATACTGGGGTGGTCGCAGATTCGCGTACAGGTGCGGCAAGGCCCCGGCAGTCCCGCCGGGGCCTTGGTGCTTCTCGGCGTCAGGCGACGGCGTGCAGGCCGCCCTTGCCGGGCTTGGGAGGACGCTTGCCGTAGCCGGGGACCCTGATGGAGGGCGGGCCGCCCACCGACAGCAGCTGGGTCATCTCCTTCTCCAGCTCGGTCTGCGACTCGTAGCCGGCGACGGCCGGGTTGAGGGCGTAGCGGTGGCCCCGGCCGCCTCCCGAACGCAGGACGATGCCCCGCTCGACGAGCAGGGCCATGGCACGGCTCATCGAGGCCTGGCCCACGCCGAGGATCTCGTCGATCTCGGACTGGTTCATGCCGACCGAGCCGCCCGGCTGCTGATGGGCCACCATCACCGACAGGACGTCGATGGCCGTCGGCGTCAGCCGGAGCTGGTGCAGCATGCCCAGCAGACCCGTGGTGTTGAAGAGCATGGCGATCAGTATCCCTTCCGTCAGCCGGTGCCGGTGCCGGTCTTGGGGAACCGGGTCAGTTCGGGTGAGAGCTCGTCGGGGAAGCGGGAGTCCAGCGCGAGGGCCCGCAGTTCGGCGAGGAAGTCGTACTGCTCCTGCCCGTTGCCGTTGTAGGCCACACGGGGATTGAGCTGATAGGTCGACCTCTTGGTCCGGTGGATCAGGTTCTTCTCGCACAGGGCGTCCAGGGCGTGGCCGATGCTGGTGCGCTTCACGCCGAGCTCCTCCGCGATCTCCGCGTGGGTGACCGCGATCCTGCCCTTCTTCTGCCGGCCGATGATGTTCGACAGCACGGCCGACTGCAGCTTCGTGATGGCGTTGTGCATCAGGCAGTAGGGCAGCACACGCCGCAGGAAGTAGTTGCTGACGAGCGAGTAGCCGTCGGCGCCGAGCATGTCGTGCGGGGGCCGCCGGTAGACGGTCGTCCTCACCTCGTGCACCGGGGTCTTGCCGAACTGCTCGGCGATCAGGCGCGCCAGGTCCGGGCCGTCGTCGGCTCTCACCGCCCGTACCGGTCTCGCCTGCCGTGGCTCGGGCCCCGCGTGCGATCCACGCAGAGGCTGTGCAGATTCACCCATGAGGGGTCCTTTCGCATACAGGTGCTGGGCACTGTACGGCAAAAGTTGTGGCCATCCGCATGTTCCGCCCCGGAGAGTTGCGAGTGGCGGCAAGTCTGTGTCGGCGACCGTCGACATCCGCTGTCCCGGCCCTGATGTGGAACCAGGGCATCCGGCCGAGACCGGCCAGGTTCTGCCTGTGAACGCCCCCGGCAGGGGAAAGTTGCGCCTCCTCGCATGTTTCCGACGGAAGTTGCGACCAGGCGCAACTTTCCCCTCTGAATGTCGGCGCTCAACGACATCCAGGGAGGCGTAATGTCGGCGGCCACCGACATTTGCTCACGTAAACCCACAGGTCAGAGGCCGGTTTTCGGAAATCCCTCTTAAAAAAAGAACCCCCGGTGGCTCAGCTCGCTTCGCGTGCGGGGCCGTTGACCGGTGAAGGCCCTGGTCAGCAGCAGCGGTACCGAGTCCCGGGTGGTGCCGGCCGTGACGGAAAAACAGCATCGAAAGCGTGGTGGCGGCAGGGGGTGGGCCGTCCTCCGAGCCTCCGGCCCGGAGGACTCCGTACCTCCGCACCCGGTCGGCCGGCCGCGGCCCGTCGCACCGTCCGTTCGTGGGCCGGGGCCGGAGCGAGGAGGTCGTTTTCGACGGCGGAAGGTGTGCGCGAACCACTCAATGGGCGTGCGCGAACGGGTGACCGAAAACGCACGTGCCTTCCTAGCGTGGAAGCCGCGGATGACGAGCCGTGTCCCCATGGCCGTCCGCCCTTTCCAGCACCCCCGTGTCCACCACGTCCACGCCGCTGTCGAAGGAACCCCGAGGTGTCTCGATGACCGTTCTTCCCGAAGCAGGCACCCGGCACGAGGCGTCCGCCGCCGGCCGTCTCAGGGCCGTGCTCGCCAAGGCGGCTCAGGTGGTCGGCGCGGACCGGGTCACCTACCCCGACGAGGAGACGACCGGCACACCGGCCACCACACTCGGACCCAACGTCAGCCTCTACCGCTCGCGCGCCGTCTTCGGGGTGGTACGGCCGCAGACGGCCGAGGACGTGCGGCGCGTGGTGGAGCTGTTCGCCGACGGGGAGACCCCCGCCGCGCTGCACGCCTTCAGCACCGGAGGGAACTGGGGGCTCGGCTCGCGTGAACCGGCCCGGGACGGGGCGGTCGTGCTCGACCTGTCCGGCCTCGACCAGATCCGCGACATCGACGTCGCCCGGGGCTGGGCCGTCGTGGAACCCGGCGTCACCCAGGCCCGCCTCGCCCGGCTCCTCGAGGGCGGCGAGCGCATGCTGAACGTGACGGCCTCCTCCGCGCACACCAGCGTGGTCGGCAACGCCCTGGACCGCGGTGTGGGCCTGCGTCACCAGCGGGTGGAGGACCTGACGGGCCTGGAGGTCGTGCTGCCGGACGGGGAGTTGATCCGGGTCGGCTGGTGGCCCGAGCAGGACCGGCCGACCCCGGTCTACGCCCACGGCCTCGGCCCCTCGCTGGTGCAGCTGTTCGTGCAGTCCGACCTCGGCGTGGTCACCGCGGCCACCGTGCGGTTGCTGCCGCGGCCCGAGGCGCTGCGGGTGGTCCGGCTCACCTTCGCCCCCGACCGGGTGGAGGCGGCCACCGCCGAGGTGCGGCGCTGGGTGGCACAGGGGCTGACCCGCGGTGTGGTGAAGATCTACAACGAGGTGGCCGCCCGGGCGTACGGCGGCGAGCCCGGCCAGTACCTGGTCCATGTGTGCGTCGACGGGACGCCGGAGGTCGTGGACGCGCTGAGCGGCATCCTCGCCGTGGAGGCCGTCAGGTCCCGCCTGTTCGGCGCGGTGTCGGACTCCGACGCGGCCGATCCGGCCGCGGCCGGCCATGACGTCGCCGTGCGGGTGGAGCGCGCGTACGGCGGTGATCCGGATCCGACGGACGCGCTGTTCGAGGCGAAGACGGGCCGTCCGGCCGTGCGGCTGGACGAGGAGGGCGGCTTCCTGTTCTTCCTGCCGCTGGTGCCGTTCGACGGGGCGGCGCTGGCGCGGGCGGACGAACTGGTCGGGCGGGTGCGGGCGGAGACCGGGATCCGGTGCGGTGTGACGCTCAACGTGCTCGGCGCGGACGTCGTCGACTGCGTCGTGACGATGAGGTTCGCCCGTGACGGCGAGGAGGCCGAGCGGGCCCACCGGGCGCTGGACCGGCTCTACGAACTGTTCGCGGGTGAGGGGTTCCTCCCCTACCGCCTCGACGTCGATCACGCCGGCTGGGCCGGCCGGCTGCCCGCGGGCGCCGGTGCGCGGGCCTTCGCCCGGCGGCTGAAGGACGCCGTCGATCCCCATCACGTCATCGCCGCGGGGCGCTACGCGTGAGTGCCGCGCGCCGGGAAGGAGGAGGCCGTATGAGCCTCGTCGACTTGCTGGATTCCGTCTCCGCCGAGGAGGGCGCCCTCACCGCGGAGGAGATCCTGGCGCGGGCCCGCGCCGTCGCGCCCCGGCTGCGCGAGCGGGCCGAGGACATCGAGAACAGCCGGCAGTTGCCGCCGGACGTGGTCGAGCTGCTGCGCGGGACCGGTGTCTTCCGCATGGCCCGTCCGAGGGCGTGGGGCGGTCCCGAGCTCGACGCCGTGCAGCAGACGGAGGTGATCGAGGCCCTGGCCACCGGTGACGCCTCCGCCGCCTGGTGCGCGATGATCGGCATGGACACCCCGATCTACGCGGGGTTCCTCCGCGAGGACGTCGCGCGCCGGCTGCTGGCCGACCCGGACGCCGTCACCGCCGGGGCGATCACGCCGACGGGCCGTGCCGAGCGGGTGCCCGGCGGTTACCGGGTCACGGGGCAGTGGCGCTTCGGCAGCGGGATCACCCACAGCACCTGGGTCGTCGGCGGTGTGCTGGTCACCCGCCGCGGCGAACTCGAGCCCGGGCCGCCCGGGGCTCCGGGCGACTGGCGCATCGTGGTGGCTCCGGTCGAGGACTTCGAGACCGAGGACACCTGGTACACCACCGGCCTGGCCGGTTCCGGCAGCAGGGACTACCGCACGGAGAACCTGTACGTGCCCGAGGAGTACACGTTCAGCTTCGCCCGGCCGCGGGTCACCGGGGCCGCCGCCACGTCCGACGCGGTGCTGCGCAACATGCCCGGTGTGCCGCTGGGGGTGGCGCGTGCCGCGATCGACCATGTGCGCCGGATGGCCACGACCCGGGTCGACCACGCCGCGCGGACGCCGTGGGCGGAGAGCTATCGCGTCCAGACGGCCGTCGCGCGGGCGGAGATGGAACTGGCCGCGGCCCGGTACGCCGTCTACGGCAGTCTGCGCGAGCAGTGGGAGGTCCTCCAGGCCGGCGACGTGCCCACGGCCGACGAGCAGGTGGCGACCGTGCTGGCCCGGGCGGGCGCCTTCCGTACGGCCCGTTCCGTCGTGGCCTCCCTCTTCGACCTGGTGGCGACCGCCGCGGTCTACCGGCCCTCCGTGCTGGACCGCTGGCTGCGCGACCTGAACACGATGTGCCAGCACGTGGTCGCCCAGGACCAGGTCCTCCAGTCCGCGGGCGCCCGTCTGCTGGGCGGTGTCCCGCACAACGCCTACACCGTGGGCGTGGTCCCGTAGGCGTCCGGCGCGGGACGGCCGCACGGCGGCCTTGCCGGTGCGGTCTCCTCGCGGCGTGGCCGCCCCGGCCGTGCGGCGGGCGAAAGCCCGTATCCGGCCACGTGTGTCAGGTCGGTGGCCGGGCGGGAGAGCCGTCCGGTGGGTGAAGTCGGGGCGAAGTCCCGTGGGACGACGGAGGAATCAGGTCGATTGTGTGCACCGGCGATAGCGGAAGACGTTCCTCCGATAGTTTGGGGATCATGAAGCGGGACGGCCCTTTGGCAGGTAAGTGCGTCTTCATCAGCGGGGCGAGCAGCGGGATCGGCGCCGCGGCCGCGCGGGTGTTCTGCCGCGACGGCGCGGCGGTGATGCTGGTGGCCCGCCGCGAGGAGAGACTGCGGGCCCTCACCGACGAGTTGCGCGCCGCGGGGTACGAGGCGGAGTTCACGACCGCCGACGTCGTGCGCGGCGCCGAGGTGGCCGCCGCGGTGGAGCGCACGCTCGCCTGCTTCGGGCGGCTGGACGTCGCCTTCAACAACGCCGGCGCCGCGGCCCCCCAGGTCCCCCTGCACGAGACGGCGGACGAGCTGTACGACCTGATCATGGACACCAATGTGCGCGGGGTGTGGAACTGCATGCGGCACCAGATCCGCGCGATGCTGCCGCACGGCGGGGCCATCGTGAACACCAGCAGTACCGCGGGGCTGGTCGCCACCCCCGTCGCGGCCCCCTACGTCGCCTCCAAGCACGCCGTGGTCGGGCTGACGAAGGCGGCGGCCGCGGAGTACGCGGCGCACGGTATCCGCATCAACGCCATCGCGCCGGGTTCGACGCGTGGCGAGATGCTCGACGACTGGCTCGAACGGCAGCCCGGCGCCGAGGAGTTGATCCGCAGTGCCACGCCCCTGCCGCGTCTGGCCGACCCGGAGGAGATCGCCGAGGCCGCCGCCTGGCTCGGCAGCGACCGGGCTTCGTTCGTCGTCGGCGCCACCGTGCCGGTGGACGGCGGCTGGACGGTCCGGTGACCGGCTGCGGCGGGGTGCCGCTCCCGGCGTGGCCGCGGGTGTGCGCTCCCGGGCTCCGGCGCGGTGGGGCGCGGTCGGGACCCGGGAGGCGCACGGCGTCGGTCCCCTCGGCGTACAGGTGTGGCCGGGGGTTCTTCCGCTGGGGGAGGGAGGGTGACGGGCCGGTGGAGGGGGCGGCACGTGGCGCGCGTACGAAGGGAACGCATCCGGTGACGTGCTCTGCCGGGGCAGGCCGTGGGGGGATGCCGGCACGAGGGGACGGTCGGGCGGCACCCGAGGAGGGGAGTCGTTCAAGGACTCGTACGGCGACGGCGGTTCGGCTCCGTCGGAGAGCGGGACCGGCGGCCCTGTCGGGCGGTCTCCCGCGGGAAGGCGGCGTGGCGCCGCGGTGCCCTAGCGGGCGGCGGTGTCGGCGAACTCGATCGTGAAGGCGAGTCGCTCGTTCTGGTGGCCGGTCACGCGGACCGAGGTCGTTCCGTCCTCGGCGGTGTCCTGGTGGGCCTCGATCCAGCACGGCTGGTCGAGCTCGACGTACCGGCTGAAGTTCATCCTGGAGGACGAGGGGACGAACCGGCCCGGGGGGACGGTCAGGCCGGCGGCCTGCTGTGCGGCCTCGACGAGGACCATCGCCGGGATGTGGTCGTTGACCCGGTCGAAGAAGAGCGTGTTGGCCGGGTCGGCGCGCAGCTGCCAGCGGCCGGTCCGGTCGGGTGCCGCGAGGACGACGTCGCACGCCCGGGTGTGGTGGACGGTCGGCGGGTCCATCGGGGCGGGCAGCGCGGCGGCCAGGTCGGGGGCGCCGGTGGTGGGGAGGGAGCCGCGTATGCGGGTGTAGGCGGCGGGCGAGGTGATGTTGAAGCGGATGGAGCCGGTGCCGACGGCGCGTCCCGCGGCGCGGATCGTCATCTCCAGCGCCACGGCGGACGGCACGGCGCCGCGCCGGCGCAGGTCCGTCACCTCGACGTCCAGGGTGAGCCCTTCGGAGGGGGTGTCGAGGGTCGGCAGTTCCGTGTCGAGGCGGTGGCCCATGTCCCACATCACGAAGTGGTGGCCCAGGGGGACGCCCAGTTCGGCGTGCGAGACCAGGAGGGTGGTCTGCCGGATCGCCTCCAGCACGTAGGAGGCCGTGTACCGGCCGTCCGTCGTCGTGAAGAGCCGGTGGCGGTGGGGGAGGCGTGCGGAGACCGTGAAGTTCGTGTCGTCATGGCGGGTCAGTTTGGTGGGGAGCACGTCGTGCGCTTGTGCCCGGTGGACGAGTTCCCGGGCCACCGGTGTCGGCGCGACGGGGGGTCTTACGGCTTTGACCTGGGGGAACAGGGCGTAGGACGCCCCTTTGTAAAGTCCCCGGGTCTGTGAAGCCATAGCACTCGAAGTCATTGCTGTCCCTTCGTCGGTGAAGGTGCACGCGGTGAGGTATGGCCGATCGCCCCCCGCGGTCGGTAAAGTACAGGCATGCGGGTTTGTTTTTCAATGGAATGAACGACGGACCCGCAGATCAGGAACAGGAAGCCGTCCTTCCGGGGCGGCGGAGCACAGATGGGAGGCCGCGTGGCACGGCAGGAGCGTGCGGTCAGGACCAGGAAAGCAATCCTTGACGCAGCTGGGGAGGTCTTCGCCGAACATGGTTACGCGGGGGCCACGATCTACGACGTCTACAACCGGTGCGGGGTGACGAAAGGAGCCTTCTACTTCCACTTCGCGTCCAAGGTGGAACTCGCCCAGGCCGTCCTGGACGAACAGGTCAGCGGTCAGATCGGCTACCTGGAGGTGCCGCCCGGCGAGCGCACGGTCAAGCTCCAGGAAGTGTTCGACATGGGGCTGCTCGTCGCCCACCGCCTCACCTTCGACCGGATGCTGCAGGGCAGCATCCGGCTGGCGGTGGACCAGGTGCACGAGCTCAACCGCCGGATTCCGTACCAGGCGTGGATCGACGCGCACCTCAGGATCCTCACCGAGGCGGACGAGCGGGGCGAGCTGCTGCCGGACGTCGACATCCCCGACGCCGCGCAGATGATCGTCGGCGCGTTCAGCGGGGTGCAGCTGATGTCGGAGGTGATGAGCGACCGCAGTGACCTGGAGGAACGGATAGCGGTGCTCTACCGGGGGCTCGCCCGTGTGATCGCGACCTCCGAGACGTACGAGCAGCTCGACCTCACGACCGACCGCGGCAAGCGGCTGATGGCCAGGTCCGAACAGGAGCAGGCCGCCGCCGAGTGAACGGGTCCGCCGCAGGCAGGGGGAGCGCGGCGGCCCCTCGGCGCCCGGGCGGCCACGCGGCCGGTCCGGTTCGAACAGGCTGCCCAGCCGCCCGCGGGAACGGACGACCAGCTGCCGCGACCGCTCGGCCGGCTGCGGTCGCCGGCCGCGGACGGCCTGCCGCGGCGATCCGGTGGTGCCGCCCGTCCGCCGTGAGCGACGACGCTCCGGCTCCGGGACGGCGCCACGACCGGTCCGCCACGGCCGCCTCAGATGTGCCGGGTCCGCGCTCCGGAGTCCCGGCGGCACGCTCCCGACAGCCGCTGCGGCCCGGTTCGGAGACCTGCTCGAGGGCTGCGACGTTCACGTCGCGCACCGGCGGGCGCCCGCGGCCCACCGTGCCGTCCGGTTCCAAACAGGGCGGCCTGCCGTCGAGGGCCCGGCCCGTTCACGCCCGGGTGCGCGCGGTACCGGCGGGCCGTGGCCGCCCCACGGCGTGGTGCGGAGCCGGCGCCGCCGGTCAGCGGGCCGGCCGGAGGGACAGGGACCGCAGAGCCACCCACGCGACCTGCGCGGCGTCGCGGCCCCGGGTGGGGACGGTCACCCGGGCGACCTCGCGGTAGAACGGCGCGCGCTGCGCGGCCAGTTCCCGCAGCCGGGCGGCGGCGTCCCCGGCGAGCAGCGGACGGCCCGTAACGCCCCCGCGGCGGCCCAGCACGTCCCGGACCCCGGCGTCGACGTGGACCACCGGACCGCCCGTGAGCAGCCCGCGCGTGTCCGGATCCACGACGGCGCCCCCGCCCAGCGCGAGCACTCCCGTGTGCTCGGCGAGCGCGGTGCGCACCGCCGCCCTCTCCAGTTCCCGGAAGCGGCGTTCCCCGTCCTGGGCGAAGAGCTGCGCGACGGACCGTCCGGTGCCGGCCTCGATGTCCTCGTCGGTGTCCCGGAAGCCGACGCCGAGGTGTCCGGCCATCAGCCGCCCCACGGTGGACTTGCCCGCCCCGGGCAGGCCGACGAGTACGGCGAGGGGCCTCACGCGGGCACCGTCCGGTCGAGTGGGCCGGGTAGGCGGCCGGCGGCCGGCGGATGGGTCCGGGCGATGGGCAAGGCATCCTCCTCGGGGCGGCGGGCCGACGGGGCCACCCTCGGATGATCGGCGCCCCCGAGCGCGTGGGGCGCGCGGACCTGACACACCGGCGCCGTGGCATCGCACTTTCCGATACACATTGAAAACCCGCATGCGGGTTTGTTTTGCTGTCTCCAGCTCCCCTGGTGCTTGATCCGCCTCCGCGCCCGCCGTGCGTGCCGTACCCGACGCCCGCCGCTCGGCGCGGAGGCGCGACGAGGGCCGGACGCCGGAGCCCGGGCTCACCGACCACGGAGAAGCCACATGATCAAACTTGACGACATCCGCCGACATGCGGCCGCCCGCCCCGACGCGATCGCCGTCGTGGACGGCGCGACGCGTCTGTCCTGGACGGACTTCGCCGACGCGGTGGACCGGTTCGCGGCCGGCCTGGTGGCCCGGCTGCCGGAAGCCGGCCCCGTCCGTGCGGTGTTCCTGGCCGACCCGAGCGGGCAGCTCACGGTCGCCCTGGCCGCCTGCACGACGCTCGGCGTCCCCTGCACGGGGCTCGACCCCGCGCAGGACGGCGACCGGCTCGACGCCCTCCTCGGCGCGCTCGACCCGTGCGCGGTGTTCGTCGACCCGCACCACCGGCCGCTGCTGGAGGGGCGTACGTGGCCGGGCGGACCCGCGTCCTCGTGGATCACGCTGGACGCCACGGCGGCCGACGGGACCGAACCGGCGCAGGACGTGCGCGAGCCCGCGTGCGAGCCCGTGCCGGGCGGAGCCGGGACCCCGGAGGCCTCCGGTGCGCCGCACCCGGAGGTGTCGTTTCGCCGCCTGTCGGAGAGCGAGCCGTTGCGCCGGCTGCCCGAACCACGGCACCGGGAGTCCCTCGGCGTGGTGCCCGGCGGGCAGCGGATCACGGTGCGCCGGGCCGCCACCGAGGGGCGTGGACTGGTCGCTCTGATCGACGAGTTCGGATTCGACGCGCACGACACCCACCTGGTGGCCGCGCCCCTGTGGCTGCCCCTCTCCCTGCAACTGGCGCGCACCCTGCTCGCGGTGGGCGCCACCGTGGTGCTGGACGCCACACGGGACGCGCAGACCCTGGCCGCGCTCGTCACCGCCGAACACGTCACCACCGCGGTGTTCGACCCGGGCACGCTGGGCCGGCTGCTGGCCCACCCGGCGTCCGCGCCGCTGGCGTCCCTGGGACGTCTGCGCTGCGTGATCGCCCCGGGCCGGCACGTGGGCCGCTGGACGGTCAACGCCGCCTGGGAACGGCTCGGCCCCGTGCTGCACCTGGCGTACACGACACCCGAGACCGGGCTGAGCGCGATCCTCACCCCCGAGGAGGGGCAGGTCTCCCGGATGCGCACGGGACGGGCGGTGCTCGGCACCACGCTCGCGGTCCTGGACGCGGAGGGAGCCGTGCTGCCGGCCGGAAGACCCGGCCGGGTCGCCGTCTGCGGGCACCACGTGATGGACGGTCACCTCGACGGCGAGGACGCGTTCGTCACCCTCGACGCGGGAGCGGGGGAGCAGCGCTTCTTCGTCACCGACGACCTGGGCGTCCTCGACGAACAGGGCCGGCTCACCCTGACCGGGCGCGGTGCGGGCGTGACGTCGCCCGCCCGCGACCGCGCCCTCGACGCGGCACTGTTCCGCCTCGAGTCGGACCTGCTCAACCTGCCCTGCCTGCGCGACACCGCCGTGGTGCGGGTCGGCCTGCCCGGGCTCGGCGACGCGCTCGTCGTGCCGTTCATCGCCGTCGCCGTCGGCCGCGAGGTCTCGGGGCACACCGCGCTGCGCACCGCCTGCGCCCGCCGGGTGCCGTCGATCCCGGCCCACGTGATCGCGGTCGACCACATCCCCTACAGCCCCACGGGCCGGATCCGGACCGCCGAGCTGCTGGAAGCGGTGCTTCCGATCATCACCCTGAACCTCCAGCTGGAGCAGAGCGTGCATCAGGAGGTTTCCGCATGACCGCCCACCCCTCGTTCGACCTCTTCGAGGACGTCCCGGACGCCGACCTGGACAGCGGCTTCTTCGCCCTGGAGGGGGAGCTGCTCGAGCTGGCCTGCGTACGGGAGTGCGCCGTGGTCCACACCGAGCTGCCCGAGCTGGGCGGCGCGCTGGTGGTGGCGTTCGTCCCGCTCTCGCCGGAACGGGAGATCTCCGGGCGGCGGGCCGTGCTCGCGGCCTGCCAGCGCAATCTGCCCGCCCTGTACGCGCACGCCGTGGCCGTGGACGAGCTGCCGCGCACCGCGGAAGGGGCCGTGCGGAAGGGGGAGTTGCTGGACGGCGTGATGCCGCAGCTCGCCCGGGACCTGATGTCGCCGGTGGCGATGGCCGACTGAACGACCGATCGGGGTCGAAAAGAAACGGGCACGCTGGTATCTTTGTCTGTCTCAGAAGCGTGGTCGGAGGAAGGGGCCATGTCATGCAGTTCCAACAGTTACGGGCCTTTCGCGAGGTGGCGGCCGAGCTGAGCTTCACGCGGGCCGCCAAGAACCTGCACTACGCCCAGTCGACCGTGACCGCCCAGATCAAGAACCTCGAAGAGGCCCTCGGGACCGAGCTGTTCGACCGCAGCCGGCGCCGGCTGTCCCTGACCGAGGCGGGCGCGCGGCTGCTGCCGCACGCCGAGCGCATCATCGAGATCGCGGAGACGGCCCGGCGCGAGATCATCCTGTCCACGTCGACGGCGCAGCGCCCGCGCGGCGGCCCCCGCCCCCGCGCGACGACCGGACGGCCCCCGGGGCCGGTGAGCGCCGGCCTGCCTTACTGACCTCGGCTCGCCGGCAGTTCCCGCCCCCCGCCGGAGCGGGGGTGTCGGCGAGAACCGTGTCACCAGCCACACATGGTCTCGGTTACTCCTCCACGCGCTCACTCTCCCCCTCCGGGCTCGGCGGCTGCCGCAACGTCCGGATCGCCGCCGCATGGAAGTCGAGCCGTGCCGTGTTGGCCCGGACCGTCACCGGGTTCCACTCATCCCAGTTCGGACAGGTCGCGCCGGCCGACATCTGAACTGTGATCACGTCCCGCATCTCCCGGAAGGCGTCCACCATCGCCTGTACCGCGACGTCGATCTCCTGAGGGCCCAACAACTCCACCCGCTCGAGATCCCTGCGGACCGCGCGCCACGCATCTCCCAGCAGACGGCTCGATTCCTCGGTCGGGTCATCGAGTCGGTCACCTTGCTCATACTCACGCACCCACGGCTCCCACGACTGCTGCAGGCCCTGCAGGGCCTCCATCCACGAGTCCCACGTGTCGACGAACGCCAGGTAGGCCTGCTGGCGTTGCCCGCGTAACCATTGACCGTGTTCGACGGTGGCTTGGTCGGTGGTCTGCCGCCGACCGGCCCTGTAGCCGATGTACGCCACTGCGAGGGCGAAGACGCCGCCCGCCATGGCAGTGAAGACGGTTGCCGCTGTGCCGCTCATGGTGTGCATCCTGCCGACCGGTTGCGGCTGGTGACAGAGTTCTCACCGGCATGACGGCCGTGAGTTCAGCGGCGGTCCGAACCCGGAGCACGCGGGCGTAGGCTCCGAAGGATGCGGATAGGCGAGTTGTCCAAGCGCACGGGCGTGAGTCCGCGCTCACTGCGGTACTACGAAGAGCAGGGCCTGCTGACCAGCTCACGCTCCGACGCGGGGCAGCGTCACTATTCCGATGCCGCGGTCCAGCGCGTGTCACTCATCCGACAGTTGTTCGATGCGGGTATGTCCAGCAGGGTGATCGCGACTGTGCTGCCGTGTGTGGACGTCCCGGATGACCTGGGCGTCGCCGAGGAGACGTTCACGGCGATGATGCGCGAGCGCGACCGGATCGACGCCGACATCGCGCACCTGATCGAGACCCGGGACGCACTCGACGTGCTGATCAGGGCCAACAGCCGGCACCGGACGGAGCTGTCCACGGCCCCGGAACCGGCGGCCCTGTCGGCCTGATGCTGTGATCTGCGTCTCAGCCGGTTGCCCCTCACATCCATGTCAGAGGTGAGGATGGCGACAGCGCCCGGAATCACCGGGCCGGTCGTACGAGAGGCGGCGGAAGATGGGGCAGGCGTGGGGTTTCGGCAGGTATGGCGGGCCCGAGGTGCAGGAGTTCTTCGATCGTCCTGATCCCGTCCCCGGTCGCGGCGAGGTGCTGATCCGGGTCGACGTCGCCGGCGTGAACCCCCTCGACCACCTTCTGCGCTCGGGTCTGGTCGACGGGCTCGACGGCGGGCGTCCGTTTCCCCGTGTGCTGGGCATGGAGGCGGCCGGAACCGTTCTCGCCCGGGGCGAGGACGTCAACGGGCTCGAGGTGGGTGACGCGGTCTTCGGCTTCGCACTCACCGGTGGCGGCACCTACGCCGAGACGACGGTGCTGTCCGCGCCGAACACCGCGCGCATCCCGGAGGGTCTGTCCGCGACCGTGGCGGCAACGCTGCCGGTAGCCGGGACGACCGCGGTGGACGTGCTCGACCAGCTCGGCCTCCCGGCCGGTGCCACGGTCCTGGTCAACGGGGTCGGGGGCGGGGTCGGCCTCGCCGTCGCCCGGCTGGCCGTCGGGCGCGAGCTGCGTGTGATCGGCACCGGGAGTACCGCCAAACGCGAGCACGCCGAGGCCATCGGGGTGGGGTTCATCGACTACACCGCCGAGGACGTCGCCGCCGCGGCACGCGAGCTGGTTCCGGACGGCTTCGACGGGATCGTCGACCTGGCCGGAGGCGCCTCGCTGCGGACGGTCGCTCCGCTGGCCCAGGATCCCCGCAACGTCATCGCCGTGGGTGATATGTCCGTGCCCGATCTCGGTGGGCGTTTCGTCGAGCGTCGCGTCGACCGCGAGAACCTGGAGCGGTCGGCCCGGCTGGCCCTCGACGGACTCCTCGCACCCGTGATCACCGCGGTCCATCCGCTCCCCGACGCCCCGGCCGCCCTCGCCACCGTCGAGAACGGTCACGCCTCGGGCAAGGTCGTCATCAAGGTGGGGTGAGAAGTGCCCGGCCCTCCGACGCTGCCGACCGTCCACTGCGGACCGACGAGAACCCGTGGGCAGCGCGTCATCAACCGAGCACGTACAGGCGTACGCCGCCACCATGCCCGGACCCTGGTGGCGGGAGTGGTGCGCCACTGAGTCGGAGCCCGGCCGCTACGAGGTGAAGGGCAGCGCTTTCACGAGCCCCCTCACGCGCGCGGCTCCTCCCCTGGCGAACGACGCCAACGCCACGATGCGCGACGACGACACCGGCTTCCGATGCGTCAGCACCCCGGCTGAGTGATCCCGCTCAGACCTCCGTCCGGACATGCCCGCAGAGGGGCGCCTTGGACAGCGGGGCGTCCCGCGGATCGATCACCAGCCGGTCATGGACGGTGTCCGCCGTGTTTGACTCCGGCGACCGGCGGCCGCGCCGGTCGCGTTCCCGCCGGGGTGCCCCGGCGGTGATCATGTCGGCGTTGGCGCCGGCCCGCAGGCTGTGCGCCCTCACCTTCCTCCCGGCGATGGAGGGATGACCGGCCCGGTCGGCGAGGAGCTGCACGCTTTCGTTGATCGCGCCGCCCTTCACGGGCTTTCCGCGCCGGGTGGCGTGCGCCCGGGAGGCGAGCCGGCCGGTGGCCGTCAGGGCCCGGAACACCGGCTGAGCCGGAGCGTCGGCGCCGAGCTCCTCGAGCACGGTGAACCAGGCCCGGGCGCGGGCGGCGAGCCGGATGTCATCGCGGTCGGCGATGAACTCGGTCGCGCCTTCGCCCTGTCGGCCCGTTCCTCCCCGCCCGCCGGCCGGCGGGCGTACGCGGAGGGGGCGTCGGGGCGCGTGTTTCCGCAAGGGTCCGTGCGCGGGGCGGCAAATCGTGGATCGGGTTCGTTCCTAGAGTCGTCGGCAGCGGACCGTTCCCGTCACCGCCGGACCTCCGCGTCCGTCTCCCGTGCACTCCGTCCGCGGACCCGGCGCCGCACGTCCCTCACCCGGAGAGGATCGACCATGGGCCAGGCCCCAGCAGCGGATCGGACGGCGGGCGCCGTCGACGCCCCGAGCGGCCCGCGCGCCGTCGTGTGCCCCTTCGCGACCGCGGTGTGCGCCGTCGGCACGCACCGGGGGGAACGGGGCCGCCGGCCCGGCGCGGTGACCGCCGGCTCCCCCGCCCCCGTGCCGCTCGAGCTCTCGCGGGCATGACCGCCACGGGAACGTCCCCCATCGGACCCGGCCTCCGTGCGGGCGGCCCCCGCCAAGGCGACCGGCGCGGAAACGGCCTCTGCGGGAACGGCGCCCGCGACACCCCCGGTCAGGTCCGGCGGCGGCCGTCCGCGGCAAGGGCGGGCCGCCGCCGCGTCCCGCATCCGTGCGGAGCCGGGTTCCCGGCCTCCCCGCCCCGAGCCCTCCGCATACCGATAGGTGACTGACACATGTCCTCTGGAATCTCGATCGGTGTCGTCGGCGGCGGCGCGGCGACCGTCTGCCTGATCGACGCCCTGGCCCGCAGCGAGGGCGACCCGGGCGGCATCACCGTGTTCGAGCCCTCGCCCCACCTGTGGCGCGGCCGGGCCTACCAGGTGGACACCGAGACGCTGCGCGTGAACGCGCCCCCCGACGACATGTCCGTCCGCGCCGGCGACCCCGGCCACTTCGAACGCTGGCTGGAGACCCGCGACCGCGTCACCGGTGTCCGCCAGGGCGTCGACCGGATGTCGGGGGCCCGGTTCGCGCCCCGCCCGGTCTACGGCGCCTACCTGGAGGAGTCCGCGTACGCGGCCCTCGCCGAACTGCGGCGCAAGGGCTGGCGCGTGGACATCATCGGCGAGGCCGTCACCTCCGCCGCCCGGCTGGCCGACCGGGTGCTGCTGCGCACCGGCCCGGGTTCCTCCCGCGCCTTCGACTACGTCGTGCTGTCCGTCGGCGGGGACAGCCCCAAGGACGTCTACGGGCTCGGCGGCACCCCCGGCTTCGTCGGCGACCCCTACCCGGTCTCCGGCGCGCTCGGGGACATCGGCGAGGACGAGCACGTCGCCGTCATCGGCAGCGGTCTGACGGCCGTCGACATCGTGCTGTCGCTGGTCTCCCGGGGCCACCAGGGCCCGATCAGCCTGCTGTCGCGGCGCGGCGTGCTGCCGGGCGTGCGGCAGCGGCCCGTCCACGTGGAGCTGCGCCACCTGACGCCGGACCGGATGCGCGGCACGGCCAAGGGGCGGCGCGAGCTGGCCGTCGAGGACGTCGCCGCGGTGTTGCGGGCGGAGTTCCGCGACGCCGGGGCCGACCTGGACGCCGTCATCCACGAGATCATCCGCGTCGACCTGGAGGACCCGGTCGACCGGTTGCGACGGCAGATCGACGAGGTCGACTCGCCCCGGATGGGCCTGCGCATCCTGCAGCGCGCCGTGCCGGAGACCGGTCCCGACGTGTGGCCGATGCTGCGCGAGGCGGAGAAGATCCAGGTCCTGCGCGCCCACTACCGCACCATCATGAGCCTGTGCTGTCCGATGCCGCCGGGCAGCGCCGCCGTCCTGCTCGAACTGGTCGAGGCGGGACAGTTGGAGATGTTCTCCGGCCTGCTCGACGTCACCCCCGCCGAGGACAGCGGCTTCGACGTGCTCGCGGCCGACGGCACCGCCTTCCGCGCCGACCGGGTGATCAGCGCCGTCAACGCCGCCGAGGGGCGCATCCCCGCCGGCGCGATGCCCCTGGTCACCTCGCTGATCCGGGCCCGCGCGGCCAGCCGCCACCCGCACGGCGGGCTCCAGCTGGCCCGCGCCACCAGCCGGCTCACCAGCAACGGCCGTCCCGACCCGCGTCTGTACGGGCTCGGCAACATCGCCGCCGGAACCCTGTTCTTCACCTTCGGCATCCCCTCCCTCGTCGACCGCAGCCAGGACATCGTCGCCGCGATCCTCGAGCACTCCGCCACCGTGCAGGCCGCCCGCGGCGAGGCCGAACCGGTCGCCGCCTGACGGCCGCCGGACCGGGCACCGCCCTACCAGGAAGGACCCACCCGCACATGAGCACGACCGCCACCGAGCCCCGCCCCGCCCACCTGGCCGACACCGCCACCGGGCTGCCGATCCCCGGCGAGCCGTACTTCGCCACGTACGAGGAGGCCCGCCGCCACCGCAAGCAGAGGCTCACGGCCGCGCTGAGACTGTTCGGCAAGCACGGGTTCGGCGAAGGCATATCCGGCCACATCTCCGTGCGCGACCCCGAGCACCGGGACCGCTTCTGGGTCAACCCCTTCGGCATCTCGTTCAACCGGGTGCGCGTCGCCGACCTGATCTGCGTCGACTCCACCGGACGCGTCGTCAGCGGCCGCCACCCGGTCAACCCCAGCGCCTTCGTGATCCACTCGCAGATCCACGCACTGCACCCGGACGCCACCGCCGCCGCCCACGGCCACACCCCGCACTCCCGGGCCCTGGGCGCGCTCGGCCGGCTCCTGGAACCCGTCGACCAGGAGTCCGCCGCGTTCTACGGCCGCCAGGCGCTCTACGGCGACTACCGGGGCCCCTCCGTCTCGGTGGCCCAGGGCCGCGCCATCGCCGAGAGCCTCGGCGACAACCTCGCCGTCCTGCTGCGCCACCACGGGCTGATCACGGTGGGCGGCTCCCTGGACGAGGCCGTGCACTGGTTCCTCACCTACGACAGCTGCGCCCAGGTGCAGCTGCTCGCCCGGGCCGCGGGCACCCCGCAGACCCTCACCCACGAACAGGCCCTGGCCGCCCGCGAGGGCTTCGGGAACCAGCAGCTGGGCCGGTTCAGCTTCCAGCTGCTGTGGGACGAGATCGTCGCCGAGCAGCCCGACCTGCTCGAGGAGTAGCCGACGCGGCGGGAACACCGGGCCCCCGCGGCGGTGTCCGCCCCTGTCCTCCCGCGCCGGCTCCGGCGCTCCGCACCCCACCGAAGGAAGTGCATTGTCTGCTTTGCGATGGCTCACCGCCGGCGAGTCGCACGGGCCGGCCCTGACCGCCGTGCTCGAGGGACTGCCGGCCGGTGTGCGGACCTCCACCCACGAGGTCGCCGACGCCCTCGCCCGCCGCCGCCTGGGACACGGGCGCGGCGCGCGCATGAAGTTCGAACGCGACGAGGTGGACTTCCTCGGCGGAGTACGGCACGGCCGTACCCTCGGCAGCCCGCTCGCCGTCCGCGTCGGCAACAGCGAGTGGCCCAAGTGGGAGACCGTGATGGCCGCCGACCCGGTCCCCGCCGAGGACCTGGCCGGCCAGGCGCGCAACGCCCCCCTCACCCGCCCCCGCCCCGGCCACGCCGACCTGGCCGGCATGCAGAAGTACGGCTTCGACGACGCCCGGCCGGTCCTGGAGCGGGCCAGCGCCCGCGAGACCGCCGCCCGGGTCGCGCTGGGCAGCATCGCCGAGGCCTTCCTGCGGCAGGCGTACGGGATCGGACTGGCCTGCCACGTCGTGGCGCTCGGCACCCAGCGCTCCGCGTCGACCGCGCTGCCCGGCCCCGAGGACACCGAGCGGCTCGACGCCGACCCCGTGCGCTGCTTCGACGCCACGGCGTCGGCGGCCATGGTCGCCGAGGTCGACCGGGCGCACCGCGCCGGGGACACCCTCGGCGGCGTCGTCGAGGTGCTGGTGCACGGACTGCCGCCGGGTCTCGGCTCGCACGTGCACTGGGACCGCCGGCTGGACGCGCGCCTGGCGGGCGCCCTCATGGGCATCCAGGCCATCAAGGGAGTCGAGTTCGGGGCGGGCTTCGCCCTCGCCGCCGTCCCCGGCTCCGAGGCGCACGACGAGATCGTCCCCGCCGACGACGGCGTACGCCGCGCCAGCGGCCGCTCCGGCGGTGTCGAGGGCGGCATCTCCACGGGCGAACTCCTGCGGGTGCGCGCCGCGATGAAGCCGATCGCCACCGTGCCGCGGGCCCTGGCCACCGTCGACACGGCCACCGGCGAGGCCACCGTGGCACACCACCAGCGTTCCGACGTGTGCGCGGTACCGGCGGCCGCCGTGGTCGCCCAGGCCGTGACCGCCCTGGTGATCGCCGACGCCGCCCTGGAGAAGTTCGGCGGCGACAGCGTGCCGGAGACCGCCCGCAACCACCACGCCTATCTCACCCACCTGGCCGTCAAATGAGGCAGAACGTGACCCTTCCGATCCAGTCGTCCGCCGCGTCCACCACCCTGCTCGCGGCCGGCCCCGCGCCGTACCCCGTCGTCGTCGGCAGCGGCCTGCACGAGCAGGCCGGGCGCATGCTCGGCGAGAACGTACGGCGCGTGGCGATCGTCCACCCCCCGAAGCTGGCCGCGGCCTGCCACCGGATCGCCGGCGACCTCGAACGCCACGGCCGCCACGTGCTGCCGCTGGTGGTGCCGCCCGGCGAGGGGGCCAAGGACGCCGGCGTCCTCGTCTATCTGTGGTCGCAGCTCGCCGAGTCCGGCTTCACCGGCTCCGACGCCGTGGTCGCCCTCGGCGGCGGCGCCACCGCCGACCTCGCCGGTGTCCTCGCCGCCACCTGGCAGGGCGGCATCGGCCTGGTCCTGGCCCCCACCACTCCGGCGGCCATGGTCGACGCCGCGGTCGGCGGCCGCGCCGCCCTCAACATCCCGCAGGGCAAGAACCTGGTCGGCGTCCGCCACCGGCCGGCCGGCGTGGTGTGCGACCTGGACCTGCTGGCCCAGTTGCCGCGCGCCGACTACACCGACGGCCTCGCCGAGGTCGTCAAGGCGGGCCTGATCGGCGATCCCGCCCTCCTCGACCTGATCGAGGACGACCCGCGGGCGGCCGCCGACCCGGCGGACGAGCGGTCCCGGGAGCTGATCGAGGGCGCGATGCGCGCGAAGGCCGCCGTGGTCGCGGGCGCCCCGCCGGCCGAGGGCCCGTGGGAGTTCCTCGACTACGGCCACCCGCTCGCCCACGCCGTCGAACACGCGGAGAACTACCGCGTCGGGCACGGCCGCGCCGTGTCCATCGGCATGGTGTTCGCCGCCGAACTCGCCCGCGAGGCGGGGCGGCTGGACGCCGAGCACGTGGCGCGGCACCGGGACCTGCTGGAGTCGCTGGGCCTGCCGACGTCCTACCCCCGCTACGCCTGGGAGCGGCTGCGCACCGCGTTCGCCGCCGACGGCACGGCCCACGGGACCCGGCTCAGGTTCGTCGTCCTGGACGCGCCGGGCCGCCCCGGTCTGCTGGAGGACCCCGCGGCCGGGCTGCTGGACGCCGCCTACGGCCGGGTCGGCAGGTGAACGGGCCCGCGGCCGCCCTGCGGGACACCGGCGCCCGACCCGGCGCCGGTCCGGACGGCCTCCCCCGCACCGGCCTCGGGGCGGCCGCGGGCACCGACCCCGAAACCGAGGTGCTCGCCGGCCTCTCCCACGGGGTCCTGCACCCCCTCGCCCGCCGCGACCAGCGACGCAGCGGCGAGCTGTACCTGCGCGGGCTGCTCACGGCGAGCGGGCGCAAGACCATCCGCAACATCGCCTCGCACACCGGGGTGCCGGCCGACGCCCAGCGGCTGCACCACTTCATCAGCGACTCGACCTGGAGCTGGGCCCCGGTGCGCGCCGCGCTCGCCCGCCACATGGGCGCGCTCGCACCGCCCCGCGCCTGGGTCGTGCGCACCACGACCATGCCCCGCACCGGACACGGCGGGGTGGGGGCCGACCACGTCGCCGACCCGCACACGGGACGCTCCCGCACCGCGCAGCGGGCCGTCGGGCTGTGGGCCGCCTCCGAGTGCGGCGGCTACCCGGTCGACTGGCACCTGCGGCTCGGCCCCCGCTGGCTGGGCGACGCCCGCCTGCGCGAGCAGGCCGGCATCCCCGCCGGCACGGTCGCCCTGGACCCCCTCGAGGCGGGTCTCGAGATGGTCCTCGACTCCGCCCGCACCGCGGGGGCGCCCCACCGCCCGGTCCTCCTGGACGCCCGGCAGGCCTCGGCCGGCCGGGTCGCCGCCCTGCTCGGCGCCGAGGACTTCCCCTACGTCCTGCGCATCAGCGCCTCGCAGCTGCTGACCCCCCTCACCGCCGACGGCCGCGCCACCGGCCGGGTGATCACCGCCCGGCAGCTGGCGGGCGGCCTGCCGCCGCGCCGCTTCAGCCGCGTACGCGCCCCCGACCCCTGGGCGGGCCACCACGAGGTCGCCCGGGTGCCGTGCCGGACGGCCGACACCCCGCCCGGGCCGCAGCGCCGACAGCTGCTGCTGGCCCAGAAGGACCTGCTCAGCCCGCTGCACACCGCCTTCTGGCTCACGGACCTGACCGCCTGGCCCACCGGCGCCCTGGTCCAGCTGGCCGCCACCTCGGCGCAGGTCGCCCGGGACGCGGCCGGGACCGGCCGCCGTACCGGCCTGTACGACTTCGAGGGCCGCACCTTCGCCGGCTGGCACCGCCACATCACGCTCGCCTCGACCGCCCACGCCGCCGCCCTGCTGCTCCTCTCCCGGAACCACGGCGGCCCCCGCCGGCCGACATCCCCCGCCGACCGGCGGCCGCGCCCCAAGGAGGCACCATGACCGCAGCGCTGCTCACCGCGTCCGCCGCCCGGGACGCGACGGCCGACAGGCCGCTCGACGGGCTGCTGCACGCCCACGGCGCGGACGGCACGGCGGTGGCGTACCCCGGGTACGACGCCCACCTGCGCGCGCTGGCCCGGCGGGGACGCCCGGCCGCCGAGGCGCTCGCCGAACTGGTCGTCCACGGCGCGCGCCGGGCCGCCGACCGGCTGCGGCCCCGCTACGAGGCCTCCGGCCGCGCCGACGGCCACGTCTGCGCCGCCGTCCCCACCGCCCTGGCCCACTCCTCCGGCGCCACCGAGGCGGGTGCGCGCGCCCTGCACGAAGCCGTCGGCCGGCCCAACCTGATGATCCGCGTCCCGGCCACCGACCCGGGGCTGGAGGTGATCACCGCGTGCCTGTCCGAGGGCATCGGGGTGCACGCCGTGTCCGTCGCCTCCCTGGAGCGGTACGCCCGCCTCGTCGACGCCGTCCTGACCGGGCTGGAGCGCGCCGCGGCCGGCGGCCTCGCCCCGGCCGCCGTCCCGTCGGCCGTCTCCCTCACGACCGCGGGACTGGACGAGCCGGGAGCGGCCCCGGTCCGGCCGGCGGGCCTGGCGGCCGCCACCGTCCACCTGGCGCGCCGGATGCGCGAGGAGGTCCACGACTCGCGGCGCTGGCGCGCGCTCGCCGGGCAGGGCGCCCGCCCGCACCGGCTGATGTCCGACACACCGCCCGGGACGCACGGCCACGACGACGCGAGCGCCTGGCGGACCCTCGACGCGCTGCCCGCGTACGGCCTCTGCTACCGCGGGCTGACCGCCGCCGCGGAGGCGGCCGACCTGGCCCGCTCCGCCCGCCGGCAACACCGGACGGCCCGCCTCGTCGGGACCGCCCTGCGCGGAGCCGCGGAAGAGCTCCACCGCCGGTCCTCTCCTCACCCGAGCGGGTGAGGAGAGGACCGCACCTCCCTTGGGTCCCGATGCCCGCACCGGAGCCGACTCAAGGAAGGCATGTCATCCGTGCCGTGTGCGGAACCGGTCGAATCCGGCTTCCGGCCCGGGGCGCCCCGCCGGAAATCAGGTGCGTGCGCATCGCCGGGCGTGTCAGGCTCCGCCGGTGGACCGTGAACAGATCTCCCGGCATGCCCATGCGGATCATCCGATCGCAGCCCCGCTCGACGACGACTCGGTGCGCCGGCTGCTGGAACGTGGTCTGTCACGCGGTGACGAGCGCGTACTCGACCTCGGCTGCGGCGGCGGAGAGTGGCTCCTGCGGGCCCTGACCATGCATCCGCGGCTGCGGGCCGAGGGCGTCGACATCTCCGGGAGCTCGCTGGCGCACGCGCGTCAGGCCGCGCGGCGGCTCGGCGTGGAGGACCGCCTGGCACTCCACCCTCAGGACGCTGCGCGTTTCGCCGCCTCCCACGCCTTCGACCTGGTGCTCTGCGTGGGAGCCACGCATGCCTTCGGCGGCCTGCTCCCCACCCTCGCGGCGGCGCGTGGACATCTGGCTCCCGGGGGGCACGTTCTGGTCGGTGACGGATTCTGGGACCGCGCCCCCTCTCCCGAGGCTGTCGAGCTGCTCGGGGAGCTCACCGACCTGCCGACCACGCTGAGCCGGGTCGTCGCGGACGGGTGGACGCCCGTCCAGGGGCACATCAGCACCCGACGGGAGCTCGACGCCTACGAGTGGGCCTGGACGGGGTCGCTGGCCTCCTGGGCCCTGGACCACCCCACCGATCCGGACAGCGCCCAGGCGCTCGAGGCAGCCGCCACCCACCGCGACCAATGGCTGCGGATCTACCGGGACGTGCTGGGCTTCGTCTGCCTCGTCCTGCGTCCGACGAGAGACTGACCTCGGTGCGGGGTCGGCCGGCCAGGTCGGCGATCCTGCCGGCAGCCCGAGGACGCGACGTGTGTCATCGCGTCTTCCGGCTGCCGCGTTCGGCCTCGGCGAGCTCGTTCACCGGGGCCGCGGTGGTGGTGCGGCGGACCGACAGGACGGCCCCGGCGATCGCCGTACCGACCCCGATCAGCAGACGGGTCCTGCCCGTGCCGCCGTCACCTGTCAGGACCAGGGGCGGCCCTCCTGAACCCGGACGGGGTTCTTCAGCCCGCCGATGATCCCGGGTGAGACGTGCGGGTTCCCGAACCGGAAGTCCTCCGGCCGCTTCGGTCGGGGAAAGCGGCCGGCCCGGATCGGCCGCCGCCGGCGGCGGAGCTCCTCGGTCGCCGCGCTCCGGCCGCAGCAGGTCCAGCGGGGACTGCTCGCAGGTCGGCTGTTCGCGGCGGGCGCTGGTGGCCACCTCGACGAACCACTCGCGCAGGGCCGACGGCCGCAGGCCCCGGCGGAGTGCGTCGATCGCGGCGTCCTCCGGGTCGCCTGGCACCTCCCCCCGATGCCGCCGGCCCGCTCCCGCCACGCCTCCGTCCGCTCCCTGGAGAGGTGCGCCCGCCCGGCGTGGACACGGTCGCCCGACACGCAGCGGAGCGCGACCCCGCTGAACGTCACCGGGCGTGACACCGCTCGTGTGCGGCTGCGGCCGGTGACAGCGTTCTTGCCGGTGCCCCGACCGCGCGAGCGCGTACGGGCCGGTGCGGGCCGTGCCGTCCGGTTCTCGTCCCCTCGCCGTGGCTCGGATCGATCGAACATGTGTCGGCTTGCACGTCATCGAAGCCTCCGATATTGCTACGATACCAGCATGCGGGTATGTTTCCCTGAGGGTGAGGTGACGGCGCACCCACGGGGGTGGCCGGTTCCGTCCCGTACGCACGGATGGAGGCTGATGCGGTGCCACGCATCGACGAGTTGAAGCCGACGCACGCCTTAGCCGGGCCCCTTCCCGTCGGCCGCAACGGAGTGCAGATCGTCAGGGGGCACGACGAGCCGATCGACGGGACCGCGCGGACCCACCAGTTCGGTGGGGTGCGGGTGGCTCTGGTCAAGTGCGACGGCCCGAGGGAACTGATCCGGCCGGCCCGGCAGATCGACGCGCGCACGGCGGGCTGCCTGCGCGTGGTACGGCCGCTGACCGGCACGGTCTGGGTGTTCCAGGACGGCCGGCACGGGATCGTCCGCGCCCCCAACCTCGTCTGCTTCGACAGCACCCGCCCCTACAAGGTGGTCATGCCGGAGAACTTCCGCCTGGTCGACATCATGGTGACGCACCGTCTGGTGGGCCTGACCGCCCACGACGCCGAACCCCTGACGGCCCGGCCGTGGTCCGGCGCCGAAGGGCTCGCCGCCCTGCTGTCCTCCCTGCTCGACGGGCTCGGCCGGCACGGCAGGGAGGTGGAGACCGCGGTCGACCTGCTCGGCGGCAGCGTCGCGGGGCTGACCGCCGCGCTCTTCGCGGAGCGCATGCGCGAGGTCGCCGAGGACCCGCAGATCGCCCGGCAGACGCTGATGCTGAACATCCAGACCTATGTGCGCGAGCGGCTGGCCGACCCCGGTCTGAGCCCGGTGACGATCGCCCGCGAGCACAACGTCTCCCTGCGCTACCTGCAGAAGATCTTCCAGGAGCACGGCATCAGCCCCGCCCGCTGGATACGCGACGAACGGCTGTCCCGCTGCCGCAGCGAACTCGCCGACGCCTCCCTGAACCACCTGCCCGTCGCACTCATCGGGGAGCGGGCCGGACTCTACGGGGCGTCCCACTTCAGCCGGCTCTTCCGCGACCGCTACGGCATCACGCCCCGCGAGTACCGCAGGGAGCGTGGTGGTTCATGACCGACGCCGGCCTCTCCCTGCTCGACGGCGGTCCCGCCCCGCGGCCGGAGTGCGCCACGCTCGGCAACGCGCTCGTACGGGCCGCGCTCACCTCCGTATCCGGAGGCCTGTGCTTCGTCGGCTCCGACGGCGGCGAGACCCACTGGAGCTACGCGCGTCTCCTCGAGGAGGCGGCCCGGACGCTCGGCGGGATGCGGGAGGCCGGGGTCCGCCCCGGGGAACGGGTCGTCCTGCACATCGCCGACGAACCCGAGCTGCTGACCGTGTTCTGGGCGTGCGCGCTGGGCGGGTTCGTCCCGCTGCTCGTCGGCACCGGCGCCGACCGCGCCGCCGGGCCCGGCCTGCTGCACGCGGTGTGGGAGCGCCACGGCCGCCCCCGCGTCGTCACCGGCCGGGATCAGCGGGTCCTCGCGACCACCCGGACGCACTCCGGCTGGGCCAGGGCCTGGCTCGGCCACCCGCACCACCTGCGCGCCGCCACCCCCGACCACCACCGGCACCCGGCCCGCCCCGACGACCTCGCGGCCCTGCTGCTCACCTCGGGCTCCACCGGCGCGCCCAGGGCCGTGATGCTCACCCACCGCAACATCCTCAGCCGCAGCGTCGCCACCGCCCACGCCAACGGCCTCGGCGGCGCGACCCGCACCGTCAACTGGATGCCGCTGGACCACGCCGGCGGACTGCTGCTGTTCCACGTGCGGGACGTCTACCTCGGCGCCCACCAGGTGCACGCCCGGCGGGACTGGGTCCTCGCCGACCCGCTGCGCTGGCTCACCCTGGTCGACCGGCACCGGGCCTGCACCACCTGGGCGCCCAACTTCGCCTTCTCGCTCGTCAACGACCAGGCGCACCGGCTCGCCGGCCGGACCTGGGACCTGAGCCGCCTGCGCTACCTCATGAACGGCGGCGAGGCCGTGCACGCCTCCGTGGTCCGGCGCTTCATGGAACTGCTCGCCCCCTTCCGCCTGCCCGGGGACGCGATGTTCCCCGGCTGGGGGATGTCCGAGACCGCGGCGGGCGTCGTCGACTGCCGGCTGTCCGACCTGGACACCGGGGACGACCGCTACGTGCCCGCCGGACGGCCCCACCCGGGCACCGCCGTGCGCTGCGTCGACGACCGCGGCGCACCGGTCCCCGTCGGCACCGTGGGACACCTCCAGGTGAGCGGCCCCTCGGTCACCGGCGGCTACCTCGACGACGCCGAGCACACCCGCCGCGCCTTCACCACGGACGGCTGGTTCCGCACCGGGGACCTGGCGTTCGTCGAGGACGGCGTCCTCACCGTCACCGGTCGCGCCGACGACCTGATCGAGTGCGGCGGCGTGCGCTGCCACAGCCACGAGATCGAGGCCGCGGTGGAGGAGCTGGACTTCGTCACCCCGTCCCACACCGTGGCCTGCCCGGTCACCGGCCCCGCCGGCGACGAGCTCGCCGTCTTCTACCACCCGCGTCCCGGCACCGCGCCGGACGAGGCGGAAGCCGCCGTCCGCGCCCGGGTCGCCGACCGTCTCGGACTGTCCGTGGCCCGTGTGGTCCCGGTGGACGCCCGGGACGTCCCCAGGACCGGCATCGGCAAGCTCCGCAGGACCCGGCTACGGCAGTGGTACGAGGCACGGCACGCCCGGACCGACCCCACACCCACGGACCGGCACCCCACTGCCGTCGTCAGCGAGGGGCCCGCAGCGCGGGCAGGAAAGGAAAAGGACGTCATGACAGACACGGCACGCACCGCCGCCGACGGCGGTGCGCTGCGGATCGGGGTGCTCGGCCCGCTGGACATCCGCTCGCAGGACGAGGACCGCACGCCCACCGCGCCGATGGCCCGGCGCGCCCTGGCGATGCTGCTGCTCAACGCCAACCGCCTGGTGTCCACCTCGGCCCTGATCGAAGAGCTCTGGGAGACCGAACCGCCGCGCCTGGCCCGCAAGACCGTCCAGACGTACGTCTACCAGATGCGCAAGGCGCTGCGCTGCCCCGGGGATCCGGACGAGCGCGTGCGGACCGGCCCCGGCGGCTACCGGATCGAGCTCCGGCCGGGGGAACTGGACCTGTGGGAGTTCGAGCACGGGGTCGTGCGCGCCCGCACCGCGCTGAGCGAAGGGGACCCGCGCACCGCCGCGACACTGCTGCGCCAGGCGCTCGCGCTGTGGCGCGGCGAGCCGTTCGCCGGGCTGGAGACGGGCATGCTGCTCGGTGCGCAGATCGCGCAGATCGCCGACTCCCGGCTCAGCGCGCTGGAGCTGCGCATCACCGCCGACCTGCAGCTCGGCCGCCACCGCGCTCTGGTGGGAGAACTGCGGCAGCTCACCGCGGACCACCCGCTCAACGAGGAGTTCGTCGCCCAGCTGATGCTCGCCGCGCACCGGTCGGGGCAGCGCGCCACCGCCCTGGAGGCGTTCGCGCGGCTGCGCCGCCGGCTCGTCGACGACCTGGGCATCGAACCGGGCGAGCGGCTCCAGCGGCTCCAGCAGGACGTACTGAACGAGGCGCTCCCCGGACCGGAGGCCGCGTCCGTCGTGGCGCCGCCCCCCGCACAGACGTCGGCCGCCGCCCCCGCCCCCGAGCCCGCACGGCCCGTCCACGGCCGACTGCCCCTGGACGCCCCGGACTTCACCGGCCGCGCCCGGGAGCTGGCCGAACTGACCGCCCTGACGGGCGAGGGCGGGGACGGAACACCACCGGGGGCGCACGGCTCGGGCCCGCGGGTCGTGGTGGTGCTGGGCCCGGTCGGAGTGGGCAAGACCGCGCTCGCCGTGCACGGGGCGCACCGGCTGGCCGGGGACTTCCCCGACGGGGTGCTGCACGCCCGGCTGCACGGCGTCGACGACCGCCCCCGTGCGGCGGCCTCCGTGCTGCGCGGGCTGCTGCGGGACTGCGGCACGGGCCTGGCGGAGTTGCCCGACGACACCGACGAACTCGCCGGGATGTTCCGGGCGTTCAGCGCCGGGCGGTCCCTGCTGGTGCTGCTGGACGACGCCGCCGGCACCGACCAGGTGCTGCCGCTGCTGCCGGCCGACGGCGCGAGTCTGGTACTCGTGACCTCCCGGGTCCGCCTGCCCGGCCTGCCCGGCGCCCGGACGCTGTCGCTGGGACCGCTGTCGGCCCCGGACGCGGCAGCCTTCTTCGCGGGCGTCGCCGGGCCCGAGCGCATGACCGGCGGGCCCGGCGCCGTGGGCGAGGTGAC
The DNA here is from genome assembly GCF_001279005.1 of Streptomyces caelestis. Taxonomy (GTDB): domain Bacteria; phylum Actinomycetota; class Actinomycetes; order Streptomycetales; family Streptomycetaceae; genus Streptomyces; species Streptomyces heliomycini. The sequence goes on from NZ_LGCN01000224.1 coordinate 43,330, forward strand.
GGAGCTGATGGGCCACTACCCCCTCACCCTGCGCGCCGTGGGCGAGAAGTTCGCGGCCCGCCCGATGTGGACGCTTCCCGACCTGGCTCTCGGGCTGATGCACGACGGCCGCCTGGCGGCGGAACTGCACGACGAGGCCTGTGACGTGCTGGCCCGGGCGTCGGCCGCCGTCGCCCGGCTGCCCGTGTCGCTGCGCCGGGCGCTGGTCCTGCTGGCGTCGACCGGGGCGGACTCCTTCGACATGGACGAGGCGGGGCGGGTGCTGGCCGGCGACACCTGGGCCGTGCAGTCCCTGATGGGCCGGCTGCTCGACCACCATGTGGTGGTGCGGGTGGACCGGCCCGACCCGTCGGCCCTCGTCCTCCGGTTGCCGGACCTGATCCGGATGTCCTTGCCCTCCCCCGACGACGCGGAACTCCGCGTCCTCCCGGGCACCGACCGCGCACTCGGCGGCCGCTCCGTGGCCGGGGTCCTGACCTCCACCGGCTGAACCCCCTCACGAACGGCACACCCCGGCCCCGTCACCCCGGGCCGGGGTCCACCGGGGCAGGCGTAGGCGCTGTCCCCGGGTGAGGATCCTGCCGTCCTGCCGTCCTGCCGGAGAACGGCGGCGGCCCTCACGGTGGAGCCGTCCACCCGACGGGCCCGCCGTCCCGCCCCTGGAAGAACCGGGGAGCCCGTGGGAACAGCAACCACCGAAAGCCGGCCACAGCGATACGGGCAGCCGGACGGTCGGGCGCGCGTGTGCCTCGGGCAACCACGATGGGCATCAGCCACGCTTCCCGTCGCCGATCGCCCCGCACCCCGGATCACCGTCCGGTCCGACTCACGCGGTGGGACCACCCCGAGGACCGGAGCGCTTGCGCGAGGACCGCAGGGCCTCCCCCACGGCGCCGCACGCGCCCACGGACCCGCGCCCTTTCTTTAAAGATAGCGGCGACTCTCTGACCTGCGACGATGCAGGAGTTTTGTGCACCCTGGGTGCACAACTTGGGTGTCCTGGACCCTGGAAGTTGTGCAGCTGCACGCACAACTTGGTCATGGCAAGGGCCGCTCTCCGATCCGCGCGTGAAACCAAAAGTTGAATGATTCGTTAGGCATGTCGCTTACAAGGAAAGCTGGAAAAAGGAGCAGGTCAGTGCCCCCGTCGAGGCGTAGCGTCGCTGTCCCTGGACCACGGAGGGCGGTTCGGCTGTCACGTGTCGCTTATCCGTCGCGCAACGTCCTGGAAGACCAGTCGCGCACGCTGCTCAAGGCACTCGAGAAGATCAGCCGGAACGGCGGCACGATCGTTGCCGACCCGCCTCGGAAGGGCTACGCCTTCCCCGGCGGCAAGCACCTCGCCCTGTCCACGGAGATCCACGAGAACCTGTGGCGGTTCAAGCTGAGCCCGATGGCCCGTGATCTCCTCGACCACATAGTGGCCACGCATGACGAGGACGGACTGGTACGGGCAACCCAGCAGGGCCTCGGCGCGCACTTCCAGTGCCATCGCTCGAAGATCAGCCGGGCCATGAAGATGCTCGACACGCACAACTTCGCCTGGAAGCACATGCAAGGCCAGTACCAGCTGAATCCCTGCTACGCCTACCGGTGGGGAAGCCGCAAGCAGCACGCCCTGGCCGCGAGGATCACGGACGTCCTCAAGGCCCGGACGATTCAGCTGCCCCTGTCCGAGACGAGGAACCGATGACAGGCGCACCTCTGGTTCACAATCCTGCGATCTGGGAGCACCTCCCGAACGCCAGGCTCAGGAGCACGGCGCGCGACGTGTTCGACATCCTCACCGCCCGGCAGTGCCCCGGCGGCGCGGTCCGGATCACCCAAGCGGAACTGTCCGAGCGCCTGGGGATCAGCCAGGCCGCCGTGTCCCGCGCCGTCGGCGAGTTGAAGGACGTCGGCATCCTGGAGGGCCGCACGAGGCGCGGCGCGCTGCGCATCCACCCACTGCTGGCCGGCTACGAGTCGGAGGCTCACATGATCAACAGCATCTCCGACCCGGACACGTACCTGTGGCCCCTGCGGTACGAGTCGGGGGTGCGGCCGCCGCGCCGGTCCGACCCCAGGGCGGGCACGATGTTCGACCCGGACCCCGACCCCGACGGCGGCGAGGACGCGCCCCTGCCCGAGGCACTGCCGACGCTCCGGCTCGCGGGCTGACGCTTCGCAGTGGCCCGGGGCCGGCGTCCCGGACAACCCCGGGGCCGGCTGGTCACCGTCGCCTCCCGCAAGCCGGTGGACCAGCTCCGCAGCGGCAGCGCCCCCGAACACCGCCGCCTGAGCACCCGCGCCCACCGCCTGGAGGCCCGTGTGTCACCCCTACGGCGGGTTGCCCATGGGGGGCGGACAACCGTGTCGCGGCTGTCGGGGGCGGCCTCCGGGCAGTCCGGTGCGGACCGCGCGAGTCGCTGACGCTTCAGGGGACCTGGCGGTAGACCTCCCACCGGTTGCCCACGGTCAGGACCCACACGACGAGCCGACCGTCCTCGACGGTGTGGACGACCCGGTAGTCACCGACCCTGAGCCGCCACCGGGCGTTGTGCCCTCGCAGGGCCTTCACGTCGAACGCCGCCGTGTCCCCGGCGTCCATCGCCTTCTGGAGTTCGGTCAGGCGGTACAGGACGCGCAGGGCATCAGAGCGCGGGATCTTGAGCATGTCCCGCTGGGCGTGCGGGGTGAAGCGCGTGACGTACCCCATGCGGATCAGCGCTGCTGGTCGCGGAGCAGGGCGGCCATCTCTTCGAGCGAGACCGACCCGTCGGCGCCTTCGGACTCGACTTCGTCGGCCAGCCGGTTGAGCCATTCCTCTTCGGCGTCCTCGGCGAGTTGGCGCAACCGCTGGTACTCCTGGATGTCGATCACGACGGCTTCCTGCTTGCCGCGCCGCGTGATGATCGTCGGCGTTTCCTCACGGCGGGCGCGGTCGATGACATCGGCGAGGTGGCTGCGGACCTCGGCCATGGATTCCACTACCGGCTCACTCACGTCACGCATGTATCAGACGTACATCACAAGGGGCGGGACCACGGACGGTGGCGAGTTGAGGCAGCGGCGGCAGAGGATTTCGTCGCCGGCCGGACGGAAGAGCGTCGCCTGTACGTGGTCGCCCTCGCATTCGCGGAGGGCGGCGAGACGGCTGGACGGACGTGCGGGGGCCGGGCGTTCGGCAGCAGAGGCAGTACCGGGGTCGGGCACAGGTGGCACGTCGCGGAGCAGGTAGCGCAGGAGGCCGCCGGGGCGGTGGACGGGGGTGCCGTCGTCGGGGAGGCCGCGCAGGATGTGCGTGCGGATGGCGGTGGGGGTGTGGCCGGCGGTGAGCCAGTGGGAGACGAGGCGGGCGAGTTCGTCGTGCATGCCCCGGGGGATGCGGCGCAGGTCGGGGGAGAGGTGCGGGAGGGCGGCGACGAGGGCGCGGGCGGTTTCGGGGACCTCGGTCGTCTCCGGTGCGGGCTCCGGGTCCGGGCCCGACTCCGGCTGGGCGGGATGGTGGGAGGTGTTTTCCCCTGGGTCTTTCCTTGGATAGCCGTCGGCGGGCGGAGGGGTCGGGGCACCGACGGCCGGAATGCGGGGACTCGGGGCGACCTGCGGTGACGCGTCGGCGGAGGGGGTGTGGCCGGGCATCCGGGCGAGGATCTTGGCGGCCTCGGCGGCGTTCAACGGCACGTTGGAGACGAGCTGTTGGGTCACCCAGT
>NZ_LGCN01000225.1 GCF_001279005.1 Streptomyces caelestis
AGAGCTGCCAGGTCAGCAGCCGCACGGCGTCGGAGGACAGCCGGGGGTGCCGGATCAGGTCGTGGGAGAACTGGGAGAAGCCGCGCGGGGGCGCGATATGGTGCCGGTACATCACGGTGGAGCTGGTGCCTTCCACTAGTGGTCCAGGCCCTCGCGAACGGGGTGCAAGCCGTCGCGGGGGCCGATTTGTTGCGACACTACCGCACGGAAAGTAGGCACACGTACGCGTTGAGTGAAGATCCCGCGGCTCACCCTTCGGCGGGCCGGAACCGGGTGAGGTGACGCTCCGTCCCGTGACCGGCGCCCTCGCCCTCTAGGCGGTGAGCCGTTTCCAACCTCAGCTTGACGTCGCGAGGTGAAGCGCGAGCACGGCCTTGACCAGGTCGGTGATGCGGGTGGTGCTGCGGCTAGCTGGACGACCTCCGCGAGTCCGGAGCCATCACGTTCGCCGCAGATACCATCCTGCTACTCCACCGGGAGGACGCCTGCACCCTGGACACCCCGCGGGCCGGCGAAGCCGATTTCTACGTGGCGAAACACCGACAGGGGCCCACGGCGGTGATCATCACCGCGTTCCAAGGCCACTACAGACGGTTCGTCGACATGCCGCAGACCTGACCTCCGCCTCTGTCCCAAGCCTCACCGGACGGGTTCGAGCAGATCCACCGTGGTCAGCCCGGTCTCGCCGTGGACGAGCTGGAGGGCGACTTCGGCGCGGGCAGCCAGGTCGAGGGGGTCAAGGTCCTCGGTGTAGGAGGCGTGGACGATGCGGTCGAGGCCAGCGCCGAGGAGCGGGGCGGCAGAGCGAAGGGACGCTTCGAGCGCGACACCGTGGGTGGCTCCGCCGTGGAGGATGATGTTGCGGGTCCGGTAGAGGCGGCGCATGGCGATGCGGAACGCCTTGGTGACGTCGTTGAGCTGGGATCGGCTAAGGTGGTTCCAGACTTGAAGGGGCACTCGCTTCGGCCACTGCCCCTCTTTTCTTTGGCTCGCACACCACCCGGTGGTGTGCGAGCCATTTTCTTTACACGCGATCAGCGCGCACGGCAGGGAAACGGCGGCACGGCTAGGCAACAGGGCAGGTGAGCGGGAGGACGCCTTCGGTCAGCCGACCGGCGAGGTGGGTGTGGGGGGCAGCGGCTTCCGTCAGCCAGTCCGCAGCGGTCAGGCCGTCGACCAGGGGACGCAGTTCGCCCTGGCCCACCGGCACCCAGATGACGAGGACTCCAGGGTCTGTCGTCAAATGATCTTCGTTTGGGGATCGTGGTCGGGTGATACGTCGCCATGAACTGTCCGGTACCGAGTGGGCAACAGCCTCCGTCCCCTGGTCCCGGGCTGGCGCATCGTATGTGACGACAGTTCCTGACAGGACGGCCGCCGCACGTTCCGCCGGACCAGGTCGTTGGCCGTGGCTTCACCGGGCCTGGACCGGACGGGTCCACTTTGGGCGAGGCGGTCCCGTCCGGACGCGCCGGTAAGGCACGGTCCAGGTGAGGAGGCGGAATGCGGCACGAAGAGCACGAGATGACACCGGCCCGCTGGCTGATGGTGCCCGCGGGGGTGGAGATCGACCTCGACCCGCCGTGCGGGTCCGCCCGGTCCGCGGGCCGGCACCCGGGCGAGGAGTACGCGGCACGGCACGCGGCCGTCTGCCGCCGCTGCGGCGCACCGCAGCCGTCGCGCAACGGGACCTGAGGCGGGGCCCGGGCCTCAGGCGGCGGAGACCGCCGGCGCCTGCGCGTACGTCGCGTGCGCGGGGAAGTGCGGCAGGACGTACTCGCCGAGCTCCCGCAGCACCTCGGCGGCCGGCCTGCGGCCGTGCCGGAGGTCGAGCACGACGTGGTGCACGCCGGTGTCCCGCAGCCCTTCGAGGTGGCTGCGCAGATAGCGCCGCCCGGTCCGGTAGCCGAGCGGGATGGCGCGGGGGCGGGCGTCGGGCCGGTCGACGAGGTCGAGGCGGAGCGTCTGCGCGAACGGTTTGCGGGGCTCGCCCGCGTCGTGGACCGCCTTCCGCCACAGCGCCGTGGTGCGGCACTGCTGGATCAGCGGGCGCGGCTCCATGAGCCAGCCGTCGGCGTGCTCGGCGATCCACGGCACGCTCTGCCGGCTGTGGCCCGTCACCAGGACCGGGACGCGGCCGCCGGACGGCTCGGACGGCCCGGGCGGCACGCCCGCGTCGCCGAAGGCGCCGTGGTGCGGGCCGGCGGCCGGGGAGTCCTCCGTCCACAGGCGGCGCAGGGTGGAGACGGCGGTGCGGAACAGCGCCCCGCTGTCGTCGCGGTCGGGCCCGTACGCGGGGAACTCCACGCTCCGGTCCCCGGCGGCCGCGCCGAGCACCAGGCGCCGTCCGCTGAGCAGGTCCAGGCGGGCGGCGGACTTCGCGGTGTCGACGGGACGGTGCGGCGGCAGCACGGTCGAGCCGGTGGCCAGGGCGATGCGCGAGGTGCGCGCCGCGATGTGGGTCAGCCAGGTCCAGGGGTCGTACGCCCGCCCGGTGTCGCCGAACGCCGGGGCCGGCGGCGGGATGTCACGCGCCCACAGGGCCGCGAACCCGGCGCGCTCGGCCTGGACGGCGCGTTCGGTCTGCCCGGCGGCGTCCATCCGGGCCGCCGGCCCGTCGTACGGCTCCAGGGGGAGGAACACGCCCAGGGTCAGGGCGCCGGGGCGGAACATGCGCGCGTATCCGGGGTGCGCCGCGAACCGTGAGTCGAAGCAGGACATACGGCCTCCGAGGAAGAATTCGCCCACTGCCACCGGTCTCCGTGCGTCAACGTAAGGGCCGCCTCCCTCCCCGCCTGCCGAAACCGCGCACCGTACCTGGCCGGTCCGCGCACCGCGCCGCCGTGCCCGCCCGCGCCCGCGTAGCCTCGAAACATCCTCTTGACCAGCACGTTTGCCACGCCTTGGTCTCGTCTTGGACGCCCCGTCCGAGGCTGCCTGAGCACGCAGTCGGGAACGAGTGGCGAGGTGGGACGGAATGCAGACCAGACTGCACAGGCGCACCATGCAGGACGAGCTGTTCCCCCCGGCACCGGGGGACTCCCCCGAGCGCGTCCTGGAGGAGCTGAGCACGGTGCTCTTCGAGTCCCTGCCGCGCAGCGACCAGCGGCGCCGGGGCGTGGAGTACGTACAGGGCCTGCTCGGTGTCGAGGGCCGCAAGTCGATACGGAACATCTCCTCGTTGTTCGGCGGTGAGGCGGCGGAGCAGAGCCTGCACCACTTCATCAGCGGTTCCACCTGGGACTGGAGTCCCGTGCGCCGCGCCCTCGCCCGTCATCTGGAGGAGCTCGTGCCGGCCCGTGCCTACGTGCTGCGGCCGATGGTGATCCCCAAGGCGGGCGACAGTTCGGTCGGTGTGGACCGTCGTTTCGACCCCGCCCGCGGCCAGATGACGAACGCGCAGCAGGCCGTCGGCGTGTGGGCGGTGTCGGACGAGCACAGCACTCCCGTCAACTGGCGTCTGCACCTGCCGGAGGCGTGGCTGGACGACGCCACCCGGCGCCGGCAGGCGTCGATCCCGGAGAGCGCCTCGGCCGAGACCATGGACCAGTGCTGTGTGGAGGCGTACTGCGGCACCGTCCGGGACTGGGGCCTGCCGGCCCGTCCGGCCGTCATGGACGCCCGCGAGGCCGACGTCGCGGGGGTCGTGGCCGGGCTGCGGGCCGTGGGGGCGCCGATGCTGCTGCGGGTCAGCGCCAACCTGCGGGTGGCCGCGGTCGACCCGGGTCTGCCCCGTACGACCGCCGAGACGGAGATGACGGCGCACCAGCTGATGCTGGTGGCGCGTCCGCTGCGCCAGCCGGTCATCCAGCGCGGGCCGGACGGCGGCGGTGTGCACGCGGGTCTGACCGCGGCCGTCAAGGTGCGGCTGCCCCAGCGCGCCTCCCGCCGGCCCTCCCGGCACGGCGGCCTGGTGCTCCTCGGCGTCGGCGAGAACGGCGGGCGCTGGCCGGGTGAGCTGTGGCTGACCAACATCACCGACCTGCATCCCGCCCAGTTGCTGCGGCTGATCCGGGCGACCCGGCGCGTGGAGCAGGACTTCGCGAGGATCGCCGAGCGGGTGGGCGTGAAGGACTTCTCCGGCCGCTCCTTCAACGGCTGGCACCGGCACGCCACCCTCGCCTCGGCCGCCCACGCCGTCGCGGTGCTGTCCGGTACGGCCGAGCCGGCGGCGGAGGTGGCCTCCGTGCCCGCGTGAGCGCGAGGAGCGGCGCAGTGTACGGACGGGTCAAGGCCCTGTCCGAAAATCATCGCCCGTTGTGTCAGCTCACCGACCGATCCGGCCGGTGAGCTGACGGACTCTGCGGGGCAGCTGACGGATTGCCGGAACGGCCTTTGGCGACCTCCGAAGCGGCGGAACAGGATCGGCGGACCGATCCGTCCGAGTGCCCGAGGAGTCCACCATGGCCAGCCAGTCGCAGGCCGCAGGCAAGCGTCCGGGTGTGTCCGCCGTCGTCGCGGGCCCGTCCCGCGCCGTGACCGGGAACCGGGTCGTGGTGCGCACGTCGGCCGGGCGGGTGGCCGGCGAACGCGCCGGCCGCGTCGCCGTCTTCCGCGGCGTCCCGTACGCCGCACCGCCGGTGGGCGCCCTGCGTTTCGCCTCCCCGCGGCCCCCCGTGCCCTGGTCCGGCGTGCGGGAGGCCGTGCGCTTCACCGACGTCTCCTTCCAGAGCGTCATCCCCAACCGGCCGGTGCCGCCCAGCGACGAGGACTCGCTGTACGCCAACGTCTGGACGCCCGACCCCGGCGGCAGCCGGCCGGTCCTGGTCTACGTCCACGGCGGCGGCTGGCAGGCCGGGGCCGGCAGTCTGCCCGCGTACGACGGGGCGCGGCTCGCGCACCGCGGCGACCTGGTCGTCGTCACCTTCAACTACCGCCTCGGCGTCCTCGGGTTCGGTCTGCACGAGGACCTGGCCGACCCGGAGACCGGGCACTTCGCCAACTGGGGGCTGCAGGACCAGGAGGCGCTGCTGCGCTGGGTGCACGCCAACGCCGCCGCCTTCGGCGGGGACCCGGGCAACATCACCGTGTGCGGCACCTCGGCGGGCGGCGCCACGGCCTGGCAGCTGGCGCTGCTGCCCGCTCTGCGCGGCCTGATCCGGCGCATCGTGTCGATCAGTCCCAGCCACGTCACGCCGCCCGCCACCGCCCTGACGCCCGAGGACTCCCGCACCGCCTACGAGGCCGTGGCCCGCCGTCTGGGCACCACCGTCGCCGGGTTGCGGGCCGTGCCGGCCGCCGCGCTCGTCGGGGCCTGGGACGAGGTCTTCGCCCCGCGGCCCGAGGACCGGATCGTGGGCAGCGGGCGCTGGTACCGCGGCCCGGTCGTGGACGGGCGCACCATGCCCGCCCACGACCACCGGATGCCGACGCCCGACGTGCCCGTGCTGTCGGTCCACACCAGCACCGAGGGCGCCTTCTACACCGGCCCGAGTTCCCCGCAGCCCGCGCCCGCCCCCCGTGACGACGCCGAGCTGGTGCGGGTCGTGCGCGAGGTGCTGGACCTGGGCCGGCCGGGCGCCGGTGACGACCTCGCGGCCGCCTGCGCCACCGCCTACCGGGCCGCGGCCCAGGACGCCGGTCTGCCGGCCGACCCGCTGTCCCTGTGGACCGAGGTCCTGGGGGACGCGTTCTTCCGGCACCAGATCGTCCGGTTCGCCGAGCGCCACGCCCGGCTCGGCACCAGCCCCCTGTACGCGATGGAGTTCGCCCACCCGGCGCTGCCGCCCCACTTCGGCACCCCGCACGAGGCGACCTCGCCGTTCCTGTTCGGCACCCACCGGCTGCCGCAGTTCGCCCCGGTCTTCGGCGACGGGCCCGTCGAGCGGCTGCTGTCCGACATCTTCGTCGACGCCGTGGCCGCCTTCGCCCGTACCTCCGCCCCCCACACCCCGAACACGGCCGACTGGCCGCCGTTCACCCCCGGAGCACCCAGCACGCTCGTCCTCGGCGGGCCCGGCATCGCCGAGGTCGCCCGCACCCCGAAGCTCGCCCAGCTCGGCTTCTGGGACACCGTCGGCTGGGAGCCCCGCCTCTGACCCGCCGTCACGCACGGCGCATGGACCGGTCTCTTTCCCGGGCCGGTCTCCCCACCACCCGCGCGCCCGTATGCGTGGGCGCACTGCCCACTTCTTGCGTCTGGAGAGATTCGTGGACAACTCGCTCGTCGATATCGAACTCAAGTTCGCTCCCCAGCAGCCGCCCTGGGACGACCCCGATCAGGTGCGCCGGGTCCGGTCGGACCTCGCGAGCCGTCCCCCGCTGGTGCGCGGTGACGACGTGCGCACCCTGCGCCGCCAGCTCGCCCGGGTCGCGGCCGGCGAGGCCCTGGTGGTGCAGGCCGGGGACTGTGCGGAGGACCCCAACGAGAGTTCCGCCGGGCACGTCGCCCGCAAGGCGGCCCTGCTCGACCTGCTGGCCGGCGCGCTCCGGCTGGTCGCCGGCAAGCCGGTGATCCGCGTGGGCCGCATCGCGGGACAGTTCACCAAGCCGCGTTCGCAGTCCACCGAGCAGGTCGGCGGTCTCGAACTGCCCGTCTACCGCGGCCACATGGTCAACGATCCCGATCCCACGCCCGAGGGCCGCCGGCCCGATCCGCTGCGCCTGCTGACCGGCTACATGGCGGCCGACGACATCATGAGCCACCTCGGCTGGAACGGATCGTCCGGGTCGGACCGCATCGACCCCGCGATGTGGACCAGCCACGAGGCCCTGCTGCTCGACTACGAGGTCCCGCTGCTGCGGAGCGAGGCGGACGGGACCCTGCTGGCCTCCACCCACTGGCCGTGGATCGGGGAGCGCACCCGGCAGCCGGACGGCGCGCACGTCGCCCTGCTGGCCGGCGTGACCAACCCCGTGGCCTGCAAGGTGGGCCCGCGCACCACCACGGACGAGGTGCTGGAGCTGTGCCGGCTGCTGGACCCGCGGCGCGAGGCGGGACGGCTCACCCTCATCGCCCGCATGGGCGCCGGCGCCGTCGCCGACGCCCTGCCCCCGCTGGTCGAGGCGGTGCGCGAGGCCGGTCACCCGGTGATCTGGCTGACCGACCCGCTGCACGCCAACACCGTGACCACCCCCGGCGGATTCAAGACCCGTTACGTGGAGGCGGCCGAGCGCGAGGTCGTCGCGTTCCACCAGGCGGTCGTGGACCACGGCGGCGTCGCCGGCGGTCTGCACCTGGAGGCGACCCCCGACGCCGTCCTGGAGTGCGCGGCGAACGAGACGGAGGCCGCCAGGATCGGCGACGCCTACGAGAGCTTCTGCGACCCGCGGCTCAACGCCGGCCAGGCCATCTCCGTCGTCTCCGCGTGGCACATATGAGCCGCCCCGGGCGTGGCGGTCCCCACCCGCACGGCAGTGAAGGAGGAAGGCACGACATGCAGCACACGAGCGAGAGCAGACTGGCCCTGGTCACCGGCGCCGCCGGCGGCATCGGCACGGCCGTGGCCCGCGTCCTGGGCGAACGGGGTGTCGCGGTGGCCGCGGTGGACCGCGACGCCGAGCAGCTCGACGAGGTGACCGAGAAGATGGGCGCGGACGGGCTGCCGGTGTCGCCCTTCGCCGCGGACGTCACCGACAGCGCCGCGGTCGAGACCGTCGTCGCGGAGATCGAACAGCGCCTCGGCCCGGTCGACTACCTCGTCAACGCCGCCGGAGTGCTGCGCCTCGGCGAGGTGAGCACCTTCAGCGACGACGACTGGAACAGCACCTTCGCCGTCAACACCACCGGCGTCTTCCACCTGTCGCGCTCCGTGGTGGGCCGCATGGTGGCGCGCGGCCGCGGAGCCGTCGTCACCGTCGCGTCCAACGCGGCCGTGACGCCCCGTTCGGGGATGGCGGCGTACGCGGCCTCCAAGGCGGCCGCGGAGATGTTCACCAAGAGCCTCGGCCTGGAGGTGGCCCGGCACGGCATCCGCTGCAACATCGTCGCGCCCGGCTCCACCGACACCCCGATGCTCAGCTCGATGTGGCAGGACGCGTCCGGTCCGCACGCCACCATCGCCGGGAGCCCGGAGGCGTTCCGGGTCGGCATCCCGCTGGGCAAGCTCGCCCGGCCCGCCGACGTCGCGCACGCCGTCGCCTTCCTGCTCTCCGACGAGGCCTCCCACATCACCCTGCACACCCTGACCGTCGACGGCGGGGCCGCCCTGGGCGCCTAGCGCCCGTCGCGCGCGGCCGGAGAAGGAACGCGGTCCGGTGGACCGCGGGCCCGCACCGGCCGCGCGGCTCCCCCGCGCCCCCTCGGGGCGCGGTCCGCACCGACGAGAAAGGACACCGAGCCCCGATGACCGGCCTCCCGCCCATCGAGTCCTACCCCCTGCCCACCTCGTCCGAGCTGCCGGCGAACACCGCCCCGTGGATCCCCGATCCCGCCCGCGCGGTGCTGCTCGTCCACGACATGCAGCGCTACTTCCTCCAGCCGTTCCCCGAGCCGCTGCGCGGCCAGCTCGTGCACAACGCCGCCCACCTGCGCGAACGCTGCGCCGACCTCGGCATCCCCGTCGCCTACACCGCCCAGCCCGGCGGCATGAGCACCCACCAGCGGGGCCTGCTCAAGGACTTCTGGGGGCCGGGCATGCGTCCGGCGCCCGCGGACCGCGCCGTGGTCGACGCCCTCGCCCCCCGCGACGGGGACTGGCTGGTCACCAAGTGGCGCTACAGCGCCTTCCACCACACCGACCTGCTCACCCGGATGCGTTTCCACCAGCGCGACCAGCTCATCGTCTGCGGGGTCTACGCCCACGTCGGCGTGCTGATCACCGCGGTGGAGGCGTTCAGCCACGACATCGAGACGTTCCTGGTCGCCGACGCCGTCGCCGACTTCGACGAGAGCCGCCACCGGATGGCCGTCGAGTACGCGGCCGCGCGCTGCGCGGTCGTCACCACCGCCAAGGAGGTCTTCGCATGACCGGCACCCGCGCCGGACGCCCCCACGAGGGCGGTCTGCTCGACGAGATCCTCGGCCCCACGCCACCGCCGTTCGCCCTGCTGCACCGCCCCGAGGCCACCGGCCCCGGCGTGCTCGACATCCTCGTCGGCGAGGTGTCGCACCCCGGGACCCTGGCCGGCATCCCGCTGCCCGAACCGTCCGGGGCCACCGGCGCCCCCCGGCACGAGGTGCTCGCCCTCGTCCCCTACCGGCAGATCGCCGAACGGGGCTTCACCGGCCACGACGACGGCACCCCGCTGGTGGCGCTGAGCGTCGCCCGGCAGGAGACCGCCCCGCTGGCCGCCGTACTGCAACGGCTGCCCGACGACCCCATCCGCACCACCGGAGCCCGCTTCGACGTCGACGACGACGCCTACGCCGAGACCGTCCGGCGGATCATCGCCGACGAGATCGGCACCGGCGAGGGCGCCAACTTCGTCATCAAGCGGACCTTCACCGTCGACATCTCCGACTACACCCCGCGCAGCGCCCTGACCTTCTTCAAACGGCTCCTGGAGAACGAGAAGAACGCGTACTGGACGTTCGTCGTGCACACCGGCGAGCGCACCCTGGTCGGCGCCACGCCCGAGCGGCACATCAGCGTGCACGACGGCACCGCGGTGATGAACCCGATCTCCGGCACCTACCGCTACCCGGCCACCGGCCCCACCCTCCCGGAGGTCATGGACTTCCTCGCCGACCGCAAGGAGGCCGACGAGCTGTACATGGTCGTCGACGAGGAACTGAAGATGATGGCCCGGATCTGCCCCGGGGGCGGCCGGGTGACGGGCCCCTTCCTCAAGGAGATGGCCCGGCTCGCGCACACCGAGTACTTCATCGAGGGCGAGACCGCCAGCGACCCGCGCGAGGTGCTGCGCGAGACCCTGTTCGCGCCGACGGTCACCGGCTCCCCGCTGGAGAGCGCCTGCCGGGTCATCGGCCGGTACGAGCAGCAGGGCCGCGGCTACTACAGCGGCGTCCTCGCCCTGATCGGCCGGGACGCCGAGGGCGGCTCGGCCCTGGACTCCGCGATCTGCATCCGCACCGCCGACATCGACGCGCGCGGCACGGTGCGCATCGGCGTCGGGGCCACCCTGGTGCGCCACTCCGACCCGCTGTCCGAGGTGGCCGAGACCCACGCCAAGGCCGCCGGGCTGCTCGCCGCCCTGGAGGGCGGGGGCGCGGCCCGCTTCGCGGCCCACCCCGAGGTGTGCCGGGCGCTCGAGGCCCGTAACGCGACCATCGCCGGGTTCTGGCTCGCGGACGGGGCGCGGCCCGCCGGGCGGGCGGCCCTGCCGGCGGGCCGCAGGGTCCTGGTGGTGGACGCCGAGGACACCTTCACCTCGATGATCGGGCACCAGCTGCGCTCCCTGGGCCTGGAGGTGACGGTCACGCGCTTCGACGAGCCGTACCGCGTCGAGGGCTACGACCTGGTGGTGATGGGCCCCGGCCCCGGTGACCCGCGCGACCTGGCCCACCCCAAGATCGCCCACCTGGACGGCACGATCGCGCGGCTGATCGAGGAACAACGGCCGTTCCTGGCCATCTGCCTCAGCCACCAGGTGCTCAGCCGCCGCCTCGGCCTGGACCTGGTGCGCCGGTCCGTGCCCAACCAGGGCGTCCAGCGGGACGTCGACCTGTTCGGGCGGCGCGAACGCGTCGGCTTCTACAACACGTTCGCGGCCTCGAGCGGCGAGGACAAGGTCGAGGCGGACGGGGTCGGCGTCGTCGAGATCGCCCGCGATCCCGACAGCAGGGAGGTCCACGCGATGCGCGGCACCCACTTCGCGTCGATGCAGTTCCACCCCGAGTCCGTGCTCACCCAGAACGGGGTCGCCATCACCGGCGAGCTGGTGCGCGGCCTGCTGAGCGGATCCCCGCTGGCGTCGGCCGCGTGACGCCCGGCGGCCGGCCCGGCGCGAGGGGCGCCGGGCCGGCCGCCATCTGACGTACTCCCCCGCGACCTGACGGGTTCGGCGCCCGGCCTTTGCCCGGGGCGGGGCGGGATCGGGAGCATCGGCCTGCGCGGAAAGGCCCGAACTCTGACGGAAGGGTCACACAATGATCACCACGGGCATGGCCCGGTCCGGCCGGACGAGCGCAGGCATCGCGATCCTGGGAACGGGGTCCTGCCTGCCCTCGCACGTCGTCGGCAACGACGAGGTGGGAGCCGCCGCCGGGGTCACCGACGAGTGGATCCGGCGCAAGACCGGGATACGCAACAGGCGCCGGGCCAAACCGGACGAGGCCACCTCGGACCTGGCGATCGCCGCGGGCCGGGCCGCGATGGAGGCCGCCGGCATCGTCGCCGCCGACCTCTCGCTGATCGTGGTCGCGACCTCCACCCCCGACCAGCCGCAGCCGCCGACCGCCAGCGTGGTCGCCGACGGCCTCGGCGCGGGCCACGGCGCCGCCGCGTTCGACGTCAACGCCGTCTGCAGCGGCTTCGTGTTCGCGCTGAACGCCGCCCAGCACGTCCTGGCGGGCTCCGACTCGCCGTACGCGCTGGTCATCGGCGCGGACGTGTACTCCCGCATCCTCGACCACGCCGACCGGCGCACCGCCATCCTCTTCGGCGACGGCGCCGGAGCGGTGGTGCTCGGCCCGGCCCGGCCCGGACGCGGCGTGCTGGCCGGACGGCTGGCCGGATTCGGCGCCGAACGCGACCTGATCGAGGTGCCGGCCGGGGGCAGCCGCCTGCCGGCGAGCGCCGAGACCCTCGCCGAGGGCCTGCACTACTTCACCATGAACGGGCGCGGGGTGCGCGACTTCGTGAACGCCACGGTCGCCCCGGCCATCACCGCCTTCGTCGAGGAGGCCGGCTTCACCACCCGCGACGTCGACCACTTCGTGCCGCACCAGGCCAACGGGCGGATGCTCGAGGACCTCTCGGCCACGATCGGCATCGTGGACGGCCACACCCGCTTCAGCTACGAGGACTTCGGCAACACCGGAGCCGCCTCGGTCCCCGTCACCCTCGACCGGGCGGCCCGCTCGGGAGAGCTCGACGACGGGGACCTCGTCCTGCTGGCCGCCTTCGGCGGCGGCATGGCGATGGGCCTGTCACTCCTGCGCTGGCAGCGCCCCCACCCCTCACTCAGCACCATGTACGCCTAAGGAGACGGTGATGTTGGACGGCATCATGGACGACTACCTGCGTCGGATCGGCGCGACGCGGCCCGAGCGCGCGGACCTCGAAGGGCTCCGCCACCTGATGGAGCGCCACCTCCTGTCGGTCCCCTTCGAGAACCTCGGCTACCACCTCGGCGAGGAGATCTTCATGGACGAACGCGTCCTGCAGAAGATCGTGCGCGACCACCGCGGCGGCGGCTGCTTCGAGGTGAACCCCGCCCTGTCGTTCCTGCTGACCTCGCTCGGCTACGAGGTCGACATCCTGCCGGGCTGGGTGCACCGCCCGGGCGGGGTCCTCGGCCCCTTCCTCGGCCACCTGGCGCTGCGCGTCAAGGCCGACGGCGAGGAGTGGCTGGTCGACGTCGGCTTCGGCCGCAACAGCCGCTTCCCGCTGAACCTGGCCTCGCGCGAGGTCCAGCACGACCCGCACGGCGACTACCAGCTGCACGACGTGAGCGACGGCGTCATCGACGTCCACCTCGCCGGCAAGCCCCTGTACCGGGTCGCCGACCGGCCGGTGACGATCGACGACTTCGCCCCCGCCCTGTGGTGGTACCGCACCTCGCCCGACTCGTCGTTCCTGCAGGGCCTGTTCTGCTCCATGCGCACCCCCGACGGCCTGATCACCCTCAAGGGCAACCGCCAGGTGAGCATGGTCGCCGGCGAGGAGCGCTCCAAGTTCGCCCTCGACGGCGGGCCGGAGACCCTGGAGGCCTACAAGAAGTACTTCGGCATCACCCTGGACCGCCTGCCCGACGAGCCCGCCGGGGGCGTCACCGCCGGCGTGCGGACGGATTGAGCACGATGACCGACAACACCACCCAAAATTCCGGGACCGCGGCCGGCACGTCCGACCTGGACGTGCTGGTCGTCGGCGCCGGACCCACCGGCCTGCTGACCGCCGTGGAACTGATGCGCCGCGGCATACGGGTGCGCGTCATCGACCGTGCCGAGAAGCCGTCGACCACCCCCAAGGCGCTGTCCGTGTGGCCCCGCGCCCTCGACATCCTGGAGGACGCGGGACTCGCCGACGGCGTCATGCGCGAGTCCGGCCTGGTCAACCGGCTCAGCTACTTCTCCGAACGCAAGCCGCTCGCCTCCTTCGCCCTGACCGAGGACACCGCCTGCCGGGTGCTGCCGCAGCACGTGACCGAGCGGCTGCTCGCCGAGCGCTTCGCCGGGCTCGGCGGCAAGGTGGAACGCGGGGTGCGGCTGCTGGCCCTGGAGGGCGTGGACTTCTCCGGCGACATCGGCGCGAGCGACGGCGTCACCGCCGTCGTGGAGCTGCCCGGCGGAGGCCTCGACCGCATCCGGGCGCCCTTCGTGGTCGGCGCCGACGGCGCCGGCAGTGCGGTGCGCGGCCAGCTCGGCATCGGCTTCCAGGGCAGCACGTACGAGATGTCCTTCGCGCTCGTGGACGCGCGGATCGAGGGCGAACTCCCGTCGGACGAGTGCCTGTTCTACCAGGCGCCCAGCGGCGCCCTGGTCGTCGTGCCGATGCCCGGCGGCGTCTACCGCTTCCTGTCCGTCATGCCGCAGGGCCGCCACGAGGTCTCCCTGGAGATGATGCGGGGGATCCTCGAGGAGCGCGGACCGCGCGGGGTGCGGCTGACCGAGGCCGTGTGGCAGGCGGTCTTCCGCGTGCACGCCCGGCACGCCTCCGACTTCAGCGTCGGACGCGTCTTCCTCGCCGGCGACGCCGCGCACGTGCACAGCCCGGCCGGCGGCCAGGGCATGAACAACGGCCTGCAGGACGCCCAGAACCTGGGCTGGAAGCTGGCCGCCGTGATCCGCGGCGAGTCACCGGCGTCGCTGCTCGCCGGCTACGGCGCCGAGCGCTCGGAGGCCACCCGCCAGATCGTGCGCGACACCGACCTGCAGACCCGTGCCTGGGTGGCGAACAGCCGGGCCAAGGTGCTCGCCCGGGACGCCGCCTTCAAACTGCTCGACCGCACCGGCGCCGTGTCGCGGTTCTACACCCCGGTGATGGCCGGACGGCGCCTGGCCTACCCGCCGGTGCGCGACACCCAGCTGCCCTCGGGGCTCGCCGGCTGCCGCGTGCGCAACCGGATACCGGGCGGGCTGAAGGACGGCGCCGTCTTCCCGCGGCGGCACGCCCTCGCGTACGGCATCAGCGGACCCGACGTCGACCCGCACGCCTGGACCCTGGTCCTCGCGCCGCCGTCGAAGGCCTGGCACGCGGAGGCCGGGCACGTCGTGGCCCGCCACGGCGAGGCGGTGCGCACCGTGGTGCTGCGGCGCCGCGAGAGCGCCTTCGCCACCGGCTGCCGCAGCGCCGGGTACTGGCTGGTGCGGCCGGACGGACACGTCGCGGCACACGGTCACGAGGCCGATCTCGGCCGTCTGGAGGCCGAGCTGAAACAGGTCCTGAACAGCTAGAACGGTTGTACGCGAGGCGACTTGACATTAAAAGAGGCGGGCCCTTCTGGCGGACATTGCCGATGCGTAATGTCCACAACATGAAGCTGCGAGAGGGCGTGGAGTGGGCGGTGCACTGCTGCATCAACCTGTCCTGGGTCTCGCCCGACAGGGCGGTGCCCGCCGCCCGGCTGGCCGAGTTCCACGGCCTGCCCGCCGCTTACCTGAACAAGCAGCTGAACGCACTGGGACGGGCCGGCCTCGTCTCGTCCCGCTCCGGACCCCGTGGCGGATTCCGTCTGGGCCGCGAACCGGAGGAGATCACCCTGATGGACGTGGCGGTGGCCATAGACGGTTCGGCACGGGCCTTCCTGTGCACGGGCATCCGCCACCAGGGCCCGGCCGGCGGCATCGCCGACCTGGCCGGCCACCGCACCCCCTGCACCGTGGCCCAGGCCTTCTCCCACGCAGAACTGGCCTGGCGGCACAACCTGGCGAGCCGGACGATCGCCGAGCTGGCGGACACGGTCCGGCGGGCCAACCCCGCGGCACCGGACCAGGTTCGCCGCTGGTTCGACCGGACCTGAACCGGAACCGAGAGCGCACCCCTGTAAGCGCCGGGGCCTCCCCGGCGGTGGCGCCCAGCGCGCCCGTCCCATCCATGACCCCGTAGTGAAAGGCACAGTCATGCCGTCTTCGGCCACAGGCGCCGCCACCGAGGCACCGCGTCGGCGCCCTGGACTCCTCCTGGCGCTGCTGGCGTTCGCCCAGCTGATCATCTCCATCGACTACAACATCGTCTACGTCGCCCTCCCCGAGATCGGCGACGGACTCGGCTTCTCCGCCCAGAACCTGCAGTGGGTGATCAGCGCCTACGCCGTCGCGTTCGGCGGGTTCCTGCTGCTCGGCGGCCGGGCCTGCGACCTGTGGGGCCCCCGCCGCATCTTCATCCTCGGCCTGTCCCTGTACGGCGTCTCCTCGATGCTCGGCGGTCTGGCCACCGACCCCTGGGTGCTGGTCGCGGCCCGCGCGGTGCAGGGCATCGGCGGCGCGTTCCTCTTCCCGGCCACGCTGACCCTGGTCTCCACCAAGTTCGCCGAGGGCAAGGAGCGCAACCGCGCCTTCGCCGTCTGGGGCACCGCCGGCGGTTCCGGCATGATCCTCGGCTCCCTCCTCGGCGGCGTCCTCACCGAGGCGTTCGGCTGGGAGTCCGTCTTCTACGTCAACGTCCCGCTGGCCGTCCTCGCCATCGCGGCCGCCCTCCCGCTGATCGCCCCCGACGCCAAGGGCGGCAGCCGCCGCTCCTTCGACCTGGCCGGTGCGCTGACCTCCACCGTCGGCACCACCTCCGTCGTCTTCGCCCTGGTCCAGGGTCCGGAGTCGGGCTGGGGCTCGGGTCTGATCATCGGCGCACTCGTCCTCGGCGCGGCCCTGCTGGCGGCCTTCGTCGTCATCGAGAAGCGCAGCAGCGACCCGCTGATGCCGCTGCGCCTGTTCCGCAACCGCAACCTGAGCACCGGCGCCGGCGTCACCTTCTTCTACATGGCGACCTTCGGCACCCTGCTCTACTTCCTGACCGTCTACTTCCAGGGCGTGCACGGCTACAGCGCGCTGGAGACGGGCCTGGCGTTCCTGGTCCCGATGGTCGCCATCGCCATCGGTGCCCAGACGGCCGGCCGCCTGGCCACGAAGTACGGCCTGCGCGCCATCATGATCGCCAGCCTGCTGGTGGGCCTCGTCGGCACCGTGATCCTGGGCCTGACCCTGGCCACCGACGGCTCCTACGTCGCGCTGATCCCCGGCATGGTCGTCATGGGTCTCGGCCAGGGCGCCGGCTACACGCTGATGTTCGGCGCCGCCACGGTCGGCATCGACCCGATGGAGCAGGGCATCGCCTCCGGCTGGGCCTCCACCACGCAGCAGATCGGTGGCGCGGTCGGCCTCGCCGTCCTGGTGGCCGTCGCCAACTCCGGCCTCGAGGGCCTCACCGGCGAGGCGCTGCGCTCCGCCACCACCGACGGCCTGCGCACCGCGGTGTACATCGCCGCAGCCGGCATCGCGCTGACCGTACTGGTCGCCCTCGGCCTGGAGAAGCCGAAGAAGCGGACCGTCTCCCAGGGCGGCGAGGCCACGGCCGCCGTCCCCGAGAAGCCGCAGGCCGCCCAGGTCTGACCCCCCACTCCGGCGCGCCCACCCGGACGCGCCGGTCGCCGGCCCCTCGCACCGACCATTCCCCCGCGGGTGCGGGGGTCCGGCATGTCCGCCGCCTGCCCCGGCGCGCCGGGGCAGCGGCATGCCGTGCCGTGCCATGCCGTCCGGGGAATGTCCCGCTCCCACACCGCGTTCATTACCCCAGGGGGTATAAAAAGCCACCACTCCGGTGAAACGGAAGGAACCGTCCCATGAGCACCGTCGCCCTGACCGCCGCGGACTTCGAGAACACCGTCACCGACAACGACATCGTCCTCGTCGACTTCTGGGCCGCCTGGTGCGGACCGTGCCGGATGTTCGCCCCCGTCTACGAGAAGGCCTCCGAGGTCCACACCGACATCGTCTTCGGCAAGGTCGACACCGAGGCCGAGCAGGCCCTCGCCGCCGCCGCGGACATCACCTCGATCCCCACCCTGATGGTCTTCCGGGAAGGCGTCCTGGTCTTCTCCCAGCCCGGCGCCCTGCCGCCCCGGGCCCTGGACCAGCTGATCACCGCCGTCCGCGAGCTCGACATGGACGAGGTGCGCGCCTCCCTCACCGCCCAGAGCCCCGGCCGGTGACCGCAGCCGGTCCCCGGCCCGCCCTTCGAGAGGAACACCCCATGGTCCAGCTCCCCGCCGACCAGGTGCGGTCGGCAGCCAACCGGCTCAAGCGCGCCCAGGGTCAGCTCGCCGGCGTCGTGCGCATGCTGGAGGAAGGACGCGACTGCGAGGACGTCGTCACCCAGCTCGCCGCGGTCAACCGCGCGCTGGACCGGGCCGGCTTCGCCATCGTCGCCAGCGGACTCAAGCAGTGCCTGACCCAGGAGGGCGGAGCCGAAAGCCTCGACACCCAGAAGATGGAGAAGCTCTTCCTCTCCCTCTCCTGACCTCTTTCCCGACGCTTCCGCCCCTCATCGGGGATCGGCTCCGACGGCGCCGCAGGAGGCGCCCGGAACCGGTTTCCCCGGCAGTCGCGGACCGTGCCGGTGTGCGGGCCGGCGAGAACCCGCGCCCCTCACGGCCCAAAGCCCGTGGACGGCCTCGTACGGCATGTCGAGGACCAGCCCTGTCCTCTCCCCCTCCCGGCCCGGGGAGGTCAGGCGGCGGAGAGGGCGTTCAGGGCCGCGTCCAGCCTGGCCGTGGCGTCGGCGGCGACCGGTTCCAGGGCGGGCAGGCCGGTGAGGGTGACCATGGTGCCCGGGTCGAGCGCCTGGACGAGGGTGTGGTCGCCGTCGCGGCGGACGACGACGTTGCAGGGCAGGAGCAGGCCGATGGAGCGGTCGGCCTCCAGGGCCTGGTGGGCGAGCGGCGGGTTGCAGGCGCCGAGGATCAGGTAGTCCTCCATGTCGTGGTCGAGCTTGGCCTTGAGGGTGGCCTTGACGTCGATCTCGGTGAGGACGCCGAAGCCCTGGTCGGCCAGGGCCCGGCGCACGGCGGTGACGGCGGCGTCGAAGTCGGTGCCGGTCAGGCGGACGGTGCGGTCGTAGGACACGGTGCGCTGCTCCTTCGGTGCGGAAGGCCTGCTTCCTCGCTACCCCGCCAGGTACCCGTCGCGGTGGACGCGATACCGGGCTGCCGGGCGTGGGCGGCGGCTTCCTGGCCGTGCCCGCCCTGGTCACCGCCCTGGTCTGCGAGACGCGGGCCGCCGTCGGCACCAGCCCGCCGGCCGTCACGGCCGGCTCCCCGGCCTCGCCCGCCACTCGCCCGAGCGCCGCCGTCTCCCTCGACCGGACGGTCGTCGGCCCCTTCGTCGCCGCCGCCCTCCTGGGCGACCGGGACGGCGAACGCCTCGCCGCGAAGGTCTCCGCACCCGCCCGCAACGGGTCTTCGCGCTCCTCCCGCCGGCCGTGGCCGCCTTCATGCTCGCCGACGCGGTGACGTGAGACGCCGCCTCAAGCCGGCGGGCCGGTGCTCAGGCCAGCGACAGGAACAGCTTCTCCAGCCGGGCGCGCATCCGGTCCCGGTCGCCGTCCATCTGCCCCTCCTGGGTCATGCAGTGCTGCAACCCCGTCGCGATGATCGCGAAACCGGCCCGGTCCAGCGCCCGGGAGACCGCCGCGAGCTGCGTGATCACGTCCTCGCAGTCCCGCCCCTCCTCGATCATCCTGATGATCCCCGCGATCTGGCCCTGCGCCCGGCGCAGCCGGTTGAGCACGCTCTTCAGCTCCTCGGCCGCCATGTCCAGTTCCACGCATCCTCCTTCATTGATACCCCAAGGGGTATTCTAGTCCGTTCAGTGCTTCTCCCGGACGAAAAGACGAAAAGCAACCTCACGCACAGCAGCACCCCCGTCGTCATCGATCCCGCCCCGGCCGCCGAGCGCCTGAGAACCTACGCCGCGAGCGCGCCGCGACCGCCGCCAGTCCCAGGGAACGGACCGGCCCCACCGATTCTGTGGAAGCTTCGACGGGTGATTCGCCTGGACGTGAGCATGATCCAGGCGTGCGGCCGTTCGGCAACCCGGCGTCAGACAGGACGATGAAGCCGGGGACGCTCTTCGGTCGGCTGGCGGTGAGGGGCGGTACGTCATCCGACTGCGGAGCGCCCTTCCGCCAGGAGCGACGCCGACGGCCCGGCCGTAAGTACCTGTTCTCGATCCTCGGTTTTGAGTAGCTTTGGGTCTTGGCCCGACTGGGTGTCCGAGGGCGCCGGCAAGGCTGCGGGTCCGCGCCGCCCTCGACTGGATCGAGACGGCCGTCGACACCGGCAAGGTCGACGGCGACGGCGAACCGGCCCGCCTCCCGCAAGGCGAATAGGGCGGTGCTGCGCGCCTCGGAGCGCAGATCGGCGGCGGCCCGACGTGTGCGTGCTCGGACTGCCGGGTCGGTGGGTCAGGTCCATGACCTCTGGTGAGGGATCCACGTGCCATGTGCTGTTCCGCTGAGCACGGGGTTGAGGAAAGCTCCGGCCGCCGCGGCCGCTTCGGCAAAGCTGCTGCAACCCTGTAGACCGAGAACGATGGCGGCTTGCCGGGGATATCCGTCGTGCCAGTCGGGGCCGGGGGCCTTGAACACGACGGGAGGTACGACGCGGATGCCGAGGCTGCGCCGACGGTCCACTTCGCGATGGAGGGCTCGACAGGCGGCTGGACCGGGTACGGTCTCCTGCTGGCTGATCAGGAGGAGGTCGGCCAGGTCACGGTAACGGTTGGATCCGTGTTCGCCGTTTTGACCGTGCCGCTCGTACATGGCGCAGATCTTGTCCGCTAGATGGTCGATGACGGGGTAGAGGCGGACCTCAGGCCAGTCGACAGGCCACTCGATGTCGACGGCGGACTTCAAAGTGCGGACCTCGGGAGTGCCGGCCAAGGTGCGGCCGACGACGAGATCGACTTTGATGGTGGCGACGTTGGCCGATCCGAGGAAGACCTGGAAGTACTGCGCCCCGCCGCGCCCTTCGTCACTGTGACCGAGGAACTTGCCGGCGACGTACCGCAGGTGGTCGCCGAGGTCAAGGGAGGCTGCCTCGACGACGAATTCCCTGGCTTCCTCGGCGCTGCGGTCCGGATCGGCACACTGCAGGTCGATGTCCTGACTGAGCCGGGCGGCCCCCCGGTAACGGACGAGCAGTGCCTGGCCACCCTTGATGAGCCAGCCGTCGGGTTCCTTGATGAAAACGCGAGCGGCCAGACGGTTGAAGTAGAAGATCTTCATGAGATCGGAGACGCTCATGCCGGTCTTCTTCGACATGTTCTTCGCGGACTGCGTCAGTGCTGCTCGGAACGCTGACGGACTCGCATAGCTCTTGGCCACGTACGACTTGCTCCCCAACTACTCCCTGGAACAGCCGACTTTATACAGGATCATGCCTGCACCTCCTCTCTTTTGACTTATTGCCGTCTGGCGCGGAATCGTCCCCCGAGTCGGGTTCCTCCATGCTGCCCGAATCTTCCGCTTCCGGGTGCTGTGGCGCGCGTGGGAACGCTTCCGCGGCTCCGGAGGAGGACATGGCGTCCTTGAGCGCTCCGGCAAAGGGCGACAGTGTCTCCCGCTGGGGCTGGAGAGCGCGCAACGCAGGAGAGAGTCCGGGCATGGCCTTTCCGAGTGGCGCCAAGGTCTCGGACTGCTGCGCGGCGATGTTCCGGAACAGGGAAGCGTACGCCTCTCCCCTCAGGACTTCCAGGAAGGGCTTCACCGCATCGGCGGCATGGATCTGAGCGTCGAGGTACCGCGCCAGCGCCACTCCGGCGCGGGCGACTTCCTGGGAGCAAAGGGACCGCCCTGCCTGGCCCACCAGATGCTCGATGAGTTCGTGACCCGTGGCCGCTGCGGGCAGGCCGTACTTGTGGGCATACGGCTGGACCGCGTCTGCCAGCACGCCGATGTCCACGAGGTCGCGGCGCTCCGCGTCGGCGATCACACCGCCGACATGGCCACCGTCGGTCCTGGCGCGCAGGAGATCGACGACGGTGCGCGTCGCGGTGGTCACCGGCAGACCGTCGACAATGGTGATGTCCTCGGCGTCCGGGCAAGCGGTGCGCAGCCGGACGAACGGTTCGGTGGTCGTGCGGCGGCGCGGCACACTGATCTCCACGTCCGGGGCGGGAATGTCGCCGAGGCCGTGCACCTGGCAGGCGGAAGCGTGGGAGACGACACCCGAGTCCTGGCCACCCAGGGGGCGCTCCCACGCGGGAACGCCGGGCTGCAGGCGCAGCCAGGCCACCTTGATCTCCAAGTGTCGGGGCAGGCCGGCAGCCGCCAGGGCATAGACACCACGGCCCACGTTCTCCAGCAGGCCGACTTCCGTCAGCCGCATGAGCTGGACGCCCCCGACGCCCAGACTCCTGGCTTGCGCGGAGGTCACCAGCCCCCACTGATCGGCGGCCATGCCCGACAACGTCGCCAGCTGCTCAGCACGATCCATACAGAGAAGATTACCCACTAGTGCAGAGTTTTTTACATTCAGGGCGTAACAAACACTGCGCTTAATCCAACGACCTGTAACTTTCTCTGCCCATCTGGACGAATGCTCCCTTCGGCGGGTGAGGGAGGCATCGGCCGGAGCACGAAGGACTCCGGCCGACCTCTTCGCTGTGCCGGCGCACCGGTACGGCTCGGGCGCGATGCCTCGTACGTCCTCGTGCCACGGGTGCCTCAGGGCGCGGGCGGAAGGGTCCGCGCGAAGACGTCCCAGGTGCGGTTGGTGTCGCCGGGAACGATGTCGGAGTCGAGCGATTCGAAGACGAACGTGCCGCCGTCGCCGGTCATCGCCACCCGCCCGGGATAGCCGGTGGCCGGACCGCCGTCCTTCGTGACGGTCACGAGCCGCCCCTGACCCGTCTCCCGGTCCCACTGGAAGAGCGGCGGAAGCGGCCCCGTGTTCGGGCCGGCGACGCCCGCCATGAAGAGCACGAAACGACCGTCGGCGCTGAGCGAGCCGTAGCTGGTGGGTTGGCTGAACGGGATCGGCCGGGTGGTACCGGTCGACAGCTCGCGGAGGAAGGTGGTCGACTTCTGGTCGTTCGCCGTCACCGTACTTCCGTCGGAGCGGTGGAAGAGCACCAGGCTGCCGTCCGCGCTCAACGACAGCCCGCTCACGGCCCGCTCCGGCGTCGATCCGTCCTGCGAGACGTCCACCGTCTGCCGTTCGCCGGTGCTCCGGTCGAGGAGGTAGGCGTGGCCCTTCCCGGGGCCCTTGGGGAAGTACCTGACGTCGGTGTACGCGATGCGCTGCCCGTCGTCGCTGATGACGGGGTTGCCCGCGTAGTACGTCTCGGTCGCGGTGTTGGGGTGGCTCACCCACTCCGTCGTGCCGTCCAGCAGGTCGCGTACGTACACCCGCGAGCCCTCGGCCGCCGTCACCCCCGAGGGGCGGCTCTGGGTGAACACGACGTGGCGGCCGGAGCCGCTGATGCGGGCGCCGGACGGGGAGCCGCCGGTGAACTCACCGAGGTCGAGGTCCACCCGCCGGGTGAGGCCCGTCGGCAGGTCGCGCACGTACAGGCCGTTGGACGACCTGAACAGCATCCGGTCCCCCGAGGCGCTGAAGTCGTACACGTCCGCCGGGGCGCCGTCGAGGGTCACCCGCTCCAGCGTGCCTTCGTGCAGGTCGCGCAGGTACGTCTGAAGACCGGACGGGACCGGGTCGGAGGGCACGAGGTTCGTCGCCCGCGAGACGAAGGCGATGTAGCGGCCGTTCCTGCTGATCACCGAGTTGAACGACGTGTCGTCGCTCTGCGTCCCGTCGACGCCCACACTGATCCGTGTCGTCGCCGTCCCACCGTCCCCGGTGTCGGCGCCCGCCGTCCCCATCGGCAGCAGCGCCGCCAGCAGACCGGCCCCCAACGCGCCCGCCACCGCGGGTGAAAGTCTTCGCACGTCCCCTCCCGGACATCCGTGGCCCCCGCCCCCTGCGGAGGCACTCCGCGATACAAACGCAGCGGGCCCGACGCGGGCAATCGGTTCGATGACGTACAACCCTGGGCGCGCTTCGGGCGTCAGGGCCGCCGGGTTCCCGGTGACCAGGACCAGGGGGCGTGTTCGGCGGTGATCAAGGAGGCCCGCACGAGGCCCTTGGTCCGGGTCCCTGAACCCCTCTCGAGCGGAGTTCGTCACGCAGGCGCCGGGCCACCTGACCCATGAGGGCGTCGGCGCCCGGCTGCCTGCCGGCGGCCACCCGTGACTCGGTCAGGACGGCCACGGCATAGGTCTGGCCGTCGGCGTGTTCGACGACGCCGACCTCGTGGCGCAGGTTGAGCAGCATGCCCGTCTTGGACGACCACGTGGAGGCGTCGGAGTCGAAGTCCGGGGCGAGGCGGTTGCGCACGAGGTTGTCGGCCATGAGGCCGCGCACCCGTGCCGCGACGTCGGGGTGGATCGCCGGGGGCTCGGCGCCCCCGGTACCGGGCCGCGACCGCCAGAGTGCCTGCAGGAGGTCGACGAAGGCCCGCGCCGTCCCGGTGTTGGCGCGTGAGATGTCGAGTTGCGGCACCCGGTGGCCGCGCCCGGGGGTGCCGGCGTCGATCGCGAGGGCGTGCGCGAGGTGTACGTCCGCCGGGTCGAAACGCTCCACCGGGGTCTCCGCCAGCTCGCGCATGGTGTGCCGGACGGCGATGCCGCGCAGCCCGAACTCGTGCAGGAACGCCCCGACCCGGGCGGGCGGGGTGAGTGCGAAGAGGGCGTCGGCGGCGCTGTTGTCGCTGATGCAGGTGCTGAGGTAGAGCAGGTCCTCCACGGCGACGTGGGCGGCGTGCCGGAACCGGCTGAGGCCGGTCGGGCCGGGGGTGGTGATCCGCCCGGGCGGCACCACGATCACCGCGGCGCCGTCGAGTTCCCCGCGCCGGATGCGTTCCAGTGTCACCAGGGCGAGCGGGATCTTCACGAGGGACGCGACGGGCAACTCGATGTCGGGGTCGATACCGATCTCGTCGCCCGTCTCCAGGTCCCGGACGAGGAACGAGCCGTACAGCCCGCCGTCGCGCAGCGTCCGGCGGAGCTCCCCGAGCAGCCTCTCGGTGCCCGTGGTCATGCGGCCGCCTCCGGGTGCTCCGTGGCGCCGAGGCACCGGGCGATGCCGCATGCGCAGGCCTGGCGCAGGCGGATCGCGTCGGCGTCCGACTCGTCCGCCACGGCCAGGGAGAAACCTCGTGCGAAGCCGGGACCGAGCTCGCCGACAGGTCGCCAGTGGAGGCGGAGTTCGCGGGCCTGCGCGGCCGAGCACAGCAGTGCGTCGCCCCTGCTCAGCACGTCCGCCGCGGCGGCGGCCACGGCGGGTGCGACGGCCAGTTGGGCCGGGCGCAGCCCGACGGCGTCGCGCAGGCGGACGAGACGGTCCCGGACGTGCGGCACGTCGTCCTCCGGCTGGAGCAGCACGCGCCGCGGCCGCCGGTCGCGGTCGGTCCGGCCGGGGCGCAGGCTGTCCAGGTAGACCGGCCCTCGCGGATCGTCCGCGACCGCCAGTCCCAGCGGCACCGTCCAGGCCGCCCCGGTGGGGGCCACCGCGAGCAGCGCCGCACGCACCTGCCGGGACGTGACGAGGTCGGAGCGCTCCGCGGGCCCCGCGGGACACGGGTCGAGGAGGACTCCGTGGCCGTGCGCCTCCGCGATGAGGCGGGCGAGGGCTCCGGTGGGACAGATGGCGGGAACGGCGAGCCGCAGTGGCCGGCGCCGCACGGCCTCCGCCTCGTTCTCGAACCGATCGGCCGACTGCACGAGCTGCCTCGCCGACGGCAGCATGTCCCGGCCGAACGGCGTCAGCGTCACCGCCCGCGACGACCGGTCCAGCAGCCGCTCGCCCAGGCGCTGCTCCAACGCGGCGACGCGGCGGCTCACGACGGACTGGGCCGTGCGGACCGCTGCCGCGCCCACCGTGAAACTGCCGTGCTCACTCACACTGACGAACGCGCGGCATGCCGCAACAAGATCCACGCGTCCTACTATGCCAAAACGGCATGGAGCCGAACGTCCGCGTCTTGGACCTCGGCGGCCCACCGGCCGGAGAGTGGTCGCCGTCCAGGGCTTTCCCCGGACTCGCACGGTCCGTTTGTCCTTCAACGGCTTGGAGTTCCATTCCATGACGTACTCGCTTCGCATCCGCCGGGGCGCCGCCTGGGCGGTGGCCGGCTCACTCGCGCTCGTCGCCCTTCCGGCATGCGGTCAGCAGACCGCGTCCGGGCCCGGCGCACCGGCCGCCTCGAAGCGGTCGGCATCGCCGGCCGCGGCCACGAAACCCACCGCTCCCGAGTTCCGGGCACTGGAGCGGGAGTTCGACGCGCGGCTCGGCGTCTACGCCCTGGACACCGGCACGGGCCGGTCGGTCGGCTACCGGGCGGACGACCGGTTCGCGTACGCCTCCACGTTCAAGGCGCTGGCGGCGGGCGCCGTCCTCCGGAAGCACGGAACGGGCGGCATCGACAAGGTGGTCACGTACGCGCGGGGCGACCTGGTCGCGTACTCGCCGGTGACCGAGAACTTCGTCGGGACCGGCATGAGTCTGCGGGATCTGTGTGCCGCCGCTCTCTGGTACAGCGACAACACGGCGGTCAACCTGCTCCTCGACGAACTCGGCGGCCCCGACGGCCTGGAGAAGGTGCTGGAGGAGTTCGGCGACGACGTCACCGAGATGGACCGGTACGAGCCGGAGCTGAACGACGCCGCACCGGGCGACATCCGCGACACGAGCACACCGCGCGCGATGGCGGAGAGCCTGCGGGCGTTCCTGCTCGGCGACGCCCTGAAGCGGGACGAACGTGAGCTCCTCCGGCAGTGGATGACGACGAACACGACCGGCCGGACGCTCATCAGGGCGGGTGTTCCCGACGGCTGGGACGTGGCCGACAAGAGCGGCTCCGCCGGATACGGGGGCCGCAACGACATCGCCGTGGTGTGGCCGGAGGACGGCGGCAACCCCGTCGTCATGGCGGTCATGTCCACCCGCGGCAAGGAGGGCGCCGACCGCCGCGACGCCCTGGTCGCCAAGGCCGCCACCGTGGCGGCCGACGCCCTGGGCCGCTAGCACACGGTCACTCGCTCTCCTAAGCTCGCTGCCACCCGTGGCCCCGGACACGGCCGCCGGCTCACGCCGGGCCCGCCCTCATCAGCAGGAGGTACGACCATGCCGGCCGACGCCGCAGCCCACATCCGCCTGGCCCGGCCCTCGCGTGACCTCCGGGCAGCGGAACGCTTCTGGGTCTCGGGCCTCGGCCTCGACGTCCTGTACCGGCACGCGGCGGACGGCGCCCCGGGAGAGAGCTCGCTCCTCATGGTCGGCTGGCCCGATGCCGGCTGGCATCTGGAACTCGTCCACGATCCCGCGGCTCCCCTGGAGCCGCGGCCGACCCCCGAGGACCTCCTGGTCGTCTACCTCGGCGAACCGGTGCCCGACTCCCTGGTGGGGCGGCTCGAGCGGCACGGCGGGAAGCGCGTACCGGCTCACAACCCGTACTGGGACACCTGGGGCGTGACGCTCCAGGACCCCGACGGCTATCTGCTGGTGCTGTCCCACCGCACCTGGTCCAACGCGTAGACGTCGCGAACGTGCTGGTCACAGCCGTTCGCTGAGGGCCGCGACGGGAACGGTCACTTCGTTTCGAGGGCAGGAGACCCTGCGGGGTGCTCGGCTCGACGGCACCGGAGAGAAAGCGGGGCGCTTCCGGTGCAACTGTTCCAGGAGGCCGGCGGGTGGTCAGACCCGAAGGTAGGTGATCACGGCCTGGACCCGCCGGTGGTACTGGGTGTCGGGCTCCAGCCCGAACTTGGTGAAGATGCTGCGGATGTGGGTCTCCAGCGTCTTGCCGCTGATGGCCAGACACCGGGTGATGGCCTCGTTGGAGCGGCCCTCGGCCATGACGGCGAGCACCTCCCGCTCGCGGTCTGTGAGCTCGTCGACGGCGCTGTCGGACCGTTTGCGGCCGAGCAGCCGGGCGACCACCTGTGAGTCGATGACGGACTCTCCCGCCGCCACCCGCACCAGGGCGTCGTGCAGTTCACCGAAGTCGGCGACGCGTTCCTTCAGCAGGTAGCCGAACCCGCGGGGGGAGGCGGCGAGTGCGCGCAGCGGGCCGCCGGTCTCCACGTACTGCGAGAGCAGGAGCACCCCGACGCCTGGGAAGCGCTCCCGAAGACCGGCCGCCGCCCTGATGCCCTCGTCGGTGTGGGACGGGGGCATGCGGATGTCCAGCATGACCACCTCGGGGGCCCGGTCGGCGACCATCTGCGGCAGGCCCTCGCAGTCGCCGGTCTCGCCGACGACCTCGATGCCGGCCTCGGTGAGCAGTTTCACCAGCCCTTCTCTGAGGAGGGCGGAGTCCTCTGCCACGATCACGCGCACGGCAGCTCCGCCCTGACCCGGGTGCCGCCCTCTGGGCCGTCACAGACCCGCAGCACCCCGCCCGCCGCTGCCAACCGGTCGGCGAGCAGGCTCAGTCCGGTGCCGCCGGCGGGGTCCGCGCCGCCGGTACCGTCGTCGGTGACCTCGACGACCAGCAGTGCGCCCTCCCTCCGCACGGAGATCCGCACCCGTTCGGCACGGGCGTGCTTGACGGTGTTCGACAGTGCCTCGCAGACGGTGAAGTAGGCGGCGGACTCGATGAACGGCGGGTACCGGCCGGGCTCGGCGGTCACCTCGGCAGGCAGGGGGGACCGTTCCGCGACCGCGGTGACGGCGGGGCCGATGCCCTCGCGTGTCAGCAGGGCCGGATGGATGCCCTGGGCGAGCTCCCGGAGGTCCTCCAGTGCCTGGCGCAGGGTCTTCTCGGCCTCGACGACCGCCCGGCGCAGCGCCGCGTCCTCCTCCCCGGTCCTGTCGTCCCTCCCGTCGCCCCGCACGAGGAGTGAACCCGCCCGGCGCAGCGTCATCAGGGCCAGGACGAGACGGGTCTGCGCCCCGTCGTGCAGGTTCCGTTCCAGTTCCCGCCGCTGGTCGTCGGCGGCCCGCAGCAACCGGGAACGGACCTCGGCGGTCCGCTCCTCCCTCGCCCGGATCTCCGCGCGCAGCCGCACGGCGCGCAGACACAGTCGTACGGCGGCACCGGCGGCGGCCAGTAGTTCGGGTTCGTCGTCGAGGGCGGAGTCGTGCACGAGGACCGCGGAGTGGGGATCCTCGTCCGCCGTGTCACCCACCGGGGTGACGCTCCGTCCGGTTTCGCCGAGGGCCGGCGGGAACAGCGGACGACCGTAGGGGTCGATGTAGGCGGGTGGGACGGCGTCGAGGACCTCGATGCCGTCCCACCCGCGCGTCTCGTCCGTGTCCCCGGAGCCTCCGGAACCCGCGGCGCTTCCTCCTTCGGTCCGCAGCCCCAGTTGCGCCGACGGGTCGCCGAGCGCGCGGGCCAGGGCCTCCTGCAGGCGCCGCAGACCGGGGCCGGCGGCTGCCTCGGTGACCAGATCGGCGATGGCGGCGCGACGTAGCCGCATCCGCAGCAGCCCGGCCAGGAAAGCGAAGGGGACGGCGATCTGACTCAGGTCGGAGGGCAGGGCCAGGGCGGTCGCGGCGGGGCCCAGCGCACCGGGCGCCAGAACGTAGAGCATTTCCCAGCCGATGAACGCGACGGCCACGGCGACCGCGATCCAGGCGGGTATCAGCGCACGCCGGCGCGCCGGTCCGCCGCCGCGCCAGCGGCTCACGAGCCGGGTGACGCAGAGCAGGGTGAGCACCACGCCCAGCCACCGGTAGCCGAGGTCGACAGCGGCGAAGAGGCCCGGGTCGGAGTGGAGCAGTAGCGCGTTCGGACCACAAGTGCGGCAGTTGAGGTAACTGGCCGTGCCGACGGCCGCCGGATCGTAGAGGAGCGTACGGATCAGTCCGCCCACGCCGACGAGAAGGTAACCGGCGGAGACGACGCGCCGGTCCGTGACCGTCGTCAGGCGCCCTTCGGGGTAGGCCAGGAGGAGGTGGGCGAGAACAGCCAGATTCAGTGCCTCCGTCCAGGCCCCGACGGCGAAGAGGCCCGGCACGGCCGTTCCCTGCAGATTGCCCAGGAACCAGGTCAGTCCCTCGGCGAGCATCAGCGGGCCGGTGCCGTTGCCCGGTCTGCGCCACCAGGCGACGAGTCCGGCAGCGGCGTAGGACCAGCCCACGGTCAGGTCCCGCAGCACATCGGTCCAGGAGGCCCCTGCTCTCCCATAGGCCCAGGCTCCGCAGCACCCCGTCGCCAGAGCCGCCACCACCCCGGTGGGCAGCCGCCACCCATGCCGCTCCGCCGGCGTCACGGCCGCCGCTGTCACCGCTGCCAACGCCCTCCCCCGCACACGCCGTCCAAAGCTCCGCGCCCCGCTCCGGACGATGACAGGGCGACCATACGAACCCGAGCGTCGGCACGCCAGCGGAAGCGGAAGCATCCGGACACCGGTGCCGTGAGATCCCGGCGACGGCCGCACTGCGCGACGGACGGCCGGATGCGTCGCGTCCGGTGGCCGGTTCCAGCCTCAGGGCCTGCCCCGATGTCCGCCTGGGCGGTGGTGCGTACGTTGTGCCCGTCGCGATGACCCGGGGTCGTACCCGGGCCCGGTACGGGTCCGGAAACCGAACGGGGCATCGATCGTCCCGCACGTACGAAGGGAGACAGCGCGTGAAACGCCTTCTGTTGGGGGCCGCCGTGGCCGGCCTCGTCCTCGCAGCCTCTGTTCCCGCACAGGCCCACGACACAGACGACTGGATCAGGACCAGCGGCTGGAGCGGCCTGTCCAACAGCCGTGCCACGGGCTGGGTCAGCTATCCCACCAACAGCGAACAAGCCGACGGGTGGGGCAGGGTCGACTGGAGCGGCGGGAACGTCGAGGTCCACGCCGGCGCCAGGGATCTGGTCAACGACGGCTGGTGCGCCGTCACCGAGGTGCGCTACAAGGTCAAGACCGGCGGTTCCTGGTCCGACCACTGGCACTACCGCTCGCCGGCGGTGGACTGCGACATCAACGACGGCCAGGTGATCTCGTCCTACTACAAGTCCCGGTACCCGACGAAGGACGTCCACTTCCGGGTCTGCCTCGGCTGGAGGGACGGCACGACCTTCCAGTGTTCGAACTGGGGTTGAGCACGGGTCGGCGGGGTCGGGGGTGCCGACAGCCGGTCCGGTCCGGCCGAGGGCGTTCGTTCCCACTGCGCCCGGGTCACCGGCTCCGTCGACGACGGCGCCCGGGTGGCTGCGACGTCATTGCCGACGTCGCAGCCACCCGCACCGGACCGGTGACATGGATCTGCCGGGCTGCGGCAGCCGGGGAAGGTGTCCCGTGCTGCACGCGGCCGCAGCCGCTCACCCGCTCCCGTCGTGATACGGCTGCCCCACCGGGTCACGTCGACCGCGTGCCGCTTGCCCTTGTCACCGGCATGGCGGCCCGGCCGGTACGCCCGTACGAGCAGACCGGCGCCGGCGGATCCGCGCGGACAAGCCCTGGGCAGGTGCTGCGCAGGTGGCGGATGCGTAGGCGAGGGCCCGCCGCTGCCGGATCAGCGTGCACCCATGTCACGGAGCGACTCCCCAGGGCATTCCACTGCGGGACGCTGCTCTGCCAGGAGCAGCGCCAGCGGACCGGCCGGGAGGAGGAAGCGGCCTTCGTGCACGGCCCGGAGCGCGTCGTTCATCGGCCACCACATGAGCCTGAAGCCCTTTTCGGACTCGGTGAGTTGCTACGGGCCGAGCGTCAGGTCCCGGGCCTCGAAGAGGTGGACGCGCGCGGGGGAGGCCGGCGTGATCGCGTGGGAGCCGAGGGAGCGCCACTTCCGGGCGGTGACGCCTGCTTCCTCGCGGAGTTCACGGCGGGCGCACTCCAGCGGGGTCTCCCCCTCTTCCCGGCGGCCTCCGGGAAGGAACAGGTACTCACCTCCGTGAGCGGGAAAGTCGGCGCTCAGCAGGGCCACAAGGCCGTCCGCGTCGCGCGCCACGACCACGGAGGCGTCACGCGTCGTTCCCTCGCTCATGCGGAGCGAGCATAGGGGCCGGCCCCGGCTACCTCGACCGTAGCGGGGTTCTCAGGCAGTGCTCGGGGCAGCGGCAGGGCTGTGGGGAACACGAGTCGGGCAGTCGTTCCTGCGCCAGGGGACTGTCTCCTGGATCCGTCCGTGAGAGCGTCGTGCTTGTGATCGAGTCCTGGGTGATCAATGACGACAGCCCTGCCCCCGTGTCGTCCGAAGCGGTGCGGGAGGCCCTCCGGGCGAGGATCGACAGCGGGCGGCTTGAGACGTGGCTGACCAGTTCGTCCGGACGATCACTGGCCTTCGTGACGCATACCGAGCGCGCGATGGTGATGCCGCTCGGGGAAGAAGGCGATCCCGGCGAGCACGCCGTGGATCCGG
The DNA here is from genome assembly GCF_001279005.1 of Streptomyces caelestis. Classification (GTDB taxonomy): domain Bacteria; phylum Actinomycetota; class Actinomycetes; order Streptomycetales; family Streptomycetaceae; genus Streptomyces; species Streptomyces heliomycini. The sequence goes on from NZ_LGCN01000225.1 coordinate 31,360, forward strand.
AGGCCACGGGACTGAGCGGCGGGTTCGTCCTCTCCAACGGGCAGGACGACGCGTACCCGGATGAGGACACCGTCCCCGTCGATGAGGCGTTCGGGCTCGTGGAGCACCTCGTCGGCACGGGGTTCTGGCCGGCGGACGCGCACTGGGTGGGTGATCGCTGACAAGGGCTGTCACCGGGCCCGGACGAGGAGGGCGGCGGGGCGGAGCGCGGCCTGGCCGGACGAACCCGAAGACGCCCACCACCACGCCCGTCCGTGAGGGGCGGACCGCCCCTCACGGACGCCGCCCGAACTCGAGTGGGCCTCCGTCACCTTCGCCAGAAGAGGTGGTGGGTCACGCCGCTCGGGCTGGGCACGACCTCCAGGTGGAACCGGTCGAGCAGTTCGTCGGGGGACTCCCACAGGCGCAGTCCGGATCCGAGCTTCACCGGTGAGACCGCCACGTGCAGGGTGTCGACGAGGCCGGCGTCGAGGAACTGCCGGATGGTGGTGACCCCGCCGCCGAGCCGGACGTCCTTGCCCCGCGCCGCTTGCCGCGCCCGCTCGAGGACCGCGGCCGGGTCGCCGCCGACGAAGTGGAACGTGGTGTCGGAGAGCGTGAACGAAGGACGCTCGTGGTGGGTCATGACGAACACCGGTGTGTGGAACGGCGGCTCCTCCCCCCACCAGCCGCGCCACTCGTGGTCGTGCCAGGGCCCGCGCTGGGGCCCGAACTTGTTGCGGCCCATGATCTCGGCGCCGATGTCGCGCGCGAAGTCCCGGGTGAAGTAGTCGTCGAGGCCCCGGCTGCCCCCGGGGTCCGTGCGCATGGGCCAGCTCGCCGTGGCGCCGGCCCACGCGAACAGCCGCTCGGGACGGTCGAGGCCGAACGGCTGCTCGAGGCTCTGGTGCTCACCGGCGCCGATGCCGTCGCTCGAGACGTTGAAGTTCATGACTCTCAGCAGTTGATCCATGCGTGTCCTCGTCGGTTCTGTCGTGCGTCCTGCGGCGGGGCGCCGCACATCATGACGTCGAACGGGACACGGCCGGATCGACAGTGGCCCACGACTTTTTTCCGAGGCGCGTCGGGCGGCGGCTCCGTCGGCGGTCTGGCCGTCGCGGACGGGGACGGCATCGAGGTGTCCGGGGCGACCGCCGCGGCCACTCACTCGCGTCGCACCGGGCCTCACCGCCCGGGCGACCGGGCGACCGGGCGACCGGGCGGACCCGTGCGGTCGGAGCACCGGCGCGCTCGGGAGTGGCCTGGAACCGGGGGTCGGGCAGCCTGTCTCCGGCCTTCCGAGGCGGGACTTGACGGATAGCCGGGCGGACGGTTGCCGGGGCCGCGAGAACCCTCCGAGGGTAGGTGTATGTCGAAATCATCGGTCGCCGAGGCACCGCCCTCGGTGACGCCGGGGACCGCACCGCTCGTCGCGACCGTCGCCACCGTGTCCGTCATGGGCGTGCTCGTGGTCGGCCAGATGTACGTCACCATCCCGCTCATGCCCGAACTCGCCGGCGCCTGGGGCGTGTCGACCGGAGCGGCGGCGGCCTCGACCACCGCGTTCGCCTTCGCCCACGCGGTGGGCTCGCTGCTCAGCGGGCCGCTGTCCACCCGCTGGGGGCGGCGCACCGTGATGGTGGCCAGCGTCCTCGCCACGGCCCTCGTCACCGCCCTGCTGCCCCTGGCGGGCTCCCTGACCGACGGGGTCGTCCTGCGCGCCCTGCAGGGCCTGTTCGCGGGCTCGTTCATCCCCATGGCGTACGCCTACATCAACGCGCGCGTCGCCCCGCACCGCGCCTCCCTGGCCCTGACGGTGGTCTCCGCCTGCATGGGGGCCACGGTCGTGATCGGCCAGGTCGAGGCGCAGCTGGTGGCGGCGTGGTTCGGCTGGGTGTGGACGTTCTGGGGGACCGTGCCGCTGCTGCTGGCGGGGGCCGTCGTCTCCTGGCGGGTGCTGCTGCCCGAGGAGCGGCAGATCGGGGGCGGCCTCTCCGGCGTGAAGACCGCCCTGAACCCCCGGATCATCCCGCTGTACCTGGTCATCCTGGTCGGCGCGGGCAGCCTCACCGCCCTCTACACCGGAGTCCAGCTGTACGGGCCCGACGCGGTGACGGACGGCGGCGGGCCGCTGCTCGCGCTGCGCGCCAGCGCCCTGCCGGCGCTGCTGGGCGCCGCCCTGGTCGCCCCCTTCCTGGCCCGTTTCCCCGCCTCCCGCCGCGCCACCGGAGCGCTCCTGGTGACCGTCGCCGCGCTGCTGGCCGCCGCCCTCGGCGGGAACGACGCCGTCGCGCTCGGGGCCGCCCTGTTCGCGTTCATGGCGGGCTTCTCCACGCTCGGCCCCGCGCTCATCCAGTCGGTCGGCGCCCGGGCCGGGGCGGCGGCCCAGACCACCGCGATCGCCCTGTACGGCTTCACGCTCAACGTGGGGGCCGGGGCGGGCGCCCAACTCGCGGCCTTCTTCAACGAGTTCTCCTCACTGGCGCTGTTCCTGGCGCTGGTCCTGGCGGTCGCCGTCTGCGGCGTCGTACGCGGCGGGCGTACGACCTGACGCACTCGCGGGCCCTTCGTTGCCGCGCCCCCGCCCGGCGCAGAACGATGTGGCCGGCGGCCGCACATTCCACCGCCCACGTACTCATGACCCCGTACGCCCAGGGAGCGCCCGACCATGACCAACGTCGCCGTCATCTACTACTCGTCCACCGGTTCCACCCACCAGCTCGCCCAGGCGGCCGCGGACGCCGCCGCCGCGGAGGGCGCCGAGGTGCGGCTGCGCCGGGTACCCGAACTCGCGGCCACCGGACGGCCCGGCTCCCAGGAGCACGCCGACAAGGTGGCGGACATACCCGAGGCGACGCCGGACGACCTGGACTGGGCCGACGCGGTCCTGCTCGGCTCGCCCGTCCACTTCGGGCTGGCCGCCCCGCAGCTGATGCAGTTCATCAACACGTCCTCGCCGCTGTCGATCCAGGGCAAGCTGCTCAACAAGGCCGTCTCCGCCTTCGCCTCCGGTTCCGCCGAGCACGGCGGCCAGGTGACGACGATCCTGGCGCTGCACAACGCGATCTGCCACTGGGGTTCGGTCATCGTCGCCACCGGCTCCGCCGACCCGGTGCTGTACGAGAAGAACAACGGCAACCCGTACGGCGCGAGCACCGTGACCGGCAACCGCACCGGCTTCATCCACGACGAGAACGTCGGCGCCATCGCCTACCAGACCCGCCGCACCATCCAGGTCGCCGCGGCGCTGAAGGCCGCCGCCGCCGCTCCGGCCGCCGCCTGACCCGAGGGGAGAGAGACATCATGGCAGTCAGCGACCCGGCCCGGTTGCCCTCGGTCTTCGTGGAGGCCTTCAACGCCAAGGACCTCGACGCCATCGACCGGCTCTTCGAACCGGAGGCGGTGCGGGTGCTGCAACCGGGCGTGGTGGTGACCGGCGACGGCCGCCGCCGGGCGACCAGCAGCTTCCTCGCCCTGGGCGTCCCGATCGAGATCAGCCTCCGGCACACGTACGTCTACGACGACACGGCCCTGCTGATCGGCGACTTCGTCATCGACGGCACCAAGTCCGACGGGGAGCACATCCACCTCGAGGGCACCGCCACCGACGTGGCCCGGCGCGGCTCCGACGGCCTCTGGCGCTACATCATCGACAACCCGCCGGGCGTCGAGGTGGGCGGGGAGTAGCCCGCCGCCCCGCCCCCCTTGCTGCCGGCCCGTCGCCCGGCCGCCGCGCGCGGCCGGGAAACCGGTCGACCGGCCGGAAAGGGAAGGGACTTGACGGACTATTGAATTCCGGTGGCCGGCCCGCCGTGCCCGCGACACCATGGAGCGCGAACCCGTAGCCGAAAGACGGCTCGAGCACTCCATCCGATGAGGGAGCAGTACAGGCATGACCAATGTCGCCATCGTCTACTATTCGGCCACCGGAAACATCCACAAGCTGGCTGTCGCCGCCGCCGAGGCGGCGGAGAAGGCCGGGGCCGAGGTAAGGCTGCGGCGGGTCGCCGAAATCACCGACGAGCCGCTCGCGCCCAATTACCGGGAATGGACCCAGGCGAACAACGAGCACGCGGCCGCCGCCGGCGAGGTGCAGGTGGCCGCCATCGACGACCTGGACTGGGCCGACGCCGTCGTCTGGGGCACGCCGGGCCGCTACGGCCTGCTGGCCGGACCGCTCAAGCACTTCATCGACCAGACCTTCGAACTGCACGCGCGGCGCGGCCTGATGAACAAGGCGATGTCCGCGTTCACCTCGACGGGAACCCCGCACGGCGGCCAGGAGTCCACGATCCTGTCCCTGAGCAACGTCTTCTACCACTGGGGGGCCGTCATCGTGCCGCCCGGCGTCACCGACGACATCCTGCTCACGCCGAGCAACGGCAACCCCTACGGGGTCAGCGCCACCTCGGGCCTGCAGGCCATCCCGGGCCACCTCGCGCAGAACGTCACCGACGACAACCTCGCCGCCGTCGGCTACCAGACCGTGCGCACGATGCGGGTGGCCGAAGCGCTCAAGCAGGGGCTGAAGAAGGGCTGACCCCCTTTTCCCGATCCCGTGTGCCGCACACGGCCGGCCGGACCGCGCTCTTCGCGCGGCCCGGCCTTTTCTTTTCCCTGCGATATGACACATTGACGCCCCTTCCCTTTTTCATGACGCATTCACATGGGAGATTTTCCGGAGGAATTCCCATTTTCGCGTGTCGGTCCTCGGAGGAAGAGTCCTGATGTTCAAGGTGCCGAAAAGCAAGAAGTTCCTCTACCTCGGAGTCGTCTCCGAGCGTGCCGCGCAGAAGTACGGCGACACCCCGATCACGCTCGACCACGACATGGAGGCCTTCCCGGAGGTGGGCCAGAAGCTGACCGTCCGGGAGTTCGCCCAGCTCGTGGCCGACACCGCCAACCGGCTGTGGGCCGCGGGCGTGCGCCCCAGCGAGCACGTGGCCGTGTACAAGACGTCGAGCTTCGACATCACGGTGCTGGCCTGCGCGGTGGCCCGGATCGGCGCGGTGCCGGCGATGCTCTCCCCGCACCTGGACGGCGAGACGATCGGCAAGCTGCTGGAGCGGCTCGAGCGTCCCACCCTGCTCACCGACGAGGCGAAGCTGAGCGGTTCGCTGGCCGGCCTGCCGCTGCGCGAGCTGACCGAGCGGGTCCTCAGCGCGACGGGCCCCCACCCGGACGCCGTCGCGCTCGCGGACCTGGCGGGCGCGCCGGAGCGCAGGCCGGTGCTGCTCGACCCCGACCAGCCGGCCCTGATGACGCACACCTCCGGGACCACCGGCGTGCCCAAGCTGGTGGTGCACTCGGCCCGTTCGCTGGGCGCCCGCGGCAACTGGCAGGACAAGGTCGTCTCCTTCATCCGCAAGCGGGAGACGGTCGCCATGCACGTGTCGTACGTGCACTCGCGGATGTACCTGGGCCTGGCCGTGCTGCAGACGCGCGGCATGCCGATGGTCTTCATGGACGACGGCAGCCCGGCGCACGTCGCCGACATACTGGTCCGCCACCGCCCGGGCGTCCTGGAGACCCACCCCAACTCCTTCCTGGAGTGGGAGGAGATGCTCGAGGACCCGCGCCGGCCGATCTCCAACGTCAAGTACTTCAACAGCACCTTCGACGCGATCCACCCGAGCACGATGCACAAGTTCCTGCACGCCTCGGACCGCCGCAGCCCGGTGTTCCTCCAGGTGTACGGGCAGAGCGAGTGCGGTCCGCTGGCCGGCCGCACCTACCGGCGCCGCAACGCCCTGAAGGCCGACGGCCGCTGCCAGGGCTACCCCACGCCCGGCATGACCAAGTACCGGCTGGTGTCCCGGGGCGGCGCCCGGCCGACGAAGGAGAACCCCGGCTACATCGACGTCGCCACGGCCGGCCGCGCGCTGACGTACTACGGCGAGCAGGAGCGCTTCGACAAGCAGGTCATCGGCGAGTGGTGGCGGGGCGGGGACGTCGGCTACCGCACCAAGTGGGGCTGCCTGCACCTGCTCGACCGGGAGGTCGACGTCATCCCGGGCATCGACTCCACCCTGGAGATCGAGGACGCGGTGCTGCACAAGCTGGACGAGCTGACCGAGCTGGTCATCGTGCCCGGCCCGGACAAGCGGCCCGTACCGGTGGTGTGCACCCGCGGCGACAAGCCGCTCGACCCGGAGCGCTGGAAGGCCGCCGTCGCCGGCGGGCCCGCCCTGGGCACGCCCGTCCAGCGCCGGCTGTCCGACCTGCCGCGCACGGCCACCGCGAAGATCCGGCGGCTGGAGCTGGCCCGGCAGCTGGCCGAGACCCTCACGTCCGGAGAGACGGCCGACGAGCCGCAGAGCACTCCCCCGGTGGGGGCCGGAGCCGCCGCACGCTGAACCACCCGACCGGCAGAAGGGAGAGAGCGGATGGCAGCACAACGGACGCCCGAGCGGCCTGCGCAGGGCACGGGGTGGGGCCCGTTGCCCCCGGATCCGGGGTTCCTGGAGGTCTGGGCGAGGTCCGCTCCGATCCGCCTGGCCGGTTACGAGGAGGACCTCGCCGAACCCCACATCCTGCAGAGCGTCGACTGACCGGCCCCCTGACGGCCCGTCGGCTGCCGTGTCCGCCCTACGTGGGGCGGACACGGCAGCGGTGCGTCCGGCCCCGGGAATCAGCGGACCGTGAGGCCGTCCGGGGTGAGGTGGGGCAGCCGCTCCGTCTTTCGGCGGGCGAGCCGGGGCCGCTAGACTTGGGCCCGATACCAGACACATGTAGGGCCCCGCAGCTGCGGGGCCCTACATGGTTTTACCGGCAGACTACGGACGAGTGCGCCGACGCCGGTGGGCCGCCAGATCGGTGGGCGGCATCGCCGGGGCCTGGCGCTCCTCGGTTTTCCGCCTCAGCTCTCTCTGATGGGCGGCGAGGGCACGCTGGTAGCGCTCCTCGAAGTCGTGGACGTCGAGGTATTCGTCCGGGCTGAGCTGCCGGACTGCGTCGTCGGCTTCAGCAGGCGTGGGGAAGGCGGCAATCTGAGGGTGCAGCGAGTAGACGCCACCGTTGCTCTGGACCTTGGTGACCATGCGGGCGAACTGAAGGTGCTGGAGCGCGCCCCCCACCGCCGAGCGCTTCAAGCCGACTGCCTCGGCGATTTCCTTCTGCGTGATGACGATGCGGCCGCCCGGTTCCTGGACTCCCAACAGGAAGAACAGGACCCGGAGCGCGGGGCCGGGCACGCTGGGCATGAACGCGAACACGTTGGGCGAGAGCCACGTGTCCAGCACGGCCGCGTGCTCTTCAACCGGCTGAGCTGTCATCTTCCCTCCGTCTTCGGCCGCCGCGGTTCTCCGGGCAGTATGAGCTGTTTGAACTCGGCGGGGATCGCGGGATCCTCGTCGAAGCCCTCGATCAACTCCAGTTGGTCGACCTTCCTCGTCGCAGGCTTCCGGTGGGCGGGACGGCCCGGTTCGTGGACTTCGATGGTGCCACCCCGGAGCGACGCCTGCGGGTTGAGCTGGTAGACACCGCGGTTGACCATGTGCACCAGGCCCAGGGCGCACACCCGCCTCATCGCCCGGTTGACGTGCACGCGGTTCAGTTGCAGGCCGGCGGCGATCTCGCGCTGTGTCGCCCTGATGGTGCCGCCGGGTTCCTGTGTCCCCATCAGGTAGAGGAGGACCCGGAGGGCTGCGATGTCATCGTGGAAATAGGCAGCCATCCATTTGAGAACCTCCAGGCTGTCCATGCTGAAGCTGCCGCCGAGGAACCCCGTGCTCGTGGGGTTCCTCTCGACGATCGCCCTGTGCCCCTCGGGCAGTTTGACGACGTTGGCCGGCTTCGCCGTCGGCCGGCGAGAGCGACGGTAGTTGCTGGGGGCCGGTGCGTTTCGCTGCGACGGTGCAGGGACCCCATCAGGTGCCCGATGGCGTCGCGGGTCCTCGGAGGCTTGTGCTGACATGCGGTCATACACTCCTCATGATCGATACCAGACGAGGAGCACCCTACTATCGGGCGCCACTATATGTGGCACGCGTGCCATACATAGTGGCACTGAGTGCGTTGAAGGTAGCCCGTGAGGTACGTTCACGAACTTCCGATTGTCATGTCTGCATACCAACTCTCTCCGTGATTCATGGAGATGCTCTCGAGGCTCGCCGGAGGAGCGCGCAACTATATGTGGCACCAGGACCCCTGACGCAACCTCACGGGCTACACCAAAGGCCCTGTGTGTAGCCTCTGACGTACGTTACTCACGGGAAACAAGGGCCTTGACCTGCGATTTTTCGAGGCTCCTGTTCTTATAACGTGCGCGCGCGTGATACCTGATCCTCAGCTCCACCGCAAGTGCCGGCAGCAGCCCGCAGAGTCCAGTGACATCAGGGCCTTCGCCGGCCTCTGGACCCTGCCGCCTGTGACGCTCGCCGACGCGAAGCCGTCTATGGGACCTGCCCTCTGACCCCCTGTTGGGCCTGAGCCACGGAAAGTCAGCCACGGCGGAGGGGAAGCCGAACGACCAGGCGCGCGTATGTCTCCAGCAACCATGCCCCAGGAGCAACCACGCCTCCCTTCAATCTGCACCCCGATGCGCCCGCAGAAAGCCAGGAAGGCTCACATGTGACGAGCTCGTGGTGGACAGGCTGCGGACTAGCCAAACCGCAAAGAGTTCTTCGCAAAGAACTCTTTGCGGTTTATCGTGTGCCGTATGACTGATGCAGTGGAGAGGCCGGGCGGCCCGAACGGTGAAGAGGACTCGGTTGTCCTGGATACCAAAGGGCTGCGTGCCCTGGCGCATCCGGTGCGCGTGCAGTTGGTCGGGCTGCTGCGGAAGTACGGCCCGTCGACGGCCACCCGCCTCGCGGAGCGGCGAGCGGCTCGGTGTGAATTCCGGTACGGCCAGCTATCACCTCCGGCAGCTCGGTGCGGCGGGTTTCGTCGAGGAGGACACCGAGCGCGGCAACGCGCGGGAGCGCTGGTGGCGTTCGATACATCAGATGACGGAGCTCAACGATCGGGAGCTGGCCGACCGGGAGCCCGAGGCCGCGCTGACGTATCTGCAGTCCGTCGCCGCCACCTACACCCTGCGCACCCAGCAGACGCTGAACGAGCTGCAGACGATGCCCCGCGCGTGGCACAGCACCTTTGACATGAGCGACTGGGCCCTGCGGCTCACACCAGAAGAAGCCGTCGCCCTGCGGCAGGAACTGCGGGCCGTCATCGCCCGCTACCGAAAAGACACGCCCGAGGCGGCGGCGAGTGCCCCGAAGGGGTCCGAGCGGGTCGGTGTCATCACGCACATCCTGCCTGAGCTGGATACACCTGCCCCGCCGGAGGGGCACACCGGTCCTGAGACAGCGACGGGAACGGAGGCGCCATGACGGAGGACGCCCCGGGCGTTGACGAAATATCCGGCAGGCGGTCCTTACGGCCGCTGGGCGGGGTGCTGGCGGCCATGGCCGTGTCGCTGACCGGCACGCGGATCTCCGTCGTGGCGCTGCCCTGGTTCGTCCTCGTCACTACCGGCAGCGCCACTCAGACCGGACTGGTCGCCTTCTGCGAGATGGCTCCCTACGTGCTGGTCAAGGCGCTCACCGGACCGCTGGTGGACCGGATCGGCCCGCGGGCCGTCTCCTGGACCACCGATCTGGCCAGCGCGACCGCCGCCGCCGCAGTGCCCCTGCTGCACGCCCTGCACCTGCTCTCCTTTCCGCTCCTGCTGGCCCTGGTCGCCCTGATCGGCGCGGCCCGCGGCCCCGGCGACCTGGCCAAGGAGGTGATGGTCCCGGAGGCGGCCGAGCGTGGCCGGGTGCCGCTGGAACGGGCCACCGGTCTGGCCGGCGTGATCGAGCGGCTGGCCTCCACCGTCGGCCTGGCGGTCGGCGGATCCCTGGTGGCGCTACTCGGTCCCCTGACCGCCCTCGCCGCCAACGCGGCCTGCTTCGCCCTCGGATCGGTGATCGTCAAACTCGCGCTGCCTCGCGGCACGGGGCACGCGGTCGAGGAAGCCCCCTCGCCCGCCGGGGGAACCGGACCGGGCTACTGGCAGCGGTTCGGCGAAGGCTTCACCTTCCTGCGCGGCGATCCGCTCCTGCTCACCGTCATCGTCATGGTCGGCATCACCAACCTGCTGGACGCGGCGATCACCTCGGTGCTCGTACCCGTCTGGGCCAGGGAGTCCGGCAACGGACCGGCCACGATCGGTTTAATGGGCAGCGTCATGGGGGCCGCGGCGGTCGGCGGGAGCCTGATCGCCGCAGTGGTCGCACACCGACTGCGGCGCCGGCTGGTGTTCTTCACGGGGTTCCTCCTGGCCGGGGCACCGAGGTTCCTGATCCTCGCCTTCGACGCCCCGACGGAGGCGGTACTGGCCGTCTTCGCCCTCAGCGGGTTCGGCGCCGGCTTCGTCAACCCGGTGCTGGGAGCCGTCCTCGTCGAACGGACACCACGTCGGATGCTGGGCCGGGTCAACGCCCTCGGCGACTCGCTGGCCTGGGCCGGCATCCCTCTCGGCGGGCTGCTCGCCGGGGCGGCGGTGACCGCCGCCGGACTCGTGCCGGTACTGCTCGCCTGCGGCGCCGCGTACCTCCTCACCACGAATCTGGCCGGCCTGCGGCCGGAGTGGCGCGAGATGGACCGTACACGTGGGCGGAGCGCCACGAAGCCGCGCTCCGAGGAAGACGCCTCACAAGACAGTGCGAATACAGCAGCATGACGTCCACGGGAGGAAGGCGGACCATCTGGTTTCCTCCCCCGCCCGCTTCCCCTCCTGACCTCGCCCACGCTCAGATGACTGCTGGTCGGCGGCGTCCGTCGTATGCCCCCCGGAGGCTGGTGTCCCATCGGATTTTTCGATACGACTTGGAAACCAGCATGCGGGTTTGTTCTTCTGGTGGTGGAGGAAATGAACCGCCGTGAAAGGGCTGACATGTCGAGTGACCGCATCCGCGTGGCCGTGATCCTGTCGAGTGTGCGCAAGGGCCGGTTCGGGCCCACGATCGCGAACTGGTTCGTCGGCACCGCCGACGGACGCGACGACATCGAGGTCGACCTGGTCGACCTGGCGGACTTCCCGCTGCCGACCGCCCTGACCGACGAGCCGTCGCCCGAGGTCGCCGAACTGCTCGCGGCGTTCTCCGCCCGGCTGTCGGCGGCGGACGGCTTCGTCGTGGTGACGCCGGAGTACAACCACAGCTTCCCCGCCGCGCTGAAGGCCGCCGCGGACTGGACCCAGTACGAGTGGCACGCCAAGCCCGTCGGCTTCGTCGGCTACGGCGGCCTCGCCGGCGGCCTGCGCGCCGTCCAGCAGCTGCGGCACATCTTCAACGAGCTGCACGCCGTCCCGGTCCGCGACGCCATCAGCTTCCACGGCCCCTGGGCGCAGTTCGACGCCGAGGGCAACCTGACCGACCCCACGAACGCCGAGGCGGCCGCCAAGGTCCTCTGGGACAAGCTGAGCTGGTGGGCGCTGGCCACCAAGGAGGCCAAGACCCGCCGCCCGTACGACAACTGACCTGAACCGACTTACGCGGGACAACCCCGCACCCCACCGGCCGCACCCACCACCCCCGGGCGGCGGCCGGGCCACGACCTGCACCGGCCGACCCCGCGCCGCGCCCACCCGGCGCCGGCGGGGCGGCACCGCACCACCCCCAGGACCGCGGACCCGCGTCCACCCCCGACGCGGCTCCGCGAGGAAGACCCTGCCGAGGCACACCGGTTTCCTCCATGTCCGGCTCGGCAGGGTCTGGACCGTGTGTGCCGGCGCACCGAACGAGGGTGCGTGCGCCGGCACACCGGAACAGCGGGGCCCGGCACGCCGGGGCGGTTCGTGCCGGGCCCCTGTCCCGTTTCCGCCGCAGTACCGAACGCTCGGACCCCCGGTCGGCGACTCGTCGGAAGACGCTGCCGGTTCGTGGCCGGTCAGGCCTCGCAGCGCCGGACGGACACGGCCCTCCGCAGCCGGGACCGCGTTCGCGCGGACACCGGTCCCACCGGCTCTCCACGGGCCGGGGGCCCAGGAACACCGCGACGGGAGCCGGCGCCAGGGATCCGTCGGCGCCGGTGAACGGCCGACGGGCCACCGGCGGCGGGGACGCGGAGCGCACCCCGTCCAGCCCTTGCGGACCACACCTTCCAGCGGGAAGACCTCGCCGAGCGGCAGGCATCAGCAGGGCTCCTCTCTGCGAGTCCCCTCTGACCTGCCGTCATCCCTTCCCGCCTCCCGGGGAACCTCACTGGTCCCCCGCTCCAGGAATGTCCGGGGGCAGACACCCCCCCGTCCGGAGCCGTCACCGCGGGCGCACTGATCCACGATGCTCCGCCGCGTGGACCTCCTCGGCGGAGCCCGAGTGTCGGTGAACGATCGTCTGCCGGCGCTCGGCACCGTGATCACGAACCCACGGATGGGCGGTGTCAGCGCCTTGGGCCGGGAATCAACGTCGGTGAACGGTCCCGTCGATGGATTCCGACACCTGCTCATCGGCTCCCCCGGCGGAGGCGATCGCCGAGGTCACCGGTCTGCTTGTGCCTGGAGACACTCGGCACCGACCTCGTCGGCGGCGGTCGAGTCGAGCTCGACCGGCTGTCTCCCTCCCCCGCGCACGAAACCGGGCTGCCCGGCCGCCCAACTCTGAAGCGATTATTGCGAAGTTTTCGCTTCACATCTACGGTGAGCGCATGCGACCGAAGCACGAGCCCGAGCAGATCACCGACCTCTCACGGTTGAGGGCGTTCATGAACCCGCTGCGGATGCGGCTCTACCGGCTGCTGTACGCCGCGGGCACCGCGACCGCCTCCCAGCTCGCCGAGCACGTCGACGAGACGCCCTCGCTGGTCAGCTACCACTTGCGCAAGCTGGCCGAGCACGGCTTCGTGAGCCAGGCGAGCGGCCGGGGCACCGACGGCCGCGAGCGGTGGTGGCAGGTGACGTCCGAAGAGGGCTGGGGCTTCCGCGAGTCGGACTTCGCGGACACGCCCGAGGGCGCCGCCGCCGTCGGCGCGGTGTCCCGGGGGATCTTCGACACCCGCGTCGCCCAGTACCGCACGTATCTCGACCAGAGGTCCGCCTGGGGGAAGGCGTGGACCGACGCGGCCTTCAGCTCCGAATGGCTGCTCGACCTCACTCCGGACGAACTCGCCGAGATGAGCCGCGAGTTCGAGGCGCTGGCCCGGCGTTGGCGGGAGCGCGGCAGTGCCGCCAAGGCGGCCGACGACACCCAGGACCGCGAGCACGTGTCCGTGCACCTCTACGGCTTTCCCTTCCGGCCCTGACCCGGCCGACTCCCCGACGTACTGGAGCCCACCTTGGCCGCCCCGGAGACAGTCCTGCCCGAACACGCCGCCGCACCGGCCCACCGCGACGGCAACGTCCTGCGCTGGCTCACCGCCTACACCGTCTCCCTCATCGGCGACAGCGTGTACTTCGTCGCCCTGGCCTGGTCCGCGCAGAAGGCCGCCGGTCCCACCGAGGTCGGCCTCGTCATGGCCGCCGGGGCGGTACCGCGGGCGTTGCTCATGCTCGGTGGGGGCGTGGTGGCCGACCGGTTCGACCCCCGCCGGGTGATCCTCGGCAGTGACACGCTGCGCTGCCTCCTCATCCTGGCCGTGGCCGCCGGTGTCGCGCTGACGGCTCCGGCCCTGTGGATCCTGGTCGCGGTGGCGCTCGTCTTCGGCGCCGTCGACGCACTGTTCGTACCCGCCGTCGGTGCTCTCCCGCCCCGGATCACCACCCCCGACCAGCTGGCCCGGGTCACCGGCATGCGCTCGCTGTCGATGCGCCTCAGCCAGATCGCGGGCCCGCCGATCGGCGGCCTGGCCATGGGACTGGGCGGACCCGCGGCCGCCTTCACCGTCGCCGGACTGCTCATCGCCCTCTCCCTGCCGCTCCTGCTGACGACACGGATACGGCCCCTCGGGACGTCCGACGCGAAGCGGCCGGAGCCCGGCACCGTGCGGCGGGACCTGCTCGACGGCCTGCGCTACATCCGCCGCCACCGCCTCATCGGCCCGCTCGTCGCCGTCGGCGCCGTCTGCGAACTCGGCCTCGTCAGCACTCTCAACGTCGGCTTGGTGCTCCTCAACGCCGAACGCGGCTGGGGCCCTTCCGGCTACGGCTGGATCATCGGCGGCTTCGGCGCTGGAGCCGCGGCCGGCGCCGCGCTGCTCGCGGTCGCCGGCCGGCTGCCGCGGGCCGGCCTGGTGATGGCCGGGACGCTGCTCGTGGCCTGCGTGGGCGCGGCCTCGATCGCGCTGGCGCCCACCCTGTGGCTCGCCGTGCTGCTGGCCGTGGTCGTCGGACTGTGCGCGGGTGTCTTCGGCAGCCTGGACAGCACCCTCATCCAGACCGCGGCGGACCCGGCCTATCTGGGCCGGGTCACCTCCGTCGTCATGCTCACCATGGTCGGTCTCGCCCCCCTCGGCTATCCGCTGGTCGGCGCCGCCATCGGAGCCTGGGGCGCCGCCCCGGTGTTCGCCGCCTGCGGCGGCTTCGCCGGCCTGGGCGTGGCCGTCGCCCTGGCCTCCGACGCGGTGCGGCACGCCGAACTTCCGCGGCGGCGGCCGGGCGTGACGATCTGAGCGCCCGCCCGTGCCCCAAGGGCCGGCCCGAGGCGGCGCCTTCGGCCGATCGCCGTACGTCTTCGGCTCCGAGTCGGTGCGGGGTGACGGGGGCGCCCGTCGCGAGGAGTACCCGGGTTTCCGGTCGGGTGATGGTCGGCCGGATTCCAAGGAGGCGAGGGTGACTGCGTTGGCCCCGGGCCCTGGTCACAGGGGCGGGTAGTCGGTGTAGCCGCGGTGGTCGCCGCCGTAGAACGTGTTCACGTCGGGCTGGTTCAGGGGTGCCTGGGTCCGCCAGCGCTGCACGAGGTCGGGGTTCGCGATGAAGGCGCGGCCGACGGCGACGAGGTCGGCCTGGTCGCCGTCGAGCAGTGACTGGGCGATGGCGGCGTCGGTGACCGGGTCCCAGCCGTTGCTGATGATGCGAGGGCCGGCGAAGCGGTGGGAGAGATCCTCGATGAGGGGCGTGGTGGGGTCTCCGATGGTGTGCAGGTAGGCCAGGCCCATGGCGGAGAGGGCGTCCACGAGCGTGCGGTAGGTGGCGGCGGTGTCGTCCGCGTCGTCCTCGATGGCGCCGTGGAGGTTGATGGCGGGTGAGATGCGGATGCCGACGCGTTCGCCGCCGATTGCGTCGGAGACGGCCTGGGCGACCTCGATGACGAAGCGGGCGCGTGCCTTCGGGGTGCCGCCGTAGGAGTCGGTGCGCCGGTTGGTGTGGGGGGCGAGGAACTGGTGGAGCAGGTAGCCGTTGGCGGCGTGGAGCTCGATGCCGTCGAGTCCGGCGTCGACGGCGGCCCGTGCGGCGTGGGCGTATTCGTCGATGACGAGGGGGATTTCGTCGGTGTCCAGTGCGCGGGGGACGGGGTGGGGCTGGGGGCCGGTGGCGGTGAACATCTCGCCGGGGGCGGCGATGGCGCTGGGGGCGACGGTTTCGGCGTGGTGCTTGTTGTCGGGATGTGAGACGCGTCCGGCGTGCATGATCTGCGCGACGATGCGCCCGCCGTGCTGGTGGACAGCGTCGGCGACGGTGCGCCAGGCGGCGATCTGGGCGGGGGTGTGCAGGCCGGGTGAGTTCATGTACCCCTGGCCCACGGTGCTGGGCTGCACGCCTTCGGTGATGATCAGCCCGGCGGTGGCTCGCTGGCCGTAGTAGGTGGCCATGAGGTCGGTCGGTACGCCGTCGGGGGTGGCGCGGTTGCGGGTCATGGGTGCCATGACGATGCGGTTGTTCAGGGTCCACTTGCCGACGGTCACCGGCTCGAAGAGGTCTGCCATGGGGGGGCTCCTGAAGGGAATGAGGCTGGGCGCGTCGTGACGAGGGCCGGCCGGGGTGCGGTGCGGTGGGTTCTCAGATGCGCCGGACGGCGACAACGGTGTCGGTCACGGTTGCTTTCCGGCCGTCCGGGCCGGTCGCCTCGCGCTCGGGGGATGCCAGGCGGGCGGCAGTGAACCGATCGGGGTCGAGGGCGAGTTCGTCGAAGATCTCCTGTGGGCGGGGGAAGCGGGTGTCGGGGTCGGTGTTCCAGGCCCAGGGGCGCACCGAGCCGTGGTCGACGACGAGGAGGAGCCCGCCGGGGGTGAGGGCGTGGGCGGCCTGGCGCAAGATGTCGGCGCGGGGGAGGTCGTAGGGGGTCTGGAGGTACTGGGCGGACACGAGGTCGAACGTCCCGGTGGGGAAGGTCGCGGCGAGGTCGTGCTGCTGAGTGGACACGCGGGCGGTGACGCCTGCGCGGGCTGCGTGCTGTGTGAGGCGCTGCAGTGCGGTGGGGGCGATGTCGACGGCGGTGACGTGCCAGCCGTGGGTCGCGAGCCAGACGGTGTCGCCGCCTTCGCCGCAGCCCAGGTCCAGGGCCCGTCCGGGCGGGGTGAACTGTGCGGCGGTTTCGGCGAGCACCGGGTTGGGGTCGCCCTTCCACACGGCGTCCTTGCCGCGGTAGAGGTTCTCCCAGAACCGTGCCGCCTCGGCAGGGGCCTGAGCTCCTCGGGTGGAGTCGTTCATCGGGGTGGCGCCTTTCCGGTCAGTGGGTGGGGGCGAGGGCGGTGGGCTGTGCTTCTGTGGGGGTTTTGGATGTTTTCACCAGAAGGGTCAAGGCGAGGGCGGCTGCGGCCAGGAGGGCGCCGGCGACGATGAACGCGATGCGGTAGCCGTGCAGGAAGCCCTGAAGCCGCAGGGCGCGGGATGCTTCGCCGCCGGCCGGGGTGCGGGGGGTGAGGTAGCCGGTGACGGCAGCAAGGTAGAGGGTGTTGAGGAGTGCCGGGCCGAGGGCCGCGCCGATCTGCTGGCTGGTGGTGAGTGCGGCGCCGGCCACTCCGGCGTCGCGCGGATCGACGCCGGACAGCGCGACGTCGGGGCCTGCCAGGAAGAACAGGCCCACGCCCGCACTCACGAGGATCTGGGTCGGCAGGACCTCCCCGGTGTAGCCGGAGGCACTGTCCAGGCGGGTGAGCCAGAGCAGTCCTGCGGTGGCCAGGGCGGTGCCGGCGACCATCAGGGGCTTGGGGCCGAAGCGGATGACCAGGGGCGCACCGAGTGTGGTGGTGGCGATGATCCCGGCGCTGAAGGGCAGGAAGGCGATGCCGGCCTGCAGCGGGGTGCAGTGCAGGTTGACCTGGAGGAAGTACGTCATGAAGAGGTTCATGCCGAACATGCCGGCGCCGATGAGGAGGTTGGCCAGGAACACTCCGGCCCGGTTGCGTTCCATGACTACCCGCAGCGGCAGCAGGGGGTGGGCGGTGCGGCGTTCCACGAGCACGAACGCGGTCAGCAGCAGGACGGCGGCCGCCAGGAGGATCACGGTGACGGGAGCCGTCCAGCCTCCGCCGTCGGCGGCCTGGGTGAAGCCGTAGACGAGGGCGACCAGCCCACCGGTCACCAGCAAAGTGCCGGGAAGGTCGTAGCGCCGGTCGCCCGCGGCGCGGCTCTCCCGGACGAAGCGGCAGGCGGCGAGAGCGACGGTCAGGGCGATGGGGACGTTGATGTACATGCACCAGCGCCAGCCCGCGTACTCGGTGAGGACGCCGCCCAGGAGAAGTCCGACGGCTCCTCCGCCGCCCTGGAACGCGCCGAAGATCCCGAATGCCTTGGCGCGTTCTCTCGGGTCGGTGAAGGCAACGGTGATGAG
The DNA here is from genome assembly GCF_001279005.1 of Streptomyces caelestis. GTDB lineage: Bacteria > Actinomycetota > Actinomycetes > Streptomycetales > Streptomycetaceae > Streptomyces > Streptomyces heliomycini. The sequence goes on from NZ_LGCN01000225.1 coordinate 48,969, forward strand.
GGAGAGCGCCGCGGGCGCCAGGAGTGCGGCGAAGACGCCTTGCAGGGCGCGTGCGGTGAACAGGGTGCCCGGGTCGGGTGCCAGACCGCCGAGCATGGAGGCTGCCGCGAAGCCCAGCAGCCCGATGGTGAGGATGCGTTTGCGTCCGGCGAAGTCGGCGATGCGCCCGCCGAGGAGCAGCAGTCCTCCAAAGGCGAGTGCGTAGGCGGTGATCATCCACTGGCGGTTCGCGTCGCCCATCGCGAGGTCCCTCTGCGCCTGCGGCAGCGCGATGTTCACGATGGACACATCGAGCACGACCATGAGGGTGGCGACCGACGCCACGATCAGCGTCGTCCACCGGCGCGGATCCGGCGCATCCGCATCCGGGACCTTCCCGGCGGTGCGAGCGGGAGTGGGCATCGGCAGCTCTCCTGAGCGATAAGGGGCGGGATTGCCTCAGTGGGCAACGAGGTGCATGGCTCACGTCGCCAGGAGAGTGCGTCCAGGCCCCGAAAAGTTGCAATCCTTCATGCCGTTTCAGCAAGATGCGGCGCATGGATGAATTCGAGAACGTGCTGGCCGGCGTCGGACCCCGGCTGCGGGACCTGCGCCGCCGGCACGCCCTCACGCTGGCCGCGCTGGCCGAACTCACCGGGATCTCGGAGAGCACGCTCTCCCGCCTGGAGGGCGGAGGCCGCAAACCCAACCTGGAACTCCTCCTGCCCCTGGCCCGGGCCTACAACGTCCCGCTCGACGAGCTCGTCGGCGCTCCGGAGACGGGCGATCCCCGCCTCCATCTGCGCCCCGTCACGCGCGACGGCATGACGTACGTGCCGCTGACCCGCAGGCCGGGCGGCCTGCACGCGCACAAACTCGTCATCAGCCCCACCGCCGGCGAGCCCGAGCTCCGGACGCACGAGGGCTATGAATGGATCTACGTCCTCAACGGCAGGTTCCGCCTTCACCTGGGCGACCGCATCCTGGTCATGGCGCCGGGGGAAGTCGCGGAATTCGACACCCACGTCCCGCACTGGTTGGGCCCCGACAACGACCAGCCGGTGGAGCTGCTGGTCATCTTCGGCAAACAGGGCGAACGCGCCCACCTGCGCGCCCGCCCCACCTCCTGACGCCCTCACGCCCGGGCGCACGCCCTCCCGTCACCGGCCGGATTCCTCGTCAGCGATGCCGCTCCTCTTGCCGAACCGGCAAGGGAGAGCCGACCGCCGGTCGTCACCGACGGCATGCCGCACACCGCCCTCCGCCGCCGTGCGAACGGCGAGACACCCGAGGAGACCCGGCCAGACCTGCTCATCCCCACCGGCCGCCACAAGAGGCACAGTCACAGCCTCCCCACCGGTCGCCGGGCGCTGACCGAGTACGGGAAGGCCCGGGCGTACCCGGAGCCCGTCGAGACGGCGCACGCAGACTTCGCCGCCCCCAGCAGCGCGACACACCCCCACGGAGTCACTCAGCGCTCCATGTCTGTTCGTCGTAGCCACACGAGAACAGGGCCTGCAGGGCACGGTGGGCCTCTGGTCGGAGTTCCCCCTGTCCGGCGTACGCAGGGTCGACAGCAAGCCGGAGGCGGTCGGTGAGGGCCGGGACCGTGGCCTGCGGACGACGGCGCGTACGCCCCGGGGCCGAGGTCGCGGTCCACGGGGTCCGTCCCCCGTGCGAGCTACGTGGAAGTGTCCTCCGCAGGGGGACGAGCGCGAGCCGCCGCATCCGTAGCTTGGGTCCGATACACCCTCACACACATTCATGATCACGACAGCCGCGCCCATACCGGCGCACCGCCCCATGAGCCACCGGTCCACCAGCCACCGGCCGGCACGGACATCGGAACCACCGCTGTGGTGACCGTGCGACAGCGTTCCGGCCGTGGGTGATCGCGTCTCCGGTATGCGCGCCGCTCAGAAGGAGGAAGAGCAGTGCGCAGCAACCTGTGTCAAGCGATCCTGACGAGAAGGAGATCTTCGGGAGGTGTGTCCCTCCTGGTGCTGATTCTCTCGGTGGCGCTGGTACTCGCCGGGTCCGCGCTGCCCGGTGTCACTCAGGAAGCCGCCGCGGCGGAGTCCGGAGGGTGCTCGGCCCATGCCACGTCCTTCGCCACCACGCCGGTGGGGGAGGGTGTCGCCGCCCTGCGGCTCGGTTGCGCCCGGGACGCCGGCGGCCTTCGCCCGTTGGCGAGTGGTGACGACGACCTGGTGGCGGCTCTTGACTTCAATCCCGGGGCCCAGCCGGATCTGCTGCACCAGCAGATGCGGGACATGGTCGGCGCCATCCGCGGGGACCAGGCCGACGGGATGTCGCTCAGCAGAGCCCTCACGCTGAACGCCGACAGGAACAGCGTGGGTTACTACCAGGAGCAGGAGGACGGCGTCAGTTACGACGGCAGCGTCCATGCCGTCGGTGACAGCCTGGTGATCGTGGTGCCGGCCGGCGACGTCAGCGCTGCGGGCTTCTGGGACGGCTTCTGGAAGAAGTTCGTCACGGGCCTGCTCTCCACCGCCACCGCTGTCGCGGCCACCGCACTGTGCCTGGCCGCCTTCGCTCCGGGCGCTGCTGCCGCCGCACCGGTCTGCGGCGCCGTGGCGGGAGCCCTGTCGGGGGGCGTCAGCGAGTTGTTGAGTGCCGCCCTGGACGGCAAGCCGATCGACGGGGAGGCATGGGGCGCCGCCCTGGGCACCGCCATGTGGTCGGCGCTCGCCGGCGGCTTCCTCGGTGCGTTCGTGTCGTTCGCGTCGGAGAGTGCCGCCTCCCTGATCGCCAACGCGCAAAGGACGTTGCGTGGTTGGGCGGTGAAGCTCGGGAACTGGGCGAACCCGCTCGGCTATGTGGCCGACGTCCTCAACGGCAACGCCGTCAACCGTCTGCTCGAGACCATCCAGCGGCTGAACCGCGGGGTGGGCGCCTCCGACGCACACCTGCGCATCATGCCGCTGGGTGACTCGATCACGTACGGCACGGGCAGTTCGAGCGGAGCCGGGTACCGGTCGACGCTGTACGTCCACCTGAACCAGCAGGACAGGAAGGTGGAGTACGTCGGCTCGCAGCGCTCGGGACCGGCCCTTTCACCCGTCGCCAACGAGGGCCACCCCGGCTGGCTGATCAAGGACATCGCCGGCATCGCGGACTCCGTCCTGACGACGTACCGGCCCAACGTGGTGCTGTTGCACATCGGCACCAACGACATGAGCAACAACGTCGATCCGGGGGGCGCGCCGGCCAGACTCGGCAGCCTGATCGACCAGATCCTGCGGTACGACCCCGGGGTCACCCTGCTGGTCTCGACCATCGTGCCGTCCTCGTTCCCGGGGACCGCGGAACGGATCGCCACGTACAACGCGGCGATCCCGGGTGTCGTGGAGGCCCGGCGGGCGGCCGGCAAGAACGTCTGGCTGGTCGACATGGACGCGGTCACCACCGCCGATCTGGCCGACGGCCTGCACCCCAACGACCGCGGCTACCAGAAGATGGCGGGAGCGTTCTACGACGGACTCGTGAGCGCGGGCCAGGCCGGCCGGATCGAGGCGCCCGACGACGGTGGCGCCCCGGGTGGAGGCCCCGTCAAGGGCTGGATCCCGCAGGAGACCATCGCGTCCGGAACGTTCAGCGGAGGCACCAGTACCGTGGTGTACGCCGACCTCGACGGCGACGGCAGAGCCGACTACCTGAAGGTCAACGCCGACAGCTCCGTGCAGGCGTGGATCAACGGCGGACCCAACCCCAAGGAGCCGGTCGGCAGCGACTGGCTGTGGTACCCGCAGCAGACCGTCGCCGGCGGCGTCGGCGCGGCGGGCAGCACCATCCGCTTCGCCGACCTCAACGGCGACGGCAGAGCCGACTACCTGAAGGTCAACGCCGACAGCTCGGTCCAGGCG
>NZ_LGCN01000226.1 GCF_001279005.1 Streptomyces caelestis
TACCTGAAGGTCAACGCCGACAGCTCGGTCCAGGCGTGGATCAACGGCGGACCCAACCCCAAGGAACCGGTCGGCAGCGACTGGCTGTGGTACCCGCAGGAAACCGTCGCCAGCGGCGTCCTCGTCGACGGAGCGCGTATCCAGTTCGCCGACCTCAACGACGACGGCCGGGCCGAGTACCTCGACGTCAATCCTGAGAACGGCGCCACCCGGGCCTGGATCAACTACGGCTGAGGACACCGCGGCCGTCGAAGCCGCTCTCCGCTTCCGTAGCCGAAGGCACTGATCCGCCGGGGGCGGGCGACGGGGTCCGCCCCGCTGCCCGCCCCCGGAGGTTCACCGTCCCACTCCCACCGGACCGGCCGGAGGCTCAGCTGCCCCCGGCCGCCCCGGTCAGCAACTCGTCGGGCGACGCGGTCAGTTCGCGGCCGGTCAGGCCGCGCAGCACCGGGTAGGCGCGGGTGTCGCCGGCCAGGACGCCGCCGAGCAGCGTGCGGCCGTCCGCGGCCAGGACCACCTTCGCGTAGGTGCCGGCCCGCCGGTCCTCCCGTACGTACTCGATCGCCCCCGGCGCGCGCGCGTGCGCGTCGCCGAAGCCGGCCACCTCGACGCCGAGGAGCTTGAGCTTGGCGGAGCCGTCCGCCCCGGCGAACGGCTCGCCCGCCCCGTCCACCAGCTGCCGGGCCACCGTCTCGGCCATCCGGAAGCCGGGGACCACCAGCCCGTGGCAGCGGCCCTCCACGGCCGCGCACTCGCCGATCGCCCAGATGTGCTCGTCCGCGGTCCGGCACCAGCCGTCCACCAGGAAGCCCCCGCGCCCACCGCGCTCGAGCCCCAGCGGGGCGGCGAGTTCGTCGCGCGGCCGCACCCCGGCGGCGAAGACGACGAGCGCGGCGTCCAGCACCGTGCCGTCGGCCAGTTCGACCCGGTCGGCCCGGCCGTCCGGGCCCGCGCCGACCGCGTGCAGCGCGCTGGAGCAGTGCACGCCCACCCCGAGCCGTTCGATCGCCCCGGCCAGCACCCGGCCGCCGCCCTCGTCGATCTGCTGGGCCATCAGCCACGGCGCCATCTCCACCACGCGGGGCCGCATGCCCAGCAGCCTCAGGCCGTTCGCGGCCTCCAGGCCGAGCAGCCCGCCGCCGACCACCACCGCCTCCCGGCCCGCTACGGCGGCCGCGCGGATCGCCGCGACGTCCTCCACCGTCCGGTACACGAAGCACCCCGGCAGGTCGCGTCCGGGCACGGGGGGCACGAACGGCCGCGAACCGGTGGCCAGCACCAGCGCGTCGTAGCCGGTCTCGGTGCCGTCGTCGCAGGTCACCGTTCTGGCCCGGCGGTCGACGCCGGTCACCGTCGTGCCCGGGCGCAGCCGCAGGCGGCCGTCGCCGAGGACGTCGGGCCCGGCGAGGGCGAGGTCGTCGGGCGTGGCGCCGTCGAGCAGGGAGGACAGCGCCACCCGGTCGTAGGCGGCGCGCGGTTCCTCGCCGAGCACGACGACGCGCCACCGGCCGTGCCGGTCGTGCGTGAGCATCTCCTCGACGAGTCGGTGGCCCACCATGCCGTGGCCGGCCACGACCAGGGTGCGCGTTGTCACGGCGTCGCTCCTTCCGCGGGGGTGTCGTCGCCGTCGTCGGCGAGGGTGGTGCACAGCCGCCGTACGACCGAGGCGCAGCCGCCGCACCCCGTCGTCGCCCGGGTCGCCCGGGCCAGCGCCGCCTCGTCGTGCGCGCCGCGGTGCCAGGCGTCCTTCAGGGCCTTCCCGGTGACGTTGTTGCAGTGGCACACCACGGCCTCGTCCGGCAGCGTCCCGTCGCCCGCGTACGCGCCGTCGGCGCCGGTCAGCAGCGCGAGCAGGTCGGCGGGGACCGGCTCGTCGCGGGCGTAGAGCCGGCTCACGGCGGCGACGGCGGACGGCGAGCCGATGACGGCCCCTTCGTGGAGGCGCCCGTCGCGCAGCACGAGGCGGGCGTGGCGGCCCCCCGCCCGGTCCAGCAGCGAGACCGTCCCGTCGATGTCGTCCGTCCCGTCGGTGTTGTCCGGCCGGGCGGGGCCGGCCGGCGGGAGGACGACCATGTCCTTGCCCGGGGTGCGCGGCCGCAGCACGCGCCGCCCGGGCGCGTACGGCCGCTGCCGCCCGGTGAGGGTCAGGGCGAGCGCCTCCGCCTGCTCCCACGCCTGGAGCACGGTCGTGCCGACCGCGCCCGCGTGCTCGGCACAGTCGCCGATCGCGTGGACGCGCGGATCGCCGGTGCGCAGCAGGGCGTCGACGACGACCCCTTCGCGCACGTCGAGGCCGCTCGCGCGGGCCAGCGCGGTCTCCGCCACCGTGCCCGTGCACAGCAGCACGGTGCCCGCCGCCAGGACCTGGCCGTCGTCGAGGACGACCTTGCCCGGCGTGTACTCGGCGGCCCGGCGGCCCAGGTGCAGCGTGACGCCCCGGCCGGCGAGCCACGCGGCGGGCACCGCGGCGCCCGCCGCGTCCAGGTGGCGCTCCATCAGGTGCCCGGCGGGGTGGACGAGCGCCACCTCCTGACCGGTGCCGCTCAGCGCCCAGGCCGTCTCGACGCCGCGGATCCCGCCGCCGAGGACCACGACGGGCCCCTCGGACAGGGGACGGCAGTCGGCCGCGGTGCGCACCGCGCGCACCCCTTCGGCGAGCCGGCCGGGTCCGGTCTCCAGACCCGGCACCGGCGGCACCCTCGGCCGGGCCCCGGTGGCCAGCACCAGGACGTCGTAGGGCAGTGCGCGGCCGTCGCCCGTGCGCACCGTGCGGCGGGCCCGGTCGACGGCGGTGACCCGCACGCCGGTCAGCTGCCGCACCTCGGCGGGCAGCGCGGGCAGCGCCAGCCGGCCGGCGTCGAGCGTGCCGTCCAGGACCGAACCGAGCAGGGCCCGGTGGTAGGCGGGCCGCGGCTCGGCGCCGACCACGGTCACCCCGCCCGGGTGTCCGTACCCCACCAGCCGGGCGGCCAGCCGGTGCGCGGCCGGGCCGCCGCCGACGATGACGACCCCGGTCACGGCCGCTCACCCGCCGGCGTGACGCGCACCGCGCTCACCTTGAACTCGGGCATGCGGCTGCGCGGGTCGAGCGCGTCGCCGGTGAACAGGTTGGCGCGGCCGGCGCCCGGGAAGTGGAACGGCACGAACACGGTGTCGGGGCGCACCGTACGGGTCAGCCGCACGCGCGCCAGGGTGGCGCCGTGCACCGAGCCGACCTCGGCCGTCTGCCCGTCGGCCAGGCCGAAGCGGCGGGCGGTGTCCGGGTGCATCTCGACGACCGTCTCCGGCGCGGCCTCGACCAGCTCGGGCACCCGGCGGGTCTGCGCGCCCGACTGGTACTGGGCCAGTACCCGGCCGGTCGTCCCGTACAGGGGGAAGGTCTCGTCGGGTTCCCGGGCGGACGGCCGGTGGTCCACGGAGGCGAACCGGGCGCGCCCGTCCGGGTGCGCGAACCGGTCCAGGAACAGCCGCGGCGTTCCCGGATGGGCGGCGCCGTCACCGCCGGCCGGGCAGGGCCAGTACAGGGCCTCGCCCGCGTCCAGGCGCGCGTAGCTGACGCCCGAGTAGTCCGCGCGGGCGCCGGCCGAGGCCCGGCGCAGCTCGTCGAAGACCTCCCGGGGCCGGACGGGGAAGCGGCCGGCGTCCTGGCCGAGCCGGACGGCGAGCGCGTGCAGCACCTCCAGGTCGGTGCGCACGCCGGGCGGCGGGGTCAGATGGGCGCGGCGGCGCAGCACCCTGCCCTCCAGACTGGTCAGCGTGCCCTCCTCCTCGGCCCACTGCGCCACGGGCAGCACCACGTCGGCGAGCGCGGCCGTCTCGGACGGCACGAAGTCGGCCACCACCAGCAGGTCGAGGGCCTTCAGCCGCTCGGTGACGTGGGCGGCCCGGGGCGCCGAGACGACCGGGTTAGACCCGAACACCATCAGCGCCCGCGGCCCCCCGTCCCCGCCGAGGGCGTCCAGCAGTTCGTAGGCGCTGCGGCCGGGGCCGGGCAGTGCCCGCGCGTCCACGCCCCACACGGCGGCCACGTGCGCGCGGTCGGCGGGGTCGGCGAGCGAGCGGTAGCCGGGCAGCTGGTCCGCCTTCTGGCCCATCTCGCGGCCGCCCTGCCCGTTGCCCTGTCCGGTCAGCGTGCCGAAGCCGCTGCCCTCCCGGCCGGGCAGCCCCAGGGCGAGGGCCAGGTTGACGAAGGCGGCGACCGTGTCGGAGCCCTTGCTGTGCTGTTCGGCGCCCCGGCCCGTCAGCACGTAGGCCCGGCGGGCGCCGCCCAGCAGCCGCACCGCCGTGCGCAGGTCGTCCGCCGGCACGCCGGTGACCTCCTCCACGCGCTCCGGCCACCAGGCGGCGCAGGTCTCCCAGGCCGCGTCGAAGCCGGTGGTGCGCGCGTCCACGTACTCCTTGTCGACCAGCCCCTCGGTGACCGCCAGGTGCAGCAGGCCGAGGGCCAGGGCGAGGTCGGTGCCGGGGGCGGGGCTCAGGTGCAGCGCGGCCCGTTCGGCGGTGCGGGTGCGGCGCGGGTCGACGACGACGAGGTCCGCGTCCTCCAGGTGGCGCAGCAGCGGCGGCATCGTCTCCGCCGGGTTGGCCCCGGCCAGCAGGATCACGTCGGCCCCGTCCAGGTCGGTGACCGGGAACGGCAGCCCGCGGTCGAGCCCGAAGGCCGCCGTGGTCGCCGCGGCCGCCGACGACATGCAGAACCGGCCGTTGTAGTCGATCTGGCTGGTGCCCAGGGCCACGCGGGCGAACTTGCCGAGCGCGTACGCCTTCTCGTTGGTCAGCCCGCCGCCGCCGAACACCGCGACCGCGTCGGCGCCGTGCCGTGCGCGGAGCTCCCGCAGCCGGCCGGCCACCAGGTCGAGCGCCTCGTCCCACCCGGCCGGCGCGAGCACGCCGTCGGCCCCGCGCACCAGGGGGGTCAGCAGCCGGTCGGGGACGGCCAGCACGGAGGGCGCCGTCCACCCCTTCTGGCACAGCCCGCCCCGGTTGACCGGGAAGTCGGCCGAGGGCCGCACCGCCACACCGCCCCGTTCGCCCGACAGCACGGTGGAGCACTGCAGCGCGCAGTACGGGCAGTGGGTGGTGCTCTCCCGCTGCCGTCCGGGCCTCCCCTCACCGGACATGGGAGGCCCGGCTCTGCTGTGCGGCGGGCAGGGGGTCGCTCGGACGCTCGCCGCGCAGGTACACGGCCCGCAGCACCACGGCGCACAGCCCGTAGAAGGCGAGGAAGGACCAGAACGCGGGCGCACCGCCGCCCGCGCCGCCGTACGCCGAACGGAAGGCGAGGTTGATGGCGACCCCGCCGAGCGCGCCCGCCGCGCCGGCGATGCCGATGACGGCCCCGGACAGGCGGCGGGAGGCCGCGAAGGCCGCCGTCGCGTCGCGGCCGGAGGTGATGGCGTCCTCCGCCTGCCGGGCGAAGACCGCCGGGATCATCTTGTACGTCGAGCCGTTGCCGACGCCGCTGACCACGAACAGCCAGGTGAACCCGGCCACGAACAGCGCGAACGAACCGTTCTCGCCGGCCCACAGCAGGACGCCGGCGCCGACCGCCATCCCGGCGAACGCCCACATCGTCACGCGCGCCCCGCCGAACCGGTCGGCGATCCTGCCGCCGAGAGGACGGGCCACCGAGCCGAGCAGCGGCCCGAGGAAGGTGAACGAGGCGGCCTGGAGCGGCGTGGACCCGAACTGGCTCTGCAGCACCAGCCCGAAGGCGAACCCGAAGCCGATGAAGGAGCCGAACGTGCCGATGTACAGCAGTGAGATCCACCAGGTGTGGGGGTTCGCCGCGGCCTCGCGCTGGGCGCCCGGCTCGGCGCGCACCATGGCCACGTTGTCCATGCGCAGCGCGGCCAGCAGCGCGGTCAGCGCGATCAGCGGCAGGTAGAACGCGGCGACGTACGCCGGATGGGTGTCCCCGGCGACGGAGATCACCAGCAGGCCGAGCAGCTGCACCGCGGCGACGCCCAGGTTGCCGCCGCCCGCGTTCAGACCGAGCGCCCAGCCCTGCTTGCGCTGCGGGTAGAAGGCGGTGATGTTGGTCATCGAGGAGGCGAAGTTGCCGCCGCCCGCCCCGGCCGCCGCGCCGATCAGCAGGAACACCCACAGCGGGGTGCCGGGCCGCTGCACGAAGTACACCGTCGCCGCCGCCGGCACCAGGAGCACCAGTGAGGAGAACAGGGTCCAGTTGCGTCCGCCGAAGCGGGTCACGGCACTGCTGTAGGGAAGTCTCAGCAGGGCGCCGACCAGCGTGGGCACCACCACCATCAGGAACTTCTCGTCGGGCGCGAAGTCCAGTCCGATCTTCGGCGACATGAACAGCACCAGGACCGACCACATGCTCCACACGGAGAACCCGACGTGCTCCGCGAGCACCGACAGCACCAGGTTGCGCCGGGCGACGTGCTTCCCTCCCCGCTCCCACGCCTCCTCGTCCTCGGGGTCCCAGTTCTCGATCCACCGCCCTCGGGCGGCTCGTGCACTGGCCATCTTCTCCTCGGCTTTCTCCGGGTCGTGCCGCCGCGGCCCGGTGGCTCCGGGCCGCGGCGGCGGGTGGGGTGGGGGGTCAGTGCCGTAGCGCACGGTCCACCAGGGCGGCGGCGGCTCCGGTGTAACCGGCCGGGTCGCACAGGCCGGCGAGCTCGCCCACGGCCGCGGGCGGCAGGCCCGGCAGGCCGGCGAGCACCTCGGCCAGCGGGCGGCCGGTGCTGCCCGTCACCCGTGCGGCCTCGGTCGTCAGCTCCCTGGCCGCGGCCTTGCCGAGCAGCGGGGCGAGGCGGGCGGCCAGCCGCTCCGAGACGATCTGGCTGCCCGTCAGGGCGAGGTTGTCCCGCATCCGCCCGGGCCTGACCTGGAGACCTTCGGTGAGCTCGACCGCCGTGTGGGCCGCGCCGCCGGCCAGCCGCAGGCACTCGCGCAGCGGCTGCCACTCCGCGTGCCAGGCGCCGGCGGACCGCTCGTCCTCCGAGACCAGGCACTGGGTGAGCGCGGCGGCCAGGGCCGGCACCTGCAGGGCCGCGCTGCGCAGCAGGGTGGCGAGCACCGGGTTGCGCTTGTGCGGCATGGCGGAGGAGCTGCCGCGGCCGTCCGGACCGGGCTCGGCGACCTCGCCGACCTCGGTGCGGACCAGCGACTGCACGTCGACGGCGATCTTGCCGAGCGCGCCGGCCGTGAAGGCCAGCGCGGCCGCCAGGTCGGCGACGGGGGTGCGCAGCGCGTGCCAGGGCAGCACGGGCCGGGCGAGGCCGGTCTCGGCGGCGTACGCGTCGGCCAGCCGGTCCAGGTAGTCGCCCGGATCGGGCCGCCGGCCGTCGTCGCCGACGGCCGCGTACTCCAGGTAGCCGGCCAGCGTGCCGGCCGCCCCGCCGAGCGAGACGGGCAGCCCGCCCTCGTGGACGCGGGCCAGGCGCGCCTCCGCGTCCAGGACCAGCTGCCGCCAGCCCGCCGCCCTCAGCCCGAACGTCGTCGGCACGGCGTGCAGGGCGAGGGTGCGGCCGACGGCCGGCGTGTCCCGGTGCCGGGCGGCGAGCTCCGCCAGGGCCCGCGCGCTGCGCGCGAGGTCGGCCCGGACGATGCCGAGCACCCGGTGGGCGACCAGCATGGTGCCGGTGTCGAGGACGTCCTGGCTGGTGGAGCCCCGGTGCACGTACTCGGCGGCGTGGGCGTCCTGTTCGGCCACCACCGCGGTGAACGCCTTCACCAGGCCGACCACCGGGTTGGCGGTCTCCCGGGCCGCGAGCGCCAGCGCCCGCAGGTCGAGCCGGCCGGCGTCGGCGGCCCGCGTGATGGTCTCGGCGGCCTCCTTCGGCACGGTGCCGAGCGATGCCTGCGCCCGGGCCAGGGCGGCCTCGGCGTCCAGCATGGCCTGCAGCCAGGCCCGGTCGCCGGTGGCCGCCTCGACGGGGGTGCCGGCCCTGACCGGCGACAGCAGCCCGGCGTCCGTGAGTCCGTCGGAGGCCGCGGTCACACGATCACCCCGGACAGGTCGCCTTCGGTGTCCACCGGCCGCACGCCGACGGGCACGTGGGCCACCGGCGGCAGCGCCAGCACCGAGCGGGCGATCGCGTCGGAGTCGCCGAGGGTCACCGAGTCGACGCCGGGCCGGATGCCGGCCGCGGTCACCCAGTGCACCGATTCCGTGGGCACGCCGTAGGCGAAGCGCCGCGGGTGGGCGCGGCCCCGGCCGTCGAGCAGCCGGTAGGGGCGCTCGGTGACCGCGAGTCCGCCCGTCTCGTAGCTGGTGCCGCCCGCGCCCGCGATCCGGTACGGCGTCGCCTGGTCGGTGTCGAGCAGGTGCTGCAGCAGGGGGTCGTCGGTGCGGCGCAGGTCCGGCTCGGGCAGCCGGGCCTCGATCAGCGCGGTGGCCCGCACCGGCTCGCCCGGCACCGCCGTCGACGTCGCGACGTACACCTGGGCGGTGGTGTCGATGCGGACCTGCGTGCCCGGACCGGTCAGCGTCAGCACGCCCGCCTCGATCAGCGCGACCATCTCCTCGATGCGGGAGGACGGCGGGCCGATCGACAGGAACGCGTTGAGTGGCGTGTACCAGCCCTCCAGGTCGTCGCGGTGCGAGTCGCCCTCGAGACCGCCGTGGTCGACCGCGAGCCGGATCTCGTTGCGCAGGTCGCGCAGCACGTCCAGGGCGGCCTTGAGCGGACCGCTGACGTTGCCCTTGCGGGACTCCTCGACGTCGCGCCGCAGGTATCCGAGCAGCCAGCCGGTGAACTCCCCGCGGTCGGCGAACTCCCGCTCCCCGTACGGCCGCGACAGGCGCTCCCAGTCCCAGCGCTCCCCGGCCGGGATGCCGTAGGAGTCGAGGAGGGCGGCCGGGTCGGCCGCCGGGTCCAGCGCGAGCAGCCGGTCGGTGAACTCCTCCCGGAGCTCCCCGTCGCCGCGCTCGCTCAGCAGCGCGCCGTAGTAGACGCTCTCCACCTCGCGGGAGATCAGCGGCCACAGGTCCTCGCCGAAGCGGACCGGCCGGCCGGCGGCGGAGCGCTCCTGGAGCGTCGCGATGTACTCGGCGGTCAGCAGGCGGGGGTAGTAGCGGCCGGTGGCGCCCTTCTCGTTCTCGCCGCGCGCGTGGTACGGGACGCCGCGCCGGGAGAAGGCGTACAGCTTCGGCTCGTTCCCCGAGGGGCGGTAGTGGAGCCCGCCGCCCGGCGTGCGCTGGAAGCGGCCGCCGCGGCCCAGCGTGAACAGGGCCATGTGGTCGAAGAAGTTCAGGCCGAGCCCGCGCAGCAGCACGTTCTGGCCCGGCCGGATGCCGGTCAGGTCCAGGTCGGCCGGGTTGGCCGGGGTGACGTAGGTGAGGTGGTGGATGCGCGCGAGGCTCGCGGTGCGCGCCTCGCGCGCCGACAGCCGGGCCGGGACGTGGCCCTGGGCCATCACGACGGCGTCCAGCTCGTTGAGCCGGGTGCCGTCCTCCAGGCGGACGCCCTGCGGGCCGCCGGGCACGCCGTGCGTGTCGGCCGCGGCGACGGCGCGCGAGCGGTGCACCCGGACCTCGACGTGGGCGGGCGCGGACCGCACGATGCGCTCGAAGCAGTCCTGGAGGTAGCGGCCGTAGAAGGCGCGCGTGGGGTAGGAGTCGGGGCCCAGGCGCCGGGCCTCGGCGAGGGCGACGGGGTCGACCTCGGCCGGGTCGCCGAGCAGGGCCAGGGTCTGCGCCCACTCGTGGAGGCTGGGGCCGGACTCGACGGGGCCGTCGATCCGGGCGCTGTCGTCGGTGAAGACGGTGATCTGCGACGCCACCGTGTTCATCAGCAGGTGCTGCGACTGCCCGGTGCGCCACACCATGCCGGCGCCGGGCGCCGAGGGGTCGACGACGTGGACCGTGACCGCGCTGTGCGCCGGGGCGCCGCGCTCGTTGGCCAGCAGCCGTTCCAGCACCGACAGCCCGCGGGGGCCGGCGCCGATGATGCAGACCTCGAGGGTGCTGCTCATGCGGATACTCCGTTTCTGGGCAGGGGACGGCGGGCGGCCGGAGCGACGGGGACCGGCCGCCCGCCGTGCAGGACGGTGAGAGGGGCGCCGGGCCGGGGACCGGAGGACCGCGGACACCGGGGTGTGCGAACCGTCGGGTCGCACACCCCGGTGTCCGGGCCCGGACCGGGGCACGGCGCCCGGGAACCACCGGCGTGTGGGGCCGGGGGGCGTCACGGGCGGGACGGTGGGGCGGTGGGGCGGGGATGCGGCGGGGGGGGGCCGGGCGGCCGGGGGGGGGTGGGGGGTCGCACGGGGGGCCGACCCGGCGGGGGGGCGGGGCCGGCCGCCGTGCAGGACGGTGAGAGGGGCGCCGGGCCGGGGACCGGAGGACCGCGGACACCGGGGTGTGCGAACCGTCGGGTCGCACACCCCGGTGT
>NZ_LGCN01000227.1 GCF_001279005.1 Streptomyces caelestis
AGTGATCGCGGCGGGCAGGCAACCGCCGAGGACGCGTTCCAGCGGCGAGGCGGTGTCCACGACGGTGACCGGGATGCCGCGGGCGGCGCAGGCACCGGCCGGCGGCCTGCGCTTACTCCTTGGCGACTGCGCTCGCAGTGCGCGGGCCCGTGCGTGTTCAAGCCGGTCGGCGAGGAGGCCGAGAAGACCGACCGGACTCCACCGGCGCCATCCGTCGATGTGCCCCCATGCAGGTCGCCACACCGTCTGGTGGGCGCGACTCCCGAGGTCCCCGGCAGCAACCGGACCGAGGTCGTTCCCCGCCACCTCTCCGGTCGCCGTGGCGGACTCACGGGTCAGCCGGTCGTGACGGCGAAGGGCCCGTTGCCCGCGAAGACGAGCTCGGCGAAGTTCTCGCCGATGCGGCGGTGTCCTTCGGGACCGGGATGGATCGCGTCCGGCAGGGGGATCTCGTCGTGGTCGCTCTGGCCGTAGAGGTCGAGTCCGTCGAGGTAGTGGAGGTTGGGGTCTTCGGCGGACCGCTGCCTGACGATGTCGGCCAGGACGTCACGGACGATCGTGAGCGTCAGCCGTCCTGCGGCGGTCTCGGCCGGATCACCGGTGGCCTTGAACTTCAGGGTTCCCTCGGAGAGGTCCGGCATGAGAGGTCCGGGGGTGTTCTCGTGGGTCGGGCACAGGACAGGGGAGACCAGGAGCAGGGGGGTTGCGGGATGGCCCTCGCGGATGGTGTCGAGGAAGCCATGGACGGCGGGGGCGAAGGCGCGCAGGCGCATGGCGTCGCTGTTGACGACGTTGATGCCGAGCTTGAGGCTGATCAGGTCCGCGGGGGTGTCGCGTATCGCGCGGGCGGTGAACGGGTCGACCAGTGCGCTGCCCCCGAATCCGAGGTTGATCAGCTCCACATCGCCTGCGGAGGCGGCCAGGGCGGGCCAGATGGTGCTGGGGAAGACGGCGTTGGATCCGTGGCTGATGGAGCTGCCGTGGTGCAACCACACCCGGCGCCCGGTCTTCGGGGCCGGCTCGACGGGGACGTCGGTGCGCAGGGCGATGACCTCCGTGATCTCCGCGTGGGGGAGCCAGATCTCGATGTCCTTCTCGCCGGCGGGGAGGTCGGTGAAGTGGGCCGTGCCGACGGGGCCCGGGGTGAATTCCGCGGTCTGGGTCCGCATGTCGGTGATGGTGCGCAGGTTCCCGCCCGCCACGGTGGCCTGGGCGGTGAGGCGGCCGTCGACCAGGAGGTCGTAGACGCCGTCCGGCGGGGACGGGAAGCCCCGGTAGACGCGTTTGGTCGGCAGGGTGTCCAGGCGGATGGTGGTGGCGCTGGTACGGAAGGCCAGCCGGACACCGGAGGGCTGGGCCTCGGCCACGGTCAGCAGGTCGTCGGGGATCTGGCGGCGCGCCCGGGCAGGCAGCCGGTGCGGCAGCAGGCCCTGGGCGGTTTCCTCCACGTCGAGGTGTCCGCGCAGGAAGTCGGCGGTGATGGGGGTGGTGATCAGGTTCTGTTCGGCGCTCATTGCCTCAAGTCTTCTCGTTCCGGGGTGGGGTGCCGGGTCGGTCCGGGGACGCCGTCGCGGGTGACGCGGCCGGTCAGGGGGTGGATCGGCTCCGCAGTGCGGTGTCGAGGCGGTCCAGGGTCCAGGCCCAGGACTGCTGCGCGGCGACGTCGGTGTGGTCGAAGCCGCCGGCTGCCTCCAGGGAGGCGTAGCCGTGGAAGACGCTGCCCAGCATGCGGACCGCGTGCGTCTGGTCCGGCTCGGCCAGGTCGTAGCCGCGCAGGATCGCCCGTGTCATCTGCGCGTGCCGGACGCCGGCGCTGGCCGCGGCGGTATGCGGATCGAGCCGGAACCGCGCCGCTTCGTACCGGCCGGGGTGCGCCCGGGCGTAGTCCCGGTAGGCGTTCGCGAAGGCCGTCAGGGCGTCCTTGCCTGCGCGCCCGGCCACGGCGTCGGCGACCCGGTCGGCGAGTTCCTCCAGCGCGAACAGCGCGATCCGGGTCTTGAGCTCGTGGGAGTTCTTCACATGCGCGTACAGGCTCGCCGGCTTCACGTCGAAACGCCGGGCGAGCGCGGACAGGGTCACCTGGTCGAAACCGGCCTCATCGGCGAGCTCCGCACCAGCGAGCGTCAGCCGCTCCGGACTCAGTCCTGCCCGAACCATGACCATCACCTACCTCAGGTATGCCTATGGCCAATATAGATTCACCTACAAGCTATAGGCAAATGATGCACCCCTTAAGGTTTGGCGCACTCTGCGGAGCGGGGCGAACGACCACGCTCTTTCACGCGCCAGAAGGGGTTCTTCGACTCTCCGTGTCGCGCGTGGGCGCCCGGAGCGTCGGACGGGCGTCACGGTCGGCGGACCGGGGATGCCGGGAGAGCCGCCGGCCCGACCGCGGTCCGCCCGAGGGGGCGTGCTCGCACGAACACGGGCGACCTCTCGTACCGCGGCGCCGGTCCGGCTGGGACCGAGTGGGGCGAGGGCCGCAGGACCACCGCGTCCGTGACCCATGGGGCGGGTCCGGATGGGCGCAGACCTGGCAGGCGCTGCTCGAAGGCGACGAGGCGCTGTCGCCGGCCGACAACGCCCTGACCGTGTTCCTCTCCGTCACCTGCAACGACGTCGAATGGCCCGAGGACGTGTCCACCTACCGGCGGGGCGTCGCCGAGGACCGGGAGCGCTACCCGCTGTTCGGCGCCGCCACCGCCAACATCACACCGTGCGCCTTCTGGCCGTACGCCCCCGCCGAACCGCCGGTGAGGATCGACGCCGAGGGCCCGCGCAACGTGCTGCTCCTGCAGAACCGGCGGGACGCGTCGACCCCGCACCGGGGCGGGAAGATGCTGCGCGAGAAGTTCGGCGACCGCGCCCGGCTGGTCAGCGTCGACGACAGCGGGCACGGCGTGTACGCCCTGGGCGAGAACTCCTGCGCGTTGAACACCGCCACGCGCTACCTCGTCGAGGGCGAGATGCCCGCGAAGGACGTGTTCTGCCGCGCGGACTGACCTTCCTCGAGGGCCGTCACCATGGATCGTCCGTATCGGGCAGAAGGGTGCGCAGACGCCGCATCACGTCGATCCGGGCCGGATTGCAGAGATCGGTGACGGCTCTGCCGATGGTGCGAGCGGTGTGCCACCGGCCGCGCGGGGCGTCCGACGCGAGGTCGCTCAGCCCGGGATGCCTGACCCGCAGGCCTCGGACGTAGGGCACGAGACGCTCAGCGGGACTCTGGCGCGCCTGCTCGTCCGCGTAGGCGTCCCTCCCCTTGGGGCCGAGGACCGTACCGAGGACGGTGACGGAAGAGCGGTCCGGGTCGGGCAGCTCCGCCGTTTCGTCCACGGAGGCGAAGCGGAGGGGGAGATCGGTGGCGGCCGTTCTCCGCATGAGGGCGCCGACCTCGGCGCGCGCGTGTTGCAGGCGTTCGACGGTGGCGGCCGGCTCATCGTCGAGAGCCCGCGGATCGCGCGGGTCCGGGGCGCAATCCGGGCCGTCACGCATGTCCGCGATCCGGGAGAGGGAGAAGCCCGGAGCGGCGAGGCGTTTGACCCGGAGGAGTCGGACGAGATGGCTGACGCCGTACTGCTTGTATCCGTTGGAGCGGCGCTCGGGCTCGTCGAGCAGGCCGATGTCGTGGTAGTGCCGTACGGCCCTGAGGCTGGTGCCGGCCGGCTCCGCCATCTCCCGGGTGCTCCACGCCGTGATCGATGTCTCCCTCACCGTCCGCCGCCGTCGGCGCGGTCGCGCCGTGGGCTCGTTGAAAACCATGACGCAACGGCAGACCGGCGCGGGGCAGAGCGCACGAGGGGGCGGTCCGCACCCTCTCGGTGGGGTGCGCGGACCATCGAGGTCACCGCGGTCGTCGTCGAGGACTCCATGGCCGGCGGCGCGCTCATGGGGCGGGTCGCCGCCGGCCGCCCCGGCCTGCACACGTCAGTGCACGTCTCACCGTGCTCCCACGTCCCTGCCCGCCGGGTGGGACCGGTGCAAAGGGGTGGTCGGTCCGGTTCACGGCCGAGCCGGCCCGGCGGGTGGCGCGGGCCGGGTGGAGAGGACGTGGTCGACGGCGGCGTTGAGGGTCTCGGTCTCGGCGACGAGGACGGATCCGCCGGTGGGCAGGGCGCGTTCGACCGAGAGCCCGTTGAGGACGGTGAGAAGGAACCTGACGTTGCGGGTGTGGTCTCCCGGGGGCAGGGCGCCCTCCTCCTCGAGCACGGTCAGCCAGTGTTCGACCCGGCGCTCCGCCTCCCGCTCATGGCCGAGGTACGCGGTGCGTACCGCTTCGGTCGGCTCGGGTTCGATGAAGGTCCGGTACATCGTGCCCCATGCGGTTCGCGCGTCTTCGTTGGTGCCGAGCGGTGCGAGAACCTGCCGCAGGCAGTTCAGCAGCCGCTCGCGGGGCGGCAGCGTCCGGTCCCGGATCGGGTCGCCGGGCAGCAGGTGTGCGTAGATCCGCGCGAGCAGGCTGTCCTGCAGGGCGCGCTGGGTGGGGAAGTGGAACCTCAGCGAGCCGGTGCTCACCCCCGCACGCGCGGCGACCGCTCGCACGCTCAGCTTCGCCGCCATGTCCTCGGCGAGCATCTCTGCAGCTGCCCGGAGGATCTTCTCGCGTGTTTCCATGCTCCGCTCTCCTTCGTTTCTCCCCAGCCCCCTTACTGTACTAGCACGCCGTACTAGTACAGCGTGCTAGCGTTTCTCTAACACGCTGTACCAGCAGGAGTGCGGCTGAGGTGCACAGGAGGGTCGGAGCATGGCGTGGAAGCAGTGGGCGGCGTCGAAGCGGCTCAAGCCGGGAGACGGCAGAGAGCTCCAGCGGTTCCGCTGGTGGCAGCTCCCCCTGCGCTCCCTGTTCTGGCTACGGCTCCCCGGCGCCGACGGGCACGCCCGCCTGCACGCCGTGGACGTACGGCACTGGGCGCGGTTGGACAACAGCAGGATCCGGGCGCATCTGTTCCTGGACGGCAGGCATGTGGCCGAGTCGAAACTGCCCGCGGCCTTCCCCGTCGACGGGGGCGTCATCGAGGTGGCGATGAGCGCCTACGGCATCAGACGCTGCCACTACCGCCCCTTGAGCGGACAGCCGCGTCAGCTCACGCCCGACCCGGCCTCGGCGGAGGGGCGGCGGGCGCGCTTCGGCGCCCGCCATCCGGGGCTGAGCCGGGCGATCGGCATCGGATCGGTGGTGCTGCTCGTCATCGGTGTGGGCCTGAACCTGTTGCAGCTCGCCGAACCCGTCTCCCGCATTCCTCCCGTCACGCAGCGGGTCGGAACGTTCGAATCGCCGGTGCACCTGCCGATCTGGCTGAACCTCGCACTGGGGGGCGGAGCCGTCCTGGCGAGCATGGAGCGCGCGCTCCGCCTGCGGTACTCCTCCCTGCTCGACGCGGCCGGGCGCTGACCCCCTCGAAGCGAGAAGGCACGACCGACGCCGGCCCTCCCCGGCCGGCTTCCCGCGCGACCGGCACGGCCCGGTCGCGCGGAACGACACGCGTACGGAGAAAGGGAAGATCATCATGATCCAGTCGAGGTCAAGGCCCACCGCCCGGTACGGCGCGGCGCTCGCCGCGGCCCTCGTGGTCCTGACCGGGTGTTCGTCCGGCGCCTCGGGGCCGCGCAGCATATCCGCGGCGGTCACGTCGGCCTCCGTACCGTCTCCGGACCCGCTCAGGTGGAACGCGTGCGGGAAGGACCTCGAATGCGCCACGATCAAGGTGCCGCAGGAATACACCGAGCCCGATGGCGCGCGGATCCCGCTCGCGGTCATGCGGCACCGGGCCACTGATCCCGACCACCGCATCGGCAGCCTGGTCTTCAACCCGGGCGGGCCCGGAGTCTCCGCGACCGAGACACTGCGCAATCTGCCCAGGACGGCCGGGACTCCCGGCGCCTTCTCACCCGCCGTGCTCGCCCGATTCGACGTCATCGCGGTGGACCCGCGCGGCGTCGGCGGATCACAGGCCGTCCGCTGCCTGACCGACGAGCAGCGAGCCGACGCCGCCGGCACCGGCTTCGACCCGGCCGTCCCCGGGGGCAAACCCCTGCCGCAACTGCTGAGCGACGCCGCCGCGTTCACCGACGGCTGCGTCACACACCAGAGCAAGAAGTTCCTGGCCAGCCTGTCCACCGACAACGTGGCCCGCGACATCGACCAGGTTCGCTCCGCGCTCGGCGAGGACGAGATCACGTACTACGGCTTGTCCTACGGCACCGTGGTCGGCCCGATGTACGCCACCCTGTTCCCTCACCGCGTCCGCCAGATGGTGCTCGACGCGCCCGTCGACACCAACCTGTGGTTCGGCGACTCCCTCCCCTTCCTCAACGACGTCGCCGTGGCAAGCGAACGGACGCTCGACGCCTGGTTCGAGACCTGCCGCACCGAAGGGACCGCGGTGTGCCCGTTCGGCGCGGGGGACCCGCAGGCGGCGTTCGACACACTGATCGACACGCTGGAAGCGAAGCCGCTGAAGATCGCACCCCTCGAGGGCGTCACCCCGGGCGGCCGACTCGACGGCGCCATGGCCCTCGAGGCCACCCGAGCCCTGGCCGGCGACCAGCACACCTGGCCGTTGCTGACCTCGGCGCTGCTGGCCGCACAAGGCGGCAACGGCACTCCCCTGTACACCCTGTGGAGCAGCGTCACGGTATCCCCCTTCCCCGTCCCCACCGCGATGTTCGAAGCCCACACCGCGGTACGCTGCGCCGACTGGCGGACCCCGGCCGGCATCGCCGCGCACAAGGCCGCAGCCGCCAAGGCCGTCACCGAGGCCGAGCGGATCGGCACCCGGGCCGCCTACTCCGCCCTGAACTGCGCTCGGTGGCCCGCGCCGAACAAGGACCGCGTCACCAAGCCGCTCACAGGCGCCGACGCGCCGCCGGCACTGGTGGTCGCGGGCCGACTGGACCCGGTCACCCCCCACCACTGGGCCGAGAACATGACCCGGACCCTGGACTCCGCGGTCCTGCTCACGCGTGAAGGAGTCGGACACGGCTCCTACGGCGCCAACACGTGTGTCGACAGCGCGGTCGACGCCGCCCTCATCCACGGCGCCCACCCCGCCGACGGCACCGTGTGCACGACGGACACGCCCGCCACCACCCGTCCCCTCGTCCCCGCGAACCGTTGAGCCACAGCCGGTCGTCACCCGCGTACGCATGCGCACGGCATGATCGTCGAGCGAGCAGACCACGACGACGCCTCCCTCCCGGCAACGGCGCGGGCGCCGGTTCCGCCAAGGACTTCTTCCTGCTGGGCATCTGGGTGGCCTTCGCCGGTTTCCTCGCCACCTTCGGTTCGGTCCTCTTCCGCCGCCCGCTGACCGGCGTGGCGTGGAACCTCCTGCACGGGGGCACGCACGCCTGGCGCGAGGACCGTCAGGTTCTGCGGGCACACGACATCGCCACCCTCGCCGCGGCACTCGTCCTCGGATCCCGGTTCGTGGTGAAGCAGTGGCTCTACGTTCACGACGCCACCGGCTGGCTCGCCGTCGCGAAGATCGCCATGGGCACTCCCTGACCGTGGTGGCCGCGCTGGTCGTCGCCTGGGCCTTCCGCAGGACGTCGAAGCACCTGGTGGGGAGCCGGCCGGCCGAGACGACCGCTCAGCAGCAGGCCGACCTGACGCCTCGCCAGGGCGCGTCCGGGTAGCGACGCCGTCACACCACATCAGCAGAGGAAGGACCCCTGGACGTCGATCAGCCATGCGCACACGGAGACGGTGCGGGAACTCGGAGCCTTCGAGAGGACCATCGACCTCTGCATGCACCGGAACCCCGTCCAGTTCTCCCTGGTCGCCGAGATCGACCGGAAGGTCTCCGAGCTGACTCCGGCACGGGCACTGCGGGAGGTGCAGGCACGGCACCCGCTGCTTCGCGTCTCGGTCGACCGCCGGGCTCCTCGAGCCCGATACCGCTGGGCAGCGACGGTGGCTCACCCCACCTGCGCTGGCTGGAAGAGCTTCACGCGGCGCTCGAACCGTTCTCGTTGCCGGGCGGCTACGTGAATTTCCTGGGGCCGGAGACTCCCGACCAGGTCGCGCACTCCTACGGGCCGAACACCCGGCGCCTGCCGGCCGTGAAGTCCGCGGTCGACCCGGACTCCGTCTTCGCCGCCACACCGCTCCCCCTCGGGACCGCCGACACCGGTTCCCCGCCCGTGTGAGGCGCAGGCGACGTCGCCAATCCGGCCGTCGGAGGCCTCCTCCCCTCTGGCCGCCGGAGCCCTTGCGCGGAGGCACGGCCTTCGGCGTACCCGGAACCACGTGACGGCCGAAACCCACCTGGAGACAAGGGAGTGACGAACGTACCCTCGTACGGCTCCGCCTCGACGGAACGCTACGGAGGTCAACGCACGTGCACATTGCCCTGGAGGTCGGCGGTACCTCCGAAGACGCCTACGAGCTGCGGCAGTGGCTGCGCGGCGACCCCGAGCTGCGGCCGGCCGTCGTCCCGCTCGTCCCCGCATCGCCTGCGCCCGGATCGATGGGCGCGTTCGGCTCGGTCATCGAACTGCTGCTCCAGCCCGGCGGCCTGACCGTGACGCTGGCGGCCGGCGTGGTGGCCTGGCTGCAGACCCGGCGCGGCAGCCAGACCGTGACGATCACCAAGCCGGACGGCACTCAGGTCGTCGTCACCTCCCAGGGTGTGCGCGGCCTCACGCCGGAGAGCAGCGGAGAGCTGGCGCTGGAGGTGGCGCGGGCCCTGGAGGAGCCGGCGCGGCAGCCCTCGGGTCCCGAGAACCCCTGAGCCGTGACGGAGAGATGGGGGGATCTCGCCGGACCTGACTGCCGCGCCGTCGTCGTCGGCACCGGACAGCAGAGCGCGGGTGAGCGCGGCGGCCCGGACGGCGGCGTGCGGCTCGCCGGCCTGCCGAGCGCCGCGCACACCGCGCGGGAGCTGGCCCGGGTGCTGCGCGAACGGTGTGGGATGGCGGCGGGCCGGGTCACCGAGCTCATCGACCCGGCCGGCCCGACGGAAGTGCTCGCCGCGCTCCGCGACGCCGTCGAGGCGGCGGCGGGCGGCGTGGTGCTGTTCTGCTTCACCGGGCACGGCCTGCTCGGCCCGGGCGGGCAGCTCTATCTGGCCACTGCGGCCACGGCACGGCCCGACGACACGGTCACCGCCGTGCCGTACGCCGAGGTGCGCCATCTGCTCGGCGACGCGTCCGCCCGCGCGGTCGTCGTCCTCGACTGCTGCTTCTCCGGCCGGGCCGCGGCCGCCCCGAGCGACGCCCACCGCGACCCGTACGCGACCGCCCGTCCGCCCGGCAGCTTCCTGCTCGCCTCGGCGTCCGGCTACGCCGCCTCCTTCGCGCCCGTGGACCAGCCGTACACCCTCTTCGGCGGCGAGCTGGTGCGGCTCCTGGCGGAGGGCGACCCGAGCGGGCCGCGCTGGCTCACCCTGCTCGACGTCTACCGGATCCTCGACCGGCGCTTCCAGGGCGGCCCCGCCCGCCCATACGCGGAGGGCGTGGGCCGGGCCACGGATCTCGTCGTGGCGCGGAACGTGTGCTCTCCGGCACCCTTGGAGGAAGCCGACGTGCCCGCGGGCGGCGGCCCCTGCCCGTACCCCGGCATGCGCCCGTTCCTGCCCGAGCAGCGCCATCTCTTCTTCGGGCGCGAGGAGCCGGCCCGCGAGCTGCTCGACCGGGTGGCGCACGGCGACGGGCCGGTGGTGCTCGTCGGCGCGTCCGGGGCGGGGAAGTCCTCGCTCCTGCGGGCCGGGCTCGTCGCCGGACTCGAGGAGCGGGGCACGGGACCGGTGCTGCTGGTCGAGGGGCCGGGCGCGCGGCCCTTCCGTACGCTGGTCGAGCGCTGGGCGCGGGCGGTGGACCGGCCCTTCGAAGAGGTCGAACGGGAGGTGGGCGCCGGGCGCTTCGGAACCGGCGGGCCCGAGGTCCTGGTGATCGACCAGCTGGAGGAGCTCTTCACCGACTGCGTGGACCCGGAGGAGCGGGAGCTGTTCGTCCGGGCCGTCTCCGGCGCCGGAGCGGCGACCGGGCCGCGGATCGTCCTCGGGCTGCGCGCCGACTTCTACGGGCTCTGCATGCGCGACGCGCGGCTCGCCCGCATGCTCCGGGCCGGACAGTTCACCGTCCCCGCCATGTCCGACGAGGAACTGATCGCCGCGATCGAACGGCCCGCCGAGCACGCCGGCCTGCGCCTGGAGGACGGACTCGCCGGCCATCTGCTGCACGAGCTGCGCCGGGAAGCGCCCGGCGGCGAAGCCGACTCCGTCGCGCTGCCGTTCCTCGCCCACGCCCTCCAGCAGACCTGGGCCCGGCGCCGCGGCACCCAGCTCACCTTCGCCGGGTACGAAGCGGCCGGCGGGATCCGCGGCTCGGTCGCCCGGGTCGCCGACGAGCTGTACGACGCGCTGGAGCCGGCGGGCCGCGAGCGGCTGCGTGAACTCCTGCTGCGCATGGTGACGTTGGTCGACACCGAGGGCCGGGCCGCCCGCCGCCGCCTCCCGGTCCCGGAGGCGGCGGGCGAGGCCGAGCGGGAGGACCGCGAGCTGCTCGACCGGCTCGCGGACGCCCGCCTGGTCGTCCTCGACCGGGGCGAGGCCCAGCTGTGCCACGACTCGCTGCTCCACGGGTGGCCCCGGCTGCGCGACTGGATCCGCGACGACCGGGTGCGGTTGCTCGTCCTGCGCCGGGTGGGCGACGCGGCCGACAGCTGGGCGGAGGCGGACCGCGAGAAGAGCGCCCTGTACCGGGGCGATCAGCTGGCCGCGGCGCGGCAGGAACTCAGGGGCGAGGGCCCCCGGCTCCGGCCCGTGGAGCGGGACTTCCTCGCCGCCAGCGACCGGGCCGAGCGCCGCGCCCGCCGGATCCGAACCGGCGTCGGGGCGGTCGTGGCCGCGCTCGCCGTCCTCGCCTCCTTGCTCGCGGTGCGGGCCGACCGCGCCCAGCGCGACGCCGAGGCCCGCGAGAGCGTCGCCGTCGCCGAGCAGCTGGCCGCGCAGGCCGACACCATGCGCGAGCGCGACCCGCAGACCGCGCTGCGCCTGAGTCTCGCCGCGTACAGGACCGCCGACACCGGCGCCACCCGCTCCAGCCTCTACGCCGCCTACCTCTCCCGGCCACAGGTCGACCTACGCGGTGACGTCCGGCAGCCGGTGGTCGATCTGGCGTACGGGCCCGGTGGCCGCGTCCTCGCCACCAGCCAGCGCACCGGCGTCGTCCGCCTCTGGGACCTGGGCCGGCCGAACGCGCCGGTGCGCGGCGCCGCCCTGGAGCGCCTGCACGGCACCGCGCCCCTCGCCTTCTCCCCGCGCTCCCCGCTGCTCGCCGCGCTGAGCACGGACGCGCTGACGCTGTGGGACGCGACCGATCCCGTACACCCGAAGCGGCTCGGGAGCCTGAAGCTCGCCGAGGACCAGTCGTACAGCCTCGCCTTCAGCCCGGACGGGCGGACGCTGGCGGCGGGCGGGGAGAACGGGCGGCTGCGGCTGTGGGACCTCTCCGTGCCGTCCGCTCCGCGCCCGCTGTACGACAGGAAAGTCGCCCGGGCCCACCTGATGGCCGTGGCGTTCAACCGTGACGGGCGTTTCCTCGCCGCCGGCAACGGTGTGAGCGAGGACGCCGCAGGCAAGGAGCGCCCGGCCGAGGTGCGGCTGTGGGACGTCCGCGACCCGGCCCGCCCGGCTCTCCTCACCACCGCGACGGCCGACTCGGTGATGGCGGTGGCCTTCCACCCGAAGCGGGACACGCTCGTGGCGACCGGAGGCGAGAGCGCGATGGCCTGGTGGACGGTCCGGGACGGCGGACGGCGGCTCGCCCGGATCAGACCGACGGACTCGTTCGAGGGCGGATGGGGTTACGGCGGCAACCTGCCCTCGCTCGACTTCAGCCCCGACGGCTCCGCCCTCGCCGCCGCGTACGGCGCCCGGCCCGGCAAGGCCACCATCCGGAGGGTCGCCGAACGCGACGGACCGGAGCAGCTGTCCTCGGTGAACGAACGCGGCTCGGTGCCGAGCGGCGAGCCCACCCAGGCGGTGGCCTGGAGCCCCGACGGGGCCTACCTCGCGGCGGGCGACGTCGGCGGCAACGTACGCCTCTGGCCCGAGCACACGCCCGGGCTCGCCCTCCGGGGGACCCTCGCCGGCGGGGACCCGGGGGCCCATCCCTACACGCGGGACGGCCGGTTCGTCCTCACCCGCGAGGCGGTCGTCGGCTCCCCGCACAGCGTGGCGCGCGTCTGGGACATGAGCGGGGCGGACACCGTGCGCGGGCGGTCGCCGAAGCTGCGGTTCACCGTGCCCAGGCCGTGGGAGGCGCAGTACTTCCTGCCCGGCCGCGACCGGCCGGTGCTGCTCGCGCACCGCTGGACCGAGGACACCGACGAGCACGCCTTCCGGATCTGGGACCTCGGCGGCGACGGACCGCCGGTGGCGGGCGCCGAGATCCCGGTGCGCTCGCCGAACGTGCGCACCGCCGTCTCGAAGGACGGCCGGCTGCTGGTCGTCGGGACCTCATCGGATCCGACGGCCGCGATCTGGGACCTGAGCGACCCGCTCCGGCCGGTGCGGCGCGCGGTGATCCCGGTGACGCCCTCGGCCGAGCCCGAGAGCATGCTCTTCATGGGCCCGGGAGCGCTCGCGACCGTGGAGGCCGAGGGCCGCGGCCGGGGCCTCGACCTGCGCCTGTGGGACCTGAGCGACCCCGTGCACCCGTTCCGCGTACCCGAGCCGCTGAAGGGCGCGGCGGTCGCCCGGGCGACCTACGTCCACTCCCTGCGGCTGCTGCTCACCGACGGCGACGCCCAGACCGCCAGGCTGTACGACCTGCGGGACATTCGGCACCCGAAGTCCGTGGGGACGCTGCCGGCCGCCTCGGGCGGCTACACCCCGGTCGGCGGCGGTCTGCTCGCGA
Source organism: Streptomyces caelestis (assembly GCF_001279005.1). GTDB lineage: Bacteria > Actinomycetota > Actinomycetes > Streptomycetales > Streptomycetaceae > Streptomyces > Streptomyces heliomycini. Next base: position 12,865 of record NZ_LGCN01000227.1, read on the forward strand.
CGACCCTCCAGGACGGCACCGTACGGTTCTACGACATCCGCGACCCGCGCCACCCGGTGCTCCGGCACGCCCAGCGCCTCGACCGGGAGGTCACCGCCATCACGCCCGACCTCGACGGCGGCCGCGTGCTCACCGCCGAGCCGTACCGCGTCTGGGACGTCGCCGCGGACGGCAGCTGGCGCATCCCGGCCTTCGCCACCCTTCAGGGCGTGCGGAGGGTGGACCTGCTGCCGGGGCGGACGCCGTTCATGACGGTGGTGGCGGACGCCCGGTCGAGCGACCGCGGCCCGCAGTACACGTACCTCCTCGACCGCGATCCGCGAAAGGTCTACGACCGCCTCTGCGCGACCCACCCGCTGGGCGTCGAGCCGGACCAGTGGAAGTCCCTCTTCCCACAGCTCGACCACCGACCCTCCTGCTGACGGGGCTCGCGCGAAACCGGGAGGGCCTCAGAGCGGTAGGCGCTCGGCGGACGGCCGAGCAGCGCGCGGAAGGCCGTGGTGAACGCCGCGGGGCTGTCGTAGCCGAGCTCGACCGCGATCCGGGTGACCGGTACGCCCGCGGCCAGGTGCCGCAGGGAGTGCACGATGCAGGCGCGCCGCCGCCACTGGGCGAAGCTCAGGCCGGTGGCGCTGCGAAAACGACGGCCGAGGGTGCGCTCGCTGACGCTCAGGGCCGCGGCCCAGCGGGCGGGCGGGTCGTGGATGTCGGGGCTGCGCAGGAAGGTTTCGCACAGCCGCCGCAGCCGGGGGTCGGCGGGCAGCGGGATGTCGAGGGGCAGCGGCGCCAGGTGGGCCAGTTCGTGCAGCAGCAGGTCGACCAGGGCCGCGTTGCGGCCGTGCTCCGGGTAGCGCGGCGCCATGTCGACGGCCGCCAGGAGGAGTTCGCGCAGCAGTGCCGAGACCTCGACGACCCGACAGTGGCCGGGGAACCACGGCACGGCCGCGGGCTCGATGTAGAGGCTGCGGGTGCTGACCTTGAGCATGGTGACCTGGTGCCGGGTGCCGGCCGGGATCAGCACCGCGCGGTCGGTGGGCACCGTCCACGTCCCCTGTGCCGTCGCCAGCTCCATGACGCCGGTCGCGGCGTACAGGACCTGGGCCCGGCGGTGCTCGTGGTAGGGCAGCAGATGGCCGGGCGGGTAGTCGGTGCCGATGGCCAGGACGGCACGGTCGAGGGCGTCGACCTCGTCGACGCGGACGTTGCGCACACGGCCAGACTAAGAGGTGACGCGGGTACTCACGGTGGGACACCGGGACAGGGAGGCGAGCACGAGGTTCCGGTGATCACGGGGGTGTGACGCCGTGTAACACAGAGGTGAGTGTTCTTGTGGCCGCCTCCTCACTCGGCGGCCACCCTCGCCTGCCACGCGCCCGGGCGTTGGCCTGTGGCCTTGTGGAAGAACACCGAGAAGTTGGATGCGTCGGGGAAGCCGAGCAGGTCGGCGCAGCGGGCGGCGGTGACGCGGTCGTGTGCGAGGAGCCGTTTGGCTTCCAGGGTGATCCGTTCGACGATGTACGCCTTCGCGGTGCGGCCGGTGGCCTGCTGCACCGCTCGTGAGAGGGTGCGGGGCGCGTATCCCAGCGCACGGGCGTAGTAGCCGGCGTCGTGGTGTTGCCGGAAGTGCGCTTCGACGCTGGAGCGGAACAACCGGAACACCGGAGGGGTGAGCCGTGCTTCGGCGTGCGGTGGGTGCAGTCGGGTGATGAGCGCGGAGAGCAGGATGTCGGGCAGCTCCGTCCGGGAGTCACCGGGCGGGGCGGATGCTTCGAGGAGGAGATGCCTGCGCGCCGTGTCGACGAAGGGCCAGTCGGCGTCGGGGATGATCCACTGCGCGGCCGGGTCAGGAGAGGCGACCAGTTCTCGGGTGGCGCGGGTGACCGGCGCGGTCGGCACGAACAGCACGAGGTGACCTGCCACGTCGGCGATGTCGTCCCACCGGTGCACGGCGCCGGGTGGGATCCACACCGCGGACCGGCCCTGGAGCGGGTGGCGGCGGAAATCGACGGTGACCGAGCCGGGTCCGGCGTCGATGACGGCGAGGACGTGGAAGTCGGCGCGCTGCGTGCCGCCGTCGTTCAGCTCGCGAAGGCGGCCGAACGTCATCGTCTCGACCGAGGCGTCGCGACGTCCCGCGGGCTGGTGGGTCATGTGCCGGATCACGCTCACGTGTCCAGTTTCCACCATCGGGTGACCAGTCACGCCGATGCCCCGTCCGGGTGCGGAAGTTTCAATGGATGCACGGGGCAATCGCCCGGAGCATCGACTGGAAGAGCCATCGTGGATACGACGCAGCAGACGCTACTGCCCACTTACGACCATCGGCCGGGGACCGGACCGACTCTGGTGTTCCTGCACTACTGGGGCGGTTCCGCCCGCACCTGGGACCTCGTCGTCGACCGCCTGGCGGGCCGTGACGTGCTCACGATCGACTTCCGCGGGTGGAGCCGGTCGAGCGCTCTGCCCGGTCCCTACACGCTCGGTCAGCTCGCCGACGACACGCTCGCCGTGCTCGCGGACTCGGGGGTCACCGACTACGTCCTGGTGGGGCATTCGATGGGCGGCAAGGTCGCACAGCTGGTCGCGGCCACCCGGCCCGCCGGCCTGCGGGGCCTGGTTCTCGTCGGTTCCGGACCGGCGAAGCCCGCCGCACAGGTCACTCCCGAGTACCAGGAAGCCCTGTCGCACGCCTACGACTCCGCCGAGTCCGTGGCCGGGGCACGGGATCACGTCCTCACCGCGACCGAGCTGCCCGCGTCGGTCAAGGCACGGATCGTGACCGACTCGCGGACCGTCGCCGACGCCGCCCGCACCGAGTGGCCGCTGCACGGCATCGCGCAGGACATCACCGAACACACGCGCAGGGTCGGCGTGCCCGCTCTCGTCGTCGCCGGAGAACACGACCAGGTGGAGCCGGCCGGCGTGCTCCGCGACAACCTGGTGCCCTACCTCTCCCACCCCGACTTCGTGGTGGTCCCCCGCACCGGTCACCTGATCCCGCTGGAAGCCCCGGCCGACCTCGTCGACGCCATCACCGCGTTCGCGCCGGCGACCTGACCGTCCCCGCGGCCCGACGACGGGCCGCGCCCCGCCCCGAGCCGGCCGCCCGGGGTTACGGGGCGACGTGGTGATCGGCGCCCGTCACCCACCGGTCGCCTCCCCGTCCGCCTGCCGCCGTGGAGGGTGTCGGATACGCGCAAATCTCCGGCGCTCATTCGATGGCCCGCCAGACGGCCGGGTCCGTAGCGTCGATGCGGTGCTGACCTCCTTCTTCATCCTGCTTCTGTTCGGCTGCCTGACCGGTGTCACCACGGTGCTCTTCGGGTTCGGCGGCGGCTTCGTCACCGTCCCCGTCGTCTACGGCCTGTGGAGCGTCACCGCGCGCTCCGGCGCCGACGCGATGCACGTGGCGGTGGCGACGTCGACGGCGGTCATGGTCGTCAACTCGGTCTTCGCGACACTGACACAGTGGCGGCAGAGCCGGCTGCGCCGGGAGTACCTCTGGCCGCTGGCGGCGTTCGTGACGGCCGGCGCGGTGGCCGGGGCGTTCGCGGCGACCCGGATCGGCGACACGGCGCTGCGGGTGCTGTTCGCCGCGTACCTGCTGGTGACGATCGCCGACAGCCTGCTGCGCAAGGGATTCCTGTCCGTACCGCAGACCTCGGAGCCGCGACCGCTGAGCCGGCCGGCCAGGACGCTGGGCGGGGTCGGGATCGGCGCGGTCGCCGCCTGCCTGGGCGTCGGCGGCAGCGTGATGACCGTGCCGATCCTGCGCCGCCGGGGCCTGCCGATGGCCGAGGCGACGGCGATGGCGAACCCGCTCAGCGTGCCCGTCGCCGTGGTCGGCACCGCCGTCTACGCCCTGGCCGCCCCCGCCCTGCAGGCCCGGGCCGGACGGCTCGGCTACGTCGACCTCCTCGCCTGCGCCGCGCTGCTGGGCGGCTCACTGCCCACCATCGCCCTCACCCGCCGCATCGCGGCCCGCGTCGCGGACCGGGTGCACTCCGTCGCCTACGTCGTCCTGCTGGTGACCGTGCTGCTCGTCATGCTGGCGACGGGAACCTAGGAACTCCCGTCGCGAGGTCTTCGGGGGCAGCCTGCGGACGCGTGCGCATCCGAGGGCGAGGAACAGCATCGTCGTACACGTGCGGGGAGCGACCGGCGCAGGACCGAGGCGGCGACGCGTCGGTCGTGCTGAACGAAGACCGGGGCGACCACGGGCGAGCCCTTGACGTCGTGGTGCCTGCGTTCGACTCCGCCCTGATCCTCGTCGTGGGTCAGGGCCTGTCCTGCGTCCGCCCGGTCTCCGGCTCGGGCGGGCGTTCGGTGGCTGCCCGTTGGCACAGTGCCTCGGCACACGCCCCCACCGCCCTCGCGCTCTCCGCCTCGAACTTACGAGAAGATCAGTAGTGTCGAACGGATGAGAGTGATGGACCGCAGGTGGCACGGGTGGGGCACCGACGCCGGGTTGCTCGTGCTGACGTTCCTGCCCGCGCTTCTGTCGCAGCCGTACGTGGATGTCTCCGGACCGGCTTGGGCGTCGCTCACTGCGTACGAAGCGGTTGGCGTGGTGGTCCTGCTGCTGCGGCGGCGGCTGCCGGCCACCGCCTTCGTCGTGGGTTTCGGGGCTCTTCTGGCGGCGCTGGTGTGGAGTGCGGGCGAGGGGGCCAAGCTGTCACCGCTGGTCTTCCTGCCGCCGGCGGTGCTGCTCTACAGCCTGGGCCATCACGGTGCGAGCTGGAGGCGGACGGTGTCGGCGGTGCTGGGCGTCGCCGTGCTGGGCGTGGCGGGTCTGTGGCTGAACCGGATGACGACCGATTCCAGTGACTTCCGGGGCGGTCTGGACGTTCTCGCTGCGCTGGCCCCGATGCCGCTGGCCTGGGTGATGGGGTTCGCCGCACGGACGCGGCAGGCGCTGCTGGCCGCGGCGGAGCAGCGGGCCGCCGACGCACGCCGGGCGCAGGCTCTGGAGGCGGCGCAGGCCGCGCAGCGGGAGCGGGCGCGGATCGCCGGTGAGATGCACGATGTGGTCGCGCACTCGCTGACCCTGCTTGTCGTGCACGCGGAGACTTTGCGGGCCCGCGGTGGCGAGTTGCCCGACTGGGCTCGTGCCCAGGTCGACGGGCTGGCGGCGGCGGGCCGACAGAGCAGCGGTGAGCTGCGGGATCTGCTGCGGATGCTGCGCGATCCCTCGGATGCGGTCCCGCTCCGGCCGACGCCGGACCTCGCCGAACTGGACACGTTGCTGGACGGCCACCGTGCCTTGGGAGGAAGGGTCGAGCTGATGATGGATCTCGCGCCGGAGGCTGTGCCGGGAGCGGTGCAGCTGGCTGGTTATCGTGTCGTGCAGGAGGCACTGGTCAATGCTCGTCGGCACGCGCCCGGGGCGCCGGTCCGGGTGACGGTCGCGTCGGTCGCGGGACGGTTGCGGTGCGAGGTGGTGAACGGCCCCGCCGCGCGGCGTGGCGCGGCCGATGCGGGCATCGGACTCGGTCTGGTGAGCATGGACGATCGCGTGGGTGCGCTGGGGGGCGATCTCACCGCGGGCCCGACCGGCGACGGCGGCTTCCGCGTGGTGGCCACGATGCCGTTGGAGTGTGCCGGTGGCTGAGCAGATCAGTGTGCTCGTGGTGGACGACGAGCCGGTCATCCGCGCCGGGCTGAGCGCCATCCTGGACAGCCAGCCGGGCATCACCGTGGCGGGTACCGCGGACGACGGCGAGAATGCCGTCGAGGCGTGCGCACGGTTGCGGCCGGATGTGCTGCTGATGGACATCCGTATGCCGCGCCGCGACGGCCTGTGGGCACTGGCCGAGCTCAAGCGCCGCGGACTGACCGGGCCGGGGCGCAGCCGGGTGATCATGCTGACCACGTTCGACGTGGACGAGTACGTCGACGACGCGCTCGCCGCCGGGGCGTCCGGCTTCCTCCTGAAAAACAGTTCCTACGAGGAGCTGACCGGGGCCGTACGCGCCGCGGCGGCCGGACACAGCACACTGAGCCCCGCGGTGACCCACCGGATCATCGAGGGCCATCTCCGTGGCCGGCGGCGCCCCAGCGACCATGAGCTGGCGCGGCTGAGGACCCTTACCGAGCGGGAGGCCGACGTGCTGCGTCTGATCCGCGACGGCCTGAGCAACGCCGAGATCGCCGACCGGCTCGTGGTGAGCCTGCACACCGTGAAGACACACGTCAGCCGTGTGCTCACGAAGACCGGCTGTCAGAGCAGGGCGCAGGCTGCGGTGCTGGCCAGGAACACCTTGTCCTGACCCGTCCTCGGTGGGCTGGGCGGCGAGGCGCCGTCTGCCGCGGGGTCATTCCTTGGAGTGACCCCGTGCCGGAGGGAAGCCCTCCATCGAGCGATGTGCCGGGGGCGCGCCGCTGGCTGAATGGTCGCTGTGCGCGGAGCCTTCGAACGCGTTCACCGGGGTGAACGCCACATCCCTCCACGCACGAGCAACTGCCACGCGCCGAAGGGAACTGCCATGTCCGCACACACTCCGTCTCGCCGTCACCGGGTTCTTCGAGGGGCGCTCACCGTGGCGTTGGCCACTTGGATGGGCGCGGTGCTCGTCGGCTGCTCGGACGACGGGCAGGACGGGGCCGGACCCGCGGCCGGGCGGGGGACGGCGCACACGGCTGCCGCCGGGCGCCTGAGCGTCCTCGCGCAGAAGGCGGCCGACACCGGCTCCCTCGGCGTCATCGTCCGGATCGACCGCGGCGACGGGAAGCCCGTCGAGATCGCCCGCCAGGCCGCCTGGACGAAGGACGACCACCGCCTCGCCGTCGGCGACCGGTTCCGGGTCGGGTCCAACACCAAGACGCTCACCGCGACGCTCGTCCTGCAACAGGTCGCCGAGAAGCGGATCGGCCTCGACGACACGGTCGAGGAGTGGCTGCCCGGACTGGTCAAGGGCGGTGGGCACATCACCGTGCGGATGCTGCTCAACCACACCAGCGGCCTGGACGACTTCCTGCTGACGCCCGAGTTCCTGCCCTCGCTCACCGGTCAGGAGCAGCGCACATGGAGGCCGGAGGAACTTCTCGCCACCACTCCCGAGCAGGACCCGCCGACCGGGCCCGGCGAGAAATACTCCTACAGCAACGCCAACTACGAGGCCCTCGGGCTGATCCTGGAGAAGGCCACCGGGAGCAGCCTGGCAGAGCTGATCGAGCAGAGGATCACCAAGCCGCTCGGCATGAAGGACTCGTTCCTGGCCACGGACGCGGCCTGGCACGCCGGGAAACGCCACGCGACCGGCTACGAGCCGGACGCCAAGCGCCTGAAGGACCTCCTTTCCGGGACCGTGGACCTGCCCGAGGGCGTCGGATTCGCCGGGCCCGAACGTCCCGGGGACAACATCGACACCACCGCCATCGACCCGAGCTGGGCGTGGGCGGCAGGCGGTATGGTCTCCACCGCGCAGGACTGGCAGCGCTTCCTCACCGCGCTCACGTCCGGCCGGTTGCTGCCCGAGGCCCAGATGGAGCAGATGCGCACCACCGTGGACGCCCCCGAGGAGGGCGGAGGTTACGGTCTGGGCCTGATGAAGGTGGACACGCCCTGCGGCACGGTCTGGGGGCACACCGGCGGCCTGCCCGGCTACTCCAGTGAGATCTACACCGACACCACCGGCACCCGTAGCGTCGCGGTCCTCACCGTCACGAACTTCGGCGTCAAGGAAAGGAAGGCCGCGACCGCGAACAAGGCCCTCGTCGACGCGGCCACCTGTCAGATGCTGGGCAACCCGCAGCCCTCGAACAGGACGACCGCATGACGGGCACCGCACCCGGTCCGGGAACGGGCGGTGCGGCACTGCGGGAAGCGCCAACGCGGTGGCACGTCCCCAGGAGCACCCGACGCCCCCCGCCCCGGCGGCCCGCGAACACATCCTGCGCATCCGTGCCGTAGACCGTGTCGAGCGGTGTGTCGCAGCCGACGCGGCGTGGTGGCCCTTCGCCCTGCGCGTGGCGAGCCGACCGCCGGCGCGTTCGCCGCCTGCCGGACCCCGGAGCCCTCGTGCCCGTCTCCCGGGGTGACGGGCGACGTCGCCGGAGCGTCCGTCGGGACGGGGCCGCGCGAGCGCTTCCGCAGGCGACGGGGAACAGTCACCCGGTCACTCGTCGCCCTTCCCGCGTAGGCCGAGGAGCTCGGTCACGAGCCGGCGGGCGTACGCGGCGTCGAGCCCGGCCGGGCGGAAGAGGATGCGATACATCATGGGGGCGACGATGCGGTCCATGACCGTCTCGACGCCGGGAGTGTTCTCCTCGCGGTCGGTGGCCCGGGCGAGAATGACGTCGATCTGTTCGGCCGCGTAGGCCGAGCACTGGCCGGCGTTGCTGCCGTCCGGGTCGCCGAGCAGGGCGTCGCGGACGTAGGCGCGGCCCGAGGCGGACGTCATCTCGTCGAGGAACTGTTCGGCCCACGCCGTGAGGTCGGACCGCAGGTCGCCGTGGTCCTCCGGTTCGGTGTCGGGTCGCAGCCGCTCCACCGCGACGTCCGAGAGCAGTTCCTGCAGGTTTCCCCAGCGTCGGTAGATGGTCGACGGGGTGACTCCGGCGCGCTGGGCGACCAGGGGGACGGTCAGCGCCTCGCGGCCCCTTTCCTCCATGAGTTCCCGTACAGCGGTGTGCACCGACGCCTGGACGCGTGCGCTGCGCCCGCCGGGGCGGACCCTTTGCTTACTGCTCATCGCGCCAGCCTAAAGCACAGTCCTTGCGTTTAGCGGGCCTCGATACCCGGGCTCACTGAAGCCGAGCATTCGCTTCCACGGCTCAGGAAGGGTTCTTGGCCATGCCCGAGAATCGCTGGAACCCGTCTGAACGCTTCAGAGCTGCGCGAACTGGCGCAGCGTGACGCCGTCGTGCTGCTGCCGGTGGGCTCGAACGAGCTGCACGGTGAACACCTGCCGACCGGTGTCGACGACTTCCTCGCCGTGGAGGTATGCCGCGAGGCCGCCGTTGTCCCCATGGCCGTCACCCCGTCGGTGCGGTGCGGCTCGGCCGAGCACCACATGCCCTTCGGCGGCACCGTGACCCTGTCGCTGCCGACCCTCCACTCGCTCCCGCGGGATGTGTGCCGCTCGATCCTGTGCTCCGCCGATCTCATCGTCGCGCGCATCCGGTACTGATCCCGACGGAGCCGAGCGATGTGTGGGGGCCGGGCCGGAACTTTTCGGCCCGGCCCCCACACCGCCCTCACGGGAGGGGGGCGAGCGGTCGGGCGGACTGCGTCCGCTCGTAGGCGTGGCCCACCAGCAGCAGCGTCCGCTCGGCGAAGGGCCGCCCGAGCAACTGCATGCCGATGGGCATGCCTGCCGTGTCCTGGCCGACCGGGACGGAGAGTGCGGGCACTCCTGTGATGTTGGCCGGGGAGGAGAGGCGCACGTAGGCGTCGGAGACGCTCTCGACCGTGCCGTCGGGCCAGGTGACGGTCTCCTGGCCCGACGGGACCGCGGTCATCGGGACCGCAGGGGCGGCGATCACGTCGACTTCCTTCAGGGTGCCGGCCCATTCGTCGCGCATCAGCGTCCGGGCGCGCTGCGCCCGCAGGTAGTCGCCCGCGCCCATCAGCTCGCCGGCCTCCAGGAGGATCCGGACATCCGCCTGGTACAGCTCGGGGACGGTACGCAGGGTGCTTTCGTGGTACGCGGTGGCTTCCGGCACCATCAGGCCCCACTGGGTGGCCTGGATGTAGCGGGTCATCGGTATGCCGATCTCGACGAGCCGGGCGCCGAGCGCCTCCAGCTGCGCGATGGCGCGGTGGACGGCGGTCGCGACTTCCGCGTCGACGTGTTCGAAGTAGTAGGTGCGAGGCACGCCGACGCGCACTCCCGTCAGGTCCGGGTCGGGGCGCGGCCGGTAGTCGACGCCGGGGACGGCCACCGAGGCGGGGTCGCGGGGGTCGTGCCCGGCGATGGCGGTCAGGACCAGGGCCGCGTCGTCGACGGTGCGGGTGATCGGGCCGACGTGGTCGAGCGACCAGGACAGCGACGTGACGCCGTGGCGGGGCACGAGTCCGTACGTCGGCTTGAGTCCGACCACCCCGTTCAGGGCGGCGGGCACCCGGATCGATCCGCCGGTGTCGGTGCCGAGGGCGAATGTCGCCGCACCACAGGCCACGGCGACGGCGGAGCCGCCGCTGGAGCCACCGGCGACCCTGCCGCGATCCCAGGCGTTGTTGGTCTGCGGGGTGGTCAGCCCGTAGGCGAACTCGTGGGTGTGCGTCTTGCCGATCAGGATCGCGCCGGCCGCCCGCAGACTCGCGGCGACCGTGCTGTCGGAGGCCGCGCGGTGACCGGCCCGGGTTCTGGAGCTTGCCGTGGTGGACACGCCGACGACATCGATCAGGTCCTTGAGGCCCACCGGGATCCCGTGCAGAGGGCCTCGACAGGAGCCCCGGGCGGCTTCGCGCTCGGCCTCACGGGCGGTCCGGCGGGCCTGCTCGGCAAAAACCGCGACGTAGGCCGCGACGTGCGGCTCCACCCGCTCGATGCGGTCGAGGACCGAGTCGACCAGCTCGACGGGGGACAGCCGTCGCTCCCGGATCTCCTGCGCGGCGGCGGCGAGGGACAACTCATACGGCTGCATCGTGCTTCTCCTGTTCCGCACGGAAGGCACCGGCGGGCGGGGTGTCACCGAAGTTCAGCTCGCGCAGGACCCCGACGACGGAGTGGATGTGGTCGGCGGTGGCCGCGACCACGCAGTGGCGGTCATCGGGCAGCGGAAGCCCGGCACGGGCGGCCCAGCGGGCGGCCTCGGGCGGTGTGAGTCCGGCGGAGGACATGGATTCTCCCCTGATCGAGCCTGGATGGAGCGACGAGGCGCACCACGACAAAAGCTAATGGTTTGCTTTAGCTCGACTGTAGGCCCTATCGTGCCTTAAGGCAAACACATTGCTTTAAGGGGGATGTTTCATGTCCGACGTCGTGTCCGGCCCACTCGCGCACCGCCCTGTCGGGGGCAGCCGCGCCGGGAAGAACCGTGCCGCCTCCTTCGGTCTGGACGCGTCCGTACTCGTGGCCCTCCTGGCGGCATCCAGTGCCCCGACACCGCTGTACCCCCTCTATCAGGACCAGTGGGGCCTTTCGGCGCTCGCCGTCACGGTGGTCTTCAGCGCGTACTCCCTGGCGCTGCTGTCGGCCCTTCTCACCACCGGAGGGCTCTCCGACCGCCTGGGACGGCGTCCCGTCCTGGCGGGCGCCCTGGGCGCGCAGGCCGTCGCCATGGTTCTCCTCGCCTCAGCGGACGGCGCGGGTTCCCTGACAGCGGCCCGCCTCCTGCAAGGAGTGGCCACCGGCGCAGCCACCAGCGCCGCGGGCGCGGCTCTCCTCGACCTGGAAAGCCCGCGGCATCCCGGTCGCTCCGCCCTGACCAACACCATCGCCCCGGTCGCCGGCATGGCCGCGGGCGTTCTCGTCTCCACCCTTCTCGTCCGCTTCGCCCCGGCCCCCACGGTCACCGTCTACGCGCTGATGGCAGCCCTGTTCGCCGCCCAGGCGATCGCCGTCACCTTCACCACGGAGACAGTCGCCCGCCGGGCAGGCGCCCTGCGATCGCTGCGCCCGCGACTCGGTGTGCCTCCCGCGGTGCGCCGCACCCTGCTGACCACCGGCACCGCCATCGTCGCGATCTGGGCACTGGGCGGCTTCTACTCCTCCCTCGGGCCGGCCCTCGTGCGCCTGGTGGCCCCCAACGCCCCGCAGGCGGCCCTCGGCATGGTCTTCTTCACCCTCAGCGCCGCGGCCGCACTCACCATGTGGGTCCTGCGCCGCGCCGATCCCCTCACCACCGCGATCGGCGGATGCCTCTGCGTCCTGCCCGCCGCGGTCCTGACCCTGAGCGGTCTGCACGGCGTCGGACTGCCGTCCGTCCACGGCGGCGCGGCCCTGGCCGGAGTGGCCTTCGGCGCCGTCTCCCAAGGCGTACTTCGTATGCTCCTGGCCTCGCTCGACGAGCGGTACCGCGCCGCGACGCTGGCCGCCTACTACGTTCTGAGCTACCTCTCCATGAGCCTGCCCGCCGTCGCCGCGGGGGCCGCCACCCAGCACTACGGGCTCAGGACCACCTCGCACGCCTACGCCGCCGTCGCCGCGCTCCTCGCCGCGGCGGCCCTCACAGCACTCGCCGTGTCACGAACCCGAACGAGGCCCCGCAGCAGTCCGCGCAACCGCCCCCTCCGCTGAAGAGCAAAGGAAACGACAGAACATGCAGACTCCCTCCGGCACCCCCGTCCCCTCCTGGGGCGTGGGCGACATCACCGTCCACCGCATCGACGAAACACCGCTGCCGCCCGCGACCGGACCCTGGCTGCTGCCCGACGCCACTCCTCGGGTAGTAGCCGGCCAGGACTGGCTGCGCCCCCACTTCGCCGGCGATGACGGCACCCTCCACATCGACAGCCACAGTTTCGCGTTCACCGTGGACGGGCTGCGCGTACTCGTCGACACCGGCATCGGCAACGGCAAGGAGCGGGCCAACCCGGCCTGGCACGACCTGCGCACCGACTTCCCCGAGCGCCTGACCGCCGCCGGCTTCCCGCCCGACTCCGTCGACCTGGTGGTCCTCACCCACCTGCACGCCGACCACGTCGGCTGGAACACCCGGAAGGCGGACGGCGAGTGGGTCCCCACGTTCCCCGAGGCGCGCTACCTCACCGCGCGCGCCGAAAGGGAGTTCTGGGCCGCGTACGACATGGAGGAGGCGCGCCGCCAGATGTTCCGCGACTCGGTGATCCCGGTCGAGCAGGCCGGTCTGCTCGACCTGGTCGACGTCCCGGCCGAGGGCGTGCGGATCACTCCGGGCCTGCGCCTGGTCCCCACCCCCGGCCACACCCCCGGCCATGTCGCGGTCGAACTGAGCAGTCGGGGTGAAACGGCGCTGATCACCGGTGACTGCATTCACCACCCGGTCCAGCTCGCCCACCCCGCCATCGGCGCCTGCGTGGACATCGACCCACAGCAGTCCGAGACCACCCGCGGTGAACTGCTCGCTTCCCTCGCCGGCACGGACACCCTCCTCCTCGGCACCCACTTCGCCCCGCCCACAGCCGGCCGTGTCGTCGCGCACGGGGGCGCCTACCGGCTGCGGCCCGTCCCGGCGACCTGACCTGCAAGCCGACCGGACCGCCGGGGCCCGGCAGGCTCGACGGCGCCGCAGGCCGACACCTGCCCGGGTGTGGCTCAGGCGTCGATGATGACGGGGATGATGAGCGGCTTCCGGCGATGCGTGCGGAACGCCCAGTTCGCCACGGCGCGGGCGATGAGCTGTTCGAGTTGGTGCGCGTCCCCGACGCCTTCCTCGGCCGCGGTGGCCAGGGTCTTCTCGATGACGGGGACGACCGGCTCGAAGGTGGTGTCGTCGTGGACGAAGCCGCGGGCCAGGAAGTCGGGGGCCTCGGCGAGGGCGCCGGTGTCCGCGTCGACGATCGCCACCACCGTGATGACGCCTTCGGCGGCGAGGGTGAGGCGGTCCTTGAGGGACGCTTCGGTGGCGCCGCCGACTTCCATGCCGTCCACGTAGACGTTGCCGGCGGGGACCTTGCCGGTGATGGACGCGCGCCCGTCGACCAGGTCGACGACGACGCCGTCCTCGGCGATGACGACCCGGTCGGGGTCGACGCCGGTACGGATCGCCAGGTCCGCGTTGGCCCGCAGATGACGGAACTCGCCGTGCACGGGCATGACGTTGCGGGGCTTGACGATGTTGTAGCAGTAGACGAGTTCGCCGGCGCTGGCGTGCCCGGAGACGTGCACCTTGGCGTTGCCCTTGTGGACCACGTGGGCGCCCCACCGGGTGAGTCCGTTGATCACCCGGTAGATGGCGTTCTCGTTGCCGGGGATGAGGGAGCTGGCGAGCAGGACGGTGTCGCCCTCGCCGATGCGGATCTGGTGGTCGCGGTTGGCCATCCGTGACAGCGCGGCCATGGGCTCGCCCTGGGATCCGGTGCACACCAGAGTGATCCTGTGGTCCGGGAGCTTCTCCAGTTCCTTCGTGCTCACCACCAGACCGGAGGGGACCTTCAGATAGCCCAGGTCACGGGCGATGCCCATGTTGCGGACCATCGACCGGCCGACGAAGGCGACCTTGCGGCCGTGCTGGTGGGCGGCGTCCAGGACCTGCTGGATGCGGTGCACATGGCTGGCGAAGCTGGAGACGATGACCCGGCGCGGCGCGGTGCGCATCACCTGCTCGATCGCCGGGTTCAGCTCCCGCTCGGAGGTGGTGAAGCCGGGTACCTCGGCGTTGGTGGAGTCGGTGAGGAACAGGTCCACGCCCTCCTCGCCCAGGCGGGCGAAGGCGCGCAGATCGGTGATCCGGTCGTCGAGAGGGAACTGGTCCATCTTGAAGTCACCGGTGTGCAGCACCATCCCGGCCCGGGTGCGGATCGCGACCGCGAGGCTGTCCGGGATGGAGTGGTTCACCGCCACGAACTCGCAGTCGAAGGGCCCGAAGCCACGCCGGTCGCCCTCCCGCACCCGCACCGTGCGCGGCCGGATGCCGTGTTCCTTGAGCTTGGCCTCCAGGAACGCCAGCGTCAGCTTGGAGCCGACGACGGGAATGTCGCGCCGCTCGCGCAGCAGGTACGGCACGCCGCCGATGTGGTCCTCGTGACCGTGGGTGAGCACCACGGCCACGACGTCGTCGAGCCGGTCCCGGATCGAGGTGAAGTCCGGGAGGATCACGTCCACGCCGGGCTGGGTCTCCTCGGGGAACAGCACGCCGCAGTCGACGATGAGCAGCTTGCCGGCGTGCTCGAAGACGGTCATGTTGCGGCCGATCTCACCCAGGCCGCCCAGGGCGATGACCCGCAGCCCTCCTTCGGGAAGGGAGGGTGCGGCTTTCAGCTCGGGGTGCGGATGACTCATACCCTGACGGTACCCGGAGAGCGGGACACGTGATCCATTACCCCCTCCCGACAGGGTCGGGGCACCACAGCGGGTTATGGCGGAATGGCGGAACCGGTCCCGCCGGGCCGGCGGTGGTCGCAAGCGCCTGGTCGAGCGCGAGCCGCCCCCCCCTGCCGGGTCAGAGCGAATGTCTCGGCTCGCTGTCCCGCCCGCGAGCGCCCAGCGCGTCAAACGAGCGTCATGACCACCAGCCGGTTCCTCCTCTTCGGGGCGTCGGCTGGTGCCCCTCTCGACAGGCTCGATCCCTCGCACCCCACCGGGAGAAGCGCCGGCGGCGCCTGCCGAAGCAGGCCGCCGGACGAGCTGTAGGGCCCCACTCAAGGTGTCGCTGCGCATGGCTTGGTCCGGGACGGTCTCGGCAGGCACGGCCAAGCCGTCCGGAGCCGGGATCCGTCGCGTCATCGCAGTGACTGAACGGCGTAGAGGGCCCCGAAGGCTGCGGCAAGGGCGCCGAGCAGCAGACGCAGGGCGGTTTCGGGCAGACGGGGCTGCAGATACGCCCCGAAGTAGCCGCCGATCAGCCCGCCCAAGCCGCAGGCCAGTCCGAGGTGCCAGTGAGGGGCGACGTCCCCGGAGCCGGTCAGGGACAGCAGCGCGAAGGCCGCGGCACCGGCCACGGAAGTGGTGAAGGTGGAGGCGAGGGCTGCCGGGGCGACCTGGCTCACGGGCATGCCCCGGCCGACCAGAAGGGGGCCGATGATGGAGCCGCCGCCGATGCCGTAGATCCCGCCGACGAATCCGACGGCCAGGGCCAGGCCGGTGATGGTGCGGGGGGAGATCTCCGCCGCCGGGTCCAAAGGGGCGGGCCGGAGGGTGCGGGCGATCAGCCACAGACCCAGTGGCATCAGCAGTCCGGCGACGAGGAGGCGGAAGGCGGTGGGGCCGGGGACGGCGAAGACCCGTACAACCGCTCCGATGACCACACCGGGCAGGGTGCCGATGACCAAGCGGCGGGTCAGTGGGCTGTTCAGCAGGCCGGCTCGGCGGTAGCGCAGCAGTGCTCCAGGTCCGGCCACCACGTTGAACAACAGGTTGGTGGGTGTGACCGCCGGACTGGGCACACCGAACAGGCTCAGCTGCGCGGGCAGCAGGAACACCGCACCCGAGACCCCCACGGGCGCGGTCACCACCGCGATCATCATGCCGATGGTCAGCCCGTACAGTCCCGCCGCCCCTGACACGTCGGCTCCGATCATTCGAACGTCGGCACAGGAGTGCCACCACCTCGCACTGGCGCCTCGTCAAGAGGTCTCCTGCTGACGAGCGGGAGAAAGGCGCCGCAGCGGTCGGAGCTGTGGACGGGCCGCGTACGTGGGGTGATGGGCGCACGGCCGCATCGGCGCTTGCCCGTACCCGGCGGGAGTGCGAGTCGACGGGAACCGCCGACTTCGGTGCCGAGGGTTCGCCGCTCTGCGGATACGCAGGAGATCGGTGCGGCGGCGGAAGGCCGGCGGGAGAGGCGACCGTCCGGCGCTGTCGACGGGCGACTTCAGGCGCTCGGGCGATCTGGATGGGGAAGCCGATGCCGAGCGCCGAACGCGGCGACCGGGGCGCCGTGGCCGCCGTCGACGACATGACGGCTGTCGCCTTGGCGGACGGGACGGTGGAAGGTGTGAGCCCCACGGAGGCTCACACCTTCCACCGGTCGTCGGCGGTCACGGTCAAGCTGCTCGTCCCACGGCCGCCGGCAGGGCCGTACGGCTGCTGAGGGCTTCGGCGAACTGGTCGACGACCTGTGCGAGGGCCTCGGCCGGGCCCGGCGCGATGGTCAGGGCTCCGTCTGCGCCCACCACGATGTCCTTGTCGAGCGTGAACCAGCCCTGGACGATGTGGGCGGCACCCATGGAACTCAGCACCGGGCGCAACGCGTAGTCGATCGCCAGGACGTGAGTCGTGGTCCCACCGGTCGCCAGCGGAAGGACCGTCTTGCCGACCAGGCCGTACTGCGGCAGCAGGTCCAGCAGGGACTTCAGCAATCCGGAGTAGGCGGCCTTGTAGACGGGCGTGCCGATCACGACCCCGTCGGCCCGGGCGAACAGTTCGGTCACCTCGACGATTGCAGGGTGCCGGGGGTCGGCGCCGAGCAGGGCCTCGGCGGGGATGGTGCGGGCGTCCAGCGGGATCACCTCGTGCCCCCTGGCCGTCAGCCGGGTGTCCAGGTGGCGCAGCAGCTGGGCGGTACGAGAAGTGGCGGAGGGGCTTCCGGAGACGGACAGGATGGTGGCCATGGGGAATCCTTCGGGAGCGTGAGGTATGCGTGGGACTGGTTGCGGGGCCGCGTACTGCCGCCCCGCATCCTCGACGGCTTCTTGATGGTCTACGACGGTCCGGGCGGACTGATCCCGGGCCTGGTCACGGCCTCGTCGGGCATGCTTCAGCGCTCCAGCACCTTGGCGTACGCGCCGTTGTCGATGATCTCGTCGAGTGCGTCGGCGAGCGGCTCGACCAGGCCGCTGTCCTTCGCGGCGACGGCCGCGGTGAGCTCCTGGAGCGTGGAGCCCGCACCGGAGTGCGCGTGCTCCGCGCCGAGTTGCCGCAGCAGGGGTCTTACCCTCGGCTCGGACACAGCTGCTCATGTGCGTACGACCGCGCTGCGCAGAAGAAATCTCGGCCCGCCAGGGTCACCGAGGGAAGGGCGGGCCTGTCAGAGGGCCCGCTACCGCGTCAGGCGCAACACGCGGCGGACCACACGCGACCGAAGTCGATGTGGTCACGGGTGACCAGGCGCTGCTCGGTGTTCATGCGGCCAATTGAGCAGTACATCTCGCTTCTCGTCAACTACCGCCCGGATGCCGGACCGGCGGAGTCCCGTTTCCGTGTGTGGTCGACACATGCGTGTGGTGCGCCCCTGCGTCGAGGGAGGGACCGGCTCCCTCGCGCGGCAGCCGTACCGGTCGCGGCGAGCGTGATGACGCCGAAACGCGGCCGCGCCGCCCTCGGGTGCATCACCGTCACGACCGTGCTCAGTGCACAGTTCCGAGTCGAGCCCCGACTACGCGCACGGCCCCGCGCAGGGCCCTTCCGGCGGTCGACGATGGCCGGTGAGCCCGCCCGCGGGGCCACATTCCCTATATTTCCTATTGGATTACTAGGGAAGTATTGACGCCCCGCCCAACGGGTGCGCAGGATGATGCACATGGCCCACACGCAGCAGCGACTCGTTCGTCGTCGGCATGTCGACTTTGGTCACGTCGTCAGCGCCGCCTGCCGTCGCGTGTAGGGCACGCGGCTCACACCTTGCGCGTGCCTCTCCGCTCGTTCTCTCTCCTCCCGGGTCATCAGGCGAACCCACCCGTGTGCCCGATGGCCCGACACACCCCTGAAGGACGAACGCCATGACCACGGCACTTCCGGCCCAGGCCGCTCCATCGGACTCGCCCTCCCCCGACATGCGCCGCCTCCGCCTTGTGGGCGATGCCACGCAGTTCGGCGACGGGGGAAACGGCCCCTCTCCCCTCGTCGGTTACCTCGTGCTCATCCCCGAGGGCACCGATCCCGCCCAGATCTTCGCCAAGGACGTGACACGGCCGGAGATCCGACCGGTCGCCTACACGGACTCACCTCCCGCGCAACAGACGGGAGGCGGCGTCGTCCGCATCGATCCGGCGCGGCATGCCGCGGAACTGGACGGACGCGAACTCGACCTCACCTACCTGGAGTTCGGGCTGCTGTCCCATCTCGTTCAGCATCCTCACCAGGTGCACTCGCGCGAGCAGCTGATGGCCGGCATCTGGGGCTACGCCCACATCGGCGACGGCCGCACCGTGGATGTTCACATCGCGCGTCTGCGCCGCAAGTTGGGCGGGGCTCACCGGCACCGCATCGTCACCGTACGGCGTGTGGGCTACAAGTACGTGCCCGACCGGCAAGGGGGCACCGACATCACATCCCGCCACCGGCCTTGAGGAGACCACCACCATGGGTGCTGCCACCGCGCCGTCCGGCCCCGCCCCGGCATCCGACCGGACCGGGCCCGGCCGCGCGCACTGGCTGCGCGTGGGCCGCGAAACCGCTGACGACCTGGCCACGGACGCGGTGGCCAGGGAGCAGGCGGGCAAGGCCCCCTTCGACGAGGTGGCCCGACTGCGGGAAGCAGGACTGCTGACGCTTCTCGTACCGGCGGAGCTCGGGGGAGGCGGCGCGGACTGGCCCACCGCCTACGCCGTCGTTCGGGAGGTCGCCGCCGCCGACGGCGCGATCGGTCAGCTGCTCGGCTGTCACTACTTCCTTTCGTCGAGCGCCCGGTTCTTCGGCGAGCCGGCCCTCGCCGCTCAGGTCGAACGGAGGTCCGCGGCGGAGCAATGGTGCTGGGGTGGCGGCTTCGCCTGCCAGGAACTGCCCCTGACGCTGGCCAGGAAAGCCGGCGGCTATGTCCTCGACGGTCGGCAGAGCTACGCGACCGGGGCGCTGGTCGCCGACCACCTCGCCGTGCGAGCCGAGTTGGCCGACACCGGTGAACCTCTCGCCGTCGTCGTCCGTCCCACCCGCAACGGCGTGAGGGTCGACGGCGACGCCGACACCTTCGGCCAGCGGCTCGCGGCCGGCGGGAGCGTGGAGTTCGACGCCGTACCGGTGGCTGCCCACGACATCCTCGGCTCCCTGGCCGCGGACGAGGACGTTCCCTCACCCCTGGCCGCGCTGGCATCACCGGTCGGGCGTCTCCTCTCGGTGCAACTCCTTCTCGGCGTCGCTGAGGGAGTGCTGGCGGAAGCCCGCGAGTACAGCCGGGTATGCCATTCGCCCTGGCACTCCTCCTGGCCGGACGGCCCGCCCCAGGACCCGCAGGTGCTGACCGTCTACGGCGAACTCACCGTCCTGGTCCGCTCCGCCTCCGCGCTCGCCGATCAGGCACGGGAAGCCGTGCACGGCGGGCTGACGCGCGGCGAAGGCCTCACCTACGACGAGTGCGCGGATATCTCCATCCTCGTGGCCATGGCCGAAGCCGCGGCTTCCAGGGCTGCGCAGGAGTGCACCTCCCGCGCCCTTGACATCATCGGCTTCCGCTCCACGTCGTCACGTCTGGGCTTCGACCGCTTCTGGCGCAATGCCCGGACCCTCGCCTTGTACGAGCCCGTCGCCCCCCGGCTCCGCGACGTCGGGGACTACTTCCTGAACGGTGCGCACCCTCCGTTCGTTCTGCCTGCCCGTTCCTGAGGCGTCGAAGCTTCGCGCCAACGACAAGGCGCCCGCCTCGAAGCCCATCGGGCTGAATACCTCAGGGGTGAAATCAGCGGGATCGGATTTCGCCATCCGCCCAGACATCCCGGTAATTATGAACGCCGCACTTCGCCCGCATGTCGAATGGCTCAGGATATGAGACATACGCGCACGCGACATTGACGTGGCCGGATTTCACTGCGATTCTCATGACTGTGAGCAACTTCGAGAACCTCGCCGCTCGCCTGCACGTCGACCTGCGACGCCAGGCCAGCGCCATCTGTGCCGCCGGCCACTGAACCCGCCGACGGGCGCTTTGCTCTCCCGGTCCATGTCGAAGTCGGCAGCTACGACCGTGGTGCTCCTGTCGTAGACCACTGATTTCTCGCAGGAGTTCCTGACGCGACTCCTCTCCATTTCGTGGCCGCCTCAGCGCGCTCAACTTTCGGGCAACATTTCCGGCTGCGCTTCCTCATGCCGAAGACCCCCTGCACGCGTTGCCTGTCTCCGTTTCAGGAAGCAATCCGTCGATTCCACTCAGTCCGCATTCGTTTGAACAGGACCTTGCCATGGCCACTACGGCATCGACCCGACGCCGATTCCTCTCCCTGCTCGGACTTTCGGCGGTGGCCGTGAGCTGCGGCACCACCGCGACGGAAGTCACCTCCGGCAAGGGCCAGACCAAGACGCTCCGGTACCAGGGCTGGGCGGGTCAGGTCACGTTGCCCGAGCTTGCCGAGGATCTCGGCTATCTGGAGGACGTGAAGTTGGAGTGGGTCGGCAACACCATCAGCGGACCGCAGGACATCCAGTCGGCGGCCACGGGTCAGACCGACTTCGGCGGCGCCTTCAACGGCGCGGTCGTCAAACTCGCCGCGGGCAAAGCCCCCATCAAGTCCGTCATCAGCTACTACGGCTCCGACAAGCACGCCTATAACGGCTTCTACGTCCTCGAGGACAGTCCCATCCGCTCGCCCCGGGACCTGCTCGGCAAGAAGGTCGGGATGAACACCCTCGGAGCCCACTCCGAGGCCATGCTCGACATCTATCTGCAGCGAGGCGGTCTGTCAGGGGCGGAGATCGACGAGGTCGAGCCACTCGTGGTGCCTCCGGTCAACACCGAGCAGTCGCTGCGTCAGAAGCAGATCCAGGTGGCCGTACTCGGCGGCATTCTGCGCGACAAGGCCCTGGCGACCGGGGGCATCCGCCCGCTGTTCACGGACCATGGGCTGCTCGGCTCGTTCAGCGCCGGCACGTACGTGATGACGGACCGCTTCCTGAAGCAGAACCCCGACACTGCCCGCGTCTTCGTCACCGCCGTGGGGCGGGCCATCGAGTGGTCCCGTTCCACTCCGCGCGAGGAGGTCATCGCCCGGATGACCGGCATCGTGAAGAAGCGGAGCCGCAACGAGGACACCGCACCGTTGAAGTACTGGCGGTCCTACGGCGTCGCCGGGAGAGCGGGCCTGATCACCGGTGGGGAACTCCAGCTGTGGATCGACTGGCTGGCCGATCGCGGCGACCTCGAGAAGGGCCAGGTCACATTGTCGGGCCTCTACACCAATGAGTTCAACGACAACAAGGCCTCCTCCGCGGCGAAGAGCGGGAGCTGATCCCATGCCGGAATCCACCACTCCCAAGATCACGTTCGAGGACGTGAGCAAGGACTTCACTGTCAACGACCGGAAGCGGAGCCGGCAGGCAACCCGGTTCACCGCCCTCGACGCCATCGATCTGGAGATCGCGGCCGGCGAGTTCGTCGTCCTGGTCGGTCCCAGCGGCTGCGGGAAGTCGACGCTGCTGGACCTGCTCGGCGGCCTCACCCGACCCACCAGCGGACGGATCCTGCTGGACGGCACACCCATCACGGGGCCGGGCCTGGACCGCGGCATCGTGTTCCAGCAGTACGCGCTGCTGCCGTGGCGCACGGCCCAGGGCAACGTCGAGTTCGGCCTGGAGGCCACCGGCGTCCCTCGACGCGAACGTGCCGCACGAGCCAGGGAGTTCCTGGATCTCGTCGGCCTGATCGGGTTCGAGGACCGCCATCCTCATGAGCTGTCCGGCGGTATGCGGCAGCGGGTGGCGATCGCCCGCAGCCTCGCCTACGACCCCGACGTGCTCCTGATGGACGAGCCGTTCGCCGCGTTGGACGCCCAGACCCGTGAGTCGCTGCAGGACGAGCTGCTGCGCATCTGGCAACGCACCGGCAAGACCGTCGTCTTCATCACGCACGGCATCGACGAGGCCGTCTACCTGGGACAGCGCGTCGCCGTCATGACATCAAGGCCGGGCCGCATCAAGCAGATCGTGCCGGTCGCCTTCGACTCCCGTACGGCGACGGACGACCTCCGGTCCAGTCCCGACTTCGCCCGGTACCGGCACGAGATCTGGTCGCTGCTGCACGACGAGGTGGCCAGGGCCCAGCGGTTGGAGAAGGAGGAGGCCACCGTATGAGCCCCACAGCCGGCACGGCCACCGAGAAGACCACGGCGCTGGACTCGGTGAGCGCCGCCGAGTCCGTCCGAGCCTCTGCCCCTGCTCCCTCCGCCGCGTCCGCGCCGCCCGGGGCATCGTCGTCGAGCCGGCGTCCAGTCCGCCCCAGGGCGGCCCGCGTCCGACCGGCGGTGCGCCGACTGCCGTACCTGCTGGTCAGGGGGGCGACCAGGTCCGCTGCGATCGTGACTCTGGTCCTGCTGTGGGAGACCGCACCGCGACTGGGTCTGGTCGACCGGACCTTCCTGCCGCCGTTCAGCGAGGTCGCCCGCGCCTGGTGGGAGCTGGCCGCCGACGGGCAGCTCGCCGACAACGCCCGTGCCAGCCTGGTGCGCTCGTTCAGCGGATTCGGTCTCGCCGTGGCCGTCGCCGTGCCGCTCGGCCTGCTGATCGGCTGGTACCGGCCGGTCGCCGACCTTCTCGGACCACTTCTGGAGGTGTTCCGCAACACGGCGGCACTGGCCCTGCTGCCGGTGTTCGTGCTGCTGCTGGGGATCGGCGAGACCTCGAAGATCTCCATCGTGGTGTATGCGTGCACCTGGCCGATCCTGCTCAACACCATCAGCGCGGTCCGCAACGTCGACCCCACCCTGCTGAAGCTGGCCAAGTCGATGGATCTGCCCGCACCCCGTCTCTTTCAGAAGGTCATCCTGCCGTCCGCGGTACCGGTGATGTTCACCGGTATCCGGCTGGCCGGAGCGGTGTCGATCCTGGTACTGGTCGCCGCCGAGATGATCGGCGCCAAGGCGGGCCTCGGCTATCTGATCAACGCCTCGCAGTACAACTTCGCGATCCCGCAGATGTACGCGGGCATCATCACGATCTCCGCCATCGGTGTGGCCTTCAACCAGTTCCTGGTGGCCGTGGAGCGGCGGCTCAGCTCCTGGCGCGTACCAGCCGGCGGCTGACCCGGGACAACGGCTGAACGGCCGCGCTCGTCTCCTCGCCACCCGGTGTCGTCACACTGCCCCGCTCATCTCCCTCCCCGCCGTCTCCCGCCCCGTTGCTCTCACTCCCCCGATCCGAGGAACGCCATGACCGCGACCAGCCCCCGTCGGCTGCACCTCAACGCCTTCCTGATGAACGCCGGCCACCACGACGCGGCCTGGCGCCACCCGCGCACCCAGCCTGAACGCGTCACCGAACTGCGCTACTTCCAGCAGCTCGCGCAGACCGCCGAACGCGGCCTGCTCGACTCGGTCTTCCTCGCCGACGGCCTCGCCCTGTGGGGCAAGGTCCGGCACAACGCGCTCGGCGGCTTCGAACCGCTCACCCTGTTGTCGGCCCTGGCGGCGGTCACCGAGCACGTCGGCCTGATCGCCACCGTCTCGACGACTTTCAACGAGCCATTCCACACGGCCCGCAAGTTCGCGTCCCTGGACCACATCAGCGGTGGCCGGGCGGGCTGGAACATCGTCACCTCCGGCACCGTGAACGAGGCCCGCAACTTCGGGCAGGACGAGCACCTGGAGCACCGGATGCGCTACGAGCGGGCGCGGGAGTTCGTCGAGGTCGCCACCAAACTGTGGGACAGCTGGGAGGACGACGCGATCCTGCTCGACCGTGAGCACGGTGTCTACGCCGACACCGACAAGGTGCGGGAGATCAACCACCGCGGGGAGCACTTCGGGGTGCGGGGCCCCCTGAACGTACCGCGCACCCCGCAGGGATACCCACTGCTGGTGCAGGCCGGTTCCTCGGAGGACGGCAAGGAGTTCGCCGCCCAGTACGCCGAGGCCGTCTTCACCGCCCAGCAGACCCTCGCCGACGGACAAGCCTTCTACAAGGACCTCAAGTCACGACTCACCCGCTACGGCCGCTCCGAGGACCAGCTGCTGGTGCTTCCCGGCATCGCGCCCGTCATCGGGTCGACCGAGGCCGAGGCCCGCGCGCTGGAGGAGGAATTGACGGACCTCCAGGTACCGGAGTACGGGCTCGCCCAGCTGTCCGGGATGCTCGGCACCGACCTGACCGGACTGCCTCTGGACGGTCCGCTGCCCGAACTTCCCGAGGAACGGGACATCAACGGCAACAAGAGCCGCTTCACCCTCGTCGCCGAACTCGCCCGCCGCGACGGCCTCACCCTGCGTGAGCTCATCGCCCGCCTCGGCGCCGGACGGGGCCACCGCGTCTTCGCCGGCACCCCCGAGCAGATAGCCGACCAGCTCCAGGAGTGGTTCACCCAGGGTGCCGCCGACGGCTTCAACATCATGCCGCCCCACCTGCCGGGCGGCCTGGAGGACTTCGTCGACCACGTCGTACCGATCCTGCAGCACCGCGGCCTCTTCCGCACCGAGTACACCGGCCGCACCCTGCGCGAGAACTACGGCCTGGCCCGCCCCGCCAACCGGCTGACCGCGACAGCCACAGGAGAGGAAGTGACCGTATGACCGGTCTCGACCTCACCACGGACGTCCTGGTGGTCGGCGGCGGCCCCGCCGCCACCTGGGCCGCGCTCGAGGCAGCCCAGGACGGGGCGGACCTCGTCCTCGCCGACAAGGGCTACTGCGGCACCAGCGGCGCCACCGCCTCCGTCGGCGTCCGGTACGTCCTCCCGGAGCCCGCCGCGCGCGAGGCGGCCATGACGAGCCGGGAGGCCCTGGGCCAACCGCCCGGCCGACGCGCTGTACGTCGCACCCCTGGCCCGCCCGTGGCCCGACGACTCCACCACCCGGGACGAGGAGCACCTGGACCGTACCGGCCTGCTCGGCAGCCACCGCCGGCACATCGGCTGGGGACGAGGCCGCACCCCCGGCTCCCTGCGAGCCGTCGGCCCTCCCCCCGGACCGCCGGGGTCCGAGGGAGCCTCCCCGCCCGTCACCTCCTGACGACCTCCCGACCGATCACCTTCCCGCTCACCACCCCCGAAAGGAACACCCACGCATGACCACCAGCACCGGCTTCGACATCCGCAGGATCGGCGGCCGCATCGGCGCCGAGATCCACGGCGTGGACCTGACCACCGGCCTCGACCCCGCCGTCGTCACCGAGATCAACTCCGCGCTCCTGGAACACAAGGCGCTCGTCTTCCGCGACCAGCACCTCGACGACGAGGGCCAGCTCCGCTTCGCCTCCCTCTTCGGCGAACTCACCACCGCGCACCCGACGGTCCCCTCCGTCGACGGCCGGCCCCAGATCCTGCCCGTCGACGGCGACGAGGGCATCCGGGCCAACCAGTGGCACACCGACGTCACCTTCGTCCGTACGCCCCCGAAGGCGTCCACACTGCGCAGCATCGTGGTCCCGCCCTACGGCGGCAACACCCTCATCGCCAACTCGGGCGCCGCCTACCGGGACCTGCCCGAGCCGCTGCGCGAGCTCGCGGACAAGCTGTGGGCGGTGCACACCAACGACTACGACTACGCCGCCCCGAAGAACGAGAAGGCGGCCGAGTACCGCAGACGGTTCGTCTCCCGCACGTACCGCACCGCCCACCCGGTCGTCCGCGTCCACCCCGAGACCGGGGAGCGCGGGCTGTTCATCGGCGGCTTCGCCCAGAGCATCGTGGGCCTGGGCCCGTCCGACTCCCGGGACCTGCTGCGTATCTTCCAGTCGTACGTCACCCGACCGGAGAACATCGTGCGGGTGGCATGGGCGCCGGGCGACCTCGTCCTGTTCGACAACCGCATCACTCAGCACTACGCCCCCGACGACTACGGTGACCTGCCGCGACTGCTGCACCGGGTGACCGTCGCCGGCGACGTGCCCGCCGGCGTCGACGGCGTCCTCAGCCACCTCGTCGAGGGCGACGACGCCTCGCACTACACCCCCGCCGCGGTCTGAGCCCCAGGGCCGCAGGGCAGGAGCACCCTGCCCTGCGGCCCCCGCCCCGGACACCGACCGAGCTGTGCGGGACAATGTGCGTATGCGGATCTCAGCCAGGGCGGACTACGCGGTACGTGCCGCACTGCAGCTCGCCGCGTCCCAGGACGGCGGTCCACTGAAGGCCGAGGCCATCGCCGAGGCTCAGGACATTCCGCACAAGTTCCTCGAAGGCATCCTCAACGACATGCGACGGGGCGGCCTCGTGCTCAGCCGGCGCGGCGGAAACGGCGGCTACCGCTTGGCCAAGCCCTCCGAATCCATCAGCATCGCCGACGTCATCCGCGTCGTGGACGGTCCACTGGTGTCGGTACGCGGGGTCCGCCCGCCGGAGCTCTCCTACACCGGCCCCGCCGAATCACTGCTCCCCCTGTGGATCGCACTGCGGTCCAACGTGCGCGAGATCCTCGAGGGCGTATCGCTCGCCGACGTCGCATCGGCCCAACTACCGCCGGACGTAACCGCGTTGACGAATACCCCCAGAGCCTGGGTGAACCCCTGACCCACCGGGCCACGTGTCACTCGTCCCACATGGCGGGATAGCGACGTCCATCATGCGAAACACCCCTTGGGGCGGGCGCTGCCTTCTGCCACGATCCCTATCAATCAGGTAGGAAAACTGGGGATCCTGGGGAGGGGAGTCGTGGGAACGTTCGACCGTGCAGCCCAGTCGCTGCCCCTGCTGACCCGCCGTCGCCACATCGACCTCGGCCACACGGCCAGCGCCATCTGTCGGCCCCTCTGACGCCGCAGAAGCACACTCGCTTCTCACCAGCGCCGCTTCCTGCTCTCGCTCCGCCTGCCGCGGACCGGACGTCCTCCGCCACCCACGCACCACGGTCCTCAGCCCGCGACGGCATGCCGACCGCAGCTTCCCGGGGAGCGGAGTGTCGGCGCGGTGCCGAGAAGCAGCACGCCTCGCGTTTGCGTGCCTCCCTGATCGCCCATCCCCAGAAGGGACACCTCCGTGTCTGCCGCAAGACCGCTCACCGCCCTGCGCACCATCGCCGTCATCACCGCGCTTCCCCTCCTGCTCACCGCTTGCGGCTACGGTTCCGAGTCCACTGACGACGGCAAGCAGGCCGAGGTCGCGGCGGGCGCCAAGAAGCTGTCCGCCGGCGAAGTGGGGATCGGCTACTTCCCCAACCTCACGCACGCCACCGCCCTGGTGGGCGTCCAGGAGGGCCTGCTCCAGAAGGAGCTCGGCGGTACCAGGATCAAGGCGACCACCTTCAACGCGGGCCCCTCCGAGATCGAGGCTCTGAATGCCGGCTCCATCGACATCGGCTTCATCGGCCCCTCCCCCTCCATCAACGGCTACACCAAGTCGAACGGCGAGAACCTGCGCATCATCAGCGGTTCCGCCTCCGGCGGTGTGAAACTCGTCGTCAACCCGGCCAGGATCAAGTCCCTGGACGACCTCAAGGGCAAGAAGATCGCCACGCCGCAGCTCGGCAACACCCAGGACGTCGCGTTCCTCAACTGGATCGCGGAGAAGGGCTGGAAGGCCGACGCACAGAGCGGCAAGGGCGACGTCTCCGTCGTCCGCACGGACAACAAGATCGCCCCGGACGCTTACAAGTCCGGCTCCATCGACGGTGCGTGGGTGCCGGAGCCGACCGCGTCCAAGCTGGTCGCCGAGGGCGCGAAGGTCCTGCTCGACGAGTCCACCCTGTGGCCCGACGAGAAGTTCGTGATCACGAACATCATCGTGTCGCAGAAGTTCCTCAAGGAGCACCCGGACGTCGTCGAGGCCGTGCTGCGCGGCTCCGTGAAGACCAACGAGTGGATCAATGCCCACCCGGAGGAGGCGAAGGCTTCCGCCAACGCGGCACTGAAGAAGCTGTCCGGCAAGGCTCTGCCGGCCGAGGTCATCGACCCGGCCTGGGAGTCCATCACCTTCCTCGACGACCCGCTGGCCGCCACCCTCGACACCCAGGCGAAGCACGCGGTGAAGGCCGGTCTGCTGGAGGAGCCCGGCCTCAAGGGTATCTACGATCTCGCGCCGCTCAACAAGATCCTCAAGGCCGAGGGCAAGGACGCGGTCGACGACGCCGGTCTCGGAACCAGGTAACGACAACCCGGCCCCACGATTCCCAGGAGGTGACGACCTTGGCCACGACGATCGCCACAGCTGCCGCGGACGCCACAGCGGTGACGCATGCCGCCCGTATCGGGCATGTCTCGAAGTCCTTCCCCGCGCCGGGCGTGCCCGGTGGACGACAACTCGTGCTGGACGACATCACGCTTGACGTCGCTCCGGGTGAGTTCGTCACCCTCCTGGGGGCATCGGGCTGCGGCAAGTCCACCCTGCTCAACCTGGTCGCGGGGCTGGACCGGCCGTCCGCCGGCTCGATCGACA
The DNA here is from genome assembly GCF_001279005.1 of Streptomyces caelestis. Taxonomy (GTDB): domain Bacteria; phylum Actinomycetota; class Actinomycetes; order Streptomycetales; family Streptomycetaceae; genus Streptomyces; species Streptomyces heliomycini. The sequence continues at coordinate 41,608 of NZ_LGCN01000227.1, forward strand.
CGGACGGCCGGCCCGCCCTGATGTTCCAGGAGCACGCGCTGTTCCCGTGGCTGACCGCCGGCAAGAACATCGAGCTGGCCCTGAAACTGCGTGGGGTCGCCAAGCCGGAGCGTCGGCACGAGGCGCAACGACTGCTGGAACTCGTCCGGCTCCAGGGCGCATACGGCAAGCGGGTGCACGAGCTGTCGGGCGGGATGCGACAGCGCGTCGCACTGGCCCGCGCGCTGGCCCAGGACAGTCGGCTGCTGCTGATGGACGAGCCGTTCGCCGCACTTGACGCGATCACCCGTGACGTCCTGCACGACGAGCTGACCCGCGTCTGGCGGGAGACGGGACTGTCGGTGCTGTTCGTGACACACAACGTGCGGGAGGCGGTGAAGCTGGCCCAGCGGGTGGTGCTGCTGTCCTCACGGCCAGGGCGGATCGCCCGGGAGTGGACGGTCGGCATTCCACAGCCGCGCCGCATCGAGGACGCCGCGGTCGCCGAACTGTCCGTCGGGATCACCGAAGAACTGCGTGGGGAGATCCGCCGCCATGGCCAGCACTGACACCGGCGTCCACATCAAGAAGCACAGCTCCCCGGCGGCCGGGGGACCCCAGGACCCACACGACCTGGCGGGACTGGAGGCAGGTCTCGACGCCCTGGATTCGGTGGAGGTCGGCCGTACACCCCTGCGCGAGACCCTGATCCGCAAGGTGCTGCCGCCCGTCACCGCCGTCGCGCTGGTGCTGGTGGGCTGGCAGCTGCTGGTGTGGGCCGAGGTCGCCCCCGCCTACAAGCTGCCCTCGCCCTTCACGGTGTGGGACGAGGTGACCGCTGCCTGGCGGCAGGGCACCCTCCTCGACTACATCTGGACATCCGTCTCACGCGGTCTGCTCGGCTTCCTGCTGGCACTCGCCATCGGTACCCCACTCGGCCTGCTCGTCGCCCGGGTGAGGTTCGTGCGGGCCGCCATCGGCCCCATCCTGTCCGGCCTCCAGTCCCTGCCGTCGGTCGCCTGGGTACCCCCCGCCGTGATCTGGCTCGGCCTGGACGACTCGATGATGTTCGCCGTGATCCTGCTCGGCGCGGTCCCGTCCATCGCCAACGGCCTCGTCGCGGGCATCGACCAGATCCCGCCTCTGTTCCTGCGGGCCGGGCGGACGCTGGGCGCGACCGGTCTGCGAGAGGCCCGGTACATCGTGATGCCGGCCGCACTTCCCGGCTATCTGGCGGGGCTCAAACAGGGCTGGGCGTTCTCCTGGCGTTCTCTCATGGCCGCCGAGATCATCGCCTCCTCGCCCGATCTGGGCGTCGGCCTCGGCCAGTTGCTGGAGAACGGGCGGAACAACGCCAGCATGTCCCAGGTGTTCCTGGCCATCTTCCTGATCCTGCTCGTCGGTATCGCCATCGATCTGCTGATCTTCAGCCCGCTGGAGCGGCAGGTGCTGCGCAGCCGTGGCCTGCTGGTCACCCGCTGAACGAGCGGCCCCCGGTCGACACGGGATACCGACACGTCCCACCACGCAGTCACACACCCGGCTCACGGCGGCACCGGCCCCGCTGTGGACGATTCCACAGCGGGGCCGGTGCCGCCGTGAGCGGAGGGGCCGTTTCCCGCCTCGCACGGTCCTACGGTGCGCTGACAGGCAGGCCCGCCGCACGCCACGCCTGGAAGCCACCGATCAGATCGGTCACGCGGTGCAGCCCCAGCCGGTGCAGCGATGCGGCGGCCAGGCTCGAGGCGTACCCCTCGTTGCAGACCACCACGATCCGCAGATCGTGATCCGTGGCCTGCGGGACGCGGTGGGAGCCCACTGGGTCCAGCCGCCACTCCAGCTCGTTGCGTTCGATCACGAGAGCCCCGGGAATCAGCCCGTCGCGCTCGCGCAGTTCGGCGTACCGGATGTCGACCAGCAGCGCCCCGTCGGCAGCCGCCGCGTACGCCTCCTGCGGGCCGACGCGGTCGAGCCCGGCGCGGACCCGCGCCAGGTGCTCGTCGATGGACAGCCTTTCGCTCACTGCCAGTCCTCCGGCCTCTCGACCCGCTCGAGCCGGAGCACCGAACCGGTCCGGCTGAAACGGCGCATCAGCGGCAGCGGCGGGTAGTAGGCATGCACGGAGACGGCGTGCTCGGTAGGGGACTCGTTCACCACTTCGTGCACGTGGTGGTGGCCGAAGGCCCGGCTCCCGCCGGGTGGCAGCTTCCGTCGGCGGTCGTTGCCTTCGGCCAGCTCCAGGGACCTCCACCCCTCGGTGGGAAGCCGTACCGCGAGCGCGTTCTCCGTCAGTTCGCCCACCGCCGTGGTGAAGGCGCCGATCGATTCAGCGTGGTCGTGCCAGCCGGTACCCGCGCCGGGCGGCCAGCCGATGAGCCATGCCTCGCTGCCACCCGGGCCCCCAAGGCGTACCCAGGTACGGCCTTCGGGGTCGAGTGGGAGCGCGGCGACGAGGTCGGCGTCCGCTGCGGTGCGGCGCACGAATTCGAGAAGCTGGGCAGGGGTGGGGCCCGGGAAGTCGGCGGACCTCTGTGTGGGAGAGGTGGCCTGAACCGGCGCAGAAGTGATCGTCCTGAGGGACACGGGTACCGTCCTGGGTTCGCTGGGGGCGCGCGGGCATCGCACAGGGCGCGGCGCAAGGAGGGAAGGCGATTTCAGCAGGACGGACGACACAGGCAGCCCGCGTAGCGGAGGAGGTCCATGTGGACCCTTCGCCACAGGTGCGGGGCAGTGTCGCTCATGCCCCATGAGTACAGCAGGACGTGCGCCGGGGCAACCGCATCTCACCGTGTGGCGGCGGGCGACTCCAACCGGTGCCGGGGCTCTGTCGGCGACATGCAAAGGAGAGGTCACCGACCGCATCGTGGGCAACCGGAGTCCGCGTTATGGGCGACAGGGTGGCGGATCGCGGCACTCCGCCGATGAAACCGCGGCTCAAAGCGGTGCGGAGAGCGCATCAGGTGGCGCAATACCGCGGCAACACCATCGGAGCGGTTCCCCTTGTACGTTCCCTGTCATGCCGGCCGAACCCGCCCCCGCCGCCGCCACGACCCCGTCACCGAGGTGCTGCTTCGGGAACGGGCCGCCGACGACTCCGACCGGGGACTGCGACAGGCGGCCGTGCAGGCGCTCGCCGACCGGTGGCCCCACGACACGCGGTGGACTTCGGAAAACAAGTCGAGCACCACCGACCACACCTGCAAGACCCAAGAAAGTCGCAGGACCTTGCGCTTGCCGACGCAGGAGGACTCCCAGACGCCTTGATGCCCGGGCAGCGCGGCCCATCCGGCCTCTATCCGGTGATGGCCACCGGGGCGTCCCAGGCGTTGCGGTCGACGGTGATGGTGTGGCCGCCGCGGGTCTCCTTGCTGTTGACCATGTACTGGTGGGCGCGGCTGTGGTCGGTGTAGAGCTTGGGATTCCAGGGCCAGTCGGCGGTGGTGGTGTTCTTGTTGTCCCACAGCGCGTACCAGAGGTTGCCGGGGAGATCGGTCCGGTCGGTGGCCGTGGCGATGGCCTTGGCGCTGGAGCTGCTGAAGCCGTAGAGCCCGGCGCGGTATGTCTTGGCCCGCAGGGTCTTCGAGAAGGAGCGCACGTACGTCAGCGTGGCGTCGTTGCACGCCTTGTTCGTGGTGTCGTACGACTCCATGTTGAGGTAGATGGGGCTGCCGGGCTTCATGCCGAGTGCGGATGCCTTGGCGACGGCGTCCTCGGCGTTGCTCTTGCCGAGAGCGGCTGCCGTGGTCGCCGTGAACCTCTCCGGGTTTCTGCTGGTCTGGCAGGGCGGCTGGGCGCCGACGTAGAGCGGGATGAGCTTCCATCCGGCGGTGCTGACCGACTTCACCCAGGACGCGGTGAGGTTGGGCTGGGCGCAGCCGCGGTTCTTCCCGCCGATGTAGACCGCGGCGGCGCCGTAGAAGCCGGTCTTCCACGCCCTCATCGCGGCGAGGGAGGGCGCCGTGCAGGTGTCGAAGGCCCGGCCCGTGTACGTCTTCTGCGTCGGCCAGCTCGAGGCGGCCATGGAGGTCTGCGCCGCGATCCCGGCACCGGCGACCACGACGACGCCTGTCGTGGCCCACGCGATGTGACGGCCTCTCCTGGACAACCTGTGCTTGGTCATTCCCACCCCATTCGGATCGCTGCCCCGGCCGCATACGTGCGCCGGCGGAAGGCTTGCGAACGCGGCGACACACCGTGGGGTGAGGCTGCAGCGCTCGGCGCGTTCTGTTGCGGCGCGGTTGAGCTCCGGCAGTCGGAGCGCTCCCGCACTCTACCCAAGCCGCCGCTGCTCGGTGGTGGAGCCCACCCTCGATCTTGCACGGGGTCGTCAGTCCGGCTCATTCTCCTTATGCGTCCAGATATTCGTCGGAGCATTCGTCCAAGGCGTCGCTGACTTCCCACTCCTGGTGTGCCAGCACGGAGTGTCCTGAGTTTGGTGGAGTCGTCGGAGTGGACACCCTGACAATGGATCTTGCTGGTCCAGGGAGGGATGACCAAGTGGGAGGCAAGTCTCCGTATCCGGAGGAGTTCGGCAAGGACGCGGTCGCGCTCTACCGTGCCGCGGCCGGGAAGCGGACGTACGCGGCGGTGGCCGCGGATCTCGGCATCACCGCGGAGTCGCTGCGGACGTGGGTGCGCAAGGATGAGAACCAGGCCGTGTCCGGACGCCGTGACGCGGGCGGTGAGGTGGATGAGCCGGCCCGGCTGCGGGCGGAGAACGCCCGGCTGCTGAAGGCTGAGAAAGAGTGGCGCCTTGAGCGCGAGATCCTGCCCCGGGCAGCCGCGCATTTCGCTCGGGAGGTGAAGTGAGCCCTCGCCGCTGGGACTTCATCTCCGACAACCGCGCCGATTTCGGCGTCAAGCGGATCTGCCGGGTGCTCGGTGTGTCCCGCGCCGGCTACTACCGCCATCTGGCCACCGGGCAGGCCCGCGCCGGGCGCCAGGCCGAGGAGAAGCGGACCGTGAGCGAGATCCGCGCCATCCACGCCGCGCGCGATGGCG
>NZ_LGCN01000228.1 GCF_001279005.1 Streptomyces caelestis
CACCCCACAGGGGCCACCCGCACCCGACGACGAAAGCAGCACGGGTGGTGCGGGCGGGAACGAAACCCCGGCCGAAGGCGAAGCCGAGGCCGACCCCGACCCCGAGCCCGAGCCGGAAACCACGGTCGAGCCGGTGACCGAGCAGCCCGCCGTCCCCACCACCCTCACCACCGCCCACAAGGCAGCCGGCGCCACCCTCGAGCACCACGACCTCACCGGCACCCGCGCCAAGGTCTACCTCGTCCTCGACCGCTCCGCGAGCATGCGCCCGTACTACAAGGACGGCTCCGCCCAGGCCCTCGCCGAGCAGACCCTCGCCCTCGCCGCCCACCTCGACACCGAGGCCACCCTCCACGTCACGTTCTTCTCCACCGAACTGGACGGCACCGGCGAGCTGACCCTCACCGACCACGAGAACAAGATCGACGAGCTGCACGCCGGCCTCGGCCGCATGGGCCGTACCAGCTACCACGCGGCCGTCGAGGCCGTCCTCGCACGGCACGCCGAGGAGCCGGCCGGCACCCCCGCCCTGGTGGTCTTCCAGACGGACGGCGCACCGGACGCCAAGACCCCCGCCACCCAGGCCCTCACCGACGCGGCGAAGAACCACCCCGCCGTCTTCTTCTCCTTCGTCGCCTTCGGCGAGCACGACAACAAGGCCTTCGACTACCTCCGCAAGCTGAAGACGGGGAACACCTCCTTCTTCCACGCGGGCCCCACCCCCCTCGAGCTCACCGACAAGGAGCTCTACGAGGGCGTACTGGCGGCCTGGCGCCCGTAGGACCGGTCCCGCCGTCCAGGGCCGCCCCTTCCCGGCACGTAAAACGGGAAGCGGGCGGTCCTGCCGTTTCGGCTAGGATTTCAAGGTTCGTAGACGACCCGACAACCGACGATCGTCACCACGTACCGACCCGGGAGCAGCCCGCGATGGCTCGACATCTCATCACCAGCGCCCTTCCGTACATCAACGGGATCAAGCACCTGGGCAATATGGTGGGATCGATGCTCCCGGCGGACGTCTACTCCCGCTATCTCCGTCAGCGCGGTCACGAGGTCCTCTACATCTGCGCGACCGACGAGCACGGCACCCCCGCCGAGCTCGCCGCCAAGGAGCAGGGCGTCGCGGTCGACGAGTTCTGCGCCCAGGCGCACCACGCCCAGAAGACGGTCTACGACGGCTTCAGCCTGGCCTTCGACTACTTCGGACGCAGTTCCTCGCCGCAGAACCACGAGATCACGCAGGAGATCGCGCGGGAGCTGAAGGCGAACGGGTTCATCGAGGAGCGGTCGATCCGCCAGGTGTACTCGAACGCCGACGCCCGTTTCCTGCCCGACCGCTACATCATCGGCACCTGCCCGCACTGCGGCTACGACAAGGCCCGCGGCGACCAGTGCGAGAACTGCACCCGTGTCCTGGATCCGACGGACCTGATCGACGCCCGCTCGGCGATCAGCGGCAGCAGCGACCTCGAGGTCCGTGAGACCAAGCACCTCTTCCTCCTCCAGTCGGTCCTCGCCGGTGAGGTCGAGGCCTGGGTCGACGAGCGGGCCGACGACTGGCCCGTCCTCGCCTCCTCCATCGCGCGCAAGTGGCTCACGGAGGGGCTGCACGACCGGGCGATCACCCGTGACCTGGACTGGGGCGTGCCGGTCCCGGCGGACACCTGGCCGGACCTGGCCGCCGAGGGCAAGGTCTTCTACGTCTGGTTCGACGCCCCGATCGAGTACATCGGCGCCACGAAGGAGTGGGCGGACCAGGACCCGGAGAACCGCGACTGGCGTTCCTGGTGGTGGGAGTCGGACGCCGACGTTCACTACACGCAGTTCATGGGCAAGGACAACGTCCCCTTCCACAGCGTGATGTTCCCTGCGACCCTGCTGGGCACCCGCTCGCCGTGGAAGAAGGTCGACGTCATCAAGGCCTTCAACTGGCTGAACTACTACGGCGGGAAGTTCTCCACCTCACAGCGGCGCGGCGTCTTCACGCACGACGCGCTGGAGATCCTGCCCGCCGATTACTGGCGCTACTTCATGATGGCCAACGCCCCCGAGTCGGACGACTCGTCCTTCACGTGGGAGCACTTCACGGCCACCGTGAACAAAGATCTGGCGGACACGCTCGGCAACTTCGTCAACCGCGTCCTGTCCTTCTCCCGCAAGCGCTTCGGCGACGAGGTCCCGGCGGGCGCCGAGCCCGGTGAGGCGGAGTCGAGGCTCGGAGCGGAGATCGCCCGTCTCCTCGCCGAGTACGAGGAGCACATGGAGGCCATCCAGTTCCGCAAGGCGGCGGCGGCGCTGCGCGCCCTGTGGTCGGCCGGCAACTCCTATCTGGAGGAGAAGGCCCCCTGGCTGGAGATCAAGACGAACAAGGAGGGCGCGGCCCTCACGCTCCGCACGGCGATGAACCTCATCCACCTCTACGCGGTGGTCTCCGAGCCCTTCATTCCGGCCTCCGCGGCGGCGATGCGGTCGGCCTTCGCCCTGAAGGACGACACCGCGACCTGGGTGACCCCGGAGGAGGCCCGCGCCCTCACCGCCGTCCCGGCCGGTACGCCCTTCACGGTCCCCCAGGTCCTCTTCGCGAAAATCACCGAAGAGGACCTGGAGACCTACCGGGAGCGCTTCGGCGGCTCCGACCAGTAACGGTCGAACCACCCTCGCCGGCCTCACGGCCCAGGAGGCCGACAGACGCATCACGTACGTCCAGAGGCCCGGAAACGGCATGTTTCCGGGCCTCTGGGCAGTTGAAAGGATCAGCTTCCCGACGCGTGCGCCACGAAGTCGGCCCACGCCTGGCGCGCAAGCGCAAGCTGAGGGCCGCCTATGTGCTTGGAATCGCGGACGCGCACCACGCCAGGGGCCGTGGCGATCTCGATGCAGTCATTGCCGTCGCCACTGCTGCTGTAGCTGCTCTTGAACCAGACCAGCGCAGAAGCGTCGTGGCCGGTGGAGGTGCTGGTCATGTCTCTCCAAGCATCTGTTCGATGAGGGCCCGCGACTCTCGGGGCGTGAGAGCCTGCGCCCGGATCATGCCATAGCGCAGTTCAAGGATCCTGAGCTGCTTCGGGTCGGACACGGGGCGACCGCTGAACGCGCCCTCGGTGCGCCCCACCCCCGTGCCGTCCGGAAACTTGAGCACCTCGATCAGTCCGCCCGTGCCGAAGTGATCCTCGCAGTCAGTCGGCATCACCTGAATCGAGACGTTCCGCAACTGCCCAAGCTCCAAAAGGCGTTCGAGCTGCCGCCGCCAAACCATTCTGCCCCCGACCGGGCGCCGCAGCGTCACCTCTTCCTGGACAAAACTCAGCGTCGGCGCCGGTGACCGCTCGAAGATCGAACGGCGGGCCATCCGCGCGGCCACCATGCGCTCCGTTTCCTCATCCGAGTAGGCGGGAAGCCACGCTTCGAAGAGCGCCCGCATGTGCTCCTCGGTCTGCAACAGACCGTGGATGTTGTGGTTGCTGTACAGCGCAGCCTCAACCGCCTGCGCCTCCAGCTTCTCCAGCGCCCGAACACTCTTCGGGTACCGGACCTTCCGCACGTCCTCCCACGCCGCCGCGATGAGCCCGCCCGCGTCCAACACCTCGTCGGCCCTGCTCAGATACTCCTGTCGGGGAATCCGCTTCCCGCCCTCGATCTTGTAGACCAGGTCGTCCCCGTACTTGACCGCCGCCGCGAAGTCGACGACCCGCATGCCCATCGCCTCCCGCCGCAGCCTCAACTGCCGCCCCACCGTGGTGAGAACGGCCACCCCCCACTCGTCCTCCGGGTCCACCTCCCACCCCGGCTCGTCCTCCTCGGTCCCGGTCCGGAGCCGTACCGCCTCGCCGTCCACCGACATGCCGCACCCCTCTGTCGTACCGCCGTGCTGTGCAACGCCCTTACTCGTAGGCCGGTTTTTCCGACGGTTCGGACAGCGGCCGGCAAGCACCGATAGTCACCCTACGTACCGGTTCCGTCACTGTTCACGGTAAGCACGTCCGGCCACCGTTCCTAGTCAGTGAGCAGGAGTGAGTCTTGGACCCGGACCTGCGCATCTGGCGCATCCCGAACGGTTGTGGATGCACTGGTTGCCCGCGTTCGCTCCGCGTCCGGCGGCACGGATCGGGTCCGTGGTCCGGGAACGCGGGGGCGGGGTCCCTCACGCCCGGGAGTCTCCGGTCCGGCCTGGGCGGTCCGATGCCCGTGCACATCGCTCCGGTGTGCACGGGGCGGTGCCGCCCGACGCCGGAGGGGATGGCCCTGGGCGCGTCGTCCGATCGCGATGCTCGCCGCATCGTGCCGGGTGGTGGTGCGGGTGGGGCTGGTCAGGGGTTTCTGCCAGTGCTGGGCACCCCATTTGGAGGTGTAGGCGGGGTCGACGGCGATGACGGCGATGCCAGTGGCGTCGGCCATGGAGGTCAGGCGGGCGCGGAGCCGGCCGGTGGCCGAGGGCGCGGCACGACGCGCCGTCGAGGACGTCCTGGACATCCTGGAGGTGCGCGGCATCGACATCCCCGACGCGGTCCGGGAACGCGTCACCGGCTGCGGCGACCCCGAGATCCTGCGCCACTGGCACCGTCGTGCCGTCACGGCCCCGACGGCCGCGGAGATCTTCGAGGACGAGTAGTCACGGCTGCCGGAAGGGCCTCTCCACGCCGCCTGCCGGGGATGCACGTCCTCTCGGACCGTCCGGCGGACGCCGTGCGGTGTGGGTGCGCGAGGGCCGGGGGCTCGTGGTCTCCCGGCCCTCGCGCGTCTCGGGTGCTACTGGAGCACGCCCGCCCCCGTCGTCGTCGCCAGCGACGTCGGCAGGTCGCCCGCCGAGGCCTCCAGGCCCGCCGTGAGGGCCGGGGTCCAGTTGACCGTGGTCTTCAGGTCCTTGGACGAGGCGGCGTTGTAGGCGGCGACGAGGTCGGTCACCGTGCCGTTGACCATGTTGCCGCCGCCCGCGATCGCCCCGGTTCCGTCACCGCTGAGGACCTTGGCGGCCTTCGCGCCGGACGGCAGCTTCCAGTAGTTGTTCTCCGCGACGACCTGGGCCTTGGCGCGGGAGTTGATGCTGTACTGCGGCGCGTACCCGTTGAGGGGCGTGACGTCGTAGTAGTTGTTGTAGATGTGAATCTGGCCGATGCGGGCCAGCGGGGCACGCTGCATGATGCCCTTCCACACGTTGTGGTGGAGGGAGACGCGCAGCTTGCCGACGCTGTCGGTGTCGCTGCTGCCGATCAGCATCGTCTTGTCGTGGTTGGTGAACTGGTTGCGCGAGACGGTCACCAGGTCGGAACCCTTGGTGATGTCGAGGGCGCCGTCATGGATCTGGTACTCGCGACCGAAGTACTTCGGGTTGGCGTTGTCGAAGTGCGGCGCGTCGGTGAACGTGTTGTGGTCCGCCCACACGTGGGTCGCCCCGCGCAGGGACACCGAGTCGTAGTTGGAGTTCCAGTTGCCGTCGTCGCCGTCGGTCGGGTCCCACTGGGGGAAGCAGTCCTCGGTGGCGGCGAAGGTCAGGTTGCGGACGATGACGTTGTCCACGTTCTGGATCTGGAGCATGGCCCCGGTGAGGCCCGCGTTCGTGCCGGGCACGCCCACGATCGTCGTGTTGGCGGGGACCTTGAGGACGATGTTCTTGCCCTGCTTGGCCTGGGCGGCGGCGCGTGCCTTCTCCTGGGTGCCGGAGGGCAGCTTGGAGCGGCCGTAGGTGGCCGGGTCGTAGGCCTTGAGGTAGGCCGACAGCGAGTAGCCGGTGCCGGAGGCGTAGTCGGCGCAGGTCAGCTTCTTGCCGCTGTCATCGGTGTTGGCGTCGATCATGCCGCTGACCTTGATGATGCGGGGCGTGGTGTCGGACGCCGAGCCCAGTGCCTTCACGAGCTGCGCGCGGGTGGAGACGGTGAAGGTGTGGGCGGCGTCGGCCTTCGCGCCACCGGTGGTGCCCGTACCGGAGGACGCCCAGCCGTCCTTCGCGGCGAGCGTCTGGTGGTACAGGTCGACGGTCCCGGCATTGGCGTTCATCACGAAGGCACCGGCGCCGACGCCGGCGGCCACGACGGCCGCGCAGACGACGGCGGCACGACGGGAGCGGAGGGACCGGCGGTGGGAACGAGCAGCCACGGGGCTTCCTTACGGGGGAGAAACGGGGTTACGCCCTGTCAGTGGCCGCCGCCCGGCGAAGGGTTGCCGCGTGCGGAGATTTTTCCTCCCCTCCGCCTCCACGGTGCCCCACTCGGTTCCGCTCACCCCAGCTCACCGCGGGCGGCGAGTGCGGTGCGTCGGCGCCGCCGGGGACAGTGGACGTGGGGGTGTCCCGTCCGCCGGGTCGACGGGCGCCGAGGGCGCGGTCCTCTTCCCGCGTCCCGTGGAGACGCCGGCCGCGTAACGCGCTCGCTACAGCAGCGGCCCGGGGAAGGGCGAGCCCTTCTCCCGGGCGCCTCGCCTTGCGAGGATCGCGTGAAGGCGGCCGAGGCCCGGCCGTCATCACTCACGTGGGGGACCCGTCCATGGCACTCTTCGGCAACGCGCACACCGTCGACCCGGCCCAGGCGCAACAGGACTACGCCCGTCTGCTGGGCCACGGCGAGCAGGTGCACGCCGCGTTCCTGCTGATCCGCGACACCATCCTGTTCACCGACCGCCGCCTGATCATGGTCGACAAGCAGGGCATCACCGGCAAGAAGGTGGAGTACCACTCCGTCCCGTACCGCAGCATCACCCACTTCGCGGTGGAGACCGCCGGCACCTTCGACCTCGACGCCGAGCTGAAGATCTGGATCTCCGGCTCCCCCACCCCGGTGGAGAAGACCTTCACCAAGGGCGTCGACATCTACGAGGTCCAGGCCATCCTCACCCAGTTCGTGGCCCGCTGACTCGATCGGGTGATCGTTTCACATATGCCCGGCGCATAGACCATGAGCGCACCAGGCTTGCGCTCATGGTCACAGCGACACACGAGGCCTCCCACCGACTCTTCCAGGAGCATCCGGAGGCCCTCGCCCCCGTCTTCGAGGCACTGGGCCTGCCGCCGCCCGCGAAGACGGACTTCCACGAGCTCTCCACCGACGTCACCGAGATCCGTCCCGTGGAGCGCCGCGCGGACACGGTCCTCAAGTTCGAGCCCGACATGGGTGAGCACTTCGTCCTGGCCGTGGAAGCCCAGACGAAGAAGGACCCGGACAAAGCGAAGAACTGGTCGTACTACGTCGCGTACCTGCACGCGAAGTACGACCTGCCCGTACTGCTGGTCGTGGTCTGCCGCGACCGGTCCACCGCGTCCTGGGCGATGGGCCCCTTCGAATGCGCCGTCGATCCCTGGACGACCCAGGTCACCCGCCCGTTCGTGCTCGGCCCACAGACCGTGCCGGTGGTGACCGACGAGGCGGTGGTGGTCCGGCAACCGGCCCTGGCGGCCCTCTCGGCCATCGTGCACAGCGAAAGCCGGAGGGCGGCCGCCATACTGGAGACGGTCGCCCGCGGGCTCATGTCCTTTGAGCCCGACGTCACGAAGTACTGGTTCGAAGTGGTGGAAGTCGGTCTGGAGTCCACGCCGAGCAGGGAAAACTGGAGGAAGCTGATGCAGAACGTCGTCACCCACTTCCCGGGACACAGGACCCTCTTCGAGGAGAAGTACCTGAAGGGCGTGGCCGAGGGCAAAGCCGAGGGCAAGGCCGAGGACATCCTGCGCGTCCTGTCGGTACGTGGGCTCACGGTCTCCGACGACGACCGCGAACGCATCACCACCTGCACCGACCTCGAAGCGCTCACCACCTGGTTCGACCGCTCTTTGACGGCCATCACGACCGAGGACCTCTTCGCCGAGGAGCAGTCGGCTTCCTGAGCGGCACAACGGTGAAGGGGCCTGGAACCGGTGTCGACACCGGTTCCAGGCCCCTTCACTGCTGCCGGGGTTACTTCGGCTGCGGCTTGCGCACCGTCAGGTGCAGCTCCTTCAGCCGGGCCTCCTCCAGCTCCGTCGGCGCGCCCATCATCAGGTCCTGGGCGTTGCCGTTGAGCGGGAAGGCGATGGTCTCGCGGATGTTGGGCTCGTCGGCGAGGAGCATGACGATGCGGTCCACGCCGGGTGCGATGCCGCCGTGCGGCGGGGCGCCGAAGCGGAACGCGCGGAGCATGCCGGCGAACTTCTCCTCGACCGTCTCACGGTCGTAGCCCGCGATCTCGAACGCCTTGAGCATGATCTCCGGCTCGTGGTTCCGGATCGCGCCCGAGGACAGCTCGACGCCGTTGCAGACGATGTCGTACTGCCAGCCGAGGACGTCCAGCGGGTCCTGGGTCTCCAGGGCCTCCAGGCCGCCCTGCGGCATCGAGAACGGGTTGTGCGAGAAGTCGATCGCGCCGGTGTCCGGGTCCTTCTCGTACATCGGGAAGTCGACGATCCAGCAGAAGCGGAAGACGTCCTCCTCGAAGTGGCCGGCGCGCTTGGCGGCCTCGACCCGCACCGCGCCCATGATCTTCGAGACCTCGTCGAACTCGCCCGCGCCGAAGAACACCGCGTGACCGGGGGCCAGCGCGAGACGCTTGGTCAGCTCGGCGACGTTCTCCTCGGTGAGGAACTTCGCGATCGGACCGGTCAGCGAGCCGTCCTCGCCGACGCGCACCCACGCCAGGCCCTTCGCGCCCTGGGAGACCGCGTAGTCGCCGAGCTGGTCGAAGAACTTGCGGGGCTGGCCGGAGACGTCCGGCACCGGCAGCGCGCGCACGTGCTTGCCGGCGAACGCCTTGAACTCCGAGCCCTCGAAGACGTCCGTGATGTCGACGAGCTCCAGCTGCGCGCGCAGGTCCGGCTTGTCGGAGCCGTACTTGAGCATCGCCTCGCGGAACGGGATCCGCGGGAACGGCGACGTCACGTGACGGCCGTTGCCGAACTCCTCGAACAGCTCGGTCATGAGCTTCTCGATCGGCCGGAAGACGTCCTCCTGCTCGACGAAGCTCATCTCGACGTCGAGCTGGTAGAACTCGCCCGGCGAGCGGTCCGCGCGGGCGTCCTCGTCGCGGAAGCAGGGCGCGATCTGGAAGTAGCGGTCGAAGCCGGAGATCATCAGCAGCTGCTTGAACTGCTGCGGCGCCTGCGGCAGCGCGTAGAACTTGCCGGGGTTCAGGCGGGACGGGACCACGAAGTCGCGAGCGCCCTCGGGGGAGGTGGCGCTCAGGATCGGGGTCGCCATCTCGTTGAAGCCCAGCGCCGTCATCTTCTGGCGGATCGCCGAGATGACCGACGTGCGCAGCAGGATGTTGCGGTGCATGCGCTCGCGGCGCAGGTCCAGGAAGCGGTACTCCAGGCGCCGCTCCTCGTTGACGCCGTCCTCGGCGTTGATGGTGAAGGGGAGCGGGGCGGCGGCGCCCAGCACCTCGACCGTGGAGACCTCGACCTCGACCTCACCGGTCGGCAGCTCGGCGTTGACGTTCTCCGCACCGCGCGAGACGACCTCGCCGTCGATACGGACCACCGTCTCCTTGGAGAGCTTGTCCAGCGCGTCGTAGGCCTCGGTGCCCGGGCGGGCCACGAGCTGCGTGATGCCGTAGTGATCGCGCAGATCGATGAAGAGGATGCCGCCCAGGTCGCGCCGATTGTGCAGCCAGCCACTCAGCCGGACGTCGGTGCCGACGTCAGAGGCGCGGAGCTCGCCGCAGGTGTGGGACCTGTACCGATGCATCGTCGTTCATCCAGCCTTCGCGGATCGGGGTCGTTGTTTCACGTGAAACTCCCCCAAGCCTACCGGCCGGCCCGAGATCGCTTCTCCGTCGTCACGGGCCGGACGAGGTGGCAGTTTTCGCCTCCTTCTTCATAAAGTGGTGCAATGCGCACTGGTGAGCCCCTGCCCGCCCTGGGGGACGTCCTCGCCGCCCTCGACACCGGACTGTGGCACTGGGACACCGCGACCGGGCTGGTCACGGTCGACGCCGTGGCGGCACGGCTGCTCGGACTGCCCGCGGCACAGGTCACCCTCACGGAGGCGCAGATCCGGGCCCGCCTGCACCCCGTCGACTGGAACGAGATCACCGGAGTGGTCCAGCTCGCCGTCGCCGAGGGCACCCTCGCCGAGGTGCGGATCCGGATCATGGACGACCGGAACCGGGTCGCCCGGGTGGTGCGCAGCCGCTCCAAGCCCTCCTTCGACCGCGCACGCAGGGCGTACGTCCTCACCGGCATCCTCCAGGAGGTCGCCGAGCCCCGGCCGGGCACGCCCGCCGCGCGCAGCGCGGTCACCGGCGACTGGCGGCGCTCCCGGGAGGCGTTCCTGCTGGACGCCGGCCGGGCGCTGGCGGAGGCCCGGTCGACACAGGAGGTGCTGCGGGTCGCGGCCAACCTCTCGATGCCGGGCTTCTCACCGGACGGCTTCGCCGTGTTCGGCGTGGAGGGCGACCACCTCACGGTCATCGGCCACCACGGACACGAGCCCGGGTCCGAGCGCCCGTTCACCACCATGTCGCTGAACACGGACTACCCGGGCGCCGAGGTGGTGCGCACGGGCCGCGCGGTCTACCTCTCCTCCCCGGAGCAGTACGCGGCCCGCTACCCGCTCACCTGGCCGCTCGCCCAGCCCTTCGGACGGCAGTCCTGGGCGTACCTGCCGCTGACCGTGTCCGGCCGCACCATGGGCGCCTGGCTGGCGACCTTCGCCTACCCGGTCGCCTTCACCCCCGACGAGCGGTCCGTGCTGACCACGGTCGCCCGGATGCTGGCGCAGGCGCTGTCCCGGGCGGGCACCGCCGAGAGCGAGCGGGCGCTGAGCGAGGACCTGCAGCGCACGATGCTGCCGAAGCTCGGCCCGGGCATCCCCGGCATGAGCGTCGCCGCCCGCTACATCCCCACCGGCGGCGGGCTCCAGGTCGGCGGCGACTGGTACGACGTCGTCCCTCTGCCCGGGGGCGCCTCCCGGACGAAGCCCGGGGGAGGGCGGTTCGCCCTGGTCATCGGGGACGTCCAGGGCCACGACGTACGGGCGGCGGGGCTGATGGGCCAGCTGCGGACGGCGCTGCGGGCGTACGCCTCGGAGGGGCACCGCCCCGACGCCGTCCTGTCCCGCGCCTCCCGCTTCCTGCACGGGATCGGCGAGGCGGACCCCGCCGAGCTCCGCTTCGCGACCTGTCTGTACGTCGAGGTCGACCCGGCGAGCGGGATGCTGGAGGCCGCCCGCGCCGGACACCCGGAACCGGTGATCCGCATGGCCGACAAAACGGTGCTGGCCCGGCCGACGGCGGGCGGACCGCCGCTGGGCGTCGACCCGGACGCCGACTACCCGACCACCCGCTTCGTCCTGGAGTCCGGCGAGACCATGCTGATCTGCACGGACGGGCTGATCGAGACCGGCGGCCACGACCTGGAGACCGGCTGGCGGCGGCTGCGCACCGTCCTCGAGGAACACGAGGGCGACCAGGAGGAACTGGCCGACGCCCTGGTGCAGGCGGTGCACGGCCCCTCCTCGCACCACACCACCGGCCCGCTCGCCGACCGCCGCGAGGACGACATCGCCATGATGCTGCTGTCCCGGCAGGGCGAGGGCGGCGACGCGCGGACGGACCCGACGGCGCCGCCGAGGCGACGCACGGCGCTGACGGTGGCACAGGACGAGCCCGAGCGGATCTCGGTGGCCCGGCAGCAACTGCGCGAGCTGCTGCACGACTGGCCCTCGCCGGACCAGGTGGACTCGGCGGTGCTGCTGCTGTCGGAGCTGCTCACCAACGTCCTCGTGCACACCGACACCGACGCCCTGCTGCTCGCCGAGGTCACCGGCGGGCGGGAGGGCCGCCGGATGCGCATCGAGGTCACCGACGCCGGCGACGACCTGCCGCACGTGCGCAGACCGGGCGAGCTGGCGTCCTCCGGACGCGGTCTGGTCCTGATCGAGCTCCTCGCCCACACCTGGGGCGTCGCCCCGCGCGGCAGGGGCAAGAGCATCTGGTTCGAGCTGTACGAGACGGAGGGGGCCCGCCCCGGCTGAACCGGTGGCTCAGCCGGCCGGGGGACCGCCGTGCCCGGGAAGCCGGCCGCCCGGCGGCACGTACCGCACCCGGCCCGCCGGGTCCGTCACCGGTGTGAACCCGGCGGCCCGCAGGAGGGCGGCGTACCTGGTCCGGTAGCGACGGCGGACGGCGAGTCCGCCGGGGACGAGGGCCATCACCGCCGCCCAGAAGACGACGGTGAGGACGACGGCCGTGGCACCCGAGCCGAGCAGCAGGCCGAGCGGCAGGGCCGGCGGGACGGCGGCGACGCCGGCGAGCAGGATCATCTGCCGGTCGGTGTACATCGTGCTGATGTCGAACGTGATGCGGGCCTTGAGGAGCTCGACCGCCTCGGGCGCGAGGCGCGGCAGCTCGCCGCCGTGGGCGGCCCTCGGATAGCGCGCCCGGTTGCGCGCGGCCCGCTCGCGGGCCGCGGGGCCGGGGTCGGGCACGATCACGACCAGGTACTGGTCGCCCTTCGGCCCGCCGCCCTGCCGTACGTCCGCGTACTGGTATCCGAACTCCTGGGCCATGGCGGCGAACCGGGCGAGCTTCGTCGTGGTCGGCATGGCGCAGGTGACCCGTACGGGCTCCCCGCTCTCCATCCGCCGCAGCATCTTCCGTACCCGGCGCTCGCTCATCGGTGCCCCGCCCTCCCCTCGGCAGACCGGCCGTGCACGGACATCGTCGTGTCCGTGCACGGCCGGGATCACTGCCTGACGCGGGCAGTCTTCAGGCGCCGTCGTTGCCGACCGCCGGTCCGCCCTCGGACATGCCGTGCACCGCCGGGACCGTGCCGAGCCGTCCCTTCTGGAAGTCCTCGAAGGCCTGCTGGAGCTCGTCGCGGGTGTTCATCACGAACGGGCCGTAGTGGGCCATCGGCTCCCGGATCGGCCGGCCGCCGAGGAGGACGACCTCCAGGTCCGGGGTGTGGGAGTCCTGCCTCTCGTCCGCGCGCACGGTCAGCGAGGAGCCGGCCCCGAAGACCGCCGTCTGACCCAGGTGGATCGGACGCCGCTCGGCGCCGACCGCGCCCCTGCCCGCCATGACGTACACCAGGCCGTTGAAGTCCTCCCGCCAGGGCAGGGTGATCTCCGCACCCGGAGCCAGCGTCGCGTGCACCATCGTGATCGGCGTGTGCGTGACGCCGGGGCCCTCGTGGCCGTCCAGCTCACCGGCGATGACCCGCAGCAGCGCGCCGCCGTCGGGGGAGGCGAGCAGCTGGACGCTGCCACCGCGGATGTCCTGGTAGCGCGGCGCCATCATCTTGTCCTTGGCGGGCAGGTTCACCCACAGCTGGAGCCCGTGGAAGAGCCCGCCGGAGACGACGAGCTGCTCCGGCGGCGCCTCGATGTGGAGCAGGCCGCTGCCGGCCGTCATCCACTGGGTGTCGCCGTTGGTGATGGTGCCGCCACCGCCGTGGGAGTCCTGGTGGTCGAAGACCCCGTCGATGATGTAGGTGACGGTCTCGAAGCCGCGGTGCGGGTGCCAGGGCGTTCCCTTCGGCTCTCCCGGCGCGTACTCCACCTCACCCATCTGGTCCATCATGATGAACGGGTCGAGGTGGCGGTAGTTGATCCCGGCGAACGCCCGGCGCACCGGGAAGCCCTCGCCCTCGAAACCGCTCGGCGCGGTCGTGACGGTGAGCACGGGACGTGCCACGGCGTCGGCGGGCGCGGTCACGCGGGGCAGCGTCAACGGGTTCTCGACGGTCACTGCAGGCATGTCGGTACCTCCTTGGGTACGCCCACTTTAGTTGAGCGTTGAACTTCTTGCCACTCCGAACGACGAAGGCCCGGAGGACATTCCCTCCGGGCCCGGCATGGGTATCGCACGTGCCAGCCGTCCGCGCGGCGACGGCTTCAGCCGTACATCCGGCGCATCGCGAACTCGACCATCTGCTCCACGGCCTTGGCGTCGAACACCATCCGGTGCTCGCCCTCCATGTCGAGCACGAAGCCGTACCCCGTGGGCAGCAGGTCGATCACCTCGGCGCCGGTGATCACGAAGTACTTGGACTCCTTGCCCGCGTACCGCCGCAGCTCCTTGAGCGAGGTGAACATCGGGATCACCGGCTGCTGGGTGTTGTGCAGGGCGAGGAATCCGGGGTTGTCCCCGCGCGGGCAGTAGACCTTGGAGGTGGCGAAGATCTGCTGGAAGTCCTCGGCCGCCATCTGCCCCGTGGTGAACGCGCGCACCGCGTCGGCGAGCGAGGGCGCGGACGGCTCCGGATACAGCGGCGCCTGCTGCCCGTACCCGCCCTGCATCTGCTGCTGCGGCGGGACGTAACCCTGCTGTGCCCCTGCGCTCTGGTCGTAGCCGTACATGCCG
The DNA here is from genome assembly GCF_001279005.1 of Streptomyces caelestis. Lineage (GTDB taxonomy): Bacteria > Actinomycetota > Actinomycetes > Streptomycetales > Streptomycetaceae > Streptomyces > Streptomyces heliomycini. The sequence goes on from NZ_LGCN01000228.1 coordinate 14,266, forward strand.
CACAGACTACTGATCCGGCGGGAGGGCTGGGTCACAGATGTCCGGATCGGGGTTGCTTCTTATTACCGGCGGGTAGCATCATCGGAGCTACTTGCCGGTACGTGAATCAGTTGCGAGGAGTCAGCGCCTCGCCGATACCTCTCTAACGGAGCCGTCGCCATGGGGCACTACAAGTCGAATCTCCGCGACATCGAGTTCAACCTCTTCGAAGTACTCGGGCGCGACAAGCTGTACGGCACGGGCCCGTTCGAGGAGATGGACGTCGAGACCGCGAAGAGCATCCTGGAGGAGCTCACCCGCCTCTCGGAGAACGAACTGGCGGAGTCCTTCACCGACGCCGACCGCAACCCCCCGGTCTTCGACCCGGAGACCAGCACCGCGCCGGTCCCGGCGTCCTTCAGGAAGAGCTACCAGGCCTTCATGGACTCGGAGTACTGGCGCCTGGGCCTGCCCGAGGAGATCGGCGGCACCACCGCCCCCCGCTCCCTCATCTGGGCCTACGCCGAGCTCATCCTCGGCGCCAACCCGGCGGTGTGGATGTACTCCTCCGGCCCCGCCTTCGCCGGCATCCTCTTCGAGGAGGGCAACGAGGTCCAGAAGCACATCGCGAAGTTCGCCACCGAGAAGCAGTGGGGCTCCACGATGGTGCTCACCGAGCCGGACGCCGGCTCGGACGTGGGCGCCGGCCGCACCAAGGCCGTGCGGCAGGAGGACGGCTCCTGGCACATCGAGGGCGTGAAGCGGTTCATCACCTCCGGTGAGCACGACATGTCGGAGAACATCCTCCACTACGTGCTGGCCCGTCCCGAGGGCGCCGGACCCGGCACCAAGGGCCTGTCCCTCTTCCTCGTCCCGAAGTACCTCTTCGACTTCGAGACCGGCGAGCTGGGCGAGCGCAACGGCGTCTACGCCACCAACGTCGAGCACAAGATGGGCCTGAAGGCCTCCAACACCTGCGAGATGACGTTCGGCGACAAGCACCCCGCCAAGGGCTGGCTGATCGGCGACAAGCACGACGGCATCCGCCAGATGTTCCGCATCATCGAGTTCGCCCGCATGATGGTCGGCACGAAGGCGATCTCCACGCTCTCCACCGGCTACCTCAACGCGCTGGAGTACGCCAAGGAGCGCGTCCAGGGTCCCGACCTGGCCGAATTCATGGACAAGTCGGCCCCCAAGGTCACCATCACGCACCACCCGGACGTCCGCCGCTCCCTCATGACGCAGAAGGCCTACGCGGAGGGCATGCGCGCCCTGGTGATGTACACCGCCTCCGTCCAGGACGCCATCCAGGTCAAGGAGGCGAACGGCGAGGACGCCTCCACCGAGCACGCGCTGAACGACCTGCTCCTGCCGATCGTCAAGGGCTACGGCTCCGAGAAGGCCTACGAGCAGCTCGCCCAGTCGCTGCAGACCTTCGGCGGCTCCGGCTTCCTGCAGGAGTACCCGATCGAGCAGTACATCCGGGACTCCAAGATCGACACCCTGTACGAGGGCACCACCGCCATCCAGGGCCAGGACTTCTTCTTCCGGAAGATCGTCCGCAACCAGGGCGCGGCGCTGAACTCGCTGGCCGAGGACATCAAGAAGTTCCTGGCGCTCGGCGAGGGCGGCGAGGAGCTCGGCGCGGCCCGCGAGCACCTGGCCAAGGCGGCCGTCGAGCTGGAGGCCGTCGTCGGCCTGATGCTCACCGACCTCGCGGCCACCGAGCAGGACGTCAAGAACATCTACAAGGTGGGCCTGAACACCACCCGCCTGCTGATGGCCTCCGGTGACGTGATCGTCGGCTACCTGCTCCTCAAGGGCGCGGCGGTCGCTGCCGAGAAGCTCCGGACCGCCTCCACCAAGGACGTGGCCTTCTACACCGGCAAGATCGCGGCGGCGAAGTTCTTCGCGGCCAACGTCCTGCCCGGCGTCACCCTGGCCCGCAAGGTCGCCGAGGGCGTCGAGCTGGACCTGATGGAACTGGACGAGGCGGCCTTCTGAGCCCTTCCGGGACCCCCCGGACCTCCCCGGACAGACCCCACGAGATCCAGCCGGACCCCGCCCGAGGGCCCGCTCCCGCGCAGGGAAGCGGGCCCTCGGCCTCGTTAAGGTGAACCCATGAGCGCTCCCTCCCGCTTCGACCGCGGCCACACCGACGACCTGATGTCCTTCCTGGCGGCGAGTCCCACGCCGTACCACGCCGTGGCGAACGCCGCCGAGCGGCTGGAGAAGGCGGGCTTCCGTCAGGTCGCGGAGACGGACGCCTGGGACGGGTCGGCGGGCGGCAGGTACGTGCTGCGCGGCGGCGCGATCATCGCCTGGTACGTCCCCGAGGGCGCGGACGCGCACACCCCCTTCCGGATCGTCGGCGCCCACACCGACTCGCCCAACCTGCGCGTCAAGCCCCGGCCCGACAGCGGGGCGCACGGCTGGCGCCAGCTGGCCGTGGAGATCTACGGCGGACCGCTGCTCAACTCCTGGCTCGACCGCGACCTGGGGCTGGCCGGCCGGCTGTCCCTGCGCGACGGCTCCACCCGCCTGGTCGACGTCGACCGTCCCCTGCTGCGGGTCCCCCAGCTCGCCGTCCACCTGGACCGCTCCGTCAACTCCGACGGCCTCAAGCTCGACAAGCAGCGGCACATGCAGCCGGTGTGGGGCCTGGGCGACGACGTGCGCGACGGCGACCTGATCGCCTTCCTGGAGGAGACCGCCGGCATCCCGTCCGGCGAGGTCACCGGCTGGGACCTGATGGTCCACTCCGTCGAACCGCCCGCCTACCTGGGCCGCGACCGCGAGCTGGTGGCGGGCCCGCGCATGGACAACCTGCTCTCCGTGCACGCCGGCACGGCCGCGCTCGCCGCGGTGGCCGGCAAGGGCTCCGGCCTCTCCCACATCCCCGTCCTCGCCGCCTTCGACCACGAGGAGAACGGCTCCCAGTCCGACAGCGGCGCGGACGGCCCGCTGCTCGGCGGCGTCCTGGAGCGTTCGGTGTTCGCGCGCGGGGGGTCGTACGAGGACCGGGCCCGCGCCTTCGCCGGCACCGTCTGCCTCTCCTCCGACACCGGTCACGCCGTGCACCCCAACTACGCGGAGCGGCACGACCCGACGCACCACCCGCGCGTCGACGGCGGCCCCCTCCTCAAGGTCAACGTCAACAACCGGTACGCCACGGACGGATTCGGCCGGGCGGTCTTCGCGGCGGCCTGCGAGAAGGCGGGCGTGCCGTTCCAGTCCTTCGTCTCCAACAACGCGATGCCGTGCGGCACCACCATCGGCCCGATCACGGCGGCCCGGCACGGCATCAGGACCGTCGACATCGGCGTGGCCATCCTGTCGATGCACAGCGCCCGCGAACTGTGCGGCGCGAAGGACCCGTTCCTGCTGGCGAACGCCCTCGTCGCGTTCCTCGACGGGTAGTCAACTGCCGTACGGCGCATGGGTGACGCCCGCCCGGGTACCCGGTCCGCACCGGAAACACCGGACAGGGAGGCGACACTCATGGGCCTCGGCGGATGCATCATCCTCATCGCCGTGGGAGCAATCCTCACGTTCGCGACCGACTGGGACATGCAGGGTGTCAACCTTGACCTGGTCGGCATCATCTTCATGATCGTCGGTCTGATCGGCGTCGCGACGTTCAGCAGCATCGCCCGGCGTCGGCGGGTCGTCGTACCCCCCGCCACCCCGGTCGTCGAAGACCCGGCACGTCCCCACACCCGCGACGGCTACAGCGACGGGTACGGGGTCTGACCGGACGGTCACCGCAGGACGGGGCGCGGGGGACGGATTCCCGCGCCCTCGCCGTGCCCGGAGGGCGTCAGCCCCTCGGGCTAGCGTCCGCGTCGTGGGGGCGGGCGCGGGGAAGGGCTGGCGGCATGAGATTCCTCGTACGCGACCGGATCCTCGGGATCGGGGACGACTACTGGATCGAGGACGACCGCGGGAACAAGGTCTTCCTCGTCGACGGCAAGGCCATGCGGCTGCGGGACACCTTCGAGCTGAAGGACACCGAGGGCCGCGTCCTCATCGACATCCGCCAGAAGATGTTCGCCCTGCGGGACACCATGGTGATCGAGCGCGGCGGGCAGCCGCTGGCGACCGTCCGGCGCAAACGGCTGTCGCTACTGCGCAACCACTACCGGGTGGCGCTGGCGGACGGCTGCACCGAACTGGACGTCAGCGGGCGGATCCTCGACCGGGAGTTCGCCGTCGAGTACGACGGCGAACTGCTCGCCGTGATCTCCCGGCGGCTGCTGAGCCTGCGGGACACCTACGCCGTCGACGTGGTGCGCGAGGACGCGGACCCGGCGCTGCTGATCGCGGTGGCGGTGTGCGTGATCAACCTGGCGGAGAAGGAGCGGGAGGACTAGCAGGCCCCGGTCAGCGGCGGGGGCGGTCCAGACCGAGGACGCGGTCCTTGAGGGCCGGGAAGCGTTCGCGGGTGCCCGCGACCGTCGCCGGGTCGAAGTCGACGGTGAGGACCTCCTCGCCGGGGCCCGCCTCCGCCAGGACCTCGCCCCAGGGATCCACCACGATCGAGTGACCCGCCTGCGGAACCCCGGCGTGCGTCCCGGCCGTTCCACACGCGAGGACGAACGCCTGGTTCTCCACCGCCCGCGCGCGGGCCAGCAGCGTCCAGTGGGACCGGCGGCGCTCCGGCCAGCCCGCCGGGACGACGAGGGTCTCGGCGCCGGCGTCGACGAGACCGCGGAAGAGTTCGGGGAAACGGAGGTCGTAGCAGGTCGCCACACCGACGACGGTCTGCGGCAGCCGGACCGTCACCAGCGCGTCGCCCGCCCCCATCAGCACGGCCTCGCCCTTGTCGAAGCCGAAGCGGTGGATCTTGCGGTAGGCGGCGGCGAGGTCGCCGGAGGGGGAGAGGACGAGCGAGGTGTTGTAGAGGGGACCGTCCGGGTCGCGCTCGGGGATCGACCCCGCGTGCAGCCACACGCCCGCGTCGCTCGCGGCCTTGGCCATCGCCTCGAAGGTCGGCCCTTCGAGCGGTTCCGCCTCGCCGCCGAACTCCTCGTACGCGAACGCACCTGTGGTCCACAGCTCCGGCAGCACGACGAGATCGGCCCCGGCCTGATCCCGTACCAGCCCGGCGACCCGGCGTCGGCGCGATGCGACCGGTTCGTCCTCGTTCACCGCGACTTGGAGCAAGGAAGCGCGCACACTACCACCGTCCTGGCATTCGACCCGCGCACACGGGCCTACGATCGTCACACGAAAGCACTGCCGGGGTGCCTCACAGCAGCGTAACTTAGCGTTTCGAGACACCCGCCGAGTGCAGCCACCGCCCACTGGCACCGCCGCCACAACCTGCCCGTGTACCGACCGCCGAGGGGTCCCGTTCCGTGAGCCTGCATCCCACCCTCCAGCCCTACGCCGACGCCTGGTCCCACTCCATCGAGGCGATATCCGAGCTGGTGCAGCCGCTCCCGGAGGCCGACTGGAACCGGCGGACACCGTGCCCGGGCTGGTCGGTCCGCGATGTCGTCTCGCACGTCATCGGCCTGGACTCCGAGATGTACGGCGACCCCCGCCCCATCCACACGCTGCCGCGCGACCTGTTCCACGTCACCAACGACCACCAGCGGTACATGGAGATGCAGGTCGACGTGCGCCGCCACCACACGGCGCCGGAGATGACCTCCGAGCTGGAGCTCATGATCATCCGCCGCAACCGCCAGCTGCGGAACGAGAACCGCGCCCCCGGCGCCACGGTGCGCGGCCCGCTCGGCACGGAGCTGACGCTGGAGGAGTCCATGCGCCGGCACGCCTTCGCCGTGTGGGCGCACGAGCAGGACCTGCGCGCGGCCCTCGGCCACCCCGGCAACCTCGACTCCCCCGGCGCGCACGTCGCCCGCGATGTGCTGCTCGACGAGCTGCCGCGCGTGGTCGCCGAACTCGCGCAGGCGCCGCGCAGCTCGGCCTTCGTCATCGACGTCCACGGCCCGGTGGAGTTCCTCCGCACGATCCGCGTCGACATCCAGGGCCGCGGCACCCTGGAGACGGCCCCGGCCCTCGGCCCGGTCGCCGGTCTCTCCCTCGACTGGGAGACCTACGTCCGTCTGGCCTGCGGCCGGGTGACGGCGGAAGCGGTGAAGGACAGGGTGAAGACGGAGGGCGACCCGGACCTGGCGGCGGCGATCCTGAGGTACTTCGCTGTGACGCCCTAGCCGCGGGCAGTCGTGCCTCCCCCAGTGCCTTGAGGCCTGGGGGAGGCACCCCGGGGCGGCACGGGTGGGCGGTGGGGGTACCTCCCGCTCGAGCGCGGCCGAGAGCAAGGGAGGCCCCCGGCAAGCGCCGGCCGCGGGACCCACCCCCGCCCAGCAGCGACACCGGGCGCCGTCACACGGGCACGTGCACCGAACTCACCCGGCTCGCGACCGACCGCTCCCGCTCCCTGCGCACCGCCCGCCTCCGCAGCCGCAGGATCTGGGTGACCCCCAGCGCCTGCAGCACGAACACGGACGAGAAGGCCACGGCGTAGTCGTCCCCGGTCGCGTCCAGCAGCACACCGACCGCGAACAGCGTCGTCATGGAGGCGACGAAGCCCCCCATGTTGGTGATCCCCGACGCCGTCCCCTGCCGCTCGGGCGGATTCGCCGGCCGTGCGAAGTCGAACCCGATCATCGACGCCGGCCCGCAGGCTCCCAGCACCGCGCACAGCACCACCAGCAGCCACATCGGCGCCGTGTCCGCCGGATAGACCAGAGTGGCCGCCCACAGCACCGCCGTCGCGCCCACCGTCCCCAGCGCCAACGGCAGCCGCGCACCGTGGTGCCGGGCGATGACCTGGCCGTAGACCAGCCCGAAAGCCATGTTGGACAGCACGACGAGGGTGAGCAGCTCACCGGCGGTGGCCCGGGACAGCCCCTGCGCCTCCACCAGGAACGGCATCCCCCACAGCAGCAGGAACACCATCGCCGGGAACTGGGTGGTGAAGTGCACCCACAGCCCCAGCCGCGTCCCCGGCTCCCGCCAGGAGGCGGCGATCTGCCGGCGTACGTAGGCGGCGCCCTGGTGCGGGACGGGCGCCGGCCCCTGCCCCTCGGGATGGTCCTCGAGGAACAGCAGGAGCAGCACGAACACCACGAGGCCGGCCACCGCGCTGCCCGCGAACGCCGCCGTCCAGCCGATGCCGTGCAGCAGCCGGGACAGGACCAGCGTGGAGACGAGGTTGCCGGCCATGCCCGCCAGCCCGGCCATCTGCGCGACCAGCGGCCCGCGCCGGGCCGGGAACCACCGGGTGCCCAGCCGCAGCACGCTGATGAACGTCATCGCGTCACCGCAGCCGAGCAGGGCCCGCGAGGCGAGCGCCATGCCGTACGACGGGGAGAACGCGAAGCCGAGCTGCCCCGCCGTGAACAGCACGACGCCGATGCCCAGCACCTTCTTGGTGCCGAGCCGGTCGACCAGCAGCCCGACGGGTATCTGCATGCCCGCGTAGACCAGCAGCTGGAGGATGGAGAAGGTGGACAGGGCCGAGGCGCCCACGTCGAAGCGGTCGGCGGCGTCGAGGCCGGCCACACCGAGCGACGTACGGAAGATGACGGCGACGAAGTAGACCGAGACGCCGATCCCCCACACGGCGAGGGCGCGCCGTCCGCCTGGGGGCGCCCCCTCCGGGAGAGGATCCCCGGGCAGCGTGCCGCTCATCGCACCTCCCCCCGGGCCAGGTGGGAGAACCATCCGACGTGCCGGTGGACGACGTCGACGGCCGCCTCCGCGTCGCCGGAGCGCAGCGCCCGGAGGATCTCCCCGTGCTCGGCGAGGGTCTTGGCGATCCGGTCCGGGTGGGAGTGCATCACGGCGACGCCCATCCGCAGCTGGCGGTCGCGGAGCTGGTCGTAGAGGCGGGAGAGGATCTCGTTGCCGCCGCTGCGGACGATCTCGGCGTGGAAGCACCGGTCGGTGACGGAGGCCGCGGCGAAGTCGCCGGCGGCGGCCTGCTCCTTCTGCCGGGCGAGCAGCTCCTCCAGACGCTCGACGAGTGCGGGCGGCGCGGGTACGGCCTTCCTGGCGGCGTGCTCCTCGACGAGCAGCCGGGTCTCGACGACGTCGGCGATCTCCTGCGCGGAGACGGGCAGGACGAGGGCGCCCTTCTTCGGATAGAGCCTGATCAGTCCTTCGACCTCCAGCCGCAGCAGCGCCTCGCGCACGGGGGTCCGCGAGACCCCCACGGCCTCGGCCAGCTCGCCTTCGGTGAGCAGCGTCCCGCCCTCGTAACGGCGCTCCAGGACGCCCTGCTTGACGTGGGTGTAGACGCGGTCGGTGGCAGGTGGTTGCTTCGCTGCGGCCATGCTCATGCGGACAGGATAGATACAACACGCACGCATGGAAGAATCCATCCACGATGCGGACCCGGAGAAGTCGGAAGCGACCCCCGATTCACGTACAACCATCCGCACGCACCGCGCGTCAGAAAGACGCGGCCCCTTCATGGGCCGCACCTCAACTCGGCCGCAGGGTACGGCCATTCCAGGCAATCGGGGTATTCGACTTGAAGATCGACATTCAGGGCTTCCGTGTCCGCAGAGCCGTCGGCGTCGCCGTGACCACCGGCGCCCTGCTCGCCTCCGGAGCCCTCTACGCCGCGCCCGCGCAGGCCGCCGCCGCGCCGTCCATCGTCGCCAAGGGCGGCTTCGTGATGAACAACGCGAACGGCAAGTCGCTGTACACGAAGGCGGCGGACACGCGTCGTTCGACCGGCTCGACGACGAAGATCATGACCGCGAAGGTGGTGCTGGCGCAGAAGAACCTGAACCTCGACACCAAGGTCACGATCCAGAAGGCGTACAGCGACTACATCGTGTCGAAGAACGCCTCGTCGGCGCGGCTGATCGTCGGCGACAAGGTCACCGTGCGCCAGCTGCTGTACGGGCTGATGCTGCCGTCCGGCTGCGACGCCGCGTACGCGCTGGCGGACAAGTTCGGTTCGGGCTCGACGCGTGCGGCGCGCGTGAAGTCGTTCATCGGCAAGATGAACTCCGAGGCGACGAAACTGGGGCTGAAGAACACCCACTTCGACTCGTTCGACGGCATCGGGAGCGGCAAGAACTACTCGACGCCGCGCGATCTGACGAAGATCGCGAGCAGCGCGATGAAGAACTCCACGTTCCGCTCGATCGTGAAGACGAAGAAGTACACGGCGAAGACCACGACCAAGACGGGCAGCACCCGCACGATGGCGCCGTGGACCAACACCAACACGCTGCTCAGCAGCTACAGCGGCACGATCGGCGTGAAGACCGGCTCGGGCCCGGAGGCCAAGTACTGCCTGGTCTTCGCCGCGACCCGCAACGGCAAGACGGTCATCGGCACGGTCCTCGCCTCCTCCTCCGCCACCCAGCGCGAGAAGGACGCCAAGAGCCTCCTGGGCTACGGCTTCGGCAAGATCTGACCCACGCGGTCGCATGCGGAAGGGGCCCACCGGTACCGGTGGGCCCCTTCCGCATGCCTCGCTCCGACCTCCGCCCTGCACATGTCCGCCGGTCGACACAGCCGTTTCGGTCGGCTTCGCTCGCAATCGTGAACATCATCGGACCGGCTGGCATATGCGTTCCGACCCGCCCTACGTTCCGCAGCGGAGGTGGTTCACATGAACGAACCCAGCAAACGACAGAACTCCGCCGATCGGCACGAGGCGATCGACGTCAGCGACTTCGTGTACGCGGCGACCGGCGCCCGGGTGCGGAGGCTGACGATGCCGGACGGGACGCACTGGTTCCCGGCGGTGGACGTCTGCAAGGAACTCGGCCACACCAACTCCCGGAAGGCGCTCGCAGACCATGTTCCGGACGAGCACCGAGAGATTCTCGAGACCGTAACTGGAGGTTACGGTCTCAGCGTTCCCGCAGGTAGAGAGTGGCGTCGAGACTTGCAAGTCATCTCTCCGCAAGGTCTCATCCTTCTTGTCAACGCCTGCACCAAACAGGCCTGCGCCCCCTTCAAGCAATGGGTCGCCGAAGTGATCGAGACCGTTCAGCGTGAGGGCTCCTACTCCCTCGACGAGGCCGAGGTGCAGCCCTCCGAGCCCGGTGCCCCCATCGCCTACGCCATGCCGGAACAGGTCGCCGAGGCCATCGTCCGGCTCGAAGCACACCACCTTCAGTTGGACGAGGAGCTGGCGAACGGGCAGCGTGAATCGGTCGCGTTGCAAAGGGAGATGCCGGCCATGCAGCGGGAAACGCCGGTCACGCAACAGGCCACGCTCTCCGTCCAGCAGGCCACCCTCGCCGTGCAACAGGCCATGGTCCGGGCGACGGAACGCATCGCGGACCGGTTCGACACCCTCGTCCTCGCACGTCGGGCGCCCACGGCTCTCCTCACCGCGCGGCCCACCACCGAGTCGGTGCTCGTCGAGAAGGGTGAGCTGCGCGAGCCGCTGGGGTCGATCGCCGCCCGTACGGGCTTTCCGCGCGCCGCGTCAACGAGTGCCTGAGGCTGCTGCGCAGGCACGCCTGTATTCGCTCGCGGGGCGGGGCGGAGGACGCCGCTCCGGTGTACGTGCTCCCGTAGGGCCGGTACAGCAGGAGGGGCGTCGCAATCCGAAGTTGCGGCGCCCCTCCTGTCCCGTGAACCCAGCGGTTCACAGCCCTCATGCCCAGCTGATCAACCGCTTCGGCTGCTCCAGGATCGCCGCCACGTCGGCCAGCACCTTGGAGCCGAGCTCGCCGTCGACCAGGCGGTGGTCGAAGGAGAGGGCCAGGGTGGTGACCTGGCGGGGCTTGACCTTGCCCTTGTGGACCCACGGCTGGGGCTTGATCGCGCCGACCGCGAGGATCGCGGACTCGCCGGGGTTGAGGAGCGGCGTGCCCGTGTCGACGCCGAAGACGCCGACGTTGGTGATCGTGACCGTGCCCGCCTGCATCGCGGACGGGGAGGTCTTGCCCTCCCTGGCCGTGGACACCAGTTCGCCGAGGGACTCGGCCAGTTGCGGCAGCGTCTTGGCGTGGGCGTCCTTGATGTTCGGGACGATCAGGCCGCGCGGGGTGGCCGCCGCGATGCCCAGGTTGACGTAGTGCTTGACCACGATCTCCTGGGCCGCCTCGTCCCACGACGCGTTGATCTCCGGGTTCCGCTTGATCGCGACCAGCAGGGCCTTGGCGATCAGCAGCAGGGGGTTCACGCGCAGGCCCGTGAACTCCTTGTCCTGCTTGAGCTCCTCGACCAGCTTCATGGTGCGCGTCACGTCGACCGTCACGAACTCCGTGACGTGCGGCGCCGTGAACGCCGAGCCGACCATCGCCGCCGCCGTGGCCTTGCGGACCCCCTTGACCGGGATGCGGGTCTCGCGGGCCGTGTCGTACGACACCGGGGCGGCCGAGGCGGCCGGGGTGGCCGGAGCGGGTGCGGACACGGGGGCGGGCTGCTCCTGCGGGGCCTGGACCGCCGCCACCGCCGCGTGGACGTCCTCGCGGGTGATGACGCCGTCCGGGCCGGTCGGGACGACCGTCGTCAGGTCGACGCCCAGGTCCTTCGCCAGCTTGCGCACCGGCGGCTTCGCCAGCGGGCGCGACACGCCTTCGACGGGGGCCGGCGCGTGCCCGTTCAGCTCCTGCTGGACCGCTGCCGCCGCCTGCTGGACAGCGGCGTCCGGGGCCGGCGCCCTGCGGGGGCGGCGGCGCGTCGAGGACGTCGCCACGCCGTAGCCGACCAGGACCGGCTGGCGGGCCGCCGGCTTCTCCTCGGGCTCCGCGGCGGGAGCGGGGGCGGGGGCAGGGGCCTCCTCCGCCGCCGGGGCCGCACCGCCCGCGACGTCCACCGCGATGATGGACGTGCCCACGTCCACCGTGGTGCCCTCGGGGAAGTGCAGCTCGCGGACCACCCCGTCGTAGGGGATGGGCAGTTCGACGGCCGCCTTCGCCGTCTCGACCTCGCAGACCACCTGGCCGTCGGTGACCGTGTCACCCGGCTGGACGTACCACTTGAGGATCTCGGCCTCGGTGAGGCCCTCGCCCACGTCCGGCATCTTGAACTCGCGTACGGACGCGTTCGTCATCGTCGTCACGACCCTCTCCTCAGTACGCCAGCGAGCGGTCGACGGCGTCCAGCACCCGGTCCAGGTCCGGGAGGTAGGACTCCTCCAGGCGGGCCGGCGGGTACGGGGCGTGGTAGCCGCCCACCCGCAGCACCGGGGCCTCCAGGTGGTAGAAGCAGCGCTCCGTGATCCGGGCGGCGATCTCCGCGCCGGAGCCGAAGAACACCGGCGCCTCGTGGACGACGACCAGCCGGCGGGTCTTCTCCACCGACGCCTGGATCGAGTCGAAGTCGAGCGGGGAGACCGAGCGCAGGTCCAGCACCTCCAGGGAGCGGCCCTCCTCGGCCGCCGCGTCGGCGACCTCCTGGCAGAGCTTCACCATCGGGCCGTACGCCACGAGCGTGAGGTCCGTGCCCTCGCGCACCACCCGCGCGGTGTGCAGCGGGCCCGGGATCGCCTCGGTGTCGACCTCGGCCTTGTCCCAGTAGCGCCGCTTGGGCTCGAAGAAGATCACCGGGTCGTCGCTCTGGATGGCCTGCTGCATCATCCAGTAGGCGTCCGACGCGTTCGACGGCGACACGATCTTCAGACCGGCCACGTGCGCGAACAGCGACTCCGGGGACTCCGAGTGGTGCTCCACCGCGCCGATGCCGCCGCCGTACGGGATGCGCACGACGACGGGGAGCTTGACCTTGCCCAGCGAGCGGGCGTGCATCTTCGCGAGCTGCGTGACGATCTGGTCGTACGCCGGGAAGACGAAGCCGTCGAACTGGATCTCCACCACCGGCCGGTAACCGCGCAGGGCCAGGCCGATCGCGGTGCCGACGATGCCCGACTCGGCGAGCGGGGTGTCGATGACACGGCTGTCGCCGAAGTCCTTCTGCAGCCCGTCCGTCACCCGGAACACGCCGCCGAGCTTGCCGACGTCCTCGCCCATGACGAGGACCTTGGGGTCCGCGTCCAGGGCGTGCCGCAACGACTCGTTGATCGCCTTGGCCAGGGCCATGTTCTTGGATGTCACGGTCTCCGCCATGTCACTTACCCCCGTCCGCGTCCGCGAACGACGCCTGGTAGGCGGCGAACTGCGCACGCTCCTCGTCCACGAGCGCGTGTCCGTCCGCGTACACGTTCTCGAAGATGGCGAAGTGGTCCGGGTCCGGCATGGCACGGACCGCTTCGCGCACTCGTTTGCCCAACGCCTCGCTCTCGGTCTCCAGTTCCGCGAAGAATCCCTCGTCCGCGTGGTTTGAGGACTCCAGATAGCGGCGAAGGCGCAGGATCGGGTCCTTGGCCTCCCAGGCCAGGCGCTCCTCGTCGCCCCGGTAGCGGGTCGGGTCGTCGGAGGTGGTGTGCGCGCCCATGCGGTACGTGAACGCCTCGACCAGCGTCGGACCCTCACCGGCGCGCGCCCGCTCCAGGGCCCACTTGGTGACGGCCAGGTTCGCCAGCACGTCGTTGCCGTCCACCCGGACGCCCGGGAAACCGAAGCCCTGCGCGCGCTGGTACAGCGGCACGCGGGACTGCTTCTCGGTCGGCTCGGAGATCGCCCACTGGTTGTTCTGGCAGAAGAACACCACCGGGGCGTTGTAGACCGCGGAGAAGGTGAACGCCTCGGCCACGTCGCCCTGGCTGGACGCGCCGTCGCCGAAGTAGGCGATGACCGCGCTGTCCGCGCCGTCCTTGGTGACGCCCATCGCGTAGCCCGTGGCGTGCAGGGCCTGCGAGCCGATGACGATCGTGTACAGGTGGAAGTTGTTGCCGTTCGGGTCCCAGCCGCCGTTGTTCACGCCGCGGAACATGCCGAGCAGGTTGGTCGGGTCCACCCCGCGGCACCACGCGACGCCGTGCTCGCGGTAGGTGGGGAAGACGTAGTCGTCGTCGCGCAGCGCCCGGCCGGAACCGATCTGCGCCGCCTCCTGTCCGAGCAGCGAGGCCCACAGGCCCAGCTCGCCCTGGCGCTGCAGGGAGGTGGCCTCGGCGTCGAAGCGGCGGGTGAGCACCATGTCGCGGTACAGGCCACGCAGGTCGTCGGCGGTGACGCCGGCGACGTACTGGTCGAACTCGGCGTTCTTGACGCGCTTGCCCTCGGGCGTCAGCAGCTGGACGAGGGCGGGCTCGGCGCTCTTCCCGGCGCCGGCGGCCTTCTTGGTGGTGCGGGTGGTGCGCTTGGTGCCGGTGGTGCCGGCCTTGCTTCCGGCGCTGCGTCGCGGTGTGCGCGCGGCAGTGCTCTCCACGGTCACGTGTGCTCCTCCGTCGGTCCGGCCCCCGGGGTTGCCGGTAGGCCAGTGCGGCTCACCTGTTCTCGACCACCGGGCACGGGGTGGGTGCCACTCGACCGGGAACAGGCGTGACAGGTGCCCCGGCGAGCGCCCTGCAAGAGGAACGTTACCCAGTGCTCCACATCTCTGTGAAACCCCTCTGACCTGCGATTTTGCTTGGATTTCCAAGTAAATCGGGGAAGGTGCCGAAGGTGCGCTGGTCACAGCCTCGCAGGAGGCCGGAGCAACGGCACGTTATCCCGGCCACCCCGGACACGGGAAGGGTCGAGTTTCGCGCCCGGAAGTGGTACGCGGCGCGGGGTGAGCGGGGGTGCGGCCGGAGCCGGCCGGGGTCAGCCGGCGGTCACACCCTCGACGCTGCCCGTGCCGGCGTTCTCGGTGCCGGCGTCCCCGGTGCCGCCGTCTCCGGTACCACCGTCCCCGGTACCACCGTCCCCGGTGCCACCGTCCCCGGTGCCACCGTCCCCGGTACCGCCGTCCCCGGTGCCGCCCGACTGGGTCGGCTGCGAGGACGTCGGCGGGTCGGCCGGCGCCTCGGTCTCCGTCTCCGTCTGCGGCGCCGACGGCGTCACGGGCGGCGTGTACGGCTGGTTCCAGTTCCCGCCGGAGCCCGTGCCCGGGTCGGTCTCGGTCTCCGTGCCCGGGTCGGTGGTCTCCTCGGTCGCCTCGTCGCTCGGGCTCTCGCTGGCCTTCTCGTCCTCGGTGCTCTGCGTCACGGACGGAGACGTGTCGGTCTTGCCGCCGCCCCCACCGCCACCGCTGTTGTTCATCGCCAGCGCCACGCCCGCCGCGACGGCGATCACCGCGAGCACCGCGAGGATCCACAGCTTGCCGCGACCGCTGCCCTTGTTGCCGTGGCCCTCGAAGCCGCCGTCGTCCCCGCCGCCGTACCCGGTGGGCAGGATGGGCTGCGGGATCGCCGCCGTGCCGGAGACGTCCGGGTGCGGCATCGCGGTCGTGCCCGCGAAGCCGGCCGCCGGGGTGCGCGGGCCCTCGTGCATCTCCACCGGGCCGGTGTTCCAGGTGCCGGTGTGGCCGCCCTGCTCGTAGAGCATCTGCAGCGCGTACTGGATCAGCCCGCGCATCTCCTCGGCCGTCTGGAAACGGTCGTCGGGCTCCTTGGCGAGGGAGCGCATGACCAGCCCGTCCAGCTCCGGCGGGCAGGCGTCCGAGGCCTCCGACGGGGGCGTGGGGATGTCCTGGACGTGCTGGTAGACCACCGACAGCGGTGTCTCCCCCGTGAAGGGGGGCCGCAGCGCCAGCAGTTCGTACATCAGGCAGCCGGTGGCGTACAGGTCGGACCGGTGGTCGACGGCCTTGCCGAGGGCCTGCTCCGGCGAGAGGTACTGCGGGGTGCCCATGACCATGCCGGTCTGGGTCATCGTCGTGGACGCGCCGTGCAGCGCGCGGGCGATGCCGAAGTCCATCACCTTCACGGCGCCGTTGTGGGTGATGATGACGTTGGCCGGCTTGATGTCGCGGTGCACGATGCCGTGCTGGTGCGAGTAGGCGAGCGCCTCCAGGACGCCGGAGACGATGATCAGCGCCTGCTCGGGGCCCGGGGCCTCGGCGTTCATCAGCAGGTCGCGGATGGTGCGGCCCTCGACCAGCTCCATCACGATGTACGGCACCGACTGGCCGCCGACGACGTCCTCGCCGGAGTCGTACACGGCGACGATCGCGTGGTGGTTGAGACCGGCCACCGACTGCGCCTCGCGCGTGAAGCGCGCCTTGGAGACGGGGTCCTCGGCGAGGTCGGCGCGCAACAGTTTGACGGCGACGGTGCGCCCGAGGCGTACGTCCTCCGCGGCGAACACCTCGGCCATGCCGCCCCGGCCGAGCCGGTGGGTGAGCCGGTACCGGCCGTCGCCGACGAGCCCGCCGTTGCCCCAGTTGTCCGGCGCGTCCGAGATGCCGCCGCCAGTCGCCTCGGGGTCGGACGGGCCCTGAGCGCGCTGCTGCTGTGCCATCAGTCCTCGCCGTCGTTTCTGCCCGCGGTGCGCGCGGTGTTGTCACGGTCTTCGTCGGCCACGCTACAGCCTCAGCGTGTGCCCCCGGTCCGGGACGGGCTGCCAGGACCGCCACGAGACGGACCGGTCATGAAACCCTCACTCCGTACTGTCGTGCAAATTCCGTGGACCGGCAGTAGGCCCCCTGTAACGCTTCCGCGACGCTTCGTCCGCGTACGGTCACGGAACGGGCACCGCGCTTGACGTGTCCGTGGCCTGGGGCAGACTTGGCCGGGAATGGTGCATCGGACCCACGACGGATCGGTCACCGAAGACGGCGCCGGAGAGGCTACGGGGGAAGCGGAACATGAGCCAGCACGGCGCACAGGGCCGAGGCGCGGGGCGGGCGCTCGCCGGCGGACGCTACCAACTGCGGGACCTGCTCGGCCAGGGCGGCATGGCCTCGGTCCACCTCGCCTACGACAGCGTGCTCGACCGTCAGGTCGCCATCAAGACGTTGCACACGGAACTCGGCCGGGAACAGGCCTTCCGCGAGCGCTTCCGCCGCGAGGCCCAGTCCGTGGCGAAGCTCACGCACACCAACATCGTCTCGGTCTTCGACACCGGCGAGGACGACGTGGACGGCATGACGACGCCGTACATCGTCATGGAGTACGTCGAGGGCCGCCCGCTGGGGTCCGTGCTCGACGAGGACGTGCGGCAGCAGGGCGCGATGCCCGCCGACAAGGCGCTGAAGATCACCGCGGACGTCCTGGCGGCCCTGGAGATCAGTCACGAGATGGGGCTGGTCCACCGCGACATCAAGCCGGGCAACGTGATGACGACCAAGCGCGGTGTGGTCAAGGTCATGGACTTCGGCATCGCCCGCGCCATGCAGTCCGGCGTGACGTCGATGACGCAGACCGGCATGGTCGTCGGCACCCCGCAGTACCTCTCCCCGGAGCAAGCGCTCGGCCGGGGCGTGGACGCCCGTTCCGACCTGTACTCGGTCGGCATCATGCTGTTCCAGCTGGTCACCGGGCGGCTGCCGTTCGACGCGGACTCGCCGCTGGCCATCGCGTACGCGCACGTGCAGGAGGAGCCGCCGGTCGCGTCCTCGGTCAACCGTTCGCTGCCGCCGGCCGTGGACGCGCTGATCGCCCGCGCGCTGAAGAAGAACCCGAACGAACGTTTCCCCAGCGCGGAGTCCATGCGCGCGGAGTGCCTGCGGGTCGCGCAGTCCTTCCACGCGGCCCCGCCGAGCATCGTCCCCGGTGCGCAGGCGCAGAGCGGCGCGGGCGTCGGTTCCGCGGTGTTCCCGCCGGTCGACCAGGCGACCCCGGCGCCCACGGGCACCGTGCAGACGCCGTACCAGCCGGCGCCGGCGCCCCACCCGTACGGCACACCGGCGCCGCCCGCGCCCTCCCCGGCGTACGGCTACCCGCAGCAGGGCGGCTACCAGGCGCCCGTACCGTCGCCCTACGCGCCGCAGCCGGGGCCGCAGACCCCGCCGCCGTACGACCTCACGCCCCAGGCGTCCGGCCCGGGCGGCGGCCGGAACAAGCCGGTGATCATCGGGTCGGTCGTCGTCTCGCTCGTCGCCGTCGGCGGCCTGATCACGACGCTGCTGATGAACGGCGGCGAGGATGATCCGCAGGCCGGCGGCGGAGGCGGCGCTTCGGCCTCGGCGTCGGCGTCGGCGGCCAAGGCGGAGGGCTACCGCGGGCCGGACACGTCGAAGAAGATCGACAAGGAGGAGTGCGAGGAGCCGGAGGAGTCGTACAACGACCCCGACAAGGTCCGGCTGCCGAACTTCAAGTACAAGTACATCGGGTCCGTGAAGGAGTGCTTCCAGGCCGCCGGCTGGAGCGACATCAAGATCCTCAAGGTGGACGAGAACACCTACGGCGAGGGCTCCGTCCGGGAGCAGTACCCGCCGGCGGGCTCGGACGTCGACCCCGAGGACATGCCGCAGATCACGCTCAAGGTCTCCACGGGCAACCCTCCGTCCTGATCCCGGCCGTACGCGGCACGGCGAAGGGGCCCGGCATCCGATGCCGGGCCCCTTCGCGTCGTCCGTGTCGTTCTTCTCGTCCGGGCGGGGAGGGTGGGGCGGTTACAGGTACGGGCCGCCCGAGCGGCCGCCCGGGTGCGGGTCCTCCAGGCCGTCGCCGACACCCGGCGGGAGGGCGCGGCGCATCTGCTCCAGCTGGGCGCGCGCGGCCATCTGCTGGGCGAACAGCGTGGTCTGAATGCCGTGGAACAGGCCCTCCAGCCAGCCCACCAGCTGGGCCTGCGCGATCCGCAGTTCGGCGTCGCTCGGGGTGTTCTCGTCCGTGAAGGGCAGGGAGAGCCGCTCCAGCTCCTCGACCAGCTCCGGGGCCAGACCGTCCTCCAGCTCCTTCACCGAACTGGCGTGGATCTCCTTGAGGCGGACCCGGCTGGCCTCGTCCAGGGGAGCCGCGCGCACCTCTTCCAGCAGCTGCTTGATCATGCTGCCGATCCGCATGACCTTCGCCGGCTGCTCCACCTGCTCCGTGAGCGGGGTCTCGCGCGAGTCCTCGTCCCCGGTGCCGCCGCCGAGCGCCATGCCGTCCTGGCCGACGACCAGGATCTGCGGATTCTCCGGTGATCGTTCGTTCCTCGGCATCTCCATGCCGCCATTGTCGCGCACGCCCGTACCCCGCTCGGGCGGTGCCCCCGGAAGCGGGGCTCTTCCGTGGGGGTCCACCCGACGGCCGTATCCGGAATGCCGGGAGCATCCGGGAATGACAGGCTGTTGGGCGTCCATCCGGCCCATCTTGCCGACGGTGTGACCGAGCACCGGTCGGCGCGGGAGGTCACGGTCGTGACTTCATGGCTGCGTGTAGCGGGGGCGACGGTCGTTCTGGCGGCGGGGGCGGCGGTGATGCCGTACGGCCCTGTCGCGGCGCCCCCGGCGTACGGGATCGACGGCGCCGCCCCCACGTCCCCGTTCCCCTCGTCGACGCCCTGGGCGTCCCCTTCTCCACACTCCTCGCCGCCCTCTTCGTCGCACTCCGGGGAGCCGCCGCGGGCCGGGGACCGGCCGGCTGGGGGCCACGACCGGCCGGGCGAGGACCACGACCGGCCGGGCGAGGACCACGACCGGCCGGATGAGGGCCACGACCGGCCGGATGAGGGCCACGACCGGCCGGGGCGGCACGAGGCGGCCGAGAGGGAGTCGCGGGAGCGTGAGCACCGCGACCGGGACGGAGCGGGCGACGGGGACGCCGGTGCCGTACCGCGGAGGCACGGGCACGCCGAAGGCGTGGGCGACCGGCCCGACGCGGCCGGCGTGCCGCGCCCGGGGGACGCCGGGGCCGGGTCCCGGGCGCCCGGCGGGGACGGCACCGTCCCGCGGACACCGGCGTCGCCGGCAACGGTCCCGACGCCCTCCGCGACCTCACGGGAGGCGGAGTCGCCGAACGCGGCCGCCTCCACCGGGCCCGTCCTGCGCATCCTGCCGCTCGGCAGCGGGCTGATGCTCATCGGACTCGGCTTCGGCCTCGCCGTCGTGGCCCTGCGCATGCGCCAGGGGCGCGGCACTCCCTGAACACCGGGCGGAGCCCCGCCGGGAACCTCCCGACGGGCCACCGGGGCACGCGCACGGCGGTGCCGTCCCCGGTGGGCCGGAAACGGGGACGGACCCCGGCCCGCCGGATTCAGTTCGGCGTGACCAGCAGGACCTTGCCGATGTGGCCGCTCTCCTCCACGACCCGGTGGGCGGTGGCCGCGTCCGGCATCGGGATCTCACGGTCGATGACGGGGCGGACCCGGCCGCCGGCGACGAGCGGCCAGACGTGTTCGCGTACGGCCGCCACGATCGCCGCCTTCTCCTCCTGGGGCCGGGCGCGCAGCGAGGTCGCGCTGACGGCGGCGCGCTTGCCGAGGAGGGCGCCGATGTTCAGCTCGCCCTTCGCACCGCCCTGCATGCCGATGATGGCGAGCCGGCCGTTGACGGCGAGGGCCTGGACGTTGCGGTCCAGGTACTTGGCGCCCATGTTGTCGAGGATGACGTCCGCGCCGGCGCCGTCGGTGGCCTTCTTCAGCTCGGCGACGAAGTCCTGCTCGCGGTAGTTGATCAGGATGTCGGCGCCGAGTTCGGCGCAGCGCTCCAGCTTCTCCGTGGTGCCCGCGGTGACGGCGACCCGCGCGCCGACGGCCTTGGCGAGCTGGATCGCCATGGTGCCGATGCCGCTGGAGCCGCCGTGCACGAGGAGGGTCTCGCCGGGACGGAGGTGGGCGACCATGAAGACGTTGGACCAGACCGTGCAGACGACCTCCGGGAGCGCGGCGGCCTGGTCGACGGTGAGCCCCTGCGGGACGGGCAGCAGCTGCCCGGCCGGAACGGCGACCTTCTCCGCGTAGCCGCCGCCGGCGAGCAGCGCGCAGACCTCGTCGCCGACGGCCCATCCGCTCACCCCCTCGCCGAGCGCGGCGATCCGTCCGGAGCATTCGAGACCGGGGTGGGGGGAGGCGCCGGGCGGGGGGTCGTAGAAGCCCTGCCGCTGGAGGATGTCGGCCCGGTTGACGGCGCCGGCCACCACCTCGACCAGGACCTCGCCGGGACCGGCCACGGGGTCGGGGACCTCGTCCCACACCAGCGCCTCGGGCCCACCGGGTTCGGGAATCGTGATCGCATACATGAAGGGACGGTACCCCTGGGGCGGGAGTGCGTGCCGGATCGAGCCGTTCGGAAATCCGTGTGCGGGAGCGATGAGTCTGCGCGACCGTAGAAGTCTGTCCCCGCGTAGCCCGAGCACGCGGAAGGACCCGAAGCATGAGCACGCAGACGTCCGGCCCGGCGATCGAGACCGCCGGCCCGGTCAAGACCTTCGGTGAGACACGGGCCGTCGACGGCGCCGATCTCGTGGTGCCGGCCGGCACGGTGTACGGGGTCCTCGGACCGAACGGCGCCAGCAGGACCACCACCGTGAAGATGCTCGCCACCCTCCTGCGGCCCGACGGCGGCGAGGCCCACGTCTTCGGTCACGACATCGTGCGCGAGGCCGACGAGGTGCGCGGCCGGGTGAGCCCCACCGGCCAGTACGCGGCCGTGCGGGCGCAGGCAGCCGACCTCAGCCGCGGAACGGGCGGATGTCGGGCGCGATCTGCGTGCCCGGCGTCGCCCGCACGATCGTGATCAGCCGGTCCGTCAGCTCCAGCGTCCCGACGTCCTGATCGTCGTAGCCGAGCACCCGGTGCCCGCGTACGACGCTCACCACCAGGTCGCCGATCTCGCGGGGCACCTTGCCCACCTCGGCCTTTATGACCGGCCGCTCGACGATGTCGAGCCCGGAGCCCTGCTGGATGAGGTCCTCCATGACCATGCCGGCCGAAGGGCTGAGCACGGACAGGCCGAGCAGCCGTCCGGCCGCGCTGGCGCTGGTGATGACCGCGTCGGCGCCCGACTGCTTCAGCAGCGGGGCGTTCTCCTCCTCGCGCACCGCGGCCACGATCTTCGCGCCCCGGTTGAGCTGTCGTGCCGTCAGTGTCACGAGGACCGCCGTGTCGTCGCGCTGTGTCGCGATGATGATCTGCCGGGCCCGCTGCACCTCGGCCCGCTTCAGCACCTCGCTGCGCGTGGCGTCCCCTATGACACCCGCGTAGCCGTCCGCCGTGGCCGCGTCGATCGCCTTCTCGCTGGGGTCGACGACCACGACCTGTTCCTTCCTGAGCCCGGTCGCGCAGACGGTCTTGATCGCGGACCTGCCCTTGGTGCCGAACCCGACGACGACGGTGTGATCGCGCAAGGCGGACCTCCAGCGGTTCAGTCGCCACTCCTCCCGCGTGCGTTCGGTGAGGGCCTCGAGGGTGGTGCCGACCAGGATGATCAGGAACAGCACGCGCAGCGGCGTGATGACGAAGATGTTGGTGAGCCGGGCGCCGTCGCTGACCGGCGTGATGTCGCCGTACCCGGTGGTGGAGAGGGTGACGGTCGCGTAGTAGAACGCGTCGAGGAGATCGATGGACCCGTCGGAGTTGTCGTTGTAACCACCGCGGTCGGCGTACACGACGAACGCCGTCACCACCAGCACCGCCAGGGCCCACGACAGCCGTTTGGCGACCTGGCGGACCGGGTGCTCCACCAGTTTCCTCGGGAGTTTCACCCGATGGGTCACCAGGTGTTCGTCCGCCTGGCGAGCGATGACGTCCTGGCCCGGAAGTTTCACGTGAAACACACCCCGATCCCCCCGGACGTCCAGGGCAGGTCGAGCAGTTCCGTCTCCTGGCCGGGCCGTGCTCCGCCGGGAGGCACGATGGCGAGCGCGTCGGCCGCCGCGATGCCGCGCAGCATGGCCGGGCCGTTGTAGAGCAGCGGCAGCGCCCGGTCACCGTGCAGGGCGACGGGGACCAGCCGGGTGTCGTGCGGGTGCCCCTGCACCCCGTCCCGCAGCGGCAGTGTGTACGGCTCGGGGGCGGGGCGGGCCGCGAGGGTGCGCAGCAGGGGTTCGGCGAGGGTGAGCAGGCCGGACACGGCGGCGAGGGGGTTGCCGGGCAGACCGACGAGGTGCCGGCCGTCCTGGGTGCGGGCCAGGAGCATGGGGTGGCCGGGGCGCACCTTGACGCCGTCCACGAGGAGTTCGGCGCCGATGCGGCGCAGCGCGGGATGCACGTGGTCGACCGGGCCCGCGGCGGTGCCGCCGGTGGTGACGACGACATCGGCGTCGGACGCCGTGATGGCCTCGTACAGCGCCTGTTCGGTGTCGCCGATCCGGCGTACGGCGGTCACCTCCGCGCCGAGTGCGCGCAGCCAGGGCGGCAGCAGCGGGCCGAGCGCGTCCCGGATCAGCCCGTCGTGCGGCAACCCCTCGCCGAGCAGTTCGTCGCCGAGGACGAACACGTCGGCGCGGGGGCGGGGGACGGCGGTGAGCGTGTCGTATCCGGCGGCGGCGGCCATGCCCAGGACGGGCGGGGTCACCGGGGTGCCCACGGGCAGCAGCTGGTCGCCGCTGCGGCACTCCTGGCCGCGGGGGCGGATGTCCTGGCCGTGGGTGACCGTGTGCGGCGGCCGGGCGGCGGCGGTGACGTGCAGCCGGCCCTTGTCGTCGGTACGGCCGTGTTCGCTGCGGAGCACGGCGGTGGTGTCCGGGGGGATACGGGCGCCGGTGGCGATGCGGACGGCCTCGCCGTCGGTGAGCGGCGCGTGCGCGGTGTGCCCGGCGAGGACGCCCTCGTCCCGCACGGACCAGGGGCCGGGGCCGGACACCGCCCAGCCGTCCATCGCGGAGGTGTCGAAGGAGGGCAGATCGGTGAGGGCGGTGAGGGGGGCGGCGAGGGTGAGACCCAGGGCGGAGGCCAGGGGGACGGCGACCGGGGTCAGGCAGCCGGTGCGACCGCCGTGGCGCGGGGCGCGTTCGGCGATGGCGCGGGCGTCGGGCCAGGCAGTGGCGTCGTGGTGCGGGTGGCGGGGGGTGTCCGTGGTGCCGCCGGGGTGCTTCCTCACGAGGGCGAGCGCCTCCTCGACGTCGAGGTCGTCGGCGTTCTTGTCGGCCCGGGCGGCGCGCGGGGTCATCAGGCGTCCGGCCGGGTGTCGGGGGTTTCGGGGGTGGCGTCGGGGGTTTCGGGGGTTTCCTCGTCGGCCCAGCGCAGGGCGAGTGCCGCGGCCTTGCGGGCCGCCTCGGCGACGGCCTCCCGGTCGCCGCCCGCCCGTGCGGCCGCGTAACCGACGAGGAAGGTGGTCAGCGGCGCGGCGGGCCGGGCCACCCCGTGGGCGGCGTCGCGGGCGAGGTCGAGCAGTACACCGGTGTCGACGTCCAGGTCGATGCCCAGCTCGTCCTTGACCGCGGAGATCCATTCATCCAACACGTGTCCATGCTCCCTGATGCGTGCCCTGGCGGTGGCGATGTCGTCCCAGGTGTCGCAGTCGAAGGACGCCACCGGGTCGGAGATACGGGTGAGGTCGAGCGAACCGGTCAGCCGGCGCAGGGGCAGCCCGGTCAGCTCGCCGTGCCGACCGGTGAGCGCGGCCAGTCCGCGGCGCAGGGATCCGGTCCGGTACGCGGCGACGAGCGGCTGGTCCCGGCCGTCGGAGTCGGTCAGCAGCACGCCGTCGGCGGCGCCGTGGCGAAGGGGCGTCAACAGCCCCCGTACCGTGCGGTGACCGAGGAACGGCAGGTCTGCGGAGAGCACGACGACCTGGTCGGCCGTGGTGTGCCGGAGCCCGGCGGCGAGCGCGGCCAGGGGTCCGCCGCCGGGGGGTTCCTCCCGGGCCCAGACCACGGGCCGGACGGTGGGGCGGGGGTCGGCGACGACCACCGTGGTCCGGGCGTCGGCGCAGGCCGTGAGCACCCGGTCGAGCAGCGACCGTCCGCCCACCCGCACCCCGGGCTTGTCCGAGCCGCCGAGCCGCCGTGCGGCGCCGCCGGCGAGTACGACGGCGTCGTACACGGAGCCGGGGTCGCCGAAGAGGCCCCCGGAGGGACCGTCGGGAGGTTCACCGGAGGGACCGCCGGGTGGCTGATGCTCGGTCACCCTCCGAGTATGCGTCTCCCCCGCGATCACAGGGAACGCGGGGGCACCGGGACGCGACCGGGGAGACCGGCGGCTCGAAGCGGACTCACAGCGTCCGCAGCAGCACCGCCGGTTGTTCGACGCAGTCCGCCACGTACCGCAGGAAGCCTCCCGCGGTACCGCCGTCGCAGACCCGGTGGTCGAAGGTGAGCGAGAGCTGCACGACCTGCCGCACCGCCAGCTCGCCCTCGTGCACCCAGGGCCTGGGGACGATGCGGCCGATGCCGAGCATGGCGGCCTCGGGGTGGTTGATGATCGGTGTGGAGCCGTCGACGCCGAACACCCCGTAGTTGTTCAACGTGAAGGTGCCGCCCGTGAGCTCCGCGGGCGTCAGCGTGCCGGACCGGGCCGCCCCGGTCAGCCGGGCGAACTCGGCCGTGAGCGACTCGGCGTCCCGCGTGTGCGCGTCCCGGACGACGGGGACGACCAGTCCCCGGTCGGTCTGCGCGGCGAAGCCGAGGTGCACGTCCGCGTACCGGACGATCTCCCTGGCCCCGGTGTTCACCGAGGAGTTGAGCTCGGGGAAGCGGGCGAGCGCGGCGGTGCAGATCCGGGCCAGCAGGGCGATGACGGATACCTTCGGCCCGCCGGCCGCGTTCATGGCGGCCCGCGTGCGCATCAGTTCGGTCGCGTCGGCGTCCACCCAGCAGGTCGCGTCGGGGATCTCGGCGCGGCTGCGGGAGAGCTTGTCGGCGACGGTTCCGCGGATGCCCTTGAGGGGGACGCGGGTGACGCCCGGGGATTCCGCGCCCGGTGCCGGCCCGCTCGCCCGGTCGGTCCGCGGACCCGGTTCACCGGCCGCCGCGCCCGGACGGCCCTGGGCGGCCGCGGCGCGCAGGGCGTACTCCACGTCCGCGCGGAGGATCAGCCCGTCGGGTCCGGAGCCGGTCATCTCCCGCAGGTCCAGGCCGTTCTGCCGGGCCAGCCTGCGCACCAGGGGCGAGATCACGGGGACGGGACCGTCCACCGCGCCCGGGGCGCGGGTCCGTGCGGCGGCGGGCTCCGCGGTCCTGACCTGCCCGTTCGTCGCGGGTGCGGCGGGTGCGGCGGATGCGGCAGGGGGCGCGGGGGGCGCGGGGGCCGCCTGCGGCGGACGGACGCGGCGGCGCCGGGCCGGCGCCTCCGCGGTGCCGTAGCCGACCAGGACGTTGCCGGAGCCCTCGGTGGCCGGGGTCCGGCCGCGCGCGCCACCGGATTCGGCGGGGCCCGCGGCGGCGGCCGGGCCGCCGTCGGCCGGCTCGCCCACCGCCACCGTCAGCAGCGGGGCGCCGACCGGCAGTTCCGTGCCCTCCGCGCCGAAGCGGGCCGTGACGACACCGCTGTACGGACAGGGCACGTCCACCATCGCCTTGGCCGTCTCGACCTCGACGACCGGCTGGTCCACGGCGACGACGTCACCGACCTCGACCAGCCAGCGCACGATCTCCGCCTCGGTGAGCCCCTCCCCGAGGTCGGGCAGCTTGAACTCCAGCACCTGTGCCATCAGCTCTCGGCCTCCCACTGCAGACGCCCCACGGCGTCCAGGATCCGGTCCACGCCGGGCAGGTGGTGGCGCTCCAGCATCGGCGGCGGGTACGGCAGGTCGAACCCGGCCACACGCAGCACCGGCGCCTCCAGGTGGTGGAAGCAGCGCTCCGTGACCCGGGCCGCGATCTCCCCGCCCGGGCCGCCGAAGCCACCCGACTCGTGGACGACGACCGCGCGTCCCGTCCGCCGTACCGAGGCGCACACCGTCTCGTCGTCGAACGGCACCAGGGAGCGCAGATCGACCACTTCGAGGTCCCAGCCCTCGGCCCGGGCCGCCTCGGCCGCCTCCATGCAGACGGGCAGCGACGGCCCGTACGTGATGAGCGTGGCGCTCCGCCCCGAGCGCCGCACCACCGCACGGCCTATCGGTTCGACGGCCGTCGGTTCCTCGGGGTTCCAGGCGTCCTTCGACCAGTAGAGCCGCTTGGGCTCCAGGAAGACGACCGGGTCGTCGGAGGCGATGGCGGCGCGCAGCAGCCCGTAGGCGTCGGCGACGGTGGCGGGCGTGACGACATGGAGCCCCGGAGTCGCCATGTAGTACGCCTCGGAGGAGTCGCTGTGGTGCTCGACGCCGCCGATGCCGCCGCCGTAGGGGACGCGGACGGTGAGCGGCAGGGGCATCCTCCCGCGCGTGCGGTTGCGCGTCTTCGCGACGTGCGAGACGAGCTGCTCGAACGCCGGGTAGGCGAACGCGTCGAACTGCATCTCCACGACCGGGCGCAGCCCGTACATGGCCATGCCGACGGCCGTGCCGAGGATGCCCGCCTCGGCCAGCGGGGTGTCCGTGCAGCGGTCCGCGCCGAACTCCTCGGCGAGTCCGTCGGTGACCCGGAAGACACCGCCGAGGGTGCCGACGTCCTCGCCCATGACGTGCACGGACGGGTCGGCGGCCATGGCGTCGCGCAGGGCGCGCGTGAGGGCCTGCGCCATGGTGGCCGGCTTGACGGCGACGGTGGTCATCGCTGCGCCCCTTCCGGCTCGGCCTCGGCCGCCAGCTCGGCCCGCAGCTGCTCCCGCTGCTCCAGGAGCTGGGGGGTGGGCTCGGCGTAGACGTGGGTGAAGAGGTCCATGGGGTCCAGGGCCGGGTCCTCGTTCATGCGGGCGCGCAAGGAGGCGGCCAGGGTCTCGGCGTCCTGGCGGGCGGCCTCGACGCCGGCCTCGTCGAGCAGGCCGCGCCCGGTCAGTTCGCGCTCCAGCAGGACGATCGGGTCGTGCTGCTTCCAGGCCTCGACCTCGGCGTCGCCGCGGTAGCGGGTGGCGTCGTCGGCGTTGGTGTGGGCCTCCACGCGGTACGTGATCGCCTCGACCAGGGTCGGGCCGCCGCCCGCGCGGGCGCGGCGTACGGCGGCGGCGAGGACCTCGTGCACGGCGGCGGCGTCGTTGCCGTCCACCAGGCGGCCGGGCATGCCGTAGCCGACGGCCTTGTGGGCCAGCGACGGGGCGGCGGTCTGCTTGGCGAGCGGTACGGAGATCGCGAAGCCGTTGTTCTGGACGAGGAAGACCACCGGGGCCTGCCAGACGGCCGCGAAGTTCAGCGCCTCGTGGAAGTCTCCCTCGCTGGTGCCGCCGTCGCCGACCATGGCGAGCGCGACCACGTCGTCGCCCTTGAGGCGGGCGGCGTGCGCCAGCCCGACGGCGTGCGGCAGCTGGGTGGCGAGCGGGGTGCTGAGCGGGGCCACGCGGTGCTCGTGGGGGTCGTAGCCGGTGTGCCAGTCGCCGCGCAGCAGGGTGAGGGCCTCGACGGGGTCCACCCCGCGCGCGATCACCGCGAGGGTGTCGCGGTAGCTCGGGAAGAGCCAGTCGTGCTCCTCGAGGACGAGCGCGGCGGCGACCTCGCAGGCCTCCTGGCCGGTGCTGGAGGGGTAGACCGCGAGACGGCCCTGCTTGGTGAGGGCGGTGGCCTGCGCGTTGTAGCGGCGGCCCTTCACCAGCTCCGCGTACAGCCGGCGCAGCAGCTCCGGGTCGGCCTCGGCGGCCTTCTCGGTGCCGAGCACGCGGTACGGCTCCGCGTCGGGCAGCAGCGGCACGGGGTCGGTACGGGGCTGCCAGGCGGGCGGCGGGGTCGGCCGGTAGGCCCCCCGCTGCTCCGTGACCGTCATGACGGCACCTCCTCGTGGGATGTCGGAGGCACGGCGTCTGTGACGTGCCTCACCAACCGATTGTTCGGTCGTCGGCGCATTTTGGCTACGGGTGGCACCAGGCTGTGGACAAACGGTTCTCCACAACCTGAGATGGGTGCAGGACGTCCACGGCGGAGAGGTGGGGGCAGGTGGCATCTGAACAAATGGCCGAGGGCCGGGAGGGGGGCGGGCCGCTCGCTCCCGCGCGGCCCCTGGACGCCATCGACCAGGACATCCTGCGGATGCTCCAGGCGGACGGCCGCGCGTCCGTACGCTCGGTCGCCGAGCGGGTCCACGTCTCCCGCGCGAACGCGTACGCGCGGATCAACCGGCTGGTCGAGGACGGTGTCATCCGCGGTTTCGGGGCCCGCGTCAACCATGAGCGGGCCGGTCACGGGACGTCCGCGTACATCACCCTGAAGATCGTCCAGAACAGCTGGCGCACGGTCCGCGAGCAGCTCCGGCGGCTTCCGGGCGCCTCGCACATCGCGCTGGTGGGAGGCGATTTCGACGTGCTGCTGCTGGTGCACACCCCCGACAACCGGGCGCTGCGCGAGCTGGTGCTCACCCGGCTCCAGGCGATCCCCGAGGTGCTGAGCACGCGCACCCTGCTGGTGTTCGAGGAGGAGGACCTGGAACCGCAGGGGTGAGCGGCCGGGGCCGAAGAGCCCCGGGGCGGGTTCAGGACGCCTTGCGCAGCCCTCCGAAGGCCAGCTGGGCCACCGCGTCGGCCACCTCGCGCTCGCTCATGCCGCGCCCGTCCGGCCGGTACCACTCCACGATCGAGTTGATCATGCCGAAGACCAGCCGGGTCACCAGGCGCACCTCTATGTCCTCGCGCACGTCCCCGTCGGCCGCCGCGGCCTTCAGCAGCGCCGCGACCCGGTGGTCGAACTCGCGCCGCCGCTCCAGCGCCCACCGCTCGGTGTCCGTGTTGCCGCGCACCCGCAGCAGCAGCGTCACGTACGGCAGCTCGGCGATCAGCACCTCGACCATGCGCCGTACGACGTACTCCAGCCGCTCGGCGGCGCGTCCCACGCGCGCGTGCTCCTCGTCGAGGATGGCGAAGAGCCCGTCCAGGGCCCGGCTCACCGCGCGGCGCAGCAGTTCCTCCTTGCCGGCCACGTGGTGGTAGATCGACGACTTGGAGATGCCGGCGGCCCTGGAGAGGTGCTCCATGGAGGTGCCGTCGTAGCCGCGCTCGTTGAACACCTGGACGGCGACGGACAGCAGCGTCTCCGGGGTGTACGTGTCGCGCCTGGCGGTGGTCACGGGGTGTCCTCCCTCTCGCCGGTGGCGCACGCGTACTGGTAGAGCGCGAGGGAGGGCGCGTAGCGGCCGGA
Source organism: Streptomyces caelestis (assembly GCF_001279005.1). Taxonomy (GTDB): domain Bacteria; phylum Actinomycetota; class Actinomycetes; order Streptomycetales; family Streptomycetaceae; genus Streptomyces; species Streptomyces heliomycini. The sequence goes on from NZ_LGCN01000228.1 coordinate 43,993, forward strand.
CTGGTCGATCTCGTGCATCTCGTCCAGCAGGGCGCCGGCCCAGCCGCGGCCGAGGCGGCGGCTCCACTCGAAGGGCCCCAGGGGGTAGTTCACACCCAGCCGCATCGCGGTGTCGACGTCCTCCTCGGTGGCGACGCCCTTGGCGACGGCCTCGACCGCGAGGTCGATGATCCGGGCCACCGTCCGCGCGACGATCATTCCGGGGACGTCCCCGATGACGCTGACCTTCTTGCCGAGCGCCTGGAACAGCCCGGTGGCCTCGGCGACGGTCCGCGCGGAAGTGTCCTGGCAGTGGGACAGGGCGATGCGGGTGGCCGCGCGGTAGTCGAGGGCGAGGTCGAAGTAAACGACGTCGCTGAACTCCACGGAGGCCTGGCCGTCGGCGAGGACCAGCTGGCCGCCGCCGGGCAGCACCAGACGGGTGCCGTCGTCCTCGTCCTTCTCGCGCACCTCGACGCCCGCCTCGCGGATCAGGGCGAGGAGCTCCGAGGCGGGCCCCAGATCGCCCTCGGCGACCACGTACGCGGGCGGTTCGGCGGGCTCCGCGGTGTGCGGCTCGGGGCGCTCGGCGCCCTCCCGGTGGTCGTACCAGCCGTGGCCGGTCTTGCGGCCCAGGCGGCCGGACTCGACCAGGCGGCGCTGGGCGAGCGAGGGGGTGAAGCGGACGTCCTGGAAGAAGGACCGCCACACCGAGTGGGTGACGGACTCGTTGACGTCCTGCCCGATGAGGTCGGTCAGTTCGAAGGCGCCCATCCGGAAGCCCCCGGACTCGCGCAGCACCGCGTCGACGGTGGCCGGGTCGGCGCCCTGGGACTCGTACACCGCGAAGGCCTCGGCGTAGAAGGGCCGGGCGACGCGGTTGACGATGAAGCCGGGGGTGTCGGCGCAGGCGACGGGCGTCTTGCCCCAGGCGCGGGCCGTCTCGTACGCGCGCGTGGCGTACGAGACGTCGGTGGCGAAGCCGGAGACGACCTCGACCAGCGGCAGCAGTGGCGCGGGGTTGAAGAAGTGCAGGCCCACGAAGCGGCCGGGCACGCGCAGGGCGCCGCCGATCGCGGTGACCGACAGGGAGGAGGTGTTGGTGGCGAGCAGGCAGTCGTCGGAGACGACGTCCTCCAGCGCGCGCAGCAGCTCCTGCTTGACGTCCAGGCGCTCCAGGACGGCCTCGACGACCAGGGCGCAGTCGGCGAGCGCGGCGAGTTCGCCGACGGGCCGCAGACGGGCACGGGCCGCGTCCCGCTCGGCGGCGGTGAGGCGCTCCTTCTCCACCAGCCGGTCGAGCCGGGCGCCGATCGCGTCGGCCGCCTGGCGGGCCCGGCCGTCGACGGCGTCGTACAGCCGCACGGGATGGCCCGCGACCAGCGCGACCTGGGCGATTCCCTGCCCCATGGTGCCGGTGCCGACCACGGCCACGGGACTGCTGAGGTCGAGTGCTGTCATGTGCGCGATCCTCCCGCACGGGGTTTTCCACAGATGCGGCGGACCCCCTTGTCCCGACCGATCGTTCGGTTACTCTAACTCTGACCGCCCGTTCTGACTACGTTTCCGCACAGGTCCATGAGCTCGACGAAGAGTTCCTGAGACGAGGAGTTGGTCCCCCATGGCCGCCGCACTCACGGCGCACGAGCTGATCACCCGGCACCGTCCCACCCTGGACCAGGCGCTGGAGACGATCCGCACGCGCGCGTACTGGTCCCCGCATCCCGAGCACCCCAAGGCGTACGGGGAGCACGGCAGCCTGGACACGGCGGCGGGCAAGGCCGCCTTCGACGCCCTGCTCGGCACCCGCCTCGACCTCGGCCAGCCCGGCACGGACGGCTGGGTGGACGGCGAGACCTCCCCGTACGGCATCGAGCTGGGCGTGAGCTACCCGCACGCGGACCCCGACGCGCTGCTGCCCGCCATGCGGGCCGGGATGCGGGCCTGGCGCGACGCGGGCGCGGAGACCCGCGCGGTGGTCTGCCTGGAGATCCTCAAGCGGATCAGCGACCGGACGATGGAGTTCGCCCAGGCGGTCATGCACACCTCCGGCCAGGCGTTCATGATGGCGTTCCAGGCCGGCGGCCCGCACGCGCAGGACCGCGGCATGGAGGCGGTGGCCTACGCGTACGCGGAGCAGGTCCGCACGCCCGGCACGGCGGAGTGGACCAAGCCGCAGGGCAAGCGCGACCCGCTCGCGCTCACCAAGGAGTTCGTCCCGGTCCCCAGGGGCGTCGCCCTGGTCATCGGCTGCAACACCTTCCCGACGTGGAACGGCTACCCGGGCCTGTTCGCCTCCCTGGCCACCGGCAACGCGGTCCTGGTCAAGCCGCACCCCCGCGCGGTGCTGCCGCTCGCGCTCACCGTCCAGGTCGCCCGCCAGGCGCTCACCGACGCCGGCTTCGACCCGAACCTGGTGGCGCTCGCCGCCGAGCGGCCCGGCGAGGGCATCGCCAAGACCCTCGCCACCCGCCCCGAGATCCGGATCATCGACTACACCGGCTCCACCGGGTTCGGCGACTGGCTGGAGGGCAACGCGCGCCAGGCGCAGGTGTACACCGAGAAGGCCGGCGTCAACTCGGTGCTCGTGGAGTCGACCGCCGACTACCGGGGGATGCTGGCCAACCTGGCGTTCTCCCTGTCGCTGTACAGCGGCCAGATGTGCACCACCCCGCAGAACCTGCTGATCCCGCGCGACGGCATCACCACCGACCAGGGCCCCAAGTCCTTCGACGAGGTCGCCGCCGACCTCGCGAAGGCGGTCGACGGCCTGCTCGGCGACGACGCGCGCGCGAACGCGCTGCTGGGCGCGATCGTCAACCCGGACGTCAAGGCCCGCCTGGAGGCCGCCGCCGGTCTCGGCGAGGTCGCCCTCGCCTCCCGGGAGATCGCCAACCCGGAGTTCCCCGGCGCGGTGGTGCGCACGCCGGTGATCGTGAAGCTCGACGGCGCCAAGCCGGACGCCGAGGCCGCCTACCTGAGCGAGTGCTTCGGCCCGGTCTCCTTCGCCGTCGCCGTCGACTCGGCCGACGACGCGGTGGAGCTGCTGCGGCGCACCATCCGCGAGAAGGGCGCCATGACGGTCGGCGCGTACACGACCTCCCCGGAGGTCGAGGAAGCCGTGCGGGAGGTCTGCCTGGAGGAGGCCGCCCAGCTCTCCCTGAACCTCACCGGCGGGGTGTACGTGAACCAGACGGCCGCCTTCTCCGACTTCCACGGCTCCGGCGGCAACCCGGCGGCCAACGCGGCCCTGTGCGACGGCGCGTTCGTGGCCAACCGGTTCCGGGTGGTCGAGGTGCGCCGGGAGTTCTAGGAGGCGTGCGGTGCGCCCCCGGTGGCGCTCCAGTGGTACAGCGTCATGGCCACACTGGTCGCGAGGTTGTAGCTGGAGACCTGGGGGCGCATCGGCAGCGCCACCAGGTGGTCGGCCCGCGCGCGGAGCTCCGCCGACAGTCCGCTGCGCTCGGAGCCGAAGGCGAGCAGCGCGTCGTCCGGCAGCTTCAGCGAGCGGATGTCCTCGCCCTCCGGGTCGAGCGCGAAGACCGGCCCGGGCGGCAGCTCCTCCACGGTCAGCCGCTCCACGGCGGTGGCGAAGTGCAGCCCCGCCCCGCCGCGCACGACGGTGGGGTGCCAGGGGTCGAGCGTGCCGGTGGTGACGACCCCGGTCGCCCCGAAACCGGCGGCCAGCCGGATCACCGCGCCCGCGTTGCCGAGGTTGCGCGGATCGTCCAGGACCACCACGGGCGCGGTGCGCGGGGTACGGGCCAGCTCCTGGAGGTTGTCCGCGCGGGAGGGACGTACGGCCAGGGCGGCCACGGCGGTGGGGTGCGGGCGCGGCACGAGGGCGGCGTACGTCTCGTGGGGCACCTCGATCAGCAGCTCCGCCAGCGTGTCCCGCACGTCCCCGGCCAGCTCGTCGGCGAGCGCGAGCGCGCCGGCCCGGTCCGCGGTGAGCGCGAGCCGGATCCCGGCCCCGAAACGCACGGCGTGCTTGAGGGCGTGGAAACCGTCGAGCAGCACGGCGGCGCCGGCCAGACGGCGCCAGGCGGAGACGGGGTCGGCCGGGGTCTCGGGAGCGGGGTCGGTCATGGCGTGCAGCCTACGTGTGCGGCCTTGGCGCTCCGCCCGGTGCCGGGGCGGTCTCCACCGGTTCCTTTCCGGCCGGGCGGTCGGCCGGGGGCCGCGGCCGCTGAAGCGGCGTCCCGCGCGGGCGCAGCCGCCCGCGCGCGCGTGCCGCGAGGTTCCCGAGGCGGCGCAGGAAGGCCGTCGGCAGGAAGACCGCGTCCGCCGCGATCATCGCCAGGGAGAAGAAGGGCAGTCCGAGCACGACGGCGATCACCGCGTGCTCCGTGATCATGAGGGCCAGCAGGACGTTCTTGACCCGCCGGTTGAACAGCGTGAACGGGAAGGCGACCTGCACGGCGACCGTCCCGTAGGTCACCAGCATCACCATCGTGCCGCTGGCCGACAGCAGGTCCGCGAGGGCCGGCCAGGGGGAGAAGTACTCCAGGTGCAACGGGTAGTAGACGGCGGTGCCGTCCTGCCAGCGGGAGCCCTGGACCTTGTACCAGCCGGCCGTGGCGTAGATCAGACACGCCTCGGCCATGATCACCAACAGCGCGCCGTTGTGCACGACGTTCGCGACGACGTCCAGCAGGATCCGCGGCTGCCCGGTCCCCGCGCGGCGCCCGGTCAGCCACCACAGCGCCTGCGTCAGCCACACGGCCCACAGCAGTGCCGGTATGAACCGGTCGCCGTCCATCCGGCCCGCCAGCGTCACCAGGAGCAGCAGGAGGCCCAGCACACCCCACAGCAGTGGGCCGACCCGGTCGCGCGGCCACTCGCCACGCGCGCGCTCCCCGGCCGCGCGGCGCGCACGCCGCGCGTCCAGGGACCAGACCCGACCACAGCGCGTGAAGACCAGGTAGATCGACATCAGGTGCAGGACGTTGTCGCCGCCGTCCCCCATGAAGACGCTGCGGTTCTGCAGCGCCAGCACGCCCACCATGAACAGCACCGACATGGTGCGGGTGCGCCAGCCGAGCAGCAGGAGGAGGCTCCACAGCACGGCGAGCGCGTAGACGGCCTCGAACCAGACCTGACCGTCCGACCACAGCAGCGGGGTGAAGGCGCCGTTCACCGCGACCAGCTGATCGGCGAGGTCCCAGCTCCAGGGTCCGTCGGGGCCGTACAGCTCCTGACGGTGGGGGAACTCGCGCAACAGGAACAGCAGCCAGGTCAGGCTGAAGCCGATGCGGATCACGGCGGTCTGGTGGGGGCCGAGCGCGGCGTCGGTGACGCGGGTGACCGCGCGGGACAGGGCCGGCGAACAGCGGTTCATCCCACGCCTCCCCGGGTCTCGCCCTCGGGCGGCGACCACCAGGACAGCGTGCGGTACACGGGTGTGGTGGACATCTTCTCCCCGCTCCACTCGGGCGGCGGCACCTGGGTGGTCCGTGAGCGGATCTGGACGCGCTCGACGACGCCGCCCGGACCGGCGGCGTCCGCGCGGTCGAGACGCAGCACCGCGATCCGGCGCAGATACGTCTCGGACAGCGCCCCGCGCAGGCCCACCGGCCGGTTGTCGTCGTCGTGCGTGGCGACGAAGAAGTCCCAGGCGCGGCGCAGCTCGTTCTGCTGGGTGTGGCTGGGCAGGAGGTTGCCGTCGATGGCGCGGCCGTCCTGTGCGGACAGGTCGTACCAGCCGGTGGTCCGCGTCCCTCCGCGTGCCGTGCGGATCTCGGCACGCACCTGGACGGCGATGTCCTGCTGCAACGGGTTCGGCGCGAACAGCTTCCAGTTCTGCTCGAACTCCGGGTAGATCCAGTTCTCGACCGTCTCGCCGTGCTCCTTGCTGACCGTGTTCGCCGGCGCGACGTGCAGGAACGTCATGCCGAGGTGCGCGCAGACCACGCCCGCGACGACCACGAGCGCCACCGCGGCGCCGATCCGATAGCGCAGGGAGAGCACGGCCGTCCCGGCGGGCGGGTCGGCGGGGGAGCCCGGTACGGGCGGGCCGTCCCCCGTCGCCGCGGGGCCGGGCAGGGCGGGGCACGGGTCGGGCACACCCTGCCCGGCCGGCCCGTGCCGGGCGTCCGAGCCCTTGTCGTACGCGTTCATCCCGCCCCGATCCACCGATCCCGGTCCGTCACCGCTTCCGCCCCGTCGCGGGGCCCGGCACCGCGCCGCCGCGTCGCATGGAACGGTACTCAGCACCGGCCCCCCGGGCACAGTCCCGCCGGGACCCCGTTCCCCGCCCGTCGCCGCACCGCGGCCCGAGCCCCGTTGTCCACGAGCGGCCCCCGCAGGTTATCCACAGTGGTTGACACCTCGCGGCGCCCGTCTCACCATGGAATCGCACGAACCGAACGATCGGTCGGGAGCGTGCTCCGGGAAGCATCCAGTCGAGGGGGACCTCATGGCGACAGCAGCCGCCCGCGATACGGCCGGCAGCCAGGCGTACGACGCACCGGCCGGCGCCGACGACACCGCCGGCCACGCGCGCGCCTTCGACGCGGCCGTCGCCGCCGACGAGCGGATCGAGCCGCGCGACTGGATGCCGGACGCCTACCGGGCCACGCTCGTCCGGCAGATCGCCCAGCACGCGCACTCCGAGATCATCGGCATGCAGCCGGAGGCCAACTGGATCACCCGCGCGCCCTCGCTGCGCCGCAAGGCGATCCTGATGGCCAAGGTGCAGGACGAGGCCGGGCACGGCCTGTATCTGTACAGCGCCGCCGAGACCCTCGGCGCCAGCCGCGACGAGCTGCTCGACAAGCTCCACTCCGGCCGCCAGAAGTACTCCTCGATCTTCAACTACCCGACGTTGACCTGGGCGGACGTCGGCGCCATCGGCTGGCTGGTGGACGGAGCGGCGATCACCAACCAGGTGCCCCTGTGCCGCTGCTCCTACGGCCCCTACGCGCGCGCGATGGTCCGCGTCTGCAAGGAGGAGTCCTTCCACCAGCGCCAGGGCTACGAGCTGCTGCTGGCCCTCAGCAAGGGCACACCGGAGCAGCACGCGATGGCGCAGGACGCGGTGGACCGCTGGTGGTGGCCGTCACTGATGATGTTCGGCCCGCCCGACGACGAGTCCCAGCACTCCGCGCAGTCGATGGCCTGGAAGATCAAGCGGCACTCCAACGACGAGCTGCGCCAGCGCTTCGTCGACATCTGCGTCCCCCAGGCCGAGTCGCTCGGCCTGACGCTTCCCGACCCGGACCTGAAGTGGAACGAGGAGCGCGGGCACCACGACTTCGGCGCGATCGACTGGTCGGAGTTCTGGGACGTCCTCAAGGGCAACGGGCCGTGCAACGAACAGCGGCTGACCCGGCGCAGGCAGGCCCACGAGGAGGGCGCCTGGGTCAGGGAGGCCGCGGCGGCCCACGCCGCCAAGCACACGAACGGCGAGACAGGAGCGGTACGAGCATGACCCACACCGACTGGCCCCTGTGGGAGGTCTTCGTGCGCTCACGCCGCGGACTGTCCCACACCCACGCCGGCAGCCTGCACGCGCCGGACGCGGAGCTCGCCCTGCGCAATGCCCGCGATCTGTACACCCGGCGCGGCGAGGGCGTCTCGATCTGGGTCGTCCCGTCGTCCGCGGTCACCGCCTCCTCACCCGACGAGAAGGACCCGTTCTTCGAACCGGCCGCCGACAAGCCCTACCGGCACCCGACGTTCTACGAGATCCCCGAGGGGGTGCGGCACCTGTGACGACGACCCCCGCCAAGGGCGCCGCCGCCCACACGGCCGCCGCGCTCGCCCTCGGCGACGACGCGCTGGTGCTCTCCCACCGTCTGGGCGAGTGGGCCGGTCACGCCCCCGTGCTGGAGGAGGAGCTCGCCCTCGCCAACATCGCGCTGGACCTGCTGGGCCAGGCCCGGGTGCTGCTGTCGATGGTGGGCGACGAGGACGAACTGGCCTATCTGCGCGAGGAGCGCGCCTTCCGCAACCTCCAGCTGGTGGAACAGCCGAACGGCGACTTCGCCCACACCATCGCCCGCCAGCTGTACTTCTCCGCCCACCAGTACCTCCTCTACGGCGAACTGGCCTCCGGCGACGGCCCGTTCGCGCCGCTGGCCGGCAAGGCGGTCAAGGAGACCGCCTACCACCGCGACCACGCCGAGCAGTGGACGCTGCGGCTCGGCGACGGCACGGACGAGAGCCGTGCGCGGATGCAGCGGGCCGTGGACGCGCTGTGGCGCCACACCGGCGAGATGTTCCAGCCCGTCGAGGGCCTGGACGTCGACTGGCCCGGCCTGGAGGCGGCCTGGCTGGAGCGGATCGGCGAGGTGCTGCGCCGGGCCACCCTCACGGTGCCCGAGGGCCCGCGCACGGGAGCGTGGGCGGCCGGTGCGGGCCGTCAGGGCCTGCACACCGAGTCCTTCGGCCGGATGCTCGCCGAGATGCAGCATCTGCACCGCAGCCATCCGGGGGCGACATGGTGACCACCCTCACCCCGCTGGAGGCCGAACTCCTGGAGCTCGCCGGCTCGGTACCCGATCCCGAACTGCCCGTGCTGACCCTGCGCGAGCTGGGCGTCGTGCGCGCCGTGCACGCGCACGGCACGGACGCCGTCGAGGTCGAGCTGACCCCGACGTACACCGGCTGCCCGGCCGTCGAGGCGATGAGCCTGGACATCGAGCGGGTGCTGCGCGAGCACGGGGTGCGCGAGGTCACCGTGCGCAGGGTGCTCGCGCCCGCCTGGTCGACCGACGACATCACGGACGAAGGGCGCCGCAAACTGAGGGAGTTCGGCATCGCCCCGCCGCGCGCACGCACGGCCTCCGGCCCGGTCGGGGTGGAGCTGGGCCCGACGCGCACCCGCGCGACCCGGCCGGGGGACGAGCCGCTGCCCGTCCGCTGCCCGCACTGCGGCTCCGCCGAGACCGAACTGCTCAGCCGCTTCTCGTCCACCGCGTGCAAGGCACTGCGCCGCTGCCTGGCCTGCCGTGAACCGTTCGACCACTTCAAGGAGTTGTGATGGCCCGCTTCCACCGGCTCCGGGTGGCCGCGGTCGACCGGCTCACCGACGACTCCGTCGCCCTCACCCTCACCGTCCCCCCGCACCTGGCCGAGGAGTACCGGTACGCCCCCGGCCAGCACCTGGCCCTGCGGCGCGTCGCGGACGGCGAGGACATCCGGCGCACCTACTCCATCTGCTCCCCCGCGCCCGAGGGCAAGGCGCCGAGCACCCTCCGGGTCGGCGTGCGGCTGGTCGAGGGCGGCGCCTTCTCCACGTACGCGCTCAAGGAGATCGCCCTCGGCGACGAGCTGGAGGTGATGACCCCGGCCGGCCGCTTCACCCTCCCTCCCGCGCCCGGCCGGTACGCGGCGATCGTCGGCGGCAGCGGCATCACGCCGGTGCTGTCGATCGTCTCGACCCTCCTCGCGCGCGAGCCGCGGGCCCGGTTCTGCCTGATCCGCAGCGACCGGACGACCGCCTCGACGATGTTCCTGGAGGAGGTCGCCGACCTGAAGGACCGCTACCCCGAGCGGCTCCAGCTGGTGACGGTGCTCTCCCGGGAGGAGCAGCAGGCGGGACTGCCGTCCGGCCGGCTGGACCAGGAGCGGCTGACCGGGCTGCTGCCGGTCCTGCTGCCCGTGGGAGAGGTGGACGGCTGGTTCCTGTGCGGGCCGTACGGACTGGTCGAAGGAGCCGAGCGGGCGCTGCGCGGGCTGGGTGTGGCGCGCTCCCGCATCCACCAGGAGATCTTCCACGTGGACGCCGGTACGACGACCGTCGCCACGGCGCCCGCGCCCGCGAACGGCACGGTCACCGCCCGGCTCGACGGACGCGGCGGGACCTGGCCCGTCCAGGACGGGGAGTCCCTGCTGGACACGGTGCTGCGCAACCGGCCCGACGCGCCCTACGCCTGCAAGGGCGGGGTGTGCGGCACCTGCCGCGCCTTCCTCGTCTCGGGCGAGGTGCGGATGGACCGCAACTTCGCGCTGGAGTCGGAGGAGACGCAGGCGGGCTATGTCCTGGCCTGCCAGTCGCATCCGGTGACGGAGCGGGTGGAGCTGGACTTCGACCGGTAGGAGCCCCGGCCCGCATCGCCCGCCCCGGCCGACGTCCGGCGGGCCGGGGCCACGCGGAACCCACCCGGGCCCCTCGCCCGGTGGGACGGCGGGCGGCGGATGTTCGCCGGGGTGTTACAGCACGTGCCCCGGCGTCCCGTCGTCGGTGACGACGGGACGTCCGGAGGCCTCCCACACCTGCATGCCGCCGTCCACGTTCACGGCGTCGACGCCCTGCTGGGCCAGATACATGGTGACCTGCGCCGACCGTCCGCCGGAGCGGCAGATGACGTGCACCCGGCCGTCTTGCGGGGCGGCCTCGGTCAGCTCGCCGTAGCGGGCCACGAACTCGCTGATGGGGATGTGCAGCGCCCCCGCGGCGTGACCGGCCTTCCACTCGTCGTCCTCGCGGACGTCCAGCAGGAAGTCGCCGTCCTTAAGGTCCGCGACCCGGACCGTGGGCACACCAGCTCCAAAACTCATGCCCCCGACGCTACCCGACCGGGCGGGTACCGGCTCAGACCAGCAGCGCCGCCAGCTCCGCCTCGCGTTCGGTCACCTGGGTCCACAGCCGCTCGGCGATCTCCTCGAGCAGCCGGTCGGGGTCGTCGGGGGCGAGGCGAAGCATCGAACCGATGGCGCCCTCCTCCAGTTCCCTGGCGACCAGCGTGAGCAGTTCCTTGCGCCGGGCAAGCCATTCGAGGCGGGCGTAGAGCTCCTCGCCGGCGCTCGGGACGCGCTTCAGCTCCGGTCCCGCGGCCCACCCCTCGGCGAGTTCACGCAGCTCGGCCTCGCTGCCGCGGGCGTAGGCGGCATTGACGCGGGTGATGAACTCCTCGCGGCGCGCGCGTTCCTTGTCCTCCTGCGCCAGGTCCGGGTGGGCCTTGCGGGCGAGGTCGCGGTAGAGCTTGCGGGCCTCCTCGCTGGGCCGCACCCGCTGCGGGGGCCGCACCGGCTGGTCGGTGAGCATGGCGGTGGCCTCGGGGAAGAGACCGTCGCCGTCCATCCAGCCGTTGAGCAGTTCCTCGACGCCGGGGATGGGCATCAGCCGGGCGCGCGCCTCGTCGGCCCGGCGCCGGTCCTCGGGGTCGTCGCTGCGGGCGGCCCTGGCCTCCAGGATCCGGGCGTCCAGTTCCTCGAGCCGGGCGTACACCGGGCCGAGCTTCTGTTCGTGCAGCCGGGAGAAGTTCTCGACCTCGACGCGGAAGGTCTCCACGGCGATCTCGAACTCGATCAGCGCCTGCTCGGCCGCGCGCACGGCCTGCTCCAGCCGCTCCTCGGGCCGCGCCGCACCACCGCCGCCGGGGGTCTGCTCCGCGCCGGCGCCGCCACTCTGCTCACCTTCCGAGGTCGTCACCCGGACAGCGTAGGCCACCCGCCGGACGGCACGCCCCGCCGCGGCGGCGCGCTCCCCGGCCGAAGACGCGCGCCGGCCCCGGAGACCCGCTCACACCCCCGTCTCCGCCGCGATCCGTCCCGACCGCACCGCGGTCACCAGGTCCGTGTGGTCCGCCTCGGTGCGGTCGGCGTAGGCGACGGCGAAGGCCGCCACCGCCTCGTCCAGTTCGTCGTTCTTGCCGCAGTAGCCGGCGATCAGACGGGGGTCGGCGCTGTGGGAGTGCGCGCGGGCCAGCAGGGCGCCGGTCATCCGGGCGTAGTCGTCGACCTGGTCGGCGGCCAGCGCGGCCGGGTCGACGCTGCCCTTGCGGTTGCGGAACTGGCGCACCTGGTAGGGGCGGCCGTCGACCGTCGTCCAGCCCAGCAGGCTGTCGCTCACGACCTGCATCCGCTTCTGGCCGTGGACCACCCGCATGCCCTCGTGGCCCGCCTCGGGGACGTCGAACCCCACCGCCGCCAGATGCGGCGCCAGCGCCGAGGGGCGGGCCTCCTTCACCTGGAGGACCAGGGGCTCGCCCCGGTGGTCGAGGAGCAGCACCACGTACGAGCGGGTGCCCACACTGCCGGTGCCGACGATGCGGAACGCCACGTCGTGCACCGCGTGCCGGGCCAGCAGCGGGTGGCGGTCCGGCGGGAGCGTGCCGAGGTACCGCTCCAGCGAGGCGGCCACCGCGGCGGCCTCGCCGTCCGGTATGCGGCGCAGCACCGGCGGCGCGTCGACGAAGCGGCGTCCGCCGTCCCCGGTCGCCTCGGTGGACTTGGCCGCGAACCGGCCGCTGGTGTTCGCGCGGGCCTTCTCGGAGACCCGCTCCAGGGTGCCCAGCAGGTCGTGGGCGTCGGTGTGGGAGACCAGCTCCTCGTCCGCGATGGCGTTCCAGGCGTCCAGCGCCGGCAGCCTGGACAGCAGCCGCATCGTACGGCGGTAGGCGCCCACGGTGTCGTGGGCCGCGGCGCGGCAGGTGGCCTCGTCCGCGCCGGCCTCGCGCCCGGCGAGCACCAGGGAGGTGGCGAGCCGCTTGAGGTCCCATTCCCAAGGGCCGTGCACCGTCTCGTCGAAGTCGTTCAGGTCGATGACCAGTCCGCCGCGCGCGTCGCCGTAGAGACCGAAGTTCGCCGCGTGGGCGTCGCCGCAGATCTGGGCGCCGATGCGGGTGATCGGCGTGCGGGCCAGGTCGTACGCCATCAGGCCCGCCGATCCGCGCAGGAAGGCGAACGGTGTCGCCGCCATCCTGCCCACCCGGATCGGTGCGAGCTCGGGCAGCCGGCCCCGGCTGGACTCCTCGACGGCGCTCACGGCGTCGGGGCGGGAGGCGTCCGGGCCGAGGGTGGCGTGCGCCGCGCGGGGCACCTGCCCGCGCAGGGCCTTGCCCTCCCTCCTGGGGCTGCCCCCGGTGGGCCACTCGGCGAATCCCGGGACCCGCGGCAGCCGCCGCACCGGGTCCGTGCCGCCGGTCCCGGCCGTACCGCCCGTACCCGTCACACCACCGGTTCCGGCCACGCCGGAGGACTCGCGAGTCCCGGACGTCCCGGCAACGACTTCGGCCACGGCGACCGCCTCCCCGTACCCCTACGTGCCGTACACACGCGTCGACATCGATCGTGCCGACCGTACAGCCGGTGGCCGAAAAGCGTCAGGTCCTGTGGACGACTCACCCGGTGTGGAGAAGTCCAGGCCCTAGCCGGCTTCCGCCACCTCGCCCGCCGTCGGCAGCAGCCGCTCCTCGGCGAGCAGCCGCCCGGCGCGGTCGTGGGAGATGTCCAGCCGGGCCAGCACGGCCGGCACGGCCACGCCCGGCAGCATGTGATGGAACAGCACGGCGGCCCGGTGCTCCAGGTCCTGCCGCTGGCAGCGCAACTGCGACAGGAGCTGCACCCCGGAGAAGCTCGCGACCAGCAGTTCCGCCGTCTCCGTCGGGTCGACGTGCGGCAGCAGTTCGCCTCCCGCCTTCGCCTCGGCCAGGGTCCGGGTGGTCCGGTCGATCCACATGCCGAACGCCGGAGTGCGGTCCAGCCCCAGCGCCCCCTGGTCCAGGGCCAGTCCGACACTGGCCCGCACCAGCGGCTCGGTCCGCAGCCGCAGCGCCAGCACCAGGCCGGAGTCGACGAGTTCCTGCAGTTTGCTGGACTGGGCCGGCAGGGAGATCGCCAGCTGCTCCTCGAACACGCCGAGCGCCAGCTCCTCCTTGGAGCCGAAGTGGAAGTACAGCGCGCCCTTGGTGACCCCGGCCCGCTCCAGGATCTCCCCGATGGTCGCCGAGGTGTAGCCGCGTTCGTCGAAGACGGCCGCCGCCGCCTCCAGGATGGTCCGCCGGGTGCGGATCGCGCGCTCCTGTCGCGCCATCGGGTGCCTCCTGATCTGGGTGGATCTCATGGAACTCTCGGTTCGCACCAGGCGGTCGGCGTGGGGCCGCCGTGCAGCCGCCGCGCGGTCTGTCATGCGGTCCGTCGTGCTGGTGCGGGCGCGTGGGCTCGTCTCCGGCGATGTGGATCACCCTTGGAAAAAAAACCAACTCGTCCGTATCTTAGTGCGAACCGACCGGGGGTTCGATCGTCGTTCCCGGGGGTTCCTCACGCCGCAGCCGGATTCCTGGAGCGCACTCATGGAGGATCAGACCGGACAGCGGGGCTCGCCCGCAAACACCGCCGGCGGACCCGGTGCCCGCACCCGCGTCACGACGGAGCTCGCCCACCGTCCCCGCGCGGCGGACGTCTTCCCGGTCGAGTGGGTCCGGCTCTCGGACGTCCGCTTCCGCGTCACCGCCCGCTGGCCCGCCGACCACTCCTTCTTCGGCCCCGTCGACGACCGCCGCCAGGATCCGATGATCATCGGTGAAACGTTGCGTCAGGCCTCGATGGCCCTCGCCCACGCGGAGTTCGGCGCCCCCGCCGACACCCACTTCGTCATGCGGGACCTGGACATCTCCACCGACCCGGACCGGCTGCTGCTCGCGGACGCGGACGAGCCGGTCACCGTCGACGTCGTCTGCTCCGAGGTCCGCCGCCGGGGCCGGGGCCTGGGCGGCATGCGCACGACGATGGAGTTCCGCCGCGCGGGACGTCTCGTCGCCCGGGGCACCGGCAGCACCGGCTGCACCTCCCCGGCCGCCTACCGCCGTCTGCGGGAACGCCAACTGGCCCTCCGGGGAGCCCGAATACCGCTGCCGGAACCGGTGTCGCCCGAACTGGTGGGCCGCCGCCGCGCGGAGGACGTCGTCCTCGCCCCCGCGGACCGGCCCGGCTCCTGGCTGCTGCGCGCGCACACCGGTCACCCGGTCCTCTTCCCGCGCCCCAACGACCACGTCCCCGGCATGGTCCTGTTCGAGGCGGCCCGCCAGGCCGCGACCGCGGCCTCGGGCCGGCTGCCCTTCCTGCCGTCCGAACTGACCGTCTCCTTCAGCCGCTACGCCGAACTGGACAGCCCCTGCCGGATCTACACCGAAGTGCTCGACAAGGGCGCGGACGAGGTGACGGTGCGGGTGTCGGGCGCACAGACCGGCCGGCCCGTCTTCGCCGCCACCCTCATCTGCGCGCCCACACCCCCGATACGGTCCCTGGCATGACCGTCGATCTCCTGATCACCGGCGCGACGGGCTTCATCGGCGGCCGGGTCGCGGCAGCGGCCCGCGGACGCCCCGGCGTCCGCGTCCGCGTGCTGTCCCGCCGTACGCCGACCGGACGGCCGGACTCCGGGACGGTGCCCGGCGACCTCGCCGACCCGCGCACCCTGCGCGGCGGTTGCGCCGGCGTCGACGTCCTCGTCCACTGCGCCTCCCAGGTGGGCGGCGCCCCGGAGTCCGCCGCCGCGGTCAACGACCTCGGCACCAAGGCCCTGGTGGAGGAGGCCGTGCGCGGCGGAGTGCGCCGGATCGTCTACGTGAGCACCGCCGCCGTCCACGGCCGGGGCCCCTTCCGGGGGGTACGGCCCGGCGAGGCCCCGATCGCACCCGTCTCCGCCACCAGCCGCACCCGCGCGGCGGCCGAACGGCACGTCCTCGACGCGGGCGGCCTGGTGCTGCGCCCGCACCTGGTCCACGGTGCGGGCGACCGCTGGGTGATCCCCGGGCTGGTGGGGCTGCTGCGGGAGTTGTCCGCGACCGTGTCCGGCTGCGGGGCGCTCCAGTCGATGATCGACGTCGACACCCTGGGCCGGGCGGTCGTCGCCGCGGCGCTGTCCCCCCACCACGGCCCCGGCGCCCACTACGTGGCCCACCCGGAGCCCGTCCCCGCCTCGGAGTTGCTCGCGGCCGTGTGCGAGCGGGTGGAACGGCCCGGCGACGGCGCCCGGGTGGACATGGCCACCGCCCGCGTCCGGGCCGCGGGGTCCCCGCGCGCCCTGCACCACCTGGACATGCTCGCCGTGGACCACTGGTTCGCGGACGACGGCTTCTGGAAGGACCTGGACTGCTCACCGGGTGAGGGCTTCGCCCGTGCGTTCGCGCGGTCGGCGCCCTGGTACCGGTCGCATATGACGACCGGCCGGTGAGAAAACCGCATGGCCGGTTTGCGCGGTCACGCCCGCAGATAGGCCAGCACCGCGAGGACCCGCCGATGCGTCCCGTCCGTCACCGGCAGGTCCAGCTTCGTGAAGATGCCGCCGACGTGCTTGCCGACGGCGGCCTCCGACACCACCAGCTCACGGGCGATCGCACCGTTGGACCTGCCCTGCGCTATCAGCTCCAGCACCTCCCGCTCCCGCGGGGACAGCCGCTCCAGCGGGTCACGGCGGTGGCGCAGCAACTGCCGCACGACCTCGGGGTCGACCACCGTGCCGCCGTCCGCGACCTGGCTCAGCGCGGTCACGAACTCCTCGACCTGGCCGACCCGGTCCTTGAGCAGATAACCGACGCCGGTGCCGTCGCCGGAGTCCAGCAGGTCGGAGGCGTACCGGCGCTGCACGTACTGGCTGAGCACCACAACGGGCAGCGTGGGCCGCTCGGCACGCAGCCGCACGGCCGCGCGCAGGCCCTCGTCCTGGAAGCCCGGGGGCATCCTGACGTCCGTCACCACGACGTCGGGTGCGTGCCCGCCGACCTCGGCGACCAGCGCCTCGGCGTCGCCGACCGCCGCGACGACCTCGTGCCCGCACCGCTGGAGCAGCCCGATCAGGCCCTCCCGCAGCAGCACGCTGTCCTCGGCCAGCACCACGCGCAGTGGCCGGCCGTCCGTCAGGGGGAGCAAGGGGCGCAAGGGATCTCCACACGCAGCAGGGTGGGTCCACCCACCGGGCTGGACAGGGTGAGTCTGCCATCGAGCACCGACACCCGGTCGGCGAGTCCGGTCAGCCCGCTGCCCGCCCCGGCCCGTGCGCCGCCCCGTCCGTCGTCACGGACCTCCAGCAGCAGCCGCCCGTCGCGGTGCCCGCCGTCCACCCGCGCGCGGCTCGCCCCGCTGTGCCGGGCGACGTTGGCGAGCGCCTCGCACACCACGAAGTACGCGGCGGCCTCGACCGGCGTGGGCAGCCGGCCGGGGAGCTCCAGGTCCACGTCCACGGGTACGGCGGACCGGTCGGCGGCGTCGGCGACCGCGGCCCCGAGCCCGTAGTCGGCGAGGACCTGGGGGTGGATGCCGTGGATGAGCTCCCGCAGCTCCCGCAGCGCCCGGCCCGCCTCGTCATGGGCCCTGGCGAGCCGGTCGGCGAGCGGTCCGGGCGGCGCGTCCAGGCGGGCCAGGCCCAGCGTCATCGTCAGGGCGACCAGACGCTGCTGGGCCCCGTCGTGCAGATCGCGCTCGATGCGCCGCCGTTCCGCCTCGAAGGCCTCCACCAGCCGCACCCGGGACCGGGTCAGTTCGGTCACCCTGGCCTCCAGACCGGTCTCGCGCGGGGCGATCAGCAGCCGGGTCAGCCCCGCGCGGGCGCCCGCCGCGACCCCCAGCAGGTAGGCGCCCAGGGCGAACAGGACGATCCCGAGCAGGGCGGCGGCCACCGCCGCCGGCCAGGTGGTGACCGTCCACAGTTTGAGGACCTTCGCCTCCCTGCCGTCCCCGGCCGTGGCCATCAGCAACGGGGTGGCGGTCACGGCCGCCGGGAGGAGCAGGCCGGCCGTGAGCGCGAGGGCGTCGACCGGCCACAGCAGGCCCGCGCACAGCAGGGCGTGACCGAGCTCCCGCCAGGTGGCCCGCTCCCGCAGCCGGGCGGTCAGCCAGACCCGCAGGCCTGGGGCGGCGGGCGGCAGGTGCGGGTCGGGCGCCGGATCGCGGTCGACCAGCCGCAGCCGCCACCGCTCCAGCCGGGCCACCGGTATGCCCGCGAGGGCGGTGCCGAGCAGCAGCACGAACCCCACCAGGACGAGCGCGAGCACCCCGCCGGCCACCACCGACACCACGATGCCCACGAGCACGACCGCGCCGGTCACCGCGCCGGTGAGCAGGTATCCGGCCGAGCGCCATGGCCACGGCGACAGCGCGTAACCGGGACGGGACATGGCCTGCCAGGGATTCCGGGGCTGCATGCGGATCACCGTAGAAGCCCGCGCCGCGCCGGGCCATCGGCCTGGGCGGAGGTTTCGGGGTATGCCTGGCCCCACCTTTTCTCTCGCCCCTGCCGCACTGCGCCGACCGGCTCCCGGACGGTTTCGTCTCCCTCGGACGACCAGCCCGGCGACGACCGGGCCCGGACAGGGGAGTGGGGCACATGAGCCAGAGGAACGGCGACGCGGTCGCCTTGCGTCGGGTGAGCCGGCGGTACGGGTCGGGCGACGGCGCGGTGAACGCGCTGGACGAGGTCTCCCTCGCCTTCCCGCGCGGGAGCTTCACCGCCGTGATGGGCCCGTCCGGCTCCGGCAAGTCGACGCTGCTGCAGTGCGCCGCCGGGCTCGACCGGCCCACCTCGGGCTCGGTCACCGTCGGCGGCACCGAGCTGACCGGGCTCGGTGAGAGACGGCTGACCCTGCTGCGCCGGGACCGGATCGGCTTCGTCTTCCAGGCGTTCAACCTGCTGCCGGCGCTGACCGCCGAGCAGAACGTCGCCCTCCCGCTGCGGCTGGCCGGCCGGCGCGTGCCGCGGGCCCGGATCCGTGAGGCGCTCCACCGGGTCGGCCTCGGCGACCGCGCCCGGCACCGGCCGGCCGAGCTGTCCGGCGGGCAGCAGCAACGCATAGCGCTGGCCCGCGCCCTGATCACCCGCCCCGACGTGCTGTTCGCCGACGAACCGACCGGCGCGCTGGACTCCCGCACCGGCCACGAGGTGCTCACGCTGCTGCGCGGCATGGCCGACCACGAGGGGCAAACGGTCGTCATGGTGACCCACGACCCGGTGGCCGCCTCCCGCGCCGACCGCGTGGTCTTCCTGGTCGACGGCCGCGTCCACGGCGAGCCGGCCGGGGCGGACGCCGACGCCGTCGCCACGCGGATGACCGGTCTGGAGGCCCCGCCGTGCTGAGCCTCGCCCTGCACACCCTGCGCGCCCGGTGGACCGCCTTCGCCGGCGGCTTCACCGCCCTCGCGCTGGGCGTGGCCCTCCTCACCGTCATGGGACTCGCCCTCGCCTCCTCCCAGGAGGCCCCCACGCGAAGGCCGGAGCGGTTCGCCGCCGCCCCGGTCGTGGTCAAGGGCGCGGACACCCTGCGCGTACCGACCCCGAACGGCGACCGGACCGAGGAACTGGCGCACCCGCGCCCGGTGCCGGCGGCGACCGTCGCGAAGCTGCGCCGGCTCGGCACGGTCGTCGAGGACCGCTCCTACCCCGTCCGCGCGGAGGGCGGCCCCGGCGACCTCACCGGCCACCCCTGGTCCACCGCCGCGTTCGCCCCGTACGAGATCGAGACGGGCCGTGCGCCCCGCACGGACGACGAGGTCGTCGTCAGCGGCGACTGGGCGCGGCCCGGCGCCCGGGTGCGCACGGAACACGGCGCCGTACGGGTCGTGGGCACCGTGGCCGACCGCGGCTTCGAGCACGCCGTCTTCCACACCGACGCGCGCGCCGCCGCGCTCTCCCCGGCCGTCGTCCAGCTGGTCGTGGACGCCGACCCGGCGGCCGTACGGGAGACGGTGCGCGAGGCCGCGGGCGTCCGGGTCCTCACCGGGGACGACCGCCGGTACGCCGACGCCGATCCCGGGCGCGACAGCGAGACGCTGACCGCGATGAACGCCCTGTTCGGCACGGCGGGCGGCGTCTCCGCCTTCGTCTCGGTGTTCGTGGTGGCGTCCACCTTCGCCTTCACGGTCGACCGGCGGCGCCGCGAGTTCGGGCTGCTGCGCTCCGCGGGGGCCACCCCGGGCCGGCTGCGGCGCACGGTGCTCTGCGAGGCCCTGCTGGTCGGGGCGCTCGCCTCGGCCGCCGGCTGCGCGCTCGGCGGGTGCGCGGCGCCCGCACTGGCCGCGTGGGTGGTCGACGTGGAGCTGGCGCCGGGCTGGTTCGCCATCGGCGACGCGCGCTGGCCGTACCACCTGGCGTTCTGGACGGGGCTCCTCGTCGCCCTGAGCGGCGCCGTCGCGGCCTCCTGGCGGGCGGGACGCACGAGCCCCGTCCAGGCGCTGCGCGAGGCGTCCGCCGACGGCGGGGGCATGACGCGGGGGCGGTGGCTGTGCGGCACGGCCCTGCTGCTGACCGCCGGGGCGACGCTCGCCGTGGCGCTGCTCGACGATCCGGGCGACCTGCTGCACCGCAAGACCTACGTCAGCCGGCCCATGCTGCTGATCACGGCCGCCGCGCTGCTCGCCCCTGCGGTGACGCGCCCGCTGACCCGGCTCCTCGCCCGGCTCCCGGCCCGGCTGCCGGGGGCGGTCGGCATGCTGGTGCGCGAGAACACGGCCGCCGGGGCACGCCGTACCGCCGCGGTCGCGGCGCCCGTGCTGGTCATGGTCGCCCTCGCGGGCTCGCTGCTCGGCGCCACCGCCACCCTGGAGCGGGCCGGGGCCGCCGAGACGCGGGAGCGGACCACCGCGGCGTTCGTCGTCACGGCCGCGGGGGACGGGGCCTTCGACGCGCGGACCCTGGACCGGCTGCGCGCGGTGCCCGGCGCGCGGGTGTCGGCGAGCGCGCCGAGCGCGGTGTACGTCCTGGAGGAGGGCACGGCGCTGATCAGGTCCGAGGCCCGGGCCGTCGACCCCGGGGCGCTGGCGGCCACCGCGCGGCTGCCGCTCACCGCGGGCAAGGTCACCGGCCTCGACGACGGCTCGGTCGTCGTCAACGAGGAGTGGGAGCGGCACACGGTCGGGCAGCGCGTGCGGGTGTGGCTCGGGGACGGCACGGAGCGGACGCTGCGGATCGCCGCGGTGATGGCCACCGGCACCGGCGACAACGGCGTCTACGTCACCCCGGCCAACGCGCCGGGCGCGCGCGTGGACCGGGTGGACGTCGCCCTCGCGGACGGCGCCGACGCGCGCGCGGTGGCCGCCGGCCTGGAGCGTGCGGTGCGGCCCGCCGGCGGCCGGGTCCGCACCGGGGACCGGTGGGCGGCCGCCCCGGACCCCGGGAGCGAAGGCGCCACCCGTCACGGCCTCCTGCTGGTCCTCGGCATCGCCCTGCTCTACACGGGCGTCTCCCTGGCCGACACCATGGCCATGGCGGTCTCCGACCGGGTGCGCGAGTTCGCGGTCCTGCGGCTGGCCGGGGCCACGCGGTGGCAGGTGCTGCGCATGGTGGCCGCGGAGTCGCTGACGGTGGTCGCGGCCGGCGCGGTGCTGGGCCTGGCCGTGGCCGCGCTCAACCTGGCCGGCATGGGGGGAGCGCTGGCCCTGCTCTCGGCCCCCGCCGCGATCGCTCTCCCCTGGCCCGCCCTGGCCGCCGTCACGGCCGCCTGCGCCGTCCTCGCCACGGCCTCCGCGGTCGTCCCCACCGCCCTCGCCCTGCGCCGGCCCGCACTGGAATCGGCGGCCGTCCGCGAATGAGCCCCGCGAAGCCCGCACCGGAACCGGCGGGCATCCGCGAATGAGCCCCGCGAAGCCCGCACCGGAACCGGCGGGCATCCGCGAATGAGCCGGCGAGGCCCGTTCCGGGTGTCCGCCGACGCTCTCCCCGCGCCCTTCCGAGGGCCTCCCCGCACCCTTCCTGGGGCATCCCGGAGGCCCTCGCCCCATGTCCCGGAGACGGCCGGCACACCACTCCACGACGAAAAGGATCATGAGATGTTCCTCACACGCCGCCCCGCCGCCGCACCCGCCCCGAGCACGCGAAACGGGCGGCATCCGATGGATGCCGCCCGTTCGACGGTGTGCGCGAGGGGGGAGTTGAACCCCCACGCCCTTGCGGGCACTGGAACCTGAATCCAGCGCGTCTGCCTATTCCGCCACCCGCGCATTGGGTGTGTCTTCCGCGCCCTGCCCCTTGGGGCCCTGCGCCTTCCGACACCCAGAACATTAGCACGCTGGTCGGGATGGATTCACATCCCTTTCCCCGCGACCGCCCCACCGCCCGCCACCGGCCCCGACGAGCCCGGATCCCCCGGGCCGGCCTCCCCGCGGCCTCCGGTGTCGCGAGGGTGACCGCTTCACGTATCAACCTCGTACCGGTAGCACCCGTCTGTCCAGGAGCCGGACGGAGTCCACAGCCGGGTGCGGGACACTGGTCTTCGGCCCCCTCTACGATCCATGGCAGAACGACGCGCACGAGCACGGCCGAAGGAGTTCGAAGAGGGGCTCCGGAGGGAACTTCGTCAGGCGTCGACACCCGTCGACCGGGCCGACAGGGGGAACCAGCCGATCGACCGGCGCGTGGATACGATCAGTAAGCAGTACCAGGTAGGCGGCGCACGAAACGGTGCGCCGGGCAGTGCACAGGACGGCAGCGACGGAGGAGGTGCCCCATGGGAGTCCTGAAGAAGTTCGAGCAGCGTCTCGAAGGTCTGGTCAACGGCACCTTCGCCAAGGTGTTCAAGTCCGAGGTGCAGCCCGTGGAGATCGCGGGAGCGCTCCAGCGGGAGTGCGACAACAACGCCACCATCTGGAACCGCGACCGCACCGTCGTACCCAACGACTTCATCGTCGAACTGAGCACCCCGGACTTCGAGCGGCTCAGCCCGTACTCCGGCCAGCTCGGCGACGAGCTCGCCGGCATGGTGCGCGACTACGCCAAGCAGCAGCGCTACACCTTCATGGGCCCCATCAAGGTGCACCTGGAGAAGGCGGAGGACCTCGACACCGGCCTGTACCGGGTCCGCAGCCGCACGCTCGCCTCCTCCTCCGGCCAGACCCCCGGGGCCCCCGGCGGCGCACCGCCGGCCGGCCGGCCCGGCGGCTACGGCTACCCGCCGGCCGGCGCCGCGGGCGCCCCGCCCATGCCGGCCGCACCGCCGCCCGGCGGCGGTTACGGCTACCCGCAGCCGGCGGGCGGCCAGCGGCCCCCCGCCGCCCCCGCGGCCGGCGGACGCACCCGCTACTGGATCGAGATCAACGGCACCCGCCACCAAATCTCCCGCCCCACCCTCGTGATGGGCCGCAGCACCGAAGCCGACGTGCGGATCGACGACCCCGGCGTCTCCCGCCGGCACTGCGAGATCCGGACCGGAACGCCCTCGACGATCCAGGATCTCGGATCCACCAACGGCATCGTGGTGGACGGGCAGCACACCACCCGCGCTACGCTCCGCGACGGCTCGCGGATCGTCGTGGGCAGCACCACCGTTATCTATAGGCAAGCCGAAGGGTGAAGCGGGGGCAATGTCAGAGCTGACCCTCACGGTCATGCGGCTGGGGTTCCTGGCCGTACTGTGGCTGTTCGTGATCGTGGCCGTGCAGGTCATCCGGAGTGACCTGTTCGGCACTCGTGTCACCCAGCGCGGATCACGGCGGGACGCCGGCCGGGCGCAGCAGGCCGCCGCCCGCCAGGCGCCGCCGCCGCAGCGCCAGCAGTCCGGCGGCGGACGCCGCGGCCGCAACACTCCCACCAAGCTGGTCGTGACCGAGGGCACCCTCACCGGCACCACCGTCGCCCTCCAGGGCCAGACCATCACCCTGGGCCGGGCGCACGACAGCACGATCGTGCTGGACGACGACTACGCCTCCAGCCGCCATGCCAGGATCTACCCGGACCGCGACGGCCAGTGGATCGTCGAGGACCTGGGCTCCACCAACGGCACCTACCTGGACCGGACCCGGCTGACGACCCCCACGCCGATTTCGCTGGGCGCACCGATCCGCATCGGCAAGACCGTCATCGAGCTGCGGAAGTAGTGCTACACCAATGAATGAGCGCGAGCGGAGCGAGCACGCGGCGGGGGGCCCCAACCAGGGTCCCGGCGCGCTCCCGACCGGAGGGTGGGCAGTGTGGCTCGACACGACCGGCTGTACCCGGAGCCGACGGGCGAGGTGCGCATGAGTCTCTCTCTGCGCTTCGCCGCCGGATCGCACAAAGGCATGATCCGGGAGGGCAACGAGGACTCCGGTTACGCCGGTCCGCGGCTGCTCGCCATCGCCGACGGCATGGGCGGCGCCGCCGCCGGCGAGGTCGCCTCCTCCGAGGCGATCTCCACCATCGTCGCCCTCGACGACGACGTCCCCGGCTCCGACCTGCTCACCTCGCTCGGCACCGCCGTCCAGCGCGCCAACGACCAGCTGCGCATGATGGTCGAGGAGGACCCCCAGCTCGAGGGCATGGGCACCACCCTGACCGCCCTGCTGTGGACCGGCCAGCGCCTCGGCATGGTGCACGTCGGCGACTCCCGCGCCTACCTCCTGCGCGACGGCGTCCTCACCCAGATCACCCAGGACCACACCTGGGTGCAGCGTCTGGTCGACGAGGGCCGCATCACCGAGGAGGAGGCCACCACCCACCCGCAGCGCTCCCTGCTCATGCGGGCCCTCGGCAGCGGCGAACACGTCGAACCCGACCTGTCCATCCGCGAGGTCCGGGCCGGCGACCGGTACCTGATCTGCTCCGACGGCCTGTCCGGCGTGGTCTCCCACCAGACCCTCGAGGAGGCCCTGGCCGGCTACCAGGGACCCGAGGAGACCGTCCAGAACCTGATCGAGCTGGCCCTGCGCGGCGGCGGCCCCGACAACATCACCGTGATCGTCGCCGACGTCCTGGACCTCGACACCGGCGACACCCTCGCCGGGCAGCTGTCCGACACCCCGGTCGTGGTCGGCGCCGTGGCCGAGAACCAGAACCAGCCGAACGACAACGGCATCATGCAGACCCCCGCCGGCCGCGCCTCCGGCCTCGGCCGCCGGCGCCAGGAGGGCGGCGGGGGCGAGTTCGGCCCGCCCGGCAGCGGCGACATCACCGGCTTCATCCCCACCGACGGCTTCGCCTACGGCGACGACGACTTCGTCAAACCCCGCAAGAACCGCCGCTGGCTCAAGCGGTCCGTCTACAGCCTGCTCACGCTCGCCGTCCTCGGCGGCGGCCTGTACGGCGGCTGGCGCTGGACCCAGACGCAGTACTACGTCGGCGCCGAGGGCGAGCACGTCGCGCTGTACCGGGGCATCAACCAGGACCTGGCCTGGGTCTCCCTCTCCAAGATCGAGAAGGACCACCCCGAGATCGAACTCAAGTACCTGCCGCCCTACCAGCGGAAGCTGGTCGAGGCGACCATCGCCGAAGGCGACCTCTACGGCGCCCGCGCGAAGATCGAGGAACTGTCGGTACAGGCCTCCGCGTGCAAGAAGCAGGTCGAACGGCGCGCGGCCGAGAGCGAGAAGAACGCGAAGACCGGCGAGGGCGAGGCCGGAGGCACCGCGGGAACCACACCCGCCTCCTTCACGTCCAAGGCCTCGCCGACGCCGAACCCCTCGGGCTCGGCGGAGGCCCCGGAGCAGTCCACGCCCCCGTCCACGACCGCCGCACCCACCCCCAGCCCCGGCCCCAGCCTCTCGGAGGAGGAGCAGAAGGTCGTCTCGCTGTGCGGTAAGCAGTAGGCAAGCCGTGAGAGGCCCTGTCACACGATGAGCAGTACTACCAACCCGTCGACGCAGCACACGTCCACGATCGGCGCGATCGGCGCGCCCAGCCGCCGCAACACCGAGCTCGCGCTCCTGGTGTTCGCCGTCGTCATCCCGGTCTTCGCCTACGCCAACGTAGGGCTGGCCATCAACGACGAGATGCCCACCGGGCTGCTGAGCTACGGCATCGGTCTCGGCCTGATGGCGGGCGTCGGTCACCTCGCCGTACGGAAGTTCGCGCCCTACGCGGACCCGCTGATGCTGCCGCTGGCCACCCTGCTCAACGGCATCGGCCTGGTCGCCATCTGGCGCCTGGACCAGTCGAAGCGACTGCAGGCGCACAGCACGTTCGTCGAGGCGGCGCCGCGCCAGCTGATGTACTCCGCGCTCGGCGTCGGCCTGTTCGTGGCCGTGGTGTTCTTCCTCAAGGACCACCGCGTCCTGCAGCGCTACACCTACATCTCCATGGCCGGCGCGCTGGTCCTGCTGCTCCTGCCGCTGGTACCGGGTATCGGCCACGACAACTTCGGCGCCAAGATCTGGATCAAGATCCCCGGTCTCGGCACCCTCCAGCCCGGCGAGTTCGCCAAGATCGTCCTCGCGGTCTTCTTCGCGGGTTACCTCATGGTCAAACGCGACGCCCTCGCCCTCGCCAGCCGCCGCTTCATGGGGCTCTACCTGCCCCGCGGACGCGACCTCGGCCCGATCATCGTCGTCTGGATCATCTCCATCCTGATCCTGGTCTTCGAGACCGACCTCGGCACCTCGCTGCTGTTCTTCGGCATGTTCGTGATCATGCTGTACGTCGCCACCGAGCGGACCAGCTGGATCGTCTTCGGCCTGCTGATGTCCGCGGTCGGCGCCGTCGGCGTGGCGAGCTTCGAGCCGCACATCCAGACGCGTGTGCAGGCCTGGCTCGACCCGATGCACGAGTTCGAGCTCAGCCGCGCCGGGGTCCAGGACGGCATCCTCCACTCCGAGCAGGCCATGCAGGCCCTGTGGGCCTTCGGCTCCGGCGGCACCCTCGGCACCGGCTGGGGCCAGGGCAACTCCGACCTCATCGGCTTCGCCGCCAACTCCGACTTCATCCTCGCCACCTTCGGCGAGGAACTGGGCCTGGCCGGCGTCATGGCGCTGCTCCTGCTCTACGCGCTGATCGTGGAGCGCGGCGTGCGCACCTCCCTCGCCGCCCGCGACCCGTTCGGCAAGCTGCTCGCCATCGGCCTGTCCGGCGCCTTCGCGCTCCAGGTCTTCGTCGTCGCCGGCGGCGTCATGGGCCTGATCCCGCTGACCGGTATGACGATGCCGTTCCTGGCGTACGGCGGCTCCTCCGTCATCGCCAACTGGGCACTGATCGGCATCCTGCTCAGGATCAGCGACACCGCCCGCCGCCCGGCGCCCGCCCCCGCCACCAACCCCGACGTCGAGATGACCCAGGTGGTCCGCCCGTGAACAAGCCCCTGCGCCGGGTCGCGATCTTCTGCGGCCTCCTCATCCTCGCCCTGCTCGTCCGGGGCAACTGGCTGCAGTACGTCCAGGCCGACGAGCTGGCCTCCGACGACGACAACCGCCGCGTCAGCATCGAGCGCTACGCCACCCCGCGCGGCAACATCATCGTCGACGGCAAGGCCATCACCGAGTCCGTCGAGTCCAAGAGCGGCGACTACAAGTTCAAGCGCACCTGGACCGACGGCGCCATGTGGGCGCCCGTCACCGGCTACTCCTCCCAGGCCTTCGGCTCCACCCAGCTGGAGAAGCTGGAGGACGGCATCCTCACCGGCAACGACGACCGGCTCTTCTTCCGCAACACCCTCGACATGATCACGGGCAAGCCGAAGGAGGGCGGCAGCGTCGTCACCACCCTCAGCGCCGCCGCGCAGAAGGCCGCGTACAACGGCCTCGGCGACAAGAAGGGCGCCGTCGCCGCGATCGACCCGACGACCGGCAAGATCCTGGCGCTGGCCTCCACGCCGTCGTACGACCCGTCGAAGTTCGCCGGGGCCTCCAACGAGGACGCCAAGGCCTGGCAGGAAGTCCAGAAGAAGAACAACCCCGACGACCCGATGCTGAACCGGGCACTGCGCGAGACCTACTCGCCGGGCTCCACCTTCAAGGTGGTCACCGCCGCGGCGGCGCTGGAGGAGGGCTTGGTCGACGACATCGACGCCAAGACCGACACGCCGGAACCGTGGATCATGCCGGACACCACCACGCCCCTGCGGAACCACGGAAGCATCCAATGTGAGAACGCCTCCCTGCGCGAGGCCCTCAGGGTCTCCTGCAACAGCGTCTTCGGCAAGCTCAGCCACGAGGTCGGCAACGAGAAGATGATCGAGTACGCGGAGAAGTTCGGCTACAACAACCCCGAGCTGGACACCCCCGTCCGCGCCGCCGAGAGCGTCTTCCCCGAGGACAACAGGTCGCAGAACGCCATGGCCGGCATCGGCCAGGCGTCCAACCGCGCCACCCCGCTCCAGATGGCCATGATCACCGCCGCCATCGCCAACGACGGCAAGCTGATGAAGCCGTACATGGTCGACCAGCTCAAGGCCGCGAACCTGGACACCATCGAGACGACCGAACCGCAGGAGCTGTCCCAGCCCCTCTCCTCGGAGAACGCCCAGAAGATCCAGGAGATGATGGAGACCGTCGTCGAGGAGGGCACCGGAGGCAACGCCAAGATCGACGGCGTCACCGTCGGCGGCAAGACCGGTACCGCCGAGCGCGGCGTCAACAACAGCGGCACGCCCTACGCCTGGTTCATCTCGTACGCCAAGACCGACGGGGGCTCCCCGGTCGCCGTCGCCGTCGTCGTCGAGGACAGCAACGCGACCGGCGCCGACATCTCCGGCGGCGGCCTGGCCGCACCGATCGCCAAGGCCGTCATGGAGGCGGTCCTCAAGGGCAAGCAGTGACCCCGGTCACGTCCGCTTCACATCGGTGCACGTTGCGGTACCGGTCCCGTATCGGCTGACGTACTTGGCCAGGTCACACAAAAAGAGCCGGGTACGGTAGGCCCGGACGGCAGCCTCCGGCGGCACGAGTGTGCCGCCCGGGACCGACGGAGAGGGCTGGTAGTAGCTATGGAAGAGCCGCGTCGCCTCGGCGGCCGGTACGAGCTGGGCCCGGTGCTCGGCCGTGGTGGCATGGCGGAGGTTTATCACGCGCATGACACCAGGCTCGGGCGCCAGGTGGCGGTGAAGACGCTGCGCGCGGACCTCGCGCGCGACCCGTCCTTCCAGGCCCGGTTCCGCCGGGAGGCCCAGTCGGCCGCCTCGCTCAACCATCCCGCGATCGTCGCGGTCTACGACACGGGCGAGGACTACATCGACAACGTGTCGATCCCGTACATCGTCATGGAGTACGTCGACGGCTCCACGCTCCGCGAGCTCCTGCACAGCGGCCGCAAGCTGCTGCCGGAGCGGACGCTGGAGATGACCATCGGCATCCTCCAGGCCCTGGAGTACTCCCACCGGGCCGGCATCGTCCACCGCGACATCAAGCCGGCCAACGTCATGCTGACGCGCAACGGCCAGGTCAAGGTCATGGACTTCGGCATCGCCCGCGCGATGGGCGACTCCGGCATGACGATGACCCAGACCGCGGCCGTCATCGGCACCGCGCAGTACCTCTCGCCGGAGCAGGCCAAGGGCGAACAGGTCGACGCCCGGTCCGACCTGTACTCCACCGGCTGCCTGCTGTACGAGCTGCTGACCGTCCGGCCGCCCTTCGTGGGCGACTCCCCGGTCGCGGTCGCCTACCAGCACGTACGGGAGGAACCGCAGCCACCGAGCGTCTTCGACCCCGAGATCACGCCCGAGATGGACGCGATCGTGCTGAAGGCGCTGGTCAAGGACCCCGACTACCGGTACCAGTCGGCCGACGAAATGCGCGCCGACATCGAGGCCTGCCTCGACGGCCAGCCCGTCGCGGCGACCGCCGCCCTGGGCGCGGTCGGCTACGGCGGCTACCCCGACGAACAGCCGACGACGGCCCTGCGCCAGGACGCCGGCGCCGGGGCGGCCACCTCGATGCTGCCGCCCATGAACCCGGACGACGGCGGCTTCGGCTACGACGACCGCCAGAGCCGGCGACGCCAGCCGCAGAAGAACAACACCTCGACGATATTGCTGGTCGTGGCGGGCGTCCTGGTCCTCATCGGCGCCATCCTGATCGGCCGCTGGGCCATCAGCGGCAGCGGCGGTGTGGACAACGGCAAGGTCGAGACCCCGAACTTCATCGGCGCGACCAAAGCGGACGCCGAACAACAAGCCGTCAACGGCGACTTGCAGCTCACCTTCAAAGAGGAGCCCTGCGAGGACCAGAGCAAGGGCAAGATCTGCGACCAGGACCCCAAGGCGGGCACCGAGGTCGACAAGGACTCCACCGTCACCCTGACGGTCTCCACCGGCGCGCCGAAGGTCGAGGTCCCGGACGTCGAGGGCCTCGCCTTCGACGCCGCGGAGGAAACCCTGAAGGAGAAGGGCTTCGAGGTCGAGCAGAAGACCGAGGAGTCCACCCAGACGCCGGACACGGTGCTCTCCCAGGACCCCGCGGGCGGCACCTCGAAGGAGAAGGGGTCCACGGTCACGCTCACCGTCGCCAAGGAGACGGCCCAGGTGACCGTCCCCAGCCTCCTGGGCAAGACCCCCGACGTGGCCAAGCAGCTGCTGGAGTCGAAGGGGCTGGTGCTCGGAGCCCAGACGGAGGAGGAGTCCACGGCCCAGGCCGAGGGCACCGTCTTCGAGCAGAGCTTCGCCCCGGGCACGGACATCGACCGCGGCAGCACCGTCACGATCAAGATCGCCAAGGCGCCGAAGAACGAGACGTTCGCCATGCCGAAGGTCACCGGGATGCCG
This sequence comes from Streptomyces caelestis, assembly GCF_001279005.1. GTDB lineage: Bacteria > Actinomycetota > Actinomycetes > Streptomycetales > Streptomycetaceae > Streptomyces > Streptomyces heliomycini. The sequence continues at coordinate 74,070 of NZ_LGCN01000228.1, forward strand.
GTCGCCCAGGCCAAGCAGGTCCTCGCCCAGGCGGGTCTGCAGCTCGAGAAAATCGAGGGCGGGGGCGACGACAACGCCACGGTGTTCCGGAGCAGCCCGTCGGAGGGCCAGCAGGTCAAGAAGGGCGACAAGGTCACCCTGTTCGCCTTCGGCGGCCAGCAGGGCGGCAACAACGGGGGCAACGACGGCGGCGGCGGCTTCTTCGGCGGCCTCACCGGCGGCGAGGGCGACTGACACCCGGCACCCGCACGCCAGGAGCCCCGGCCCTCTTCGGAGAGGGCCGGGGCTTCCTTCGTGAACCCGCTCCGCACACGCGTCCCCGCTTCGCTCGTGCCTTCGCGTGCCACCACTCGTTGATCGGGTGGGGCGGGACGTCTGGAGTTCCGCCCCGACCACGAGAACGAAAGGGGCAGAAGATGATCAATGAATCCGCACTGCTGGAGTCGAAGACCCTGCGCAGCAGCGTGCTGGACCGGACGGACGTCCTCGACCGGGTCAAGGCCCTGTCGCTGTTGCCGGACGGGATGCATGTGACGACGGCGATGGTGGCGGCGTACTTCGACGTCACCACTGAGGCAATCCGTCAGCTCAAGGCACGGCATCGCGAGGAGCTCTCGTGCAACGGAATGACCACACTCCAAGGCCCTGAGCTCGCACGATTTAAGCGTGACATCCTGTCACTCTTTCCTGGAAGTTATCCACAGCCTCGGTCGAGTCTCACCCTCTACTCCCGACGAGCCGTCCTCAACGTCGCCATGCTCCTCCGCGACAGCCACGTCGCCCGCCAGGTGCGCACGTACCTGCTCGACATGGAGCACCTGGCCCGTACACAGCCTGTGGAAAACTTTTCGCGACCCGACTCCACCCCTCTCGACGACCGCATCGACCAGCGGATCACCCACATCCTCGGCACGACGGTCGTGCCGATGTTCAACGCCCTGATCGCCACGTCCGGTGAACACCGCCGCGAACTCATCGAGCTCCGCGAGGACATCGAGAACGTCGAGCGCACGCTGTGCCGGCACCACCGACGGATCAGCGGTCCGGAGGGAGAGATTCCGGCAGACCGGGTCAGGGACTCCATCGCGGCCATGACCTGGCAGGCGTTCGAACGTCATGTGGCCGCTCTGCTGCGCCGGGACGGCTGCGGCGACGTCGTCGTACGACAGACCAACATCGACCGGGGCATCGACATCACCGCACGCACGGCCGACGGCCGTACCGTCGCCGTCCAGTGCAAGAACCGGGCGGGACACCGCCCCGTGCCGAGCTCGGACATGCAGAGGTTCGCCGGCGCCGCACGGGCCGTCGAACGCGTCGACGTCGCCCTGTTCGTCACCACGTCCTACTTCAGCCACGAGGCGAGGGCGATCGCCGACCTGAGCGGGGTCCTCACCGTGGACCGTGCGGAACTGGAGGCGTGGAGCGCCGGAGCGCGGCTGAAGGCGCTGCGCTAGGCCCGGAAGAAGAAGGCCCGAAGTCGCAAAGGGAAGTTGCGGCTTCGGGCCTTCGTCATGTTAGGCAACCAGCTCCTCGGGCAGGAGGATTCAGCGCAACTCCTCCGGTGGTGTCCGCTCCTCGTCCACCTTCTCCGTGCGGACCAGCTCACCCCACACGACGTACCGGTACGTGCTGGTGTACACCGGCGTGCAGGTCGTCAGCGTGATGTAGTGGCCGGCCTTCTTCCTGCCGGACTCCTCCGGGATCTTCCCGATGACGTCGACGTTGTACTTCGAGGTCTCGGGGAGGATGCCGTAGACCTTGTAGACGTACCACGTGTCCTTCGTCTCGAAGACGATCGGGTCGCCCTTCTCGATCTTGTGAATGCCGTGGAACTTCGCGCCGTGCCCGTCCCGGTGAGCGGCGAGGGAGAAGTTGCCCTTCTTGCCGGAGGTCGGCAGGGTCGCCTTCACGGGGTCGGTGTAGTAGCCGGCGACGCCGTCGTTGAGGACCTTCATCGACGTGCCCTTCTCGACGAGGATCTCGTCACCGCTCATCGCGGGCACGTGCAGGAAGCCGATGCCGTCCTTGCTGTCGAAGGAGGCGGGACCGCCGCTGCCGCCACCACCGCCGTCGGACTCCCGGGACCAGGAGTCGCGGATCTTGTCCGCCTGCCGGCCCGCCGCGCGGTCGGCGACGACGTTCGTCCACCACAGCGAGTAGACGACGAACAGGCCGAGCACCAGGCCCACGGTGATGAGGAGCTCCCCGAAGAAGCTGACGACCATCGCCACCGGCCCCATGCGTCGGCGCCCCGGAGGGGGCGGGGACGCGGGCGCGTCGGCGTGCTCTTCGGTGTCGTCGGTGGTCGGTGCCACGTTCCCTCTGCCCTTAACTGACGAGCGCATCCGGCTTGCCCTTGCTGCGCGGCCGTTCCTCGACCATCTTGCCCCAGACGATCAAGCGGTACTTGCTGGTGAACTCCGGTGTGCACGTGGTCAGCGTGATGTAGCGGCCGGGCCCGGTGAAGCCCGAGCCCTTCGGCACCGGCTCGAGGACGCTCACGTTGCTCGGCGGCGTCACCGGCAGGATCGACGCCATCTTGTAGACGAAGTACTCGTCCCGCGTCTCGACGACGATCGGGTCGCCCGGCTCCAGCCGGTTGATGTACCGGAACGGCTCCCCGTGCGTGTTGCGGTGGCCCGCGAGTCCGAAGTTGCCGGTCTTCGCGTCCGGCATCGCCGTCTTCAGCGCGCCCTCCGCGTAGTGCCCCACCATGCCGCGGTCGAGCACCTTCTTGCTGCTGATGCCCTCCGCGATCGGCACCACCACGTCCAGCTTGGGGATGTGCAGCAGCGCGAAGCCCTGCCCCGGCTCGAACGCCCCCGGCTCGCGCTCGCCGCTCTCCCAGTCCTTCTGGAGGTCGCTGGCCTCCTGGCCGGCCTGGGCCTGCGCCCGCACGTTCGTCCACCACAGCTGGTAGGTCACGAAGAGCAGCATCAGCACACCGCAGGTGATGAACACCTCGCCGATCGCCCGGCTCGCGACGACCGCCGGACTCGCCTTGCGCTCCCGTGCCCGCCGACGCGCCTCCACCCGCGACAACGGCGCCCGTGACGCCCCCTCGGACGCCCCTGACGCCCCTTCCGGGCCCGCGCCCGCGCCGAGGCCCTCCACGGCCTTGTGGGAGCCTCCACGGCGCCCGTGACGCTTCCTGGCGGCCTTCCTGCGGGCCGCACGCCCGCCCGGTGCCGCTAAAGCCGACGCGGACTCCTCACGCTCCGCCCGCTCCGGCGGCTCGGGGATCCGCAGCGCCACCGTCTCCTCGTCGACCGGCGGCAGGTACGCGGTGTTCCCGGAAGCGCCGCCGGAGGAGTCGGACGCCGCGTCGTCGTACCAGCCGACCCCGTACGCACCCGGCTCCCCGTACGGCTGCCCGCCGTACGGGGTGCCCTGTTCGCCGGCGCCGTCGTAGGCGTCGGCGCCGGACTCGCGCTCGGGGCGCAGCGCGGTCACGCCGAGGACCTGCCCACCACCGGGGCGAGCCCCGCCGACCTCGCCACCGCGCCGTCGTCGCCGCACTCCACCAGCCAGTTGGCCAGCATCCGGTGGCCGTGCTCGGTCAGCACCGACTCGGGATGGAACTGCACTCCCTCGACCAGGAGTTCACGGTGCCTCAGCCCCATCACTATGCCGTCCGGCGTCCTGGCCGTGACCTCCAGCTCCGCCGGCACCGTGGCCGGCTCGGCGGCCAGCGAGTGATAGCGGGTCGCCGTGAACGGGGAGGGCAGGCCCGCGAAGACGCCCTTGCCCCCGTGCTCCACCGGCGAGGTCTTGCCGTGCAGCAACTCGGGCGCCCGGCCCACCACACCGCCGTACGCCACCTGCATCGACTGCATGCCGAGGCAGACGCCGAACACCGGCACCCCGGTGGACGCGCAGTGCCGCACCATGTCCACACAGACGCCGGCCTCCTCGGGAGTGCCGGGGCCCGGCGACAGCAGCACCCCGTCGAAACCGTCCTGGGCGTGCGCCGTCGACACCTCGTCGTTGCGCAGGACCTCGCACTCGGCGCCCAGCTGGTACAGGTACTGGACCAGGTTGAAGACGAAACTGTCGTAGTTGTCGACGACGAGAATGCGCGCGCTCACTGGTTGTCCACCGTCACATCGTTGAAGGGCAGCAGCGGCTCGGCCCACGGAAAGACGTACTGGAAGAGGACGTAGACCACGGCGACGATCAGCACCAGCGAAATGAGCGCCCGCACCCATCCGTTGCCCGGCAGATGCCGCCAGATCCAGCTGTACATGCCGTCCCTTCCGTCGTACCACGGCACCAGACCCACGCCGTACGCCAACAGACTAACGGCGCGACCCCTCCGGTTTCCCGGCCTCCGGAGGCTGTGGGATCAGGACGGGCCCGGCCGTGTGCACCCACGAGTACGCGGATCGGAGCCGATCGCCTCGATGTCCGGGCATGTTCCACGTGAAACCGGGACGGGCCGCTACTCCACGGGCTTCGCGTAGTGCAGGTCCACCGTGCCCGAGTAGCCGGGCAGGGTCACGGTCCCGTCGTCCTCGACCTGCCAGCCGAGCCCGTAGACGTTGACGTACACCATGTAGTTCTGGATCGCCGGCGAGGCGCTGAGCGCCTTCTTCAGCTTCCCGGGATCACCGACCGCCGTGATCTTGTACGGCGGTGAGTAGACGCGGCCCTGCAGGATCAGGGTGTTGCCCACACAGCGCACCGCGCTGGTGGAGATCAACCGCTGGTCCATGACCTTGATGCCCTCGGCGCCGCCCTCCCACAGCGCGTTGACCACGGCCTGCAGATCCTGCTGGTGGATGACCAGGTAGTCGGGCTGCGGCTCGGGATAACCGGGAAGCTTGGCGGTGGCGTCCGGCGGCGCGTCGTCGAGGGTGACCGTGATCGCCTCACCCTTGAGCTCCTGCGTGCCGGCGCGCTTCTCCAGGTCGGCGAGCTTGTCGTCCTCCGCCTTGGTGCTGCCGTCGTCACGCTCGGCGAGGGACTCCACGTCATCGCGCAGCGCGCCGTTGGACTCCCCCAGCTCACCGTTCTTGCGGCTGCGCTCGTGGATCAGGTCGGAGAGCTTCAGCAGCGAGGCGTCCGTGCGGATGTTGGTGCCCCGGGCCGTGTCGAAGCTGGTGAAGAAGAGGAGTCCCGCCAGGGCGAAGACGCCCGCGGTGAGGATCCGCACGGGCCTTGGACGGCGTCGGCGGACAGGACTGGATTCCTTCCCGGGGAAGTCGGCAGAATTGCTCAACGTACCCTTATCTCCTTCGGCGCCGCGGAAGCACTACGCTAACGGACGCCCGGGGGAGCGCTCAGAGTCCCCTTGTACTCTGCTCCGAGCCCGACCCAGTTCCCTGCGCGGCCACGCAGCGCATCGACAGGAGAGACCCTCGTGCCGAAGTCACGTATCCGCAAGAAGGCCGACTACACGCCGCCGCCGGCGAAGCAGACGACAGCGATCAAGCTGACCAACCGCGCTTGGGTCGCGCCGGTGATGCTGGCCCTGTTCCTCGTCGGGCTGGCCTGGATCGTCGTTTTCTACGTCACCGACGGCTCGCTGCCCATCGACGCCCTGGGCAACTGGAACATCGTGGTGGGCTTCGGGTTCATCGCCGCCGGATTCGGCGTCTCCACCCAGTGGAAGTAACGCTCGCCGCACGGTGAGCGCCCCCTCTGCCCAGAGCTGCCGAACAGCTCTGGGCAGGGTTGTCCTCCGAGTTATCCACAACCCTTGTCCACATGTGGATAGCAGGGCTGATCTGTGGATAACTTTCGGGACGTTGACGCCGGTGTGACAGAAATACCGGTAACCGAAAATCTGTTCGCCCCTCGCCTGACCTGTGGAAACGTCGGCCGATCCCCTGGCATGGGCCTCCCCCCACACCCTGTGCACAAGATCCGCCACTGACTGTGGACAAACTCGGTGCTCAGGTAAGCTGCGCCGTCCTCAACAGGGTCATCAGGACGACCACGGCCAGCACCAGCGCACACGTGCCGTACTGCACCAGCGCCCGCCGCTCCCGCGGGGCGTGCACCATGGCGTACCCGATCACGACACCGGCGACGAGCCCGCCCACATGAGCCTGCCAGGCGATGTTGAAGCCCGGGCTGAAGGTGAAGATCAGGTTGATCACCAGCAGGGCGATGATCGGCCGCATGTCGTAGTTGAGCCGGCGCATCAGTACGGCGGTCGCTCCGAACAGCCCGAAGACGGCACCGGACGCGCCCAGCGAGCCTTGGTTCGGAGCGGTGATCACATACGTGAGCGCGCTGCCCGCGAGTCCGGACACCAGGTAGAGGGCGAGGTAACGGGCCCGGCCGAGCGCCTCTTCCAGGGGGCCGCCGATCCACCACAGGCTGAGCATGTTGAAGATGATGTGGATGGCGCTGCCATGCAGGAACATCGCTGTCAGCAGCCGGTACCACTGCCCCTCCGCGATGCCTTCGACCGAGCCGAGGAGGGGGATGTATGCACGGCCGATCAGCTGGAAGTGGTCGGTGAAGCGATCGCCGAGCGACAACTGGACCAGGAAGACGGCGAGGCAGGTCCCGACCAGAATCTTGGTGATCAGCCGGGGGTCCGCGGCGACGGCTCCGCCGGCGAGCGTGCGGGGCGCGGAGGCCGTGGGCGCGTGCCCCGTGCCCGAGCCTGTGCGGACGCACTCCGGGCACTGGAACCCGACTGCGGCGTCGACCATGCACTCGGGGCAGATCGGACGCTCGCACCGGGTGCAGCGAACACCGGTCTCACGGTCCGGGTGGCGATAGCAGACGGGGACGCGCTGGGCGTCCTGTGGGCTGCCGGCAGCCTGGTCGTCCATGGGATCCCCTAGGTCGTGTGGAAAAGCCCCGCCCCGCCCATCCTTACGGATGGGCGGGGCGATTGGTTCCCTACGAGGGCTTTCGCGCTCCGGGGGACGAGGGCTCAGCCCTCGTGGATCTCGACGGACTCGATCACCACGTCGTTCACCGGACGGTCGGTGCGCGGGTTGGTCGGCGCGGACGCGATGGCGTCGATGACCTTCTGGCTTGCGGCGTCGGTGACCTCTCCGAAGATGGTGTGCTTGCGGTTCAGCCAGGCCGTCGGGGCGACGGTGATGAAGAACTGCGAGCCGTTGGTGCCCGGGCCGGCGTTGGCCATCGCCAGCAGGTAGGGCTTGTCGAAGCGCAGGTCCGGGTGGAACTCGTCCTCGAACTGGTAGCCGGGACCACCGGTGCCGTTGCCCAGCGGGTCTCCGCCCTGGATCATGAAACCGCTGATCACCCGGTGGAAGACCGTGCCGTCGTAGAGCTTGTCCGTGGACTTCGCACCGGTCTGCGGGTGGGTCCACTCCCGCTCGCCCTTGGCGAGCTCGACGAAGTTCTTGACCGTGATCGGCGCCTGGTTCGGGAAGAGCCGGACCTGGATGTCGCCGTGATTGGTCTTCAGGGTGGCGTTGAGCTGCTCAGCCACGATGTGCCTTCCGTTGTCTTTCCGTGACTCCCTGATCCTCGCACGGACGGGGCGCGCAGTCGCCCGGCGCCTGTTCACAGGGGGACGACCAGGCCGTTCCGCTTGCGGAAAACCGGGTGGGTGGTGCCGTGTCGGGGGCGCGGGACGACGATCCGTGGCATCGTCGACGCTAAGTTCCCATTGCTCCGTATTCATCCGCTATCGCATTCCATATCACCATCGATCGTGTTCGTCGGCACCCGGATGCCCGTCCGCGCATGCCGCGCGGCGACCCGGCAGGCATGATCCGTAAAAGGGTGGAAAGTCGAAATACCGTACGCCACCGAGGAGGAGGAACCCGTGACCCGCATCGACAGCGTGCGCGCCGCGACCGGTTCGGCGAAGGACAGCGTGCTGCACGCCGCGGAAGTGGTGGCGCCCTACGCCGACACGGCCAAGGTCAGGGCCGCACACTACGCACAGGAAGCCCGCGTACGGCTCGCGCCCGTGGTGACGCAGGCCGCCGGCCAAGCCCGCGTCCAGTACGGCGCCCATGTGCAGCCTTATCTGGAACAGGCCCGGACGCATGTGCCGCCGAAGGTCGACCAGGCCGCTCACCAGGCTGCCGACCGCACCCGCAAGGCCGCCCGGCAGGCGGCGGAGTACTCCCGCCCGAGGATCGAGCAGGTGGTGGCCGTCGCCGGTCCCGCGAAGGACGAGGCCGCGGCCCGCGGTGCGGCCGCGCTGGTCGCGCTGCGCGGTCAGGTCTCGGCACAGCAGATCCAGAAGCTGGTCCGCAAACAGCGGCGGCGGGCGAAGGCCGGCCGTGCCGCGAAGACGGTCCTGATTCTGGGTGCCGTGGCGGGCGGCGCCGTCGCCGCATGGAAGTGGTGGGACAAGCAGGCCAACCCGGACTGGCTGGTGGAGCCGCCGGCCGCGACGGATGTGTCGTCGGGGTCGACGAAGCTGACGTCGGTGGACGGCAGCGGCGGGGCCACGCTCGACCCGGCGGTCGAGGCCAAGGAGGCCGAGGAGGAAGCCGCCCGGCGCGACGACCAGGCCTGACGCGCGAGGACGCCAACGGCGCGGTGGGACAGGAGACTTGGGCGCCTCCTGTCCCACCGCGCCGTTTCACGTGAAACAAAGGACCCCTCCCACCGCGTTTCCGCAGGTGGGAGGGGTCCGCATGTGGAGCCTAGGGGAGTCGAACCCCTGACATCTGCCATGCAAAGACAGCGCTCTACCAACTGAGCTAAGGCCCCGGAGGGAAGCGTCCACCTGCGAGAACCGCATTCCGGTGGGCGCCTGGGACCAGAGTACCGGGTCCCCCCGGGGATTCCGCAAAAAGATGGGGGTCCCCGTGACCGACCACTCTCCGTAAGATGCTCGGACATGGTTCGCTACAGCGAACCATGGTTCTCGGGGAAGCGATGGGGAGACGCAATGGACGCCGCACAGCAGGAAGCCACCGCAAGAGCGCGGGAACTGCAGCGGAACTGGTACGGGGAGCCGCTGGGGGCGCTCTTCCGTAGGCTCATAGACGATCTGGGCCTGAACCAGGCTCGTCTCGCGGGGGTTCTGGGACTGTCCGCACCGATGCTGTCGCAGTTGATGAGCGGCCAGCGGGCGAAGATCGGGAATCCCGCCGTGGTGCAGCGGGTGCAACTGCTGCAGGACCTGGCGGGGCAGGTCGCGGACGGCAGTGTGAGCGCGGCCGAGGCCACCGAGCGCATGGACGAGATCAGGAAGTCACAGGGGGGCTCGGTGCTCAGCAACACCACGCAGACGACGAGTAGTTCGGGGGCGCCCACGGTCAAGCGGGTGGTCCGTGAGATCCAGTCCCTGCTGCGTTCGGTCGCCGCTGCCGGCGACATCATCGAGGCCGCCGACACCCTCGCCCCCACGCACCCCGAACTGGCAGAGTTCCTCCGGGTCTACGGCGCGGGCCGCACCTCCGACGCGGTCACGCACTACCAGTCCCACCAGAACTGATTCCCCGCCCGGTGGCCGAAGGGGCCGGCTGCCGGGGACGCGCGGAAAACGGGGGGACACCGCAGGGGAGGGGCGACGCACAGCGATGGGTGAGGTCTTCGCCGGCCGGTACGAACTGGTCGACCCGATCGGGCGCGGGGGTGTCGGCGCCGTCTGGCGCGCCTGGGACCACCGCCGCCGCCGTTATGTGGCCGCCAAGGTCCTGCTGCAGAGCGACGCCCACTCCCTGCTCCGTTTCGTGCGCGAGCAGGCGCTGCGGATCGACCACCCCCACGTCCTGGCGCCCACCAGCTGGGCCGCCGACGACGACAAGGTCCTGTTCACCATGGACCTGGTGGCCGGCGGTTCGCTGGTCCACCTGGTCGGCGACTACGGTCCGCTGCCGCCGGCCTTCGTCTGCACCCTGCTCGACCAGTTACTGGCGGGGCTCGCCGCGGTGCACGCGGAGGACGTCGTGCACCGTGACATCAAGCCCGCCAACGTGCTCCTGGAAGCCACCGGCACGGGCAGGCCGCGGCTGCGGCTGTCGGACTTCGGCATCGCGATGCGGCTGGGCGAGCCCCGGCTGACCGAGACCAACCTGGTGGTGGGCACGCCGGGTTATCTCGCGCCGGAGCAGCTGATGGGCTCCGAACCGGACTTCCCCGCCGACCTGTTCGCCGTGGGCCTGGTGGCGCTGTACCTGCTGGAGGGTGCCAAACCGGACGCCAAGGCCCTCATCCAGTTCTTCGCCGACCACGGGACACCCGGCGCGCCCCAGGGCATTCCCGAGCCGCTGTGGCAGGTGGTGGCCTCGCTGCTCCAGCCGGATCCGCAGGCGCGGTTCCGCACGGCCACGGGGGCGCGCAAGGCTCTCGCGGCTGCCGCGGAGCTCCTTCCGGAGCCCGGCCCCGACGACGAACTGATCGAGATCTTCGACCAACTGGGTCCCCTGCCCCCGGGGTTCGCCCCGGACGGTCCGCTGAAGCGGGCCTCGGGCGCGGAGCGTACGGCCCCGGAGGAGGAACGTGGCGCTCTGCCCGGAGCCGGGTCCGGGTCCGGATCCGGCCGGGGCACGGGCGGCGCGGACGCCTCCGGCGGCACGGGCGATCACGGATCCGTCCGGCCGGCCACGACAGCGGGTTCCGGCACCGGTTCCGGTTCCGGCGCCGGAACCGGCTGGAGGGCGATCGGAACGGGCCCGGACAGGGGCGGAGGCGTCGTCCCCACCGATCCACGTCCGGGCACCGCGTCCGGCGCCGCCCCGCGGTCTCCCGGCATGTCGGACACCGGAAGCTTCCTCCTGCCGCCGCCCCGGGCCACGATCACCTCCTCCCCCGTGCCCCCTCCGCCGCCGCCCGGACAGGCCCCCCGGGCGCCGGTACAGCACCGGCCGGCCGGCCCCCTCCCCTTCGCCGCCCCCCACGACCCCACTCATCGGCTGCGCTCCCCCCTGTCGCGGCAGGCCGCGCATCCCGACGTCTCCACCGCGGAGTACACCGCCCAGGACCCGCAGGACCCGCAGGCTCCGCCTCCGGGCGGGGCACTGCCGCAGCACGGGTCCGCCGCCCCCCGGTCCCACCGCCGGCGCAGCCGCCGCCCCGGCCCTCCGGCACGGGTGGTCGTCCCCCTGCTGCTCCTGGCCCTGGCCTGCTATGCCGTGGGGTTCTGGGCCCTCACGCGCGTCTGACCGCCGCTGCCGGCGGCGCCCACGGCTTACGGGACGGTCCGCCGCCGAGCCGCCAGCGCCCACACACCGAGCCCTGCCAGCAAGGCGGTACCGGTGCCGATGCCGCCCACCGCGAGCGCCCGGAAGGCGGCGTCGCCGCCCGCGTCCTCGCCCTCGGCAGCCGCCTCCCGGTCCCCCTCCGTGACCGTGAAGACGTCCGACGGCACGGACTCCCCCGCGTATCCGGGTCCGTCCTGTGGCGCGCCGCTCAGCCGCACCCGCAGCGTCAGCGGAACGGGCCCGTCGCCGAAGGCGTCCGCCACCGCGGCCGAGAGGTGCGCGACGAGGTAGTAGGAGCCGGCGAACCGCATCGCCCCGACCTGGCGGACGGCGGCGTGCCGGTTCACGTACGCGACCGGCGGGAGAGGCACGAGGCTCCCCGCCTTCCGGACGCCGTCGTAGCCGACGCCCACGTCCACGACGCGCCCGCGTACGGGGTTGTAGAGGTCCAGGTCCAGCGCGGCGGCGGTGTAGCGGCCTTTGCCCGTGCTCGAACCGCCCAGTTCGGCGGTGACGTGGAGCTGTTGGCCCCAGTCCACGGGGACCTTGTAGAAGAGCGTCCGGCCGGGGCGGATGTCGTCCCGCCAGACTCCCTGGCCGACGGGGGCGGCCCGGGTGAAGCCCGAGCCTCCGGAGCGCCGTTCGGGTTGTCCCGTGAAGGGCTGGGGCGGGGCGGAGTTCCACTCCTTCGGCGCACTCGTCGCACCGGCCCTCGCGGGAGGGGGCTCCGACACCGTGGTGAGCTCCATCTCCCAGGGGCCGGGGGAGGAGCCCTCCCCGTCCGGGTCGACGCGTTCGACGCTCAGGTAGTACGTACCGGACTCCTGGCAGAGGGACTTCCTGGGGGAGATCTCCCGCATGGCCCACGCGGCGACCGGGTGCGGGCTGCCGGCGGTGCCGAAGCTCGCCGTGTCCACGTCACAGGAACGGCCCTCGCCGTCCTGTACGGCCACCTTGACCCCGTCGATGACGGAGGCGGTGCGGCCGGCCGGAGGTACGGCGGTGGCGGAGGCGTAGGTGCTCGTGACGCCGTCGAGCTCCAGGCGGTAGTAGACCGTGCCGCTCGCCGGGAGGGTGCTCCGGTAGGTGCGGCCGGGCTCCAGTCGTTCCACGGCGTCCGCGGTGCTCACGGCGCCGTCGACGCTCCGCGCGTCCTCGGCGAAGGCGTAGGCCCCGGCGTCCCCGGCGGCCTCGTCAGCGACGGCCGTCCGCCCCGGCAGCACACCGGCCGGCGCCAGCGCCATCACGGACGCCAGCGTCACCGCGCCCACGCGTCCGCCGGCCGAGGGCCCGCTGCGTCCAGCCCGGCCCCTGCCCCACCGTCCCCTCACGCGCCACCCCTCGTCGTCGCCCGGACGTCGCACCGCGCCCATCCTGCCCCGCGGACGAGGCCCGCCGACACGTCCCCGCCCACACAAAACCCCGACCGCGCAGGCGGCCGGGGTCTGTTCAGCGTCGGATGTCGGTACTCACGAACCCGTGGGCACGGAGTCAGTCGCCTCCGTCCACAGATCCTGCTCGGCGCGATCCGCCTGGATCTGGCGGTACACGAGGAGCCCGCCGATGGCGGCCAGTGCGACCAGGAGAAGCTTCTTCACCGCGCGACCTCGTCTTTCCTTGACGTAGGGGACCTCTGCCGCCCGACTATACACACCGGTCGATACCGATCGGTGACCTGTGTCGCCCCTCCAACTGCCCTGCGGTACGGCGCAGTAGAAGCGGAGCACGGCAATCCGACCAGAGCGTGACCACGCCCGCACGGACGGTAGCTTTTGCGGCTTCTCCGCCACCTCCGCATCTTTTCACCGCTTATACACCCATCCGTGTGGTGTTCATCTGAACATCCCCGCGCCACGAGCGTCGGTCCACCACTTCGCGACCCCCTTACACATCATGAGGAAAGTACGCAAATCGCCCAACCCGAAAGTGAGGGGCCATGGCCCGGAACAAGGTCATGAAGCTGTGGAACGCCATCGTCACCGCCTTCCTCGCGCTGTGCACGGCGCTCGGACTCATCACCACGACCGCCTCCGCGGCCGTACCGCAGACCGACGAGACACGCAACAGCGACAGCGCCCCGAACGCGTCGGCGCCGACGACGCCCCTCTGGTCCTGGTCACTGGTCAGGGCCCTGCCGCCCACGATGAAACAGCGCATCCACGCCGAGGCCCACGGCAAGTCTCCCAGTTGCCGGCACCGCCCGCTCTCGGACACGACGGCGGAGTCCGACTCCGCGGACTGCTCCGACGACACGACGTCCGCCCGCGCGGAACCCGTCACCGGCCGCATCCCCCTCCAGCGCTGACCGCGGGGCCCCCTCCCGCCCCTCCTCGTGCCGTCACCGCTCCCCCGAGTCCTGGCGAACTCGCGTACAGCACCACGGCCCGAGCCGACACCGGAAGACCCCCAGCCGCCACCGGCCGGGGGTCTTCTCGCCGGTGGGGCCACCAGGATGCGCACCTGGGGCTCCCTCCTCATCAAGGCGGTCGAGGGCGGTCGCCGACCCGGCACACGCCACCCCGGACTTCCCCCGGCCGCACCCGGACGTTCGGCTCGTGCGCCGTCCGGTGCCGGGCACCCTGCCCGACGTGATCCTCGGAGCGGCCATCCGCGCGTTCGCCCTCCCCCGGCCCGGAGGTCTTCCACCTCCTGGTCGCCGCTTCGACGCCGCCCCTCGGCGCCCGGCTCGTCGCTCGGACGCTCCGCCCCGGGCCACAGGAACCCCGACGCCCCGGACCGGCACCACCCACGATCACCGGTCCGGCTCTCGCGGTCGACGTGCCGCCGGCCTGTCTCCTTCCCCCACCGCCCCCGGCTCCCGCTTCGCGCACGCCCCTACGTGCCCGCAGCCGGCGGGAGTGAGCGGGAAACGGTCGGCGTGCTCGCCGAGCCGCCCAAGGAGCCGCTCATCGGCTGATGTCGGCCATGCATACAGAAGACCCCCAGCCGATATCGACTGGGGGCCTTCTCGCTGGTGGGGCTAACAGGATTTGAACCTGTGGCCTCATCCTTATCAGGGATGCGCTCTAACCAACTGAGCTATAGCCCCGCCGCGCTCTGCGGTGTATGTCCCGCGCGCTGACTCCTGAAGATTAGCGCACGACCGGGGCAGTCCCAAAATCGGTTGTCCGGCGGCTGCCGGACGAGCCGGGAAAACGGCTGTGAGCAGCTCACTCGTCCTCGGCCAGCGTCAGCTCGACACCGCCCACGAAACCCGCGGAGAGGTTGTAGATGAACGCGCCGAGCGTCGCCAGCGCCGTCGCCAGGACGACGTCGATGACCGCGATGATCGTCGTGAACATCAGGACGTTGGGCAGCGACAGGAACGACTGGAGGTCGAAACCGTTCGACTCGTTGGAGCCGGTCGCCTCGGCGATCGTGCCGCCGACCGTCGAGAACACGCCCATGGCGTCCATGACCATCCACAGCACCGCGGACGCGACGATGGTGCAGATGCCGAGCGCGATGGAGAGCAGGAAGCTGACCTTCATCACCGACCACGGGTCGGCCTTCGACACCCGCAGACGCGCCTTGCGCACGCGCGGGGTGGTGCGCGCCCCCGTGCGGGGACGTCGTACCGCGCCGGTCTGACCGGCCGCCGTACCGGCCTGCGCCGGGTAGGCCTGCGGCGGGTGGTACGGGCCCGCCTGCTGCTGCGACTGCCGTTCCCCCGGCAGCGGTGAGGCCGTCTGAGCGGCGGCGCCCTGGTCGGGCGCGGCCTGCTGCGGGCCTCGGGTGTCCGTCACGGTCCCCCCCTGGGATCCCTGCCTGCTGGACGAGGAGGCGCCCTTGGCGGGCGCCTTGATCGCTTTGAGATTGGTCGTATGCGGATCAGCCGCCCGCGCGGCGGAGCCACGGCCGCCGCCGTCCGTTCCCCTGCTGGTACCGGCCGGTCCGGCGCCCGTGGCTCCGCTCACGCTGACTCACTCCTCGTCCTACTCGGACGAGGGCGCCTCACCCTCGTCCGTGCCGGCGGTCGCGTCCCCGTCGGTGGTGTCGTCCACGGCCACGTCGCCGTCGACTTCCTCCGCCTCGCGTCCAGCCTCGGCGTTACGGGCGATGCCGACCACGGCATCGCGCTTGCCCAGATTGATCAGTTGGACGCCCATGGTGTCACGTCCGGTTTCCCTGATCTCGTTGACTCGCGTACGAATCACACCACCCGACAGCGTGATGGCGAGGATCTCGTCGGTCTCCTCGACCACCAGCGCGCCGACGAGGGTGCCGCGGTCCTCGACAATCTTGGCAGCCTTGATGCCGAGGCCGCCGCGACCCTGGACGCGGTACTCGTCGACGGCGGTCCGCTTCGCGTACCCGCCGTCTGTGGCAGTGAACACGAACGTACCGGGTCGAACAACATTCATCGAGAGCAGCTCGTCCCCCTCGCGGAAACTCATGCCCTTGACACCCGAGGTCGCACGGCCCATGGGACGGAGCGTGTCGTCGGTCGCCGTGAACCTGATCGACTGCGCCTTCTTGCTGATCAGCAGCAGGTCGTCCTCGGCCGAGACGAGTTCGGCGCCGATCAGTTCGTCGTCGGAACCGTCCTCCTGCTCCCGCAGGTTGATCGCGATCACACCGCCCGAACGCGGGGAGTCGTAGTCCTTCAGCGGCGTCTTCTTCACCAGGCCCGCCTTGGTGGCCAGGACCAGGTAGGGCACCGCCTCGTAGTCCCGGATCGCGCGGATCTGGGCGATCGTCTCGTCCGGCTGGAAGGCCAGCAGGTTCGCCACGTGCTGCCCGCGCGCGTCCCGGCCGGCGTCGGGCAGCTCGTAGGCCTTCACCCGGTAGACCCGGCCCTTGTTGGTGAAGAACAGCAGCCAGTGGTGGGTGGTGGACACGAAGAAGTGGTTGACGATGTCGTCTTCCTTGAGCTTCGCGCCGCGCACCCCCTTGCCGCCGCGCTTCTGGGCCCGGTAGTCGTCGGTCTTGGTGCGCTTGATGTAGCCGCCGCGCGTGACCGTGACGACGATGTCCTCCTCGGCGATCAGGTCCTCGATGGACATGTCGCCCTCGTAGGGGATCAGCTTCGTCTTGCGGTCGTCGCCGTACTTCTCGACGAGCGCGGCCAGCTCCTGGCTGACGATGCCGCGCTGGCGGACCGGGGAGGCGAGGATCTCGTTGTACTCGCTGATCTTCGCCTGGAGTTCGTCGTGCTCCTGGACGATCTTCTGGCGCTCCAGGGCGGCCAGGCGGCGCAGCTGCATCTCGAGGATGGCGTTGGCCTGGATGTCGTCGATCTCCAGGAGGTCCATCAGGCCCCCGCGCGCGATCTCCACGGTGTCACTGCGCCGGATCAGCGCGATGACCTCGTCGATGGCGTCCAGGGCCTTCAGCAGGCCGCGCAGGATGTGCGCCCGCTCCTCGGCCTTGCGCAGCCGGAAGCGCGTACGACGGACGATGACCTCGATCTGGTGGTTCACCCAGTGCCGGATGAACGCGTCCAGGGAGAGCGTGCGCGGCACCCCGTCGACCAGCGCCAGCATGTTGGCGCCGAAGTTGGTCTGCAGGTCGGTGTGCTTGTAGAGGTTGTTCAGGACGACCTTGGCGACCGCGTCCCGCTTCAGCACGATGACCAGGCGCTGCCCCGTACGGGAGCTCGTCTCGTCGCGGACGTCGGCGATGCCGCCGATCTTGCCGTCCTTCACCAGGTCGGCGATCTTCTGCGCGAGGTTGTCGGGGTTGGTCTGGTAGGGCAGCTCCGTGACCACCAGGCACTGGCGGTTCTGGATTTCCTCCACCTCGACCACCGCGCGCATGGTGATCGAGCCGCGGCCCGTGCGGTACGCCTCCTCGATGCCCTTGCGGCCGACCACGAGGGCGCCGGTCGGGAAGTCGGGGCCCTTGATGCGCTCGATGAGCGCGTCCAGCAGCTCCTCGTGCGAGGACTCGAAGTTCTCCAGGTACCACTGGGCGCCGGCCGCCACCTCGCGCAGGTTGTGCGGCGGGATGTTGGTCGCCATGCCGACCGCGATACCGGCCGAGCCGTTGATCAGCAGGTTTGGGAAGCGGGCCGGCAGGACGGTCGGCTCCTGGGAGCGGCCGTCGTAGTTGTCCGTGAAGTCGACGGTCTCCTCGTCGATGTCGCGGACCATCTCCATGGCCAGCGGCGCCATCTTCGACTCGGTGTACCGCATGGCCGCCGCCGGGTCGTTGCCCGGCGAGCCGAAGTTGCCGTTGGAGTCGACGAGCGGCATCCGCATCGACCAGGGCTGGGCGAGGCGCACCAGGGCGTCGTAGATGGAGGTGTCGCCGTGCGGGTGATAGTTGCCCATGACGTCGCCGACGACGCGGGCGCACTTGTAGAAGCCGCGCTCGGGACGGTAACCGCCGTCGTACATGGCGTACAGCACGCGGCGGTGCACGGGCTTGAGGCCGTCACGGACGTCCGGCAGCGCACGCGAGACGATGACGGACATCGCGTAGTCGAGGTAGGAGCGCTGCATCTCCGTCTCGAGCCCGACGGGCTCGACACGCATCGCCAGGGCGTCGCCCTCGGGCGTCGTCACAGGAGTGTTCTCGTCGGTCATTGCTGGTGAAGATCCTTCCTGGTGCGGTCAGCTGAGACCGACTCAGATGTCGAGGAAGCGGACGTCCTTGGCGTTGCGCTGGATGAACGCGCGGCGGGCTTCGACGTCCTCGCCCATGAGGACCGAGAACAGGTCGTCGGCCTGGGCGGCGTCGTCCAG
This sequence comes from Streptomyces caelestis, assembly GCF_001279005.1. Lineage (GTDB taxonomy): Bacteria > Actinomycetota > Actinomycetes > Streptomycetales > Streptomycetaceae > Streptomyces > Streptomyces heliomycini. The sequence goes on from NZ_LGCN01000228.1 coordinate 91,864, forward strand.
GGTGACCTGGCCGAGGACCCGGTGCTCCTGGTCCATCGTGGTGACGCGCAGCTCCTCGGCGTTCATCTCACCGAGACCCTTGAAGCGCTGGACGGAGTCCTCGCGGATGCGCTTGCCGGCGCTGCGGCCCATCTCGATCAGCGCGTCGCGCTCGCGGTCGGAGTACGCGTACTCGAAGTCGTCCCGGCCCCACTTGATCTTGTAGAGCGGCGGACGGGACAGGTACACGTGCCCGGCCTCGACCAGCGGCCGCATGAAGCGGAACAGGAACGTCAGCAGCAGGGTGTTGATGTGCTGGCCGTCGACGTCGGCGTCCGCCATCAGGATGATCTTGTGATAGCGGAGCTTCTCGATGTCGAAGTCCTCGTGCACACCCGTGCCGAACGCGGAGATCATCGCCTGGATCTCCTGGTTCTGCAGGATCCGGTCGATGCGCGCCTTCTCGACGTTGAGGATCTTGCCGCGGATCGGGAGGATCGCCTGGTACTGCGGGTTGCGGCCGGACTTGGCCGAACCGCCGGCGGAGTCACCCTCGACGATGAAGATCTCGCACTTGGTGGGGTCGTTCGACTGGCAGTCGGACAGCTTGCCCGGCAGCGACGCCGACTCCAGCAGGCCCTTGCGACGGGTCAGGTCGCGCGCCTTGCGGGCCGCCACGCGCGCGGTGGCCGCCGCGATGCCCTTGCGGATGATGTCCGCGGCCTCGTTGGGGTTGCGGTCCAGCCAGTCGTTGAGGTGCTCGTAGACGACCTTCTGGACGAAGGTCTTCACCTCGGTGTTGCCCAGCTTGGTCTTGGTCTGGCCCTCGAACTGCGGCTCGCTCAGCTTGACCGAGATGATCGCGGTCAGACCCTCGCGGATGTCGTCGCCCGTGAGGTTGTCGTCCTTGTCGCGCAGCAGCTTCTTGTCCCGCGCGTACTTGTTGATGAGCGAGGTGAGCGCCGCGCGGAAGCCCTCTTCGTGCGTACCGCCCTCATGGGTGTGGATGATGTTGGCGAACGAGTACACGCCCTCGGTGTAACCGCCGTTCCACTGCATCGCGACCTCGAGGGACAGGTGCCTGTCCTTGTCCTCGGCCTCCAGGTCGATCACGGTGGGGTGCACCACCTCTCCCTTGCGGGAGTTGAGGTACTTCACGAAGTCGATGATGCCGCCCTCGTAGTGGTACGAGACGGCCTTGACCTCGTGCTTCTCGTCCTCGCCCGCCTCGTCCGCGCCAGCGGTGGCCTTCGCCGACTCGCGCTCGTCGGCGAGGTTGATGCGCAGGCCCTTGTTCAGGAACGCCATCTCCTGGAAGCGCCGGGAGAGCGTCTCGAAGGAGTAGTCGGTGGTCTCGAAGATGTCGCCGTCGGCCCAGAAGGTGACCGACGTCCCGGTCTCCTCGGTGGCCTCGTGCTTGGCGAGGGGCGCGGTGGGGACACCCAGCTTGTAGTCCTGCGTCCAGCGGTGGCCGTCGGTCTTGACCTCGACGGCGACCCGCGTCGACAGCGCGTTGACCACGGAGACGCCCACGCCGTGCAGACCGCCGGAGACCGCGTAGCCGCCGCCACCGAACTTGCCGCCCGCGTGCAGCACGGTCAGGACGACCTCGAGGGCGGGCTTGCCCTCGGAGGGGACGATGCCCACCGGGATGCCGCGGCCGTTGTCGACGACACGGACGCCGCCGTCCGCCAGGATCGTGACGTCGATGGTGTCCGCGTGACCGGCCAGCGCCTCGTCGACCGAGTTGTCGACGACCTCCTGCACCAGGTGGTGCAGTCCCCGCTCGCCGGTCGACCCGATGTACATACCGGGTCGCTTGCGGACCGCGTCCAGGCCCTCGAGGACGGTGATGGCACTGGCGTCGTACGACGTGGCGCCCTCGCCGGTCGGGGCGCTCGCCGCGTCGTTGACGCCGGTGTCGGTGGACGGGATGTTCTCGTTGGGGTTGCCGGAATCGGCCACGAAGCGCCCTTTCTGGCACAGCACGAGCCGGGCTCGTCGGCAGGTTGCCGGAGCGGCTGCGGCATGTTGCGTTGGTAAGCCTTGATCAGCGTTGCTCAGCTTTTCCCGGGCGGTCCCCACGTTCGGGGCGGGATTGTCTTCCATTCTACCGGTAGCACTGACATCGATGGGGGTTTGCAGGCACCTGAGTCCGCATGTGCCGCCCTCAACCGGTCTCGTCCGACTCCCGATATGCGGATGGGGGCTCCAAGAGCCCCACGAGGGCACTCAGCGCTTCGAGCCGTCAACCCTTGGCTACTTAGGAGTCAGGTGGCGATTCGCAACCGTGTGCGACGCCCCGCCGAAACGGTCACCGGCGCCAGGACGGCGCCACCGGGAGCCCTTTTGTGATGTCCATCACATAGGGGCGAAGGGCCCGAAACGGGCGCCGGATCACCCGTACGTGTCCCCGGGACCCGTGCTCCCGGGAGCACGCAGAGGCCCGAAACGACGGGCGGGACCGCCAGGACCGACGACCTTGATCAGCCGCACGGTGCCGTGCCCGAGATCCTCGTTCAGACGCGCCACCAGAGTCGGCGCGAGCAGCCGCAGATTCGTCGCCCACGCCGTGGAGTCACAGCGCACGACCAGCACCCGCTCGTCCTCGTCGTACCGCTCCGGCTCACAGTGCTTGGCCACGTCCTCGCCGACGATTTCCGGCCAGCGCCCCATCACCCCGCCCACCGCGGCCGGGGCCTCCCAGCCGCGCTCCGTGAGCAGCCGGTTGATCGCCGGACCCAGCGCCATCGGGTCACGCCGGTCGGCGCGCGCCCCGGAGCGCAGACCGCCGCGCCGCGCCTGCTTCCGCTGCTGCACCGCGTCCCCACGCGCGCGTGCCGCCTCCTTGGCCGCACGCAACGCCACACGCGCCAAGTCGACACCGGACGGCTCGGGAGCCGTCCCGCCGCCCGCGGGCGTGTCCGGCCCGCTCATACGCGCTCCACCGCCCCCTCCGCCACGGCGAACCGCGCACCCGCCAGCACATGGGGGACGTCGTCGTCGACCGCCGCGGTCACCAGGACCTGCTCACCGGGCGCCACCAGCTCGGCCAGACGCTCACGCCGCCGCGCATCCAACTCGGCGAAGACGTCGTCGAGCACCAGCACCGGCTCGTTGCCCTCCGCCCGCAGCAGGTCGTAGGAGGCCAGACGCAGCGCCAGCGCGTACGACCAGGACTCACCGTGGGAGGCATAGCCCTTGGCGGGCAACTGGCCCAGCTTGAGCAACAGGTCGTCGCGGTGCGGACCGACCAGGGTCACACCCCGCTCGATCTCCGGCTTGCGCGCCTGCGCCAGGGCCGCCATCAGCTGCTCGAACAGATCCTCGCGCGTATGCGCCTCGCCGGGCGCGGACGGCCTGTACTCCAGCGCGACCGGCCCCCCGCCGGGCGCGAGCTGCTCGTACGCCTTGTCGGCCAGCGGCTGGAGTGCACCGATCAGATCCAGCCGCTGCGCCAGGAGCTCGGCACCCGCACGCGCGAGGTGCTGGTCCCACACGTCGAGCGTGGACAGGTCCAGGGTGCGGCCGCCGTGCCGGCGCGCCAGCGCGGCCGACTTCAACAGCGTGTTGCGCTGCTTGAGCACCCGGTCGTAGTCGGAGCGGACACCGGCCATGCGCGGGGAGCGCGCGGTGATCAGTTCGTCCAGGAACCGGCGCCGTTCACCGGGATCACCTTTGATCAGGGCCAGGTCCTCGGGCGCGAACAGCACCGTGCGGACGATCCCCAGCACGTCCCGGGGCCTGACCTGCGAGGACCTGTTGATACGGGCACGATTGGCGCGGCCCGGATTCAGCTCCAGCTCGATCAGCTGCTGCCGCTCGCCCTGCCGCACCTGGGCCCGGACGATCGCACGGTCGGCGCCCATCCGGACCAGCGGGGCGTCGGAGGAGACCCGGTGGCTGCCGAGGGTGGCGAGGTAGCCGACCGCCTCGACCAGGTTCGTCTTGCCCTGCCCGTTGGGCCCGACGAAGGCCGTCACCCCCGGATCGAGCGGGACCTCGACCCGGGGGTAGGACCGGAAGTCGGCCAGCGACAGATGCGTGACGTGCATGGTCGTTCCGCCGACCTCCCCGGCGTCGTGGACCGCCGCGCGGTCCTGTGGATACGGGACGTGCCCTGTGGACTACTTCTTCTCGACCGCGTGACCGCCGAACTGGTTCCGCAGCGCCGCGATCATCTTCATCTGCGGCGAGTCCTCCTGGCGCGAGGCGAACCGCGCGAACAGCGAGGCGGTGATCGCCGGCAGCGGGACCGCGTGGTCGATGGCGGCCTCCACGGTCCAGCGTCCCTCACCGGAGTCCTGCGCGAAACCCCGGAGCCCGTCCAGGTGCTCGTCCTCGTCCAGGGCGTTCACCGCCAGGTCGAGCAGCCAGGAACGGACGACGGTGCCCTCCTGCCAGGAGCGGAACACCTCACGGACGTCGGTCACCGAGTCGACCTTCTCCAGCAGTTCCCAGCCCTCGGCGTAGGCCTGCATCATGGCGTACTCGATGCCGTTGTGGACCATCTTCGCGAAGTGGCCCGCACCGACCTTGCCCGCGTGCACCGACCCGAAGTCGCCCTCCGGCTTGAGGGCGTCGAACACCGGCTGCACCTTGGCGACGTCCTCCGTGGAGCCGCCGTACATCAGCGCGTAGCCGTTCTCCAGGCCCCAGACGCCGCCCGAGACGCCGCAGTCGACGAAGCCTATGCCCTTGGCCGCCAGCTCCCCGGCGTGCTTCTCGTCGTCCGTCCAGCGGGAGTTGCCGCCGTCCACGACGACGTCGCCGGGCTCCAGCAGCCCGGCGAGCTCGTCGATCGTGGACTGGGTCGGCTCGCCCGCCGGAACCATCACCCACACCACACGGGGGCCGCTGAGCTTGTCCACAAGCTCCCGCAGGCTGTGGACGTCGGCGAGGTCCGGGTTGCGGTCGTATCCGAAGACGGTGTGACCCGCGCGGCGAATCCGCTCGCGCATGTTGCCGCCCATCTTGCCGAGGCCGACGAGACCGAGCTCCATCAGTTGTGATCCTTAGGTATGCGACGTGGCGTGACGGCACGTACGTGCCGGCGTCCGAGCCTAAACCCGGACGGTCGCGCACATCTGTGGGCATACGCGCTCATGCGCAGCCCTCACCTTCGGCCTCCCTCGGGACGGCGGTCAGCCGGTGTGCCGCACCGGCATGCCGCGATCCCGTGGGGCTGCCCCCACACCCCCGGCAGTCGCCGCGGCGGGCGCACCTCAGCCGCTGAGCCGCACCGGCATGATCAGGTACTTGTAGGCCTCGTCCGCCTCCGCGTCCACCGCCGGACGGCCGCTGAGCAGCGCCGGCTTGGTGGACGTGGTGAAGGACAGCTGGGCCACCGGGGAGTCGATGGCGCTCAGACCGTCCAGCAGGAACGTCGGGTTGAAGGCGATCGAGATGTCGTCCCCCTCCAACTGGGCGTCGACCCTTTCCACAGCCTGTGCGTCGTCGCTGGAACCGGCCTCCAGGATGAGCACGCCCTGCTCGAAGCTCAGCCGCACCGGGGTGTTGCGCTCGGCGACCAGGGCCACGCGCTTGACGGCCTCCACGAAGGGGGCGGTCTCGATCACGGCGACGCTGTTGAACTCGGTCGGGAACAGCGTGCGGTACTTCGGGAGGTCGCCCTCCAGCAGGCGCGTGGTGGTACGGCGGCCGGCGCCCTCGAAGCCGATCAGGCCCTCGCCCGCGCCCGAACCGGACAGCGCCAGGATCACCTGGTCACCGCTGGTCAGCGCCTTGGCGGTGTCCTGGAGCGTCTTGGCGGGCACCAGGGCGACCGCGGAGACCTCCGGGTTCTCCGGCTTCCACAGGAACTCGCGGACCGCGAAGCGGTAGCGGTCGGTGGAGGCGAGCGTGACGGTGTCGCCCTCGATCTCGATGCGCACGCCGGTGAGGACGGGCAGCGTGTCGTCACGGCCGGCCGCGATGGCGACCTGCTGCACGGCGGAGGCGAAGACCTCGCCGGGGACCGTGCCCGTCGCGTTCGGCATCTGCGGCAGGGCCGGGTACTCCTCCACAGGCAGGGTGTGGAGCGTGAACCGCGAGGAGCCGCACACCACCGTCGCCCGTACACCGTCTGTGGAGATCTCCACCGGCCGGTTGGGGAGGGCGCGGGAGATGTCGGCCAGCAGACGGCCCGAGACGAGGACCGTGCCCTCCTCCTCGACCTCCGCCTCCACCGACACCCGCGCGGAGACCTCGTAGTCGAAGCTGGACAGGCTCAGCTGGCCGTCCTCGGCCTTCAGGAGCAGGCCGGCGAGGACAGGGGCCGGCGGACGGGCCGGGAGGCTGCGCGCCGCCCAGGCCACTGCCTCCGCGAGTACGTCGCGTTCCACCCGGATCTTCACTGTTGCCGCCTCCTGCTGTTGCCGGCGCTTCTCGCCCTGCCTGGCTTTGTTGTCTGACTCGGTGTCGTCGGCCCCTGGGAGGGGAAGGACACCGGGGACCAGTCTGACGCACCGCACTGACAGTAGGTGCCCCTCGGGGTCAAGTCGTGACGAGTGGCGGTCGGGGCCGAGACAGCGAGTTGTGCACAGGGCCCCCTTCGAAACGGATTCCTCGCTCTCTCTAGTTGGGAGTAGTAGTAGGGCCTGTGGATACCGTGGATAACCCTGTTTTCGCAGGTCAGGGTGGGAATTTTGTCCACGGACCCTGTGGGCGGAGCCCGTGGACAACTAGGCGTCTCTGTGGAGAACGGAAAGTTCTGCACATCCCGTGCACAGGGAGGGGCGAGTTCTCCCCAGCTCCGTCCCCAGGTTTGCGGGTCTTTCCCACAGGCCCCTGCGACAGCCTGATGTGACGCCTTTCACTCGCCTCGGTGAAGAAGCGCGTCACGTTGCCGAACAGTGGACAGCCATGTGGAGAACCGGGTGATCACTGGGGACAACCGCCTCCAGCCTGTGGGTCGCCCGTGGACAACTCGATGCACAGGCGGTGGGCCTCTAAGTTGTCCACAGCCTGTGGAGATTGCTTGTCCACGTATCCACACCCCATTGACCTGGGTCGATGATCCCTCGGCAGGCTGCCCTGTGGACAAGATCGGGACAACTTCTCGGTCCCCAGGATGTGGACGGGAAAAAGTCACTGAATCTGTGGACGAAGGCCGTAACCCGGCATCGGAATCGAACAGTCCCTGGCTGCGCGGCACGGAGGCGAGGCGGCCGAGGTACGAGGAAGGGCGCCCCCGGATCGCTCAGGAGGCGCCCTCGACGACGGAGCCGTCCGGTCCGTGGGCCGTTCAGCCGGCCTTGATGCGGTTGGTGAGCTCGGTGACCTGGTTGTAGATGGAGCGCCGCTCGGCCATCAGATTGCGGATCTTCCGGTCGGCGTGCATCACCGTGGTGTGGTCGCGGCCGCCGAACAGCGCGCCGATCTTCGGCAGCGACAGGTCCGTCAGCTCACGGCACAGGTACATGGCGATCTGGCGGGCCGTCACCAGCTGCCGGCCCCGGGAGCTGCCGCACAGGTCCTCGACCGTGAGGCCGAAGTAGTCGGCCGTGGCGCCCATGATGGCCGTCGAGGTGATCTCCGGCGTCGAGTCGTCGCCGCCGGGCATCAGGTCCTTGAGGACGATCTCCGTCAGGCCCAGGTCCACCGGCTGCCGGTTGAGCGAGGCGAACGCCGTCACCCGGATCAGCGCGCCCTCCAGCTCACGGATGTTCCGCGAGATCCGGGAGGCGATGAACTCCAGCACCTCCGGCGGGGCGTTGAGCTGCTCCTGGACCGCCTTCTTGCGCAGGATCGCGATGCGCGTCTCCAGCTCCGGCGGCTGGACGTCGGTGATCAGGCCCCACTCGAAACGGTTCCGCAGCCGGTCCTCCAGGGTGACCAGCTGCTTGGGCGGCCGGTCGCTGGAGAGGACGATCTGCTTGTTGGCGTTGTGGAGCGTGTTGAAGGTGTGGAAGAACTCCTCCTGCGTCGACTCCTTGTCCGCCAGGAACTGGATGTCGTCGACGAGCAGGATGTCCATCTCGCGGTAGCGCTTGCGGAAGCTGTCGCCCTTGCCGTCGCGGATGGAGTTGATGAACTCGTTGGTGAACTCCTCCGAACTCACGTACCGCACGCGCGTGCCGGGGTACAGGCTCCGCGCGTAGTGTCCGATCGCGTGCAGCAGGTGGGTCTTGCCGAGCCCGGACTCCCCGTAGATGAACAGCGGGTTGTAGGCCTTCGCCGGCGCCTCGGCGACGGCGACCGCGGCCGCGTGCGCGAAGCGGTTGGACGCGCCGATGACGAACGTGTCGAAGAGGTACTTCGGGTTCAGCCGCGCGGTCGGCTCGCCGGGGCCGGTCGCCGGTGCGGGCTGTGCCGCCAGCGGGCCGGGTGCGCCGGTGGTGGGCAGGTTGGGGCCCACGGGGCCGCCGCGGTGGACGCGCCCGGATCCGGAAGGTGGATCGGGCAGTTCGCGGCGCATGGCGTCGCGCTGGTCGTAGTCGCCGCGTGCCGTCTCGTAGTCGGGACGCGGCTCGTAGGACGGCCGGTCCACGGGCTGGGGGCGGTAGTCCGGTACGGACGAGCCTCCGCCGTAGCCGTCCTGCGGGCCGTACGCGTCCTGCGGGGGTGTGGCGTACGGGTCCCGCTCCGGGAAGCCGAGGCGCTGCTGCTGCCAGCCGTATTCCTCCTGCGCCGGCCGCGGCCAGGCGCCGGGCTCCGGGCGCTGGTACTCCGACGGGTAGGCGGGGCGGGCGGTGGGCAGCTGGTCGCCGGAGGGGCCCTGCTGCTGGTCGGTGCGGCGGCGGCCGTATCCCTCGTAGCCGTCGTACGGTTCGCGCTCCTGCCGGTCGGGGCGGTCCTGGCGGACGGCCGGGAGCTCGGGTTCCTCGTAGCGCGACTGGGGGCGGGGCGCCGGTGGGGGCTCGCCGACGGTGTCGTCGACGGTGATCGCGATGCGGATCGGACGTCCGCACTCGCGGCTCAGGGTCTCGCTGACGACAGGGGCGAGGCGGCCCTCGAGCACGCCCTTCGCGAACTCGTTGGGTACGGCGAGCAGCGCGGTGTCGGCGACGAGTGCCAGGGGCTGGCAGCGCCGGATCCAGTGCTCGTCCTTGACCTCGACTCCTTGTCCGCGGCCTTCTCCGAGGAGTTGCTCCAGTACGCGTGGCCACACTGCGGCAAGATCGGCAGGTACGTCAGCCACAGGGCACGCTCTCTCACAGGTCCTCCGATCGTGTGATGCGAAGGACGGGTCGGGATGTAAATCGGGTGGTGGAGGGTCGAGGGAAGGAATCGTCAAGGGAACGAGTGGGAGTCCAGCCACGGTAGTCAGCGCGGCCGGTACGGTTCAAGTTGTTGTCCCCAGGCTGTGGACAAGTGTCTCCCAGTCGTCGCCGGTTTGACCGAATGGCGCAGCCGCGCGTACCGTGACCAGGTCGAGTTGTCGATGGCTGCTGCCGCCTGCCTCCGATGGGCACAGATCACGCAAGGTGATCGGTCAGCGGTGCACTCGGGCGTAACGCGAGCTACTCGTGGGCGCACGGTGACAGCCAGGACGGCACCCCGCAAACACCGAGTCTTTCTGGAGCCCCCGAGTGAGCAAGCGCACCTTCCAGCCGAACAACCGTCGTCGCGCCAAGACCCACGGCTTCCGGCTGCGTATGCGCACCCGTGCCGGCCGCGCGATTCTCGCGTCCCGCCGTAGCAAGGGTCGCGCCCGTCTGTCCGCCTGATCCCGGTCAGGTCATGCCGTCGTGCTGCCCACCGAGAACCGGCTGAGGCGGCGCGAGGATTTCGCGACCGCGGTACGACGAGGGCGCCGGGCAGGAAGCCGGCATCTCGTCGTCCATCTTCGTAGCGGTGCCACGGACCCGCATGCGCCTGGGGAGAGCGCTCCCCCGTCGCGTGCGGGTTTCGTCGTGAGCAAGGCCGTGGGTGGTGCGGTGGTGCGCAACAAGGTGAAGCGCAGGCTTCGCCATCTGATGCGCGAGCGAGTCGGCGGGCTGCCCCCCGGTAGCCTGGTAGTCGTACGAGCGCTGCCCGGTGCGGGCGACGCCGACCATGTACAACTGGCCCGAGACCTGGATGCCGCCCTGCGGCGGCTGCTGGGAGGGGGCGCGCGATGAAGTACCCGCTGCTGGCTCTGATCAAGATCTATCAGTGGACGATCAGTCCGCTGTTGGGGCCGGTGTGCAAGTACTACCCGTCGTGTTCCCACTACGGCTACACGGCCATCGACCGGCACGGTGCCATCAAGGGCACGGCGCTCACGGCCTGGCGCATCCTCCGGTGCAATCCGTGGTCGCTGGGTGGTGTGGACCATGTCCCTCCGCGCAAGCGTCCGCGGTGGCACGAAATGTTGCGTGACGCCTGGCGTGCACGTAGGGGCGGGACCTCCGCCGCCGAACCGGCCACCGAGGGGCGGACCTCTCCCACAGGCCCGACGGGCCCTTCGAGCCCGGCCGCAGAGACCTCGTCCCATGCCCAAGGAGCATGATTAGTGGACACGATTGCCAGCCTCTTCAGCTTCATCACGACACCTGTCTCCTGGGTCATCGTCCAGTTCCACAAGGTGTACGGGGCCATTTTCGGCCCTGACACCGGGTGGGCCTGGGGCCTGTCGATCGTGTCCCTGGTGATTCTGATCCGTATTTGCCTGATCCCGCTCTTCGTGAAGCAGATCAAGGCGACGCGCGCGATGCAGACGCTCCAGCCGGAGATGAAGAAGATCCAGGAGCGTTACAAGAACGACCGGCAGCGCCAGTCCGAAGAGATGATGAAGCTGTACAAGGAGACGGGTACCAACCCGCTCTCCTCGTGCCTTCCCATCCTGGCGCAGTCGCCGTTCTTCTTCGCCCTGTACCACGTGCTCAACAGCATCGCGTCGAACGACACCATCGGTGTGATCAATGAGCGTCTGTTGGAGAGCGCGCAGAAGGCCCACATCTTCGGCGCCCCGCTCGCGGCGAAGTTCACGGACAGCTCGGACAAGGTCGAGGCGCTCAACTCCTCGCTGACCGATGTCCGCGTCGTCACGGCCATCATGATCGTTCTGATGTCGCTGTCGCAGTTCTACACGCAGCGCCAGCTGATGACGAAGAACGTCGACACCACGGTGAAGACGCCGTTCATGCAGCAGCAGAAGATGCTGATGTACGTCTTCCCGGTCATCTTCGCCGTCTTCGGCATCAACTTCCCGGTCGGTGTCCTCGTCTACTGGCTGACCACCAACGTGTGGACCATGGGCCAGCAGATGTACGTCATCCACAACAACCCCACGCCGGGTTCCAAGGCCCAGGCCGCGTACCTGGAGCGCCTCTCCAAGAACGTCTCCAAGCACGGCAGGACCCGCGGCCGCGGTGAGCGCACCATCGTCAAGGCCATCGTCGCCAAGGGCCGGGACCGCAACGAGTACGAGCGCAAGTTCGTCAACGGTCTGAACAAGGCGGGCCTCGCGGCCCAGCCCGACGGCACGGTGATCAAGAGCGAGAGCACGGCCGCCGCCCAGGCCGAGGACGCGGCCGTCGCCAAGCGGCAGCAGCCCAAGCGGCAGACCAAGTCCCAGCGCCAGTCCGGTACGGCCAAGGCGGCCGGTGAGCCCACTTCGCTGACCAAGTCCGAGGAACCCGAGGACGCCAAGCCCGCCGACCCTGGCAAGAAGGACAACGCCAAGCCCGCCGGCAATACCCGCAGCAGGGCCCAGTCCGGGCAGCGCAAGGGGCCGCAGCGGCCCAAGTCCCCGTCCAAGAAGTAAGAAGGAGTCCATCCCGTGACGGAAGGCACCACCTCCGCCGCTGCCGAGGGCGCAGACACCCTGACCCGCCTGGAGCAGGAGGGTGAGATCGCGGCGGACTATCTGGAGGGTCTGCTCGACATCGCCGACCTCGACGGCGACATCGACATGGACGTCGAGGCCGACCGCGCCTCCGTTTCGATCATCAGCGACGCGGGCAGCCGCGATCTGCAGAAGCTGGTGGGGCGTGACGGTGAGGTGCTGGAGGCGCTCCAGGAGCTCACGCGTCTGGCTGTGCACCGGGAGACCGGGGACCGTAGCCGTCTCATGCTCGACATCGCCGGTTACCGGGCCCAGAAGCGGACCGAGCTGTCCGAGCTGGGCGCCAAGGCCGCTGCCGAGGCCAAGAGCAGCGGCGAGGCCGTGAGGCTGGATCCGATGACGCCGTTCGAGCGCAAGGTCGTGCACGACGCGGTCAAGGCGGCCGGCCTGCGCAGCGAGTCCGAGGGCGAGGAGCCGCAGCGCTTCGTCGTCGTGCTTCCCGCCTGATCGGCTCTACGTTCCACCGGCCCCGTCTGTTGCGCAGGCGGGGCCGAACTTTGTCAGCCTGATAGTTCTGTGGTTCTGGTGTCGGCGCCCGGTGTCGGCACGGTACGGAAGGACGGTCCCCCGTGACGGAGGCAGCGGAGCTTCCCCCCGCGCCCGAGCAGGCACGCGAGGTGTTCGGCGATCGCTTCGAGGACGCGGTCCGGTACGCGGAGCTGCTCGCCGAGGCGGGCGTGCAGCGCGGCTTGATTGGGCCGCGCGAGGTTCCCCGACTGTGGGAGCGGCATCTGTTGAACTGTGCGGTGCTCTCGGAGGTCGTGCCCGAAGGCGTGATGGTGTGTGACGTGGGCTCGGGGGCCGGCCTGCCGGGCATTCCCCTGGCGCTGGTCCGGGAGGACCTCAAGATCACTCTGTTGGAGCCGCTGCTCCGGCGCACCAACTTCCTGACCGAGGTCGTCGAGCTGCTCGGACTGGACCATGTGACGGTCGTGCGCGGCCGAGCCGAGGAGGTCATGGGGAAGCTGCCTCCGGTGCACGTGGTGACCGCGCGCGCCGTGGCTCCGCTCGACCGCCTGGCCACCTGGGGCATTCCTCTGCTGCGGCCCTACGGCGAGATGCTGGCGCTCAAGGGCGACACCGCCGAGGAGGAGCTGAAGAGCGCGGCGACGGCGCTGAGCAAGCTCGGCGCCGTGGAGACGTCCATCGTGCAGGTGGGCGAGGGCGTGGTGGATCCGATGTCCACGGTGGTGCGGGTCGAGGTCGGGGAGAGCCCGGGCGGTGTGCGGTTCGCGGCGAAGCGCGCGAAGGCTGCTCGTACGGGGCGGGCTCGGCGTCGACGCTGAGGGGCCGACGTACTCCACACAAGCTGTCGAGTCCGTGCGTGCCGGAGTGTCGCGGCAGTGCCGCCTCGGCTGCTATGCATCGTGTTTCACGTGAAACGTCGCTCACTGCTGCACGACATCATCAGTCGGGGGCGCGCTGCGGCCGAACCCCGTGGCCGAAGGCCTCTCGGTTCGCTCGGAGAGGCTCCGTTTCCCGAGGAGGCATCCGCCTCCTCAAGGGGTGTGGAGTTGTCCACAGAGGTGGTTTTCTCCACAGAACGTCAGGGCTCACTGGTTCATGACCCCCAAGGCATGGGAGTCTCTGTTCATAGCGAGCCTGAAGTCGAGGAGAGTGAATCCTTGCGGTCCGACGCCAACATCGCGGGACCGATGACCGATCCGGTCCCCGGTCCCCGTACCGAGTCGACGGGGGCGGATGTTTCACGTGAAACACCGCCTCCGATGGACGACACTCCCATCGGTCGTGCTGCCCAACTGGCGGTGGAGGCTCTGGGGCGAGCCGGTGAGGGCCTGCCACGGCCCGAGCGGACCCGCGTCATCGTGGTCGCCAACCAGAAGGGCGGTGTCGGCAAGACGACGACCACCGTCAATCTTGCCGCGTCGCTCGCTCTGCACGGCAGCCGTGTCCTGGTGATCGACCTCGACCCTCAGGGCAATGCGTCCACGGCCCTGGGCATCGACCACCATGCGGAGGTCCCCTCCATCTATGACGTCCTGGTGGAGAGCAGACCGCTCGCGGAGGTCGTCCAGCCGGTCCCCGATGTCGAGGGGCTCTTCTGTGCGCCTGCCACGATCGATCTCGCCGGTGCGGAGATCGAGCTGGTGTCCCTGGTGGCGCGGGAAAGCCGGCTGCAGCGGGCGATCCAGGCGTATGAGCAGCCGCTGGACTACATCCTCATCGACTGCCCGCCCTCGCTCGGCCTGCTGACGGTCAACGCGATGGTGGCCGGCCAGGAGGTCCTGATCCCGATCCAGTGTGAGTACTACGCACTGGAGGGGCTGGGGCAGTTGCTGCGCAATGTCGACCTGGTGCGGGGACACCTCAACCCCACCCTGCACGTATCGACGATCCTGCTCACCATGTACGACGGCCGGACGCGGCTCGCGTCGCAGGTCGCGGACGAGGTGCGCGCCCACTTCGGTGACGAGGTGCTGCGGACGAGCATTCCCCGCTCCGTCCGTATCTCGGAGGCGCCGAGCTACGGGCAGACGGTGTTGACTTACGATCCTGGATCAAGTGGTGCCCTCTCCTACTTCGAGGCGGCACGAGAGATTGCGTTGAGGGGTGTCGGCGTCAGCTATGACGCGTCGCAGGCCCACCTCGGCGTACGGCAGAACGATCCGAGCATGGTGGAGGGCGTCAAGTGAGCGAGCGACGGAGGGGGCTGGGTCGTGGTCTCGGCGCGCTGATCCCTACTGCACCGACGGAGAAGACGGTGGCACCGGCCGCGCTGGGCGGCGCTGTTTCCCCGTCTCCTTCGGTGATGCCGATACTGCCGAACGGGCGAGGGGTGGCTGCTGCGGAGGTGGCCACGCTGTCGAATGTTTCACGTGAAACGGAAGAGGGCGCTGCGATCCTGCCCGCGCCACCCATGGGTGCGCACTTCGCCGAGATCCCTCTCGATGCCATTACGCCGAACCCCCGGCAGCCGCGCGAGGTCTTCGACGAGGACGCGCTGTCCGAGCTGGTCACCTCCATCAAGGAGGTCGGTCTCCTCCAGCCGGTCGTCGTACGGCAGGTGGATCCCGCGCGCTATGAGCTCATCATGGGTGAGCGGCGGTGGCGGGCCTGCCATGAGGCGGGGCTCGAGGCGATCCCGGCAATCGTGCGGGCCACTGAGGACGAGAAGCTCCTCCTGGACGCGCTGCTGGAGAACCTGCACCGTGCTCAGCTGAACCCGCTGGAAGAGGCCGCCGCCTATGACCAGCTGCTGAAGGACTTCAATTGCACGCATGACCAGCTGGCGGACCGCATCGGTCGGTCCCGGCCGCAGGTGTCCAACACGCTGCGTCTGCTGAAGCTCTCCCCGAGCGTTCAGCGCAAGGTCGCCGCCGGTGTGCTGTCCGCCGGACACGCACGCGCGCTGCTGTCCGTCGAGGACGCCGAGGAGCAGGACCGGCTGGCCCACCGGATCGTGGCCGAAGGGCTTTCGGTGCGGGCGGTCGAGGAGATCGTGACCCTGATGGGTTCAGGTCCTCAGAAGGCTCAGCGGTCCAAGGGGCCGCGCGCCGGAGCTCTTGTCTCCCCCGCGCTGACGGATCTGGCGACGCGTCTCTCGGATCGCTTCGAGACGCGGGTGAAGGTCGATCTGGGTCAGAAGAAGGGCAAGATCACCGTGGAGTTCGCCTCCATGGAGGACCTTGAGCGCATCCTCGGTACCCTCGCTCCGGGGGAGGGTCCTGTTCTGGAGAGGAGTCTGGTGGACGACCACTCCGTGGAGACCGAGTCCTGATCCTTCGGCGGAGCCGGCCGTGCGGCCGACCGGGTGACCAGGGACGGACTGTGTCCGGTGTGTACCGGAACACGGTCCGTCCTTTGCTTTTTGGCGGTATCGATGGAATCGCTTCATGGATACGATGCGTGTGGACAGGGCGCATCCACCCGGTAGTACCTCTGGGAGCAAGGCAGGGGCCATGCGAATGACGAGCCGCACCGGACTGGTGAGCGCGGGGCTGGGGGTGGGCGCCGTCAGCGGCTTCATCGGCAGCCTGCTCAGGGAACGGAGCGCTCTGACAGCCGCCCGCGAGGCAGCGGGGGAAGGAAGCGAGGAACAGCCTTCATGGGCCGTCGGCTCGTACCGCTCACGTTGGACAACCTTCCGGATCTCCCCCAGCGCTGTCGCTCGTGCGTCTTCTGGGAACTCGACCCCGTCAGCGGTGAGGCAGCGGTAAAGGCGGGAACCCCCTCGGTCGAGAAGGAGGCGTGGATCTCGGCCGTCCTCCTGGACTGGGGATCCTGCGGAAGGATCGTCTACGTCGATGACGTCCCCGTGGGTTTCGTCCTCTACGCTCCACCCGCTTATGTGCCGCGCTCCACGGCGTTTCCCACCAGCCCCGTGTCGCCCGATGCGGTGCAGTTGATGACCGCGTTCATCATGCCGGGGTATCAGGGGCAAGGGCTGGGTCGGGTGATGGTGCAGACGGTGGCCAAGGACTTGCTGCGCCGTGGCTTCAAAGCGATCGAGGCCTTCGGTGACGCCCGCTGGAAGGAGCCGGCCTGTGTCCTGCCCGCGGACCATCTGCTCGCCGTGGGCTTCAAGACGGTCCGCCAGCACCCCACCTACCCCAGGCTGAGGCTGGAGCTGAGGACGACGCTCTCCTGGAAGGAAGACGTCGAGATGGCACTGGACCGGCTGCTCGGGGCGGTGCAGAAGGAGCCGGCGCTGCGGCCCCTCTGATGCTCCTCGCACGAAGGGGCCGACCCAGGTGGGCCGGCCCCTTCGTGTTCCACGTGAAACATGTGCCGCCGGTGAGGCGGTCGGCGCTTTTACTCGGCGATGAAGTCCTCGAGGTCGCGGACGATCGCAGCCTTCGGCTTGGCGCCGACGATGGTCTTGGCGACCTCGCCGCCCTGGTAGACGTTCAGGGTCGGGATGGACATGACGCCGTACTTGGCGGCCGTGGCCGGGTTCTCGTCGATGTTCAGCTTGACGATCTCGATCTTGTCCCCGTACTCGGCGGCGATCGCCTCGAGGGAGGGGGCGATCTGACGGCACGGACCGCACCAGGCGGCCCAGAAGTCCACCAGGACGGGCTTGTCGCTCTTGAGGACGTCCTGCTCGAAGGAGTCGTCGGTCACATGCTTCAGGGTGCCGGCCACAGCGGGCTCCTTAACTGGTTGGTGCGTGGGACGGATGGGAGTCAGACAGCGGTCTTCTCGGGCTCGGCCTTGTCCTCGTCCGAGAGGGCGGCGAGGAAGCGCTCGGCGTCGAGGGCGGCGGAACAGCCCGTACCGGCCGCGGTGATCGCCTGACGGTAGGTGTGGTCGACCACGTCGCCGGCCCCGAAGACACCGGTGAGGTTCGTGCGCGTCGAAGGTGCCTCAACCTTCAGGTAGCCCTCCTCGTCCAGCTCCAGCTGGCCCTTGAAGAGCTCGGTGCGCGGGTCGTGGCCGATCGCGATGAACAGACCGGTCACCGCCAGGTCGGAGAGCTCGCCGGTCTTGACGTTGCGCAGCTTCAGACCCGAGAGCTTCTGGTCGCCCTGGACCTCGGCGACCTCGCTGTCCCAGACGAACGAGATCTTCGGGTCGGCGAAGGCGCGTTCCTGCATCGCCTTGGAGGCGCGCAGGGTGTCACGGCGGTGGACGATCGTCACGGACTTGGCGAAGCGGGAGAGGAAGGTGGCCTCCTCCATCGCGGTGTCGCCACCACCGATCACGGCGATGTCGTGGTCCTTGAAGAAGAACCCGTCACACGTGGCGCACCACGAGACGCCGCGGCCGGAGAGGGCGTCCTCGTTGGGCAGGCCGAGCTTGCGGTGCTGCGATCCGGTGGTGACGATGACGGCCTTCGCCTTGTGGACCGTGCCGGCGGTGTCCGTGACGGTCTTGATCTCACCGGTCAGGTCGACGGCGATCACGTCGTCCGGAACGAGCTCGGCGCCGAAGCGCTCCGCCTGGGCCCGCATGTTGTCCATGAGCTCGGGGCCCATGATGCCGTCCTGGAAGCCGGGGAAGTTCTCGACCTCGGTGGTGTTCATCAGCGCGCCACCGGCGGTGACGGCGCCCTCGAACACCAAGGGCTTCAGCGACGCACGGGCGGTGTAGAGCGCCGCCGTGTAGCCGGCGGGCCCCGAACCGATGATGATCACGTTACGGACGTCGCTCACGGCTTGATTCCTCGTCTCTGGTCTGCGTCGGTCGACCGGGGGGAGCTTCTTTCAGAACTCTCACCCCACCCAACGGATCCTAAGGGGCGCGCATTCCCGCGGTGTCCGGGCACACGGACACCGCTCACTGCCGGCACGGAGAAGCCGCACTCCGTACGGGATACCACGCAGGAGGGAGACGAAGCGTCGGTTGTCAGGGGCGTGTGTAGGAGTGCTTCAGCAGAACCTTCGCCGTGGCGGCCGTGGACGGGTTGTCCACACAGGTCGCCTCGACGATGTACGCGGTCACACGAGTGTCGTCCGAGGCGTCGGGAAGCACGACGAGTATCGCTTCCCTCCCCTTGTACGTGCCCTTCTCGGTGGCGAGAGCGGCGTCGTTGCGACCGATGCCGTCGCTGACGCATGTCGGCACCGCGGAGTCCTTGAGGACCCTGGGGCGGACGGCGTCGGACTCCGACTGCGACCCGAAGGTGTCCGCGGTGCCGGAGCCCTTCGCCTTCCCTTGGCTCTGTGCGAGGAGATCGGTGACCTGCTTCTCCAGCTTCCCCTCGGAGAAGGTGTCCGAGACGGCCGCCCGGGGGCCCTCGTTCTGTCCGGTGCCGTCGTTCATGGAGGACAGCACCACCGACCCCAGTCCCAGTGCGGCAACCGTGAACACGGTCCCCAGGACGGCGACCCGGCGACGCCCGCCGCGCGGACGGCCCTTGCGTCCCGGTCCGGTCGTGGTGGAACGGGGGCGCCCGGCGGGCCGGCCCTGAGGCGCCGATGTTTCACGTGAAACGTGCACGGGCTCGTCGTCGGAGGGTGCGGGAGAAGTACCGGCGGGTTCCTCGACAGCCTCGGGCTCCGGCGCCGTGGCATGCAGCAGGGCTTCCGCGGCCAGCGCGGCGTCGATGCGGCCCGCCACCTCGGCGGGCATGCGGGGCGGTCCCGGCGCCGTGCCGAGCAGGTCGCGGATCTCCTCGAGCGAGGCATGGACGTCCGCGCAGAGCACGCACGCGTTCAGGTGCCGGCGTACATCGGCGCTCCGGGTGGACGGGAGGATCCCTTCGGCCAGGTCGGAGATCTCCGTGACGTCCGGGTGCTCCGCCATGTCTGTCGTCGACGTCACGCTCGCCCACCTCCGCCCTTCACTACAGCCGGGTCGTTCGATCCTGGGTCCGGCGGATCCGCTCGCCGCGGGTCCGCTGCGGGTGGGACGGGCGCCCCCTGTGTACGGTTCCGTCCCCCGCCCTGTTTCCTGCCCTCACCGGGGCCCTCCGGCCGTAGATGGGCGAGCAGGGGCAGGAGTCTGGCTCTGCCCCGCGCGCAGCGGCTCTTCACCGTGCCGGTGGGCACGTCGAGGATGCGTGCGGCTTCGGCGACCGGATAGCCCTGCATGTCCACGAGGACGAGCGCCGCCCGCTGATCGGGTGGGAGGGTGCCCATGGCCTCGATGAGCTGGCGGTGCAGATCGTTGCGCTCAGCGGGGGCGGAGGCGGACTCGTGGGGTTCGAGCAACTGCTCCAGGCGCTCGGTGTCGTCGACCGGAGCGGTCTTGCGCGAGGCCGCTTTGCGGGCACGGTCCAGGCAGGCGTTCACCGTGATCCGGTGCAGCCACGTCGTGACGGCCGACTGGCCGCGGAAGGTGTGGGCGGCCCGATAGGCGGAGACGAGGGCGTCCTGAACGGCGTCAGCGGCCTCCTCGCGATCACCGAGCGTCCGGAGTGCCACGGCCCACAGCCGGTCACGGTGCCGGCGCACGAGCTCACCGAAGGCGTCGGGGTCGCCTTCGACATGGCGGGCGAGGAGGTCCTGATCGCTGACGTGGCCATAGGCGCTGTCGTCTGCCACCGGACCTCCCCCCTTCGGCTTCGTGGGCCCTCAGCCCTTGAACGTCACTTCGGTGATGGCCTGCTTGTAGCCTGCGCCGCTGTAACCGTCGGAGGGAGCGTTCGGCACAGCGGTGATCCACACCAGGACGTACTGGGTCTTGAGCGACTTGGCCGCCTTGACCGTGAGCGACGTCTCACTGGTGGTCTCGGTACCGATCTCCTTCATTCCCTCGATCCCCGTCGAGGGCGACAGCGAGTCGGCGGCGTAGAGGTGCACGGTCGTGTGATCACCGGCGTACCGGAGGCTCATCGACGCGGTGGACAGTTCCTGAGGCGAACCGAGGTCGTAGACGATGCCGACGCCGGGCTTGTACGGCGCGAGGGTCGGGCCGGCGTTGTACTTCTTCGTGCGCCAGTAGGTGGAGTCGTCGCCGTCGTAGGTGTTGGCCACATCCTCCGGTGCCTGCGCTTCACCCGCGGCGACGTACTCCTGGGCGCCCTCGACACCGAGCGGCTTGACCGGCTTGGGTTTGTTGTTGTCCTTGTCGTCGCCGTCCGTCGTCTGGGTCTTGTTCGTGTCGTCCGCCTTGCCGCCCTGCTCCATGAGCGCGTCCGCGAGCTGCCAGCTGCCCAGGCCCAGTGCGGCGATCAGCAGGGCCGAGACGGCCCACTTCAGGGTCTTGCCCGTGCGGCTCTGCAGCGGGGGAGGCGGGGACGGCACGGGCTGGGTGACGCCCGGGTGAGGCGCCGGGCGGCCGTAGGTGCCCTGCTGGTACGTCGTGCGCTGGTAGTCGGGCGGGGTGGTGAACGCGGGCTCCGGCGGGCGGATGCGGGGCATCTCCCCGATCGCCTTCACCAGTTCCTCGGGCGTGGTGCACGCCGACTCGTGGCGCGAGGCGGTGGCACCGTCGTTGGCCAGCGCGCGCATGGCCAGCTCGGACAGCCCGCGGTGGACACCGGCGCGCACCTGGTCGGGCGGGATCAGCCCGATGTCCTTCGGCAGCCCGGACATGCCGTAGGCGTCGTTCTCGTACGGCCAGCGCTGGGTGAGCGCCGCGTAGAGCAGGGCGCCGATGGACTCGGTGTCGGTGCGCTGCGGGGTGTCGGAGCCGACGCCCCGCAGCGCCGCGTTCACCGCGAGGCCGCGGATGCGCCACTGGCCGGTCGAGGTGCGCAGGACGGCATTGGGGTTCAGACGCAGATGGGCGAGGCCCTCGCGGTGGGCCGCGGCCATGGCGGCGGAGACCTGGCTGACCATCTGGTAGGCGTCGTACACCTCCAGCGGACCGGCCGCCAGAAGCGTCGTCAGTTCGGTGGCGTCGGGGAGCCACTCGTGCACGACGTAGACGACGTCGTTCTCCTCCACGGCGTCCAGGACCTGGACGAAGCGCGGGTCGCCCAGCAGGGCGGAGGAGCGGGCCGCGGCCAGGACCGACCGGGCGCGCGCGTGATCCGCGGGCAGGATGTGCACGCCGACGGCGCGGCGGAGCTTCTCGTCCACGGCACGCCAGCTGCTGAACCCGTCCAGACGGGTGACGCACTCCTCGAGGCGGTAGCGCCTGGCGAGCTTGTGACCGCTGTGCAGTTCGGGTGGCGAGGTCATCGCGGAACCTCCGGGCCCGGTGCTCTCCTGTGCCTCGTCGCTGTCCGTGTCCCGCTCCCGGTTCTGGGCCACCCCGTCGGCCGTGGACTGGTCCGCCTGCGCGGTCAGCGGCTGCTCGCCACTGTCGTCTGCCACGTCGACGGCAGCTGTGCTCCGTTCGGCCACCGTCGTTCCCTGCCTCCCCATCCCATGCGCGTCGGCCGGCGTCCGTCGCGCGCCGTTCGACGCCGAGACCAATTGTGCCCACAGTCCGCCGCTATGCACGACACACAGTGGCCGACGATGGTTGTGCGCCTACCCCCTGGCTCAGCGTCCAAGGCGTCCGCGCACCATACCGACCAGCGAGTTGACCTCCTCGATCCGCATCCGGCGGGCGGCCACGAAAAAGACTCCGAACAGCACGGCCCCACCGGCCAGCAGCGCGGCGAACGAGCCCAGGACGTCCTGGCCGAGCGTCTGCACGATCCCGTAGCAGGCCGCGCCGCTGAGCAGTGCGGCGGGAACGGAGGCGATGCACAGCCGCGCGTAGGTCCGCAGCACCCTGGAGCCGTCCAGGTCCCCGCCCAGCCGCTTGCGCAGCCGGCTCCAGGCCACGCCGACACCGATCACGTAGGCCAGACCGTACGAGGCGGCCATGCCGACCACGGCCCAGCGGGCCGGGAGCACGAAGTAGCAGATGCCCGAGGCGATCGCGTTGCCCGCGGCCACGATGACCGTGTTGTAGAAGGGGGTTCGGGTGTCTTCGTACGCGTAGAAGGCGCGCAGGACGACGTACTGCACGGAGTAGGGGATCAGGCCGAGGCCGAAGGCCATCAGCATGTAGCCCATGTTGGTGGCCGCTCCGGTACCCGAGGAGCCGAACATCAGCGTGCACATCGGGATGCCGAGCGAGACGAAGCCGAAGGCGACCGGCACGATGGCGACTGCCGTGGTGCGCAGGCCCTGGGAGATGTCGTCCCGGACGGCACCGGCGTCGTCCTCGGCCGCTGAGCGGGAGATGCGCGGCAGCAGGGCCGCCATCAAGGAGACGGTGATGATGGCCTGGGGCAGGCCCCAGATCAGCTGGGCGTTGGCGTAGGCGGCGAAGCCGGTGCCCTTCACATCGGAATCCAGGCCCGCAGCGGTGGACAGCTGACTCACCACCAGAGCGCCTGCCTGGTTGGCGAGGACGAACAGGATGGTCCACTTGGCCAGCATCGCCGCCTTGCCCAGTCCGTGCCCCTTCCAGTCGAAGCGCGGACGGATGCGGAACCCGGTCTCGCGGAGATACGGGATCATCGCCAGAGCCTGGACGACGAGACCGAGCAGGACGCCGATGCCGAGGAGCCGCTGACCCTCCGGAGGGATGTTCGCGACCTCCATCTGCGAGTCCGCGGCGGTGCCGTAGACCCAGATGAAGGTGCCGAGGGTGACGATGATGACGATGTTGTTCAGGACCGGGGTCCACATCATCGCGCCGAACCGGCCGCGGGCGTTCAGGATCTGACCCATCACCACGTGAACGCCCATGAAGAAGATCGAGGGCAGGAAGTAGCGGGTGAAGGTGACGGCGACGTCGTTGGCCTCGGGGTTGCCGGCGACCGGGTTCGACAGGGCGCGTACCAGGAGCGGGGCAGCCAGCCACGCGAGGGCGGTGAGCGCCGCGAGGGCCACCATGACGAGCGTCAGCAGCCGGTTCGCGTACGCCTCGCCTCCGTCCTCGTCCTCCTTCATCGCCCGCACGAGCTGCGGTACGAAGACGGAGTTGAGGCCACCGCCGACGGTCAGGATGTAGATCATGGTCGGCAGCTGATAGGCGACCTGGAACGAGTCGCCGAGCAGACCGAGGCCCAGGGCCGAGACGATCAGCGCGGACCGAACGAACCCGGTGAGGCGGGACACCATCGTGCCCGCCGCCATCACGGCGCTTGACTTCAGCAGTCCCCCGGCCCGGCCGCCCTTCTTCGGTGCGGGGGCGGGAGCCGGGTCAGGTGCGGGAGCCTCCGCGACGGGAGGCGGAGTGGCCCCCGCGTAGTGGCCGGGTGCCGAGGCGGCCGGTCCCGGCACCGGCGCGTAGGGCTGTAGGCCGCTCACCGGGGGGTGGCCAGGGTGTCCGCCGCCGTGCTGCTGGGGGTACCCGCCACCCTGCTGCTGGTCGGTGAGGGCGCCGCTCTGCTGCTGATCGCGGAACAGATGGGCGAAGGCGTCCGGTTCATGGCGCTGGTCGCCGGCCTGGCCGACCAGGTCGTCCACGCCCACGAACTGTGTGGTGCGCGGGTCGTCGCCGTACGGCAGGTACTGCGTCGGCCCGTCCGGCTCGGGCGCGGGCGTCTGGGCCCACACCCGTGGGTCGGGGGCGTACGGAGACTGGGGCGGCTGCCCGTACAGCGGCTGCTGAGGGGGGAAGGCGCCCGGAGGGGGCGGCGGGTGCGCGGCGCGGTCGTAGAGCGCCTCGGCGACCGGGTCCTGGGCGGCGAGGTCCTGCGCCCGGTAGGGGTCCTGGTCGTAGGCGTCCCGGAGGTACGGGTCGACGGGCGGCTGCGGCACCTGGTCGTGCCCGGGCGGCGGACCCTGCGGGGGGTCCGACTCGGGATGGCCCGAGTTGCCCGCGGCATGGCCGCGGTCACCGTCGTACGGCGCGTTCATGGTTACCCCACCTCATCGTCCCGGGCCCACCGGCCACGACATCTCAACGGTCCACTCTCTCACCCGTGCCGGACGGGCCGGCGTTCTCCGGTGCGGTGTCCGGTGTCGGGTCACTCGGCTGCTCCGGGTCGTCCGCCCCCGCGTCCGTCCCGGATTCCCGGGTGGGACGCTCTCCGGCGGCTTCCGGGTTCTGCGGGTCGTCGGTGTCCTCGTCCGCCTCGTGATCCCGCCCGTCCGCCTCGCAGGCCGCGGCCCGCTTGCGCTGGGTGTACATCCGGAAGCCGGCGAGGACGAGCAGCAGCACGCCACCGCCGATGACCAGCATCACCGTGGCGGTGATCTCGGTGACCTTCACGTCGAACGTGACGGGTTCGCCGTACTTCTGGCCGTCCTGCGTATACAGCTGGGCGACCACCGTCGCCCGTCCGTTGGCGTTGGCGGACGTGGTGAACTTCACCGACTGGCTGTGGCCGCCGGAGACCGCGACGGGCTGCTCCTCGTAGGCGTCCCCGTCGATCTCGAGACGGGTCGGGTTGGTCGAGGTGAGCCGCAGCACCAGGTGCTCGACGCCCTGCACCAGGTTGTTCTGGACCGTCACGGGGATGGTGGCACTGCGGCCGGAGAGTTTCGTCTCCGACTTGTCGATCAGTCTGATGCGGCCGATGAGCGTGTCGAGGTACGACTCGACGCCGCTCCGGTAGATCGCCGCCTCGGACTGCCGGCCCCTCCACGACACGGACATCGCCCGGTTCAGGGCACGTCCGAACGGGGTCACCACGCGGGACTGGTCGGAGAGGATCACCTTGAACTTGTCGAGCTTGGCCTGCGTCCTCCCGATCTGCTCGAACGTGGCACGCGGCAGCTCGCGCTTGCGCAACGAGGAGGGGTACGCGGAGGCCGGGGGAACCCTGGTGGTGGCGGCGGGGTCCGGTTCGGCCTTGGCGGCCGCCGTGAGGTCCTGCGACTCGGACCAGGTTCCGTCCTGGAGGATCGTGAGCGCCTCGGCCATCGTCTGGGCCTGGCTGGCGGACGGCATGCGCTGCGGTGCGACGACGACGCTGCGCTGCCTCCCCGTCTGCAGTCCGAGGGTCAGACTCTGGGCCAGGAACCGCTGCACGGCGAGCGTGGAGGCGGAAGCCTTGATCATGTCGCCCTGGAACGCCGTGGACAGCCGCGCGTCCGAGACGACGGCCGTGGTGCCGCCGCCGATGGGCCGTGGCGCGGAGGGCGTGTACGACAGGTCGCCGGTCTCCTCGAAGGTGTCGCTGCGGGCGATCACCTTGTCGGCTCCGGCGGACGTGGCGACCTTGACGATGGAGGGGTCGACGGCGCCGTTGACGGGCCAGGCGAAGTCCGTGGTGGGTTTGGTGTGGAGGATTGACTCCACGGTGCCGGGGGCGACGTCGCTGGCTTCCTTGAGGTGGCTCAGCGAGCCGGTGACGGACGTGCCGTTGTGCGCGAGGGAGGCCAGGTCGGGATCGCCGAACGGCAGCACGACGACCTCCTTGTCCGCCACGGCCTTCTGCACCTCGGTGAGCCACCGCTTGGCGACCGACTGGTGGCCGCCGACGACGCTGGTGTCACCCTCGCCGGGGACCTCGTAACGGTCGGTCATCGCCTCGACGGACGCCAGCAGGTCCGGGTCGATCACCCAGGTGACGTCGAGGTCCTTGCCCAGCGCCACCATCCGGTCCAGCCGGCCGCCGGGGGAGATCTCCTCGGCGAGGTCGTCGTCCTGGAGGACCGGGGTCTGCTGCTCGTCCGAACCCGTCTCCGCCGTTATGTGGGAGGTGGAGATCAGCGGCCACATGAACGTCGTCTTCGTCTTCGTGCCGGCTTCGTCGGGCTGCCACGGCAGGAACGTCCGCTGGACGCCGAGGGTCTGCGGCCACGGCTGCGCGGAGGTCTCCCCGGAGAGCGCCACGGTCAGCTGGTAGACGCCGTCCTGTCCGAGGTCCAGCTTGTTCACCGGCACGGAGAGGGTGAAGGGCTGCGAGACACCGGGAGTGAGCTTGTCGAACTTCTCGGCGTACTTGTCGCCGACCTCCACGCCGAGGACGCTCTGCACGTCGGTGCTGTCCTTCGCGACGCTGTCGATGCCCGAGCGGGTGTTCAGCAGCGGCCCCACACGAAGCCCCACATGGGCGTCGGTGACGGTCTGCTTGCCCTTGTTGGTCACTGTTCCGGACACGGTGACGGTGTCGCCCTCGGTGGGGGCTCCGGGGGTGAGGGTGTCGACCGAGACGGAGACCGAGCCCTTGTCGGAGGCGGCCTGCGACGCGTCCGCACCGGCGGCCTCCGCGGGGGGCGCGGCGGGCAGCTGGACGAGCCCCGTCAGCAGGGGCGCCCCGGCGAGCAGGGCTCCGGTGCGCCGCAGCCAGCGGCGGGCAGGTGAGGGACTGGTCCCCTGGAAGTCTGCCGCCTCGGCCACGCGCTCGCCCGTCCCTCGTCTTCGTCAGTGGTCGTCGGAATGTGCGTCCACGCATGGTAACGAGGTGTGCTGGGAGGAAGTGCCGCGGACCGGTCCTACAAGATCGGGGGTGCGGGCCTTGTCCGTGTATCGGCGGGGGTGTCCGCGCGCGTCATGAGGGCGCTCCCGGCCGTTCGGGCCACGTACCCTCTTCTGTTGTGCCGAACGCCAACGAAGACACCAGTGCCCTGAGCCAGGCGCAGGACCGCGCCGTGAGTGAACTGCTGCGGGTCGCCCCTGTCGCCGACGACCTCGCCCGCCGCTTCCAGGAGGCCGGGTTCTCACTCGCCCTGGTGGGCGGCTCGGTGCGGGACGCGTTGCTCGGCCGCCTCGGCAACGATCTGGACTTCACGACCGACGCCCGCCCGCAGGACGTGCTGAAGATCATGCGTCCCTGGGCGGACGCCGTCTGGGACGTCGGGATCGCCTTCGGCACGGTCGGCGCGCAGAAGGACGCCCGCGTCGAAGACGCCGACCGAAGCTTCCAGATCGAGGTGACCACCTATCGCTCGGAGGCGTACGACCGCACCTCGCGCAAGCCGGAGGTGTCGTACGGCGATTCGATCGAGGAGGATCTGGTCCGTCGTGACTTCACGGTGAACGCGATGGCCGTCGCGCTGCCGGAGAAGCGGTTCATCGATCCGCACGGCGGTCGCGCCGATCTGGCCGCGCGGGTGCTGCGTACCCCGGGCACGCCCGAGGAGTCCTTCTCGGACGATCCGCTGCGGATGATGCGGGCCGCCCGTTTCGCCGCCCAGCTCGACTTCGAGGTGGCACCCGAGGTCGTCACGGCGATGAAGGAGATGGCCGAGCGCATCGAGATCGTCTCCGCCGAGCGCGTGCGGGACGAGTTGAACAAGCTGATTCTCTCCACGCACCCGCGCAAGGGACTGTCCCTGCTCGTGGACACCGGGATCGCCGCGTGCGTGCTGCCCGAGCTGCCGGCCCTGCGCCTGGAGCGGGACGAGCACCACCGGCACAAGGACGTCTACGACCACACGCTGATCGTCCTGGAGCAGGCGATGGCCCTGGAGGAGGACGGCCCCGATCTGACCCTGCGCCTGGCAGCCCTGCTGCACGACATCGGCAAGCCACGCACGCGGCGCTTCGAGAAGGACGGGCGCGTCTCGTTCCACCACCACGAAGTGGTCGGGGCGAAGATGACCAAGAAGCGCATGACGGCGCTCAAGTACTCCAACGAGCTGGTGAAGGATGTCTCGCGTCTCGTCGAGCTCCATCTGCGCTTTCACGGCTACGGCACGGGAGAGTGGACGGACTCCGCCGTGCGCCGCTACGTCCGTGACGCCGGACCGCTTCTCGGGCGGCTCCACAAGCTGACCCGTTCGGACTGCACGACCCGCAACAAGCGCAAGGCCTCGGCGCTCTCGCGTGCGTACGACGGCTTGGAGGCGCGCATCGCCCAGCTTCAGGAGCAGGAGGAACTGGACGCCATCCGCCCGGACCTCGACGGCAACCAGATCATGGAGATCCTCGGCGTCAAGCCGGGCCCGGCCGTCGGCCAGGCGTACAAGCACCTGCTGGAGCTCCGACTGGAGAACGGTCCGATGGGGCACGACGCGGCGGTGGCGGCGCTCAAGGAGTGGTGGGCCGGACAGCAGGGCTGAGAGCGTGGAACGGGGGCATGTTTCACGTGAAACATGCCCCCGTTGGCATGACGAGGGCGGTGTTTCACGTGAAACACCGCCCTTTGAAGCCTGCAAGGAGGCGCTACTTCACTTCCTTCAGGCAGAGAACCACATTGTGGCTGCTGTCACCCGTCTGGTAGTAGGAGATCGTCGCCTCCTGGACGGTCTCGCACTTGCTGTCGTCACTGGTGTTGTCGAACTTCTCGACCACCTTGTACTGGGCGTCCCCCGAGGAGCAGTCGACCGTCTTGAGCTCCGGGCTGATCTGCGTGCCCTCGTTGTGCATGCAGCTGCCCACCGACGTGGTCTCGGCGTCGGTCTGGCCGAAGAACCACTTGCCCACGGCTATGAGCACCGCGATGACAATGAAGCCGACGATGCGCAGTGCCTTCTTGCTGAAGCGCTTGGCGGGAGCCGGTGGGGGGACCGGAGTGCCCGGCGGGGGGAACCCGGGCTGGCCCGCCTGCTGCGGGAAGGGGGCCTGGTCGGCCTGGCCCTGGGGCTGCTGCTGACCCTGTGCGAACGGGTTGCCCTGGGGCGGCGGAGTGGTCATGTGGGAGTCCCCCTGGAACATAGATACGTGGCGCGAAAGATGCGCTGATAAGACGCACGTAAGCTACCGGCCCGCACTGACAACTCCGTGGCTCGATATGGCTCTGTGGCGTTGATGTGACACTTACTGGCGCTCAAAACGGGCCATAGCCACAGCTACTCCTCCGTAGATAACGGCGATCGTTACCACGAGGGGGATCGATCGGCCGTCCGGCGGGAGCATCAGGGCGGCCACCCCCGCGGCGCCGACGAAGGCCACGTTGAACAGGACGTCGTACACGGAGAAGATCCGGCCGCGGAAGTCGTCGTCGACACAGGCCTGGACGAGGGTGTCCGTGGCGATCTTCGCACCCTGGGTGGTCAGACCCAGGACGAACGCCCCGGCCAGCAGAGGGCCGGAGGCGAAGGGCAGACCGAGCAACGGCTCCAGCACGGCCGCCGTAGCGGCGCACACCACGATCCAGCGGCCGGGGCCGAGCCGCCCCGCGGCCCAGGGCGTGAGGACGGCCGCGGCGAAGAAGCCGGCTCCGGACACGCCCAACGCCAGTCCCAGCAGGGCGAGCCCCTCGTCGGTGGTCGACGTCAGGGCGTACCGGCAGAGCATCAGCAGCATGACGAGCATCGCGCCGTAGCAGAACCGCATGAGCGACATCGCCGTGAGCGCCCAGGCGGCCTCCCTGCGCCGGGGAGCGGCGAGGTGCCGTACGCCTGCCAGCAGATCGCGCGCCGTCCCGGTGAGCGCCGTGGCCAGCCGGGGGTGTGCCCACGCGTGGTCGGGACCCAGCAGTTCCTTCGCCATGCGCAGTGAGGCCAGGGCCGCGCACAGGTACAGCGCGGCGCCCACGAGCACCACGGCCGCGTCGGAGTCGGCGATGACCAGGCGGACGAGGAAGGCGAGACCACCGCCCGCGGTCGCGGCGAGCGTCCCGGCGGTCGGGGAGAGGGAGTTGGCGACCACCAGCCGCCCGCTGTCCACCACGCGAGGCAGCGCTGCGGACAGCCCGGCGAGGACGAAGCGGTTGACGCCCGTGACGCACAGGGCGGCGACGAGGAGGAGCCAGTCGGGCACCCGGCCGAGGATCAGGAGGGCGGTCACCGAGGCCATCAGGGCGCGCAGCAGGTTGCCGTACAGGAAGACCTGACGGCGGCGCCAGCGGTCCAGGAGGACTCCCGCGAAGGGGCCGACCACGGAGTAGGGGAGGAGCAGAACCGCCATCGCGGAGGCGATCGCCGTGGCCGACGTCTGCTTCTCGGGGGAGAAGACCACGTAGGCGGCGAGCGCGACCTGGAAGACGCCGTCGGCGCCCTGGGAGAGCAGCCGGACGGCGAGCAGGCGTCTGAAGCCCTGGAGACGCAGCAGAACGCGCAGGTCACGGACGACGGCCATGGGGCACAGCCTCACATACGGAGAGGGTCTCCGGGACATGTGCCCCGGAGACCCTCACCTGCCCACCAGGGGGAGGTCTCAGCGCTCGACCTCGCCCTGGATGAACTTCTCGACGTTCTCGCGGGCCTCGTCGTCGAAGTACTGCACCGGCGGGGACTTCATGAAGTACGAGGACGCCGAGAGGATCGGGCCGCCGATGCCCCGGTCCTTGGCGATCTTCGCGGCGCGCAGGGCGTCGATGATGACACCGGCGGAGTTCGGGGAGTCCCAGACCTCGAGCTTGTACTCCAGGTTCAGCGGGACGTCACCGAACGCGCGGCCCTCCAGGCGGACGTAGGCCCACTTGCGGTCGTCCAGCCAGGCCACGTAGTCGGACGGGCCGATGTGGACGTTCTTCTCGCCGAGATCCCGGTCGGGGATCTGCGAGGTGACGGCCTGCGTCTTGGAGATCTTCTTGGACTCGAGGCGGTCGCGCTCGAGCATGTTCTTGAAGTCCATGTTGCCGCCGACGTTCAGCTGCATCGTGCGGTCCAGGACGACACCGCGGTCCTCGAACAGCTTCGCCATGACGCGGTGCGTGATGGTGGCGCCGACCTGGGACTTGATGTCGTCACCGACGATCGGGACGCCCGCCTCGGTGAACTTGTCCGCCCACTCCTTGGTGCCGGCGATGAAGACCGGGAGGGCGTTGACGAAGGCGACCTTGGCGTCGATGGCGCACTGGGCGTAGAACTTCGCCGCGTCCTCGGAGCCGACGGGCAGGTAGCAGACGAGGACGTCGACCTGCTTGTCCTTGAGGACCCGGACGACGTCGACCGGCTCCTCGGCGGACTCCTCGATGGTCTCCCGGTAGTACTTGCCGAGACCGTCGAGGGTGTGGCCGCGCTGGACCTGGACGCCGCTGTTCGGCACGTCGCAGATCTTGATGGTGTTGTTCTCGGAGGCGCCGATGGCGTCCGCGAGGTCCAGACCGACCTTCTTGGCGTCCACGTCGAAGGCGGCGACGAACTCGATGTCACGGACGTGGTAGTCGCCGAACTGGACGTGCATCAGGCCCGGGACCTTGGACGCCGGGTCGGCGTCCTTGTAGTACTCGACGCCCTGCACCAGCGATGCGGCGCAGTTGCCCACGCCGACGATGGCTACGCGAACCGAACCCATTCCGGTTGCTCCCTGTGTGTACGAGTGAGGCCCTTCAGCGGGTCTCACGTGGCGGTGTCGTCGGGCGTATCCGGCCGGGGATCGTCCCCGGTCCGGGGCAGGCCGCCCGTCGTTCCAGATGTGGTGTCCTGCTGAGCGGGTCCCCCGGTGGCGGATCCCTTCAGGTCCCGCCCGGCCCGCTCGCTCTCGATGAGCTCGTTCAGCCAGCGCACTTCGCGCTCCACGGACTCCATCCCGTGGCGCTGGAGCTCGAGCGTGTAGTCGTCGAGGCGCTCCCGGGTCCGGGCCAGGGAGGCGCGCATCTTCTCGAGGCGCTCCTCCAGCCGGCTGCGGCGGCCTTCGAGCACGCGCATGCGCACGTCGCGCGACGTCTGCCCGAAGAAGGCGAACCGCGCGGCGAAGGTCTCGTCCTCGTACGCGTCCGGTCCCGTCTGGGAGAGGAGCTGCTCGAAGTGCTCCTTACCCTCCGCCGTCAACCGGTAGACGATCTTGGCGCGTCGCCCCGTGAGCGGAGCGGCGAGGGCGTCCTCGCTGGTGTTCCCCGGTTCCTCGATCAACCAGCCGTTTGCGAGCAGCGTCTTGAGGCAGGGGTAGAGCGTCCCGTAGCTGAACGCACGGAACACACCCAGTGACGTATTGAGTCGTTTGCGCAGCTCATAGCCGTGCATCGGGGACTCGCGGAGCAGGCCGAGTACGGCGAACTCGAGGATCCCGGAACGCCGGCTCATCGTCGCCTCCTCTCTGCCGCGGTCGTGCCGTGACGGACTCGTGTGCGGCTCGTCGCCGCCCTTATGCCGAACTGATGTATCGACTCGATACATCACGACGATAGAACGGCCTTCCGGATGCGACAAGGGCAAGGAAAGTGAACGGGGTCACATCACCGGTCGATCAGGAGCAAGTTGCCTGATTTGAGGTGAACTTCTGTGCTCGGCGGGTTTTGGCGGTGCGTAGTCTGTGCGCCATGCAGACCACCGGGAACCGAGTGACGCCCGGGGACGTCTTGGTCCCCGGTGCGGTACGGGTGAATGCGCGAAGCGCCGCATCCGTACTTCGGGGGGACCGGAAACCAGCCGCCGTTTCCAGGCGCGCAAGGGTGCGCCTGCCCGAGGAGTAGTCGTTCGATGAGCGAGCACCGTCGCAAACCGCCGCAGCCGCAGGGAGGCGGACGTGCCGCGGCCCGACGCGGCCAGTCCGGCTCGTCCTCCGGCCGCCGCGCGGCACCGCGAGGCGCCACCGGGTCTCCGTCCGATTCCTATGGGTCGGGCTCCCACGGCTCGGGGGGTGAGGAACACATGTACGGCAGCCGCGCCGAGGCGCGGCGCGCGGCACAGAGGGGCGGGGGCCGCCGTGCCGGTGCCGCGGGCCCCGGCCGGGGCGGCGGGCGCGCGGCTCCTCCCGGGAAGAAGCGGATCATCGACTATCCGCGCCACGACAAGGACGGCTGGCGCCGCTGGACGCCGTCGTGGAGGCTCGTGTCCGGGCTGTGCCTCGCGCTCTTCGGCAGCATGGTCGCCGTGGCGGGGATCGGATACGCCATGGTGAGCGTGCCCAGCGAGGAGAACGCCATGGCGTTGTCCGAGAACAACGTCTACTACTGGGCCGACGGCACCCAGATGGTCGCCACCGGCAGCGGCCAGAACCGGCAGAACGTCACGATCGACCGGATCCCCGCGGCCATGCAGTGGGCGGTGATCTCGGCCGAGAACAAGAGCTTCTACGACGACTCGGGCATCGACCCCATGGGCATCGCCCGGGCGCTCGGCAACATGGCCACGGGTGGGAACACCCAGGGCGGTTCGACGATCACCCAGCAGTTCGTGAAGAACACCTACCTGAGCCAGGAGCAGACGGTCTCCCGGAAGTTCAAGGAGATGTTCATCTCGATCAAGGTGGGCACCAAGCTATCCAAGAAGCAGATCCTCCAGGGCTATCTGAACACCTCGTACTACGGCCGTGGCGCCTACGGCATCCAGGCCGCCGCCCAGACCTACTACGGCAAGGACGCGGTCGATCTCACGCCCAGCGAGTGCGCCTTCCTCGCCGCGCTGCTCAAGGGGCCGACGTACTACGACCCCGCGGGCAATCAGAACCTCGACTCCGCCGCCACCCCCGAGAAGAACCGTGAGCGTTCCGAGGAGCGCTGGAGCTGGATCCTCGAGCAGATGCACGCGGACGAGCA
Source organism: Streptomyces caelestis (assembly GCF_001279005.1). Lineage (GTDB taxonomy): Bacteria > Actinomycetota > Actinomycetes > Streptomycetales > Streptomycetaceae > Streptomyces > Streptomyces heliomycini. The sequence continues at coordinate 125,172 of NZ_LGCN01000228.1, forward strand.
CCTCTCGGACGCCGACTACCAGAAGGCGACCAAGAAGTACCCCGAGCCGCAGGGCCGCAAGGCGGTCAAGGGCATGACCGGCCAGGTCAGCTACCTCGTCGACACGGCGAAGCGCTACGTCCTGAAGAACTCCGACATCACCGAGGCGCAGTTCGACCAGGGCGGCTACCAGATCTACACGACCTTCGAGAAGGACAAGGTCGAGGCGCTGGCCAAGGCCGTGCAGAAGGTCGAGAAGGAGAAGCTCGACCCGAAGAAGCGCGAGGAGGACCGGCACGTCCAGTTCGGCGCGGCGTCGGTGAAGCCCAACGACGGTGCGATCGTCGCGCTCTACGGCGGTGCCGGCTTCGAGAACGGCCACTTCAACAACAACGCGGACACCTCGGGTGTCCCCGTCGGTTCGACGTGGAAGCCGTTCGTGCTGGCCGCCGCGATGCAGCACGGCACGTACAAGACGAACGGCGTGGGCGTCTCGCCGCAGAGCAAGTACAACGGCAACGACCACCTGCAGATCAGGGAGAACGACGGCTCCCTCGTCCTCAAGAAGGACAACACGCCCTTCTTCCAGGAGAACGAGACCGACTACAAGTGGGGTTACATCACCCTGCACAAGGCGATGGAGCAGTCCGTCAACACCCCCTTCGTGCAGCTCGGCATGGACGTGGGGATGAAGAACGTGGCGGAGGTCGCCGAGAAGGCCGGCATCCTGAAGGAAAGCTTCTCCGGGCAGCTGAACGCGTCGTTCGCCCTGGGCACGTCGACCCCCAGCGCGATCCGCATGGCCGACGCCTACGCGACCTTCGCGGCGTCCGGCAAGCAGGCCGACCCGTACTCGGTGACCGCGGTCAAGCACAAGGGGACGGAGCTGCCCGGCTTCGAGAAGCCGCGCGTCAAGCTGGCGATGCCCGAGAACGTGGCGCACAACGTCACCGAGGTCCTCGAGAACGTGATCGCGAACGGTACCGGTTACAAGGCGCAGGGACTGGGGCGTGCGGCGGCCGGCAAGACGGGTACGACCGACGAGAACAAGTCCGCGTGGTGGGTCGGCTACACCCAGCAGCTCGCGACCTCGGTCGCCATGTTCCGTGAGGACCCCAAGGACCACAAGCTGCTCTCCATGAACGGCACGGCGGGTGAGGAATCCATCCACGGTGGTGACGTCCCCACGCAGATCTGGACCGAGTACATGAAGGTCGCCCTGAAGGGCGAGGAGGACCCCGGATTCCCCAAGGCCGAGAAGATCGGCGAGATCGCGGACGGGATCGGAGCGCCGTCTCCCACCCCGACCGCCACGGAGACCGAGGAAGAAGAGGAGAAGGAGACGCCGACGGCGCCCGCGTCGCCCACGCGGACCGAGACCACGCCGCCGTCACCGACCAACACCGCCACGTGCGGGCCGTTCGACTTCAACTGCGAAGACGACGGTGAGGAGGAAACGGGCGGCACGGACAACGGCGGCACGGACAACGGCGGCACGGACGGAGGGGCGACCAGCTCGCCGGATCCCACGTCCAGCAGTGACCCCGGGAACAGCAGGGGCAACGGCAACGGAGGCAACACTCTCTTCGGAGGCTCCACGGGCTGACCGGCGCACCGCGCCTCGCGTGTGAGATCGGTCTTCGGTATCTGCTTGCGTGGATACCGAAGGCCGATCTTTTCCTTTGCGCTGGAAAAGCGATGTGATGCCATGGGCCGGACGGGTATCCGTTGTTCGGTCTCATTGGTTTTCCTGCGAGATGCGCGGGGCTTTCGACTGGTCGGTCCGGTGAGCCGCCGCGGCAGTCGCTTGCGTGCGGGGTCTCTCGTGCGACCGGAGGTGAAGGACACGCCGGCCGACGGCCACCACGTGCGGGCGCGGCTGTATGTGGTGCACGCCGATGAGACGTACTACTTCCCCTGGCGTGAGAATGACGAGGGAAACGGCGTCACTAAAACGTGGGACGCGTATGTCTCGGGCCCGGGCAATATTTTTTGACGCCGGGGTTCAGGTCGCCCGCTATGAGGGGAGCGACCAGCTCAACTACTGTAAGAAAAGGATCAACCTGTAGTGAATCAGGGCACGAAGTCCGGCGGCGGCAGTCGCCGGCCGTGTGCTTCCTGGTGGCGATGAAGTCATCCGAAACCGCTGACTCTTCGCTCCGAACGGGACTGGTGAGCATTGGTGATCGGTGAGGGTTCTGCCGGTTCCGTCTCCTTCCGCGCTCCACATGCCCCACGAACGCGTGGAGCACGTCTCATGGCTTGGTCCCGGCCTCAGGGGCGCCGGGTCCGCACGGGGCGCTGACCGGTCCGGACGAGAACGCTTCCGATCCGGTCGACCGGGAGGCCGGTGTGCGGATCGCGCGCTGGGGAGGGCGGTTGCGGGCGGAGGGCGCCGAGGCGGAGGAAGAGCGGTCCGTGCTCGAGCGGCCATGGGCCGATGACGGGCACGGACACGGTCTTCCGCCGCGCCACAGGACACCGGCCTCGATGACGCGTCCGCGAACGGCGTCGGCTGCGGACCTGAGCCTGGGGAGTCCCGGAGACTTACGGCAGGATGTTCGGCATGCCCAGTGGAGAATCGACGCGAGCGAGCGTCCACGAGCCGGAGCCGGTGCGGCCGACCGAGGAGGACCGGGTCGCCGCGGCCGGCAGCGAGCTGATCGGCGGTCCGCTCGGGCGGCGCGCTCTGACCGGGACCTCCTGGTGGTCCCCGGTGCGGGTGATCGCGCTCGTTGCGATCGGCATGTTCGCCCTCGGCCTGGTGCAGAAGGCGCCCTGCTACAACGGCGCCTGGTTCGTCGGCGCCGGCTCCCAGTACACGCATGCGTGCTACTCGGACATCCCGCACCTCTACCAGGGGCGCGGCTTCGCCGACGGGCTGGTGCCGTACTTCGACAGGCTCCCCGGGGACATGGAGTACCTCGAGTACCCGGTGCTGACCGGCCTGTTCATGGAGGTCGCCGCCTGGCTCACCCCCGGCAGCGGCAGTGTCCAGGACCAGGAACAGTGGTACTGGATGGTCAACGCCGGGATGCTCATGGCGTGCGCGGCCGTCATCGTCGTCTGCGTGACCCGTACGCACGCGCGGCGGCCCTGGGACGGTCTGCTGGTCGCGCTGGCGCCGGCCTTCGCGCTGACCGCGACCATCAACTGGGACCTGCTGGCGGTCGCCCTGACGGCCGCCGCGATGCTGATGTGGTCACGGGGGCGCTCCCTCGCCTTCGGCGTCCTCCTCGGGCTCGCCACGGCCGCCAAGCTCTATCCCGTGCTGCTGCTCGGGCCGCTGCTGGTGCTGTGCTGGCGCGCGGGACGGTGGCGGGAGTACGGCACGGCCCTCGGCGGTGCGGCCGTCGCCTGGCTCGTCGTGAACGGGCCCGTGATGCTCTTCGCGTTCGACGGCTGGTCGAAGTTCTACACGTTCAGCCAGGAGAGGGGCGTCGACTTCGGGTCCTTCTGGCTGATCCTGGCGCAGAACTCGGACGACCCGCTGAGCACCGACACGGTCAACACGCTCGCCACGGTGCTGATGCTGCTGTGCTGCGTGGGTGTCGCGGCGCTCGCGCTCACGGCCCCCCGCCGGCCGCGGTTCGCCCAGCTCGCCTTCCTGATCGTCGCGGCGTTCATCCTCACCAACAAGGTCTACTCGCCGCAGTACGTCCTGTGGCTGGTGCCGCTGGCGGCCCTGGCCCGGCCGAAGTGGCGGGACTTCCTCGTCTGGCAGGCCTGCGAGGTGGCGTACTTCCTGGGCATCTGGATGTACCTCGCCTACACGACCAGCGGGGACGCCCACAAGGGACTGCCCGTCGACGGCTATCACTGGGCGATCGGAGTGCATCTGCTGGGGACGCTCTACCTGTGCGCCATGGTCCTGCGCGACATCCTGATGCCGGAGCGGGACCCGGTGCGCCGGTCCGGTGACGACGACCCCTCGGGCGGGGTGCTGGACGGGGCGGAGGACGTGTTCGTGCTCGGTCCCGCGGCTCACCCCGCGCGGCACGCGGTCCACTTCGAGGGGACCCCGGTCGAATGGGGCAGGACGGAAGCCACCGGGGGTTCGCTCTGAGCGAACGCGCCGGGGGTGACGTCCGCTCAGGGCACGGGAACGGCCGTACACGGAAGAACCGTGTACGGCCGTTCCCGCTGTCAGCGGTCGAGGAGCCGGTCGAACTGCGTGGTGGTGTGCCGGAGATGAGCCACCAGTTCCTCGCCCACCTTCGGTTCCGGCGCGTCCGCGGGCACGAACAGGATCGACACCTGCATGTGCGGCGGCTCGGCGAACCAGCGCTGCTTGCCGCCCCAGACGAACGGCGAGAGGTTCCGGTTGACCGTGGCGAGGCCGGCGCGGGCGACGCCCTTGGCGCGCGGCATGACGCCGTGCAGGGCCTTGGGCGCCTCCAGCCCCACCCCGTGCGACGTACCGCCCGCCACGACCACCAGATAGCCGTCGGAGGCGGCCTTCTGCTGCCGGTAGCCGAACCGGTCCCCCTTGGCGACGCGTGTGACGTCCAGGACCGCGCCCCGGTACTCGGTGGCCTCGTGGTCCCCCAGCCAGAGCCGGGTGCCGATCCGGGCGCGGAAGCGGGTCTGCGGGAACTGCTGCTGCAGCCGGGCGAGCTCGTCGGCCTTGAGGTGACTCACGAACATCGTGTGCAGCGGGAGGCGGGCCGCCCGCAGACGGTCCATCCAGCCGATGACCTCCTCGACGGCGTCCGAGCCGTCGGTGCGGTCCAGCGGCAGGTGGATGGCGAACCCCTCCAGCCGGACGTTCTCTATCGCCGAGTGCAGCTGGGGCAGGTCCTGCTCGCTGACGCCGTGCCGTTTCATCGAGGACATCACCTCGATGACCACCCGGGCGCCCACCAGTCCGTACACGCCGTCGACGGACGACACCGAGCGGATGACCCGGTCGGGCAGCGGCACCGGCTCCTCGCCGCGCCGGTAGGGCGTCAGCACCAGCAGGTCGCCGCTGAACCAGTCCTTGATCCGGGCGGCCTCGTACGTCGTGCCGACCGCGAGGACGTCCGAGCCGAGCCGGGTGGCCTCCTCGGCCAGCCGCTCGTGGCCGAAGCCATAGCCGTTGCCCTTACAGACCGGGACCAGTCCCGGGAACTGCTCCTGCACGTGCTTGTGATGCGCCCGCCAGCGCGCGGTGTCGACGTAGAGCGTGAGCGCCATGGCCGGACCTGGAACCTTTCTCGTGGCTGCGGTGTGTCAGAGGTGGGGGACGACGGGAGCCGCCGGAGCGGCGAAGCGGGGTTCAGCGGCGCGACATGTAGATGTCGAGAGCCTTGTGGAGCAACTTGTTCAGCGGGAAGTCCCACTCGCCGAGGTACTCGGCGGCCTGGCCGCCGGTGCCCACCTTGAACTGGATCAGACCGAAGAGGTGGTCGGTCTCGTCCAGCGAGTCGGAGATGCCGCGCAGGTCGTAGACGGTCGCGCCGAGCGCGTAGGCGTCGCGCAGCATCCGCCACTGCATCGCGTTCGAGGGCCGGACCTCGCGGCCGATGTTGTCGGAGGCGCCGTAGGAGTACCAGACGTGCCCCCCGACGATCAGCATCGTCGCCGCGGACAGGTTCACGCCGTTGTGCCGGGCGAAGTACAGCCGCATGCGGTTGGGGTCCTCGGTGTTGAGGGCCGTCCACATGCGCTGGAAGTACGACAGCGGGCGGGGCCGGAAGTGGTCGCGCACGGCCGTGATCTCGTACAGCCGCTGCCACTCGGGCAGATCGTCGTAGCCGCCCTGGACGACCTCGACGCCGGCCTTCTCCGCCTTCTTGATGTTGCGGCGCCACAGCTGGTTGAAGTTCTTGTGGACGTCTTCCAGGGCGCGGTTGGCCAGCGGCACCTGGTAGACGTAGCGGGGCTGGACGTCGCCGAAGCCGGCGCCGCCGTCCTCGCCCTGCTGCCAGCCCATGCGGCGCAGCTTGTCGGCGACCTCGAAGGCGCGGGGCTCGATGAAATCGGCCTCCAGGTCACGCAGACGCTTCACGTCCTGGTCCTGGATGCCCCTCTTGATGGTCGTGGCCTCCCAGCGCCGGATGATCACCGGCGGGCCCATCTTCACCGAGAACGCGCCCTGCTGCTTCAGGTGGGCGAGCATCGGCTCGATCCACTCCTGGAGATTCGGCGCGAACCAGTTGATGACCGGGCCCTCGGGCAGGTAGGCGAGGTAACGCTTGATCTTGGGCAGTTGCCGGTAGAGGACGAGCCCGGCTCCGACCATCTCGCCGGTCCGGTCGTCGAACCAGCCGAGGTTCTCCGAGCGCCATTCCGCCTTGACATCAGCCCAGGCCGGGACCTGCATGTGACTCGCCGACGGCAGGCTCTGGATGTAGGCCAGATGCTGCTCTCGGCTGATGGTCCTCAGGGTCAGGCTCATTCGGGGCGCTCCTCGGGCTGGTGTGTCCCCATGGGTTCAGGGGCTCCGGCTCTCGCGCGAAGCCTACTGCGCCTCGGGGGCGCCCCGGTTGGGCGCACTGGGCCTTCGCCCCGGCCCGTCGCCGGCCGGGGCGTTCGACGATGTCCGAAAGGGAGGGTGCTCGACGTCAGTCGAAGAGCCCGCCGAAGAGACCCCCGTGCGCCATGCCCAGGAAGAACCCGACCGCCGAGGCACCGAGGCCCAGGACGAGGCCGAAGCGCGCGCGGGTCGTCACCGAGATCCACTGGCCGTACGCGCCGGTGAGGATCCCCACCAGGCCGGTCCAGGAACTGAGCAGGTGCAGATGGTGGAACATCGCCGTGACGAAGGACGTGATGCCCAGCACCAGGGTCGCCGCCAGCAGGGCGTCCTGGAGCGGGTGGGGTTTGCCGTCCGTGGCGAAAAGGCCTCCGGCGGTGTTGGGTCGCAATGCCTGTGCCATGGGGCACCTCCTGCGAAAGGCGGCGGATCGTAGCGCCGTACACACCCGATGTGTACAGATTGACTGTCCCCACGGCCGGATTTCAACCGGAAGCCGCTGTGCGGGTACTCTGTACCGTCCGCATCGGTGTCTGCCCGGACAGAGCCAGGCGAGTCGGGGAAGGGCCACGGTCCGTCCCGGCCGGCCTGGGAGATCGCCGCCCGGCCTCGATTGTCAGTGGCGGCTGTTCTACTGACAGGCATCGTTGCGACAACGCATCACGACCCTCCTGCCACGGAACGACCGTGGCCGCTGAGTCCAAAGGAGGTGGGTTCCACATGCGTCACTACGAGGTGATGGTCATCCTCGACCCCGACACCGAGGAGCGCGCTGTCTCCCCGCTGATCGAGAACTTCCTTTCCGTCGTCCGTGACGGCGGCGGAAAGGTCGAGAAGGTCGACACCTGGGGCCGTCGTCGTCTCTCGTACGAGATCAAGAAGAAGCCCGAGGGCATCTACTCGGTCATCGACCTGCAGGCCGAGCCTGCGGTCGTCAAGGAGCTCGACCGCCAGATGAACCTGAACGAGTCGGTCCTCCGGACCAAGGTCCTCCGCCCCGAGACTCACTGAGCTCTTCCGCTCAGCTGATCCCGGGACTCGAGTAGCAGCCCAAGCAGCCAGCAGCAAACCCGCCGAGAGGTTCCCCATGGCAGGCGAGACCGTCATCACGGTCGTCGGCAATCTTGTCGACGACCCCGAGCTGCGCTTCACCCCGTCCGGTGCGGCCGTCGCGAAGTTCCGCGTCGCGTCGACTCCCCGCACCTTCGACCGCCAGACGAACGAGTGGAAGGACGGCGAGAGCCTGTTCCTGACCTGCTCGGTCTGGCGTCAGGCGGCGGAGAACGTCGCCGAGTCGCTCCAGCGAGGCATGCGCGTGATCGTGCAGGGCCGGCTGAAGCAGCGGTCCTACGAGGACCGTGAGGGTGTCAAGCGCACGGTCTACGAACTGGACGTCGAGGAAGTCGGCGCCAGCCTGCGCAACGCCACGGCCAAGGTCACCAAGACCACCGGCCGCGGCGGCCAGGGCGGTTACGGCGGCGGTGGCCAGGGCGGCCAGGGTGGCGGCGGCTGGGGCGGCGGCCCCGGCGGCGGCCAGCAGGGCGGCGGCGCTCCCGCCGACGACCCGTGGGCGACCGGCGCTCCCGCCGGTGGCCAGCAGGGCGGCGGCGGTGGCTGGGGCGGTGGCTCCGGCGGCAGCGGCGGTGGCTACTCGGACGAGCCCCCCTTCTAGACGGGGCCGTACCCACACTTCTTGATCACACAGGAGAAACATCATGGCGAAGCCGCCTGTGCGCAAGCCTAAGAAGAAGGTCTGCGCATTCTGCAAGGACAAGGTCACGTACGTGGACTACAAGGACACGAACATGCTGCGGAAGTTCATTTCCGACCGCGGCAAGATCCGTGCCCGCCGCGTGACCGGCAACTGCACGCAGCACCAGCGTGACGTCGCCACGGCCGTCAAGAACAGCCGTGAGATGGCGCTGCTGCCCTACACCTCCACCGCGCGATAAGGGAAGGGTGACCAACTCATGAAGATCATCCTCACCCACGAGGTCTCCGGCCTCGGCGCCGCGGGCGACGTCGTCGACGTCAAGGACGGTTACGCTCGCAACTACCTGGTCCCGCGGAAGCTCGCGATCCGCTGGACCAAGGGCGGCGAGAAGGACGTCGAGCAGATCCGTCGCGCTCGCAAGATCCACGAGATCCAGACCATCGAGCAGGCCAACCAGGTGAAGGCCCAGCTCGAGGGCGTCAAGGTCCGCCTGGCCGTCCGCTCCGGCGACGCCGGTCGTCTCTTCGGTTCCGTCACCCCGGCCGACATCGCTTCGGCGATCAAGGCCGCCGGTGGTCCCGAGGTCGACAAGCGCCGCATCGAGCTGGGCTCGCCGATCAAGACGCTGGGCGCTCACGAGACGTCCGTGCGTCTGCACCCCGAGGTGGCCGCCAAGGTCGACATCGAGGTCGTCGCCGGCTGAGTGCCGCGCTCGCTGAAGCAGTGAGCATGGGGGCCGCACCCTTCGGGGTGCGGCCCCCATCGCTGTGTTTCACGTGAAACGGTCAGCGTGCGGCGCCCGTGACGATCCAGCGGCCGGAGCGGGTACGGAGCCACAAGGTCAGCATCCGCACGGTCATCATGAGGGTCATCGTGGCCCACAGCGCGGTGAGTCCGCCCCCGAGTGCGGGAACCAGCAGGGCGGCGGGAGTGAACACCGCGAGAGTCAGCAGCATCGCCCAGGCCAGGTACGGTCCGTCGCCCGCGCCCATCAGAACCCCGTCCAGGACGAAGACGATGCCGCAGATCGGCTGGGACAGCGCCACCAGCACCAGGGCGGGCAGGGCGGCATCCATGACCCTGGAGTCACTGGTGAACAGGGGAAGGAACACCGGCCGGGCGAGGACCACCAGGACGCCGAGGACAGCACCGACCGCGATCCCCCACTCGACCATGCGGCGGCATGCCTCACGGGCACCCTGGTCGTCGCCGGCGCCCAGATAGCGCCCGATGATGGCTTGACCGGCGATGGCGATGGCATCCAGCGCGAAGGCGAGCAGGCTCCACAGGGAGAGGATGATCTGGTGGGCCGCGATGTCGGAGTCGCCGAGACGGGCGGCGACGGCTGTCGCGATCATCAGGATCGCCCGGAGCGAGAGGGTCCGGACCAGCAGGGGAACGCCCGCCTGGGCGGAGGCCCTGATGCCTGCGGCGTCCGGGCGCAGTGACGCCCCGTGCCTGCGCGCCCCGCGCAGCACCACGAAGAGGTAGACCGCGGCCATGCCGCACTGTGCGATGACGGTGCCCCAGGCGGAGCCCGCGATGCCGAGGCCGGCGCCATAGACCAGCACGACATTGAGTACACCGTTGGCGACGAAGCCGGCGATGGCGACGTAGAGCGGTGTCCTGGTGTTCTGCAGTCCGCGGAGGACACCGGTCGCGGCGAGCACGACCAGCATGGCCGGTATGCCGAGTGTGGAGATCCGCAGATAGACGGTTGCGTAGGGGGCCGCCGTGTCGGAGGCGCCGAAAAGTTCCACGAGAGCGGGTGCCGTGGGCAGGACGACGGCCATGACGGTGGCGCCGAGGAGCAGCGCCAGCCAGATTCCGTCCATGCCCTGACGGATGGCCGACGGGAGGTCGCCGGCTCCGACGCGTCGGGCGACGGCGGCCGTGGTGGCGTAGGCCAGGAAGACGAAGACGCTCACGGCGGTCATCAGGAGGGCCGAGGCGATGCCGAGACCGGCGAGTTGTGCCGTGCCCAGATGGCCGACGATGGCGCTGTCCGCCATGACGAAGAGCGGCTCGGCGACGAGGGCGCCGAAGGCGGGGACTGCCAGCATGACGATCTCGCGGTCATGCCGCCGTCGAGCGGCTCCGGGCCGCGCGGGGGCCTGTGTCATGTGCACTAATCTAATCGTCCACAGGTAAGAGATGCAAAGCCTTGTAGACCCTTACTGTGTGGCTCTGGGTGTGGACGTGCGTACACCGCATGAAGCGATCTTGATCCGACTGGGCAACTTTTTCTTCTGCACAGCCAGTGGACGATGAAATTGCAGGTCACGGCCTTGCTGATGTCAAAGGTGCGGGCTTGTTCACAGGCCTGTCCACCGGCTCGTGCACAGGTTTTGCGGAGTTCTCCACAGCATTGGGCCGGTCGTCCACATGCCCTGTGGATAACCAGATTGGCTGACGCTGCCGACGGGCCTACGGTGGTCCGGCGCTCGCTCCGTCCACCGGTTTCAGAAACGCCACAAATCCGGCGCGTGACAACTGGAGTTGGGCCTCTTATTTGTCAGTGCCGTGCCGTAGAACAGAGAGGCACGGCGAGGTCCGTTCCGGCGGACGGGAGGAGGTGGCTCGGTGAGCATTTCCGAGCCCTTGGACGACCCGTGGGCCGAGAGCGGACCCAGTGATCGTCTGCCCGCCTCGCGCCGCCGTGCGGACGGGGGCAGGGGCCGCGGCGAGCAGCACGACCGCGGCCGGGACGACGACGCGTGGGACGGCGGAGGCTCCGCGTTCGAGAGGGTGCCGCCGCAGGACCTCGAGGCCGAGCAGTCCGTGCTGGGCGGCATGCTGCTGTCCAAGGACGCCATCGCCGACGTCGTCGAGATCCTCAAGGGCCACGACTTCTACAAGCCGGCCCACGAGACCGTCTACACGGCCATCCTCGACGTCTACGCCAAGGGCGAGCCGGCCGACCCCATCACCATCGCCGCGGAGCTGACCAAGCGCGGTGAGATCAACAAGGTCGGCGGGGCCTCGTATCTGCACACCCTCGTCCAGACGGTCCCCACGGCGGCCAACGCGGCCTACTACGCGGAGATCGTGCACGAGCGCGCCGTGCTGCGCCGCCTGGTCGAGGCGGGCACGCGCATCACGCAGATGGGATACGCGGCCGACGACGACGTGGACGAGATCGTCAACCGCGCGCAGGCGGAGATCTACGCGGTCACCGAGCAGCGCACCAGCGAGGACTACCTGCCGCTCGGCGACATCATGGAGGGCGCGCTCGACGAGATCGAGGCGATCGGATCGCGCAGCGGCGAGATGACCGGCGTGCCCACCGGGTTCACCGACTTCGACTCGCTCACCAACGGTCTGCACCCGGGGCAGATGATCGTCATCGCCGCGCGCCCCGCGATGGGCAAGTCGACGCTCGCTCTGGACTTCGCGCGGGCGGCGTCCATCAAGAACAACCTGCCGAGCGTCATCTTCTCGCTCGAGATGGGGCGCAACGAGATCGCGATGCGCCTGCTGTCCGCCGAGGCCCGGGTCGCCCTGCACCACATGCGCTCCGGCACGATGACCGACGAGGACTGGACCCGCCTGGCCCGCCGGATGCCGGACGTCTCGGCGGCACCGCTCTACATCGACGACTCCCCGAACCTGTCGATGATGGAGATCCGCGCCAAGTGCCGTCGTCTGAAGCAGCGCAACGACCTGAAGCTGGTCGTCATCGACTACCTGCAGCTGATGCAGTCCGGCGGTTCCAAACGGGCCGAGAGCCGTCAGCAGGAGGTCTCGGACATGTCCCGTAACCTCAAGCTGCTCGCCAAGGAGCTGGAGGTCCCGGTCATCGCGCTCTCCCAGCTCAACCGTGGCCCCGAGCAGCGCACGGACAAGAAGCCGATGGTCTCCGACCTGCGTGAGTCCGGGTCCATCGAGCAGGACGCCGACATGGTCATCCTGCTGCACCGCGAGGACGCCTACGAGAAGGAGTCCCCGCGTGCGGGCGAGGCGGACCTGATCGTGGCGAAGCACCGAAACGGTCCGACGGCCACGATCACGGTCGCCTTCCAGGGTCACTACTCACGCTTCGTGGACATGGCGCAGACCTGATCCGTTCCTGCTGAACTGAGGGCATGACGACACCTCATCAGGAAGAACTGCTGCCCGCTACGCGGCGGGCGTTGCTGCACAGGATCGCCGTCGCCCAGAGCGAAGGACGTGCGCCGTCGCTCGTCGCGGCCGTCGTACGGGGCGGAAAGGCCGTGTGGACGGGGGCGCGTACATCGGTGGAAGGACATGCTCCGGACGAGCGGGTGCAGTACCGGATCGGTTCGATCACCAAGACCTTCACGGCCGTTCTGGTGCTCCGGCTGCGCGACGAGGGAGCGCTCGATCTCGCCGACCCGCTGGAGAAGCACCTGCCGGGGACGGGCGTGGGCGGGGTGACCGTCGCCGAACTGCTCGCACACGGCGGCGGGCTGGCCGCCGAGACCCCCGGGCCGTGGTGGGAGCGGACCCCCGGCTCCCTGCGCCCCGGTCTCGCCGACGTGCTGGGCGAGCGGCCCCTGGTGCTCCCCGCCGGCCGGCGGTTCCACTACTCGAACCCCGGATACGCGTTGCTCGGCGCCCTGGTCGAGAAGCTGCGCGGCGCCCCGTGGGAGGAGGTGCTCCGGAGGGAAGTGCTCGTCCCCCTGGGCCTGCGGCGCACGACCGTGCGCGCGGAAGCGCCGCACGCGGGTGGCTGGGCGGTGCATCCGTGGGCCGATGTGATGCTGCCCGAGCCCCTGGAGGACCTCGGGGTGATGGCGCCCGCCGGCCAACTGTGGTCCACCGCGGGTGATCTGGCGCGCTTCGCCGCCTTCCTGGTCGAGGGCGACGAACGAGTGCTGGACCCCGAGTCGTTGCGGGAGATGAGGACGCCGGCCGCGCCGGCCGAGGCGGCGGACGTGGCGAGCGGCTATGCGTACTGCCTGGGCATGGAGATCCGTCACCAGCACGGACGTTCCCTCGTCGGGCACACGGGTTCGCTGCCGGGCTTCCTCGCCTGCCTCACGATCAGCGTGGCGGACGACGTGAGCGCGGTGGTCCTGGCCAACTGCACGTCCGGACCGGCGCCTTTCACGGTCGCCGCCGACCTCGTCCGGATCGTCGCCGAGGCGGAACCGCGCATCCCGGCTCCCTGGCAGCCGTTGCGGGAGGCGGATCCGGCGGCGCTGGATCTGGTGGGTCAGTGGTACTGGGGGACGTCCGCGTTCGTGCTCCGGCTCTCGGCCGACGGTCTCGTTTCGCTGGAGCCGCTGTCCGGCAACGGGCGGCGCTCGCGTTTCCGTCCGACGGAGGACGGCACCTGGGTGGGCCTGGAGGGTTACTACGCCGGAGAGCGCCTGAAGCCCGTACGGCGGCCCGACGGGTCGCTGAGCCATCTCGACCTGGGCTCGTTCGTGTTCACGCGCCTGCCGTACGACGAGAGGGCTCCCGTACCGGGCGGAGTGGATCCGGAGGGATGGCGGGGCATCGGCTAGCTTCCGGAGGCCGGGGAGTGGGGGGCGGGTCCTGTTCCACGGGGAACAGGCCCCCGGCACTTCGTCACAGCGGCAGCTTGAAGCCCACGTGGGAGGCCGTGAAGCCGAGCCGTTCGTAGAAGCGGTGGGCATCGGTCCGGGTGTTGTCGGAGGTCAGCTGGACCAGGTGGCAGCCCTCGCGGCGGGAGGTGCCGATCGCCCACTCGACGAGCCGGCTCCCCAGGCCACTGCCGCGCTCGTCCGTGTGGACGCGGACCGCTTCGATGATCGACCGGGTGGCGCCGCGGCGGGAGAGCCCGGGAACGACCGTGAGCTGGAGCGTGCCGACGACGCGGCCTTCGCGGACCGCGACGACCAGGTGCTGGTTCGGGTCGGCGCTGAGCCGCTCCAGGGCGGTCAGGTAGGGACCGAGGTCGTCCGGCGACTCGCGCAGCGCGCCCAGGGGGTCGTCCGCGAGCATGCCGACGATCGCGGGAACGTCGTCGGCGACCGCGGCCCGTATCTCCAGATCTTCCATGCCGGCACCCTACGCGGGCACCGGCGCCTTCAGCGTTTCCACGGCCCGGACCAGGGGAGCGAGCTCGGGGTTCTCCGCCGCCTTGTCGAGGGCCTCGCGCAGGGCCGTGTCGTTGGTCGGCCGTGCCTCGGCCAGCAGCTTGAGACCCGTTTCGGTGACGTTGGTGTAGATGCCCCGGCGGTCGGTGGGGCACAGGTAGCGCTCCAGCAGCCCGCGGTCCTCGAGGCGGGTGACCAGGCGCGTGGTGGCGCTCTGGCTGAGCACGACCGCGTCGGCGACCTGCTTCATCTGCAGGTGGCCCCCGTCGCCGTCGTGCTGCCGGCTCAGTACGTCGAGCAGGGAGTACTCCCGCACGCTCAGATCGTGCCGGGCCTGAAGGGCGCGCTCGATGTGGGCCTCGATCCTCCCGTGCAGCAGGGAGAGGGCGCACCAGCCCTGAGCGAGGGCGGTGAGCGCGGGATCCGTGGCTGTCATGGGCGTTTCCTCCGTCCAGGAGCTGCTGACTCCAGGGTAGAGCAGGACCGCAATATACGGCGTTTGCAACTAACCAGCGTCTGCAACTATTGTCGTGACGCGTAAAGCGCTCCTGCAATCTTCCGGGAAGGTCTGTCCCCCATGCCTCTCGCGCTTCTGGCCCTCGCGATCGGGGCCTTCGGAATCGGAACCACGGAGTTCGTGATCATGGGCTTGCTGCCCGAGGTCGCGGACGACTTCGGTGTCTCCATCCCCACCGCCGGCTACCTGGTGACCGGCTACGCGCTGGGCGTCGTGTTCGGCGCCCCGCTGATGACCGTGCTCGGCACCAGGATCTCCCGCAAGCGGATGCTGATGCTGCTGATGGGGCTGTTCATCGCGGGGAACCTGCTGTCCGCCCTGGCCCCCTCCTTCGGCCTCATGCTGACCGGGCGGGTGATCGCCTCGCTGGCCCACGGCGCCTTCTTCGGCATCGGCTCGGTGGTCGCGGCCGACCTGGTCGCCCCGGACAGGAAGGCCGGAGCCATCGCCCTGATGTTCACCGGACTGACCGTCGCCAATGTCGTCGGTGTTCCGCTGGGCACGCTCGTCGGCCAGTCCCTCGGCTGGCGGGTCACCTTCGCCGTCGTCGCCGCCCTCGGCGTGGTCGGACTGGCTGGCATCGCCCGGCTCGTCCCCGACATGCCCAAGGCCGAGGGCGTGCGGCTGCGTCACGAACTGGCCGCCCTGAAGAACGTCCAGGTCCTGCTCGCCATGGCGATGACCGTCCTCGGATTCGGCGGTGTCTTCGCGGCCATCACCTACATCGCGCCGATGATGACGCACGTCGCCGGGTTCGCCGACGGTTCCGTGACCTGGCTGCTGGTCCTCTTCGGCCTCGGCATGGTCGTCGGCAACCTCATCGGCGGCAGGTACGCGGACCGCGCCCTGATGCCCATGCTGTACCTCTCGCTGGGCGCCCTCGCCGTCGTCCTCGCGCTCTTCACCCTGACCGCGCACAACAAGATCGCCGCCGGCGTCACCATCGCCCTCATCGGCGCCCTGGGATTCGCCACGGTGCCGCCCCTGCAGAAGCGGGTCCTCGACCAGGCGCACGGGGCCCCCACCCTGGCCTCGGCCCTGAACATCGGCGCCTTCAACCTCGGCAACGCGCTGTCCGCATGGCTCGGTGGCCTCGTGATCGGGGCCGGCCTCGGCTACACCGCACCCAACTGGGTCGGTGCCGTTCTCGCCGCGAGCGCCCTGGCGCTGGCGTTCGTCTCGGCCGCTCTCGAGCGCCGCGACACCGTGCCCGGCACCCCGGCCGCCGGCCCGGCGCCCATCGATCGGCGGACCGCCGTCACCCACTGATCCACAGGACCGGCAGGCGCGCGACCGGTCCCGCGCCGACGGACATCCCCCTCACGCAAGGAGAACCCCCTCATGAGCACCACCACCGTCGCCGCCCCGCTCACCACCGCGGACGCCGAGGCCCTGGTCGACGTGGCACGCCGGACCGCGGAAGCGGCCGGTGCCACGGTCAGCGTCACCGTCCTCGATGCGGGCGGGCACCTGCTCGCCTTCCGCCGGGACGACCGCGCCGTGCTGATCTCCGGTGAGACCAGCACCCGCAAGGCGTACACCGCGCTCCAGCTCAACGCGCCCACCGCCGACCTCGTGGACGCCGTGCAGCCCGGAGGCCCTCTCCACACGCTGCCCACCGCACTCGACCGGCCGCTGCTGTTCATCGCCGGGGGCGTGCCGGTCCGGCGCGACGGCCGGCTGATCGGCGCGATCGGTGTCGGCGGTGGCGCCCCGGAGCAGGACCACGGCTTCGCGGCGGCCGCCGTGGCGGCCCTCGCCTGATGACGGCCTTCACCGGACGCGACGACGCCGGCCCCGCGTTCCGGGGTCGGCGTCGCCGCGTTCCCGGGTGTCAGGCCGCCGCGACCGTCACCGGGGCGAACCGCCGGCTCCAGTCCCCGGGCAGCTCCGTGGTCCCGTACGTCATGACGGCGCTGCTCATCACAGGCGCCAGGCCGTGTTCCTTCGCCCAACCCAGCAGCTCCTCGTGCCGCACGTCGATGTCGGTGCGCAAGGGCCGGTCGGTGTGGGCGGCGAGGGATGCGAGAAGTGCCTCGGCCGTCGCGGTGTCCCGGGCGATCAGCGGACCCACGACATGGGTGTCCATGTTGGGCCAGGCGGCCGCGTAGCCGATGAGTCGTCTGTCCTCCTCGGCGACGCGCAACTGGTCGGCGAAGGCGGGCAGCCGGGTGACGATGTGCGTGCGGTCCGTCCCGAACGCCTCCTCGTCGAGCCGGAGGATCGCCGGAAGGTCCTCCGCGGTCGCGGCGCGGGTGGCGACCTCCGGCCGACCATCCGTGGGGACGAAGTGACCGCGCAGCATCTCGGCCCGGCCGGTGACCTTGAAACCGAGCTCCTCGTAGAGCGGCCGGCCGGACGGGGTCGCGTGCAGAGTGAGCGGTGTGGTGCCCGAAGCCTCGACGATGTGGCGCATCAACCGGCGGCCCACGCCCCGGCGGGCATGCCGTTCGGCGACCAGGACCATGCCGACGGCCGCGAGAGCGGGCTGTTCCCGCGGTCCGTACTCGGTGACGACGCAGGCGGCCACCAGACCACCGTCGGGGTCGTCGATGCCGTACCCCTTCCCGGACGTGAGGAGGAGTCCCCACTTGTGCTCCTCCCGGGGCCACCCCCGGTCCTCGGACAAGTCGGCGCAGGCGGTGAGGTCGCGGAGCGTCAGACGGCGGATGGGCAGAGAGGCAAGGGAAGGTGTCGACACGCAGGTCAGGCTGTCCGACAGGGGGCTTCGGCGTCCACCCGTTTCAGGAGACTCGCGCGAGCTTTCGGTCATGCCGTGGTCATGGGCGGAGAACACGGGCACGGGACGTTTCACGTGAAACATATGAGAACGGTGCGTGGTCGATTCCTTTCCTTCCGCCGGGAGACGAGGGGACAGGGCCCGTTGACCTCCTCGCTCATGGCGAGGCTTCACCTCTTCGATCTCGACGGCACTCTGCTCCATGGCAGCTCGGCTCCCGTGGAGATCTCGCGGCAGCTGGGACTGGAAACCGAGACGGTGGCTCTCGACCGGGCGATCTCCTGTGGCCTCATCGGGCCACCCGGGTACGCCATACAGGTGCACACGCTCTGGGCGGGCCTCACGGAGGCACATGTGGCGGCAGCGTTCGAAGCGGCTCCGTGGCCGGCCCGTATCCGCGAGGTCTGGGCAGAGCTCACGCGGAACGGTGACTGCTGCGCCGTCGTCTCACTGTCCCCGTCCTTCTCCGTGGAGCGGCTCACCGACTGGGGTGCGCACGCGGCGTACGGCTCCCGCTTTCCCGCCGTGCCGTTCACGGAGCCCGTTGACCCGGCCGGCGTCCTCAGCGCGGCGGCCAAGGTCCGGATCGCCGACCGCCTGTGCGCGGAGTTCGGGGTGACCCGCGCGGACTGCGTCGCCTACGGCGACTCGATGTCGGACAAGGACCTGTTCGGCGTGGTGCCGGTCTCCGTCGCGGTCAACGCGGACCGCCATCTGACCGGCCTCGCGACCCACTCCTCCACGGGGCGGGACCCCTGGGAAGCCTACGAACTGGTACGGGCCGTGTGAGAGTCGGGCGTCACCCCAGGTCGGGGGCGTGCATGGCGCGTACGCCCTCGATGTTGCCGTCCAGGTAGTGCCGCAGCGACAGCGGCACCAAGTGGACGGAGGCGATCCCGACGCGGGTGAACGGCACGCGGACGATCTCGTACTCGCCGATGGGTTCGTCGACCTCCGGGCCGTGGCGCAGGGACGGGTCCATGGACTCCAGGCGGCACGCGAAGAAGTGCTGCACCTTCACGCCGGTGGCGCCGTCCTCGCCGATGTGCTCCACGGTGTCGACGAAACAGGGCACCACATCGGTGATCTTCGCGCCGAGCTCCTCGTACACCTCGCGGTGCAGGGCGTCGACGACGGTCGAGTCCCCCGGCTCGACCCCGCCGCCGGGGGTGACCCAGTAGGGATCCACGCCGGGTTTGGTGCGCTTGATCAGAATCAGGTTCTCGCCGTCCAGCAGAACGGCTCGGGCGGTGCGCTTGACCACGGGTCGGACGGTCATGGAGGAAATGTGGCCCGGCTGGTTCCACGTGAAACATCGCGGGAGGACAGCGGCCGGCTTCCCGCTGTGGGGACGCCGCCCCGGCGGTCAGCACCAACCGGTGGCCGCCCGCTCCAGCCATTCGTGGGCCCGCGCGATGTGCGGCATCGCCAGTGTGCCGGTGCGGACCACCAGGAAGTACGTGCGCAGCGGAGGCACCGTCGGTTCGTGCAGGGCCACCACGTCGCCCCGCTCGAGCGCGCCCGTACAGAGGTAGCGGGGCAGTACCGCCAGTCCCGCTCCCGCGGCGGCGCAGGCCAGCACCGCGCGTAGATCCGGGACGACGACGGTGCCCGGGGCGACGGGGCGGTAGTCGAAGACGGAGGCCCAGTAGCGGGCGACGAAGGGCAGCGACTCGTGCACCTCGACCACCGGGATGTGTTCCAGGACCGACGGACCCGTGCGGCGGAACGTGCCGGAGTCGATGCGCTCGGCCCAGCGCGGGGCGGCGACCAGGACGTGCTCCTCGTCGCAGAGCGCAGTCGCCGAGAGCAGGGCGCCGCGGGGCCGGACCGTGCTGATGGCCAGATCATGATGCCCGGCGGCCAGTCCCTCCAGGACTTCCTCGGCGGTGCCGAAGGAGGCGCGCAGGGCGAAGCCCTGACCGTCCCCGCCGGTCAGCTCCGTGAGCGCGGGCAGTGCCCGTTCGGCGGTGAACTCCGGAGGGCCGGCCAGATGCAGCGTCCGTAAGGAGGAGTCCTCCTCCAGCCCGGACTCGGCTATCTCCACCAGGGCGTCGAGATGCGGCGCCGCCTTGTGGGCGAGCTCGTCCCCGATGGTCGTCGGTGTCACACCGCGCGGCTGCCGAAGGAACAGGGGCCGCCCCAGCTGCCGTTCCAGCGTCCGTATCTGCGAGGTGACGGCCGGCTGGGAGAGGCCGAGCAAGGCGGCGGCACGGGTGAAGGAACCGGCCCGGTGCACGGTCACGAAGGTCCGCAGCAAGGCCAGATCCACGCCACATCCTCCCTCGCCGGTCCCGTCCCGGGTCCGGATGTCCAACCATAAATAAGTCGATAGGTCGCTGTCGCTACTGTGATTGGACACTGACACTGAGTCAACTAGCCTTGGTCACGCGGTTCTTCGCGCGTGGAACCGAGGACGGTCCGAGCCACGAGGGGGGAGGCTCGGACCGTCCGCCGCAGTGTGCCGGGCGCCTGCCGGACCGGCCGGTCAGCCGGCTGATTCGTCCAGGGCGCGCAGGACGTCCGCGACCAGGTCCTCCGGGTCCTCGGCGCCCACGGAGAAGCGGATGAAGCCCTCCGGCACCGCGTCCCCGCCCCAGCGTCCGCGCCGCTCCGCCGTGGACCGTACGCCGCCGAAGCTCGTCGCGTCGTCCACGAGCCGCAACGCGTCGAGGAAACGGTTCGCGCGCTCGCGCGTGGGCAGCGTGAAGGACACCACGCACCCGTAGCGCCGCATCTGCCGCGAGGCGATCTCGTGCGAGGGGTCGTCGGGCAGCCCCGGATAACGCAGCCCCGTGACGTCGGGCCGCTCACGCAACGCCCGGGCGAGCGTCAGCGCGGTGGCGTTCTGCCGGTCGACGCGCAGGTGGAGCGTGGCGATCGAGCGGTGCGCGAGCCAGGCCTCCATGGGCCCCGGAATGGCGCCGACGATCTTGCGCCAGCGGCGGACGGCGGCCATGGCCTCGGCGTTCCGGCCGGTGACGTACCCCAGGAGCACGTCGCCGTGTCCGGTGAGCTGCTTGGTGCCGCTGGCCACCGCGAAGTCGGCGCCGAGTTCCAGCGGACGCTGGCCGAGGGGCGTCGCGAGGGTGTTGTCGACGGCGACCAGGGCGCCGCGCGCGTGTGCCGCCTCGGCCAGCCGTCGTACGTCGCACACGTCGAGCCCCGGATTCGAGGGCGTCTCGATCCACAGCAGCTTCGCGCCGTCGAGGACGTCGAGCTGGGCGCCGCCGCCCGTCGGCGCGGTCCGCACCTCGATGCCGTACGTCTCCAGCTGGTCCCGCACCAGGGGCAGGGCCTGGTAACCGTCGCTCGGCAGGACGACCGCGTCCCCGGCGCGCAGCTGGGAGAAGAGCACCGCGGAGATCGCGGCCATGCCCGAGGCGAACACCAGGGCTTCGACGTCGTCCCGGCCGGGCGACTCCAGTTCGCCGATGGCCCGTTCCAGCAGCGTCCAGGTCGGGTTCTCGTCCCGGCCGTAGGTGTACGGGCCGGTGGGGTCGCCCGGCAGGTGGAAGTGGGCGGCGAACACCGGTCCGGGCAGGGTCGGCTCGTGCTTGACCGGCTCGGGCAGTCCGGCCCGCACCGCGCGGGTGCCGTCGCCCGCCCCGTCCGGCAGCGCCGGCCCGTGGCCCGCGCCCGTCGTCGAATCGTTCATGCCGCTCGTCCTTCCACCTGCTCGCGTACTGCGGCGAGCAGTCCGGTGCTCGCCGCCTCCACCATCTCAAGACACGCGTCGAATCCGTCCGCACCCCCGTAGTAGGGGTCCGGCACGTCGGGATCGTCACCGGCGGCGGGATCGTAGGAGCGCAGCAGACGCACCTTGTCGGCGTCCCGCTCCGTGGGCGCGAGGCGGCGCAGCGCCCTGAGGTGGCCGGAATCGAGCGCGATGACGAGATCGAGGCGGGCGTACCAGGACGGGTCGAACTGCCGGGCCGTGTGGCCGGTGCCGTAGCCGTTCTCCCGCAGCACGGTCACCGTGCGGGGATCGGCGCCCTCGCCCTCGTGCCAGCCGTCCGTGCCGGCGCTGTCCACCTCGACCCGGTCGTCGAGGCCGGCCTCCGCCACCCGTGCGCGGAAGACGGACTCGGCCATCGGGGAGCGGCAGATGTTGCCGGTGCAGACGAAGCAGACGCGGTAGGTCATCGTGCTCAGTCCTCGTCGGGCAGGACGACGCTGAGCGCCCAGGAGACGAGGGAGATGATCAGGCCGCCCAGTACGGCCGTCCAGAAGCCCTCCACGTGGAAGCTCAGGTCGAGCTGGTCGGCGAGCCAGGAGGTGAGCATCAGCATCAGCGCGTTCACCACCAGGGTGAACAGCCCCAGCGTCAGAATGAGCAGGGGGAGACTCAGCAGC
This sequence comes from Streptomyces caelestis, assembly GCF_001279005.1. Lineage (GTDB taxonomy): Bacteria > Actinomycetota > Actinomycetes > Streptomycetales > Streptomycetaceae > Streptomyces > Streptomyces heliomycini. The sequence goes on from NZ_LGCN01000228.1 coordinate 146,967, forward strand.
TGCACCACCGGTTTGACCAGGGAGTTCACCAATCCGAAGAGCAACGCGACCAGAAGTAGTGTGCCGATCTCCTTGCCCGTGCTGTCACCGGTCAGGGTGATGTCGTCGAGCAGCCACACCGCTACCGCCAGGGCGCCCGCGTTGGCGATCGTCTTGACTAGGAAATTCATCATGTGTCTGATCGTGGCAGACACGATCGGACGCGGGCAGCGAGGCAGGGGCGGGACAAGGCGATGAAGGCATTCCGGCTGGACGAACTGGAGGCGGAGCGCGCCGCCAACGACGGGGCGTACCTGCAGTTCCTGCGCGAACGGAACATGTCGGTGGGCCTCTACGCCCTGGACGCCGGCGCCCAGGACCCGCAGCAGCCGCACGGTCAGGACGAGGTCTACTTCGTCGTCAGCGGCCGCGCGGCGATCACCGTCGGCATGGAGACCACCCAGGTGGCACGCGGCAGCGTCGTGTACGTACCGGCCGGGGTGGCCCACAAGTTCCACCACATCAGCGAGGACCTGCGGGTTCTGGTGGTGTTCTCTCCCCCCGAGAGCTGAGGGGCGCGGTCGGGGTTCCCTAGGGGAACGGTCAGGGGAGGGCAAGGGGTCCGAGGCCCCCGCCGGAGCACCCGCAGCCCTAGCATCGAGTGCGGGACATCATCGACGCGACCCGGCACCCGGCGGGCGGAGAGGTAAGGACGAGAGCGATGCGAGAGATCTTCGCGGGACTGCCGTGGTGGGTGAAGTGGATCGCGGTGCCGGTCATCGCCCTGGTCGTGTTCGGCGGGCTGATAGCGAGCGTGGTCGGCTTCGTGATCGGACTGCTCTTCAAGGTGCTGGTCTTCGTGGCGCTGGTCGGCGGACTGATCTACGTCGTGAGGAAGTTCATGTCGAGTTCCTCGTCGCGCAGCGACTGGTGAGCCGAGGGGGACCGGTGAAGCGGTAACAGGAATCACCGGTTCCCTCGGGCGGGGGAAGTTTCCCCGGCGGGCCGCCTGCGTGCGGTGACAGCCCGTTAGAGTCCGGAACTCGACGCGGGGACGATCCCCGTGAGCGGCGACCCCCCACCCGTGTTCCCCGCACGGGCTGCCCCCTCGCGTTTCGGGAGTGACCCTTGGCCACGACTGGCACCGGCTCCGCGCAGCTGACCGCGGTCCCTCCGCAGCCCCGCTCGCCGGCGCCCGCCGCACCGCCGCCCACCGCGACCCTCATCGGCTCCGTCCAGCGGGCCATGCGCCTGCTGGAGAGTGTCGCCGGGCACCACCACGGAGCTCCCGCCAAGCAACTGGCCCGGGAGACCGGACTCGCGCTCCCCACCACGTACCACCTGCTGCGCACCCTGGTGCACGAGGGCTATCTGCGCCGCGACAAGGGGCTGTTCTTCCTGGGGGAGGCGGCGGAGCGGCTGAGCAGCAGCGGAGCGGAGCAGAAACGTCGCAGCACGGTGGCCGACACCCTCGCCCGCTGGCGGGACGCGATCGGCGCCCCCGTGTACTACGCCGTGTACCGCGAGGGCGAGATCGACGTCGTCTGCGTCTCCGACGCCCCCGCCCATCCCGCGGTCGAGGAGTGGGCCGACTTCCGGGAGACCGGACACGCCCACGCGATCGGGCAGTGCCTGCTCTCCCAGCTCGACGAGGAGGCCCGCCGCGACCACCTCGACCGCCATCCCGTGCGGTCCGTCACGCCGTACACCGTGCGCGACGCCCACGGCCTGCTGAGGCGCCTGGAGCGGACGCGACGGATGGACCCGGTGACGGAGCGGCAGGAGTACGCCCTGGGAACGGTGTGCGCGGCGGTCCCCCTCACCGTCGGCGGTACGGCCGCGTCGGTGGCCATCTCACTGCCCGCACACCAGGCCGACCGGCTCGTCCCCGCGGCACAGCGACTGCAGGCCGAGATGGGGCGTCTCGTCGGGTCGCTCGCGCTGTCTATCAGTATCTGAAAACTCACTCCTTGTGATCTGCTGTGTACTTTCAGCAAGATTCCCTCTGGTGTCAGGGTCCATGCCCGGCCAGTCCGTGGCGAATGACGGGGTAGGCGATGCGCGAATCCGTACAGGCAGAGGTCATGATGAGCTTTCTCGTGTCGGAGGAGCTGTCCTTCCGCATCCCGGTGGAGCTCCGCTACGACACCTGTGATCCCTACGCCGTGCGGCTGACCTTCCACTTGCCGGGGGACGCTCCCGTGACCTGGGCGTTCGGCCGGGAGCTGCTGATCGACGGCGTCGGCCGGCCGTGCGGGGAGGGCGACGTACGCGTCTCGCCGGTGGATCCCGACGTGCTGGGCGAGGTGCTGATCCGGCTCCAGGTCGGCAGTGATCAGGCGCTGTTCCGTTCGTCGACCGCACCGCTCGTGGCCTTCCTCGACCGTACCGACAAACTGGTGCCGCTGGGCCAGGAGGGGGCGCTTGCCGACTTCGACGCCCATCTCGACGACGCGCTGGACCGGATCCTGGCGGAGCAGAGCGCCGGCTGAAGCGTTACGCCGGTCGGGCGGGCCGGTGGCGGAACGCTTCAGCGCGCTCCGCCCGCCACGCGGACATCAGCGCTTACGGCGCCTGCCCCGCCCGCCGTGTCCGGCGGTCGGCCGCGCATCCGGTGTCTGCCCGGCCCCCTGTGTCCGTACCGGTCCGTGTTCCCGGGGCCGTGCCGGAGCCGTCGGGCGGTCGGCCGAGACCACCAGCGCGGCCAGGGCCGTGGTCACCGGCACCGAGGCCACCAGGCCGATCGAGCCGATCAGGGTGCGCACGATCTCCTCCGCGACCAGCTCGCTGTTGGCGACCGTTCCCACGCTGCTCTGCGCGATGGAGAACAGCAGCAGCAGCGGCAGTGCGGCGCCCGCGTAGGCGAGGACCAGCGTGTTGACCACCGACGCGATGTGATCGCGGCCGATGCGGATGCCCGCGCGATACAGCCCGCGCCAGCCCGTCGACGGGTTGGCCTCGTGCAGCTCCCAGACCGCGGACGTCTGGGTGACCGTCACGTCGTCGAGGACACCGAGCGAACCGATGATGACGCCGGCCAGCAGCAGACCGCTCATGTCGATCCCGGGGTACAGCCCGTGGATCAGGCCGGTGTTGTCGTCGGTGTTGCCGGTCAGCGCGGCCCACCCGATGAACACCGAGCCCAGGACACCGATCAGCAGCAGTGAGATCAGTGTGCCGAGTACCGCCACCGATGTGCGCGCCGACAGCCCGTGACACAGGTACAGGGCGATCAGCATGATCGCGCTCGCCCCCACCACCGCCACGACCAGCGGGTTCGACCCCTGCAGGATCGCGGGCAGGACGAAGAAGTTGAGCACCAGGAAGCTGATCGCCAGCGAGACCAGCGCCATGACGCCGCGCAGCCGTCCCACGGCCACGACGGCGAGCGCGAAGATGCCCGCGAGCAGCGCCAGGGGGAAGCGCCGGTTCACGTCGGCGACCGAGTACTGGAGGTCCTCGGGCGCGGAGGGCTCGTAGGCGACCACGACCTTCTGGCCCTCGCTCAGCTGCCGGGACTGGTCCGGCTGCACGATCTCGTTGAACGTACGGCCCTTGTCGTCGCCGGTGTCGACCCGGATCGTTGCCTTCCTGCAGGTGCCGTCCGCCTGCTGCTGGGCGGACGAGCCCTCGGCCGTGGAGGTGTCGCCGGTCGGGACGCCCCCGGAGGCGTTGACGGACTGGCAGCTGACCTCGACCACCTTCGTGACCGTGGCGTGCTGCGTCTGCCGGTCGAAGCCGACGCCGGTGCGCTCGTGCGCCGGGGCGCCGCCCGGCCACAGTACGGCGAGTCCGATCAGCACCGCCGTCGCGAACGGGATCAGGATCGCCGCGATGACCTTGCGCAGGTGCTGGGAGACGGGTGCCGCCGGGCCGTGACCGTGGCTGTGCCCGTGGTTGTGTCCGTGCGCGTGGCCGTGACCACCGCCCTCTCCGGCACCGGATGCGCGCGGCGGTTCGGGCGGTGGATACGAAGGAGGCTGAGTGGTGCTCACCGCCCGATCATCGCAAGAACGGGACGGGCCCTCTGTTCACCGCGCCAGAAATGACGCTAGCGTGAAGGCGCTTTTGTACACGCGGGAGCTCGGAGCACCGGGCTGAGAGGGCGCTGACCTCCGTCCCAGCGACGTTTCACGGGAAACATCACCTCATCGCGAGTGATGTTTCCCACGGGACGCCGGCAGACGGAAACCGCTGCGTCGACCGCCGAACCTGTTACCGGGTAATGCCGGCGTAGGGAGTAGGTCTCATGACCAACAAGGACGCACGCACGCCTGCCTCCACCCAGAACCCGACGGAGACGTCGGCGAACGGGGAGGCCGGGAAGTCCGTCGGCTGGCACAAGGCGTACGTCGAGGGCACACGCCCCGGCCTGCGGGTGCCGGTCCGTCAGGTGCACCTCACCAACGGGCAGTCGGTCACGCTGTACGACACGTCGGGCCCGTACACCGATCCGCTCGTCGACACCGACGTCCGCCGGGGCCTGGCTCCGCTGCGGGAGGACTGGATCGTCGCCCGCGGTGACACGGAGGAGTACGCGGGCCGTCCCGTCCGTCCCGAGGACGACGGGATCAAGCACACCTCTCCGCGCGGGGGCCTGCGCAATCTGGACGCCGTGTTCCCCGGCCGGCCGCGTCTGCCGCGCCGGGGCCGCGCGGGCCGGGCGGTCACGCAGCTGGCGTACGCGCGCCGCGGCGAGATCACACCCGAGATGGAGTTCGTGGCGCTCCGGGAGAACGTCTCCCCCGAAGTGGTCAGGGAGGAGATCGCGGCGGGCCGGGCGGTGCTGCCGGCCAACGTCAACCACCCGGAGATCGAGCCGATGATCATCGGCAAGCGGTTCCTGGTGAAGGTCAACGCCAACATCGGCAACTCGGCGGTGACGTCCTCCATCGAGGAGGAGGTCGAGAAGATGACCTGGGCGACCCGCTGGGGCGCCGACACGGTCATGGACCTCTCCACCGGCCGCAACATCCACACCACCCGCGAGTGGGTGCTGCGCAACTCCCCCGTCCCCATCGGCACCGTGCCGCTCTACCAGGCCCTGGAGAAGGTGGACGGCCGGGCCGAGGAGCTGACCTGGGAGATCTACAAGGACACGGTCGTCGAACAGGCCGAGCAGGGCGTGGACTACATGACGGTCCACGCGGGCGTACGCCTCGCGTACGTACCGCTCACCGCCAACCGCAAGACCGGCATCGTCTCCCGCGGCGGCTCGATCATGGCCGCGTGGTGCCTGGCGCACCACAAGGAGTCCTTCCTCTACGAGAACTTCGAGGAGCTCTGCGAGATTCTCGCCGCGTACGACGTCACGTACTCGCTCGGCGACGGTCTGCGGCCCGGGTCCATCGCGGACGCCAACGACGAGGCGCAGTTCGCGGAGTTGCGCACGCTCGGGGAACTCAACACGGTCGCGAAGCGTTTCCACGTTCAGACCATGATCGAAGGCCCGGGACACGTCCCGATGCACAAGATCAAGGAGAACATCGACCTCCAGCAGGAGATTTGCGATGAAGCCCCGTTCTATACGCTCGGCCCGCTGACGACGGACGTCGCGCCCGCGTACGACCACATCACGTCCGGCATCGGTGCCGCCATGATCGCCTGGTGGGGCACGGCCATGCTCTGTTACGTCACGCCCAAGGAGCACCTGGGCCTGCCCGACCGCGACGACGTCAAGACCGGCGTCGTCACCTACAAGATCGCCGCCCACGCCGCCGACCTCGCCAAGGGCCACCCGGGCGCCCAGGAATGGGACGACGCGCTCTCCGACGCCCGCTTCGAGTTCCGGTGGGAGGACCAGTTCAACCTGGCCCTCGACCCGGACACGGCGCGCGGGTTCCACGACGAGACCCTGCCGGCGGAACCCGCCAAGACGGCCCACTTCTGCTCGATGTGCGGTCCGAAATTCTGTTCGATGAAGATCTCCCAGGACATCCGTCGTGAACACGGCGGAAGCCGGGACGAGATCGAGGAGGGGATGGCCCGGAAGGCGAAGGAGTTCGCGGAGGCGGGCAATCGCGTGTACCTGCCGATCGCGGACTGAGCGTTCGCCGCAGGCGGCGCGGGGGCGGTGCCCGTGGTGGGCGCCGCCCCCGCGGGACGGCAGGTGCGGTCGCACCTCCCCTTCGCCGGGGCGGGTGGGCAGACTGGCCCCATGACAGCGAGTCCGATGAGCAAGGGGTCCAATCGTCCCGTCGATGCCCGCGTGGTGCGCGTTGAGCTCGCCTGGGCGGCCGGGGCCGGCGTGCCCGACATCGACGCCTCGGCACTGCTCCTCACGGAGGCCGGGCGGGTGCGGGACGACGGGGACTTCGTCTTCTACAACCAGCCTCGTCATGCGTCCGGCGCCGTGACGCATCTCGGGAAACAGCGCGGCGCGCGGGACACGACCGACACCGTGGAAGTGGATCTGGGCGCCGTGGAAGGGGAGGTCGAGCGGATCGTGCTGTGCGCGTCGGCGGACGGCGGGACGTTCGGGCAGGTGCCGGGACTGGTGCTCAGGCTGCTCGACGCCGGGGCGGGGGCCGAACTGGCCCGGTTCGACATGGCGGCGGGGACGGAGACCGCTTTCATCGGCGGCGAGTTGTACCGACGGCAGGGGAAGTGGAAATTCCGGGCGGTGGGGCAGGGGTACGCCGCCGGGCTCGCGGGCCTGGCCACGGACTTCGGCATCACCGTGGACGACGCGCCCCCGGCCCCGTCCGCTTTCCCCACGGCCCCGGCCCGGCCGGCCTCGCCCGCGGCCACCGCGGTCCCGGTCCCGCCCGTTCCTCCCGCCGTGCCGGTCGCGCCCGCCCAGCAGCCCCCCGCGCCCCGCCCTCACCCCGGTGCCCCGCGGCTCACCAAGGGCGAGGAGCGGCTGCCCGTCGACATGCGCAAGCGGTTGTCGCTGCGCAAGGAACAGGTGGCGGTCAGCCTGCGCAAGCACGGGGCCGCCGAGGTCACCGCGCGCGTCATCCTCGTACTCGACGCCTCCGGGTCCATGTCCTTCCTGTACTCCAAGGGGATCGTGGCCGACGTCGTCGAGCGGATGGCGGCGGTCGCGGCACAGCTGGACGACGACGGTGAGATGCAGGCCTGGACCTTCGCCTCGAACCCGGCCCGGCTGCCGGATCTGCGGCTGGGGGAGCTTCCCGAGTGGTTGCGGCTGCACGTGCGCGTGGGGGAGGTGGGCCTGTTCCGGCGCGGGCGGAAGAAAGGACTGGAGCCCAGCCAGGTCGACATGCGGGACGTGGGCATCCAGAACGAGGAGCAGAAGGTCATCGCCGAGGTGCGCGCGTTCGTCCGGGACCGTCCCGCGTCCGCTCCGACCCTCGTCCTGTTCTTCTCCGACGGCGGCGTCTACCGCAACAAGGAGATCGAGCACGAGCTCCGTGAGGCGGTGGAGGAACCGGTCTTCTGGCAGTTCGTGGGGCTGGGAAGGTCCAACTACGGCGTGCTGGAGCGGTTCGACACACTGCCGGGACGTCGCGTCGACAACGTCGGGTTCTTCGCCGTGGACGACATCAGCACCCTGCCGGACGCGGAGCTGTACGACCGTCTGCTGTCCGAGTTCCCGCAGTGGATCACGGCCGCGGGACGGGCGGGGATTCTCTGAGCCCCGGCCCGGCCATCCGCCCCGCTCTCCCGCCCCGGCCACTCGGCTCGCGCCTCCGGCACGGAGGACGCAAGCCGACGGGCGGGCCGCCCGGCTACTCCGGCTGGTGCTCCGGTCCCCCGAAGTCCGGGCTGGAGTAGTCCGGACTGGAGTAGCTCGGCCGTGTGCCGCGGGCCCTCCCCTCCTCCGGGCTGGAGAAGCCCGGCCGGCCGTACCCCAGGTGCGGGATACGTCCGGTCGGCGGGGGCGGTGCCGTGTGCTGCAGTGCGGTGGCCGTCGCCGGATCGGTGAGCGCGTCCCGCAGGAACGGCAGGATCCCCCGCTCCAGCAGGGCCTCGCGCCAGGCGTCCCTGGCCCGGGTCACCTCCCCGTCGAGTTCGCGGTACGACCCGCCGAGCGCCGAGGGCTTGTTGCGCAGCGCGGTGAGCAGCAGGCCCACAGCGGCGACGAGGACGGCGACCGCCGTCACCGCGCCGAACACCCACCCCGTGGTGAGCATGGTCCGGGCGAACGCGGCGCCGGGGTCGAGCATCCGCAGGACGTAGCCGACGAGCAGGAAGATCGCGGCCGCGGTTCCGGCCAGGACGGGTGCCAGGACGGCGACGACGGCGCCGGCGCCGGCCCCGGCGGTCTCGGCGACCTCTCCCACGGTGGCGGCGATCCCCCTCGCGTTCGTGCCCGGCTCGGTGGAACCGGGCACGCGGACGGACGGGGTGGCCGACGCCGGCGGCCGGCGCGTTTCCTCGCGGACCTTCACGTAGTGCCGGTACTCCGTCGCCGCGGCCGCCGTGATGAGGGCGGTGGCGTTGAGCGCCATCGTGCGCAGTTGTTCCGAGTTGAGCCGCTGTCCGACCGCGGCCAGTTCCGGGTGGTGTGGCGCGGAGCGCAGCGCCTCATCGAGAACCCGCTCGTATTCCTGGCGGTCCTCGTTCAGCAGGTGCTGCGGAACGCTGTTCATGTGCATCCCCCGATGCTCCGTAGGGCTTGGGGCTCGGCATGCTGACGAGCCGTCGGGCAGAAACGGAGGGGAGCCTGCTACGGATAAGCCGATGGTAGAGCGGTGACGGCGCGCGGTGACAGGGGGTTTACCGAAATTGGCACGTGCACGGTGCGGTTGCGGGCCGCACGGTCACGGCCCGCCGCGCCGTCAGGAGCCCAGCGGCAGTTGCTGAACCAGCAGTTTTCCGGCCATGGTGACCCCGCCGTCCATCGCGATGGCGAGTCCGTCGGCGTAGACGTGAGGTCCGGTGACCACGGGGCCGCCGTCGTCCTCGCCGTCCTCGGAACCGACTTCGCCGGTCAGGTAAGGGATCGGGCTGTGGCCGTGAACGACCCGGGTGCCGCCGTACGTATCCAGCAGGGAGCGCACCGCGTCGGCGCCGCCCTCGTCGCGGAAGGAGAACCGCTTGGTGAACTTGCGGAACAGGTCCCAGACCTCGTCGGCGTCGTTGCGGGTGAGCGTCTCGCGGACGGTGTCGTTGACCTCCTCGATGGAACGGCCGTAGTCGAGATAGGCGGTGGTGTCGGAGTGCAGCAGCAGATGGCCGTCGACCGCCTCGACGGCGTCGAGGCGGGCCATCCACTGCAGGTGGTGGTCCTGGAGGCGGTCCATGTCGGTCTTCTGCCCGCCGTTGAGCAGCCAGGCCGCCTGGAAGGTGGCGGTGCCCGCGCCGGAGTTGACGGGGGTGTCGCCGAACCTCTTGGCGCCGAGCAGCAACAGCTCGTGGTTGCCCATGAGGGCCTTGCAGTAGCCGCCGGCGGCGGCGGCCTCGGCGGACAGCCGCATCACGAGGTCGATGACGCCGATGCCGTCCGGGCCGCGGTCGGTGAAGTCGCCGAGGAACCACAGCCGCGCGGTGCCGGCGCACCACTGGCCCGCCGAGTCGAGCAGGCCCTGCTCCTGGAGGGCGGCCACCAGCTCGTCGAGGTAGCCGTGGACGTCGCCGACCACGTACAGCGGCCCCTGGCCGGTGGCGGGCTGCGGGGCGGGGACGGACGCGGGGTCGACGGTCACCTGAACAGTGTCACCCCGATTGATGACGGGGAGGTCCCGCTGGGTGGGCGTGTATCCCTCCGGGTAGGCCTCCTCGGAGGGCGGAACGACGTCACCGGGGTGCGTGCTCTGGGCGTACGGACCGGTCTCGTGGACGTACGCGGGCACCCGGAAGTCGCGCAACGTCGCCGTCCGCTCCACCGCGGGTCCCTGACCGGCCCCCTGAGTCATCGACCCCTCCACCATCGCGCCGCTTCTGCACCGCGTCGGACTGCCTGGTCGCAGCGGCCCGCGGTGTCGTGGGCCCATCATAGGAATGCGGATCGCGCCGTGTGATGACCCAGGGGTGGTGAATCAGAACAAGACTCCGGTTCACCGCGGCTTTCGCCCCGTTTGCGTGGGTCTTCGACGGTCCTGACCGCACACCTTCCGTCGTCGGTCGGTCTTCCCTCCTCCGGGAGCCCGGCCCGTTTCCCCCTCAGGGGTGTCCGGGGGAACACCCTCGCGTCCTCCTCCGGAGGCGGAACCGTCCCCGCGGAGCCCGGACCCGCCCGCACGAGACCCTCGGAAGCGGAGGAAGCGCCCCCCCCGGGCGGTCCTCCGACGCCGACCCGGTGCGCGTGACGCGTCCGCCTCCGAGGCGCGGCCGGTCGACGCGGCCGCCGCTTTCCCCTCCGGAGTCCCCTCCGGAAGCGGAAGCCCCACGCCACGGGCCGCCGTACGTCCCCGCCGGGGCCCCGGCGGGTCACGACCCCTTCGGCGACCTCGGCGGGCTGACCGTCGTACGGGGCGGCCGCCGTTGCGAGGAGGCCCGCACGATCAGCTCGGTCGGTATGACCTGCTCCACCGGCCGCTCCGGGTCGACCCCCTCGATGGCGTCGATGAGCAGCTGGATCACCGCCGTGCCGATGCGGCGCGGCTTGAGGGAGAGCGTGGTGACGGGCGGTTCGGTGTTGGCGTAGACCGTGGACTCGCTGCAGCAGACGAGCAGCAGGTCGTCCGGGACGCGCAGGCCGTAGCGGCGGGCGGCGGCGAGCAGGTCGGTGCCGTTCGGATCGAACAGGCCGTAGACGGCGTCGGGCCGGTCGGGGCGGGCGAGCAGCCGGTCGGCGGCGACGGCGCCCGCGCACGGATCGTGCGCCGGGTAGGCCTCGTGGACCGGGTCCTGGCCCACGCGCTCGCACCAGCGCAGGTACGCGGTGGTCGACAGGTGGGTGTACGTGTCGGTGCTGGTGCCGGTGAGCAGGCCGATGCGGCGGGCGCCGGCGTCGGCGAGGTGGTCGAGGATGCCCGTCACGGCGGCCTCGTGGTCGTTGTCGACCCAGGCGGTGACCGGCAGCGCGCCGACCGGCCGGCCGTCGGAGACGACCGGTAAGCCCTGGCGGACCAGCTCGCTGACGACCGGGTCCTGGTCGGAGGGGTCGATGACGACCGTGCCGTCCAGGGCGACGTTGGACCACACGTCGTGGCGGGAGGTCGCGGGCAGGATGACGAGGGCGTAGCCGCGGGCGAGCGCGGCGGAGGTGGCGGCGCGCGCCATCTCGGCGAAGTACGCGAACTCGGTGAAGGTGAAAGGTTCATCCCCGTACGTCGTCACGGTCAGGCCGATGAGTCCGGACTTCCCGGTGCGGAGCGTACGGGCGGCGGCCGAGGGGCGGTACCCCAGTCTGTCGGCCACCTCGCGGACGTGGCGCCGGGTGGCGTCCGGGAGCCTGCCCTTGCCGTTGAGGGCGTCGGAGACGGTCGTGATGGAGACTCCGGCGGCGGCGGCCACGTCCCTGATGCCCGCTCGACCCGGCCGGCTGCCTCGGCGTGAGGTTTCCGCGCGGCTCACCTGGTGCTTCCCTGCTGCTGTCATGGCGAGCCGATAGTAGGGCTCATGCGGTGGGGTAGGGCGGACGCATATGCATGCGTTGGCAGGCACGTTTCTGCATGATCATTTAGAGTCAACTGCCTTGGAAATGAAGGAAGTTGAACGCTCCCATGCCAGGACCTGACGTGTCGGCTCATGTGGGCCTGCCGAGGGTGTGATGTTGCGAAGAGGTCTCAACTCACCTGCACGGGGGACGCGCGCCACGGCGCAAGCCACCGGCGCGTAGATATATGTACGGCGCGCCCCTGGCCCGCACGCCCTTCGTGCGCTTTCGGGTTGTGTTGCCCTTGTTGCCGCTGTGGCGCGCGGGTCCGGTGAGCACGCGCCGCTCCTCTACGCAGCGGTGCCCCATCCTCATAAGGTGAGCAGTATTGGATGTCGGCGGCGGACACGGGTGCCGCCGGTCTTCGCGAGGAGGACTGCGGTGAGCGAGACGAGCCCCAAGCTGCGCGCCGAGCTGGAGGGGATTCCCACGTACAAGCCGGGCAAGCCGGCGGCGGCCGGCGGACCGGCGGCCTACAAGCTGTCCTCCAACGAGAACCCCTATCCGCCGCTGCCCGGCGTGATGGAGACCGTGACGGCCTCGGCCTCCTCCTTCAACCGGTACCCGGACATGGCCTGTACGGCGCTGATGGCCGAGCTGGCCGAGCGCTTCGCGGTCCCGGCGTCCCACCTGGCCACCGGTACCGGCTCGGTCGGCGTCGCCCAGCAGCTGCTGCAGGCCACGTCGGGTCCGGGCGACGAGGTGATCTACGCCTGGCGGTCCTTCGAGGCCTACCCGATCATCACGCAGATCAGCGGCGCCACCTCGGTCCAGGTGCCGCTGACCCCGGGCGACGTGCACGACCTGGACGCGATGGCCGGGGCGATCACCGACCGGACCCGGCTCATCTTCGTCTGCAACCCCAACAACCCGACCGGCACGGTCGTGCGGCGGGCCGAGCTGGAGCGCTTCCTCGACCGGGTGCCGGGCGACGTCCTGGTGGTGCTCGACGAGGCCTACCGTGAGTTCATCCGGGACACCGAGGTGCCGGACGGCGTCGAGATCTACCGCGAGCGGCCCAACGTCTGCGTCCTGCGGACCTTCTCCAAGGCGTACGGCCTGGCGGGGCTGCGCGTCGGTTTCGCCATCGCCCACGAGCCGGTGGCGGCGGCGCTGCGCAAGACGGCGGTGCCGTTCGGGGTGAGCCAGATCGCGCAGGACGCGGCGATCGCCTCGTTGCGCGCCGAGGACGAGCTGATCGGCCGGGTCGGCTCGCTGGTCTGCGAGCGCAACCGCGTGCTGGAGGCGCTGCGGGGCCAGGGCTGGACGGTGCCCGAGACCCAGGCCAACTTCGTCTGGCTGCGGCTGGGGGAGCGCACGACGGCGTTCGCGCAGGCGTGCGAGCAGGCGGGTGCGGTCGTCCGGCCGTTCGCCGGGGAGGGCGTGCGCGTCACGGTCGGCGAGACCGAGGCGAACGACATCTTCCTGAAGGTGGCGGAAGGTTTCCGCAAGGATCTCTGACCGGCGCGTGCGTCCAGGCGGCCGACGGCTCCGTCGTCGGCCGCCTTCGCGTGCGCCGGACGTGCGCGCAAAGGGGTTGACGTCACAGGGGACCCCCCTTCCCGGTCGGAAAAGCGGTAGGTCATAATTGCTTGTGAATGTGAACGCGTTCACAAGCGCATCCCGTTTCGTCCTGGATGTCCAGGGACGAACGGGATCAAGCGGCCGCCGCGACCACGGCGAAGTAAGGAGCGACGACGTGGATCTGGCTTTGGCGCCGGAGACCCTGGCGCGATGGCAGTTCGGTATCACCACCGTCTACCACTTCCTCTTCGTTCCCCTGACGATCTCGCTCGCCGCCCTCACCGCGGGGCTGCAGACCGCCTGGGTGCGCACGGAGAAGGAGAAGTACCTCAAGGCGACGAAGTTCTGGGGCAAGCTCTTCCTGATCAACATCGCGATGGGTGTGGTCACCGGCATCGTGCAGGAGTTCCAGTTCGGCATGAACTGGTCCGACTACTCGCGGTTCGTCGGTGACGTCTTCGGCGCCCCGCTCGCCTTCGAAGCCCTGATCGCCTTCTTCTTCGAGTCCACCTTCATCGGACTGTGGATCTTCGGCTGGGACAAGCTGCCCAAGAAGGTCCACCTGGCCTGCATCTGGATGGTCTCGATCGGCACCCTGCTGTCGGCGTACTTCATCCTCGCCGCCAACTCCTGGATGCAGCATCCGGTCGGCTACCGGATCAACGGGGAGAAGGGCCGCGCCGAGCTCACCGACTTCTGGCTGGTGCTCACCCAGAACACCACGCTCAACCAGGTCTTCCACAGCTTCTCGGCGGCCTTCCTGACCGGCGGCGCCTTCATGGTGGGCATCGCGGCCTTCCACCTGATGTGCAGGAAGCACATCCCCGTGATGCGGACCTCCCTCCGCCTCGGCCTGGTCACCCTCGCGGTCGGCGGCCTGCTCACCGCGGTCAGCGGCGACACCCTCGGCAAGGTCATGTACGAGCAGCAGCCGATGAAGATGGCCGCCGCCGAGGCCCTGTGGGACGGCGAGGAACCGGCCCCCTTCTCCGTGTTCGCCTACGGCGACGTCGACGAGGGGCACAACGAGGTCGCCCTGGAGATCCCCGGCCTGCTGTCCTTCCTCGCCCACAGCGACTTCGACTCGTACGTGCCCGGCATCAACGACACCAACGAGGTCCTGCGGGAGAAGTTCGGCCCCGGTGACTACAAGCCCATCGTTCCGGTCGCCTACTGGGGCTTCCGCTGGATGATCGGCTTCGGCATGGCCTCCTTCTCGCTCGGCCTCCTCGGCCTGTGGCTCACCCGCAGGAAGTTCCTGCTGCCGGCCGCCCACCGCACCGGCGAGGACGAGGTGCCGCGCCTGGTGCTGCTGAAGAAGCCACTCGGCTCCCGGCTCACCCGGCTGTACTGGCTCCTGGCGCTGTGGACCATGGCGTTCCCGCTGATCGCCAACTCCTGGGGCTGGATCTTCACCGAGATGGGCCGGCAGCCCTGGGTGGTCTACGGCGTGATGCGGACCGAGGACGCCGTCTCCCCCGGTGTGTCCACGGCCGAGGTCATCACCTCGATGTCCGTCTTCACCCTGCTCTACGCCGTCCTGGCCGTCATCGAGGTCAAGCTGCTCGCCAAGTACGTCAAGGCGGGCCCGCCCGAGCTCGGTGACTCCGACCTCAACCCGCCCACGAAGCTCGGCGGCGACGCCCGTGACGCCGACAAGCCGATGGCCTTCTCGTACTAGGCCGAGGGAGCTGCACCGTCATGGAACTGCACGACGTCTGGTTCGTCCTGATCGCCGTCCTGTGGACCGGCTACTTCTTCCTGGAGGGTTTCGACTTCGGGGTCGGCATCCTCACCCGGCTGCTCGCCCGTGACCGGGCCGAGAAGCGGGTGCTGATCAACACCATCGGTCCCGTCTGGGACGGCAACGAGGTGTGGCTGCTCACGGCCGGCGGCGCGACCTTCGCCGCCTTCCCCGAGTGGTACGCCACGCTCTTCTCCGGCTTCTACCTGCCGCTGCTGGTCATCCTGGTCTGCCTGATCGTCCGCGGTGTCGCCTTCGAGTACCGGGCGAAGCGGCCGGAGGAGAACTGGCAGCGCAACTGGGAGACGGCGATCTTCTGGACCTCGCTGATCCCGGCGTTCCTGTGGGGCGTGGCCTTCGGGAACATCGTCCGCGGCGTGAAGATCGACGCCGAGTTCGAGTACGTGGGCGACGTCTGGGACCTGCTCAACCCGTACGCCCTGCTGGGCGGCCTGGTCACGCTGACGCTGTTCACCTTCCACGGCACGGTGTTCACGGCACTGAAGACGGTCGGTGAGATCCGGGAGCGGGCGCGGAGGCTGGCCCTGCGCGTGGGTCTCGTCACCGCCGTGTCGGCGTCGGCCTTCCTGCTCTGGACGCAGGCCGACAACGGCGACGGCGCCAGCCTGGTCGCGCTGGCCGTGGCGGTCGCCTCGCTGGTCGCCGCCCTGCTGGCGAACCGGGCGGGGCGCGAGGGGTGGTCGTTCACCCTGTCCGGCGTCACCATCGTGGCCGCCGTGGCGATGCTCTTCCTGACGCTGTTCCCGAACGTCATGCCGTCCACGCTGGACGCCGACTGGAGCCTGACCGTCACCAACGCCTCCTCCAGCCCCTACACCCTGAAGATCATGACCTGGCTCGCGGTGATCGCCACTCCGGTGGTGCTGCTCTACCAGGGCTGGACGTACTGGGTGTTCCGCAAGCGGATCGGCACCCAGCACATCGCCGATCCCGTGCACTGAGGTGTGTTTCACGTGAAACCGATCGACCCGCGTCTTCTCCGGTACGCCCGCGCCACCCGCGGCTTCCTGGCGGCGGTCGTCGGCCTGGGCGCCGTCGGCGCGGTGCTGGTCATCGCCCAGGCCATGCTCATCGCCGAGATCGTGGTGGGCGCCTTCCAGGACGGTCTGTCCGTCGGAGCGCTCGGCACTCCCCTGCTGCTTCTCGTCGTCGTGGCGGCCGGCCGCGGTCTGGTCGGCTGGCTGACCGAACTGGCCGCGCACCGGGCGAGCGCCGCGGTGAAGTCGGAGCTGCGGGGACGGCTGCTGGAGCGGGCGACGGCGCTCGGACCGGGATGGCTGGACGGCCGGCGCACCGGCTCGCTGGTCGCCCTGGCCACCCGTGGGGTCGACGCCCTCGACGGCTATTTCTCGCGCTACCTTCCCCAACTGGGGCTCGCGGTCGTCGTCCCGGTGGCGGTGCTCGCGCGGATCGTCACCGAGGAATGGGTCTCGGCGGCGATCATCGTGGGCACCCTGCCGCTCATCCCGGTCTTCATGGTGCTGATCGGCTGGGCCACCCAGTCCCGGATGGACCGTCAGTGGCTGGTGCTGTCCCGGCTGTCCGGACACTTCCTGGACGTCGTCGCCGGGCTGCCGACGCTGAAGGTCTTCGGGCGGGCCAAGGCCCAGGCGGAGTCCATCCGGCGGATCACCGCCGAGTACCGGCGGGCGACCATGCGGACGCTGCGGATCGCCTTCATCTCCTCCTTCGCGCTGGAACTGCTCGCCACGCTCTCGGTGGCGCTGGTCGCGGTGACGATCGGCATGCGGCTCGTGTACGGCGAGATGGACCTCTACACCGGCCTGCTCGTCCTGATCCTGGCGCCCGAGGCCTACCTGCCGCTGCGGCAGGTGGGCGCCCAGTACCACGCGGCCGCCGAGGGCCTCGGTGCGGCCGAGGAGATCTTCTCGGTACTGGAGACGCCCGTGCCCGCGCCGGGGACGGCGACGGTGCCGACGGGCGCCCTCACCTTCGAGGACGTGACGGTCCGTTACCCGGGCCGTTCCACGGACGCGGTGACGGACGTGTCCTTCACCGTCGCCCCCGGCGAGACGGTCGCGCTCGTCGGACCGAGCGGCGCGGGCAAGTCGACCCTGCTGAACGTGCTGCTCGGGTTCGTCCGCCCCACCGAGGGGCGGGTGCGGATCGGGGGAGCCGATCTCGGCGGCCTGGACCTCGCCGAGTGGCACGGCCGCGTCGCCTGGGTGCCGCAGCGGCCGCATCTGTACGCCGGGACGATCGCCGAGAACGTACGGCTGGCCCGGCCCGACGCGGACGACGACGCCGTGCGGCGCGCCCTGCGGGACGCCGGGGCGCTGGAGTTCGTGGACGCGCTGCCCGACGGCGCCCGGACCGTGCTCGGCGAGGACGGAGCGGGACTGTCGGCCGGGCAGCGGCAGCGGCTCGCGCTGGCCCGCGCGTTCCTCGCGGACCGGCCCGTCCTGCTGCTCGACGAGCCGACGGCGGCACTGGACGGCGTCACCGAGGCCGATGTCGTGGCGGCGGTACGGCGCCTGGCCGTCGGCCGGACGGTGCTGCTCGTGGTGCACCGGCCGGCGCTGCTGGCCGTGGCGGACCGGGTGGTGCGGCTCGCCGAACCGGCTCCCGGGGCCCCCGGGGAGTCCCCGCGCCGGGAGGTCCGCGACGCGACGGCCGTCGAAACGGGCCCCGCACCGGACGGCGGGCCCGCCGAGCACGAGGACGGGGGACGGGCCCCGGGCGGTGTCCTCGCCCGCGTCCGTGCCCTGTCCGGCGCCCGGCGGGGAAGGATCACCCTCGCGTTGCTGCTCGGCGCCCTCGCCCTGGGCAGCGCCGTCGGACTCATGGCGACCTCGGGGTGGCTCATCTCCCGGGCCTCGCAGCAGCCGCCCGTGCTGTATCTGATGGTGGCCGTGACGGCGACCCGCGCCTTCGGCATCGGCCGGGCCGTGTTCCGCTACGCCGAGCGGCTCGTGTCGCACGACGCCGTTCTGCGCATGCTGGCCGACACCCGGGTCGCGGTGTACCGACGCCTTGAGCGGCTGGCGCCCGCCGGACTGCGCGGCGCCCGCCGGGGCGATCTGCTCTCCCGGCTCGTCTCCGACGTGGACGCGCTCCAGGACTACTGGCTGCGCTGGCTGCTGCCGGCCGGCGCGGCCGTCGCCGTCTCCGCCCTGTCCGTCGGCTTCACCGCCTGGCTGCTGCCCGAGGCCGGGGCCGTGCTCGCGGCCGGACTGCTCGCGGCGGGCGCCGGGGCGCCCCTGCTGACCGGTGCCGTGGCCCGGCGCGCGGAGCGCAGGCTGGCACCGGCGCGCGGCGCCCTCGCGACCCGGGTGACCGATCTGCTCACCGGCACCGCGGAGCTCACCGTCACCGGCGCCCTGCCCGCGCGGACCGCCGAGGCGCGCCGGGCCGACGGCACACTCACCCGGATCGCCTCGCGCGCCGCCACCGCCACCGCGCTCGGCGACGGGCTCACCGCGCTGATCTCCGGACTGACCGTCGCGGCCGCCGCCCTCGTCGGCGCCCGGGCCGTGGCCACCGGCCGGCTGGACGGCGTGGCCCTCGCCGTCGTCGTCCTCACCCCCCTGGCCGCGTTCGAGGCCGTCCTCGGGATGCCGCTCGCCGTGCAGTACCGGCAGCGGGTGCGCCGCAGCGCCGAGCGCGTGTACGAGGTCCTGGACGCCCCGGTCCCGGTACGGGAGCCGGAGGCGCCCCGGCAGGCGCCCGCGTCGCCGTTCCCGCTCGTGGTCAAGGGGCTGGCCGCCCACCACCCCGGGCAGGACCGGGACGCGCTCGCCGGGGTGGACCTGACGCTCGAGCGGGGCCGCCGGATCGCGGTGGTCGGTCCGTCCGGCTCCGGGAAGACGACCCTCGCACAGGTGCTGCTGCGGTTCCTCGACCCGGGCGCGGGCGCCTACACGCTGGCCGGCGTGGACGCGTACGCCCTGGACGGCGACGACGTGCGGCGGCTGGTCGGACTGTGCGCGCAGGACGCGCACCTCTTCAACAGCTCGGTACGGGAGAATCTGCTGCTCGCCAGGAAGGACGCCACCGAGGACGAGCTGCGCGAGGCTCTTCGCCGGGCCCGGCTGCTGGAGTGGGCCGACGGCCTGCCCGAAGGGCTCGACACGCTCGTCGGTGAGCACGGGGCGCGGTTGTCCGGTGGGCAGCGGCAGCGGCTGGCGCTCGCCCGGGCGCTGCTCGCGGACTTCCCCGTGCTGGTGCTGGACGAACCCGCCGAACACCTCGACCTGCCGACCGCCGACGCGCTCACCGCCGACCTGCTGGCCGCCACCGAGGGCCGTACGACGCTGCTCATCACCCACCGGCTGGCCGGTCTGGAGGCGGTGGACGAGGTGGTCGTGCTGGACGGGGGACGGGTGGTGCAGCGCGGTCCGTACGCCGAACTCGTGGCGGTGGCGGGTCCGTTGCGGGCGATGGCGCGCCGGGAGGCGCAGGCCGGACTTCTGGTGGCCCACCGGCCCGGTGGACGCTTGTCGCGTGACGGGACGTCAAGCGTGACGGACGGGGCGGCCGTTCGGCGGTAGCGCTGGTCCGTCCGGGGCCAGGGGTCCCCCATGTGTACGACGTGAACAGGACCGTGCGCCGGGACGGGGTCCAGGATCGCAGTCATGCGCTTCACCCGCCGCCACCCCCTGCTCACCGTCGTGCTGCTGTGCGCGCTCGCCGTGCTCGCCGCCCGGCCCGCCGACGGCGACGGCTTCCCCGCCCCCGGGCACGGCTCCGCGTCCGGCGTGGGCGCGGAGGTGGCGCGGCTGTACGAGGAAGCGGCGACGGCGACGGAGCGGTACGAGACCGGCCGGCGTGAGGCCGAGGAGCAGCGGGCCAGGGCCCGGCGGCTGGAGGAGCGGCTCGACCGGGAGCGGCGGGAGACGGCAGGGCTGCACGAGGAGCTGGGCCGGATCGCGAGCTCCCAGTACCGGGACGGCGGCGGGCTGCCGCTCACCGCGCACATGCTGCTCGCCGACGACCCCGAAGAGCTGATGCGCGGTCAGCGGGCGGTGCGGCAGGCGGAGATGTCGCTCGACAAGGCGATCGGCAGGAGCGAGCGGGCCGAGGCCCGGCTCGCCCGCGACGAGGCGGAGGCCGATGCGGCGTGGAGGAGGCTGGAGAAGCGGAACACGGAACTCGCCGCCCTACGGGAGGACATCGAGCGGAAGCTCGAAGCGGCCCGGTGGAAGCTCCAGGGGCAGGCGGACGCCTCCGTCACGGCCGGCGCCTGCCGCGGTGCGGTCCGCCTCGACCAGCCCCGGACGCGGTTCACCACCAGCTGGGTGGCGCCGGTGGAGACGTACGAGCTGTCCGCCTCCTACGGCAGCGGCGGCGCCCGGTGGGCGAACCGGCACACCGGGCAGGACTTCGCGGTGCCGATCGGCACACCGGTGCGGGCCGTGGGCGCCGGGACGGTGGCGAGGGTGTCCTGCGGGGGCGCCTTCGGCATCGAGATCGTGCTCCGGCACGCGGACGGCTACTACACGCAGTACGCCCATCTCGCCGCCGTCGCCGTCGACCAGGGCGAACGGGTGTGGCCCGGGCAGTGGATCGGCCAGTCCGGCACCAGCGGCAACTCCACGGGCCCGCACCTGCACTTCGAGGCGCGGATCACGCCGGAGACGGGATCGGCGGTGCCCCCCGTGCCGTGGCTGGCGCGGCGCGGGGTGTCGCTCTGAGCCCCGAGCGGTTACGGCCGCTCGTTCAGCAGCCGCTCGATCACCACGGCCACCCCGTCGTCGTTGTTGGCGACCGTGCGGCCCGAGGCGGCGGCGACCACATCCGGGTGGGCGTTGCCCATCGCGTAGGAACGGCCGGCCCAGGTCAGCATCTCGACGTCGTTGGGCATGTCGCCGAAGGCGACGACCTCCTCGTGCGAGATGCCGCGCTCGGCGCAGCACAGGGCGAGCGTGCTGGCCTTGGACACCTCGGGGCCGCTGATCTCCAGCAGGGCGCTGGGGCTGGAGCGGGTGACGTTGGCGCGGTCGCCGACGGCGAGCCGGGCCAGGGTCAGGAAGGCGTCGGGGTCGAGCTCGGGGTGGTGGGCGAGGATCTTGAGCACCGGCTCGCCGGCGGTGGGGGAGTCCGGAGCCAGCAGGTCCTCGGCGGGAGCGAGCGTGTCAGGGATCTCCATGTGCAGCTTCGGATACGCCGGCTCCTGGTTGAAGCCGAAGGTCTGCTCCACGGCGTACACCGTGCCCGGTGCGGCCTCGCGCAGCAGCCGTACGGTGTCCAGCGCGTTCCTCCGGGGCAGCTCGCGCACCTTCACGAAGCGGTGCGCGCCGGGGCCGCCGTGCAGGTCGACGACGGCCGCGCCGTTGCCGCAGATGGCGAGGCCGTGGCCGTGGACGTGGTCGCTGACGACGTCCATCCAGCGGGCCGGGCGGCCGGTGACGAAGAAGACCTCGATGCCCGCCTCCTCGGCGGCGGCGAGCGCGGCGACGGTGCGCGGGGACACCGACTTGTCGTCGCGCAGCAGGGTGCCGTCGAGGTCGGTGGCGATGAGTCGCGGTCGGGTGGCGGCTGCCTGGGTCTCGGGCTGTCGGGTCGCTGAGGTCACCCGGCCATTGTCCCGCATATGCCCGCACGGCCGTGCGGGAGTCCGCACATCTGAGTGGTTACCGCCGTCACCAGCGGTTCTTCTCGCACTGTGGGGCGGCCGGGTCACCGCAGTTGCGCCGGCGCCTCCATGACGATCCGCTCGAAGACCTTCTGGTCCGCGGCGAAGTCCGAGTCGGGGATGGGCCAGTGGACCACGATCTCGGTGAATCCCAGCTCGGCGTGGCGGCCCGCGAAGTCGACGAAGGCGTCCAGGGACTCCAGCGGACGGCTCCGGTCCGGGGTGAATCCGGTGAGCAGGATCTTGTCCAGCCCGGTCACGTCCCGGCCGAGCTCGGCGCAGGCGTCGGCCAGCCTCTCCGCCTGGCCGCGAATGGCCTGAACCGACTGCTCGGGCGTGCCGTCCTCGTACAGCCGGGGGTCGCCCGTGGTCACCCAGGCCTGTCCGTGACGTGCCGCGAGCCGCAGCCCGCGCGGTCCGGTGGCCGCCACGGCGAACGGCAGCCGGGGCCGCTGCACACAGCCCGGGATGTTGCGCGCCTCGTGCGCCGCGTAGAAATCGCCCTCGTACGACACCGAGTCCTCGGTGAGTAGACGGTCGAGCAGGGGGACGAACTCGGCGAAGCGGTCGGCGCGCTCGCGGGGCGTCCAGGGTTCCTGGCCGAGCGCCGTGGCGTCGAAGCCGGTGCCGCCCGCGCCGATCCCGAGCGTGACGCGCCCGCCGGAGATGTCGTCGAGGGAGATGAACTCCTTGGCGAGGGTCACCGGGTGCCGGAAGTTCGGCGAGGTCACCAGCGTGCCCAGCCGCATCCGGTCGGTCACGGCCGCGGCGGCGGTCAGGGTGGGAACGGCGCCGAACCAGGGGCCGTCCCGGAAGCTGCGCCAGGACAGGTGGTCGTAGGTGTATCCCGTGTGGAAGCCGAGTTCCTCGGCGCGCACCCACGCCGAACGGCTGCCCTCGTGCCAGCGGCGGTACGGGAGGATCACGGTGCTCAGGCGCAGAGTCATACCAGCGAGCCTATGCGGCGAGCCGTGTTTCACGTGAAACGAGCACGCCGTCCGCGTTCCGCCTCAGTGGCGTGCGGGAAACCGCAGGTATCCGCTCGGCACGGCCCGGGTCAGCCAGACGCCGTTCGCGCTCACACGGAAGACATGGCCGTCCCGGTGCATGGCGGCCGCGTCCACGGACAGGACGACCGGGCGGCCCCGGCGGGCGCCGACGCGGGTCGCCGTCTCGCGGTCGGCGGAGAGGTGCACGTCGTGCCGGTCCATGGACCGCAGCCCCTCGGTGCGGATCGCCTCCAGGTTCCGGGCGACGGTGCCGTGGTACAGGTACGGCGGTGGGGTGGCCGGCGCCAGTCCGAGATCGACCTCGACGCTGTGACCCTGGCTGGCGCGGATCCGGGCGCCCTCGACGGCGAAGCGCCGCTTGTCGTTGACGGCGACGACGTGGTCCAGTTCTTCCCGGGTGAACCGGAAGCCGTGCGCGGCCGCCGCGGCGATCAGCGCGTCGATCTCGACCCAGCCGCTCTCGTCGAGCGTGAGCCCGATCCTCTCGGGCTGATGGCGCAGATGCTTGGCGAGGTACTTCGACACCTTCACGGTGCGTCTTTCATCCATCCGTTCAGACTGCCGGGAGAGACACGCATCACGCGATCGATTTAGCTCCGGAGGTTTGATCCACAGCCAAGTATGTTTATCCACAGGCTACTTGGCGTTGCTTGTGGACAACCCTCCTTCAATGAAGGGCTGTTGCCGGAAGGATCCGCCTCGACCACCCTCACAGCGGCGGCTTCACCCGCGCGATCCTCCGCAGCGCCCCCGGCATCCACCGCGACAGCGCGTACGCGACCCGCGCCTCCGGGGTGACCGGCACCACCGCCTCGTCACGCGCCACCGCCCGCAGGACCGCGGCGGCGACCCTCTCCGGCGGACAGCCGCGCAGCCCGTACAGGCGTGCCGCCCGCTTCCGCAGCCGCCGCTCCTCCTCCGCGTCCACGCCCGCGAAGCGCGCGGTGGAGGTGATGGGGGTGTTCACGAACCCGGGGCACACCGCCGTCACGCCGATGTCCCGGCCCGCCAGCTCCGCCCGCAGACACTCGCTCAGCATCAGCACCGCCGCCTTGGACGTGCTGTAGGCGGGCAGCGCCCTGGACGGCTGAAACGCCGCCGCCGAGGCGACGTTGACGATGTGGCCGCCCTGTCCGCGCTCGGCCATCCGCCGCCCGAAGAGCCGGCAGCCGTGGATCACCCCCCACAGATTGACGTCGAGGACCTTCCTCCAGTCCTGCGGGGTGGTGTCGAAGAAGGAGCCGCCCAGCCCGATGCCGGCGTTGTTCACCAGCACGTCCACCACGCCGTACTCGGTGGTGACCCGCTCGGCGAGCTTCTCCATGGCCTGTTCGTCGGACACGTCCGCCGTCTCCGCCCAGGACGCCGCCGCTCCGCGACCGCGGGCCTCCCCGGCGGTACGGGCTGCGGCCTCCGCGTCCCGGTCGACCGCCAGCACGCGCGCACCCGCCTCCGCGAACGCCAGCGCGGTCGCCCGCCCGATACCGCTGCCCGCCCCCGTGACCAGGACCAGCCGCCCGCCGAACCGGTCGGCGTACCGGCCCGGAGCCGGCGCCTTCGGCCCGCCGTCCTCCACGGACACGACGAAGTCGGAGATCCACGTGGCCAGCCGGTCGGGGCGGCTGCGCGGGATCCAGTGCTTCGCCGGGAGCGTCCGCCGGGTCAGCCGCGGCACCCACTCCTCGAGATCGTCGTAGAGCCGTTCGGAGAGGAACACGTCCTTCAGGGGCGTGATCAGCTGTACGGGCGCGTGCGCGTGGGCATCGGCACGCGGGTCGCGCAGCCGACGACGGATGTTGTCCCGGTAGAGCCAGGCGCCGTGGGCCGCGTCCGACGGCAGGGACGACGTCGGGTAGCCGTCGCCGGGCACCTTCTCGGCGCGTTCCAGCATCCGCGGCCAGGCCCTGCCGAGCGGCCCGCGCCAGGCCAGTTCCGGCAGCACGGGCGTGTGCAGCAGGTAGATGTACCAGGACCTGGCGCCCTGGCCCAGCAACTGGCCGACCCGGCGCGGGGTCGGCCGTTTCGTCCGCCGCTGGATCCAGTGCCCGAAGTGGTCGAGCGACGGCCCCGACATCGAGGTGAAGGAGGCGATCCGCCCCGCCGTGCGCCCGACCGTGACGAACTCCCAGGCCTGCACCGAACCCCAGTCGTGCCCCACCAGGTGCACCGGCCGGTCCGGACTGACCGCGTCGGCGACGGCCAGGAAGTCGTCGGTCAGCTTCTCCAGGGTGAACCCGCCGCGCAGCGGACGCGGCGCCGTGGACCGGCCGTGGCCCCGGACGTCGTACGCCACGACGTGGAAACGCCCGGCGAGCCGGGACGCGACCTCGGACCACACCTCCTTGCTGTCCGGATAGCCGTGCACCAGGACGACCGTCGGCCGCCCGCGCTCCCCCAGCTCCGCCACGCACAGCTCGACCCCGCCCGTACGCACCCGGCGCTCCCGAGCCCCCGCCCACACCGTCCCCGACAAACCGTCACCCCCTGCGGTCATGGCTGCGCTACGTGTCCGTCACGTGACAGGGGCGAATCTCGCAGTCGGCCACGGCCCCGTCAAGAGCGGACCTCGGGGCTGTGGATGCCCCCGGGGAAGGAGATGCCCCTACGGGCCCGTACAACTCCAGACGGACACCAAGACGGCCCTCCGGTCTGACGACCGCGGTGGTACGGGTCACTACCGTCGGGGACGTGACTGTGATCGCGACCGAAAGCCTGAGCAAGCGGTTCCCCCGGGTGACCGCTCTTGACCGGCTCTCCGTGGACGTCGGGCCCGGTGTGACCGGACTCGTCGGAGCCAATGGAGCCGGCAAGTCCACACTGATCAAGATCCTGCTGGGTCTGTCCCCCGCCACCGAGGGCCGCGCCGAAGTGCTCGGACTCGACGTCGCCACCGAGGGCGCCGCCATCCGCGAACGGGTCGGCTACATGCCGGAGCACGACTGCCTGCCGCCGGACGTCTCGGCCACCGAGTTCGTCGTCCACATGGCGCGCATGTCCGGCCTGCCGCCCACCGCCGCGCGGGAACGCACCGCGGACACCCTCCGCCACGTCGGCCTGTACGAGGAGCGCTACCGCCCCATCGGCGGCTACTCCACCGGCATGAAGCAGCGCGTGAAGCTCGCGCAGGCCCTCGTCCACGACCCCCAGCTGGTCTTCCTGGACGAACCCACCAACGGCCTCGACCCGGTCGGCCGCGACGAGATGCTCGGCCTGATCCGCCGCATCCACACCGACTTCGGCATCTCGGTCCTGGTCACCTCCCACCTGCTGGGCGAACTGGAACGCACCTGCGACCACGTCGTCGTGGTCGACGGCGGCAAGCTGCTGCGCTCCAGCTCCACCACGGACTTCACCCAGACCACCACGACCCTCGCGATCGAGGTCACCGACACCGACGAGCACCCGGACGGCACCCGCGCGGTGCGCGACGCGCTCCACGCGCGCGGAGTGACCGTCGAGGACGGCAGGGGACTGCCGGGCGCCGGACACACCCTGCTGCTCACCGCGCAGGGCGAGGACACCTACGACCTGGTCCGGGACGTCATCGCGGACCTCGGCCTCGGCCTGGTCCGCATGGAACAGCGCCGGCACCACATCTCCGAGGTCTTCAAGAACAACGACGCGAGCAGCGACGAGCAGCGGAAGGAGGCGGTCGGTCATGGCGACTGAGCAGTCCCTGCGGACACCGGCCCCTGCGCCGGGCGACACCCGCATCCACAACATCGGCTACCGCTCCTACGACGGCCCCCGCCTCGGCCGCTCCTACGCCAGGCTCTCGCTGTACTCGCAGTCCCTGCGCGGCTCCTACGGCCTCGGCCGCTCGGTGAAGTCCAAGGTGCTGCCGATGCTGCTGTTCGTGGTGATGTGCGTGCCCGCCGCCATCATGGTGGCCGTCGCCGTCGCCACCAAGGCCAAGGAGCTGCCCCTCGACTACACGAGCTACGCGATCGTCATGCAGGCCGTCATCAGCCTGTACGTCGCCTCGCAGGCGCCCCAGTCGGTCTCCCGCGACCTGCGCTTCAAGACCGTACCGCTGTACTTCTCGCGGCCCATCGAGACCGCCGACTACGTACGAGCCAAGTTCGCCGCGCTGGCGTCGGCCCTGTTCGTCCTCACCGCCGCTCCCCTGCTGGTGCTGTACATCGGCGCCCTGCTGGCCAAGCTCGACTTCACCGACCAGACCAAGGGATTCGCGCAGGGACTCGTCTCCGTGGCACTGCTCTCACTGCTCTTCGCCGGCATCGGCCTGGTCATCGCCTCGGTCACCCCGCGCCGCGGCTTCGGCATCGCGGCCGTCATCGCCGTACTGACCATCTCCTACGGCGCGGTCTCCACCCTCCAGGCGATCGCCGAGGTGCAGAGCAGCGGCAGCGACAGCGCCGCCATCGCCTGGATCGGCCTGTTCTCGCCGATCACCCTCATCGACGGCGTGCAGTCCGCCTTCCTGGGCGCGAGCTCCGCCTTCCCCGGCGGGGTGGGCCCGAGCAACGCCGAGGGCGTCGTCTACGTCCTGTTCACCCTCGGCCTGATCGCCGGGAGCTACGGCCTCCTGATGCGCCGCTACAAGAAGGTGGGCCTGTGACCACGCTCAGCATCGACCACGTCTCCCGCTGGTTCGGCAACGTGGTCGCCGTCAACGACATCACCATGACCATCGGCCCCGGCGTCACCGGCCTGCTCGGCCCCAACGGCGCCGGCAAGTCCACCCTCATCAACATGATGGGCGGCTTCCTCGCCCCCTCCACCGGCACCGTCACCCTCGACGGACAGCAGGTGTGGCGCAACGAGTCCATCTACCGGCAGATCGGCATCGTCCCCGAACGCGAGGCGATGTACGACTTCCTGACCGGCCGCGAATTCGTCCTCGCCAACGCCGAGCTCCACGGACTGGGCGCCAAGGCCGCCCAGCAGGCGCTCGCCACGGTCGAGATGGAGCACGCGCAGGACCGCAAGATCGCCACCTACTCCAAGGGCATGCGCCAGCGCGTGAAGATGGCGTCCGCGCTGGTCCACCAGCCGTCGCTGCTCCTGCTCGACGAGCCCTTCAACGGGATGGACCCGCGCCAGCGCATGCAGCTGATGGACCTGCTGCGGCGGATGGGCGACGAGGGCCGCACCGTGCTGTTCTCCTCCCACATCCTCGAAGAGGTCGAGCAGCTCGCCCGGCACATCGAGGTCGTCGTCGCCGGCCGGCACGCGGCCAGCGGCGACTTCCGCAGGATCCGCCGCCTGATGACGGACCGCCCGCACCGCTACCTGGTGCGCTCCAGCGACGACCGCGCGCTCGCGGCCGCGCTGATCGCCGACCCGTCGACGTCCGGCATCGAGGTCGACCACGCCGAGGGCGCGCTGCGCGTCCAGGCCGTCGACTTCGGCCGCTTCACGGCCCTGCTGCCGAAGGTCGCCAGGGAGCACGGCATCCGGCTGCTCACGGTCTCGCCGTCCGACGAGTCCCTCGAGTCCGTCTTCTCGTATCTCGTCGCGGCGTAGGAGGCCGAAGATGTACGACCCCACAGTCGCCCGGCTCACCTACCGGGCCCTGCTCGGCCGTCGCCGGGCCCTCATCCTGGGCGCGCTGCCCCTGCTGCTGATCGTGATCTCCGTGGCCGTGCGCGCCCTCGGCGGAGCCGACGACCAGACGGCGGCCGACGTCCTCGGCGGGTTCGCGCTCGCCACCATGGTGCCGCTCATCGGCGTCATCGCCGGAACCGGGGCCATCGGCCCCGAGATCGACGACGGCTCGGTGGTGTACCTGCTGTCCAAGCCGATCAAGCGGTCCACGATCATCCACACCAAGCTGATCGTCGCGATCGCCGTCACCATGGTGTTCTCGGCGGTGCCGACCCTGATCGCGGGCTTCGTCCTGAACGGCAACGGCCAGCAGGTCGCCGTCGCCTACACCGTGGCCGCGCTGGTCGCCTCCATCGCGTACTCGGCGCTCTTCCTGCTGCTCGGCACGGTCTCCCGGCACGCGGTGGTGTTCGGACTGGTCTACGCGCTGGTCTGGGAGGCGCTGTTCGGCTCGCTGGTGCCCGGCGCGCGCACGCTGAGCGTCCAGCAGTGGTCGCTGGCGGTGGCGCAGAAGGTCTCCGGCGGTGACCTGGTCACCTCGGACGTGGGCCTGACGACCGCGACCGTGCTGCTGGCCGCGGTCACCGTGCTGGCCACCTGGTACGCCGGACAGAAGCTGCGGTCGCTGACGCTGGCCGGCGAGGAGTGAGACGTCCGCCCGCCGGGCGGCGGGTCGGGTGGCGCCGTCTGCCGGTTTTATTCGGTGGCGCCCGGCTCGTCCGGCGGGCACAGTGATGTCGTCCACCACACCGGGACGGGGCAGCCCGCAGTGGACTCCGGAGCGGTCCCCACCGCTTTGTCGAGTCCGTTCCTGCGGGGAACTGCCCGGGGGGCCGCTTCGAGCACGCGCACGTCTGTCGCGTGGGCCGCCCCTCCTCCTTCGCTGCGGCGGGGCGGGTGGGGTCGTGAGACTCGGTGCTGCGAGGCGCCTCCCCCCGGAGGGCCCCAGCGCCCACCCGCGCCGCCCTGCGGCACGACCGCCCGCAGCTATGCCAGCAGTCGTTCCAGGACCGCCGCGATGCCGTCGTCCTCGTTGGAGGCCGTCACCTCGTCGGCGACCGTCTTCAGGTCCTCATGGGCGTTGGCCATGGCCACACTGTGGGCGGACCAGGCGAACATCGGGATGTCGTTGGGCATGTCGCCGAAGGCGATCGTCTCCGCGGCCTTCATGCCCAGCCTGCGCGCCGCCAGGGAGAGCCCCGTGGCCTTGGACAGGCCGAGCGGGAGCAGTTCGACGATGCCCTCGCCCGCCATGGTGACGGTGACGAACCCGCCCGCCGTGCGGGTGGCAGCGTCGGCGAGCTCGTCCGAGGTCAGGTCCGGGTGCTGGATGTACAGCTTGTTCAGGGGCGCCGTCCACAGGTCCGATGCGTCCGTGAACGGCGTCGCGGGCAGCCCGCCCACGACCTCGTAGCCGGGACCGACCAGCACCTCGCCGTCCAGACCGTCACGGCTCGCCGCCAGGTGCAGCGGACCGACCTCCGCCTCGATCTTGGCCAGTGCCACTCCGGCCAGCTGCCGGTCCAGGGTCACCGACGTCAGCAGGCGGTGGGCTCCGGCGTCGTACACCTGGGCGCCCTGGCCGCAGACGGCGAGGCCCTCGTAGCCGAGGTCGTCGAGTATGGGACGGGTCCAGGGCACCGCGCGGCCGGTGACGACGATGTGCGCGGCGCCCGCCGCGGTGGCCGCGGCGAGCGCGTCACGGGTGCGGCGGGAGACCGAGTGGTCGTTCCGCAGCAGTGTGCCGTCGAGGTCGGTGGCGATGAGCCGGTAGGGGAAGGGCGCGGGGGCGGTGCTCACTTGGTGACCGGCTCCAGGATCTCCCGGCCGCCCAGGTACGGACGCAGCACCTCCGGCACGCGCACGGAGCCGTCGGCCTGCTGGTGGTTCTCCAGGATCGCCACGATCGTGCGCGGTACGGCGCACAGCGTGCCGTTGAGCGTGGCCAGCGGGCGCACCTTCTTGTCCTCACGGACGCGGATCGACAGCCGGCGCGACTGGAACTCGGTGCAGTCCGAGGTCGAGGTCAGCTCGCGGTACTTGCCCTGGGTCGGGATCCACGCCTCGCAGTCGTACTTGCGCGCGGCCGAGGAGCCCAGGTCGCCCGAGGCGACGTCGATCACGCGGAACGGCAGCTCCAGCGAGGTCAGCCACTGCTTCTCCCACTCCAGCAGCCGCTGGTGCTCCGCCTGGGAGTCCTCCGGGGCGACGTACGAGAACATCTCGACCTTGTCGAACTGGTGCACGCGGAAGATGCCCCGGGTGTCCTTGCCGTGCGAGCCGGCCTCGCGGCGGAAGCAGGGCGAGAAGCCCGCGTACCGCAGCGGCAGCCGGTCGGCGTCGAGGATCTCGTCCATGTGGTACGCGGCCAGCGCCACCTCGGACGTGCCGACCAGGTAGAGGTCGTCCTTGTCCAGGTGGTAGACGTCCTGGGCCGCCTGGCCGAGGAAGCCGGTGCCCGCCATCGACTGGGGGCGCACCAGCGCGGGGGTCAGCATCGGGGTGAAGCCGGCGGCCGTGGCCTGGGCCATCGCGGCGTTCACCAGGGCGAGCTCGAGCAGCGCGCCGACGCCGGTCAGGAAGTAGAAGCGGGAGCCCGAGACCTTGGCGCCGCGCTCGACGTCGATGGCGCCGAGGAGCTGGCCGAGCTCCAGGTGGTCCTTGGGCGCGAAGCCCTCGGCGTCGAAGTCGCGGATGTCGCCGTGCGTCTCCAGCGTGACGAAGTCCTCCTCGCCGCCGACGGGCACGTCGGGGTGGACGAGGTTGCTCAGCTTGAGCAGAAGGTCCTGGGTCTCGCTCGCCGCGGCGTCGCGGTCGGCGTCGGCCGCCTTGACGTCGGCCTTGAGCTGTTCGGCCTTCTTCAGCAGCTCGGCCTTCTCGTCACCGGCCGCCTTGGGGATGAGCTTGCCGAGCGACTTCTGCTCGGCGCGCAGCTCGTCGAAGCGGACGCCGGACGACCTGCGCCGCTCGTCGGCAGACAGGAGGGCGTCGACGAGCGCGACGTCCTCTCCACGGGCGCGCTGCGAAGCACGCACACGGTCGGGGTCCTCACGAAGCAGGCGAAGGTCAATCACGCGGTCAAGGCTACCGGTGCGGGGTGACGCCCCACGACCCACTATTGCGGTGCGGCGGCTCCCTTTCCGTTATGAGGGAATTGCGTGAAATGTTCCTCAAGGTCAACAAATGGTGTGCTTCCCCTGGAACGGGTCAGTTCGGGGGTCGTCGGTTGACCGGAGTTCCTTGCGCGGCAGGGAACTTGGGCTTCGGTTGTCCACAGGTATCCACACTTCCGGGGGGTTATCCACAGGGTGTGGGGAAGATCTGTGGACTTCGGAATGAGGTACTCCGGAACGCTTGATCAAAGCCGAGAATCCCCAGGACGAACCTCCTTCATCCCCACTTTTGAGTGGAAAAGGATCACCCTGAAGGGTTGACCGAAGGAAAAGGGTGGACGAAGCGCGGCACGGGAGACGGTGAACGAGGTCATGCCCTGGGGAACGATGTGTCGACCGAATGTGACTTCGATGTCGACTTGTCCCCAGATGAAGAAGGGGGGCTGTGGATAACTCCTGTGGACAATGAAAATCAGCAGGTAGGACCGGGCCCGTCTTCTCCGGACCGGTCAGAACCGCCCGTCCTGGCACCGCGCGACCCAGTCCGCCGCCCCCGTGAACTCCTCGTCCGACGTCCCGGGGAACGGCGGTCGCGCCTCGCCGGGCCGTATGTCGGCACGCGGGTACGAACCGAGGTAGCGCACCTGCAGACAGATCCGCTTGAGCCCCATCAGCGCCTCGGACATCCGGCGGTCCGAGATGTGGCCCTCGGCGTCGACGCAGAAGCAGTAGTTGCCGATCCCGGCACCGGTCGGCCGGGACTGGAGCAGCATCAGGTTGATGCCGCGGGTGGCGAACTCGCCCAGCAGGTCACGCAGGCCACCGGGGTGGTCGTCGCGCTGCCACAGCACGACGGACGTCTTGTCGGCGCCCGTGGGCGCGGCGGGCCGGGCGGGGCGGCCCACCAGCACGAACCTGGTCTGGGCGTTCTCCGCGTCGTGGATCTCCGTCTCCAGTGCCTCCAGGCCGTACCGGGCGGCGGCGAACTCGCCGGCGAAGGCCGCGTCGTACCGGCCCTCCTGGACCAGTCGCGCACCGTCCGCGTTGGAGGCGGACGACTCCCAGACGACGTCCGGGAGGTGCGTCTTCAGCCAGTTGCGGACCTGCGGCTGGGCGGCCGGGTGGGCGGTGACCGTCTTGATGTCCGACAGCTTGGTGCCCGGACGCACGAGCAGCGCGAAGGTGATCGACAGCAGCACCTCGCGATAGATCATCAGCGGGGTGCCCGCGACCAGTTCGTCGAGGGTGGCGGTGATGCCGCCCTCGACGGAGTTCTCGATGGGGACGAACGCGGCCTCGGCCTCGCCGACGCGCACCGCGTCGAGCGCGGACTGCACGGACACGTACGGGATCAGCTCGCGGGTGGCCGCCTCGGGAAGCGTGCGCAGGGCGACTTCGGTGAAGGTGCCCTCTGGGCCGAGATACGCATAGCTCGCTGGCATGACCTCACCCTAATGGGCCTCCGGACGGCGGCGGTCCCGCGAGAGCACGCAGGGGTGACGCGGGACGGTTCTCATCCCTCCAGCAGCCGCTGCCCCACATACTCTCCCTCCGCCGCGCCGCCCGGCACCGCGAACAGCCCGCTCGCCTCGTGGCGGACGAACGGCGTCAGGGCGTCGCCCCGGTCGAGCTTGCGCTGCACCGGCACGAAGCCGCGCAGCGGATCGGCCTGCCAGCAGACGAACAGCAGCCCCGCGTCCGGCGCCCCGTCCGCGTCGATGCCGTCGTGGTACGAGAACGGGCGGCGGAGCATGGCGGCGCCGCCGTTCTGGTCGGGTCGGGTGATCCTCGCGTGGGCGTTGATCGGGACGACCAGGTTGCCCCGGGAATCCGTCTTCTCCAGGTCCATCGCGGACGTCTCGGCGCCCCCGGACAGCGGTGCCCCGTCGGACTTGCGGCGCCCGATGACGCTCTCCTGCTCCTCGACCGGCAGCTTCTCCCAGTCGTCGAGCAGCATGCGGATACGGCGTACGACGACGTAGGAACCGTTCGCCATCCAGGCGGGCTCGCCCTGGTCGGGGACGAAGATCCGCTCGTCGAAGTCGGAGTCGGCGGGCTTGGGGTTGCGGGTGCCGTCGACCTGGCCCATCAGGTTGCGGGCGGTCATGGGGTGGGCGGTGGCGCCGGGTGAGCGGTTGAAGCCGTTCATCTGCCAGCGCACCCTGGCCGCCGAGCCCGCGTCCTTCTGGACGGCGCGCAGGGCGTGGAAGGCCACGAGGGCGTCGTCGGCGCCGATCTGCACCCACAGGTCGCCGTCGCTGCGGGCCTTGTCGAGGTGGTCGGAGGAGAAGTCGGGCAGCGGGTCCAGGGCGACGGGGCGCTGTTTCTCCAGGCCGGTGCGTCCGAAGAAGCTGTGGCCGAAGCCGAAGGTGAGGGTCAGTGAGGAGGGGCCGGCGTCGCGGGCCACACCGGTGTCGTCCTGTGCGCTGGGCTCGCCCGCCATCAGCCGGCGGGCGCTGTCCGACCAGCGGCGCAGCAGTGCGGTGGCCTCCTTGCGACCGGCTCCGGGGGCGAGGTCGAAGGCGATGAGGTGGCCGCGGGCCTGGAGCGGCTGGGTGATGCCGGGCTGATGTTTCACGTGAAACTCGATGCGGCTGTCGCCCACCGACGTCAGCGGGGTGGCCGCGGCGGGCGCCGACGCGTATCCCGCGGCCCCGCCCGCGGCCCCGAGCGCGAGCCCGGTGGCGCCGGCCGTGCCGAGCAGCCGGCGTCGGGAGATGCCGTTTCCCGCGGTCCGGTCCCCGGGCTCCCTCTGGGGCGCTCCGGGGGTCCGGAGCTGCGGAATGGTCTGGTCAGGCATGGTGGTTCAGCCGATCTTCGCGTTCTTCGAGACGGTCACCTGGTCGATGTCGGAGGTCCGCACGGTCACCTCGATCTTCCAGTCGCCCGTCATGGGGAGCTGTACTCCGCTCGCCGACCAGTGCCCGGTGGTGATGCGGTCGGGGGCGACGGGCAGCGGCCCGATGCCCTTGGCGGAGAGGGTGAGGGCGACCTTCACCTCGGGGAGGTCGACGGCCTGGCCGTCCGGGCCCTCCGCATAGACGTGCAGGGTGTTGTCGCCGGTCCGGGCGGGGTCGAGGTCGACCGTGACGACGCCCTTGCCGTTCTCGCCGCCGGTGTCGAAGGGCATGTTCAGCGTCACCGCGCCGGTGCCCTGACCGGTCGAGGCGGACGACGAGGCCGAGGCGGAGGCGGCCGCCTCGACCTCCTGCTCGGTACGCCCCGGCTCGGTCTGCGTCAGCACGGTGGTGACGGCGAGCAGGACGACGGCGACGCCCGCCTCGGCGAGTACGGAGCGGCGCAGGCCGAAGCGGTGGGGGTCGGCGTCGCGCAGCCGCTTCTGCCGGGCGTTCTCCATTGCGGCCCGCTGCCGGGCGAGCTGAACGGCCCGGGCGTCGTCGCCCTTCCGGGCCTCCGTGGCCCCGCCCGCCGCCGGCTGCTTCTCCTCCTCGCGCGCCGCCGGGGCGGGTGCCTCGGCCAGTCGTGCCGTCCAGCGCCGTGAGAGGGAGGCGATCGCGACCAGCACCGCCATGAGTCCGATCTTGGCGAGCAGCAGCTGCCCGTACCGGGTGTCGGTCAACGCCGACCAGGAGCCGAGCTGCCGCCAGCTCTGGTAGACGCCGGTGACGACCAGCGTCACCACGCTGCCGAAGGCGAGCCGGGAGAACCGCCGGACGGCGTCCTGGTCGACCGGGGTCTCGGCGGGCGCCCGGTAGAGGGCGACGAGCAGGGTGGTGAGTCCGCCGAGCCAGACGGCGACGGCCAGCAGGTGGACCACGTCGACGGGCATGGCGATGCCGGGCTGGAGCCCTTGGGAGGCGTGTTCGGACATGGCCCAGCTGGCGGCGAGCCCGGCCGCCACGACCGTCCCGCCGAGCGCGAGCCCGAAGGTCAGGTCCCGCTTCTCCTCGGTCTCCCCCGAATCGGTCCGCCGACGCGTGGCGTCGTCGTTCAGGGCGGTGGACGACGGGCGGGCGTAGGCGCCGAACAGCACCGCGATGAACAGGGCCGCCGCGGCGAGCAGCAGCAGCCGGGACACCAGTGCCGCGCCGGTCTTCGTCTGGAGCACGTCTCCGAGCAGCGACAGGTCGAAGACGTCGCCGACCGCGCCGGAGGTGGTGTAGGAGCCGCGCAGGAGCAGCAGCGTGAGCGTGGCCGCGGTGAGCGTCAGCCAGCCGGAGACGACCAGCCGCTGTACCGCCCGCACGCCGGAGCCGCCTCCCCAGCAGGCGAGCACGAAGGCGGCCCCGCCGACCATGACGGCGAAGCCGGCGTACGACACGTAGCGGCCGAAGCCGTACAGCCAGCCGATCAGGCCGTCGTCGGAGGCCTGCGCGGAGACCGGGACGGAGGTCTCGGAGGGTGCGCCGATGGAGAAGGTGAAGGCGCCGGCGACGGGGTGGCTGTCCGCGGACACCACCTGGTAGGCCACGGTGTACGTGCCGTCGGGCAGCCCGCTGAGCAGCCGCACGGTGTACGTCGTGCCGCTGGGGTTGGCCGGGTCGCCCTTGTCGACCCGCTCGCCCTTGGGGTCGAGGACGCGCACGGCGTCGTCGCTCACCGCGATCCGCTCGGAGAAGGTGAGCGAGACCTGGGCGGGCGCCGTGTCGACCACCGCCCCCTGGCCGGGGTCGCTGCCGGTCAGCGCGGCGTGCGCGGAGGCGGGAGCGGCTCCGGCGAGGAGCGCGCCGGTGACGGCCAGGAGCAGCAGCACCAGGATCCGCACGCGGGGGGCGATGGTCTGGGTCACGGGGGTGTCTCCCTCAGTGTCCGGTCTTCGGGGTGTAGGTGGCCGGTTTCACCGGGATCTCGACCGTGACGGGGTCGGACCGGTCGAAGCGCAGCTCGACGGTGACCTTCTGGCCCTGCTTCGGCTTCCGCTTCAGCTGTTCGAACATCAGGTGGTTGCCGCCGCTCTCGAGCACCAGGCTGCCGTGGGCCGGGATGTCGAGGGCCTCGGCCTCCTGCATGGCTCCGTCGACGGTCTCGTGCACGGTGACCTGGCCGGCGACGTCGCTGCTGACCGAGGTCAGCCGGTCCGCGGAGTCGCCTTCATTGGTGATGGTGAGGAAGCCGGCGGCCATGTCGGAGACCGGCTGCGGCATGTACGCGGAGCCGACGGACAGGTCCGCCGGGCCGTCGTCCGAGCCGCCGCACCCCGCGAGGGCCAGCGCCCCGGCGACGATCAGGGCCGCGGCTGCCGGGCGCCTCACGGGTTCTCGCCCTTGATGATCTTGGGGAGGTCCTTGGTGTAGTCCTCGACGGTGGCGTCCTCGCCGTAGAGGACGTAACCGCCGTCGGTCTTCGGGGAGAAGGCGATGACCTGGGTGCCGTGGTCGGAGACGGTCTTGCCGTTGTCGTCCTTGCGCGGCGGGTCGATCGAGATGCCGAGGGTGCGGGCGCCGGCCTGGATGGTGTCGAAGTCGCCGGTCAGGCCGACGACCTGGGAGTCGATACCCTTGAGCCACGTGCCCAGCGCGGCGGGGGTGTCACGTTCCGGGTCGGTGGTGACGAACACGAGCCGCAGCTCGTCCTGCTGTTCCCGGGGCAGCTGCTTCTTGGCCACGGCGAGGTTGTTCATCGTCAGCGGGCAGACGTCGGGGCAGTGCGTGTAGCCGAAGTAGATCAGGGTCGGCTTGCCCGCGGTCTCCGCACGGAGGTCGTACTCCTCGCCGTTCGTGTCGGTGAGGACGAGGTCCGGCTTCTGGAACGGATGGTCGAGGACGGTGGCCGCCTTCTGGGCGCCGGCCTCCTCGGAGACCACGGCGATGGGCTCGCCGCTGTCGCCGGACCCGCTGCCGCAGGCGGACAGGGTGAGGGAGGCGACGGCGAGCAGGGCCGCGGCCGTGAAGGTCTTCTTGCGCATGAATGGTCCTGAGAGGTGAGTGCTCCGGCGCGCACCGGGAGACCACGGGGCCGTGGGCGACCCGGTGCGCGCCGTCGAGGAGAGAGAGGGGTCAGGCGGTGGTGCGCCGACGCCCGGCGAGTACGCCGTAGGCGACGCCCGCGGCGCCGACCACGATGCCGACGACGCCCAGGACGCGGGCGGTGGTGTCGGTGCCGCCGGAGTCGCCCTCGTCGGCGGAGGCGGCGGTCTCGGCGGTTTCGGCGGAGGCGTTCCCGGCCGCCGCGGTGTCGTCGGAGGTCTTGTCGTCGGCCGCGGCACCGTGTGAGTGGCCGTCCTCGGAGGCCTCGGACAGGGTGAGGACGGGAGCCGGGTGGTCGGGCTCCTCCTGGCCCTTCTGCGGCACCTCGATCCAGCGGACGACCTCCTTGCTGGAGTACGTCTGCAGGGCCTTGAAGACGAGTTCGTCGGCGTCCTCGGGGAGCGTGCCGACGGACACCGGGAACTTCTGGAAGAAGCCGGGTTCGATGCCGTCGCCCTTGGCGGTCCAGGTCACCTTGGAGACCGCCTCGTCGATCTTCTTGCCGTGCATCTCGAGCGGCTTGTCCAGCTTGGACTTGGTGACCTCGACGTCCCAGCCCGCGACCGGCTGCGGCATCACGGACGCCAGCGGGTGGTCCGTGGGGAAGGTGACCTCGAGCTTGGTGGTCGAGGCGTCGTCCCGCTCGTTGGGGACCTTGAAGCCGACGACCGCGTAGTCGCCCTTCGCGGCCTCACCCTCCGGCTGCACGCTGACGTGGGCGAAGCAGGGGGTGGACACGGCGAGGACGGCGGCACCGGCGACGGCGCCGGCGGCGGCGATACGGGAAGCCTTCATGGCAGAAGCACTCCGCTTCGGTTGAGGTTTCACTGACGGTGAGGGATGTGCCGTGCGTACGACCGGACGGGCCCTGCGGGCAGGACGGCCGGGCGCACACGGAAACGGCCGCACGCGCGCGTGCCGCACGTCGGCGCCCCTCTCCGCGGTCGGGAACCCGGAGCGGTGGTCGCCTGGCGTCAGGCGGCGAGAGCGAGTGCGGTGGCGGTGGCCGGCGGGCCCCGGCGGATCACCGTGTGGTGCAGAGCGGCGGAACGGGGCGGGAGCGGGGCGAGCAGCGCGGTGCGCGCCAGGCGCGGGGCCCCTTCCGGCGCTCCCGGGAGCCCGGCGCGCAGGGCGCGCACCAGGGCGAGCGCCGCGCGGAGGGACCGTACGAGGGCGCCCTCGGCGATACCGTGCGCCGACAGTTCGGTCAGGCGCAGCAGGGCCAGATCACCGCGGCGCAGCAGCCATCCGGCGGCCAGCGCCGCGAGGACGTGGCCGAGCAGCATCGGCAGCGACGGCAGCAGGGACGCCGGGGCGTCCGCGGCGGCTTCCGTGTGGGTGGCGGTCGCGGTGTGGTGGACGCGCGCTTCGATGAGGACGCGCTCGGCCTGTGCGGGGCTGAGTCCCGCCGCGGTGGTTCCGCACAGCAGCCGCGCGGCCTGTTCGACCAGCGTGGCGTCGGAGAGCGCGGACGACGCCCCCGTGGCGGGTGCGCCGTGCTGTCCCAGGCCGAAGAGCGTGTGCAGGGCCGTCTGGCCGCACGCCAGCAGCAGCACGATGCCGGGCAGCGACCGTGCGCGCCCGGCGAGCGGAGCGGCGACCGCGAGGACTCCGAGGAAGCCCGCGCCCAGCGTCCACAGCGGTACGGCGGTGCGGGAGGCGAGCGTGTGACCTGCCCCGGCCAGCACGGCGCAGACCGCGGCGAACACCGCGGCCCGCAGGACCCGGACCCCTCGTCCGGAGCGCGCCGTGCGCGGGTGGGGGGCAGTCATGGCGCGCTCATCATCGCACCAGGCCACCGGCGGCCGTACGGCAGGTCCGCAAGATGAGGTACGACCGGAAGATCGCTTCTGTCGCGGAGTGCCCCACCTATACCGGTCGGCTCCACGGCACACCCGCCGTATGGGCGGTGTCACGTCAACTCCACGCTTACGGGTGAGGACTCAGGGCAATAGGTAACGGTATGTCGAGCCGCAGCCAGGAGGCTGGAGCATGAGCATCTGGTGGTCACTCCATCTGCGGCGCGATGCCGCCAGCGTGCCGCTCGCCCGGCGCCTGTTGCTCGGCGCCATGGAGACCGCGGGCGTCGACCCCGACGTCTCCTACGACCTCTCCGTCGCCCTCAGCGAGGCCTGCGCGAACGCGGTCGAGCACGGTGGGGACACCGCGCGGGGCGGCACCTCGGAGGCGTTCCGGGTGACCGCCTACCTCGACGGCGAGAAGTGCCGCATCGAGGTCGCCGACGCGGGTCCCGGCTTCCCCGGCGCGACCGGGAACCGCTCCCGCCCGCCGGCCCGCCCCGCGCCGTCCGACGCCGAGCACGGGCGGGGGCTGTGTCTCATCCGGGAGCTCGCCGACCACGTCCACATCGGCAACAAGCCGGGACGGGGCGGCGCGGTGGTGAGCTTCGACAAGATCCTCAAGTGGCGCGAGAACGCCCCGCTCGTCGCGGTGTAGCGACGGCCGGGCACGCGCGCGTGCCCGGCCGTCGTGTCGTGCGTCAGCCCTTCAGGGCGGCCATCCACGCCTCGACCTCGTCCGACCGGCGGGG
This sequence comes from Streptomyces caelestis, assembly GCF_001279005.1. Taxonomy (GTDB): domain Bacteria; phylum Actinomycetota; class Actinomycetes; order Streptomycetales; family Streptomycetaceae; genus Streptomyces; species Streptomyces heliomycini. The sequence goes on from NZ_LGCN01000228.1 coordinate 186,511, forward strand.
CAGTCCGTCGGACAGGTTCCGGTTGCCGTCCGCGGTGACGAGGATGTCGTCCTCGATGCGGACGCCGATGCCGCGATACTCCTCGGGCACGGTGAGGTCGTCGGCCTGGAAGTACAGACCCGGCTCGACGGTGAGCACCATGCCGGGCTCCAGCGTGCCGTCGACGTACGTCTCGGTCCGCGCGGCGGCGCAGTCGTGGACGTCCATGCCGAGCATGTGGCCGGTGCCGTGCAGCGTCCAGCGGCGCTGCAGACCCAGCTCCAGCACCCGCTCCACCGGGCCCTCGACCAGGCCCCACTCGACGAGCCGCTCGGCGAGCACGCGCTGGGCGGCGTCGTGGAAGTCGCGGTACTTGGCGCCCGGCCTCACCGCCGCGATGCCGGCCTCCTGGGCGTCGTACACGGCGTCGTAGATCTTCTTCTGCAGCTCGCTGTACGTGCCGTTGACCGGCAGCGTGCGCGTGACGTCGGCCGTGTAGTACGTGTGCGTCTCCACGCCCGCGTCGAGCAGCAGCAGGTCGCCGGAGCGGACCGGGCCGTCGTTGCGCACCCAGTGCAGGGTGCAGGCGTGCGGCCCCGCGGCGCAGATGGAGCCGTAGCCGACGTCGTTGCCCTCCACACGGGCGCGCAGGAAGAACGTTCCCTCGATGTAGCGCTCGCTGGTCGCCTCGGCCTTGTCGAGGACCTTCACGACGTCCTCGAAGCCGCGCACGGTGGAGTCGACGGCCTTCTGCAGCTCGCCGATCTCGAAGTCGTCCTTGACCAGCCGCGCCTCGGAGAGGAAGACGCGCAGCTCCTCGTCGCGCTCGGCGGTGACCTTGTCGGTCAGCGCCGCCTCGATCCCGGCGTCGTGGCCGCGCACGACCCGCACCGGGCCGGTGGCCTCGCGCAGCGCGCCGGCCAGCTCGCGGACGTCGGAGGCGGGGATGCCGTACAGCCGCTCGGCCTCGGTGAGGGAGTGGCGGCGGCCGACCCACAGCTCGCCCTGGCCGTCCAGCCAGAACTCGCCGTTCTCACGGTTGGAGCGGGGCAGGAGGTAGATCGTCTCCCGGTGGCCGTCGGCCGTGGGTTCCAGGACGAGGACGCCGTCCTCGGTCTGGTTGCCGGTGAGGTAGGCGTACTCGACCGACGCGCGGAAGGGGTACTCCGTGTCGTTCGACCGCGTCTTCAGGTTGCCCGCGGGGACGACCAGACGCTCACCCGGGAAACGGGCGGAGAGCGCGGCGCGGCGGGCGGCGGTCTCCGCGGCCTGCGGGATCGGCCGCAGATCGTGCAGCTCGGTGTCGGCCCAGCCGCTCCTCATGCTCTCGGCCAGCTCGTCGGACACGCCCGGGTACAGGCCGTTCTTGCGCTGCTTGACGGGCTCTTCCTCGGCAGTCTCCGGGGTCTCCGGCAGCTCCTCGGCCACGGTCATCCTCCTCGATACGGCACTGGACCACCCCCCATCGTACGGTCGTGCGGAAACGGCCGAACGGGGCGCGGACCCGTGGCGGAGGGGGACGGGGAGACCCGCGGGGAGCTACTCGAACCGCGCCGCCAGCAGCACCACGTCCTCCCCGGAGTCCGCCGTGTCCGCGCCCTCGGGCAGCACCGTGCGCAGCACGTGGTCGGCGACGGCGCCGGGGTCGCGGCGCAGGGCCTTCGGCACCCCGGCCGCCGCCGCGTGCAGCCGCGCGAAGGCGCGGTCGGTCGGGTCGCCGGTGCGGTGCAGCAGCCCGTCGGTGTAGAGCAGGACCGTCTCCCCCGGCTCCGCCTGGACCTCCACGCTCGGCGCCTCCCAGCAGGCGAGCATGCCCAGGGGGGCGGAGACCGACGTCTCGACGAACTCGGTGCGGCGCTCGCCGAGCAGCAGCGGTGGACTGTGCCCGGCGCCGGCCAGCGTGATCCGGCGCAGCGCGGGTTCGCAGTAGCCGAACAGGGCGGTGGCCGACCGGGCGGGTTCGGTGAGCCGGAGCAGCAGCTCCAGGTCGGACAGGACGGCGACCGGGTCCTCGCCCTCCATCACGGCGTACGCGCGCAGCGACGCCCGCAGCCGGCCCATCGCCGCGACCGCGCCGGCCCCCGACCCGGTGACGGACCCGACGGCGAGACCGAGGGCGGCGTCCGGGAGCGGCAGCGCGTCGTACCAGTCGCCGCCCCCGTGCGGGGAGGTGCGGTGCCGCGCGGCGAGCCGGACGCCGGCGACCCGGGGGAGGCGGGAGGGCAGCAGTTCCTCGGCCATCGTGGCCATGCACGCGCGCGTGCGCTCGAGTTCGAGGAGCCGGGCCAGGTGCTCGGCGGCGTGGCGGACGTACAGGCCCACGAGGTGGCGCTGCCGCTTCGACGGCTCGGCCGGCTCGTCGTAGAGCCACACCGCGGCGCCCAGGCGTCCGGCGGTCCCGGCGGCGAGGGGAAGGGCGAAGCTGGCGGCGTACCCGAGGCGGGCGGCGACCTCGCGGTGCCGGGGGTCGAGCCCCTTCTCGGCGAACAGGTCGGGTTCGGCGACGCCGTCGTCGGCGCCGGGCAGTCCGTCGAGGATCCTGCCGTACGGCAGTGAGCCGCGCGGCACCGTCTCCATGTGGCCGAGATCCGCGCGGGCCAGGCCCAGGCCGATGGTGGGGGTCGGGCCGAGACCGTCGGCGGGCTCCAGGGTGACCAGACCGCGCCGCGCGCCCACCAGGGCGGCTCCCGCGCGCAGCAGTTCCCGGAGCGCCCCGTCGAGCGTGCTCGCGCGGGCCAGGCGTTCGGTGAGTTCGTGGAGGGTCGTGAGGTCGGAGACCCAGCCGGCGAGCCGGTCCTGGAGCAGCGCGCCCGGTGCGCTGCGGGGGTTTGCCGGGGGAGTCGGGGAGGTACTCGCGGTGACGGACGCGACAGTGTGTGCGGGTGAGGGAACCGTTGCATCGATTCCGGCCACTTTCGGAGGGTGCGGAGCGTTCATGGTGTCCGGCTTTCCGACCGGTACGTACTGCTCAAAAGCATCGCAAACCCCCATGTCATTCTGCGCCGCCGGCAGTGTCTCCACATGTACACGCACTCGTGAGGAGATGTCCAGCATTGTCCTGCGGGGATTCCTGGTGTCCGTGGGGCTGAAGGGAACTTTCTGCAGACCTCTTGCCGAAAGGTGAAGTTGGCTTGAAACTGCCTCAGGGGGAGGCTTATTGCGGTCGACTGGCCCTGCTCGACGGAGCGTCACAACGGTCGTGATGGGTACGTACTCGGTGAAGGCCAGGGGTGGTGGAGAACCGCTCGGGAACCTGGCGACGGACCCGGGCGTCTTAACCACCGACGACCGTGCCCCATCCTCCCGTGGCGGAGGCGGAGAGAAACACGCGCGACAGCAAACGCCAGACTTCGCCACCCCCACGCCACACCCGTACTTCCGAAAGACGCGGTACGGGTGGAACGGCCGCGGAGGCAGCCCATGCTCGGCCCATAGGGGTTCCCCCTGCCCTGTGCGGGGGTGTGATGCGCCCATAGGTACGCACAGTGAAGTGATCGACACATGACGTGATCTGGACCACGGTGTTGCCAGGCGTGCAACGGAAAGGAACGAGCGCTCATGCGCGAGATCCTCGGAAGGCGACGCAGGCTCCTGTCCCGGCGCGGCGACGGAGGGCCTGATCTGATCGGCGCGGCCCTGACCTTCGCCGCGGACTGGCAGTGGCCCGTACTCCCGGGCGTGGCGGCGGACCCGCAGGGCCGGTCCCGCTGCGCCTGCCCCGACCCCGAGTGCACGGTGCCGGGCGCCCACCCGTTCGACCCCGGCCTCCTCGCCGCCACCACCGACGCACGCATGGTGCGCTGGTGGTGGGGGAACCGGCCGGCGGCGCCGATCATCCTCGCCACCGGAGGCAAGGCCCCCTGCGCGGTGTCCCTGCCCGCCCTGCCGGCCGCCCGCGCCCTCGCCGCACTGGACCGCCGCGGCATGCGGCTCGGCCCGGTCGTCGCCTCGCCGGCCCGCTGGTCGATCCTGGTGAAGCCGTACTCCATGGAGCAGCTGGGCGAGCTGTTGTACGCCAAGGACTTCGTCCCCGGCTCCCTCCGCTTCCACGGCGAGGGCGGCTACATCGCGCTGCCCCCGTCCGAGACCGCGCAGGGCGAGATCCGCTGGGAGCGCGCGCCGCTGCCCGGCTCGGCCTCGCCGTGGGTGCCCGGTGTCGAGGCGGTGGTGGACGCCGCGGTCGACGCCCTCACCCGTAAGGGAGTGAGCGCGCCCGAGATGTAGCGGGCGCGCACGGCGCCCCGGCCGGGGCGCGGACCCGCCACCGCTGTGCCACCGGCGGGACGCGAGCGCCGCGCCCGGCCTCATGGGCCCGGCGGCGGACGCACCGCGCCGGGGACGGGCTGTTGTCACCGCGCGGGACGCCGGGCCTCGCCGGCGGCGCCGCAGGGGGGCGGACGCTGCCCTGCGGGAGCAACTCCCAAGCTGAAGCGGGCAGTTGGTGGGCAACCGCATTCCGTGGACGGCGACCGACACGCAAAGACCCGGTTGCTGGCGACGGGGGATGCACCAGCAACCGGGCTATGGGAACGGTAACAAGAGATCGGCGGTTCGCAAATTCGGTCTTGGCTTTTCCGGTCATCGATTGGCTTGCCGGGACCGGGAGTTGCGCAGGGACCGATGACGCACGACAGGGCGGTTCCGTCGGCCGGGCGGCCGGCGGAACCGGGCGTGCGGCCGCGCCTCAGCTCAGCGTCACCTGGCGGTTGGTCAGGCCGCCGCGCGCCCGGCGCTCGTCGGCGGTCAGCGGTGCGTCCGTGGCCAGCGCGGCGGCGAGCCGCTCGGCGAACTCGGCCGCCGGCTTCTCCACGTCCTCGGCGCCGACCCCGCTGGGCAGGTCCCAGACCGGCACGGTGAGCCCGTGGGCGCGGAAGGAGCCCACGAGACGGGTGCCCTCGCCGAGGGAGGAGCCCCCCGCCGCGTGCAGCCGCGCGAGAGCGTCCAGAAGCTGCTCCTCGGGGTGCGGCATGACCCACCGCAGGTGGTTCTTCTCGGGCGTCTCGCACCAGTACGCGGCGTCCGCGCCCGACAGCTTGACGGTCGGGATGACCGCGGCGTTGGCCCGCTCCAGGGAGGCGGCGACGTCCGGCGTGGCGTTCTCCGCGTCCGGGACCCAGAACTCGAACCCGCTGTGCACGACCGGCTCGAAAGCGCCCTCGGGGTCGAGCAGATCCTGCAGTCGGGGACCGTCGGCGGGAGCCCGCCGGGCCTGCACCGGCGTGCCCGGGTCCGCGGTGAGCGCGCGCTGCAGCGTGTCGGCGAGGTCGCGGCTGATGTCGCCGGAGGAGGTCTCGTTCTGCAGGCCGAGCAGGACCGAGCCGTCGTCGCGGCGCAGGGCGGGCCAGGCCATCGGCAGGACCGTGGCCAGCGTGACCGACGGGACGCCCTCGGGCAGGCCGCCCTTGAGCGTCAGCTCGACGGTGGCGGCCGGCACCAGCTCACGCAGCGCCACCCAGTCGCACTCGCCCGGCAGACCCTCGAACGGACGGTGCACCAGCTCGGTCACCGCGTGCGCGGCGGCACGGCCGTGGCAGGCCTTGTACCGGCGGCCGCTGCCGCACGGGCAGGGCTCGCGGGCGCCGACGACCGGGATCTGCCCGTCCGTGAGCTGCGGGCGCTTGGCCTTCGTCTGAGGTCGCTTCTTGGCCATCGTGGGTGTCTCCCGGTTACGGCTCGTCTCGTACGGGCGTGAGCCTAGCCGTTCACGCCACGGCCGACGGGAACCTGTGGACAACGTGCCGACCCGGGCACACCGCGGGCGGACACGGGGCCGCAGCGGTGCCGTGCCCGTAGCCCTCGGCCGGGTCGGCTCCCGGCCGGGGCCGCCCTGGCCCGGGGCCGCCCTCGGGCAAGGCCGCTCTCGGCCGGGGCCGTCCTCAGCCCAGGTCGTCGAAGACGTCCGTGAAGTTCAGCCCGGGCAGGCGGGAGACCGCGGGAGCCGTCACCCGCGCGGCGAAGTCCTCGCGCCGATGCCCGGTTTGGGCGTCCGGGTCGTACACGTCGTCGTGGACGACGACCCACACCGTGACCTCGCCCGGCACCTCGTCGCGCACGCCCCAGTCGTCGGCCAGCGCGGTGATGATGTTCAGCCCCCGGCCGCCGTGCGCCGTGACCGACGGGGTGGCCGGCGCCGGACGGGTCGGGCCGCCGCCGTCCGTGACCTCCACGACGAGCCGTCCGCACGGGTCCACCCGCCAGGCGGCGCGTACGTCCCCGTCCCCGGCCAGGGCCTCGCCGAGAGGCCGGCCGTGTTTGCACGCATTGCTCAGCAGTTCGGAAAGGATCAGCACGGCGTCGTCGACGACCGAGTCCGCCACCCCGCCGTCGCGCAGCTGCGCACGCATGCGGCGCCTCGCCGCCCCCACGCCGGCAGGGCCGTGGGGTACGGCCATGCTCGACGACGTGGGCACCTCCTGTGCCACCACCAACGCCACCCCCGAGACCTCCTTCGCCCCACGCCACGGTGTGGATGCCCCATGGGCCCGAACCGGAAACCGGCCGATCCGTGAGCGGTGACGCACTCCGAGCGACCGGATGCGCACCGAACGCGCCGGAGCACACCCCGTAGCCGTATGGCTGGATTTCGTCGATGTGGCCGAGAGGTGAGGATGCGCCGAAGTCGGGCACCGGGTCAAGACGCGTGCACGTCACTCCTGGGGCCGGTGGGACGGGTGGGGCGCCGCGCGGTCAGCGGCCGAGCTGATCGAGCACCGCGCGGGGGCGGTTGGTGATGAGGGCGTCCACGCCGAGACGCACGCAGAGCTCCACGTCCTCCGGCTCGTCCACGGTCCACACGTGCACCTGGTGCCCGGACTGCTTCAGGCGCTCGATGTACGCGGGGTGACCGCGCACGATGCGGATCGAGGGCCCCGCGATCCGCACGCCGGCGGGCAGCCTCCCGTCGCGCAGCCGAGGCGAGACGAACTGCGTCAGATGGACCGTGGGCAGCGTCGGCGAGGCTGCGCGCACGCGGTGCAGCGACCGCGCGGAGAAACTCATCACGCGCACCGGGGAGTCCTCCGCGGCGGTGGGCGCGTCGAGGCCGAACCGCTTGAGCAGGAGCAGCAGCCGCTCCTCCACCTGCCCCGCCCACCGGGTGGGATGCTTGGTCTCGATCGCCAGCTCGACCCGCCGCCCGGCGTCGGAGACCAGCTCCAGCAGCCGCTCCAGGGTGAGGACGGAGGTGGCCTCCCGGTCCTCCGGGCGGTGCTCCCAGTCGGGCTCCTCGACGCGTGGCCCCCCGGAGGCGTCGCGGCTCTTCCAGGAGCCGAAGTCCAGGGCGGCCAGATCGGAGAGCTCGAGCGCCGACACCGCACCGCGACCGTTGGACGTACGGTTGACGCGGCGGTCGTGGACGCACACAAGGTGACCGTCGGCGGTCAGGCGCACATCGCATTCGAGCGCGTCCGCACCGTCCTCGATCGCTTTGCGATACGCGGCCAGGGTGTGCTCGGGAGCCTCCTCGGAGGCCCCGCGGTGCGCGACGACTTGGGTCAGGTGCTGCCGTGCGTGGGTCACCGCGTCATGGTGCCACCGCGCACGGGTAGACGGGTGCTCGGAGTGGTGTGAACGACGTCGCTGTCCGGTCGGAGGCATCGAGTGGCGCGCCTTACGTGAGTAATGCCCTATATAAAGAATGGCCCCGGACCCACAGGAACGGCTTATGGTGCCCTGACGGCCCGTGGGAAAAGCTGACGTCATACAAAAGGACGTGCACAGCTGCATCGCGCCGGACTCGTGGACGGGCGTGAACGAGCGTGACCGAATGCGACCGACCAACAACAGCCGTGGATCGAGGAGAGAAGCTGTGAGCACCGAGAACGAGGGCACCGCGGTACCCCCCGCCCCGTCCGCACCGCCGCCCACGCCGGTGGATGCTCCCGCTGCCTCGGCGCACCAGGGGCACCCGGCCCCGGGGGCGGCTCCGGACCCTGGGTGGACCGCACCGCCGGTGGCGCCCGCTCAGAGCGCGAACCAGGGGCACGGCTCCGCTCCCCAGGGCCCGGCGGGCGAGACCGGCTGGGGCCCGCACGGCGCCCACGGAGGCCAGGACCCCACCCCTTCCTCCTCCGCCCCCGATGCCTCCTGGCCCCCGCCCCCTCCGCCGTCCACCCCGTCGTACGGCGACGGTGGCGCCGGGTACGGCCAGGGCGGCTGGGGCTCCCCGCCGCAGCAGCCGGCGCCGAAGAACGGCGGCGGGCGCGGCCGTATGGTCGCCGCGGTCCTGGCGGCCGCGCTGGTCGCGGGCGGCGCGGGCGGCGGCCTCGGCTACACGCTGGCCAAGGAGAACGACAGCAACGGCTCCACGACCGTCTCGGCGTCCGCCAGCGGCGGCAACGTGAAGCGCGACCCGGGCACGGTCGCCGCCGTGGCCGCCAAGGCGCTGCCGAGCACGGTCACCATCGAGGCCGAGAGCAGCAGCGGCGAGGGCGGCACCGGCACGGGCTTCGTCTTCGACACCCAGGGCCACATCGTCACCAACAACCACGTCGTGGCCGAGGCCGTCGACGGCGGCAAGGTGACGGCGGCCTTCCCCGACGGCAAGAAGTACGACGCCGAGGTGGTCGGCCACGCACAGGGTTACGACGTCGCCGTCATCAAGCTGAAGAGCGCCCCCTCGGACCTGAAGCCGCTCACCCTCGGCAACTCCGACGACGTGGCCGTCGGCGACTCGACGATCGCGATCGGCGCGCCCTTCGGCCTGTCCAACACGGTGACGACGGGCATCATCAGCGCGAAGAACCGCCCGGTCGCCTCCAGCGACGGCGCCGGCAGCCAGGCGTCGTACATGAGCGCCCTGCAGACCGACGCGTCCATCAACCCGGGCAACTCCGGCGGTCCGCTGCTCGACGCCCAGGGCAACGTGATCGGCATCAACTCCGCGATCCAGTCCACCAGCAACGGCGGCTTCGGCACGGGGCAGGCCGGCTCCATCGGCCTGGGCTTCGCCATCCCGATCAACCAGGCCAAGTACGTCGCCCAGGAACTGATCAAGACGGGCAAGCCGGTGTACGCCAAGATCGGCGCGTCGGTCTCCCTGGAGGACACGGCGGGCGGCGCGAAGATCACCGAGCAGGGCGCGGGCGGCTCCGAGCCCGTCGACCCCGGTGGCCCCGCCGACAAGGCCGGCCTGCGGCCCGGTGACGTCATCACCAAGCTCGACGACCGGGTCATCGACTCCGGCCCCACCCTGATCGGCGAGATCTGGACCCACAAGCCGGGCGACAAGGTCACGATCACCTACAAGCGCGACGGCAAGGAGCACACCGCGGAGCTCACCCTGGGCTCCCGCACGGGTGACAGCTGACCTCACCCCCGGACCCCGGACCCGTTACCCTTGTCCCCGCGCCGCCGATCACCGGCAGGCGCGGGGAGGCGTGCCCGAGCGGCCGAAGGGAACGGTCTTGAAAACCGTCGTGGCAGCGATGTCACCGTGGGTTCAAATCCCACCGCCTCCGCCGGCTGAGCAGTGAGAACGGCCCCTGGCCAGGAACATCGGTCGGGGGCCTTCCCCATGCGCGGTACCTGCTGGCGACCATGGCTCCCCGTGAGTTACCGGTCTATCGGGCACGGATGGGGCACGGCTTCAGTCGCCCTGGAACCACAGATAGCTGCCTGGGGTGCTCGCGCACTGCTCTAGCAACCTTGCAAGGTCGTCCAGGGCAGCGAGCTGACGGTCATCGGTGCACCGTTGCCGTAGAGCGGGGATCTCACCGAGAGCAACGGCAGCCACCTGCTCGTTCATTAGAGCGTCCCCGTACAGATCTACGGCGGTCAGCCGCCCAGGCACTCCGAGCAACTGGAGCGAGCCGATCGCATCGGCCAAAGCGTCCCCGTGCCCGTACGAACTCTGTAGCAGCGTCGCTCGGGACTTGCGCCAGTTACGCGCTGGCCGTGCTGAGTGCAGCTCCACGTCTATCCCCACGGGCTCATGATGCCTGCTACAGAGGCTCAGCATCTGATCCGTAGCTCTATGTGGATCGGTCGCGAACGGTCGTACCGGCCGCTCTACGGCCCTAAGGGACGCTATCGGGTGACGTCGGTTCCTGCGGTTGCTGTACTTCGCTGCTGTACAGCAGAGGAGCTGCGCTCAGCTCGACACTGCCCCGCCCGCGAAGCCGACTGCAAGGTCTCCCAGTACGTCACAAAGGGCGCTCGCCCACTGCTTCATCCTGCTCGACTTAGGTTCATCAGCCATACGGCTCTCCTCGTCGTTCGTCTCCATGGTCTGGTCGTCGTTGTTCAACTTCGATGCCAGGACCTTGCAGATGACGGCCGCGGAGAGGGACAGTGCGAGACCCGGCAGTGCCGAGCTGAGCACAGCTCCAAGGCAATCTTACGGCCTGACGCAGCGTTCGACGCCCAGACCTGTCTTCCGTCGTGCAGGGGAACTGGGATGAGGCCCAACCGAGAACGTTTACGGTCGGGCCTCATCTTTATCAGGTCGATCATGGGTAGCCGACGACATCGACCTGCTCGCGTACGGCCTCGGTTGGTCGTCCGTTGAGAACCGGGTCTGACTGCTGCTATCCGTACCTGTTGGTGTCAGGCGCTGATGTCAGCGACTCAACCTCTACTTGACACGTGGCGCTGGCGGCTCTACTCGGCTTCATCGCTGTTCACAGAGCGGGAGGCACCCTCAGCGTTACTAGGGGAGTCACCCCTTGCGTTTGTCCGAATCGTGTGCAATGCCATCAGGGCTGTAATCAAGCTCGCTACTGCGGTGACCAGACCAGTAATGGCACTGATGATCCCGATAATGGCGGATACCGCCACCGGTTGACTGTCACTGCCGGAACCTTCACTGAAGGCTGAAGTGCCGAAGAGGTCAGGGATGAGTAGCAATCCAAGGGCGATCAATACAGTCGAAAGGGCGAGCAACCCGCGCGCGACGCCCCAGAGATGGTTGCTCTTCATCCTTGAGACGGTACAGGGGCTGTGTAGCGGGAGACGGCGAATTGGACAGGAGCTGATTCCTCACCCGTGGGGACTGCCTTGACCCACCACTCACCTCTGCTCCCATCCCGTCCGCCGTCGACCCACACACCGTGGAGCGGGCGTGGTTCAGGGCGTCCAGGTGGAGCGCGCCACTGCACGAACGACCTGGACGCCCTGGGCCGCGTCTGCTCGGCTCTGCCTGGGTCGGCGGTGGACGGGATGGGAGCACTCCACGCGCACCCCTACGGGCCCGCGGTCGGCGACGGCGCCCTCTCCATCCCGGTGCCGGCCGATCCCCCGCCGGAGGCATCGTCTGTGACCGCAGGTCCCCCTGTGCGGTGCTCGCCTTATGGCCTTCGGCCCAACCCAGTAGTGGGCGCGCGTCGGCGCAGCGCGGGCGGAGCGGGCCGAAGGCAGGAGCGGCGCCCGGAGCGGAGCCGGGAAGCGCGCCCGGCGGAGCGGAGCGTAGCCGGGGCTTGATGAGGTAGAGAAACCTGTAACAGCTCTCGCTCTTACCCGGGTCAAGCCGAAGGCACGTCAGTGGTCAGGAGTCGGCTCGTGAATCCGGCTTGGCACAGGCGCTCGTACGCCTCGGCCACGTCGGCGGGTACCGGTTGGCTGATCATGAAGCCCTGCTCGGGGTAGACCATCAGTCGCTGGAGCGCGCCGACCAGCATGTCGATCACCAAGCGGGCGTCGCCGATGGAGTCGATGTACTCGTCGAGCGTCATCGGAGTGGAAGCGCTGACGATCTCGACTTCGGGCCAGAGCTTGCGTGCGGTGGCGTACGCTCGCCGCTCCTCGTAGGGCTTGCTGATCAGGAGCACCGAGGACACCTCGATGCCGGCCTCTTCCAACACCTCTCGCGAGAAGCGGATGTTCTCGCCTGTGTTGCGGGCGCGTGGTTCAACGAGAACAGCCGTGCTGGGGACACCGAGCTCCAGTGCTCGTTCCTGGTAGTGGACGGCTTCGCCGCGGGGCATGCGTTCCCGTGTCGTGGGGCTGGTGGCGCCGGTGAACAGGAGCAGGGGGGCCATGCCGCGCTTGTACAGGTCCACTGCCGTGTCGGCTACGCCCAGGTCGTGGCTGCCGAGTCCGATGGCAACCGAGCACGGCCGGGGCGAGTGGCCCATCTGCTGGTAGTCCCACACGCGCCGGGCGTCTGCCCAATCCTGTGTCGAGATCACTGCTGACCTTCCCTGTCGTTCGCCGAGTCGGGCACCTTGAAGTCGTACTCCCACGCGAAGCGCGATGCCGCGTGTACCCCGATGGCGAACTCCACGACGGTCCCGTCGGCGGTGTAGGTCGTCCGATGCAGCTCGACGACCGGTTCGCCCGGCGGTAGCTGGAGCTGCTTCACCTCGTCCGGGGTGGCGGCACGGGCGAACAGTCGCTCCCTCATGTGATCGATCTCGTAACCCGCGTCGTACAGCACGCGAAATCCGCCGCCCCGGCCGGCGGGCCCTGGCGTGGGGTCCACCAATCGCGTACCTTCCACGTGCTCGGGCCGGTAGTAGCTGGTCAGCGTGTGCGTCGGCTGGTCGCCTTCCTTCACCAGCCGCGCGCGGGCGTAGACCTCGGCGCCTTCGGGGAGTCCATGCGCGGCTGCCACCTCCGGCGGCGCTACGACGCGACTGACCGTCTGGGTCTGCTCGTTCCGGCGGTACCCCCGTCCGGAGGCCACGCGGTCCGCGATGAAGGCGACCTCGTCGCCGTCCCGCCACTTGGCTTTGTCGTAGCGGGCGATGCCCAAGCGCTTGAGGGGAACTTGCTGGCGCACGACGGTGCCGTGGCCGCGCGACGAGGTGACCAGACCTTCGGCTTCCAGTGCCTTGTAGGCGGCGTGCACGGTGGATTTGGAGCCTTCGCCCGCCTCGACAAGCGTCCTGATGTGCGGAAGCTGCTGGCCAGGGGCGTATTCGCCCCTTCTGATCTGCTCGGCCAGCTTGTCTGCCAGCTCTCGCCACTTGGGCGCCATCTAGAACCCCTCTCAACGAGGTCCAGTGAAACATAGTCCCAGGACTGTTGACAGTCCTGGGACTGCGGTGCACTATCTCTCTCAGTGACTCGCAGTCCTAGGACAGCGGGCATCTTGCGGCCCTATCGGGCTGCTCCGACATCAACGCTGGGAGTACTGATGCCGTCCTTCAAGATCGACACTTCGACCGCCATGGTGTTCGTGGCGACCGCGCCGGAACCGAAGGTGAAGAACTTCGCGACCGGCGAGCGAGCCGTGAACCAGGAGGGCCGGCCGCTGTCCACCGTGGGCCTGCTGGTCTCGGACGAGGGGGAGGGCAACCTCCTGAAGGTCGCGATTCCCGAGAACGGTTACCCGGAAGGACTCGTGCCGGGCATGCCGGTGAAGGTGGTCGGCCTCAAGGCCCGTGACTGGGAGAACGTGATCAAGGGCGAGAAGCGTTCGGGTATCTCGTTCAGCGCGGTCGCGATCACCCCGGCGGCCTGACCATGAGTGACCTGTCGATGTGGCTGGAGGCCACGGGAGCCTTAGCGGGGGCCAGTGGTCTCGGGTACGCGAAGGTACGCGCCCCGCGCGTGTACTGGTCGCTGGTCGGGATGCCGGTCACCTGGGGCCGGTTCACCTTCTCCTACCGGTCGACCATGGACGTGTGCGGGCTGACGGTGCAGCCGTCCGGCCTACGGGCGTTCATGACCCGTAACGTCGCCCGCCGCGAGGTGCAGCCGGTCCCGCCGAAGATCCGCCAGGTGCGGCCCACCTCGACCGGCCTGCGGGTCACCCTGCGTCTTCCGGCCGGCCTGGAGCCTGCCGACGTGATCGCCTCCTCCGAGCGGCTGCGGCACGCCTGGGGAGTGCACTCCGTGACCGTGGTGGAGACCAAGCCGGGGTTCGTGGAACTGCGCATGACCGGCTATGACGTGCTGCGCCGAGTGCGCATGCCGCGCCATGCCGCTCCGCACGACCTGGTGGTGCCGGTGGCACTGCGGGAGGACGGGACCGCCTTCGAGCGGGACTACCGCAAAGCCCCGATGGCGCTCACCCTGGGCGCGAACCACTCGGGCAAGTCGATGTACCTGCGAAACCTGATCAAAGGACTGGCGCAACTGCCGGTGGCGCTGGTCGGGATCGACTGCAAGCGCGGTGTCGAGCAGAGGGCGTTCGCGCCCCGGCTGTCGGCGCTGGTCACCACCCCCGATGACGCCGCCGCGCTGCTCGCGGTGCTGGTGTCGGAGATGGAGGACCGCTTCGACCTGCTGAGCGGGCACGGCGTCTCCGACGTGTGGGAGCTGCCCGCCGGTCTGCGGCCGGTGCCGGTCGTGGTCCTGGTCGACGAGGTGGCGGAACTGTTCCTGATCTCCTCGAAGAAGGATGAGGAACGCCGCGAGAAGATCGTGACCGCGTTGATCCGGCTGGCGCAGATGGCCCGCGCGGTCGGGATCCACCTGGAGGTCTGCGGGCAGCGCTTCGGCTCCGACCTGGGCAAGGGCGCCACCATGCTCCGCGCCCAGCTCACCGGCCGCGTGGTGCACCGCGTCAACGACAAGCAGACCGCGGAAATGGGCCTGGCCGACGTCGCCCCGGACGCGGTGCCGGTCGCGAGCCTGATCCCGATGGAACGTCCCGGCACGGCTGTCGCGGCGGACTCCACGGGTGGCTGGTCGAAGATCCGCACCCCGAACACGTCCCGCGCGGACGTCGTCGCGGTCTGCCGGAAGTTCGCTCACCTGGTCCCGGACTTTCCCGCCCTCGAACCGTTCCGCCCCTATGTGCCCGCCGAGGCGTCGGCGACCGGTCCGTCGCTGGTCAAGCCCCGCCCGGTCACCGACTGACACCGCCCGGGGCCGGGTGGCCGGACACCTGCTCCCCGCCCGCCCCTGGCCCGACACCCCCTCGAAGGGAGGTGCCCCATGCCCCGCTCGATCCGCCTGGACGCCGTCCTCGTCCAAGCCGTCATCGCCGGTGCGCTGTCCTTCGCCCACCTGCACGACCTGGCCGCCGCTGCCGGACAGGACGGCTGGAAAGCATGGGCCTACCCGGTCTCGGTCGACCTGCTCCTCGTCGCCGCATGGCGCCGACTGCGCACCGCCCGCCGGGACCGCTCGGCCTGGACCTGGTTCGTCATCGCCCTGACCGCGTCCCTCGGCGCGAACGTCGCGACCGCCGGCCTCCTCGACCTCGACCAGGTGCCCGCCTGGCTGCGCATCCTCGTCGCAGGATGGCCCGCGTTGGCCTTCCTCGGCGGAACCCTCCTGGTCCACACCCCCACCGAACCAGCCGCCCCCGAGCTGCCCGTGGACGACGAACCAGCCGTGCCGGAAGCCGAGACGCACCGCGCCGACGACCCTGACCCCGTCCCGCCCGCGGCTCCCGCGCCGGAACTCGCACCGGCCCCACCACAGCCCGCCGCGCCGGTCGTCCCGGCCGCGCTGCTCGACCACGCCCGGAAGATCGCCGACGCACACCGCGCCTCGACCGGCACGCCGATGCCCACCGACGCCCTGTCGGCCCGGCTCGGCCTGCCCGCCCCGATGGGCGACGCCATCGCCGCACAACTCCAACTCACCTGATCGGAAGGGAGATCGCCCCATGTACCGGTCCTTCGACTGCGCCGCCGACTTCATCGACGCGGCCCGCGAGATGGCCGTCACCGGCCGCCCCGCCCTGGCCCGGCTGCTCGCCGAGGAAGCCGCCGACCGCACCCCGGACGCCGACGCCGCCGCCCGCATCCTCGCCGCGTTCCCCGGCCCCAGCCCCCGACAGGAGGGCTGACCTCATGGCCGTGTACCGCCGCTTCCGTGACCGCGTCCGCATCGGCCCCGTGCAGGTCGCCACGTACTACGACGGCCGGGGCCGTGACCGGCACACCGCCGCCTGCACCGCCCCCGGCTGCGGCTTCTCCGCCGACTACCGGGACCGCGCCGGCGCCGAACTCGCCGCCCGTACCCACCGCTGCAAGGCATAGGAGGACCGCGCGTCATGGACGTTCCACTCTGGCTCGCCCTGCTCGCCGTCGGCTTCCTCGGCGTCAAGCTCATCCGCCCGCCGTGGTGGCTCGTGGCCGTGCTCCTCCTGGGCGGCTATCTCCTCGCCGACAGCATCCTTGCTCCCGCCCTCGCCACCGTCGTCAAGTAAGGAGACCCGCTCATGTTCCGACCCAAGCTCCCGTCCATGCCCCAGCCCACTGGCCGGGGCACCCCGCCCGCGGTCGTCGTCGAGCCGACCACCATCACCCCCGGCACGCCGGCCTCGTCGCCTACACCGGACGCCCCGGCTCCGGTCGCGTCCCGGCCCACGGTCCAGCTCACCCCCGGCAGCGCGCTCGCCCTCGCCGCCGGCGGTGGTGCCGTGGTCCTGGTCGTCGGCGCGGTCCTGGTCTCCATGCTCCTCGCGGTCGCCATCACCGGCGTGTCCGTCGCCCTGGTCGCCGTCGTCCTGCGCCTGCTCGTCAACGACATGCACAAGGGGCGATGAGCCATGGAAACCGTGATCGCCGCCGCGTTACCGGCGCTCGGCTGGGCCGTCCACGGCGGACTGCTCCTGCGCCGCCTGGCCACCGCTCGCCGCGACCCGCTGACCGGCCTGCACACCCGCGCCGGATGGACCGCCCGCGCCGAACACCTGCTCACCCGGCACCCGGCCGCGCTGGTCGCCCTGATCGACCTGGACGACTTCAAGGCCATCAACGACACGTACGGCCATGCCGCCGGTGACGCCGTCCTCGCCACGACCGCCCGCCGACTGCGCGACTGGTGCGGACGCCACGGCGTCGCCGCCCGTCTCGGCGGAGACGAGTTCGCCGCCATCGTCACCGACCCCGCTCACACCCCCGGCGCGACCGCGCTGCAAACGGCTCTCGCCCGGCCTGTGGCCCATGACGGGCACCTGTTGCCGGTCTCCGCCTCGGTGGGCCTCTGCCACCGCACCGACCTGCCGGTCACCGCCCTCACCGACGCACTGTCTGCAGCCGACGCCGGCATGTACGCGGCCAAGGGCCACGGAAGGCGCAACGTCCACAACTGACCAACCCCCGGAGCGGCCTCGGTCGCCAAACTTCCGCCGCTCCGGGCGCCTGCCCCATTCCAGATCCAACGGACCCGAAAGGGAAACCTCATGATGCCCCAGCACGCCCGGAACACGCGCGTCTGCCGCGACTGCGACGGCTTCGCCACCGCCGCGGTCACCACCGGCGCTCGCCACGCCGACGGCACCCGCGCCACCCTCCGCATCGCCTGCCCCACCTGCAAGGGCACTGGCCACACCATCCCCGCCGGCGTCGTCCGGGTCGGGAGGTGACCGCGTGACCGACGCCGCCACCATGGCGGGCCTGGACCCGGCCACCCTCGCCGATGTGCTGAGGCTGGCCGGGACCACCGGCTTCGACCGCGTCCAGGACCAGATCCGCCGTACCGGCGGCTGCTCCGACCCGATCCACCTGATGGGCTCGACCGTCACCCGCGACGCCGCGACCGGGCACGTGTTGCACGCGTACTCGACCGACACCGAACCGGGCGGGCGGCTTCGCGTCGCCTGCGGTAACCGCCGTGCCTCGCGCTGCCCGGCCTGCGCCTGGACGTACGCGGGCGACACCTACCACCTGATCCGCGCGGGCCTCGTCGGCGACCCAGCCAAGGGCACCCCCGAGACCATCCGCGACCACCCGCGGGTGTTCGCCACTCTCACCGCGCCCTCGTTCGGCCCGGTCCACAACCGGCCCGGTGACCGGCCCTGCCGCTGCGGCGTCCGCCACGGCGAGGACGCTCCCGAGCTGGGCACCCCGCTCGATCCAGAGTCGTACGACTACGCGGGCGCCGTGTTGTGGAACAACCACGCCTGCGAGCTGTGGCGCTACTTCACGATCTACCTGCGCCGGGAGATCGCCAAGCGGGCCGGGCTCACACAGAAGGACGCCCGCGAAGCCTCGCGCGTCGCCTTCGGCAAGGTCGCCGAATATCAGAAGCGCGGGGCGGTGCACTTCCATGCCGTGATCCGCTTCGACGGACCTGACGGGCCCGAAGATCTCCCGCCCGCGTGGGCCACCCTCGACCTGCTCACCGACGCGATCCATGCTGCCGCCGCTCGCGTGACAGTCGACGTCCCCGCCGCCGGGGACCAGCCGGCCCGCACGCTGCGGTGGGGCACCCAGCTCGACGTACGGCCCATCCGCGCCTTCGGCGACGGCGAGGAGATCAGCGAACAGGCAGTCGCCTCCTACGTCGCCAAGTACGCCACGAAAGCGGCCGAGACCACCGGCACCGTCGACCGCCGCATCGGCAACAAGGAAGCCCTCGCCCTGCTCAGCGTCCCCGACCACCCGGCCCGGCTCATCGCCGCGTGCCTCGACCTGCACGCGCTCTATCCGGACCGCAAGTTGCGCGACTGGGCTCACATGCTCGGCTTCCGCGGCCACTTCTCCACCAAGTCCCGCCGCTACTCCACCACTCTCGGTGCCCTGCGCCAGGTCCGCGCCGACTACCGCGCCACCCAACAACGCGCCGCCCTCGGCCTGCCCGACCCCGACGACGAGGAGGCGACCACCCTGACCCTCGCCCACTGGACCTACGCCGGCCACGGCCACACCCCCGGCGAATCCTGGCTCGCCGCGAACATCCGCCGGGACCTGCAAGCAAGCCGCGAACTCGCACGCGAAGCACTCACAGACATGCGCTCGGAAGGGGAGGACTGGTGACCATGGACCGACTGCTCACCGTGCAGGAAGTCGCCGAGCGCCTCGGTACGGGCGTGCGGTTCCCCCGGCGGCTCATCGAGGAGCGGCGGATCACCTTCGTCAAGGTCGGCCGACACGTCCGTATCCCTGAGAGTGCGGTGAACGCCTTCGTGGATGCCCACACCGTGCAGCCGGTCCCCCTGCGTCCGGTGGCTCTGCGGGGTGCTGCCTGATGGCGTCGAAGCGTAGATCCCGCCGACCGTTCGGCCGGGTTCGTAAGCTCCCGTCCGGTCGCTTCCAGGCTCGCTATCCGGGACCGGACGGCGTGTTGCGGCCTGCGGATCGGACGTTCGCCACGTCGACGGACGCCGACCGGTGGCTCATGCGGAAGCGCATCGAAATCGAAGAGGGCCGCTGGCTCGACCCCGCCGAGGGGCGGACGACCGTGCGGGACTGGTCCGCTCGCTGGCTGGCCGCCGTCGCTCCGCAGCTGAAGCACAAGACGCAAGCGACGTACCGGTCGTTGATCAACTCACGGATCAACCCGGCGCTCGGCGACCGGGAGTTGTCGAGCCTGCGGCCGATCACGGTCACTGAGTGGGTGGCCGCGATGCGCACCGAGGGTCTGAGTGCCTCGCGCATCCGCCAGGCGTACCGGGTGCTGTCGCAGATCATGGCGTCGGCCGTGGACAACGACCTGATTTCGCAGACTCCTTGCCGTGGCGTCCGGCTTCCACGTATGCCGCAGACCGAACCGCACATCGTCACGCCGCTGGAGGCTTCGGGCATCGTCCGCGCTGCTGAGAAACCGCACGACCTGTTGATCGCGCTGCTCGCCTTCGCCGGTCTGCGGGTGGGGGAGGCGTTCGCGCTTCGGCGCTCGGACGTCGACGTCGCCGGCGGCTTCCTCCTGGTCGACGAGAACCTTGCCGAGGCGAACGGCACCCTCGTCTTCGACACACCGAAGTCTCATCAGAAGCGGCTCTTGCGGCTGGCTCCCTCCCTGGCGAAGCGGCTCGGGTCCTACCTCGAGGAGCTGCCCGGCGGGGAAGACGCGCTGTTGTTCACCACGCCCGCGGGCAAGCCGCTGCGCTACAACCAGTGGCGCAAGGCGTACTTCGACCCTGCCGTCTCGGCGGCCGGCCTCACCGACGTGACTCCGCACGACCTCCGGGCCTCCCACGGAACGTGGGTCGCCGACCGGTACGGCGTCATGACCGCCGCGCATCGGCTCGGGCACTCGAACGCAAGCGTGACGACCCGGCACTACGCCCGCCCAGTTGCCGGCCGCGACGACCAGGTGGCCGAAGCCTCCGACGCGTGGTTCGGCGGGCACGACGACGCCCATGGGACACGTAGGGGGCACGATGACGACGAGGACGGCTCCGCGGACGTGCCTGCACGCCTCTGACCTGCGGTGCAGCGGTCAACGGCCGTGATCGCCGAAAGGTCTTGAAAACCGTCGTGGCAGCGATGTCACCGTGGGTTCAAATCCCACCGCCTCCGCGCAGGTCATAGACACGGCAGGTCGGAAGGGGCACCCCTCCCCGAGGGGTGCCCCTTCCGCTGCTTCCCGCGGGCGTGTCCGTTCCGTTCGTGGATCAGGGGCGCTCGCGTGCGGCCGGGTTGTTCAGGCAGAGCGCGATGTTCCGGACCGCGGCGGTGAGTTCCTCGATCACCCGGGCCGCCTGTTCGGCGTTGTGGAAGGACGGGCCGCCCGCCAGCGCCAGGTCCAGTTCCTGCGCGGTCCGGAGGGCCGGCTCGAGGACCTCGGCGGAGGGGGAGGCGGGTGCGGACGCCTCGGCCGCGGCGACGGGCACGCTCGTGACGGCCGGGGGAAGGGGCCCCGGCGGCACCGGGTCCGTCACGGGCGCGCCGGTGACCGCGGGCGCCGGCTCGGGCGCGACCGGTGGTGCCGACGGACCGGCCGGCGGCGTGCCGGCCCCCGGTTCTCCCCGGTGCCCGTCGGACGGGGCGGGGAGGACGCCGAAGTCGCCGGTCACGGAGGCGCATTCCTCCTCCCCCGGCCGCGACGGCACGGGGCGCGGGTCCGGGCAGGTGTGCCGGTCGCGCGGGGGGACGTCCGGCGCATGCCGCGTCCGGGGGAGCACGAAGTGCTCGAAACCCGGGAACGAGGGTGTGGCGGAGTGCGTGGAGGGGCGCGGGCTGTACTCGGCCTGCCACTGCATGCGGTAGCGGTCGACCTGGTCGGCGCAGGCGGTGCGGGCGTGGAAGACGGCCGTGTCCTCACCCAGGTCCGGGTACCAGAGGTTCGGGCCCGGGAAGCGCACGGTCCGCACCCGCGGCCTGATGGGCTCGGCGCACCCCATGCAGCAGCCCTCCGGCACCATGAGCGGGATGCCGCCGTCCTGCTCCGGCCAGCGGGGGCCGCCCTCCCAGCGGTACTCCCCGTGGCGGCAGGGCGGCAGCTCACCGCAGGCGCGGCAGACGGCATAGTGCTCGGGGAGGACCCGCCAGTCGTGGCTGGCGGGAGCGCACCAGTGCTTCGGCGTGGAACGGGGCAGGTTCTCGTTGCGCAGCACCAGGACCACCGGGCGCTTGTAGAACTCGGCCCGCTCGGGGGCCGGTTTGACCGCCTGGTTGTTGGCCCGCCGCAGTTCGTTGGCGTGCCACCACAGTTCCACGTGGTCGCGCCACGCCTTCTCGTAGGAGTCCGGCCACCAGTCGTTCGGGTAACCGTTGATCTCCAGGATCCGCCACCCCTGCCGGTCCAATACCACGATGGAGCCGGCCCGCAGTCGCATGTGCGTTCCGTTGTCCCCCTCGTCCGGCCAGTCGTGGCGGCCGATACGAGTGGGCTGGTCTGGGAGCCACCTGCGAACCTGCATGTCATGCTCCTCGGCAATGAAACTTCATAGTTTCAACTGGGGCAGTGGGCAACATTCTGAACAATCAGGACGTTTGGGGCGGTGTAGACACGCGCACACCGCTGACAGCAGATGATCGAAAACGCCTTCCGCGATACCGTTTTCTTTCGCGCGGACCCCTTTCACCAGGCTTTTCCGCATCCGGGGTCATCGTCGGATCAGATCTCCGCGAGGCCCGGGACAGCGGTTCCGTACCCCGGTGACGGGGCCCGACGCTCACCCGTACGTGTGATGACGCTCGGGCTGCGGCCCCTCCGTACGTGTGCATCACCCCGCGCAACCGTCACCCGCGCAGCCGTCACCCCGCGCCCGGAGTGATCCGGACGCCGGTCCTCGGAGTTCTTCGTCCTCGGCCGGCCGTTCCCAGGACAGGTCCCGCAGCGAGGGCTCCGCGTCGCAGCCGGACGGTACGCGCGGGGAGGGCTGGAACCGGACGACGGTGAGGCGGGAGCGGTACAGGGAACGGTCGCGGGCCGGGTCGAGCGCCTCGGACCGGAAGCCGCCGACGCACGTCACGGCGGGCAGCGCCTCCACGGGGACGAAGGCGCCCGCGTACTGGTCGGGGTACTCGCGCGGAGGCGGGACCGGGTGGACCGGAGCGCCGGGGAAGGCGTGCTCGGCGGACCGGAGCAGCCGCTCGATCCTCCGGTCGTCCAGGGGCTTGCACGGGTAGCCCTCGGGCGGCCCGCCGTACGTCGACGACATCCGCAGCTCGGAGAGGTCGACCGGGCGGCCGGAGTCGAGGAGGACGCGGGCGAGACATGGTCGGTGCCGGGGAACGGTGGTGCATCGGGGTCTTTCGGCTTTCGCGGGGAGCACGGGCGGCGGGTGGGAGGGAGGGGGTCAGGGGTGGTGCCCCGTCATCCGCGCCGCCGACGCGATCGTCGCGCGGGCTTCGTGTTCGGACAGGCCGGTGCTGAGGGCCGCGCCGACCAGGGGGTCCACCAGGGCCGGACCGATCCCCTCCTCGTAGGCACGGCAGGCCGCCCAGAACAGACGGGTGTTGCGCTGGCCCTCGTGCGCCGCGAGCACGAACTGGACGAGTCCCCGGCCATGCCCGCCGGTCGACGGGGGCGTCGGGTGGTGCGCGCGGGGCGGCGGGAGGAGCAGGCGCAGGAGGGCGGGCGGGCAGGGCGCCGGGGCCAGGCGCGCGGTGCCCGGAGCGGTGGTGTACGGGCCGCGGTCGGTGCGGGAACCGGGGCCGACGAGGTAGCCGCCGGCGCCCCGGATGTCGATGCCGGGGGCCAGGCGGCCCGCGGAGTTGGGGACGACGACGTCCGGCGGGCCGCTCAGCCACAGGTGGCGGCCGCCGCTCGGGGTCAGGACGATCACCGTGGCGGGGATCGTGAACAGGTGGCGCCGGGCCAGTTCGCGCAGGGCGGTGAACGGGTCCGTACCGGTCTTGATGTCCAGGTCGACGCCGATGAGGTGGTGCGGGGGCAGTCCGCAGGCGATGCCGTAACCGGTGGCGCGGGGTGCGGCGGCGAACAGTTCGCGGATGCGGGCGGGGTCGCTGGAGGCGTCGTGGACGCCGTGGCCGAAGCGGCCGCACTCGCCGTGACAGGGCGGACCCGCCGGCTCCGGGGTGTCGCGGTGCGGTGAGCGCAGGGCCGGGAGCTTCGTCCGGGACAGGGGGATGACGGCCAGACCGCGCGCGGCGGCTGACAGGGCGTGCGCGAGGGCCGGCGTCGTGGCCTGCCGGTCGGTGGTGGCCATGCCTCCATGTTCGTACGCACGTTCGAAGAAGGGAAGGGGGCGGGCTGCGACGGGCCGGGGCGGGGGCGTCGGCGGGAGAAGTGCGGAAGAAGTGGCGGAACGCTTCCCCTCTTGCGGGGAGCGGGGCGAGGGCTTCCCCCTCGAAGGGGAGGGGAGGCCAGGGGGCGTGCGGAGGTTTATCGCCTTGTCGTCACGCTTGCGTGCGAATGACGGCGTCCGGGGTGGTCCGCCGGGGATCCCCTGGGCAACCCTGATCTCGCGACGTCGTGCACAGCACCGGGGCGGGGGACGACTTCCCCGGTGACAGCCGTAGTTCACGCGCACACGGCCATGAGCCGGTGCGTCCTTGTTCTGGAGGGAACACACCATGGCAAGCATCCGTACCGCCCGCCTCGTCGCCGCTGTCTCCGCCCTTCCGCTCGCGGCCGCCCTCTTCACCGGCGTCGCGGCGGCGGACAGCGGCGCCCTGGCGGACGACGGAGCGAACGCGACGGCCACCAGCGCCGAGGTCGACGCCCTCGGCACCGGCGTCGGCGGTGACAACTTCGGCAACTCGGCCACCTCGCAGCAGCAGGCCACCGGACCCGGTGCCACGAACCAGAACAACACCGCCCAGGTCAACGGCTCCGCCTTCACGGCCGTCAACCAGGGCAACGACAACGTGGCGATCAGCTTCAGCCCGCTGTGGTGAGGCCGGCGTCCTGACCGTGCGGGTGTGCTTCGTGGGGTGCGGGGCGGCCGGGCGGGGGTGCTTCGGTGCCGCCGCCCGGCCGCCCCGGGAGGCGGGCGCCGGCGGTCCGGGAGGTACGGGAGGTCCGGGCTTCTCTCAGGGGCCGACCCGCAGTCCCCCTCATCCGCTCGTCCACCTCCAGGAGGTGGAGCGGGCCCCACCCCTACAACCTGAGGGGGACGTGCCTTCGGGACCTGCGGGCGATCCGTCGGACCGGCCCCGCTCATAGCGTTGAGCCATGACCACACCCGTCTGCACCAGTGCTTCGAAAGCCGCGGCCCCGGCGACAGCGGCGCAGACCCTCCCGTACCCGTCGTTCTCGTCGTACATGAGGGCTCGCCAGCCGGTGCTCCTGCGTACCGCCCGGTCGCTGACCGGGAATCCGAGCGACGCGGAGGACCTGCTGCAGACCGCGCTCACCAAGACGTACGTCGCCTGGGAGCGCATAGAGGACCACCGGGCGCTCGACGGCTACGTGCGCCGGGCGCTGCTGAACACGCGCACCTCGCAGTGGCGCAAGCGCAAGGTCGACGAGTTCGTCTGCGACGAGCTGCCCGAGCCCGACCCGGCGCCCGGCGGTGACGACCCGGCCGAGCGGCAGGCGCTGCGCGACGCGATGTGGCGGGCGATCATGCGGCTGCCCGCGCGGCAGCGGGCGATGGTCGTGCTGCGGTACTACGAGGACCTCAGCGAGGTCCAGACGGCCGAGGTGCTCGGCGTCTCGGTGGGCACGGTGAAGTCGGCCGTGTCGAGGGCGCTCGGCAAGCTCCGCGAGGACGCCGAACTGGGGCTCGTCCGCGGCTGAGACGCGCCGGCCCTCCGGCACGGAGTGATCGATCATTCGCTCCCCTAGTGACATACCGCGCGGTATGTGCGCAGAATCAGCGCAACCCGTACCGCCGCGCAGGCAATGTCGCCCAGGAGGACGCCGTGCTGAGCACCATGCAGGACGTACCGCTGCTGATCTCGAGGATCCTGACCCACGGGTCGACGATCCACGGCGCCTCACAGGTGACCACCTGGACCGGCGAGGGCGAACCGCACCGCCGTTCCTACGCGGAGATCGGCGCCCGGGCGGCCCAGCTGGCCCACGCCCTGCGCGACGACCTCGGCGTCACCGGCGACGACCGGGTCGCCACCCTCATGTGGAACAACGCCGAGCACGTCGAGGCGTACTTCGCGATCCCCTCCATGGGCGCCGTCCTCCACACCCTGAACCTCCGCCTCCCGGCCGAGCAGCTCGCGTGGATCGTCAACCACGCCGCGGACCGGGTGGTCATCGTCAACGGTTCGCTCATCCCCCTGCTCGCCCCGCTGCTGCCGCACCTGAAGACGGTCGAGCACGTGGTCGTCTCCGGACCCGGCGACCGTTCCGCGCTGGCGGACGCCACCGCGCGGGTGCACGAGTACGAGGACCTGCTCGCCGGGCAGCCCGTCGCCTACGACTGGCCGGAGCTGGACGAGCGCGCCGCCGCCGCCATGTGCTACACCTCCGGCACCACCGGCGACCCCAAGGGCGTGGTCTACAGCCACCGTTCGATCTACCTGCACTCCATGCAGGTCAACATGACGGAGTCGATGGGCCTGACCGACCAGGACACCTCGCTGGTCGTCGTCCCGCAGTTCCACGTCAACGCCTGGGGCCTGCCGCACGCCACCTTCATGACCGGCGTCAACATGCTGATGCCGGACCGCTTCCTGCAGCCCGCCCCGCTCGCCGAGATGATCGAGGGCGAGAGGCCGACCCACGCCGCCGCCGTCCCCACCATCTGGCAGGGCCTGCTCGCCGAGCTGACCGCCAGGCCCCGGGACGTCTCCTCCCTCACCCAGGTCACCATCGGCGGCTCCGCCTGTCCGCCCTCCCTGATGGAGGCGTTCGACCGGCTGGGCATGCGGGTCTGCCACGCCTGGGGCATGACGGAGACCTCCCCGCTCGGCACCGTCGCCCGTCCACCGGCCCACGCCGTGGGCACCGAGGAGGAGTTCGCCTACCGGCTGACCCAGGGCCGCTTCCCGACCGGCGTCGAGGCCCGTCTCACCGGCCCCGGCGGCGAACGCCTCCCCTGGGACGGCGAGTCCGCCGGCGAGCTGGAGGTCCGCGGCAACTGGATCGCCGGCGCCTACTACAACGGCCCCGAAGCGGAGCCCCTGCGCCCGGCCGACAAGTTCAGCGAGGACGGCTGGCTGAAGACGGGCGACGTCGGGACGATCTCCCCCGACGGCTTCCTCACCCTCACCGACCGCGCCAAGGACGTCATCAAGTCCGGCGGCGAGTGGATCTCCTCGGTCGAGCTGGAGAACGCGCTGATGGCCCATCCGGACGTCGCCGAGGCCGCCGTCGTCGCCGTCCCGGACGACAAGTGGGGCGAGCGCCCGCTGGCCACGGTCGTCCTCAAGGAGGGCTCCACCGCCGACTTCACCACCCTGCGCGCCTTCCTCCAGGAAGAGGGGAGGATCGCCAAGTGGCAGCTCCCGGAGCGCTGGACGGTGATCGCGTCGGTGCCGAAGACCAGCGTCGGAAAGTTCGACAAGAAGGTGCTGCGCAGGCAGTACGCCGAGGGGGAGCTGGACGTCACCCGGCTCTGACACCGGCGTGCGCCGGACGGTGGGCGGACCGCGCCGCGCACCGTCCGGCGGCGTGCGGCTCCGGCGCCGGGTGCGCCGGCGGCGGATGCCCCGGTCCTGCGGCGGCGACGGCCGTCACCGCCGCCCCCGCCGCCCCGCCGTGCTCCCCCAGCCCAGCGCCAGCCAGACCGCCGCCACCGCCGACACCCCGCCCCAGCCGAAGTGGGTGAAGGCGGTGCCCGCGAGGGCCGAGGCGGTGGCGCCGCCGGCGAAGCCGGAGACGACGTAGGCGGTGTTGGCGACGGCCGGGCTGGAGGTGGTGGTCAGGGCGAGGGTCTGGTTGGCGACGTGGGAGGCGACCAGGGCCGCGTGGATCGCGACCGCGGCGACGAACAGCGACTGGACGACCTGCCCGCCCAGCCAGAACAGCGGTACGGAGACGGCCGCGAGCAGATACGCCCCCCGTACGACCCGGGCGGCGCCGAAACGGTCGACCAGCCCGCCCGCCAGCGGTGCCACCGCGCTCGCCGCGAGCCCGAAGAGGCCGAACAGCCCGGCGGTGGCGGTGGACAGACCATAGGCCGGGCCCGTCAGCAGCAGGGCGAGTGAGGTCCACAGCGCGCTCCACGCGCCGAACATCCCCGCCTGGCGCACCGACGCGCGCCACAGGTCCGGCGAGCGGCGCAGCAGTCCGGGCAGCGCGGCGAGGCCGCCGAACAGCGCGCCGTCGCGGCGGCGCCGTCCGGACGGCAGGACGAGGGCGGTGGCGACGCCCAGGGCGAGCGTGAGGACGGCCGCGCCCGCGAACACCCACCGCCAGCCGAAGGCCTGCCCGGCGAGGCCGCCGAGGACCCGGGCGGCGACGATGCCGGTGAACAGGCCGGCGATCACGGCGGCGACGTGACGGGCGCGGCGGGCGGCGGGTGCGCGTTCGGCGACCAGCGGGACCAGCAGCTGCGGTACGACGGTCCCGGCCGAGGCGACGAACACGGCGGCCGCCAGTGCGCCGGTGCCCGGGGCGACGGCACTGGCGATCAGGGCGGCGGTGGTGACCAGGGTGAGGACGGTGACCAGCCGGCGCCGGTCGGCGGTGTCGCCGAGCGGGGCGAAGAAGAGCAGTCCGACGGCGTATCCGAGCTGGGCGACCGAGGCGATCCAGGCCACGGCCGACGGTGTGGAACCGAAGTCGCGGGCGATCAGGGAGAGCAGGGGCGCGGCGAGGTAGATGTTGGCGGCCGTGACCGCGGTGCAGACGGCGATGAGCGTGAGGAACGCGCCGGAGCCGCGGGACGGACCCGGACCCGGTTCGGGAGCGGCGAGCGGTGGCCTGCGGGCCTGCCGGCCGGTGTCGGTGGCGCTGGGCACTGAGGACATGAGGGGGACGTCCCTTCGGGTCTGCTTCGAGTCCGCTCCAACAACCAACTGGTTGGTTGGATGATCGGGGAACAGTCTGCGTCCGTGCCGGATTCCCTGTCAACCAAACGGTTGGTTACAAGTGGCGTTACTCTGTCCCCATGGCAGTCAGGGACCCCGAGGCCACCAAGGCCCGGATCTTCGAGGCGGCGGTCACCGAGTTCGCCCGCCACGGCATCGCCGGCGCCCGCATCGACCGCATCGCGGCCGAGGCGAAGGCCAACAAGCAGCTGATCTACGCCTACTTCGGCAACAAGGCGGAGCTGTTCGCGATCGTCCTCGAGCGGAAGATGCTGGACCTCGCCGAGTCCGTACCCGTCGACCCGGACGACATCGAGAGCTGGGTCGACCGGCTGATGGACTACCACGCCGCCCACCCCGAACTGCTGCGCCTGCTCTTCTGGGAGGGCCTGGAGTACGGCACCGGCGAGCTGCCCCACGAGGGCGAACGCCAGGAGCACTACGTCCGCAAGGTCGCCCTGATCCGGGACGGCCAGGAGCGCGGAGTCGTCACCGACGCCATCCCGGCCGGCGACCTGCTGTTCCTGCTGACCGCGCTGGCCAACTGGACGGCCGTCGTCCCGCAGATGCGCCGCGTCCTGGTCGGCGAGGAGGCCGGCGACCGCGCCCGGCTGCGCGCGTCCGTGAAGGAGGCGGCCCGCCGCCTGGTCGCCCGCTGACGGCGGCGCGGGTCAGTTGGTCCCGATCCGCGACAGCAGGTCGACGATCCCTTCCTGCACCTCTTCGCTGGTGGACCGCTCCGCCAGGAACAGCACCGTCTCGCCGGAGGCCAGCCGCGGCAGGTCCGCCTGGCCGATGGCGGCCGTGTAGACGACGAGCGGGGTGCGGTTGAGCTGTCCGTTCGCCCGCAGCCAGTCGACGATCCCGGCGGCCCCGGCCTGGCGCCGGTGCACCTGCATCAGGTCCATCACCACCAGGTTCGGCCGGAACTGCCCCGCCAGCGCCACCGCGTCGGCGTCGCTCGCGGCCCGCGCGACCTGCATCCCGCGCCGCTCCAGCGTCCCGGTGAGCGCCAGCGCGATCTCCGCGTGCTCCTCGATCAGCAGCACGCGCGGGGGGTGCTGATCGCTGTCGCGCGGCGCGAGCGCCTTCAGCAGCACGGCGGGGTCGGCGCCGTACGCGGCGTCGCGCGAGGCCTGTCCGAGCCCGGCCGTGACCAGCACCGGCACCTCGGCGGCCACCGCCGCCTGCCGCAGCGACTGCAAGGCCGTACGGGTGATCGGCCCGGTCAGCGGGTCCACGAACAGCGCGGCGGGGAACGCCGCGATCTGCGCGTCGACCTCCTCGCGCGAGTGCACGATCACCGGCCGGTAGCCGCGGTCGCTCAGCGCCTGCTGCGTGGTGACGTCCGGCGCGGGCCACACCAGCAGCCGGCGCGGGTTGTCCAGCGGCTCCGGCGGCAGCTCGTCGTCCATCGGCTGCGGACGCGGCGGGTCCGCCACCTCGACGGCCCCGCCCGGACCGTCCAGCGGCTCGGGCCCCTCGGCGGCGTCCGCGTCGGGCGCCCCTATGGCGTACGACCGTCCGGTGCCCTCGGTCGTCGGCGCGAGCCGGGACTGCGCCGGCGCGTGCGCGTGGGCGGGTGCGGGCTCGGTCGGCGGGTGCGGGCGCGCGTTCTGCTCCGTGCCCGCGGCCGGGTCGGGGCGCGTGCCGAGCTTGCGGCGGCGGCCGGATCCGCCCGGCTGGTGCGGGGGAGGCGTGGCCGACGGCAGCGGCTGCTGCACCTGGGCGGCCTGCCGGTTGAACGGCACGCCCTGCCCCAGCGTCCGCACGCTGATCGCCCGCCCCTGCGTGGAGTTCGGGTCGACCGGCGCCGCGGCCTCCGCGGGCAACGGCTGAGCGGCCCGCTGCACCGGCGCGCCCTCGGGCGGCAACGGGGTACCGGCGGCGGGCGTCGGCTGCGCCGGGCTCACGGCCGTACCGGCACCGGGGGCGTCACCGGCGGCGGGCCACTGCTGCGGGGCGGGGGCGCCGTCGGCCGCGGCCTCGGCGGGAAGCGGCTGCGCGGCGGGAAGCGGCTGCGCAGCCTCTCCCCGCGCGGGCACGGGAGCGCCCTGCGGCGGTACGGGAGCCGCGGGGACGGCCGCCCCTTGTGCGGGTACCGGTGCGCCGGGCGCCGGGGGTGCGGTGCTGTGCGGCGGGACGGGAGCGCCCTGCGGCGGTACGGGGGCCGCTTGCGGCGGGACGGCCGCGCCCTGTGCCGGGGCGGGGACCCCTTGCGGGGGAACGGCCGCGCCTTGCGCGGGGACAGGGGCGCCCTGCGGGGGGACGGCCGCACCTTGCGCGGGGACGGGAACCCCTTGCGGGGGAAGGGCCGGAGCCTGTGCGGGCACGGGAGCGCCCGGGACCGCAGCGCCGTGTGCCGGTACGGCAGTCCCCTGCGGGGGGACGGCCGCCCCTTGTGCGGGTACCGGTGCGCCGGGCGCCGGGGGTGCGGTGTTGTGCGGCGGGACGGGAGCGCCCTGCGGTGGTACGGGGGCCGCTTGCGGGGGAACGGCCGCGCCCTGTGCCGGGACGGGAACCCCTTGCGGGGGAAGGGCCGCACCCTGTGCGGGCACGGGAGTCGTTTGCGGGGGAACGGCCGCGCCCTGTGCCGGAACGGGAGCCCCCTGCGGCGGGGCGGCCGCGCCCTGTGCGGGGACGGGAGCCCCCTGCGGCGCAGGGGAAGTGCCCTGTGCCGGGATCGCAGCGTCCTGGACCGGACCGACCGCGCCCTGCGCGGGCACGGGAGCCCCCTGCGGCGGGGCGGCCGCACCCTGTGCGGGGACGGGAGCCCCCTGCGGCGGAACCGGAGCCCCCTGCGCGGGCGCCGCCCCCCACGGCGCCGGAGCGCCCGGAGCCTGGACGGTCGCCGCCTGCACGGCCGGAGCGGAAACCTCGGCGGGGATGCCGTCGGGCTCCGTCGGCCGGGCGACGGCCCGCCGCCGGCGGCCCGTCGGCGCGCTGGTGGGATGCGGCTGCGGCGGAGTGTGGTCGTCGGCCTGGCCGAGCGGAGCGGCGTCATGGCGGCCGTCGTCGAACCCGGCCTCCCCGTCGACCCCGGCCTGTCCGGCGGTCCCGGTCCGTCCGGCCGCCCCGGCCTGTGGCGTCTGTCCGGCCTGCTGTTCCTGGTCCGCCTCGGCCGGTGGCAGGGCGAACACCGTACGGGGCGCGGCCTCCTGCGCCGCCGCCCGCTCGGTGGCGGCGGCCAGCGCCCGCCGGCGCCGTCCCGTCGGCTGCGACTGACCCGAAGCCTGAGCCGGAACGTGCACCGCGACCCCGGCCTGGGGCGCGTCGGCCGCCTCGTTCCCGCCGGACGGCGCGGGCAGTGCCGGCGGCAGCGCGTGCTGTTCGCCCTCTTCGCCGGACCCGTGCCGGGCACTCCGTCCGGCCGGCACCGGCACCCCCTGCGGCGGTACGGTCCCGCCCAGCCCCGTGTTCGACGCGGCGGCCCCCGCCGCGTGCTCGGCGGCGGTGACGACGGCGCCCTCGGACACCCCGGACACCCCGGACACCCCGGCCGCCCCGGCGAGCTCGACCTCGGCGCCCACCGCGGCCGACGCGTTCTCGGCCGGCCGGCCACGCCGCCGCCCGGTACCGCTGGACGCCGGCTGCGTCGCCTGCGCCGGAAGCTGTGCCTGCGCGGGCTCGTCGTCGTCGGCGGCGGCCGCCCGACGCCTGCGCCGGCCGGTGGGCGTGGACTCGGCACCGGAGCCGTCCTCCGCGCCCGGCGCCTCGATCTCCAGGAAGGCGTCCGTGGACGCGCGCCGCGCCCGGCGCCGCCCGCCACCGGAGGCCGGCTCGACGGGAGCGGTCTCCTCGGCCGGGACCGCCGTGTGCGGAACGGCGGCCGCGACGGACCCCGCCCCTCCCCCGATCGGCACCTCGAGGACGAACGCGCTGCCGCTCGTCCCGGGCACCTCGTGGGTCTGCAGCACACCGCCGTGCGCCCGGACGATCCCGCGCACGATCGGCTCGTGCACCGGGTCGCCGCCGCCGTACGGTCCGCGCACCTCGATGCGGACGACCTCGCCGCGCTGCGCCGCCGCGACCACGACCGTGTTGTCCAGGTAACCGCCGGCCGCCACGGGCGTGTTGCCGGTCGCGTCGACGCCCGCGACGTTCGCGACGAGGTGTGCGAGGGCGGTCGCGAGCAGCCGCGGGTCGACCTCGGCCTCGATGGGCGGCGCGTGCACGGCGAACTGCACCCGTCCGGGGCCGACGAGTTCCACGGCGCCGTCGACCCCGGCGCCGACGACGGCGTCGAGCATCACCTTCGTACGGACGACCTGCTCGCTCCCGGCGTCGAGCCGCTGGTAGCCGAGGACGTTGTCGATGAGGGTCGTGATCCGGGCGTAGCCGGCCGACAGGTGGTGGAGCACCTGGTTGGCCTCGGGCCACAGCTGCCCGGCGTCGTCGGCGGCCAGCGCGGACAGCTCGCGGCGCAGTTCGTCCAGCGGGCCCCGCAGGGACCGCCCGAGCAGGGTGAGCAGCTGGTCGTGCCGCGCGGCGAGGGCCTCGTAGCGGTCCTTCTCCCGCTCGCCGAGCGCGGCGTACCGCTCCTCGTTCGCGGCGAGTTCCTCCGCGTGCTGCTCGCGCAGCTCCTCCAGCTCGGTGACGTGGCCCTGGCGCAGGGCGGTGAGTTCGGAGGCGTGTTCCTCGGCGAGCCGCTCCAGCTCCTCGGCGTGCTCCCGCTCGGCCTTCTCCTTCTCCTCGGCGAGCGCGTCGTAGGGCCGGCGGTCGAGGAATGTCATGACGGCGCCGACGAGCTGGTCGCCGTCGCGCACCGGCGCGGTCGTCAGGTCGACCGGCAGTTGGTCGCCGTTCTTGGCGTACAGCACCTGACCGCGCACCCGGTGCTTGCGCCCGGAGCGCAGGGTGTCGGCGAGCGGGGACTCGTCGTACGGGAAGGGGGAGCCGTCGGCGCGCGAGTGCAGGACGAGCGTGTGCAGTTCGCGTCCGCCGAGTTCGCCGGCCCGGTAGCCCAGTATCTGGGCGGCGGCCGGGTTGACGAGGACGATCCGCCCGTCGGTGTCGGTCCCGACGACGCCCTCGGAGGCGGCGCGCAGGATCATCTCGGTCTGCCGCTGCGAACGCGCGAGCTCGGCCTCGGTGTCGACGGTGCCGGAGAGGTCGCGGACGACGAGCATCAGCAGCTCGTCGCCGGTGTAGCCGGAACTGTCGTACGCCTGCTGGCCGTTCTCCAGATTCGCACTGGTGACCTCGACCGGGAACTCGGTCCCGTCGGTCCGCCGGGCGACCATCCGCGTCGGCTTGGTGCGCGCCCGGGGATCGATGTGGTCGGGCCGCCGCATGGACCCCGGGATGAGCTTGGAGTCGAACTGCGGCAGCAGATCCAGCAGCCCCCGTCCCACCAGTGCCGTGCCGGGGGTCTCGAAGGCCTCCAGGGCGATGGCGTTGGCGTTGACGATCGTCCCGTTGGCGTTGACCAGCACCAGGGCGTCCGGAAGCGCGTCCAGTATGGCTGCGAGGCGAGCAGTGCCTCGGG
Organism: Streptomyces caelestis; assembly: GCF_001279005.1. Taxonomy (GTDB): domain Bacteria; phylum Actinomycetota; class Actinomycetes; order Streptomycetales; family Streptomycetaceae; genus Streptomyces; species Streptomyces heliomycini. Next base: position 219,892 of record NZ_LGCN01000228.1, read on the forward strand.
ATGGCCTGCTGCTCACGAGACGCTTCCTCCCTGTTACCGCGACGTGCCGACCGCTCGGGCCATCTTGCCAACCTGCCCGCAGCGTGTCACGCGAGGGAGTCTAAGGGCTGGGGTTGCGCTCGCGACGCCGGATGGGACGGAAGTCGCACGGGAAAGTGACGGCGGTGTGACGCCCGGTAGGCCCGGAACCCGGGACTGCCTGCGCCGACGCGCCACGAACCTTCGCGGGACCTTTACGCCCCCTGTGCCCCGACTCGCCACCGCGCGCCCCCCCCGCCGCTCCCGGTCACCCTCACGCGCGCCCCGCGGCGCGCGCTTCGGGCAGCAGCGGCACCAGCCGGTCCCGGCGGGCGCTCTCGCATCCGTTCGTACGGGTGCGGGTCGCGTCGACGGGACGGCCGGCCCAGGTGCCGGTGACGCGGGCGGTGGCGGGCCCGCCGTACCGCAGGGTGCGGACGGCGTCCCGCGGCGCCGGGGCGAAGGCGTTCCGCCCCCCGGGTGTTCCGCTCGACGGCCGCACAGGCCCCGGCGGGGTCGGGCCGGCACCGCACCTCGTACGTCCCGTCCGCCCCGCCGCCCGCGTCGCGCACGGTGACGGTGAGGCGGTCACCGGGCCCGGGCGCGTCCCGTGCGTACGCCGCCGGGGGCGCGGTGGACAGCGAGGCGAGCGCGGCGACGGAGGCGGCGGAGGCGGCGCCGCCGACGACGAGCCGCCGCAGCCCGGGGCGGACGGGGCCGATGGCCCGGGGGGCGACCTTGGGCATGGCCTTCGACATGGCCTGTCCAACGAGCCACCGCGCGGGACGTCGCGCCACGCCGACGCGGCGACGGGAAGTGCTTTGCCCTGCGGGCTCCCCGCCTAGTACCGTGGGTGGCGATTGGTGACACCCCACGCGGGTGTGTCATCATCGGCACGCACCGAATCCGCTCGCGCTCACGCGCGGAAGGTTCTGTGCATGGAGGCGTCGCCTAGTCCGGTCTATGGCGCCGCACTGCTAATGCGGTTTGGGTCTTAAAGCCCATCGAGGGTTCAAATCCCTCCGCCTCCGCCTCATCACGAAGCCCCGGCCCCTGTGGCCGGGGCTTCGTCGTTGTCGCCTCGCGGATTCCGCGTTTGCGCAGGTCGCAAGGGGTGGGCCGAACGGATTTCACATGACGGCGGCAGTCATGTAATGTTCTTCCTGTCGCCGCGAGCGGGCCGAAAGGGCCGGGAAGCGGCGAGAAAACTGAAGAGACAAGCACTCGTAGCTTAACGGATAGAGCATCTGACTACGGATCAGAAGGTTGCAGGTTCGAATCCTGCCGAGTGCACAGTGAGCCGGAGGCCCCGTGGAGTGATCCACGGGGCCTCCGGCGTTCGTCGTGACGGCGACCACCGGCCGGCTCAGGCCGCGGACGGCGGGATGTTCTGGTTGGCGTGGAAGAAGTTGTCCGGGTCGTAGGCGCGTTTGACCGCGGTCAGCCGGTCGTAGTTGTCGCGGTAGGTGGAGCGGACGCGCTCGGGGCCCTCCGCCTCGCCGAGGAAGTTGACGTACGAGCCGCCCATGGAGTGCGGGTGCAGGTCGGTCCAGTAGTCGACGCACCACTGCCGGACCCGATCGGCGTTGGCCGGGTCGGGGTCGATGCCCGCGATGACGCCGGACCACGTCGCGTCCCGGTAGGCCCAGGCCGTCTCGCCGGGGGCGACCCGGTGGGCCGCTCCGTCCACGGGATACAGGTGCATCGTCGACAGGGCGGTGGGGAGGGCCTGGCCGTACCTCTCGTGCACCGCGACGGCGTCGTCGGGGACGCCGTCGAAGAAGTCGCCGCGCCAGTACCACTGCAGCCCTTTGGGGACCAGTTCGTCGAACATGGTCTGCAGGGCGGGATAGGGCATCGGCGTGGCGAAGTGGAAGGCCGGCGGGGCCGGGTCGTTGACCACGGACAGCGTGTCCTCCAGGCGGCCGGTCTCCGGGTCGCCGGTGTGGCACCAGATCACGGCGCACATCTTCTGCCCGTGGAGCGGTTCCGGGAAGGGCGGCCCGGGCGGGACGGTCATGAGCGCGAAGAACCCGCTGAGTTCCTCCGGCGCGGCGGGCAGGAACTCCCGGTACCAGCGCAGCACCTCCGGCGTGCGGTCGACCGGCCACACGGTCGCCGCGACCCCGACCGTGTCCACCGGGTGCAGCCGGTAGGTGAACGACGTGACCACGCCGAAGTTGCCGCCACCGCCCCGCAGCGCCCACAGCAGGTCCGGGTGCTCCTTCTCGGAGACGGTGACGGCGCTGCCGTCGGCCAGGACGACGTCCGCGGCGACCAGGCTGTCGGCCGTCAGACCGTACGCGCGGGTCAGGTGGCCGTGCCCGCCGCCCAGGGTGAGCCCGCCGATCCCCGTGGTCGAGTTGATCCCGGAGGGCACGCCGAGTCCGAAGGCGTGGGTCTCGTGGTCCAGGTCGCCCAGCAGGCTGCCCCCGCCCGCCTGCGCGGTCCCGGCCTCAGGGTCGACCCGCACCCACCGCATGGGGGAGAGGTCCAGGGTGAGCCCGTCGTCGACCAGGCACAGGCCCGGTCCGCTGTGCCCGCCGCCGCGCACCGCGAGGTCGACCCCGGTCTCCCGGGCGAAGGCGACGGTGGTCCGTACGTCCGCCGTGCCCGTGCACCGGGCGATGGCGGCCGGACGCCGGTCGATCATGGCGTTGTAGATGCTGCGGGCCTCGTCGTAATCGGTGTCCTGCGGTGTGACGACACGTCCCCGCAGGGCCGTGCGGAAGTTGTCGAGAGCAGTCGCGTCCATGCCGCTCATGAGCGGACACCCCTTGCGAAGGATTGCGGAGCCGGACGGCCGCGGTGGACGGAAGCGGCGGATCGGCCGGCGTTCGTCCGGGGCCCGGGGAGCGAATCCCCACTCCATTAAGTGTGATGCACATCACAGGGTTGTGCGATGTGGGGAAGTCAGTCCGGAGGGCCGGGGTCTCCGTGACGGCGGAGCATGGTGCGGAGGTAGCTGCTCAGGGCGGTGGCCGCCGCCGTGAGGAAGATGAAGGTGTAGAGGATCTGCAGGATGGTCACCAGGCGGGCCGCCTCGCCGTGCGGGGTGATGTCGCCGTAACCGATGGTCGCGAGGGTGACCAGCGTGAAGTACAGGGCGTCAAGGCGGGTGTCGAGGCCGACGAGTTCACCGGGACGCTGGGCCAGGGCCAGGTAGGTGGTCGCGAAGACCAGGATGGACAGGGTCATCAGCAGGGGGATGACCAGTCCCGGGCGGATGTTCGGGATTCCGAGCAGGACGTGGACCACCTGCCTCAGCAGCAGGACGGCCACCAGCACCAGGGCGAGGACGAAGAGGGTCCAGCTCAGGACCGGCCGGTGCGGGCCCAGGCCGTCCAGGGGCAGGAGGAAGTAGGCGGTGACCATCACCACCGCGCCCCCCGCCCCGGCCAGCCCGGGCCAGAAGGCCCTCCAGTCCGCGAACGGGCGCTCTACGCCCGGGACTCGCGGCGTGGTGCGCACAGGGCCCAGATGATGAAGCCGTCGATGATGATGAGGGCGACCGCCCAGACCGGCGCGTGGGGCAGCCACACGAAGTTGGCGACCATGCTGAGCCCGGCCAGCGCGATGCCCACCACGCGGGCCCAGGTGGCCCCGGTGAACAGGGCGAGACCGGCGACGGTCACCAGGGCGCCGAGGATCAGGTGGATCCAGCCCCAGCCGGTCAGGCTGAACTCGTAGGTGAAGTTCTGGGTGGTGACGAAGACGTCGTCCTGGGCGATGGCGGCGATGCCCTGGAAGATCGCCATGATGCCGCCGAACGTCATCAGGACCGCCGCCGCCGCCGTCCAACTCGTGGCCCAAGGGCTTTTCGCCTCCCACCCGGCCTGGTGGTGGCGCGTGCCGCTGACATTGCTCGCCATGTGTCCGACCTTTCGGCTGTCCCCGAGCGTTACGGCCCCTCAACCAGGCTTGCACTCCGGCCCGCACTCGGCACCTCGGTGTCTCAGTCGGTGCGGCAGTGCTCCTCCAGGTAGTCGGCCGCGACCGTGTTCGCGCGGCGGAACCAGTCGTGGAGCACGGCGATCTCCTCCGGGGTGTAGTCGGCGAAGAGCTCGTTGACGCGGGCGTAGTAGGGGTCGTAGATCTCGCGCGTGCGGGCCAGGGCGTCCGGCAGCGCTTCCACGCGGACGCGGCGGCGGTCCGCGGGGTCGGGGCGGCGGGTGATGTAGCCCGCGCGTTCCAGGCGGTTGAGGATCCCGGTCATCGCGCCCGTCGTGACGTGGACGCGGTCCGCCAGCTCGCCGGCCGTGAGCAAGTCCTCGCCGGCCTCGATGACGAAGGCGAAACAGGTCAGGTCGGTGACGTTCAGACCGGCCTGCTGGGCGATCTCGTGCCGGCCCACCAGGTGGGTCGCGACGAGCCGGTCCATCGCCCGCAGCGCCTGCTCCGGCGTGGCGGGCCGGTGCGGCTTGGCTTGCATTCCGGTTTCCTCGTTTCTCTTAGATTGTGAGGGGCTTCATGATAAATCTCTTACGACATGAGAGATTCTGGCGTCGGTGGCGGAGGGGTGGACACGTGAGCGCGCATTCATATGACCACGGGCACACGGTTGCGGGGTGGACGGGTTTCGGGATCGCCGGGGCCGGTGCCGCGGTCGTGGGGTTCGGGATCGTCACGGTGTCCGGACCGCTGCTGGTGGGCGGGGCGTCGATCGCGCTCGCGGGCCTCGTCGTCACCTGGGTGCTGCACCTCGCCGGGTGGGGCAAGCCGCCGGGGCCCCGGCCGAGGGAGCAGTGGGGGTGGCGGGTGCGGGACCTGAGCGCCCGGCAGGGGCACGCGGAGTGCCTGGGCTGCCGGCTGGCGGGCCGGGGGCGGGGCGGGGTGCGGGCGGCGGCCGGGCCGGTCGTCGTACCCGCGGCGCGCGGTGGCGCACCGGACGCGCGGCCTTCCGTGGGGGCGGGGCGGACCGACGGCTGAACCACGGCCGTTGTCGGTGGTGCCCCCTAGTCTCGGCAGAGATGGCACAGGCGTGGAGATGCTCGGGGCTGCGGTGGTCGGCGGACGGTCCCGTGCTGGCGTGGGAGGGCGGCCGGCGCTCCGTGCTGACCCGGGGGAAACGGGTGGCCTTCGGGGTCGGGGAAGGGGGAGGGCGGACATGCGTGGGGGCACGGGGGAACGCGTGTCCGCTCGGGGCGGCGGTCCCGGGGCGGAGCACGGGGGCGCGCTGTGAGGAGTGCGCCCGGCTGGACCGGGCGCACTCGGTGGCCGCCGACACCCTCGCGGACGATCCGCGGCCCTACCGCGTGTACCTGGCGTGGTTCGGGCCCGGGATGGCCAAGGTCGGGATCACCGCCGTGCGGCGCGGGCCGGCGCGGCTGCTGGAGCAGGGTGCGGTCTGCTTCAGCTGGCTGGGGACCGGGCCGCTGATGGCGGCGCGGCGCACCGAGGAACTGCTGCGCGCCGCGCTCCGCGTGCCCGACCGGATCCCCTACGCCGACAAGCGGGCGGTGCGGGCGGTCCTCCCGGCGGGGGAGGGGGACCGGGCGGCCGAGATCGCCGGGTTGCACGCGCGGGCGGTCGCCCTGGACGGGTGGCCGGAGTCGCTCGCCCGTGAGCCGTTCCGGCCGGTCGACCACGTCGGGGTGTTCGGGCTGGCGGGGGTGCCGGCCGCCGTGGGAGAGGTGAGCGAGCTGGTCGCCGGGGGCGCGGTGAGCGGGGAGCTGGTGGCCGCCGCCGGTCCGGATCTGCATCTGGCGACGGGGAGGGGGGTCGTGGTGCTGGACACCCGGCTGCTGACCGGATGGGGACTGCTCCCGGCCGGGGGGCGGGAGTCCGCGGTGCCGGTCAGGGCGGTCAGGGAGCGGGCGGCGGCGCAGGAGGGGCTGTTCTGACCCGGGGCCGTTCGTGGAAGAACCGGCGCGGGCCGCCGGCTAGGTCGTCGTGGACATCGAGGCGCCAGGCGGCCAGGTGACCGGCGTTCATGGCCACGGCGATCACCCCGTGCGCGAGTGCCGCCGCCGTCGGGACGGTCCGGGACACCGGGGTCTGCCAGGAGGCCGTCACATACCAGCGGGCCCGGCTCCTCGGCCTGCCCGGCCGAGCGGGGCCTGTGGGTTTCTCAGGTAAAACACAGGTTCCCGAAAGGGTGCTCTCAGAGGCCCCGGACATCGTGTGCGGTATGACCACGATCTCGCCCCAGGGGCGCACCGAACTGCTGAGGCCGGACGGGAGCCCCGTCCGCGTGCTTGTGGTGGACGACGAGCAGTCGATCACCGAGCTGCTGTCCATGGCCCTGCGGTACGAGGGCTGGCAGATCCGCAGCGCGGGGGACGGCCAGGGGGCCCTCCGCGCCGCACGCGAGTTCCGGCCCGACGCCGTCGTGCTGGACATGATGCTGCCGGACATGAACGGACTGGCCATCCTCGGCCGGCTGCGCCGCGAGCTGCCGGACGTGCCCGTGCTGTTCCTCACCGCCAAGGACGCCGTCGAGGACCGCATCGCCGGACTGACCGCCGGCGGGGACGACTACGTCACCAAGCCGTTCAGCCTGGAGGAGGTCGTCGCCCGGCTGCGCGGACTGATCCGCCGCTCCGGCGCGGCCGACCGCCGCTCCGAGTCGATGCTGGTCGTCGGCGACCTCACCCTCGACGAGGACAGCCACGAGGTCACCCGCGGCGGCGACGACATCCACCTCACCGCCACCGAGTTCGAGCTGCTGCGCTTCCTGATGCGCAATCCGCGGCGCGTGCTCAGCAAGGCCCAGATCCTCGACCGGGTCTGGTCGTACGACTTCGGCGGGCAGGCGAACGTCGTCGAGCTGTACATCTCGTACCTGCGCAGGAAGATCGACGCGGGCCGGGAGCCGATGATCCACACCCGGCGCGGCGCCGGCTACATGATCAAGCCCGCCGTCTCGTGAGCGGACGACGGCGGCCGCGTCCGCAGCGGCGGGCACGCTCCCCGCGCACCCTGCGGACACGGCTCGTCGTCGCGTCCGTGGTGCTGATCGCGGTGGTGTGCGCGGTGATCGGCACCGTGACCACGCTGGCGCTGCGGTCCCACCTGTACGAGCAACTGGACGGGCAGCTGAAGGAGGTCGCGGCGCGCGCGTCGGGCGCCTTCGGGCCGCCGGGACAAGGCGGGGACGGAGTCGGCCGGGAGCCCAAGCCGGTCGATCTCACCGAGTTCGTCGCCCACGGCCCGCAGCCGAGCCACACCATCGCGGCGAAGGTCGAGGAGGGCGCCGTCACGGAGGCCCTGTACGGAAAGAAGTCCGAGGACGACTTCTCGATGAGCGCCAAGTCGCTGGACGTGGCCCAGACCACCGCACTCGGCTCCGTCGCCCGGGACTTCACCGAGCACACCGTGGACATCCCCGGCCTCGGGACCTACCGCGCCGTCTACCGAGCAGGTCCCAACGGCGCCTTCTACACCGCCCTCCCCACGGCGGACGTCGACAACACCATCAACACCCTGATCCTCGTCGAGATCAGCGTCACCGCCGCCGGGCTCATCGCCGCGTCCCTGGCCGGAGCCGTCATCGTCGGCGTCGCCACCCGCCCCCTCCGCAAGGTCGCCGCCACCGCCACCCGCGTCTCCGAACTGCCCCTGCACACCGGTGAGGTGCACCTCAAGGAGCGCGTCCCCGAGTCCGAGTGCGATCCGCACAGCGAGGTCGGCCGGGTCGGCGCCGCCCTCAACCGGATGCTCGACCACGTCCACGGGGCGCTGCACGCCCGGCAGGAGAGCGAGACCCGGGTACGGCAGTTCGTCGCGGACGCCAGCCACGAGCTGCGCACACCGCTGGCCTCCATCCGGGGCTACGCCGAACTCACCCGGCGCGGCCGGGAACAGGTCGGCCCCGACACCCGGCACGCGCTCGGCCGGATCGAGTCCGAGGCGAGCCGGATGACCCTGCTCGTCGAGGACCTGCTGCTGCTCGCCCGGCTGGACGCGGGACGTCCCCTGCAGTTCGAGGAGACCGACCTCGTCCCGCTCGTCGTGGACACCGTCAGCGACGCCCGCGCCGCCGGCCAGGAGCACGTCTGGCGGCTCGAACTGCCCGACGAGCCCGCGCCGGTGTGCGCCGACGCCGCCCGGCTCCAGCAGGTCCTCGTCAACCTGCTCGGCAACGCCCGCAACCACACCCCGCCGGGCACCACCGTCACCGCCCGGGTGCGCCGCGACGGTCCCTGGCTCTGCCTCGACGTGGTCGACAACGGGCCGGGCATTCCGACCGCACTGCTCCCGCGCATCTTCGAACGGTTCGCGCGCGGCGACTCGGCACGCACCCGTGCCACCGGTTCGACCGGTCTGGGCCTGGCCATCGTGCAGGCCGTGGCGACCGCGCACGGCGGTGCCGTGACCGTCGACAGCGTGCCGGGGCACACCGCTTTCACGCTCCGTCTCCCCGCCGTCGAACCGCGGTCGGCGCCCGAGCCGTACCCACAGCCGCGGCACAGCCTCACCACATGGGCACGACAGGGCGCCTGAGCAGAGTCGGTTCCATGCGAACCGATTCTTCTCCCGGCACCCTGCCGGCGCGGGAGCACCTCCCGGCCGCCGGAGCGGGCACGCCGGTCCTGGACGTCGTGATCCCCGTCTACAACGAGGAGAAGGACCTCAAGCCGTGCGTCCGCAGACTGCACGAGCACCTGACCCGCACCTTCCCCTACGCCTTCCGCATCACGATCGCCGACAACGCCTCCACGGACGGCACCCCGCACGTGGCCGGCCGGCTGGCGGAACGGTTTCCGCGGGTGCGGTCGGTGCGCCTGGAGCAGAAGGGGCGCGGCCGGGCGCTGCGGACCGTCTGGTCCGCCTCGGACGCCCCCGTCCTCGCCTACATGGACGTGGACCTGTCCACCGACCTCAACGCGCTGCTCCCGCTGGTCGCCCCGCTGATCTCCGGCCACTCCGACCTCGCCATCGGCTCCCGGCTGAGCCGCAGCTCACGCGTGGTGCGGGGCGCCAAACGGGAGTTCATCAGCCGCTCGTACAACCTGATCCTGCGCGGCTCGCTGCAGGCCCGCTTCTCCGACGCGCAGTGCGGGTTCAAGGCGATCCGCCGTGACGTGGCCCAGGTGCTGCTGCCGCTGGTGGAGGACAGCGGCTGGTTCTTCGACACCGAGCTGCTGGTCCTCTCCGAGCGCGCGGGCCTGCGCATCCACGAGGTGCCGGTCGACTGGGTCGACGACCCCGACTCCACCGTGCGCATCGTGAGGACGGCGACCGACGACCTCAAGGGCGTCTGGCGGGTCGGCAGGGCGCTGGCCACCGGTTCGCTGCCGCTGGACCGGCTCGCCCGGCCCTTCGGCGACGACCCGCGCGACCGGGACATCGAGGACGTGCCGCGGGGACTGGCCCGCCAGCTGGTCGGCTTCTGCGTCGTCGGCGTCCTGTCCACCCTCTTCTACCTGCTGCTCTACAGCGGCTTCCGCACCTTCACCGGCTCCCAGACCGCCAACGGGCTCGCCCTGCTGGTCTCCGCGGTCGCCAACACCGCCGCCAACCGGCGGCTCACCTTCGGCGTGCGGGGGCGCGGCGGTGCCGTACGGCACCAGGCGCAGGGCCTGGTCGTCCTCGGCATCGGTCTCGCCCTGACCAGCGGCTCGCTCGCCGCGTTGAACGCCGCCACCAGCGACCCGGCCCACTCCACCGAGCTGGCGGTCCTCGTCGCGGCCAACCTCGCGGCGACCGTGCTGCGGTTCCTGCTCTTCCGCGCGTGGGTGTTCCCGGACCGTGACCGGTTCCCCGAGACCGCCTCCGCCCGGCAGGACGCCCCCGCCGCCTCCGCCCGGCAGGACGCGACCCTGCCGCTCCAGCAGGTCCGCGCGCCGCTGCCCGCCCGTCCGTCCCGGCCTTCCGACCACGAACCGAGGGACTTCCGATGACCCCGCAGTACGACCGGACGAGTCCCCCGGCGGACCCCGCCGCCTGGGGCCCCCCGGAGGGGGCCCGGCACGCGGCCCCCGGCACGGGCGAACCCCGCGGGCCCCTCGCCCGCAGAGCGTGGCGCGGCCGGCCCGAGGACCCCCGCTGGGCGCGCCCCGCCCTCCTCGGCCTGCTGCTGGCGACCGGACTGCTCTACCTCTACGACCTGAGCGCCTCCGGATACGCCAACTCCTTCTACTCGGCGGCCGTCCAGGCGGGCAGTGAGTCCTGGAAGGCGTTCTTCTTCGGCTCGCTGGACGCGGCGAACGCCATCACCGTGGACAAGCCCCCGGCCTCGCTGTGGCCGATGGAGCTGTCGGTCAGGGTCTTCGGCCTGAACTCCTGGGCGATCCTGGTGCCCGAGGCGCTCATGGGCGTCGGCACGGTCGCCGTCGTGTACGCGGCCGTCCGCCGCCGCTTCGGTCCGGCGGCCGGTCTGATCGCGGGCGCGGTCCTCGCGCTCACCCCGGTCGCGGCGCTGATGTTCCGGTTCAACAACCCGGACGCGATGCTGGCGCTGCTGACGTCCGTCGCCTGTTACCTCGTCGTCCGCGCCCTGGAGGACGGCCGCACGAAGTGGCTGGTGTGGGCCGGGGCCGCGATCGGTTTCGCGTTCCTCGCCAAGACCCTCCAGGCCTTCCTGATCCTCCCGGCCCTCGCGCTGGTCTACGGCGTCTGCGCGCCCGTGCGGCCGAGGAAGCGGCTGGGCCAGCTGGCGCTGGCGACCCTCGCGCTGGTCGTCTCCGGCGGCTGGTGGGTGGCGGTCGTCGAACTGTGGCCGGCGTCGTCGCGCCCGTACGTCGGCGGTTCGCAGAACAACAGCTTCCTTGAGCTGACCTTCGGCTACAACGGTCTCGGCCGGCTCAACGGCGAGGAGACCGGCAGCGTCGGCGGCGGTGGTGGTGGCATGGGCGGCGGCGGACAGTGGGGCGAGACCGGCTGGGACCGGATGTTCGACTCCGAGATCGGCGGCCAGATCTCCTGGCTGCTGCCCGCCGCGCTGATCCTGCTCGTCGCCGGCCTGGTGCTCACCCGGAAGGCCGCGCGGACCGACCTCGCCCGCGCCTCGTTCCTGGTGTGGGGCGGCTCGCTGCTGACGACCATGGTGGTCTTCAGCTACATGGCCGGCATCTTCCACCAGTACTACACGGTGGCCCTCGCCCCCTCCCTCGCGGCCGTGGTCGGCATGGGCGCGGCGGCCCTGTGGGAGAAGCGGCGGGCGCCGTGGGCGTCGCTCGCCCTCGCGGCCGCCGTCACGGCCACGGCGGCCTGGGGGTACGTGCTGCTCGACCGCACGCCCGACTACCTGCCGTGGCTGAAGTGGCCGGTCCTGGTCGGCGGGCTGGTCGCCGCCCTCGGGCTGGTCTTCGCGGGCAGGGTGGGGCGGCGGGTGGCGCTCGCGGCGGCGGGGCTGGGTCTGGCGGCCGCGCTGGCCGGTCCGACGGCGTACACGCTGAGCACCGTGCAGGAGGGACACACCGGTTCGATCGTCACCGCCGGTCCGGCCGGGGCGAGCAGGGGCGGCGGTCCCGGCGGAGGCGGCGGCGGCTTCCCCGGCGGGGGCGGGCCCGGCGGGCAGACCCCGCAGGGCGGCCAGGGCCAGACCCCGCCCGGCGCGGGCGGCAACGGCGCCGGCGGCTTCCTTGGCGGCGGCCCCACGGGCCAGGACGGTCAGGGCGGTCAGGGTGGCCGGAACGGCCAGGGCGCCCCGCGGAGCGGCACCGGCGACAGCGCCGAGGGCGGCATGCCCGGCGGCGCGGGCGGCGGCATGGGCGGTCTGCTCGGCGGCGCGGACGTCGACTCCGAGGCCAAGGAGCTGCTGGAGGCCGACGCCGACGACTACACCTGGGCCGCCGCGGCCATCGGCGCCCAGAACGCCGCGAGCTACCAGCTCTCCACCGGTGAACCCGTGATGGCGATCGGCGGCTTCAACGGCACCGACCCGTCCCCGACCCTGGCCCGGTTCAAGGAGTACGTGGCCGAAGGGAAGATCCACTACTTCGTCGCCGGCGGCGGCATGGGCGGCGGCATGGGCGGGGACTCCGGCGGCTCCGGGCAGATCTCCACCTGGGTGCAGGAGAACTTCGAGGAGGTGACGGCCGGCTCGGCCACCTTCTACGACCTCACACGGAAGACGACCGACGGCTGACGGTCCCCCGACGGGGACGAGGGCGGTGACACCCCGTGTCACCGCCCTCACGCGTTTCCCCTACTCCCCCTCGACCAGCCGCGCCGGGAAACCGCCGGTCGCCACCGGACCCCAGCGCTCCGGAGTGATCCGGATGATCGACTTGCCCTGCTTGACCATGGCGGCGCGGTACTCGTCCCAGTCCGGGTGCTCGCCGGCGATGTTCCGGTAGTACTCCACCAGCGGCTCCACGGAGTCGGGCGAGTCGACCACCTCGGCGGTGCCGTCGATCTGCACCCACGGCCCGTTCCAGTCGTCGCTGAGGACGATCAGGCTCACCCGGCCGTCCCGCTTGGCGTTGCGGGTCTTGGCGCGCTCGGGGTACGTGGAGACCACGATCCGGCCCGAGTCGTCGACCCCGCAGGTCAGCGGCGAGCCCTGGGGACCGCCGTCGGCCCGCCGGGTCAGCAGGATCGCCCGGTGCCGGGGCCGTACGAAGTCCAGCAGTTCGTCGAGGGACACACGGGTGTTCGTCGCGATGTTGGGTGCCATGGCGTCAGCCTAGGCCGCCATGGCCTCCGGGAGGTTGTCGTACACGGGGACGTCGCGGCGCAGGCCGGTCAGTTCCAGCACGCGGCCCGCCACGCTGCCCGGACGGGCCACCACGTACACGCGGGTGGCGGGGCGCAGCAGCCGGCGTACGTCGTTGATGAGGCGGACGCCCTGGGAGTCCATGAACCGGGTCGCGGTGAGGTCGAGGACCAGGACCCGGGGCTGCCGGCCGTCGCCGGTACGCGCTCCGGAGACGATGGTGCCGAGGAGGCCCCCGGCGTTGGAGGAGTCGATCTCCGGGGGGAGCCGGAGCAGCACGTGCGCGGACGCGTCACGCGGCTCGGAGGGGTTCGGCGGGAAGGTCACGGCGCTCACCTGGCAGACGTGTGTCGTCCGGGATTCCGGTAAGGCCGCTTCCTGACCCGCCCGCCCATTGCACCACGCCGGAGGGCGCCGGCGAAAGCGGGCCGGGGCGGCGGTCGGTCCGGATGCCGATACCCCGGATCCGGACGTCACCCCATCGCAACCGAACAGATAGAGTTCTGTGCGTCCTTTGCTCGCAGTCGGGAATGTGCTGCGGAGCTCTCCTGCGCACGGTGGTGACGCCGTGCACGCCGAAGAGGTTCGTGGTGGTTGCGTCCCGGTTTTCTGATTTGACCCGTTTCCCGGCTGGGTTGGAGCTGGCGGAAGCGCTCACACAAGCTGCACGGAAACTGCACGAGACGTCCGCTCCGGACAGCGCCCTGGAGACCGCGGTCCGTCTCGCGGTCGACCTCGTGCCGGGCGCCGACCACGCGGGCATCTCCGTCGTGGAGCGGGACAACCGGCGCTCCACGCTCGCCTGGACCGACGACGTCGTGCGCACCGCCGAGGAGGACGACGACCCCGGGGCCGGGCGCCGGCCGTACTGGCACCGGCTGTGGACCGCCCCCGTGGCCGCGGTCGAGGACAGCGAGAACGACGAGGGCGAGGGCGCGCTGGCCGGACTCGGCCTGCGGTCCGTGCTGTCGCTGCGGCTGCGGGCCGACCGTCGCCGGCTGACCGTGCTCACCGTCTACGCCCGCAAGCCGCGCGCCTTCGACGAGACCGCGCTGCGGATCGGCCGGCTGTTCACCGCGCACGTGGGCATCGCCCTCGACTCCGCCACCGTGCGCGAGCAGCTCACCGAGGCCATGCGCACCCGGGACCTGATCGGCCAGGCCACCGGCATCCTCATGGAGCGCCTGAACATCGACGCGGCCGGCGCCTTCGACAGCCTGGTGCGGGCCTCGCAGCGGGAGAACGTCAAACTGCGCGACCTCGCCCGCCGCATCGTCGACCCGCCCGGCACCCCCTGACGGGGGCGTCACGCGGCCGGGAGCGACGCCCCCTGGACGGCCTGGACGTCCAGCTCCACCCGGAGGGTGGCGCCGATGGCCGCGATGCCGGCCTGGACGACCTGGTTGTAGTTCATCGCGAAGTCCTCGCGCCGCAGTTCGGCCGTGGCGCGGAAGGCCGCCCGAGTGCCGCCCCAGGGGTCCGCCCCGGTGCCGAGGTAGGCCAGGTCCAGGTCGACGGGCCGGACGACCCCCCGCATGGCCAGCTCGCCGTGGACCGTCCAGCGGTCGGAACCCGCCTCGGACAGACCGGTGGACCGGTAGGTGATCTCGGGGTACCGCTCGACGTCCAGGAAGTCCGCGGACCGCAGATGGGTGTCGCGCATCCCGTTGCCGGTGTCGATGGACGCCGCCCGGATCACCGCCTCCACCCGCGACGCGGCGACGTCGTCCGGCGCGATCTCCACCAGGGCCGCGAACTCGGTGAACCGGCCCCGCACGCTGGAGATGCCCAGGTGCTGGGCGACCGCCGCCACGCTCGAATGCGCCGGGTCCACGGTCCACGGTCCCGGCGGCGGCAGCTCGGTGCCGCCCTGCCGGGCCAGCGTCACCGTTCCGACCTCGGCCCGCCCGCTCGCGGTGACGATCGCGCTGGCGGCGGCGGGCGCGTACCCGACCGCGGTGACGATCACGGTGTACGCCCCCGGCGCCAGCGCGGTGGCGTCCCGCACCACGCCCTCGGGGTCCGCCTCGGCGCGCAGCACCTGCGTGCCGGTCCCGTCGGCCACCGTGACGACCGCGTGCGACACGGCCCATCCGTCCCGGGTGCGGATCCTCGCGGTCAGTGACATCCCGTTCTCTCCCTGCGCAAACATACGAAATGGCCGAATGGGGCCGGCCCGTGGCGGGGGCGCGTCTCCGCTACAGGACGCGCCCGCCCGCCACGGGCCGGGGTTTCGCTACTCGCCCGGGTGGGCGAGCTCGATGTCGTGGTCGTCGACACCGGCGCCGGTGACCCTCAGGGCCGTCGCCACCGGCGGGTAGCCCGTGGCGATCACGGTGTACTCGCCGCCGTCCAGGTCGGCGAAGGCGTACGCCCCGTCCGCGCCGGTCGTCGCGGTGCCGGCCACGTTGCCCGCCGCGTCGACCAGGGTGACCCGGGCGTCGGCCAGCGGCCCGTGCGGGGCGCGGACCACGCCCCGCACCCGGGCGCCGGTCTCCAGGTCGACCTCGACCCGGGTGACCCCGGCGCCGCCCACCTCGACGGGCAGGGCGCGCGGCCGGTACCCGGCGGCGTTCACCGCCACGGTCACCGCGCCCGGCACCAGCTCGGCGAAGGAGAACTCGCCCTGCTCACCGGTGCTCCCGGTGGCCAGCAGATCCCCGCGCACATCGGTGACGATCACCATGGCGTCCGGCACCGGCAGCCCGGCGTCGGCGGTGCGGACCAGTCCGGTCAGCCCGCTGGTGCCGCTGAGCAGGATGTCGTAGGCGACCGGCTCGTCGTTCACCACGACCGTGGACGCCTGCGGCTGGTGGCCGTCGGCGGCGGCGATCAGGACGTACGACCCGGCCCCGGGCGCGTCCACCGCGTACGCGCCGTCGGCCTGCGCCACCGACCGGCCCAGCTGACGCCCGCCCAGCGAGATCAGCGTGACGGCGGCCCGCGGCACGGGCGCGCTGTCGGCGCCCCGCACGACACCGCGCACCGGGATGCCGCCGGAGGCGGGCGTCCCCGGCTCACCGGGGCCGGTCGCCGTGGCGACGGCGGCGAGCCGCTGGGTCGCCGCGGCCTTGTCGACCGGGGTGTCCGAGGCGGCGGAGGGCGCCGGCGCCTCGGCCGCCGTCGTACCGGACGAAACCGGCTCGTCGGCGACGCGGGCGGCTCCGGCGGGGGCCGGCGCCGCCGGCGGGGCGGTCTCGGCCGCGGCCTCCGCGGCCTGGGCCAGCGCGCCCGAGGTCCGCAGCGGGACCTCCTTGATGAACAGCGTCACCAGGAAGGCGAGCAGGGCGATCGGCGCGACGTACAGGAAGATGTCGGCGATGCCGTGCCCGTAGGCGCTCTCCAGCCAGGTGCGGATGGACGGGGGCAGCAGGTCCATGTCGGGGATCGTGCCGCTGCCGGAGGTCTTGGCGGCGGCCGCCTGCTCCTGCGGGCTGAGCTGCCCGATGGTGTCCTGGGCGTAGCCGGTGATCCGGCTGGACATGACCGAGCCGAGCACGGAGACGCCCACCGCGCCGCCGAGGGACCGGAAGAAGGTCACGACGGAGGAGGCCGCGCCCAGGTCGCCGGGGTCCACCTGGTTCTGCGTGCACAGGACCAGGTTCTGCATCATCATGCCGACGCCGAGACCCATGAGCGCCATGAAGACGCCGATGTGCCAGTAGGGGGTGTCGTAGCGCATGGTGCCGAGCAGGCCCAGGCCCGCCGTCAGCAGGACGCCGCCGGCCAGCAGCCAGCTCTTCCACCTGCCGGTCCTGGTGATGATGATGCCGGAGAGCGTGGACGATATGAACAGGCCGCCGATCATCGGGATGGTCATGACGCCCGACATCGTCGGGGACTTGTCCCGGGCCAGCTGGAAGTACTGGCTGAAGTAGACGGTGCCCGCGAACATCGCGATCCCGACGAACAGCGAGGCCAGCGAGGCCAGGGTGATGGTGCGGTTCCTGAACAGGCGCAGCGGGATGATCGGCTCGCTCGCCCGCGACTCGACGAAGAGGAAGACCAGCGTCAGCACGATCGAGCCGCCGACCATGACGCCCGTCTGCCAGGACATCCAGTCGTACTTGTCGTCGGCGAAGGTGACCCAGACGAGCAGCAGGCAGACGGCCGCGGTGACGAAGAAGGCGCCGGCCCAGTCGACCTTGGTCTTCCGCTTGACCACGGGCAGGTTCAGCGTCTTCTGCAGCACGATCAGCGCGATGATCGCGAAGGGCACGCCGACGTAGAGGCACCAGCGCCAGCCGAGCCAGCTGGTGTCGGTGATGACGCCGCCGAGCAGCGGGCCGCCGACGGTCGCGACGGCGAAGGTCGCGCCCAGGTAGCCGGAGTAGCGTCCGCGCTCACGCGGGGAGATCATCGCGGCCATGATGATCTGCGCCAGGGCGGACAGACCGCCGGCGCCCAGGCCCTGGATGGCGCGGGCGGTGATCAGCATCGCCGGGTTCTGCGCCAGACCGGCCACGACGGAGCCGATGACGAAGACGACCAGGGCCGCCTGGACCAGGATCTTCTTGCTGGTGAGGTCGGCGAGCTTGCCCCACAGGGGGGTGGAGGCGGTCATCGTCAGCAGCGAGGCGGTGACGACCCAGGTGTAGGCGCTCTGGCCGCCGCCGAGGTCGGAGACGATCTCGGGCAGGGCGTTGGTGACGATGGTCGACGACAGGATGGCGCAGAACATGCCGAGCAGCAGCCCGGAGAGCGCCTCCATGATCTGCCGATGGGTCATCGGAGCGTCTGCGGAGGAGCCTCCCCCGTGCTTGGCATGAGCCCGCACACCGTTCGGTGTGGTCGTTGCCATGGACTTCCTTCTCTTACGCGCTTGCGGGTGTACGGGTGGTCTGTTCGGGAGCGGGAGGCGCCGGACGGGGCACCGTGCGGCAGTCGCCGAAGCTGTCCCTGAGCCGGGCCATCAGCTGATTGAGCCGGCCGACCTCGTCGTCGGGCCAGTCGTCCAGGCGCTCCGCGAGGAGCCGGGTGGTCCGCCGGAACAGCTCGTCGAGCTGGGTCTGGCCGGAGGCGGTGAGGTGCAGGATGCGGGACCGCTTGTCGGCGGGATCGGGGGACCGCTCGATCCAGCCGCGCTCGGCCAGATGGGCGGCGTGGCGGCTGGTGACCGACATGTCCACGGACAGCAGCTCGGCGAGCTTGCTCATGCGCATGTCGCCGTGGCGGCCGAGCAGCGTCAGCACGGCGGCGGAGCCGCTGGGGCAGTCGGCCGGCAGGATCCGCCTCATCTCCCGCTTGACGGCGCCGAAGGCGCTGAACTGTCGCACCAGCTCCTCGTACTGCGCCTGCTCGGCCATGGCACCTCCCACTTGATTGCTTAGGGCAACGATAGGAATGGATGGTTGCCACAGGCAAATAAAAACGGGTCTTCCGGCTCAAAAACTTGGCAAAGGCAAGTAATCGCGAGAGTAAACCCGCAGGCCAGGGCCCTGTCCACCCCGTACGGGCCGTTCGCCGGCCCTCCGGGGCGCCGCGCGGATCCTGCCCGGAAGCCGCTCCCCGGGGCCGGTCCGAACCGCACGGCGCCCGCGGTCCGCGCCCCCGCTTGGGCGCCTCACCGGGCATTCGCTAGGGTCTCGGGACATGGCTAACTCCCAGGGCCCGCAGGGCAACCACGACCCCGCCGGCAGCACCCAGATGTTCCGCGCGTTCGTCGACGAGGAACCCCAGGCCCGGCAGGCCGCCGCGACCGGCGGCGGCCCGCGGATCGGCCTGATCGTCGGCATCGTCGTCGCCGTGGCGGTCGTCGCCGCGGTGGCCTGGCTCGCGCTGAAGTAGCCCGTCCCGGGGACCGCGCCGACGCGGTCCCGGCGTCGCGGTTCCCCTCAGGCGTGACGGCGGCGGCCCGGCGCGTGCGCGGGCACCGGAGAACGCGGCGGCCGCCGTTGCGCCCGTACGGGGCGCCCCGGCGGCCACGAGACCGATGTCACGCGCGGAGCGTCCCTCGGGCGCTCCGCCTCCTGATCACGCCTCAGTCCGCGATGAGGCCCTCCCGCAGCTGGGCGAGCGTGCGGGTGAGCAGCCGCGAGACGTGCATCTGGGAGATGCCGACCTCCTCGCCGATCTGCGACTGGGTCATGTTGGCGAAGAAGCGCAGCATGATGATCCGCCGCTCCCGGGGCGGCAGCTTGGCCAGCAGCGGCTTGAGCGACTCCCGGTACTCCACGCCCTCCAGCGCCGTGTCCTCGTAGCCGAGGCGGTCGGCGAGCGAGCCCTCGCCGCCGTCGTCCTCGGGGGCGGGGGAGTCCAGCGAGGACGCCGTGTACGCGTTGCCGACCGCGAGGCCGTCGACGACGTCCTCCTCCGACACGCCCAGCACGGCGGCGAGTTCGGGAACCGTCGGGGAGCGGTCCAGCTTCTGGGAGAGCTCGTCGCCGGCCTTCGTCAGCGCCAGGCGCAGCTCCTGCAGCCGGCGCGGCACCCGCACCGACCACGACGTGTCGCGGAAGAACCGCTTGATCTCGCCGACCACCGTCGGCATCGCGAACGTCGGGAACTCCACGCCCCGTTCGCAGTCGAAGCGGTCGATCGCCTTGATCAGCCCGATGGTGCCGACCTGGACGATGTCCTCCATCGGCTCGTTGCGCGAGCGGAACCGCGCCGCCGCGTACCGCACCAGCGGCAGGTTGAGCTCGATCAGGGTGTCCCGGACGTAGGCGCGCTCCGGGCTGTCCTCGTCCAGTACGGCGAGCCGCAGGAACAGGGAGCGGGAGAGGGTGCGGGTGTCGAGGGCCGCCGTGTCCGGGAGCTCCGGAGCGGGTGTGGTCGGGAGGGCCGGGCCCTCGTCGATGGGGCCGAGTGCGTCGAGAGCATGGGGAGCTGTCTCGCTCTCCGCGAGCGTGAGCACCTTCGAGCTGCCCTGTTCTGCGGACATGCCACCCCCTTTGGGTCGCGGGACGGTCGCGGCGGACGCTCCCCGATCGAGGAACGCAGCCATCACCTGGAATACCGGCGCCGAGGCTCCGGCAAACGCGCTTCCCGCAGAATGTCACATGTCGGCAACACGCTGTAGCGACATGTCGACATCAGAGACGCGAATCAGCCCTGGAAACAAGGGGTCTGACAGGCTTTCGGATCAGAAACGCACAGAACGGCACCGTTGAGCGATTCGCTCTTTCCGGTTACGCCTCGATCCTGTTTGCGGACCGCAGCCGCTGGAAGCTACGTGCCAGTAGACGGGACACGTGCATCTGCGAGACGCCGAGTTCCGCACTGATCTGCGACTGGGTGAGGTTGCTGTAGTAACGCAGCAGCAGGATGCGCTGCTCCCGCTCGGGCAGCTGGACGAGCAGGTGCCGGACGAGGTCGCGGTGCTCGACGCCGTCCAGGGCGGGATCCTCGTACCCCAGCCGGTCCAGCAGTCCGGGCATCCCGTCGCCCTCCTGCGCGGCCTCCAGCGAGGTGGCGTGGTACGACCGTCCGGCCTCGATGCAGGACAGCACCTCCTCCTCGGTGATGCGCAGCCGCTGGGCGATCTCGGCGGTCGACGGGGAGCGCCCGAAGGCGGTCGTCAGGTCCTCCGTCGCGCTGTTGACCTGCACCCACAGCTCGTGCAGCCGGCGCGGTACGTGGACGGTGCGGACGTTGTCCCGGAAGTACCGCTTGATCTCGCCGACCACCGTCGGCATCGCGAACGTCGGGAACTGCACGCCCCGGTCCGGGTCGAAGCGGTCGATGGCGTTGATCAGCCCGATGGTGCCGACCTGGACGACGTCCTCCATCGGCTCGTTGCGGGAGCGGAAACGGGCGGCGGCGTAGCGCACCAGGGGCAGGTTGGCCTCGATGAGCGCGGCGCGCACGCGGGTGTGTTCCGGCATGCCCGGCTCCAGCTCCTTGAGCTGGGCGAAGAGCAGCTGCGTCAGCGCCCGGGTGTCGGCGCCGCGCCGCTTGGCGGGGCTCACCGGCCGGTCGGCGATCGCCTCCGCGTCCGGGTCGGGGCCGGGGCCGGGGGAGGC
>NZ_LGCN01000229.1 GCF_001279005.1 Streptomyces caelestis
CCACCCCCCCGGGAAACCCCCCCCCCCCCCGCGGCCACCCCGCCCCCGCCCCCGGGCCCCGCCAGGGCTCCCGCCCACGCCCCGCCCCCGGCCCCCGCCGCACGCCGTAAGCCACCGCCCCCACCACCAGCACCCCCGCGCCCACGGCCACCGAGACCCACGGCAGCGAGAACGCCAGCACCAGGCACCCGGTGAGCCCCACCACCGGCACCACCCGCGTCGCCGGCCGTGGATCGAGTGTCCAGGCCGACGCGTTGGCCACCGCGTAGTACGCCAGCACACCGAAGGAGGAGAACCCGATCGCGCCCCGCACATCCACCGTGGCGGCCAGGACGGCGACCACCGCGCCCACGGCCAGCTCCGCCCGGTGCGGCACCCGGAACCGCGGATGCACGACGGCGAGGACACCCGGCAGACGCCGGTCCCGGGCCATGGCCAGCGTCGTCCGTGAGACCCCCAGGATCAGGGCGAGCAGCGACCCCAGCGCGGCCACCGCGGCGCCCACCCGCACCACCGGCGCCAGCCAGGGGGCGCCGGCGGCCCGCACCGCGTCGGCGAGCGGCGCGGCGGCCTCGCCCAGCCCCTTCGGCCCCAGGACCGAGAGGACGGCCACGGCGACAGCCGCGTACACGACCAGCGCGATGCCCAGGGCCAACGGGATCGCCCGCGGGATGGTGCGCGCCGGATCCCGGACCTCCTCACCGAGGGTCGCGATACGGGCGTACCCGGCGAAGGCGAAGAACAGCAGACCGGCCGCCTGCAACACCCCGCCGGCACCGCCCGGGACCCCGATGCCCAGCCGGCCGGCATCGGCTTCCCCCGACGTCAGGCACACGACCACCACGAAAGCGAGGACGGCCAGGACCACCCCCACGATCACCCGCGTCAGCCACGCGGACTTCTGGACACCGCCGTAGTTCACCGCGGTCAGCGCCGCCACGGCGGCCACCGCCACGGCGTGCGCCTGCCCCGGCCAGACGTAGGCGCCCACGGTGAGGGCCATCGCCGCGCAGGAGGCCGTCTTCCCGACCACGAACGCCCAGCCCGCGAGGTAACCCCAGAAGTCCCCGAGCCGCTCGCGCCCGTACACGTACGTGCCGCCCGAGGCCGGGTAGAGGGCGGCGAGGCGTGCCGACGACGTGGCGTTGCAGTAGGCGACCACGGCGGCGACCGCCAGCCCGAGGAGCAGCCCGGAACCGGCCGCGTGCGCGGCGGGCGCCAGGGCGGCGAAGATCCCGGCTCCCACCATCGAGCCGAGACCGATGACCACGGCGTCACCGACACCGAGCGTGCGGCGCAGTTCAGGACCGGACGTGTGCGTCATGAGGCCGCACCCTACTGATCACACGCAACCGGCAGGTGCGCGCGTGACGTCCTTCACGGTGCAAGGGCGGCAGGAAAGGGCAGGTACGCGGCATGACGATCATCAGTTGGATCATCCTGGGGCTGCTGGCCGGGGCGGTGGCGAAGTTCCTGCTGCCCGGCCGCGACCCGGGCGGCCTCGTCGGCACGACGCTGATCGGCGTCGCCGGTGCGTTCATCGGCGGCTGGATATCGGCCCGCTGGCTCGACCACCCGATCACCAAGGACTTCTACGACGGCGCCACCTGGGCCGCCGCGATCGGCGGCTCGCTCGTCCTCCTGGTCGCCTACCGCATCCTGTTCGGCCACTCACGCGACTGACCGCGCGGCCGCGGGCCCCGCGGCCGCGCCCGACGGACGAGAAGGGTGGGCGCCGCCCGGGCGCCCACCCTTCCCCGTGCCCGTGCGGCGTGCGAACGCCACCGGTTCCGGCCGGCCGGGCCTACCGGTAGTTCACGAACTGCAGGGCGAAGTCGAAGTCCTTGCCCTTGAGCAGCGCGATGACGGTCTGCAGGTCGTCGCGGCTCTTGGAGCTGACCCGCAGCTCGTCGCCCTGCACCTGGGCCTTCACGCCCTTCGGGCCCTCATCGCGGATGATCTTCGCGACCTTCTTCGCGTTGTCCTGGGAGATGCCCTCCTCGATCGACGCGAAGATCTTGTACTCCTTGCCCGAGAGCTGCGGCTCACCCGCGTCCAGGGCCTTCAGGGAGATGCCCCGCTTGATCAGCTTGGACTGGAAGACGTCGAGGACGGCCTTGACCCGGTCCTCGGAGTTCGCCTCCATGAGGATCTTCTCCCCGGACCACGAGATCGAGGCGCCCACGCCCTTGAAGTCGTAGCGCTGCGAGATCTCCTTGGCGGTCTGGTTGAGGGCGTTGTCGACCTCCTGCCGCTCGACCTTCGAGACGATGTCGAAACTGGAGTCGGCCATGTCCTGTGGCTCCTTGAATCGGGGTGCGTACCGGGCTGCGCACCGGATGCGTACCGGCGTACGTGAAGCGGCCCCCGAGCCCGGCATCGGTCCCCGGCCGCATCCGGACCAGCCTAGTCACCCCCCGGCCTCCGGGTCGCGATCAATCGGGTGGCGAAGCACCCCTGCCCATCGGGTATTGTTTACGTCGTTGCCACGGAGCACCGCCGAAAAGCGGTTCGACGGCAGCAACCCCGGCGGTGTGCCCGAGCGGCCAAAGGGAGCAGACTGTAAATCTGCCGGCTCAGCCTTCCCAGGTTCGAATCCTGGCGCCGCCACACTGGGGAAGACCCCCTCCGGACTGCGGAAACGCAGCCCGGAGGGGGTCTCTTCATGTTCGCGGGGGAGCACCCCGGGGGACGAGGGGCACACTGGCCCCATGTCGTCCCGTCGCCGCCCCTGCCCCGTGTGCCGTCGTGAGATCGCCGTCGTCGCCGGACGGTACGCGCGGCACGATCCGCCCGGCGCCCGGGGGAGCGGGGAACTGACCTCGTGCCCCGGGTCACGCAGACACGCCCCGCTCGGTGCGGAACAGCCCTCGCTGGACGGCTACGTGGTGCCGGAGTTCCCGGGGCAGATGCCCCTCTTCTAGTTGCCGGCCACCGACTTCACGGCCACCGACACCGGCGCGGGGCCGCTGATCAGCTCCAGGGTCAGGCCGGCCGTCGCGGGGGTGTCCACCAGCTCCGCCAGCACGGCGGCCACGTCGTCGCGCGGGACCGGGCCGCGGCCCGTGCGGGCCTCCAGGCGGATCAGGCCGGTGCCGGCGTCGTTGGTGAGCTGACCGGGGCGCAGGATCGTCCAGTCCAGGGCGTCCAGACCGCGTACGTAGGCGTCCGCCTCACCCTTGGCGCGCAGGTACACGTCGAAGATCTCGTCGCCCTCGTGGGCCGGGTCCGCGCCCATGGACGACACGATCACGAAACGCCGTACGCCCGCGCGGACGGCCGCGTCGGCGAAGAGGACCGCCGCCGCCTTGTCCACCGTCTCCTTGCGGCCCACACCGCTGCCCGGTCCGGCACCCGCCGCGAAGACCGCCGCGTCCGCGCCCTCCAGCCGCTGTGCGACCTCCTCCACCGACGCCGACTCCAGGTCGAGCACGACCGGTTCGGCGCCCAGCCGCCGCAGCTCGTCGGAGTGTTCGGGGTTGCGGATGATGCCCGCCACCTCGTCCCCGCGCGCGGCGAGCAGCCGCTCCAGCCGCAGCGCGATCTGACCATGACCACCAGCGATGACAATGCGCATGTTTCCGACCGTACGCCGGGGCGGCCGCGTTCGCCGCGCAACGCCCCAGGGGCCCGCCCGCCCCTACGCGTCGCCCCGGCCCTGCCGGGGCAGCCCCGGTTCCATCTCCGCCGCAGGACCGCCGTACTCCCGCACCGTGCTGGTCCGCGCCACCACACGCCCCCCGTGCACCACGACACGGCTGTACCCCAGCGACAGCGCCTCCGGGAGCCCGTCCCCGCGGACCGCCAGCAGCTCGGCCGGGAAACCCGCCTCCACCCGCACCTCGGGCAGCCCCAGGGCCGCCCGCGCCGCCCCGCTCACCGCGTCGTAGGCGTCCTCGGCGGACAGTCCGTGGCGGGAGGCCAGCAGGTACGCCGCCTCCAGCGGATCGCCGCGGCCCACCGGGTTCGACACGTCCCGCAGGGCGCCGCTCCCGGCGGCCACCCGCACCCCCGCCGACCGCAGCAGCCGTACCGGCGCCGTGCCCCGGTGGTCCACGGCGCCGCAGCCGCCCTGTGGCAGGCACACCACCGTCACCCCGGCCGCCGCGAGCCGGTCCGCGGTCCGCGCGGCCGGCTCGGCGGGCAGCCGGGCGAGACCGCCGCACGGGCCGAGGGCGACCCCCGGCCGCAGCCCGCCCGCCATGGCCGCGAACCGGGCCAGACGGGCGGGGTCGGCGGCGTCCGTGTGCAGATCGACGGGGCGGCCGTGTTCGGCGGCGACCTCCAGGACCGCCTCCACGTACCCCGTGGGATCGGGGTCGAGATCGGGGCAGCCGCCCACCACGGACGCGCCCGTCTTCACCGCGTCCCGCAGTACCGCGAGCCCGTCCGCCCCGGCCACCCCGGTCAGCACCCGGGGCACCGCCACCGTCGTCAGTTCGGCCAGTCCGCGCAGCGAGCGCCCCGCCCGCAGTACGGCGGTCAGCGCGCCGAGCCCGGTCACGTCGCCCACGCGCACGTGCGCCCGCAGCGCCGTCGCGCCGTGCCCGAGCTGGAGCAGCGCCGCCTCCGTCGCGCGGCGCTGGACGTCCCGGGGGTCGTACGAGACGGGGCCGCCGTCGTCGGCGGACAGCGCCGTGTCCGCGTGGACGTGGGGCTCCGCGGGGGCCGGCAGGAGCAGGTAGCCGGTGAGGTCGACCTGCGTGTCGCACGCGCGCGTGGCGTCCGCCGCCAGGCTGCCGGCCGTACCGACCGCCTCGATGCGTCCGCCGCCCAGCCGTACGTCCACGGTCCGGCCGTCGGTGAGGCGCGCGCCGCACAGCAGCAGCGGGTCCGGACCGGCCGCGACCGGACCCGGGGGCGAGGGCGGACGGGGCGGCGGCTGCGGCCGGCTGTCGGGCATCGCGTTCCAGGGGCTCGGGCTGCGCACCGGGGGGCAAGGTCACGCAGGCAAGATCACGCAGAGTGAGTCGAGCCTAGGCCGGGGGCCCGCCCCTCGCCGGGAGGAGCCCAATAGTCGTACCGGCGTGGTCCGCCCCGGGGAGGAGGGGGCGAAACGGATTTGGGCGAACGGCGGCGGACCGTGTAATGTCTTCATCGCTCGCCCCAATAGCTCAGTCGGCAGAGCGTCTCCATGGTAAGGAGAAGGTCAACGGTTCGATTCCGTTTTGGGGCTCTGGTGTGTGAGGTTCCCGCCGCGAGGCGGGGCCCGATCGCATCAAAGCGGTGTAGCTCAGTCGGTAGAGCAAGCGGCTCATAATCGCTGTGTCACCGGTTCAAGTCCGGTCACCGCTACAGACAGTAGCCGATTGCGGGGTCGGTCCTTCGATCGGCTACTCTTCTTGCGTAAATACAGTCAATCCGTTCGTCAAGGAGCACTCACGTGGCTGCCACCGACGTCCGCCCGAAGATCACGCTGGCCTGCGTGGAGTGCAAGGAGCGGAACTACATCACCAAGAAGAACCGGCGTAACAACCCGGACCGTCTTGAGATGAAGAAGCACTGCCCGCGTTGCAATGCGCACACCGCGCATCGCGAAACGCGATAAAACAGGCTCGTACACGAGGCCGTCCCCCCAGCCAGGGGGGCGGCCTCGTGTCGTTTTCCCGACGATCTTTTTCCCGCCGACCGGATACGGTCAGGACCGGCCGACCGCAGGCAGAGACAGACGACACAGGAGGTGCCGCGCGCATGGCGCTCGACCAGTCCTTCGTGGGGCGGACCTACCCGCCCACCGAGCCCTACGAGGTGGGCCGGGAGAAGATCCGCGAGTTCGCCGAGGCGGTGGGGGACGCCAACCCGGCGTACACGGACGTGGAGGCCGCCAAGGCGCTCGGCCACCCCGATGTGATCGCCCCGCCCACCTTCGTGTTCGCGATCACCTTCAAGGCCGCGGGCCAGGTCGTCGCCGACCCCCGGCTCGGCCTCGACTACAGCCGGGTGGTGCACGGCGACCAGAGGTTCGCCTACGTCCGTCCGGTGCGCGCCGGTGACCGGCTCACCGTCACCTCGACCATCGAGACGGTCAAGTCGATGGCCGGCAACGACATACTGGACATCCGCGGCGAGGTGCACGACCAGGACGGCGAGCACGTCGTCACCGCATGGACCAAGCTGGTGGCCCGCGCGGCCGAGGAGGCGTGACGAACACCATGACGGCGAAGATCCCCTACGCCGACGTCGAGGTCGGCACCGAGCTGCCCGCACAGACGTTCCCCGTGACCCGCGCCACCCTCGTCCAGTACGCGGGCGCCTCCGGTGACTTCAACCCCATCCACTGGAACGAGAGGTTCGCCAGGGAGGTCGGCCTGCCCGACGTCATCGCGCACGGCATGTTCACCATGGCCGAGGCGATCCGCGTGGTGACCGACTGGGTGGGCGACCCGGGCGCGGTCGTCGAGTACGGCGTCCGCTTCACCCGTCCGGTCGTCGTCCCCGACGACGGGCAGGGCGCCGTCATCGAGGTCAGCGGCAAGGTCGCCGCCAAGCTCGACGACCACACGGTCCGCGTGGACCTCACCGCGACCAGCGCGGGACAGAAGGTCCTGGGCATGTCGCGTGCGGTCGTCCGGCTGGGCTGACCCGAACGGGTCGGGGGAGCGGGGCCGTCGGCGCCGTCTCGTAGTCTTGGGCCCGTGCAGGAACTCCACGACGCCCCCCTCGCCCCACTGACCACCTTCCGGCTGGGCGGCCCCGCGACCCGGCTGGTCACCGCGACGACCGACGACGAGGTGATCGCCGTCGTCCGCGAGGCCGACGACAGCGGTACACCGCTGCTGGTCATCGGCGGCGGCTCCAACCTGGTCATCGGCGACAAGGGCTTCGACGGCACCGCCCTCTCCGTCGCGACCAAGGGGTTCACCCTGGACGGCACGCGACTGGAGCTGGCCGCCGGCGAGGTGTGGACCGACGCCGTCGCCCGCACCGTCGACGCGGGCCTGGCCGGCATCGAGTGCCTGGCCGGCATCCCCGGCTCGGCGGGCGCCACCCCGATCCAGAACGTCGGCGCGTACGGGCAGGAGGTCTCCTCCACCCTCACCGAGGTCGTCGCCTACGACCGCCGGGCCCGCGAGACCGTCACGCTCGGCAACGAGGAGTGCGCCTTCTCCTACCGCCACAGCCGCTTCAAGGCCGACCCCGAGCGTTACGTCGTCCTGCGCGTGCGCTTCGCGCTGGAGGACGCGGGCGGCCTCTCCAGCCCCGTCAAGTACGCCGAGACGGCCCGCGTCCTCGGTGTCGCACCGGGCGAGCGGGTCCCCCTGGCCACGGCCCGCGAGACGGTCCTGAAGCTCCGTGCGGGCAAGGGCATGGTCCTGGACCCCGAGGACCACGACACCTGGTCGGCCGGTTCCTTCTTCACCAACCCGATCCTCGACGACGCGGCGTTCGCGGCCTTCCGCGCGCGCGTACGGGAGCGGCTCGGCGACGACGCCGAGCCCCCCGCGTACCCCGCGGGCGAGGGCCGCACCAAGACCTCCGCGGCCTGGCTGATCGACAAGGCGGGCTTCACCAAGGGCTACGGCGCCGGCCCGGCCCGCATCTCCACCAAGCACACCCTCGCCCTCACCAACCGCGGCGAGGCGACCACCGAGGACCTGCTGGCACTCGCCCGCGAGGTCGTCGCCGGCGTGCACGAGGCCTTCGGCGTCACGCTGGTCAACGAACCGGTCACGGTGGGCGTGAGCCTGTAGCGGCGGAAATCCCCGTTGCCGTCGGCCGCACGGGCCCGCGATCCCGGGTCCGTGCGGCCGACCACATGCAGTTGGGACTGCGCCGGTTCCGACCCCGTACGGGCCCGCGCGAGCACCGCGTCGTCCAGCCCCGGCACCCCCTGCGCCACACCTCGCCGCGCGCCCCGGAGCCCATCGGCCTGCTCCTCGGCGACCACGACGGGCTGAACCGGCTCGCCGGCCTGTTCTCCTTCGCCGCCTGCGCGCGCCACACGATCGTCCACGTGCCGCTGCGCAGCGGCGTCCCGCCGGACGAGGGCCTCGGAGACCTCGTCGACCTGGTCCTGGTCCATCACTCCTACGGACTGCGCCCGAGCGCGTGGCCGCGGTTGCGCCGCTCGCTCGGACCGGGCGCCCCGCCGGCCGTCCGCACCGACGAGGCGCGCACGGACCGGGACGCCGCCGCCCTGCGCGGGCGCCCGCGGTGGGCGGACCGCCGGGACGAACCGCGGCACGTCACCCACGCGCGCACCCTCTTCCTCCACGGCGGCCGCGACGCCTTCGCCGAGACGGCCGTGTCCCTGGCGTACGCGGCCGGCCGGGGGCCGCGCGAGAAGGGGGTCGTGGAGGGGCGGGCGGCCTTCGTCCTGAGCCTCGACCACCTCGTCCAGGGGCCCGGCGGCGGCCACCCCTACGAGATCATGGTCTGTTTCAAGCCGTATCCGCCCTGCGCCCACGTCAAGCGACCGGGGCGGTGAGCCAGTCGTCCACACCCGACAGCAGTCTCGCCTTCACGTCCTCCGGGGCCGCCGAGCCCCGCACCGACTGCCGGGCCACCTCCGCCAGCTCCGCGTCCGTGAAGCCGTGGTGGTCCCGCGCGATCTCGTACTGCGCCGTCAGCCGGGAGCCGAACAGCAACGGGTCGTCCGCGCCCAGCGCCAGGGGGACCCCCGCCTCGAACAGGGTGCGCAGCGGGACGTCCTCCGGTTTGTCGTACACGCCCAGCGCCACGTTCGACGCCGGGCACACCTCGCACGTCACCTGACGGTCCGCCAGCCGCCGCATCAGCCGCGGGTCGTCCGCCGCCCGCACCCCGTGCCCGATCCGGTCCGCCGCCAGGTCGTCCAGGCAGTCCCGGACCGAGGCCGGCCCCGCCAGTTCGCCGCCGTGCGGCGCGGACAGCAGCCCGCCCTCCCGCGCGATCGAGAACGCCCGGTCGAAGTCGCGGGCCATCCCGCGCCGCTCGTCGTTGGAGAGGCCGAACCCGACGATCCCCCGGTCCGCGTACCGCACCGCCAGCCGGGCCAGCGTGCGCGCGTCCAGGGGATGCTTCATCCGGTTGGCCGCCACCAGCACCCGCATCCCGATCCCGGTGTCCCGCGTCGCCGCGTCCACCGCGTCCAGGATGATCTCCAGCGCCGGGATCAGCCCGCCCAGCCGGGGCGCGTACGACGTCGGGTCCACCTGGATCTCCAGCCAGCCCGAGCCGTCCCGCAGGTCCTCCTCCGCCGCCTCCCGCACCAGCCGCTGGATGTCCTCCGGCTCCCGCAGGCACGAGCGCGCCGCGTCGTACAGCCGCTGGAAGCGGAACCAGCCGCGCTCGTCCGTGGCCCGCAGTCTCGGCGGTTCCCCGCTGGTCAGCGCGTCGGTCAGCGCCTCGGGCAGGCGCACGCCGTACTTGTCGGCCAGTTCCAGCAGGGTGGTGGGCCGCATGGACCCGGTGAAGTGCAGGTGCAGATGGGCCTTCGGCAGTTCGGAGAGATCACGTACACGCGGGGGGTTCGGGGGGAGCCCCCCTGAAGAGCTCAGCATTCACCGATCCTGCCGCACGCCCCGTCCGTCCCGGTAGCGCTTTCCCCTTTCGTGGTCTTGCCCGCACAAAAGAACAGGGGCGCCCGGGAGGAGACCCGGGCGCCCCTGCGGCGGAAGGACGACGTCAGTCGCGCGCCTCCGCCAGCAGCTTCTGGATCCGGCTCACGCCCTCGACGAGGTCCTCGTCGCCCAGCGCGTACGACAGCCGCAGGTAGCCCGGCGTGCCGAACGCCTCACCCGGCACCACCGCGACCTCGACCTCCTCCAGGATGAGCGCCGCGAGCTCGACCGAGTCCTGCGGGCGCCTGCCCCGGATCTCCTTGCCGATCAGCGCCTTCACCGAGGGGTAGACGTAGAACGCGCCCTCGGGCTCCGGGCAGACCACGCCGTCGATCTCGTTGAGCATCCGGACGATGGTCTTCCGCCGCCGGTCGAAGGCCTCGCGCATGGTCGCGACCGCGTCCAGGTCGCCGGAGACGGCGGCGAGCGCGGCCGCCTGGGCGACGTTGGAGACGTTCGACGTGGCGTGCGACTGCAGGTTGGTCGCGGCCTTCACCACGTCCTTCGGGCCGATGATCCAGCCGACCCGCCAGCCCGTCATCGCGTACGTCTTCGCCACACCGTTGACCACGACGCACTTGTCGCGCAGCTCGGGCAGGAGCGCGGGCAGGGACACGGACACGGCGTCGCCGTAGACCAGGTGCTCGTAGATCTCGTCGGTGAGCACCCACAGGCCGTGCTCGACGGCCCACGTGCCGATCGCCTCGGTCTCGGCCTCGCCGTAGACCGCGCCGGTCGGGTTCGACGGGGAGACGAAGAGGACGACCTTCGTCCGCTCGGTGCGGGCCGCCTCCAGCTGTTCCACGCTCACGCGGTAGCCGGTCGTCTCGTCGGTGACCACCTCGACCGGGACACCGCCGGCCAGCCGGATCGACTCCGGGTACGTGGTCCAGTACGGCGCCGGGACGATGACCTCGTCGCCCGGGTCGAGGATCGCGGCGAAGGCCTCGTAGATGGCCTGCTTGCCGCCATTGGTGACCAGGATCTGGGAGGGGTCCACCTCGTAGCCGGAGTCGCGCAGAGTCTTGGCGGCGATCGCGGACTTCAGCTCCGGCAGACCGCCGGCCGGCGTGTACCGGTGGTACTTCGGGTTCTTGCAGGCCTCGATCGCGGCCTCGACGATGTAGTCCGGCGTCGGGAAGTCGGGCTCACCGGCGCCGAAGCCGATCACCGGACGCCCGGCGGCCTTGAGGGCCTTGGCCTTGGCGTCCACGGCGAGGGTGGCGGACTCGGAGATCGCGCCGACTCGGGCGGAGACCCGGCGCTCGGTGGGAGGGGTTGCAGCGCTCATGGACCCATCGTTCCAGACCGGAAACCCACGCGGCACGGGGGTTTCACGTACTGAACAACACCGGGCAAACCCCTGGACACCAGTCCGGATCGACGCCGCCGCGACGGCACGGCGGGACGATCTTCCGCCGGGGTGGTGCTTCCCGGGTGCTTTTCGTTCGACGCCCGGCCCGGGAACACGTACACTCTCACCTCGTTGGCCTTCAGCGGCCCGCGCTCAGCCGGTGCACACCAAGCACCCGGTCGGATGCGGTACGTTGGGGGACACACAAAGGGTCGTAGCTCAATTGGTAGAGCACTGGTCTCCAAAACCAGCGGTTGGGGGTTCAAGTCCCTCCGGCCCTGCTACACACACCTTCGCCAGGATGTGTGCGCATGTACGTACAGCAATGCACCGCCGTGCGGGCTCTGACCGGGCGCGGCACGGCCACGACCCGGAATCAGGTGAGGACGAGTGACGGACGCCGTGGGCTCCATCGACATGCCTGATGCCCAGGACGAGGCGCCGGACTCCAAGAAGACCCGCAAGGGCGGCAAGCGGGCCAAGAAGGGGCCGCTGAAGCGTCTCGCGCTCTTCTACCGTCAGATCATCGCGGAACTCCGCAAGGTCGTCTGGCCCACCCGCAACCAGCTGACGTCGTACACGACCGCCGTGATCGTCTTCGTCGTCGTGATGATCGGTCTGGTCACCCTGATCGACTATGGTCTCAGTCACGCCGCCAAGTACGTCTTCGGCTGAGCTCTCGACAGGGGCGCCGGGATCCCGGGCGCCCTTTTCGCGCATTCCGGAAGGGGCGGTGCTCCGTGATAGGCTCTTTGCGCCCGTAAGGGCGTCGTGGCAGGGCTTGCCAGAGGGATGACGCCGCGTCGGCGGTCGAGCGTCCGTGAACCTCAACCCATCGGGTTGGAACCCTTCCGCTCTCAGGCGGCAGGGTGAGGTCAACCCTTGTATCCAGGAAGAAGAAGCAGTCACCGTGCCTGACCAGAACCTGAACGACGCCATCGAGCCCGGTGAGTCCGTCGACGACGAACTCGACACCGTCGAGGGCGCGGACGAGGACCTGGACGAGGCCGGGACTGCCGTCGCCGAGCCGGGTGAGACCGCGGACGACGCGACCTCGCTCGTCGAGGGCGACGAGGCGGCGGAGCCGGAGGACGAGTCCGAGGCCGCTGCCGAGGAGGACGACCGCGACCCGGTCGAGAAGCTCCGCGAGGAACTGCGGACGCTGCCCGGCGAGTGGTACGTCATCCACACGTACGCGGGCTACGAGAACCGGGTGAAGACCAACCTGGAGCAGCGCGCCGTCTCGCTGAACGTCGAGGACTACATCTTCCAGGCCGAGGTGCCGCAGGAAGAGGTCGTCCAGATCAAGAACGGCGACCGCAAGACGATCAAGCAGAACAAGCTCCCGGGTTACGTCCTGGTCCGCATGGACCTGACGAACGAGTCCTGGGGCGTCGTCCGCAACACCCCCGGTGTCACCGGCTTCGTGGGCAACGCCTACGACCCGTACCCGCTGACGCTGGACGAGATCGTCAAGATGCTCGCCCCGGAGGCCGAGGAGAAGGCCGCCCGCGAGGCCGCCGAGGCCGAGGGCAAGCCGGCCCCGCAGCGCAAGGTCGAGGTCCAGGTGCTGGACTTCGAGGTCGGCGACTCGGTCACCGTCACCGACGGCCCGTTCGCCACGCTCCAGGCGACCATCAACGAGATCAACCCCGACTCCAAGAAGGTCAAGGGCCTGGTGGAGATCTTCGGCCGCGAGACGCCGGTCGAGCTCTCCTTCGACCAGATCCAGAAGAACTAGCCCTTCTGGCACACAGCGTCCGAACAGGTCAGGCGAGCGGTCGCACGCGCGCCTGACCTGCTCGGTTTTCAGCCGCGCATCTATACCCGTTATCGTTGTGCGGTATGCCTGCGTCCGGGTTGTCCCCATGGCGCGGGCAGGACCCGAATCGAAAGGACCCGGAGAGCCATGCCTCCCAAGAAGAAGAAGGTCACGGGGCTCATCAAGCTCCAGATCCAGGCCGGTGCCGCGAACCCGGCTCCGCCGGTCGGCCCCGCGCTGGGTCAGCACGGCGTGAACATCATGGAGTTCTGCAAGGCCTACAACGCCGCGACCGAGTCGCAGCGCGGCTGGGTCATCCCGGTGGAGATCACGGTCTACGAGGACCGCTCCTTCACCTTCATCACCAAGACCCCGCCGGCCGCGAAGATGATCCTCAAGGCCGCGGGCGTGGAGAAGGGCTCCGGCGAGCCGCACAAGACCAAGGTCGCGAAGATCACGCGTGACCAGGTCCGTGAGATCGCCACCACCAAGATGCCCGACCTCAACGCCAACGACCTGGACGCCGCCGAGAAGATCATCGCCGGCACCGCCCGTTCCATGGGCGTCACGGTCGAGGGCTGACCTCCACCCCCGTAAGCCAAGCAGTAGTGGCAGGGCCTGCTCGGCCCGGACCACGACTCCTCAGATTCCACAGGAGCTTTCAGTGAGCAAGCGCAGCAAGTCTCTCCGCGCTGCGGACGCCAAGATCGACCGGGAGAAGCTGTACGCCCCGCTCGAGGCCGTCCGTCTCGCCAAGGAGACGTCCACGACCAAGTTCGACGGCACCGTCGAGGTCGCCTTCCGCCTGGGTGTCGACCCGCGCAAGGCCGACCAGATGGTCCGTGGCACCGTGAACCTCCCGCACGGCACCGGCAAGACCGCCCGGGTCCTGGTCTTCGCGACCGGTGACCGTGCCGAGGCCGCGCGTGCCGCGGGCGCCGACATCGTCGGCGCCGACGAGCTGATCGACGAGGTGTCGAAGGGCCGTCTGGACTTCGACGCCGTCGTCGCCACCCCGGACCTCATGGGCAAGGTCGGCCGCCTCGGCCGCGTGCTCGGTCCCCGTGGTCTGATGCCGAACCCGAAGACCGGCACCGTGACTCCGGACGTCACCAAGGCCGTCAACGACATCAAGGGCGGCAAGATCGAGTTCCGCGTCGACAAGCACTCGAACCTGCACTTCATCATCGGCAAGTCGTCCTTCGACGACACCAAGCTGGTGGAGAACTACGGCGCCGCGCTGGAGGAGATCCTCCGTCTGAAGCCGTCCGCCGCCAAGGGTCGCTACATCAAGAAGGCCGCCATCAGCACCACGATGGGCCCCGGCATTCCGCTCGACCCGAACCGCACCCGCAACCTCCTCGTCGAGGAGGACCCGGCCGCCGTCTGAGCCGGGTGGGCCGGATGACCGGCCCGTGCACGCCGTGAGAGCCCGTCCCCGCACCTCGTCCGAGGCGCGGGGACGGGCTTTTTTCCGTCGGCGGTGTCGGGGGCGTGGGTTACCGTTCCCTCGACCTCACAGGCGTAGCGCAGCGAAACAACCGGGGGTGGGACTCATGGGCATGACCGCATGGAGGCGCGCGGGTGTCTGTCTGACGGCCGCGGCCGTCGTCGTGGGCGTCGCGGGTTGCCAGGACGGCGCCCCGGCGGGGGCCGAGGGCCGGCAGACGCGGAACGAGATGACGAAGGTCCTCCAGGCCGCCTTCGAGAACACCTCGGAGGCCAAGTCCGCCAAGGTCCGGATGACCATGACGATGGCGGGGAGCGGGAGCATGGAGCTCTCCGGCGTGCAGGGCTGGGACCCCGGTGTCATGGACGTCACCATGAAGACCTCCGGCGTCATGGCGGACGACCCGGACGTTCCCGAGAAGGTCCGCATGATCATGGTGGACGACGTCGTCTACATGGACGCGGGCGCGGAGCAGGCCGCCGAGATGGACGGCAAGCGCTGGATGAGGATGGACTTCGCCGCCATGGCCGAGGAGGCCGGCGACGCGGAACTGCGGAAGCGGATGGCCGGCGGCCTGGAGAACCTGAACCAGGACCCGGCACAGCAGATCGCCCTGCTGCTCGAGTCGCCGAGTCTGAAGCACGTCGGGCCGGAGGAGATCGACGGCGTCCGGACGCAGCACTACGAGGGCACGCTGAGCTTCGAGGAAATGGCCGACGCCGACGAGTCCTTCGGCCTGCTCTCCGAGGCGGAGCGCCAGGAGCTGCTCGCCGACGCCGAGAAGTCGGGCATGAAGGGGTACGACACCCAGGTCTGGGTCAACGAGGACGACTACCCGGTCAAGATGGTCATCGGGATGAGGACGCCCCAGGGGACGATCAACCTGACGAGCGACTACTCGGACTACGGGGCCAGGGCCGAGGTCGAGACGCCGCCGGCACGGGACACCTTCGACTTCGTCGAGATGCTGAAGGAGCTGGAGGGCCTCGGGGCGGACTCCGGGGCCGGCCTCAGCGCCTGAGGCCCCGGCGCTCCCGATGCCCATGATCGGCCGATTTGCTTGACGCCGATCCGTTCGCGTACTCTTCCACGGAAGCCAAAGACCGCTGGTCGTTGCCGTGCGCTCGTCAGAGTTCACGGTGGCCGAAGGATCCGCTGAACTGCGGACGACCCGCGCAGGTGTCAGTGGAAGAGTTCCCGGAGCCCGCCGTCGTAAGGACGCGAGCGACCGGTTGAGCTACGCCCCGTGCGCCTGCGCCGGGGCGTTTCGTTTTCCCCAGTCCTCCTTCGGGTCCGCGCGGTCCGAATCACCCGGAAGGAGGCCGAGGCTCTATGGCGAGGCCCGACAAGGCTGCCGCGGTTGCCGAGCTGACGGACAAGTTCCGCAGCTCCAACGCCGCCGTGCTGACCGAGTACCGCGGTCTCACCGTGGCGCAGCTCAAGACGCTGCGTCGTTCGCTCGGTGAGAACGCCCAGTACGCCGTGGTGAAGAACACGCTGACCAAGATTGCGGCCAACGAGGCCGGGATCACGCTCGACGACCAGCTCTTCGCTGGCCCGACGGCGGTCGCCTTCGTCACCGGTGACCCGGTGGAGTCGGCGAAGGGTCTTCGTGACTTCGCCAAGGACAACCCGAATCTCGTCATCAAGGGCGGTGTCCTTGACGGCAAGGCGATGTCCGCCGACGAGATCAAGAAGCTCGCGGACCTCGAGTCCCGCGAGGTTCTGCTCGCCAAGCTGGCGGGCGCCTTCAAGGGCAAGCAGACGCAGACTGCTCAGCTCTTCCAGGCGCTCCCCTCGAAGCTCGTCCGCACCGTGGACGCGCTCCGTGCCAAGCAGGACGAGCAGGGCGGTGCCGAGTAATTCGGCTCGCTTTCCGATCCTCGCCGCGTGAACCGCACGAGGTGAGGGTCGACGCGGGCCCGACGTACGCCCGCCACACCCCGTACATCCGGCACCTGCCGATTTAGTGGAAGGACCGCCATCATGGCGAAGCTCAGCCAGGAAGACCTGCTCGCCCAGTTCGAGGAGATGACCCTCATCGAGCTCTCCGAGTTCGTGAAGGCCTTCGAGGAGAAGTTCGACGTCACCGCCGCCGCCGCCGTGGCCGTCGCGGGCCCGGCCGGTCCGGCCGCCCCGGCCGAGGCCGCCGAGGAGAAGGACGAGTTCGACGTCATCCTCACCGGTGCCGGCGACAAGAAGATCCAGGTCATCAAGGTCGTGCGTGAGCTGACCTCCCTGGGTCTGAAGGAGGCCAAGGACCTCGTGGACGGCGCCCCGAAGCCCGTCCTCGAGAAGGTCGCCAAGGACGCCGCCGAGAAGGCCGCCGAGTCCCTCAAGGGCGCCGGCGCCTCCGTCGAGGTCAAGTAAGACCTTCCGGGCCCGTCAGGACCCGCTGCGCGTCCCGCGGGACGTGTAACGCTCAAGCGCTGAGGAGCGATCATCCATCCGGGTGGTCGCTCCTCGGCGTATGAGGGGCCCGGCGGCGGCTGCCTTGCCCCCGGGACGGCGGGGGGTAGGGTGATCTTCGTCGTGCCTCCCGGGGGCCGCGAGGATGTGCCTGGTGGCAGGCGGCTCCGGCAAGAGGGGCCTTGACGAACCGCACGCGGCGCGCAATTCTCAGGACGCGTCGTCGCAAGGATCCGAATCCGAGGCATGGATCGACGGCAAAGAGGGCAGTATCAACGTGCGTTGAGGGCAGCGCCTTGTCGCAGGAGTTGAGAAGAACGAGGGCCTCCACCGGGTTCGTAAACCGGCATTGGACATCAGTGTGGCAAATGGCTACACTGACCCTTTGCGCTGCCTGTTAGCTGTCCCCTGCCCGTCACCAGGGGCATGCCCTCGCTCGAGCATCGACGACTGGATCATCTCCGACCTGGGATGTCCGTCTCTCTGCACGGTGGGGGGCCGGTACGCGCGTAGTGAGTCCGAGCCCTCGGAAGGACCCCCTCTTGGCCGCCTCGCGCAACGCCTCGACCGCGAATACGAACAACGGTGCCAGCACCGCCCCGCTGCGCATCTCCTTTGCAAAGATCAAGGAGCCTCTCGAGGTTCCGAACCTGCTCGCGCTGCAGACCGAGAGCTTCGACTGGCTGCTCGGGAACACCGCCTGGCAGAGTCGGGTCGAGGAGGCTCTCGAGAACGGGCACGACGTCCCCACCAAGTCCGGTCTGGAGGAGATCTTCGAAGAGATCTCCCCGATCGAGGACTTCTCCGGGTCGATGTCGCTGACCTTCCGCGACCACCGCTTCGAGCCGCCGAAGAACTCCATCGACGAGTGCAAGGAGCGCGACTTCACGTACGCGGCCCCGCTCTTCGTCACCGCCGAGTTCACCAACAACGAGACCGGCGAGATCAAGTCCCAGACCGTCTTCATGGGCGACTTCCCGCTCATGACGAACAAGGGCACGTTCGTCATCAACGGCACCGAGCGTGTCGTGGTGTCGCAGCTGGTCCGTTCGCCCGGCGTCTACTTCGACTCCTCCATCGACAAGACGTCCGACAAGGACATCTTCTCCGCCAAGATCATCCCTTCCCGGGGCGCCTGGCTGGAGATGGAGATCGACAAGCGCGACATGGTCGGTGTCCGCATCGACCGCAAGCGCAAGCAGTCCGTCACCGTCCTCCTGAAGGCGCTCGGCTGGACCACCGAGCAGATTCTCGAGGAGTTCGGCGAGTACGAGTCCATGCGCGCCACCCTGGAGAAGGACCACACCCAGGGCCAGGACGACGCGCTGCTCGACATCTACCGCAAGCTGCGTCCGGGCGAGCCCCCCACGCGTGAGGCCGCGCAGACGCTGCTCGAGAACCTCTACTTCAACCCCAAGCGCTACGACCTCGCCAAGGTCGGCCGCTACAAGGTGAACAAGAAGCTCGGCGGGGACGAGCCGCTGGACGCCGGCGTGCTCACCACCGACGACATCATCGCCACCATCAAGTACCTGGTGAAGCTGCACGCCGGTGAGACCGAGACGGTCGGCGAGTCCGGTCGCTCGATCATGGTCGAGACCGACGACATCGACCACTTCGGCAACCGCCGCATCCGCAACGTCGGCGAGCTGATCCAGAACCAGGTCCGTACGGGTCTCGCCCGTATGGAGCGCGTCGTGCGCGAGCGCATGACCACCCAGGACGTCGAGGCGATCACGCCGCAGACCCTGATCAACATCCGGCCGGTCGTCGCCTCCATCAAGGAGTTCTTCGGCACCAGCCAGCTGTCGCAGTTCATGGACCAGAACAACCCGCTGTCGGGGCTGACGCACAAGCGTCGTCTGAACGCCCTCGGCCCGGGTGGTCTCTCCCGTGAGCGGGCCGGCTTCGAGGTCCGTGACGTGCACCCGTCGCACTACGGCCGCATGTGCCCGATCGAGACGCCGGAAGGCCCGAACATCGGTCTGATCGGCTCGCTCGCCTCGTACGGCCGGATCAACCCGTTCGGCTTCATCGAGACGCCGTACCGCAAGGTCGTCGAGGGCCAGGTCACCGACGAGGTCGACTACCTGACCGCCGACGAGGAGGACCGCTTCGTCATCGCGCAGGCCAACGCCCCGCTGAGCGACGAGATGCGGTTCGTCGAGAACCGGATCCTGGTCCGCCGTCGTGGCGGCGAGGTCGACTACGTCCCCGGTGACGACGTCGACTACATGGACGTCTCGCCGCGCCAGATGGTGTCGGTCGCGACCGCCATGATCCCGTTCCTCGAGCACGACGACGCCAACCGTGCCCTCATGGGCGCGAACATGATGCGCCAGGCCGTGCCGCTGATCAAGAGCGAGTCCCCGCTCGTCGGCACCGGCATGGAGTACCGCTCCGCCGTCGACGCCGGCGACGTGGTCAAGGCCGAGAAGGACGGTGTGGTCCAGGAGGTCTCCGCGGACTACATCACCACCGCCAACGACGACGGCACGTACATCACGTACCGCCTGGCCAAGTTCTCGCGCTCCAACCAGGGCACCTCGGTCAACCAGAAGGTCATCGTCAACGAGGGCGACCGGATCATCACCGGCCAGGTCCTCGCCGACGGCCCGGCCACCGAGAACGGCGAGATGGCGCTCGGCAAGAACCTGCTGGTCGCGTTCATGCCGTGGGAGGGCCACAACTACGAGGACGCGATCATCCTGTCGCAGCGCCTCGTGCAGGACGACGTCCTCTCCTCGATCCACATCGAGGAGCACGAGGTCGACGCCCGTGACACCAAGCTGGGCCCCGAGGAGATCACCCGGGACATCCCGAACGTCTCCGAGGAGGTCCTCGCCGACCTCGACGAGCGCGGCATCATCCGCATCGGCGCCGAGGTCATCGCCGGCGACATCCTCGTCGGCAAGGTCACGCCCAAGGGCGAGACCGAGCTGACCCCCGAGGAGCGCCTGCTCCGCGCGATCTTCGGCGAGAAGGCCCGTGAGGTCCGTGACACCTCGCTGAAGGTGCCGCACGGCGAGACCGGCAAGGTCATCGGCGTGCGCGTCTTCGACCGCGAGGAGGGCGACGAGCTTCCCCCCGGCGTCAACCAGCTGGTGCGCGTCTACGTCGCGCAGAAGCGCAAGATCACCGACGGTGACAAGCTCGCCGGCCGCCACGGCAACAAGGGCGTCATCTCCAAGATCAACCCGATCGAGGACATGCCGTTCCTGGAGGACGGCACGCCGGTCGACATCATCCTCAACCCGCTGGGCGTCCCGTCCCGGATGAACCCGGGACAGGTCCTGGAGATCCACCTCGGCTGGCTCGCCAGCCGCGGCTGGGACGTCTCCGGCCTCGCGGAGGAGTGGGCCGAGCGGCTCCAGGCCATCGGCGCCGACAAGGTCGAGCCCGGCACCAACGTCGCCACCCCGGTCTTCGACGGTGCGCGTGAGGACGAGCTCGCGGGCCTGCTCCAGCACACCATCCCGAACCGCGACGGCGAGCGCATGGTGCTCCCGTCCGGCAAGGCGCGGCTGTACGACGGCCGCTCGGGCGAGCCGTTCCCGGAGCCGATCTCGGTCGGCTACATGTACATCCTGAAGCTGCACCACCTGGTCGACGACAAGCTGCACGCGCGTTCGACCGGTCCGTACTCCATGATCACCCAGCAGCCGCTGGGTGGTAAGGCTCAGTTCGGTGGCCAGCGGTTCGGCGAGATGGAGGTGTGGGCACTCGAGGCGTACGGCGCCGCCTACGCGCTCCAGGAGCTGCTGACCATCAAGTCCGACGACGTCACCGGCCGCGTGAAGGTCTACGAGGCGATCGTCAAGGGCGAGAACATCCCCGAGCCCGGCATCCCCGAGTCCTTCAAGGTCCTCATCAAGGAGATGCAGTCCCTGTGCCTGAACGTGGAGGTGCTGTCCAGCGACGGCATGTCCATCGAGATGCGTGACACCGACGAGGACGTCTTCCGCGCTGCGGAGGAGCTCGGCATCGACCTGTCCCGGCGCGAGCCGAGCAGCGTCGAAGAGGTCTGACGGGAGTGGGGCGGCCCGGTGAACTCCGGGCCGCCCGCCCCAGGACCCCCGTTTCAGACCCCAAGACTTACAACCCTGAGAGGGATTGACGCATAGTGCTCGACGTCAACTTCTTCGACGAGCTCCGGATCGGCCTGGCCACCGCTGACGACATCCGTCAGTGGAGCCACGGCGAGGTCAAGAAGCCCGAGACGATCAACTACCGCACGCTCAAGCCCGAAAAGGACGGACTCTTCTGCGAGAAGATCTTCGGTCCGACCCGGGACTGGGAGTGCTACTGCGGCAAGTACAAGCGCGTCCGCTTCAAGGGCATCATCTGTGAGCGCTGTGGCGTCGAGGTCACGCGCGCCAAGGTGCGCCGTGAGCGGATGGGCCACATCGAGCTGGCCGCGCCCGTCACGCACATCTGGTACTTCAAGGGCGTCCCGTCGCGCCTGGGCTACCTGCTCGACCTCGCCCCGAAGGACCTGGAGAAGGTCATCTACTTCGCGGCGTACATGATCACGTACGTCGACGAGGAGCGCCGCACCCGCGACCTGCCCTCGCTGGAGGCCCACGTCTCCGTCGAGCGCCAGCAGGTCGAGAACCGCCGCGACGCCGACCTCGAGGCCCGCGCCAAGAAGCTCGAGACCGACCTGGCCGAGCTGGAGGCCGAGGGCGCCAAGGCCGACGTGCGCCGCAAGGTGCGCGAGGGCGCCGAGCGCGAGATGAAGCAGCTGCGCGACCGCGCGCAGCGCGAGATCGACCGCCTCGACGAGGTGTGGACCCGGTTCAAGAACCTCAAGGTCCAGGACCTCGAGGGCGACGAGCTGCTCTACCGCGAGCTGCGCGACCGCTTCGGCACGTACTTCGACGGCTCGATGGGCGCCGCGGCGCTGCAGAAGCGCCTGGAGTCCTTCGACCTCGACGAGGAGGCCGAGCGTCTCCGCGAGATCATCCGCACCGGCAAGGGCCAGAAGAAGACCCGTGCGCTCAAGCGCCTCAAGGTCGTCTCCGCGTTCCTGCAGACCAGCAACAGCCCCAAGGGCATGGTGCTCGACTGCGTGCCGGTCATCCCGCCGGACCTGCGTCCGATGGTGCAACTGGACGGTGGCCGCTTCGCGACCTCCGACCTGAACGACCTGTACCGCCGTGTCATCAACCGCAACAACCGCCTGAAGCGGCTTCTCGACCTCGGCGCGCCCGAGATCATCGTGAACAACGAGAAGCGCATGCTCCAGGAGGCCGTCGACGCGCTCTTCGACAACGGCCGTCGCGGCCGCCCGGTCACGGGCCCCGGCAACCGTCCGCTGAAGTCGCTGTCCGACATGCTCAAGGGCAAGCAGGGCCGCTTCCGTCAGAACCTGCTCGGCAAGCGAGTCGACTACTCGGCGCGTTCCGTGATCGTCGTCGGCCCGCAGCTCAAGCTGCACCAGTGCGGTCTGCCGAAGGCGATGGCGCTGGAGCTCTTCAAGCCGTTCGTGATGAAGCGCCTGGTCGACCTGAACCACGCGCAGAACATCAAGAGCGCCAAGCGCATGGTCGAGCGCGGCCGCACGGTCGTGTACGACGTGCTGGAAGAGGTCATCGCGGAGCACCCGGTTCTGCTGAACCGTGCGCCCACGCTGCACCGCCTCGGCATCCAGGCCTTCGAGCCGCAGCTGGTCGAGGGCAAGGCCATCCAGATCCACCCGCTCGTGTGCACCGCGTTCAACGCGGACTTCGACGGTGACCAGATGGCCGTGCACCTGCCGCTGTCCGCGGAGGCGCAGGCCGAGGCCCGCATCCTGATGCTGTCCTCGAACAACATCCTCAAGCCGGCCGACGGCCGTCCGGTGACGATGCCGACCCAGGACATGGTCCTCGGTCTGTTCTTCCTCACCACCGACGGCGAGATGCGCGACCTCAAGGGCGAGGGCCGTTCCTTCGCCTCGGTCGCGGAGGCGATCATGGCCTTCGACGCGGGCGAGCTGTCGCTCCAGTCGAGGATCGACGTCCGCTTCCCGGTCGGCACCATCCCGCCGCGCGGCTGGACCCCGCCGGCGCGCGAGGAGGGCGAGCCCGAGTGGCAGCAGGGTGACAGCTTCCGGCTGAACACCACCCTGGGCCGCGCGCTCTTCAACGAGCTGCTGCCCGAGGACTACCCGTTCGTCGACTACGAGGTCGGCAAGAAGCAGCTCTCCGAGATCGTCAACGACCTCGCCGAGCGCTACCCGAAGGTCATCGTGGCGGCGACGCTCGACAACCTGAAGGCGTCCGGCTTCTTCTGGGCCACCCGTTCCGGCGTCACCGTGGCCATCTCCGACGTCGTCGTCCCCGAGGCGAAGAAGGAGATCGTCCGCGGCTACGAGGCGCAGGACGAGAAGGTCCAGAAGCAGTACGAGCGCGGTCTGATCACCAAGGACGAGCGCACGCAGGAGCTCATCGCGATCTGGACCAAGGCGACCAACGAGGTCGCCGAGGCGATGAACGAC
Source organism: Streptomyces caelestis (assembly GCF_001279005.1). GTDB lineage: Bacteria > Actinomycetota > Actinomycetes > Streptomycetales > Streptomycetaceae > Streptomyces > Streptomyces heliomycini. Next base: position 22,999 of record NZ_LGCN01000229.1, read on the forward strand.
AACTTCCCGAAGACCAACCCGATCTTCATGATGGTGAACTCGGGCGCACGAGGCAACATGATGCAGATGCGTCAGATCGCCGGTATGCGTGGTCTGGTGTCGAACGCGAAGAACGAGACGATCCCGCGGCCCATCAAGGCCTCGTTCCGTGAGGGTCTGTCCGTGCTGGAGTACTTCATCTCCACGCACGGCGCCCGTAAGGGTCTGGCGGACACCGCTCTGCGTACCGCCGACTCGGGTTACCTCACCCGTCGTCTGGTCGACGTCTCCCAGGACGTCATCATCCGCGAGGAGGACTGCGGCACCGACCGCGGTCTGCGTCTGAAGATCGCGAGCCGGGACGCGGAGGGCGTGCTCCGCAAGGAGGGCGACGTCGAGACGTCCGTGTACGCGCGCTGCCTCGCCGAGGACATCGTGGTCGACGGACAGGTGCTGGCCCCGGCCGGCACCGACCTGGGCGACGTCCTCATCGAGGAGCTCGTCTCCCGCGGCGTCGAGGAGGTCAAGACCCGTTCGGTCCTGACCTGCGAGTCCGCCGTCGGCACCTGCGCGATGTGCTACGGCCGTTCGCTGGCCACCGGCAAGCTGGTCGACATCGGTGAGGCGGTCGGCATCATCGCCGCCCAGTCCATCGGTGAGCCCGGCACCCAGCTGACGATGCGTACCTTCCACACCGGTGGTGTGGCCGGTGACGACATCACCCAGGGTCTGCCGCGTGTCGTCGAGCTCTTCGAGGCCCGTACGCCGAAGGGTGTCGCCCCGATCTCCGAGGCCTCCGGCCGCGTGCGGATCGAGGAGACCGAGAAGACCAAGAAGCTCGTCGTCACCCCGGACGACGGCAGCGACGAGACGGCGTTCCCGATCTCCAAGCGCGCCAAGGTCCTGGTCTCCGAGGGCGAGCACGTCGAGGTGGGCCAGCAGCTCACCGTGGGTGCCACCAACCCGCACGACGTGCTGCGCATCCTGGGTCAGCGTGCCGTCCAGGTCCACCTGGTCGGCGAGGTCCAGAAGGTCTACAACTCGCAGGGCGTGTCGATCCACGACAAGCACATCGAGATCATCATCCGGCAGATGCTGCGCCGCGTGACGATCATCGAGTCGGGCGACGCCGAGCTGCTGCCCGGCGAGCTGGTCGAGCGCTCCAAGTTCGAGACCGAGAACCGTCGTGTGGTCCAGGAGGGCGGTCACCCGGCCTCCGGTCGTCCGCAGCTGATGGGTATCACCAAGGCCTCGCTGGCGACGGAGTCCTGGCTGTCGGCCGCCTCCTTCCAGGAGACGACCCGAGTCCTGACGGACGCGGCGATCAACGCCAAGTCCGACAGCCTCATCGGCCTCAAGGAGAACGTCATCATCGGTAAGCTCATCCCGGCCGGTACGGGTCTGTCCCGCTACCGCAACATCCGGGTCGAGCCGACCGAGGAGGCCAAGGCCGCGATGTACTCGGCCGTCGGCTACGACGACATCGACTACTCGCCCTTCGGCACGGGCTCCGGCCAGGCCGTTCCGCTGGAGGACTACGACTACGGTCCGTACAACCAGTAAGGCGTAGGTCAGAAGCACTGAGGGGCGGTCACTCCGTACGGGGTGGCCGCCCCTCGGCGTCGTATACCGGCCGTGTGCCGCCGAACCCGTGCCCGAACGGCCGTCCTGGCGCATCATGGAGGGACCCGGTGTGACGGGGGAGATGGTGCTCGGTGTCGTATTCGCCGTACTCGCAGGGGCAGCCCTGGCAGCAGGGGCACGGTGTGCCGCAGCCGTGGGGAGGGCAGCCGTGGGGCGGTCAGGCCGCCCCGTCGATGCGCGCCTCGCACGCCGACCGGGAGCGGGCCGTGGACGTCCTCAGGGCGGGATACGGGGAGGGGCGGCTGGAGAAGCCCGAGTTCGACCAGAGGGTCGCGCGGGCGTACGCCGCCCGTACGGTGGGGGAGCTGGCGCTGCTGGTGGCCGACCTGCCGCAGGGACCCGTACCGCATGCCGCGCACGCCGTGCCGGCGGTGTTCCTGCCGGCGCCCCGGGCGCGGGTGAACGGCAAGGCGGTCGCCTCCGCCGTCTGCGGCGGGCTCTGCCTGGTCACCTTCGGGATCACCGGCATCCCGGCGGTGATCCTGGGGCACGCGGCGCGGGCCGAGATCAGGCGCACGGGGGAGGAGGGCGACGGAATGGCGCTGACCGGTCTGGCGCTCGGCTGGCTGGCGAACGGGGCGTGGACGGTCCTGATGCTCCTGTCGTTCGCGCTCGCGCTGGCCACCGGTTGACAACCGAGGACCGGCGTGTTCCGCGCGGCGGCGCGGTTCGGGCCCATTTGTTTTGACCGCAGCGAATGCGATAGGTACGCTCAGACCTTGTGCCTGGGGTGTGCCCTGGTCTTCGTGCGTGCCATCACACCGCACCGGGGGCCGATGAACGGCCACCGCAATCCACACGTTCCTTCCGTCGTTCGGCGGAAGGTCGCGGGATTCGACACACCCGACCGCGTGGGTCGGTGACGTTCCAGGTTAGCTTCACCATTCGGCACACAGAAACCGGAGAAGTAGTGCCTACGATCCAGCAGCTGGTCCGCAAGGGCCGGCAGGACAAGGTCGAGAAGAACAAGACGCCCGCACTCGAGGGTTCCCCTCAGCGTCGTGGCGTCTGCACGCGTGTGTTCACGACCACCCCGAAGAAGCCGAACTCGGCCCTGCGTAAGGTCGCGCGTGTGCGTCTGACCAGTGGCATCGAGGTCACCGCTTACATTCCGGGTGAGGGACACAACCTGCAGGAGCACTCCATCGTGCTCGTGCGCGGCGGCCGTGTGAAGGACCTGCCGGGTGTTCGCTACAAGATCATCCGCGGTTCGCTCGACACCCAGGGTGTCAAGAACCGCAAGCAGGCTCGCAGCCGTTACGGCGCCAAGAAGGAGAAGTAAGAATGCCTCGTAAGGGCCCCGCCCCGAAGCGCCCGGTCATCATCGACCCGGTCTACGGTTCTCCTCTGGTGACCTCCCTGATCAACAAGGTGCTGCTGAACGGCAAGCGCTCCACCGCCGAGCGCATCGTCTACGGCGCCATGGAGGGTCTGCGTGAGAAGACGGGCAACGACCCGATCATCACGCTGAAGCGCGCGCTGGAGAACATCAAGCCGACCCTCGAGGTCAAGTCCCGCCGTGTCGGTGGTGCGACGTACCAGGTTCCGATCGAGGTCAAGCCCGGTCGCGCCAACACGCTCGCGCTGCGCTGGCTGGTCGGTTACTCCCGCGCCCGTCGCGAGAAGACCATGACCGAGCGTCTGCTCAACGAGCTTCTCGACGCCTCCAACGGCCTCGGCGCCGCTGTGAAGAAGCGCGAGGACACGCACAAGATGGCCGAGTCCAACAAGGCCTTCGCGCACTACCGCTGGTAGTCGCTACCCACATCGAGACCGAGAGAAGACTGAAGCCTTATGGCTACCACTTCACTTGACCTGGCCAAGGTCCGCAACATCGGGATCATGGCCCACATCGACGCGGGCAAGACGACCACCACCGAGCGGATCCTGTTCTACACCGGTGTGTCGTACAAGATCGGTGAGGTCCACGACGGCGCCGCCACCATGGACTGGATGGAGCAGGAGCAGGAGCGTGGCATCACGATCACGTCCGCTGCCACCACCTGTCACTGGCCGCTCGAGGACAACGACTACACGATCAACATCATCGACACCCCCGGGCACGTCGACTTCACCGTCGAGGTGGAGCGTTCCCTGCGTGTGCTCGACGGTGCCGTGACCGTGTTCGACGGTGTCGCCGGTGTCGAGCCCCAGTCCGAGACGGTGTGGCGTCAGGCCGACCGTTACGGCGTCCCGCGCATCTGCTTCGTCAACAAGCTGGACCGTACCGGCGCCGAGTTCCACCGCTGCGTGGACATGATCTCGGACCGTCTGGGCGCCCAGCCGCTCGTCATGCAGCTCCCGATCGGTGCCGAGGCCGACTTCCAGGGCGTCGTGGACCTGGTCCGCATGAAGGCGCTCGTGTGGTCCGCCGAGGCGGCCAAGGGCGAGATGTACGACGTCGTCGACATCCCGGCCACGCACACCGAGGCCGCCGAGGAGTGGCGCGGCAAGCTGGTCGAGGCCGTCGCCGAGAACGACGAAGAGATCATGGAGCTGTACCTGGAGGGCCAGGAGCCCACCGAGGAGCAGCTGTACGCCGCGATCCGTCGCATCACCATCGCCTCCGGCAAGTCCAGCGACACCACGGTCACCCCGGTGTTCTGCGGCACCGCGTTCAAGAACAAGGGCGTCCAGCCCCTGCTCGACGCGGTCGTGCGCTACCTGCCGACCCCGCTCGACGTCGAGGCCATCGAGGGTCACGACCCGAAGGACGCCGAGACCGTCGTCAAGCGCAAGCCGTCCGAGGACGAGCCGCTGGCCGCGCTCGCGTTCAAGATCATGAGCGACCCGCACCTCGGCAAGCTCACCTTCGTCCGGGTCTACTCGGGCCGCCTGGAGTCCGGCACCGCCGTGCTGAACTCCGTCAAGGGCAAGAAGGAGCGCATCGGCAAGATCTACCGCATGCACGCCAACAAGCGTGAGGAGATCGAGTCGGTGGGCGCCGGCGACATCGTCGCCGTCATGGGCCTGAAGCAGACCACCACCGGTGAGACGCTGTCCGACGACAAGAACCCGGTCATCCTGGAGTCCATGGACTTCCCGGCGCCGGTCATCCAGGTCGCCATCGAGCCCAAGTCGAAGGGCGACCAGGAGAAGCTGGGCGTCGCGATCCAGCGTCTGGCCGAGGAGGACCCGTCCTTCCAGGTCCACTCGGACGAGGAGACGGGCCAGACCATCATCGGTGGTATGGGCGAGCTGCACCTCGAGGTGCTGGTCGACCGTATGCGCCGTGAGTTCAAGGTCGAGGCCAACGTCGGCAAGCCCCAGGTCGCCTACCGCGAGACGATCCGCAAGGCCGTCGAGCGCGTGGACTACACCCACAAGAAGCAGACCGGTGGTACCGGTCAGTTCGCCAAGGTGCAGATCGCGATCGAGCCGATCGAGGGCGGCGACGCCAGTTACGAGTTCGTGAACAAGGTCACCGGTGGCCGCATCCCGAAGGAGTACATCCCTTCGGTGGACGCCGGTGCGCAGGAGGCCATGCAGTTCGGCATCCTGGCCGGCTACGAGATGACGGGCGTCCGCGTCACGCTCATCGACGGTGGCTACCACGAGGTCGACTCCTCCGAACTCGCGTTCAAGATCGCCGGTTCGCAGGCCTTCAAGGAGGCCGCGCGCAAGGCTTCGCCCGTGCTCCTGGAGCCGATGATGGCCGTCGAGGTCACCACGCCCGAGGACTACATGGGTGAGGTCATCGGCGACATCAACTCCCGCCGTGGCCAGATCCAGGCCATGGAGGAGCGGGCCGGTGCCCGCGTCGTGAAGGGTCTCGTGCCCCTCTCGGAGATGTTCGGCTACGTCGGCGACCTGCGCAGCAAGACGTCCGGCCGCGCCAGCTACTCCATGCAGTTCGACTCCTACGCCGAGGTTCCGCGGAACGTCGCCGAGGAGATCATCGCGAAGGCCAAGGGCGAGTAACGGACTCCGTTTAACGGACCCCGTTCACACGCTTTAGGCTTGACCCCGGAGCCTGCAAGGGGCATTCCGCCGCCAACCCGGCGGAATGCCCCGGGTCCGGGTTTCCCAGCAAAGATCACCTGGCGCCGATGAGTAAGGCGTACCAGAACCACTCTCAGGAGGACCCCCGTGGCGAAGGCGAAGTTCGAGCGGACTAAGCCGCACGTCAACATCGGCACCATCGGTCACATCGACCACGGTAAGACGACCCTCACGGCCGCCATTACCAAGGTGCTGCACGACGCGTACCCGGACCTGAACGAGGCCTCGGCCTTCGACCAGATCGACAAGGCTCCCGAAGAGCGCCAGCGCGGTATCACCATCTCCATCGCGCACGTCGAGTACCAGACCGAGACGCGTCACTACGCCCACGTCGACTGCCCCGGTCACGCGGACTACATCAAGAACATGATCACGGGTGCGGCGCAGATGGACGGCGCCATCCTCGTGGTCGCCGCCACCGACGGCCCGATGCCGCAGACCAAGGAGCACGTGCTCCTGGCCCGCCAGGTCGGCGTCCCCTACATCGTCGTCGCCCTGAACAAGGCCGACATGGTGGACGACGAGGAGATCCTGGAGCTCGTCGAGCTCGAGGTCCGTGAGCTGCTCTCCGAGTACGAGTTCCCGGGCGACGACGTTCCGGTCGTCAAGGTCTCCGCCCTGAAGGCCCTCGAGGGCGACAAGGAGTGGGGCAACTCCGTCCTCGAGCTCATGAAGGCCGTGGACGAGTCCATCCCGCAGCCCGAGCGTGACGTCGACAAGCCGTTCCTGATGCCGATCGAGGACGTCTTCACCATCACCGGTCGCGGTACGGTCGTCACCGGCCGCATCGAGCGTGGTGTCCTCAAGGTCAACGAGACCGTCGACATCATCGGCATCAAGACCGAGAAGACCACCACCACGGTCACCGGCATCGAGATGTTCCGCAAGCTGCTCGACGAGGGCCAGGCCGGTGAGAACGTCGGTCTGCTGCTCCGCGGCATCAAGCGCGAGGACGTCGAGCGCGGCCAGGTCATCATCAAGCCCGGTTCGGTCACCCCGCACACCGAGTTCGAGGCCCAGGCCTACATCCTGTCGAAGGACGAGGGTGGCCGTCACACCCCCTTCTTCAACAACTACCGCCCGCAGTTCTACTTCCGTACGACGGACGTGACCGGCGTCGTGACCCTCCCCGAGGGCACCGAGATGGTCATGCCGGGTGACAACACCGAGATGAAGGTGGAGCTCATCCAGCCCGTCGCCATGGAGGAGGGCCTGAAGTTCGCCATCCGTGAGGGTGGCCGGACCGTGGGCGCCGGCCAGGTCACCAAGATCAACAAGTGAGCTTGCTGATCTGACCTGGTAGCTCCTGCCGCGAGCACCTGAGAGGGCCCGCACGACTTCGGTCGTGCGGGCCCTTTCGCTTGTGCGGGCGTCAACTCCGCCGCCGCATCGATCGCTCGATCGTGGGAACGGTGGTGCATGTGCGTACGGCACATGCCGATCCGCCCATAGCTTCGCCTCATGGTCAGCTCATCCCATGAGGCCCTGCACCGGATCTTCCAGCAAGAACCGGGCCTCTTCGCACGCGTCGCCAGGAACCTCGGCGTCGCCTTCCCCCCACTCGTGTCCGCCTCGGAGCTCTCCACCGACCTGACGGAGACCCGGCCGCTGGAGCGGCGGGTGGACACGTTGCTGCGTATGGACACCGAGGACGGCAGTTTCGTCCTGGCCGTCGAGTCGCAGAGCAAGCCCAGCCCGCACAAGCCGGCCAGCTGGGCCTATTACTTGTCCCACGTGTACGCGAAGTACGGCGTCCCGCCGGTCCTCCTCGTCGTGTGCCCGGACCGGAAGACGGCCGCCTGGGCGGCCCGGCAGTTCGACATCGGCCCGCGCCAGTGGCCCTCGCTCACCCTGCGACCCCTGGTCCTGGGGCCCGACGACGTGCCGGTGATCGACAGCCCCGACGAGGCCGCCCGTGACATCCCGCTGACGATTCTGTCGGCGGCGCTGCGCCGCTGCGAGCCGGAAGCCGATGCCATACTGAACGCGCTGGCGAAGGCACTGAAAGGCCTGTCGGCCGACGACGAGAACACCGCAGGCACCTTCATCGAACTCATGGAACAAGGCCTCGGCACGACGCAGGCCGCGGATCTCTGGAGGCATCTCATGGCCGTCGACCTCTCGTTCTTCCAGTCGCAGACTGCCCAGCAGCTCCGGGCGGAGGGTGAGGCGAAGGCTCTTCTGCGTCTGCTGGCTCATCGGAGCGTCGAGGTCGGCGAGGAGGACCGGGAGCGGATCGTCGGGTGTGGTGACCCTGACGTACTGGACCTGTGGTTCACGAGGGCCCTCACCGCGACGTCGGCGGCGGAGATCTTCGCGCCGGCCGGCGAGGCGGGGGCCGTGGACTGACGGGCCTGTCCTGGTTCCCGTCGTAGACGGCTCGGCCGATCCGGTGACATCGCTGCCGTGCCCGGTGTCGGAGCCCTCGCGCATGAAGTGGCACTGGGCTCCGCCCGGCGCGGTGGTCCGCGCCGCGTACCGATCCGTTCGAACAGTTCGCCGTTCAGAGCGCATGCGATTCATCCGCGCCTCGTCCCGGTTCGTACCGGGGCGAGGCGCGTCGGCGTGCGGACCTTCGCACGGGTATTGACGCGCCGCTCGGCCAGACCTTAGCGTCCGCCCGTCCCTAATGTTTCGGCTTCGGTTTCGAAACATTCGAGAACGAACGACGACGGAATGAGACTCCCCGCATGAGATCCATTCGTTTCGCCACCGTGGCCCTCGCCACCACCGCCCTGACCTTGCCGCTCATGACGGGCACGGCCACCGCCGGCCCGGCGGGCGGAGAGAAGGCCGCGCCGCACTCCCACGCCGCGCCCGACCGGCTGCGCTCGGCCGCTCCCGAGGGCTTCGTCGTGGGGACCGCCGTGGCAGGCGGCGGCCACCACCTGGAGCAGGACTACCCGGACCCGTTCACCTACGACAGGGAGTACCGGAAGATCCTGGGGCGCCAGTTCAGCTCGGTCTCCCCCGAGAACCAGATGAAGTGGGACTACATCCACCCCGAGCGGGACCGCTACGACTTCGCCCAGGCCGACGCGATCGTCGAGTTCGCCAAGCGCAACAAGCAGGTCGTACGCGGCCACACCCTGCTGTGGCACAGCCAGAACCCCGCGTGGCTGGAGGAGGGCGACTTCTCGAAGGAGGAGCTGCGCACCATCCTGCGCGAGCACGTCACCACCGTCGTCGGCCGCTACGCCGGGAAGATCCAGCAGTGGGACGTCGCCAACGAGATCTTCGACGACCAGGGCGACCTGCGCACCCGGGACAACATCTGGATCCGTGAGCTGGGTCCGGGCATCGTCGCGGACGTCTTCCGATGGGTCCACGAGATCGACCCGAAGGCGAAGCTGTTCTTCAACGACTACAACGTCGAGAGCGTCAACGCGAAGAGCGACGCCTACTACGCCCTCATACAGGACCTGCTCGCCCAGGGCGTCCCCGTCCACGGCTTCTCCGTACAGGGCCACCTGAGCACGCGGTACGGCTTCCCGGACGACCTGGAGGACAACCTGCGCCGGTTCGACGCGCTCGGCCTGGAGACGGCCGTCACCGAGCTGGACGTCCGCATGGACGTCCCCGAGGGCGGCGCGCCCACCAAGGCGCAGGAGCGGCAGCAGGCCGACTACTACCGGCGGACCCTGGAAGCGTGCCTGGCCGTCGAGGGCTGCGACTCGTTCACCATCTGGGGCTTCACCGACAAGTACTCGTGGGTGCCGGTGTTCTTCGAGGGCGAGGGCTTCGCGAACGTCATGACCGACGACTTCGACCGCAAGCCGGCCTTCTACGCCCTGCGGGACACGCTGAGGGAGGCGGCCCGGAAGGACGACTGCAAGAAGAGCCACAAGCACCGGAAGGGCTGAGGACGCCCACCGACCGCCCCCGGACCGGCCGCGCACGGCCGGTCCGGGGGCGGTCCCCCTCCCGGCGCCCGGCGGGGCTCACGCCTTGCGGGCCACCGCCACGTACGCCCCGCTGTGGACGCCCTCCTGGCCCGGGACCGGCTCCCCGAGCTCCGGGTGCCACTCCTCGGCCGCCACGATGCCGGGGGCGACGACCTCCAGCCCTTCGAAGAACCGGGCGAACCGGTCCCGGCTGCGCATGTCCATGGTGAGCCCGCCCGCCCGGTACAGGTCGATCACCTTCTTCGACGCCTCCTCCGGGTGGAAGTCGGGCGTGAGGTGGGACATGACCAGGTAACTGCCCGGCGCCAGCGCCTCCTTGAGCCGTTCCACCAGCTCGTACGCCCCGTCCTCGTCGCCGATGAAGTGCAGCAGCGCGATCAGGGAGAGCGCGACCGGCCGCTCGAAGTCCAGCGTCCTGCGCGCGCGCTCGACGATCGCGGCGGTGTCACGGGCGTCCGCCTGCACGTAGTCGACGGCCCCCTCGGGGGTGCCCCGCAGCAGCGCCTCGGCGTGGACCAGGACGATCGGGTCGTTGTCGCAGTACACGATCCGCGCGTCGGCGGCGATCCCCTGGGCCACCTGGTGCAGGTTCGGCTCCGTCGGGATGCCGGTCCCGATGTCGAGGAACTGGCGCACGCCCTGGCCGGCCACCCAGCGGGTGGCACGGTGCATGAACGCCCGGTTCATCCGCGCCATGACCGGAATGGGCGGCGCGAACGCCACGAGCTGCCTGCCCAGCTCCTCGTCCACCGGGTAGTTGTCCTTGCCGCCGAGGAACCAGTCGTACATCCGCGCGGGATGCGGCTTGGCGGTGTCGATCGGTATCGGAGCGTCCATGCCGAAGTCCTGCTGGTCCACGTCGTTTCCCCTTGTGCCGCACGGCAGTTGACCTTTTCCGGTCGTGATCGCCACGATAACCGGGCCCTGCCCGGCGCGATGCGCCGGGCACCCGCCGCCCTGTGGTCCGGGGACACCTACCGGGCGCGGCGCATCACTCCGGCCCCCGGGCTGATGAGCCAACGGAAGTGATCGACCAGGGGTTCCACCACCGCCGGGTCATGGAGGACCACGCCCACCTCGATGTTGTCCGACAGCCCGCGATCGGTCAGATTCGCGCTGCCCAGCAGGGCGGTGTGCCGGTCCGCGGCCAGCAGCTTCGCGTGCAGCACTCCTGCTCCGCCGCTCCGGTGCCAGACACGTACGTCGGCGGGGAGAGCGACGAAGGCCGTCGCGGCGTGGGTGGACTCCTCCAGGAGCAGGTCGACCTGAACCCCGCGTCGGGCCGCCCCGGCTATCGCCGCGACGACATCGTCCGCTCCGTAGACCGCGAAACTGGCGATCAAAAGTGAAGTGGAGGCCGAGTGGATGACCTCCAGCGCGATTCCGCGGGTCAGGCGCCCCGGCATGGCGGCACTGATGGGCCCGCTCACCACGGGCTGGGCGGGCAGCGGCCGTGGTGACGACCTGACGGCGGTGACTGCCAGGGCGAGCGCCGCGCCGGGCAGGCCGGGACATTCCGCACGCCAGACCTGGACGATCGCCTTCAGTTGCTCGGCCAGGCCCGCCGCGGGTTGACCGGCGGCGTAATGCATGACGCGTGGGTCTTCGGGACCCGTCGCACCGGACAGAAGCTCTTCCCATGCGGTGAGGAGATCGTCCGGAAGGCGGGCACACAGGGCGGCGAGAAGGCGGGGCAGGCGGTGCCCCGCACCGCCGTCACGAGCGGAGGGCACCCTCGCCTGCGGCCGGCCCGCGGCGTCGTGGGGACCCCGATCACCGCCGCCCCCTGCGTCCCGGGGACCGCTCACGGCCTGAACGCGCACATGTCGCCCGCCAGGGTCTCAACGAGCAGGGCCCGGTCCAGGTAGTGGTTCCCCCGCTCGCAGGACGTCTCCGCCGCGAACAGGCACGCATGGCAGGCGGCGCCGTGCAGACGGCCGTGGTCCCGCGGATCGTGCTCGGCGCACATCGGGTCGGAACTGCACAGTCTGGCCTCGTCCAGGGCCCGGTCGAGGGCCGGTCCGAGTCGCTCGCTGCGGCCGAGGGAGACCAGTCCGCCCAGGGTGCCTTCGCTGTCCGGCGCGGCGGTGTACAGCAAAATGCCGGACATGGGGTCGGGGCCGGAGCGGGCGTAGACGCGTTCCGCTATGCCGGAGGCCCCGTAGCCGCACTCCAGGGCGAACTGGCGGATGAGGACGTGCGCGAGGGTATGCAGCAGGACGTAGCGGATGCCCGGCCAGCGCGGCTCCATCCCCCGGGCCAGGCACCAGTCCAGGTGGGCCGCCTGGAGCACCCGCTCGCGGGCGAGTACGGTCTCCTGCCGTTCCCAGGCGGACAGACGTGCCTCGTTGAGGGCCAGGAACACCCCCTCCCCGCGCAGTTCGGCACAGGGGACCCACGTCGGGTCCGTCCTGCTGAGCGAGGCTCCGGCCGATGCCTGGGTCTCCTCGGCCGGCAGCCATTCCGGAGCCTCGATCCGGGTGAAGCCGGTCAGGGCCGACACCTCGCGCAGCCGGTGCACCAGGACGACGCTGTCGAGCCAGTCCGCGGTCCCGGCCGGGACCCGCCGTTCCCGTACGGTCGTGAAGTCGGGCAGTGTGTGGTCGCGTGGCTGGGTGAAGGCCCGCCACTCGGGGGTGGTGAGGTCGAACTCGTCGTCCTCCTCGCTCTGTTCACCGGAGAGTGACTGCGCTTCCCGGGTGATCGCGGTCCACACCGCGTCCGCCCCGTACTGCTCCAGCTCCGGCCAGCAGGCCTGGGTGGGCAGCAGCATCTTGGCGGCGTCGGCCGGAACCGCGGCGAGCGGGGACAGCAGGCTCCAGTGTTCCTTGACCGCCTGCGTGAGCGGTTCCTCGGCCCGGGGGATGCTGAACACCCGCAGCTGGGAGGCGAACCAGCTGTTGGTGGCGCCGAGCGAGATGGTGCGGGCGTGCTGGTCGCAGTCCGGGGTGAAGGTGCCGAGGTGCGGGTGGTGGCCACGGCACGCCGGGAGGTTCCGCTCGCCGGCATGGCCCAGGGCGTCGGCCATGGAGCGGACCTTGTCGCAGGTGCAGCGGACGAAGACGTTGGCGGCCTCACCGGTGGTGCCGGCCACGGTCAGGGTCAGGGTGCCCCCCTCGCAGGGAGTGGCTCCGCCGTGGACGAAGTAGACCCACGGGAAGTCGTCCATGTGTCCGTCCGGGCAGGCGACGAGAAAGCGGGCGGGAAGCGCGGTCGGCTGCCCCTTGCCGCCACCACCGCAGTTGGCGTGGACGTACTTGGTCTTCTCCGGGCGGTACAGGTTGGGCCGGAGCTGGAAGAGGCCGCTGGAGGCGGGGGCGAGCTGGTTGCAGCGTTCACGCGAGCACCGCAGCCAGCGGGGGAACAGGCTGACCGGAACGCCCGTCCTGGTCCAGTCGCCGTAGGGGTCGGACGGGTTCTCCGGGAGGTGCGGAGGGGTGCGCAGGGCGGCCACCTGGTTGCCCAGGCGGCGGCGGACGGCGGCGAGCAGCCGGTCCTCGGTCAGGACGCGTGCGCGGACCGGATCCCAGTCGTCCAGTCCCATGACCATGGTGGACAGGTTGGGCAGGTCGGTGACGGCCCCGATGCCGTAGGTGTGCAGCAGCTGGCTGGGGCGCAGCTCGCCGACGCGGAGCGCCTGGGGTGCGGGGCTGGTCATGAGTTCTCCCAGGGGTCCTCGTCACGGTCGCGGTCGGTGGCGTCGTCGGCCGGCTGCTGTCGCGGCATGTAGGGCGGTTCGTCTCCGGCCGCCCCGTCCACCGTCTCGCCGGAGAAGATCAGACGGACCGGTGGTTCCACCTCACGCAGCGAGGTCGGGCAGGTCATGAGCCGCCACGGGCCGCTGTCGGGTTCGATCAGCAGGGGAGCGACATCGCCCTGGCGTCTGGCGGCGCGGTAGCCGAGCACGGCGCCCGGTGCCCGCCGCTTCTGCTCCCAGTGGTCCAGGCGTGCGTCGAGCCGGGCGCGCACCTCGTCCACCACGTGCCGGTCCGCGGTGACGTCCCGGGCCCGCAGCTCCAACGAGCGGACGGCGTGGCTGACCACTTCGCCGCGGCGGTCCACGTACTGGGCCCCGCGGTTGGCGTTGTAGTCCGGCTTGAGGTTGCGGACCAGTGCCGCCAGGACCCCGGTGAGCCCTCGGTCCACGGCCCGGTCGGCGAAGGGGGTCACGGACAGCGCCTCGACGTGCTGGTAGAGCGTCGCGTGGAAGGACTCGAACGTCTCGTAGTGCGAGAGGTCCCGTGGCCGCGCCCAGTTGAGCAGGGTGAAGACCAGGCCGGGGGCCCGGCGGCCGACGCGGCTGGTGGCCTGGATGTACTCGGCGGTCGACTTGGGCTGGTTGTTGACGATCATCACGCCCAGGCGTGCGACGTCCACGCCGACGGCAATCATGTTGGTGGCGAGCAGCACGTCGATGGGCCGGGGCGATCCCTTGGCGCGCCGGCCGAATCCGACGTCCAGCTTCTCCAGGATGTCGGGGATGGCCTCGGAGGCCATCCGGCTGGTCAGCTCGGCCGGCTCCCCGATGCGCCGCACGGACAGTCCCCGCTCGTCGGTGCGCAGCAGCCTGGCCGCCACGTCGTCCTCCACCAGCCGCCGCATACCGCCGAGGTCGCGCAGGCTGTTGAAGTAGCCGACCGACGTCATGTAGGGGTCGGTGAGTTCGCTCGCGCCGTATGTCTCGTACAGGTGCTGCGCGGCGGCGAGCTGGGCGACGAACACCCTGATGGCGACGGACTTGGTCCGCACGCCCGGCGCGCAGATGCCCATGTAGCGGCGGCCGGGTGTCTCGTCGGTGCGGCGGCGCCGGGCGAAGAAGGTGTCGTCCGCGCTCAGCCCGGACGGGGGGAAGACGGCCGTCCGGCGGGCGAAGAGATCGTGGATCTGCCGGTCGGCGCGGCGGACGGTGGCCGTGGACGCGATCACCTTGGGGCGCACGCTGTGGCCGGGTTCGGGCTCCCAGGTGGAGAGCCGGTCCACCACCGTCTCGTACAGGCCGGTGAGGGAGCCGAGCGGGCCCGAGATGAGGTGCAGCTCGTCCTGGACGATCAGGTCCGGCGGCCGTACCCGCGGGGCGTCGACGGTGGAGGCCGAGGGGTGGTTTCCGGAGGCCGGATGGCTGGACGACTCCCAGTCCGTGTCCACGGCGGAGGGGGTGACGTACCCGTGCCGGGTGCACCGCCGGGACACCTGCCCGAACAGGGCCTGGGTGTCGCCCTTCCAGGGCAGCTGGGCGAACTTGTCGACCGTGGCGATGACGAGTGCGGGCGGGAAGCGGTAGATCTCCTCGTCGACCACGAGGACGGGCAGCCCCTGCTCGTCGGCGGGTAGTCCGAAGACGCTTCCGCCGAAGGGGCACTCGTAGGCGTCCGGGCAGGTGATGAAGGTGCGCCGCAGCGTGGTGTCGACGCCGATGTCGCGGCCGGCTTCCATCTTGGATCCGCACCAGGGGCAGCTGGTCAGCTGGTGCGGCGACCCCATCCGTCCGAAGCCGCCGAACCCCTTGTCCCGCTTGCGCTCCTTGGCCCAGTCCGCCGCCTGGTCGGTGGTGTTGGGGGTGACCCGGCCGCCCACCCACAGCCCGATGCGGAACGGGTTGCGCCCCCAGCGGTCCGGCGTCTCACGGCGGATCACCTCGCAGGCGCAGATCAGCGCGGTGGCGCGCTGGAACTGCTGGATGGTGAGCAGCCGCAGCGTGTACCGCATGATCACGGCCACCCCGTGCTCGGCGTCCAGCCCACCCAGGTGGGGCTTGCGGCGCCGGATGGCCAGGGTGAACGCGGTCAGGCCCAGGTACGCCTCGGTCTTGCCGCCGCCGGTGGGGAACCACAGCAGGTCGGCCAGCGCGCCCTGGTCGTCCGCCCGCTCCGGGTGCGTAGGGTCGGCGAGCGAGGGCAGGTTGAGCAGCAGGAACGCCAGCTGGAACGGGCGCCAGCTGCGGTTCTCCGGGAGGTCGGCCCGCTGGACCGCCTCCTGAAGCGACTGCGCCGGTGAACGTCGGCGGTCGGCCGCCGCGATCGTGTGTACCCGCTGATGTGCCATGGCGCGGTTGGTGAACCGGAACGCCGCGAGCGCCTCGGGGTCGTCCCGCAGCAGGTCGATGCCGGCCTGGATGCGGTCGGCCGCCCGCCCGGCCCGCCACATGTTCGCCTCGGCCTCGGAGCGGTAGACGTCGAGCCCGGAGGCCGGATCGTCCACCGACGCGAGCTGCCGCACGATCCAGGAGCGGTAGCCGTCGACCAGCGGAAGGAGCGCGGCACGCAGCGGCTCCGGCTCCAGTTCGCTCAGTTCGCGCATGTCCAGCACGAGGTCGGTGAGCTCCGGCAGGTCGTGATCGCGCTCGTCCCGGTGCGGATCGGGCACGTCCGTGTGGGGCACCTCGTACGTCGGCGTAGCCGTGGTGGAGACGCGCACCGCGCGCCGCGGGTCGTCCGGGTCCGCCTCGGCGTGCACGCCCGTCCCGTGCCCCACCGCGAACTCGGGGTGGAACCGGTACGTCATGGCGAGCGAACGCCGCTCGTCCTCGTCACCGCCGGCCGGGTCCGCGTTCCGCCGGGGGAGGAAGGGGGCGGTGCCGGACGCTCCCGTGACCGTCATGGAGGCCTGGAACATCCAGTGGGCCGAACCGGGCCGGTCCTCCTGGCCGTTGACGAGGAAGAGGGACACCAGCCACGAGCCCTCGTGCCGCCGGGCCCGGCCGCGCACGACGACGTGCGGGAAGTCGCGTGCGTGCACCGGCTGTGCCGACAGCTTCCCCTCCACCAGTTTCACCGTGACCCGGCCCGAGCAGGGCACCCGGTGGAACACCCGGCGGGGATTGCCCTCGATCTTCGACTCGCCCCGCTCGTATTGTGCCCAGGAGCAGTCGACGGTGAGTTCCTGCACTCCGTCCTCCACGCGCAGGGTCAGCCCCAGCGTGGAGGGGTGCAGGCTGGGCACGTTGGGCGCGGACGGCTCCGGGTCACCGGCCTCCGGCTCCAGCTCGGGCGTCATGCCGGGCTCGTCGAGCGTGTCCGGCACGATCTCCTTGCCGACCGGCCGCACGCCGCCGTGCTCCTCGCGGCGGCCCCCGGGCGCCAGCCGCCCGATGATGTAGTGGTCCATCGGGTTGCCGGTCAGTTCCTCGGGCTCGTCCCCGTCCGGTCCCAGCAGGTCCCGCACCACCAGCTCGGCGAGCCGGTCGCGCAGCTGCTGCGGGGTGGGCGCGGCGAGCACCGGGTCGGCGGGGTCCGGGCCGGTGCCGGAGACGGCGAGGGATTCCTGGGTCACGGGCACAGACTAGGCCGGACCGCTGACAACCGGCAGTGACGTGAAACAGGGCCCCCGACCGCTTCCGGCCGAAACGTGATCACTGTTCTTGGCGTCGAATGTGACGCTCGTTACTCTCCGCTCGCCGGAGGGTACGAGGCGCGTACGGCCGTCGGGCGGTAAGGGGCGCGGAGGGCACGCGGGGGGCTGATGACGGACAGCAGAACCGGTGGGATCCCACATCAGGTACCGAAAGGGTCCTACGGAGTGCCGCTGCGTGCTGACGAGTGGGAGGAGTTCTCCCCGGGGTTCGGCGACAACAGTCACCGAGGTCACTTCGGGGAGCAGTTCATCCGCATGCTGGCCGCGGCGGCGAACATCGACGCGGCCCAGCGCGACCGCGACCGGGTCGGCGTGGACTGGCAACTGGGTCACCCCCGCCGGTCGGGCGGACGCCGGTACCCGGTCATCGAAGCACAGGTGAAGTGCACCTCCTCACCGGAACTGCACGACGATCACATCGCCTTCGACCTCAAGACGCGGTACTACAACGAACTGGCCGGCAACGACTACGACATCCCGCGCTTCCTGTTCGTCGTCCTGGCACCCGCCGACCCCTTCTCGTGGTCCGATGCGACGCCGGAACGGCTGCTGCTGCGCAACGCCGCCTACTGGGCGTGTCTGCACGACCAGAAGCCCGTCGCGGGCGGCACGGGCACGCGCAGGGTCCACGTCCCGCGGGGCAATCTGCTGACCGCCGACACCCTGCACGACCTGTTCTCCCCGAACTTCCGGGCCATGGTGGGGGTGTCGTGAACGTGATCACGGACGCGGAGTTCGAGGAGGCCCAGACCCTGGCCCCGGAAACCCTCCGCCGATATCTGAGCGGCAAGGGCTGGCGGACGGAGCGCGCGTTTTCAGGCGCCGAATTGTGGGAGCGGTACGTCGAGACCGAGCCCGACGCGCCGTACGAGGTCCTCGTGCCGGCCGAGCGGCGCCGGGACTATCCGGGCCGGATCGCCGACATCCTGGAGACCCTCGCCGTGGTCGAGGCGCGTCGTCCGGGGGACATCCTGCGGGAGATGCGCCTGCCGCCGTCGGACTGGCAGTTCCTGCGCCTGACGCCGCCCGGACCGTCCGGTACGGCTCCGCTGCTGGACCTGGTGTCGGCACTCAACGGTCTGAGGGAGCTGCACACCGCCGCCGCGTCCTCGGCACTGACTCCGCAGGTTGTGCAGCCCGCGCAGAAACCGCAGGCGGTGAAGGACCATGTGGCGTCCGTCCGGCTGGACCAGACCCGGGTCGGCAGTTACGTCGTCGCGGCTCACACGCCCCTGCCGCACCAGCGGGCCCGGCGCCTGCAGGAGGCGGTCCGGCAGGCCGCGCTCTTCGATGCCGATCCGTTCCCGGGTGGGCCGGGTGCACGAGCATCCGAGCCTTACGCACGCCAGGTCTCCCGGGTCCTGTTCGCGGGTGTTACCTGCGCGAGGGTTGCGGCAGACGAGTCTCTCGAACGGGACAGTCTGGCCGATTTCGCACGATTCATCGAGGCAGGACTTTCGGCCAATCTCTGCGAGGCCCTGGTCAGGATCGCCGGGGAGGAGCGGCGTGGGTACTCCCTGTCCTTCGCCTGGGCTCCCGACCTGCCGGTGACGCAGGCCTCGCCGCCGGTGGCGATCACTCCACGCCATGTCATGGTCCTGGAGGAGGGGGCCAAGGACCTGCGGAAGCGGCTTGACCGGGAGCTGGGCGTCGTACTCGTAGGGATGGTGACCCGCCTGCGGGCGGAGAAGGGGCAGCACCGTGAAGCCACGGTCTACGGTTCGTTCGCCCACGAGGGATGGGGCCGCCCGCGTCAGGTGCGAGTGCAGCTCAGCAGGGAACACGTCGAGCAAGCCATGAGTGCCTGGCGTCACCGCTGGCAGGTGGTGGTGAGGGGGAACCTGGAAACGCGGGGGAACGGCTTGCTGCTGCGGCCGGTCACCGAGTTCGAGGTGCGGCCGGTATGACAGGCGGGCGGCCGACCAGGGATCCAGCGGCTCCTACTCCGCAGCTCGTCCCAGGTACGTGTACTCCGTGGCCCGCGTGATGCCGACGGCGTCCAGGCGCTGTCTGAACCGGACCCGGAAGTGGACGTTGTCCCCGAGTCCCGGGCGCATACGGAGCAGGACCTCGGGGTCCTCGAAGTGGACGTCGTAGGAGGGGGCGTTCCCGGCCGTACCCGTCTTGACCTTGGCCCAGCCGCTCTCCCGCAGTTCCGTGATGCGGCCGGAGAGGGTGATCTCCTGATCCCGTGACCGGGTGCGGCGGAGACGTTCGGCGTGGTGCCGGCCGCGTTCACCGAGGCGGGCCCTGAGGACGTGACCGTAGGTGTCGTACCAGGCCACGTCCAAGGACAGAGCGAACTCGTCCAGCGCGCGTGCCACGGCGTCGACGGAGTCGAAGAGCCGCGGCCAGTCACGGACGTCCTCCTCGGACTCCAGGACGTGAAGGAGTCGGCAGAAGGTCTGCACACCGATACCGGCCGCAGAGAGACCGTCCACGATCGGTGCGTCCGTCGCGTGCGCCGTGGCGACGGGGCGTGCGTGGATCACGGTGCTGCCCGCCGAGAGGCCGGTGAGTTCCAGGCGGACCGGGGTGCCCGCGGCGGCGGACACGGCCTTCTCCACCGGATCGAGGAGGGCGTCCCCCCACTGGAAGCGCAACGCGCCGCGCTCCGTGTGAGGACCGGTGAGCCGGAGCCGCAGCTCTTCGTCGAGGCGGGCGTGGGGCTCGTACTCCCGTACCGCGGCGAGTCGGCTCGCCCGGTGGTCGGCCTCGACCTCGTCGTCGTCCCGGTGCTCTGTTCCCATCTCCCACAGCCGCTGTCGTGCGGCGGCTGCGGCGGTCGGGTTGTTTCTGAGGAGCTCGCGCCTGCGTTCGCGCCAGCTGTCGCCGGTCGTCACAGTCGCACCTCCAGATATCCGCGTGCCGGGGCGGCACTGGCCTCGGACGGGGAGCGGTCCGCCTGATCAGGCAGTCGACAGCGCTGCCACCAGTCGTCCCACACCCCTCTTTCCATGAAGTATGTCCGTTCCTCGGTGGACATGAGCTCAGGCCGGAAGACACGGCTGACCGGTAGGTAACCGACCCGGACCGGCGAGACCCCGAACTCCCGCCTGATGCTGTCCCGGCTTTTGAACGCCGTGGTCAGCCACTTGGAGCCTGGCCTGCCGCGTATCGCCCGCTCGGCCCGGACGTCGATCAATAGGGTCGCGTCGATGTTGCGGGGGTCGAGCTTCGCGCTGACGAAGCTGCCACCGAGCCACAGCCTGTGGATGAGCGGAAGGCCGTCGAGGACGCTCGCGTACGCGTCCTCCAGGGCGAGGAACCCTTCGAGGTAGCCGCGCAGTCCGGTCCACAGCCTGGTCCGGGTTTTGGAATTCTCGAACTCCGGTGCCTTGACCAGCAGGGATTCCGCTTCTGCGGCAGAGACCGAGTAGCGGCCAAGGGGGAGGAAATCCGTGGCGGTGAAGGAAGGCAGCACGTGGGTCCTGAGGGCGGTGGGTGAGGAAGGGGCCGCATTCGAGGTTAGAGGCGATGGGGGCCTGTTGTACGGCAGTTGGGGCAGTGGGTTTCGGTTTCTGGGGCGCGGAAGGCGTGGTCGCAGCCGTCGCAGTTGCGGAGGCCGTGGCGCACGGGCAAGGGGTCGGCCGGGGCCGGTACGGGGGCAGGGGTGGGAGTCCGTCGGTGAGGCGGTGGGCGAGGAGGGCCGCGGGGCGGTGGAGGGGTTCGTCGGGAAGGTTGTCGGTGAGGGCGTGGCGTACGGCGGTGGGGGTGACCTCGCGTTCGAGCCAGGCGGCGACTCCGGGGGCCAGGTGGGCGGTGTCCGTCGCGGAGAGCAGGAGGCGGGGGTCGTGGCGGCGCAGGCCGGTGAGGAGGTCGGTGGCCTGTTGGAGGAGGGCCGGGGCGGCGTAGCCGGGCTGGGGGACGGCGGGGAGCGCCTTGCGGGGCCGAGGCTGGGGGGCGCGTTCCTTCGGCGGCCGGGGTCGGGGGG
>NZ_LGCN01000230.1 GCF_001279005.1 Streptomyces caelestis
CCCGCCGCCGACGCCCTACGGCCGGCCGGGCCAGCAGCCGCCGCACGGCCAGCCCGCTCCGCCGCCCCCGGGTTACGGACAGCCGCACGCTCCCGCCCCGCCGCCCGGCTACGGACAGCCCACGCCCCCTCCGGGCTACGGCCAGCAGCCCCCGCCCGGACAGGTGCCGCACCAGCCGGCCCCGTACGGTGCTCCCCAGGGCGCACCGCAGGGCCCCGGTGTGCTCGGCGCGCTCCAGCAGTTCAAGGAGACGCCCACCGGACAGCGCTGGACCCAGCAGAACAAGAAGCTGGTCCGCGCCGACCTCGGCATCGGCGGGCAGCCCGTGCTGGCCCGGCAGGGCAGCATGGTGCTCTACCAGGGCAAGGTCGACTTCGGCTACAAGGGCGCAGGCTTCTCCGGCCGCGTCGTCGGCAACGCCACCGGCCAGGAGATGCAGCTGATGCGCTGCACCGGCCAGGGCCAGGTGTTCTTCGCCGAGAACTCCACGATGCTGCACCCGATCGAGCTCCAGGGCGACGCCGTGTGCGTCTCCGCCGAGAACGTCCTCGCCTTCGACGAGGGCCTCCAGTACGAGGTCCGCCGCATCGAGGGCCACGGCATCCCCGGCGGCGCGCTGTTCACGATGCAGTTCCAGGGGACCGGCACCATCGTCGTCAAGACCCACGGCACGCCCGTGGTGCTGCCGGTCACCCCCACCACCTTCGCCGACTGCAACGCCGTGGTCGCCTGGTCGGCCGCCTCCCAGGTGGTCGTCTCCAGCCAGGTGCGGATGCGCCGCAACTCCTACCCCGGCGACACCGGGGAGAGCGTCAACCTCCAGTTCCGGGGCGCACCCGGCAACTTCATCGTCGTCCAGCCGTACGAGATCTGAGGGAGCCCGTCATGAACCAGCCGCTCGCGGGCTACGCCCCCGCCCCCGTCACCGCCCGCATGGAGAACCACGGCAACCACATGCTGAAGGTCGCCGTGCAGACCGGGAACGACCTCCTCGCGCGCGTGGGCTCGATGGTCGCCTACGAAGGGTTCGTGCAGTACGAGCCCAACCCGCCGGCCGTGCGCCAGATCGCCAAGGACTGGATGACCGGTGAGGGCGCGCCGTTGATGAAGTGCTCCGGCGACGGCCTGCTCTACCTCGCCGACTACGGCGCCAACGTCGTCGTGATCAACCTCAACGGCGACGGCATCTCCGTCAACGCCACCAACCTGCTCGCTTTCGACGCCCACCTCACGTGGGGCGTGGAGCGGGTCAAGGGCCTGGCGAAGTTCGCCGGACAGGGCCTGTGGAACACCAGGATCTCCGGACAGGGCTGGGTCGCGCTGACCTCGCGCGGCAAGCCGATCGTCGTCGACTGCGGTGGCGGCGACGACGAGACGTATGTCGACCCGGACGCCCTGGTCGCCTGGTCCCCGAACCTCAAGGTGAAGGGCAAGCGCAGCTTCCGGGCCCAGTCGCTGATCGGCCGCGGCAGCGGAGAGGCCTACCAGATGGCCTTCTCCGGTCAGGGCATCGTCGTCGTCCAGCCCAGTGAGGACAGCACCGACCGTCTCCGGGTCCGGGGCTGAGGGGGAGCAACCACACCATGCAGAGCCCGCTTTTCGCCTTCAACGACCAGCAGACCCAGGAGCGCTGGAGCCTGCAGAACCAGCAGATGCTCCGCGTCGCCCTGGAGGGCCACGAGGACGTCCTCGCCCGCAAGGGCACCATGGTCGCCTACCAGGGACTCGTCGAGTTCGACGCCGAGTTCCAGAGCAACAGCGCGTCCCGCGCGCGTGCGCGGACCGGTGAGGGACTCGATCTGATGCGCTGCCACGGGCAGGGCACCGTCTACCTCGCCAACCTCGCCCAGCGCATCCACGTCATGGAGGTGGATCACGACGGGCTGACGGTCGACAGCAGCTATGTGCTCGCGATGGACTCCTCGCTGCACCACGAGGTGATCGCCGTCGACAGCCTGTACGGCATCTCCGGCTCCGGGAAGTACCAGCTCAACATCACCGGCAACGGCAAGGTCGCCCTGATGACCTCGGGCATGCCGCTGCTGATGCAGGTGACGCCGGACAAGTACGTCAACTGCGACGCCGACGCGATCGTCGCCTGGTCCACGTCCCTGCGCGTGCAGATGCAGGCCCAGACCCACTCCTCCGGGGTGTGGCGGCGTCGCGGCAGCACCGGTGAGGGCTGGGAGCTCAGCTTCATGGGCACCGGCTTCGCGCTCGTCCAGCCCAGCGAACTGCTGCCGCCGCAGAACGCCCAGGTCGGCTCCGGCCTGGCCGCGCAGTACGGCATGGGACAGCAGGGCGCCCGCGGTCAGAACCAGGGCAACGCCTGGAGCTGACGGGGGACGGACGCAGGGGTGGGGGCGACCGCCCGGGCGGTCGCCCCCACCCCTGCGTCAGACGCCCAGTCTCGTCCGGGTCGCTTCCACCAGACGGGTGACCGAGGTGTCGGCCACGTCCGCCACCTCGTCGTACGGGAACCAGCGCAGGTCGAGGGACTCGTCGCTGATCGCCTCGACGGCTCCGGACGGAGCCAGTACCGCGTACTGGACGTCCAGGTGCCAGGCACACGGTGTGAGGTGGCGGTCCAGCCGCACGGGCCCGCCGGGCACCAGCGCCAGTCCCGTGACGCCGGACTCCTCCGTCGCCTCCCGCAGGGCCGCCGCCGCGAGCGAGACGTCACCGGGCTCGCAGTGCCCGCCCATCTGGAGCCACATCCGCAGCTTCCGGTGCAGGGTCAGCAGGACCCGGCCCCGCTCGGGATCGATCACCAGGCCGCTCGCCGTGATGTGACCGTCCGCGCAGGCCTTCCACAGGCCGTCCGGGTGCGCCGCGAGATGATCCAGATAGGCCTGGCGCAGCTCGGGCTGGTCCTCGTACCCCTTGAGCACGAGGACCGCGTCGTCGTGGAGGCTCACTCGGTGTCGTCGCCCTTGCTCTCGCCCTCGCTGCGGCCCTCGCCCTCGTCCTTCTTCTTGAGGTCGGGCTTGCCGGCGGCCTCGCCCAGCATCTTGTCCAGCTCGGAGAAGTCGATCTGCTCGCGGTGCACGAAACCGTCCGGGTCGTCCAGGTCGGTCGCCGTCGGCAGCATGTCCGGGTGCGCCCACAGGGCGTCCCGGCCGTCGACCCCGCGCGCGTCGGTGAGCGAGGCCCACAGGCGCGAGGCGTCGCGCAGCCGGCGCGGACGCAGCTCCAGACCGATCAACGTGGCGAACGTCTGCTCCGCCGGGCCGCCCGAGGCGCGACGGCGGCGCAGCGTCTCGCGCAGCGCGTCGGCCGACGACAGCCGCGGCTTGGCCGCGGCGTGCACCACGGCGTCCACCCAGCCCTCGACGAGCGCCAGCGCCGTCTCCAGACGAGCCAGGGCGGCCTTCTGCTCCGGCGTGTCCTCCGGCTGGAACATGCCCTGCTGGAGGGCCTCCTGCAGCTGCTCGGGGTTCTGCGGGTCGAACTGGCCGACGACGTCCTCGAGCTTTCCGGTGTCGACCTTGATCCCGCGCGCGTAGCCGTCGACGGCGCCGAACAGGTGCGAGCGCAGCCACGGGACGTGCGCGAACAGGCGCTGGTGGGCGGCCTCGCGCAGGGCGAGGTACAGCCGCACCTCCTCCTGGGAGACGCCCAGGTCCTTGCCGAACGTCTCGATGTTCAGCGGCAGCAGCGCGGCCCGGCCGGCCGGGCCCAGCGGCAGGCCGATGTCGGACGAACCGACGACCTCACCGGCGAGCACGCCGACGGCCTGCCCGATCTGCGTGCCGAACATGGCGCCGCCCATGGAGCGCATCATGCCGATCAGCGGGCCGGCCATGGCCTGCATCTCCTCCGGCAGCACATCGCCCATCGCGTTCCCGACGCGCTCGGCCACCGGGTCGACCAGCTCCCGCCACGCCGGAAGGGTGGCCTCCACCCACTCCGCGCGGCTCCAGGCCACGGCGGAGTGGGCGCCCGACGGCAGGGAGGTCGCGTCGTCCAGCCACAGGTCGGCCAGACGGACCGCCTCCTCCACGGCCCTGCGATCGGCGGGGCCGACGCTCGCGTCCTTCGAACCCTCCGCGGTGCCCTGCGAGACGGTCTGCCGGGCGATCTGCTTGGCCATGTCCCAGTTCACCGGCCCGCCCTCGTAGGAGAGCATCTGGCCGAGCTGCTGGAACGCTGCGCCCAGGTCGGTGGGGTTCAACGACCCGAACATCGCGGCGAACGGATTGTCCGCGCCCGGGCCGCCAAAGCCTCCGGCCCCGGGCGTGCCGAAGCCGAACGGGTTGGCCGGGCCCTGACCACCACCGCTCTGCGGGTCCTTCTTCTTGCCCTCGTCGCCGTCGTCCGGCTCCTCCGGCGGAAGGCCGAATCCGAATGGGGTGTCACTCACGGGTTTCCTCGGCTGGTAGGGCCACCGGTTCTTTCCGGCGGCGCGGTTGCCCGACAACACCACCCAGCGTAGACACCTGAAGCGGTTCGGGCCTCGGTGCTTCGCCGACAGGAGGCCTGCGGCAGGATGGATGCCACCTGGTACGCGCGCGTCACTCGCGCTCGTACTGAAGACAACCGCTGGAGACGCCCGGTGAGTTCCCCAGATCCACAGGTTCGCGCAGCGCGAAACGACTCGGCCCGCCCGTCGCCCGACCGCCGCCCCTCGACGACGGCGCCTCGCGCCGACAGAACGACCGCCCCGCGCGGACCCGTCGTCGCGGTCACCGGTGCCGCGTCCGGCGTCGGCGCGCTGCTCACCGCGCGGCTCGCCGCCTCGGAGGAGGTCAAGCAGGTCATCGCCATCGACGAGCGGCGCGGCGAGTGCGCCGAGGCGCTCTGGCACATCCTGGACGTACGGGACCCGGCCATCGCGGACAAGCTGCGCGGGGCCGACGTGGTGGTCCACCTCGCGCTCGACCTCGATCTGGAGACCGACGCCGCCGCGCGGACGGCCTACAACGTGCGGGGGACGCAGACGGTGCTGACGGCCGCGGCGGCCGCCGGAGTGCACCGCGTGGTGCTGTGCACGTCGACGATGGTCTACGGAGCGCTGCCGGACAACGAGCTGCCGCTGTCCGAGGACGCGGAGCTGCGGGCCACGGCGGAGGCCACGGGGGTCGGCGACCTCCTGGAGATCGAGCGGCTCGCGCGCCGGGCGCCCAGGGCGCACCCGGGGCTCAATGTCACGGTCGTGCGCCCCGCCGTGCTGGTGGGAGGCACCGACACCGCGCTGACCAGGTACTTCGAGTCGCCCAGGCTGCTCGTGGTGGCCGGGTCGCGGCCCGCGTGGCAGTTCTGCCACGTCGAGGATCTGTGCAGCGCCCTGGAGTACGCCGTCCTGGAGAAGGTCGACGGCGAGCTTGCCGTCGGCTGCGACGGATGGCTGGAGCAGGAGGAGGTCGAGGAGCTCAGCGGGATCCGGCGGATGGAGCTGCCGTCGGCGGTCGCGCTCGGCGCGGCGGCCCGGCTGCACCGGATCGGGCTCACCCCCTCCCCGGCCGGGGACCTGGCGTACACGATGCACCCCTGGGTGGTGAGCGGGAGCCGGCTGCACGACGCCGGGTGGCGGCCCGCGCACACCAACGAGGAGGTGCTCGCGGAGCTGCTGGAGGAGGTGTCCGGCAGGCACACGGTCGCCGGTCGGCGACTGGGGCGCAAGGACGCGACGGCGGCGGGCGCCGCGGGAGCGACGGTGGCCCTGCTGGGCGCGGCGGCCGTGGTGCGACGGGCGCGCAAGGCCCGGCGCCGGATCTGACGCGTCTCCCGCGGGAGGTTCCGAACGGGCACGCGCGCGTGCCGGGCGACGACGCCGTTCCGCGTTGCCGCCGGGGTGGGGCACGATGGGGACATGGCATCCACGCACGATCACCCGGGTGAGCAGGCCGCACAGGACCCGATCAAGCTGATCTCGATCCGCGACACGCCGCTGTCCGTGGACGAGGTCCTCCGCGCGGTCGGGGACGACGCGGCCGGCGGGACGGCGCTGTTCGTGGGGACGGTACGGAACCACGACGGGGGCGCCGACGTCGACGAGCTCGGCTATTCGTGCCACCCCGGCGCCGAGGACGAGATGCGGCGGATCGCCGGGAAGGTCGCCGCCGAGTACCCCGTTCGGGCGCTGGCCGCCGTGCACCGCGTGGGGGACCTCCGGGTCGGCGACCTCGCAGTGGTCGTCGGCGTGTCGTGCCCGCACCGGGGGGAGGCCTTCGAGGCCTGCCGGAAGCTGATCGACGACCTCAAGCACGAGGTGCCCATCTGGAAGCACCAGAGGTTCTCCGACGGGACCGAGGAATGGGTCGGCGCGTAGCGCCGTCTTTTTTGGGGTCCTGCTGAGCGGGCCCGGACCTCAGGTTGCGTAACCCCACCCCTGGCGTGAGCGTTGTCACTGCGGATGGTTAATCTGCTGATCAGTCAGTGTTGCGGACGCTCATGGGGTTGGGAGGTCGGCATGGCGGCGCTCGCCTGGTTGCTGATTCCGCTTGTGGCCGCGATCGGAGCGGGGCTGTGGGGCAGTTGGGCCAACCGTACGCGCAAGGTGCGGAGCGACGGCCCCGAACTCATCGGTTACGCCCGGTTCCGCGAGGCCATGGAAAGGCCGCGCCCGGGCAGCTGAAGGACGACCACAGCAGGTCAGGCGTATGACGCGAGCAGGGCCGCCCGTCCGGGCGGCCCTGACGGTGTGCTGACAGGCCTGTCACGTACTGTCGAGGCATGCCACGCCGCACCGCGACGATGCTCGCCTCCACCCTGATGCTGATCGCGCTCCTGTGCGCGGGAGTGTTCCTCCCCGTGCCCTACTCGGAGATGTCCCCGGGGCCGACGGTGAACACGCTGGGTGAGCACGACGGCGAGCCGGTGCTGCGGATCTCCGGGCACAAGACCTACCCGACGGACGGTCACCTCAACATGACCACGGTGCGGGTCACCGGCGCCGACTACCGGATGAACCTCGTCGAGGCCGTCTACGGATGGCTCGCGCACGACAACAAGGTCGTCCCCCACGAGACCCTCTACCCCGACGGCAAGACGGAGGAGCAGTCCACCCAGGAGAACGCCGAGGAGTTCAGCCAGTCCCAGGAGAGCGCCAAGGTCGCGGCCCTGAAGGAACTCGGCGTCCCGGTGAAGTCCTGGGTGATCGTCTCCACGGTGGTCAAGGGGTCCCCGTCCGAGGGCAGGCTGCACGCGGGCGACGTGATCAAGGCGGTCGACGGCAAGGCGGTGAAGGCGCCGGCCGACGTCGCCGAGCGGGTGACCGAGCACAAGCCGGGCGAGGACGTCGTCTTCACCATCGTGCCGGCCAAGGAGCAGGCCGCCGCCGAGAAGGAGAACCGCCCGGCGGCGAAGACGGAGAAGGTGACGATCACCACCACGACCTCCGAGGACGGCGGCGAGAAGCGCGCCGTCGTCGGGATCTCCGCCGGGACCGACCACACCTTCCCGTTCAGCGTCGACATCAAGCTCGCCGACGTCGGCGGGCCGAGCGCGGGTCTGATGTTCGCCCTCGGCATCTACGACAAGCTCACTCCGGGCAGCCTGACCGGCGGCAGGTTCGTCGCCGGCACCGGCACGATCGACGACGACGGCAAGGTGGGGCCGATCGGCGGGATCCAGATGAAGACGGTCGGCGCGCGCGGCAAGGGCGCCGAGTACTTCCTCACGCCCGCCGGCAACTGCGCGTCCGCGGCCAAGGACACCCCGGAGGGACTCACCCTGGTGAAGGTGGGCACCATCGGCGACGCCCTGGACGCCCTGAAGGACATCCGCTCCGGCGACGTCTCGGACCTGCCGACGTGCAGGGCGTCCTGACCGGCCCCGCTACTCCTCGAACGTGGCCGCCAGCGCCTGAGCCAGGCCCGGCACCAGCTCGGAGCCGGTGAGGACCTCCGTGGCGGAGTCCTTCTCCCGCAGCCGCAGGGCCGACTCGCGGGCCCCGTCGCGCAGCACCGCGACCGTCATCCGCACCTCCTGGCGCTCCGGGTGCCGCGCCACCCACTTCGTCAGCGCGGCCTCGTCCAGGTCCTTGGGGACCTGGGCCTCGGCCGACGGCGGCAGCATCAGCCGTTCCACGGTCAGGGCGCAGCCGGTCACCGCGTCGGGCCAGGCGATGGTGCCCAGGAACTCGTCGAGCGGCTTGCCCGTGGGAATCTCGTCCTGCTCGATGGGGGTGAGAACGGTCGTCTCCTGTGCGTCGCCCAGACCGAGCCGGTCCGCGAGCGAGGGCTGTTCGGCCCGCAGCCGGGCGGTGTCGACGAGGGCGAACAGGCGGGCGGGCTGGTCCCAGCCAAGGCCGGAGGCGTACTCGTCGATCTCGAGTACGGCCCGGGTGAGCGGGTTGGCCGCCATGGGTGTGTTGGACATGGTCACAATCCTCTCTCGTTCCTGCCCGGAATCGGGAACCGAGTAAAGCGTGAGTAAGTTGCATAGGTGTGGGCCCACGATCACGGGGCACCACACACGGTCCGTGAAGACGCGGGCTTGACGAATCAACAGCGAACTTCGAGGTGCCTACCTTGGCTTTCCAGATGCCGGACCGCGGCGGAGGCCCGACGGGGCCACGGATCAGAGTGGGCCGCCCGTCCCGGCGGGTCCGGACCCTGCTCCTGACACTGGGCGTCCTGGCCGTCCTCGGCATGGTGTTCACCATGTTCGCGGGCTTCTGGACCGACTGGCTGTGGTATCGCTCGGTCGACTACTCGTCGGTGTTCACGACCACCCTGTGGACCAAGATCGGGCTGTTCTTCGTCTTCGGTCTGCTGATGGCCCTCGCGGTCGGCTTCAACGTCTGGCTGGCACACCGGATGCGGCCGCCGCTGAGCGCCATGTCCATGGAGCAGCAGAACCTCGACCGGTACCGGATGGGCATCGCCCCGTACAAGAAGTGGCTGCTGCTCGGCATCACCGCGCTGGTGGGCCTGATCGCCGGCGCCTCGGCGTCGAGCCAGTGGCGGACCTGGCTGATGTGGATCAACGGCGTGTCCTTCGGCCAGAAGGACCCGCAGTTCAAGCTCGACGTCTCCTTCTACGCCTTCGACCTGCCCTGGTACCGGTTCCTGCTCGGCTTCGGCTTCGCCGCCACGATCCTGGCGCTGATCGCCGCCGCGCTCACCCACTACCTGTACGGCGGACTCCGCATCACCAGCCCGGGCGCGCGCGCCACGGCCGCGGCCACCGGACACCTGTCGGTGCTGCTCGGCGTCTTCGTGACCCTGAAGGCGGTCGCCTACTGGCTCGACCGGTACGGACTGGCGGTGAAGTCCAGCGACTTCAAGGCCACCGACAGCTGGACGGGCCTCAGGTACGTCGACGCCAACGCCTATCTGCCGGCCAAGACGATCCTGTTCTGCATCGCCGTGATCTGCGCGCTGCTGTTCTTCGCCACTCTGTGGCGGCGCACCTGGCAGCTGCCCGTGATCGGCTTCGGTCTGATGGTGCTGTCGGCGATCCTCATCGGCGGCCTGTACCCGGCGATCGTGCAGAAATTCCAGGTCCAGCCGAACGAGCAGGCGAAGGAAGCGCCGTACGTCGAGAAGAACCTCAAGGCCACGCGTGAGGCCTACGGCATCGACGACTCGCAGGTCACCGAGTATCCGGGCACGGCCCAGACCGAGGACCAGACCAAGTTGCGGGACGACGTGTCCGACGCGGCGAGCATCCGCATCATGGACCCGAACATCGTCTCCCCGACGTTCCAGCAGCTCCAGCAGATCAGGAACTACTACGCGTTCCCGACCAACCTGGACGTCGACCGGTACACCAAGGACGGCAAGGACCAGGACACCGTCATCGGTCTGCGCGAGCTGAACTACGACGGCATTCCCAAGCGGAACTGGATCAACGACCACTTCCGTTACACGCACGGTTACGGTGTCGTCGCCGCCGAGGGCACCAGCGCCGACGCCGGCGGTCGCCCGGCGTTCACCGAGTCCGACCTGCCGTCCAAGGGCGACCTCGGGTCGTACGAGCAGCGCGTCTACTACGGCGAGCGGACGACGACGTACTCGATCGTCGGCGGGCCCCAGAAGGAGATCGACTACTCCGACGACAGCGGCGAGAAGACGTACAGCTACAAGGGCGACAGCGGGGTCGACCTCGAGAACCCGGTCAACCGGGCCGCCTACGCGGTCGCGTTCAGCGAGCCGCAGATCCTGTACTCGGGGGCGATCGGTGAGGGTTCGCGGATCCTGTACAACCGCACGCCCAAGGAGCGCGTCGAGGCGATCGCCCCGTGGCTGACCATCGACGGCGACGCC
This sequence comes from Streptomyces caelestis, assembly GCF_001279005.1. Classification (GTDB taxonomy): domain Bacteria; phylum Actinomycetota; class Actinomycetes; order Streptomycetales; family Streptomycetaceae; genus Streptomyces; species Streptomyces heliomycini. The sequence continues at coordinate 10,215 of NZ_LGCN01000230.1, forward strand.
TACCCGGCGGTCGTGGACGGCCGGATCCAGTGGATCGTCGACGCCTACACGACCACCAACGGCTACCCGTACGCGTCGCGGACGACCCTCGGCGACACCACGGCCGACTCGCTGACCGCCACCAACGACCAGCGCGCGGTGGTGGCCCAGCAGAACCAGGTCAACTACATCCGCAACTCGGTGAAGGCGACCGTCGACGCGTACAGCGGCGAGGTCAAGCTCTACCAGTGGGACACCCAGGACCCCGTCCTGAAGACCTGGATGAAGGCCTTCCCGGACACGGTGCAGCCGAAGACCGAGATCTCCGGCGCGCTGATGGCGCATCTGCGCTACCCGCAGGATCTGTTCAAGGTGCAGCGCGAGCTGCTGACCCGCTACCACGTGAAGGACGCCACCACGTTCCTCTCCGGCAGCGAGGTGTGGCAGGTTCCGGACGACCCGACGAACAAGACGGGCGACGCGGTGCCTCCGTACTACCTGAGCATGAAGATGCCCGATCAACAGGAGCAGACCTTCTCGCTCACCACGACGCTCACCCCGAACGGGCGCGACAACCTCAGTGCGTTCATGGCGGTCAACGCCGACCCGGGCACCGAGGACTACGGCAAGATCAGAATTCTGAAACTGCCGACGAGCACCACGGTCTCCGGACCGAAGCAGGTACAGAGCCAGTTCAACTCGCAGCAGGACATCGCCGAGACGATCCGACTGCTGAGGGGTGGCGACTCCGAGGTCGAGTACGGCAATCTCCTGGCCGTCCCGCTCGACGGGGGACTGCTCTACGTGGAGCCGGTCTACGTGCGCGGTGGCGGACTGAAGTACCCGCTGCTGCGGAAGGTGCTGGTGACCTACGGAGGTCAGACCGCCTTCGAGGACACCCTCGACCAGGCCCTCGACAAGGTCTTCGGGGGTCAGGGCGCGACCACTGAGCCGCCACCGGGCGAGGACGAGGGAGCCGGCGAGGGGGAAGGCACGACGCCACCGCCGACGTCCGACAACCCGACGGTCCAGGAGGCGCTGAACGACGCCCAGAAGGCCTTCGAGGCCGGCCAGGAAGCCCTGAAGAAGAACGACTGGGAGGCCTACGGCAAGGCGCAGAAGGACCTGGAGGGAGCGTTGCGCAAGGCCGAGGAGGCCCAGTCGGCCGAAGGGGGCGGCGGCGCCGGCGGCACCGCCCCCAGCGCGAGCCCGAGCAGTTAGCGAGCAGGTTGGTCAAACGCCCGCCCCGCGCCGTGTTACGGTTGCAACGCAACGGCGCGGGGTGGAGCAGCTCGGTAGCTCGCTGGGCTCATAACCCAGAGGTCGCAGGTTCAAATCCTGTCCCCGCTACTCAGGTCGCGAAGCAGGCGACATCAAAGGCCCGGATTCCTCAAGGAATCCGGGCCTTTGTGATGGGCGAACGCATGTGCCGGGGCGGGTGACGGCCGTGCCGCCGACGGGAGTTGACCGATCTGTGTTTGACTTGTCTCTCTGTGGGCATGTCGACAAAACGCTGTAGTGACCTCACTGACTGCGGTATACCAGGTGTACCCAGGTTGCAGGTGGTGCGACGATGGATGTTATGGGGGACAAGGCAACTCTGTTCGGGACTGGGCGTTTTGTGCAGTCCTCCCCTTGGGAGGACCCCCGCGACGAGACGGGGGAGGCCGCCGACGAGGCGGCCGAGGAGTTGCGTCAACGGCTCGCCGCCGAGGCCGGCGACGTCGAGGCGATGAGCGTCCTCGGCGCCATGCTGCTGCGCCGCGGTGATCTCGACGGAGCCGAACCCCATCTGCGTGCCGCCACCGCCGCGGGCGACCGCGCCGCCGCCAACAACCTGGGTGTCCTGCTGCACCAGCGGGGCTACGCCGACGAGGCCGCGGGCTGGTGGCGGATCGCCGCCGTGGCCGGTTCCACCGCGGCTGCCCACGCGCTCGGCCGCCATCACCGGGAACGCGGCGACGAACCCGCGGCCGAGTACTGGCTGCGCCAGTCCGCCGAGCAGGGCCACACCCTCGGCGCGTACGCCCTCGCCGACCTGCTGGAGCACCGCGGGGACACGGCCGGGACCGAGCGCTGGATGAGGGTCGCCGCCGAACGGGGGCACCGGGAAGGGGCGTACCGGCTGGCCCGCGCGCTGGACCGCAGGGCCGCCGGGGAGAGCGACGACGCCGCCGCGCTGGTGCGGGAGGCCGAGCAGTGGTACCGGCAGGCCGCCGCGCGCGGACACCGCCGGGCCGCGCTGCACCTCGGGACGATCCTGGAGCGGCGCGGCGACCTCAAGGAGGCCGGCCGCTGGTACCTGACCTCCGCCAAGGACGGCGAGGTCCGGGCCGCCTGCGCGCTCGGCTTCCTGCTGCGCGACGCCGGGGACACCGAGAACGCCGCCGTCTGGTGGCTGCGGGCCGCCCAGGACGGCGACGGCAACGCCGCCAACGCGCTGGGGGCGCTGCACGCCGAGCGGGGTGAGACCCAGACCGCCGAGCGCTGGTACCGCGCCGCGATGGACGCCGGTGACATCAACGGCGCGTACAACCTCGGGCTGCTCTGCGCCGACCAGGGCCGGACCGCCCAGGCCGAGCAGTGGTACCGCCGGGCCGCGTACGCCGGTCACCGCGAGGCGGCGAACGCGCTGGCGATCCTGCTGCTGCGGGCCGGGGACGCGACCGGGGCGGAGCCGTGGTTCTCCAAGGCCGCGGAGGCCGGCAGCGTGGACGCCGCCTTCAACCTCGGCATCCTGCACGCGGGCCGGGGCGAGGAGCGGTCCGCGCTGCGCTGGTACGAGCAGGCGGCGGCCGCCGGGCACATGGAGGCGGCGCTCCAGGTCGGGATGGCGCGGCTGCGGGAGGGCGAGGAGGGCGAGGCGGAGCGGTTCCTGCGGTGTGCGGCGGGCGGGGGGAGCGCGGAGGCCGCGTACCGGCTGGCGACGGTGCTGGACGCCCGCAGGCCGCCGGAGCCCGCGCACGAGCTGGGGGAGCCCGTGAACCGGCGCAGCGAGTGCGAGGAGTGGTACGAGCGGGCGGCGTCCCAGGGGCACCGGCGGGCCCAGGTGCGGGTCGGGATGCTCGCGGCGGCCCGGGGGGACGTGGTGGAGGCGGCGCGCTGGTACCGGGAGGCGGCGGAGGCCGGGTCGCGCAACGGTGCCTTCAATCTGGGGCTGCTGCTGGCCCGTGAGGGCAGAGAGCCGGAGGCGGCCGTGTGGTGGACCCGGGCGGCCGACGCGGGGCACGGGCGGGCGGCGCTGCGGCTCGCGCTGGTCTACGCGCGGCGAGGGGAGCTCGCGGAGGGGCAGCGGTGGGCCGAGCGGGCGGCGGCGCTGGGGCCTTTGGCGGTCACGGAGCGGGCGGCTCGGCTGCGGGACGCGTTGCGTGAGGAACTGTCGGCGTGAGGCGGGGCGGGTTCCGCAGCCCGGCGTGTGCGGGGCGGTGCGGGACTGCCCGCAGCGGTGCGTGGGAACGGATTTGCTTCTGCCCGTTCTCTTGACGTAGTGTTTCATTCATCGACGCGGGGTGGAGCAGCTCGGTAGCTCGCTGGGCTCATAACCCAGAGGTCGCAGGTTCAAATCCTGTCCCCGCTACTGAAGGCCGAGGGCCGGAATCCCGAGGGCCGGAATCCGAAAGGGTTCCGGCCCTCGGCTTTTGGCCCCGGTACCCATGGGTGCCGGGGCTTTCGCTTGCGCGTGGGGTGTGCCGCCTAAGCCGCCGCGCAGTTCGGGCAGACTCCGCGGTACGTCACCTCGACGTCGGAGACCGTGAAACCGAAGCGCTCCGTGTCGGGGAGGTCGGCCAGCGGATTGCCGATCGGGTGGACGTCGCGTATCGCGCCGCACTGCGCGCACACCAGGTGGTGGTGCGGGCGGTGCGCGTTGGGGTCGTACCGCTTGGCCCGCTTGTCCGTGGCGACCTCCAGCACCTCGCCGAGCGAGACCAGCTCGCCCAGGGTGTTGTAGACGGTCGCCCGGGAGATCTCGGGCAGCTTGGCGACGGCCCTGGCGTGCACCTCGTCGGCTGTCAGGTGAACGTGTTCGCCGTCGAGGACCTCGGCCACGACACGGCGCTGTGCGGTCATCCGCCATCCACGTCCACGGAGCCGTTCCAAAAGGTCACTCATAGGCACCAGCCTAACAGGAGGGGGACAAGAGTCCCGAACGGGTGTGACTTTGGAGTCTTGCTTGACTTAGACATTGTCCATTGTAGGATCGAGATCGGATTTGGCCAAGGCATGGTTTGGTCAGCGAGTACGCAGGAGGCGCACGTGACGCAGGGACCGCTCACTACGGAAGCCGGTGCTCCGGTAGCCGACAACCAGAACAGCGAGACCGCGGGCGTCGGTGGCCCGGTCCTCGTTCAGGACCAGCTCCTCATCGAGAAGCTGGCGCACTTCAACCGTGAGCGCATCCCGGAGCGTGTGGTGCACGCCCGCGGCGCCGGCGCCTACGGCACCTTCACGGTGACCGCCGACGTCACGCGGTACACGCGGGCCGCGTTCCTCTCCGAGGTCGGCAAGCAGACGGAGACCTTCCTGCGCTTCTCGACGGTGGCCGGCAACCTGGGCGCCGCGGACGCCGTGCGCGACCCGCGCGGTTTCGCGCTGAAGTTCTACACCGAGGAGGGCAACTACGACCTCGTCGGCAACAACACCCCGGTGTTCTTCATCCGGGACGCGATCAAGTTCCCCGACTTCATCCACACCCAGAAGCGCGACCCGTACACCGGCTCGCAGGAGGCGGACAACGTCTTCGACTTCTGGGGTCTGTCCCCGGAGTCCACGCACCAGGTGACCTGGCTGTTCGGTGACCGCGGCATCCCGGCGTCGTACCGCCACATGGACGGCTTCGGCTCGCACACCTACCAGTGGAACAACGAGGCCGGCGAGGTCTTCTGGGTCAAGTACCACTTCAAGACGGACCAGGGCATCAAGAACCTGACCGCCGAAGAGGCCGAGATCCTCGCGGGCAAGGACCCCGACTCCCACCAGCGGGACCTGCGCGAGGCCATCGAGCGCGGCGACTTCCCGTCCTGGACCGTCTACGTCCAGGTGATGCCGGCGGCCGAGGCGGCCACGTACCGCTTCAACCCGTTCGACCTGACCAAGGTCTGGCCGCACGCGGACTACCCGCTGATCGAGTTCGGCAAGCTGGAGCTCAACCGCAACCCGGAGAACATCTTCGCCGAGGTCGAGCAGTCCGCCTTCAGCCCCGCCCACTTCGTGCCGGGCATCGGTCCCTCCCCGGACAAGATGCTCCAGGGCCGCCTCTTCGGCTACAGCGACGCCCAGCGCTACCGCATCGGCATCAACGCCGACCAGCTGCCGGTGAACCGCCCGCACGCCACCGAGGCGCGCACCCACTCCCGTGACGGCTACCTGTACGACGGCCGTCACAAGGGCGCGAAGAACTACGAGCCGAACAGCTTCGGCGGCCCGAACCAGACGGGTCGTCCGCTGTGGCAGCCCGTCGCGGTCACCGGCGTCACCGGTGAGACGGTCACACCCGTCCACGCCGAGGACAACGACTTCGTCCAGGCGGGCAACCTGTACCGGCTGATGACGGAGGAGGAGAAGGAGCGCCTGGTCAAGAACCTGGCGAACGCCGTCTCCGGCGTCACGCGTGACGAGATCGCCGACCGCGCGATCAACAACTTCCGTCAGGCGGACGAGGACTTCGGCAAGCGGCTGGAGGCCGCGGTCCAGGCCCTGCGCGGCTGATTCCAGCGCTGGACCGCTTGTCGAGACACGGGCCGGACCCCCTCTCGGGGTCCGGCCCGTTCGGCACGTCGCTACGCCGGTACCTGCGGGGCCCGCTGCCGCCGGGGCGCCCAGCAGCGGATGATGTCGCGGACCGAGACGATGCCGACGGGCCCGCCCCGGTCCAGGACGATCAGATGGCGGAAACCTCCGTGGGCCATGGCGGCGGCGGCCTCCTCCAGGGTCCAGGACGGGGTGGCGAACACGACGTCGGTCGTGGTGTGGGCGTGGGCGCGCTCGGTGTCGGGATCCTGGCCGAGTCCGACGGAGTCGAGCACGTCCCGCTCGGTGAGGATGCCGATGCCGGTGCCGTCGGGGTCGAGGACCACGGCCGCGCCCACCCGGCGGGCGGACATCAGGGCGGCGGCCTGGCGGAGGGTGTGGGCGGGGCCGATGGTGAGGACCACGGCGCTCATGGCGTCACGGACGAGCATGGATGGAGCCACCTCCTACCGGAAAACGCGAAGTCACGGACGGGGGAGTCCGCTCGTTCGCGATTTCACAAGTTCACAAGTGGGGGAACTCTCAGAGTGGCAGGCGGAGCGGGGGCCAACAAGGGGGCGCGTGCGGCCGATCGGGGGCGCGCACGCTCGCCCCGCGCCGCTCAGTAACGCTGGTTGAGGTACCCCAGCAGCTCGTCGTGCAGCAGCCCGTTCGACGCGGCCGCGTTGCCGCTGTGCGGGCCGGGGCGGCCGTCGAGTCCGGTGAAACTGCCGCCCGCCTCCGTCACCACGATCGCGGTGGCCGCCATGTCCCACAGCGACAGCTCGGGCTCGGCGCACAGGTCGACCGACCCCTCGGCGACCATCATGTACGGCCAGAAGTCCCCGTACGCGCGCGTGCGCCACACCTCGCGGGTGAGGTCGAGGAAGCCGTCGAGGCGCCCCTGCTCCTCCCAGCCGCTGAGCGAGGAGTACGCGAAGGAGGCGTCGGAGAGCTCGGAGACGCGGGAGACGTGCAGCCGGGAGGCCGACGACAGACTGCGGCCGGAATAGGCGCCGTGCCCGCGCGCGGCCCACCAGCGACGGCCGAGGGCGGGGGCGGAGACCACCCCGACGACCGGCTGGAAGCCTCCCTCACCGGCCTCCATCAAGGAGATCAGCGTGGCCCACACGGGGACCCCGCGCACGTAGTTCTTGGTGCCGTCGATCGGGTCGATCACCCAGCGCCGCGGCCCCGTCCCCTCCACCCCGTACTCCTCGCCCAGGACCGCGTCCCTCGGGCGGGCGCGCTTGAGGTGGCCGCGGATGAGCTCCTCGGCGGCCTTGTCCGCCTCACTCACCGGCGTCATGTCCGGTTTGGTCTCCACCTTGAGGTCGAGAGCCTTGAACCGTTCCATCGTCGCGGCGTCGGCGGCATCCGCCAGGACATGGGCGAGACGCAGGTCGTCGAGGTAGTCGGGCATGCGACGAACGGTATCTGCCGAGGTGGGTGCGGGGCCACCGGGGGCGGGACCCGCGCACCCTCGACAGGGTCCGGCGGCGCGCCGGATCTCACCGCAGGACCGGCCGCTCGCCCCGAGGGAGGCGAAGACGTCCGCAGCGCGGGAGTCCCTGCTGGACGCCGCCCGCACGGAGCCGGCGCGCCGACCGTGGTCCGCGGTGCGGAGGGCGGACGCGGCCGCCACGGCCAGGGTCTCCCGCCAGACGCTGTACGACGAGTTCGGCAGCAAGGACGGGCTCGCCCCGGCCCTCGTCCGCAGGGAGCCCGACGGCTGCCTCGCCGGCGTCGGCCGTGCCCTCACCGGCCACCTGGACCCGCGCGACCGGCTGACCGCGACCGCCGGGTGGACCACCGCCGGCGCCCGGGAGAACGCCCTGGTCCGCGCCATGCTCACCGGCTGCTGGGGTGGACGCCTGCTCGCCCCGGGCCGCACGGCCGCGGCGTCCGGCTCCGCCGTGCCCGCGCAGCGCCGCGCCGACGGCCCGCTGCCCTCACCCGCCGACTTCGTCGTCCTCGTCCGCGACCGTGCCGTCGCCGTCCTGGCCGGACCCGGCGCCCCCGGCTCCGACGCCGCCGACCCGGCCCGCTCCTGCGAGCCGGTGGTCCGCCTCGCCCTGTCCTGCCACGCCGCGCCCCCGACCGACGGCGGCGCCGCCGGCCCGGCGCGCGGCGTCCCGCACCGGCAGCCGGTGGTGCCGTAGCGGACGCTCAGTGCGCGGACCCCGACAGCTGCAGCCCGATCACCCCGACGATCACGAACGTGATCGACACGATCTTCAGGGTCGACACCAGGTCCCCGAGGAACACCATCCCGTAGACGGCCGTCCCCGCCGCGCCGATCCCCGTCCACACCGCGTACGCGGGCCCCACGTCCAGCTTCTTCAGCGCCAGGGTCAGCAGTCCGAAGCTGCCCAGCGCGAACGCGCAGAACGCGATGGTCGGCCACAGCCGGGTGAAGCCGTGCGACAGCTTCAGGCACACGGCGAAACCGGTCTCGAGCAACCCGGCCACGATGACCAGCAGCCACGCCATGTGTCGTCCTCCCGCGTTCCCACGTACAGTGACCGCTTCGTCGGCTTCGGGTCCGGCTCGGTGCGATTATGCACTTACCGTCCGGAGGTCACGACAAACAACGCGGAGGTCAGTCGCCCTCCGTGCGCTCCCGCGTCGCCAGCAGTCGCCGCAGCGAGTACAGCCGCGCCGGATCCGCGTGCCCCTCGGCCACCCACGCGTCCAGCGCGCAGTCCGGCTCGTCGTGGCTGCACGCGCGCGGACAGCCCTCCGTGCCCGACTCGAGGTCGGGGAAGGCGTGGATCACCCGGGACGGGTCGACGTGGGCGAGCCCGAAGGACCGCACCCCCGGTGTGTCGATCACCCAGCCCTCGGCCCCCGCCAGCGGCAGCGCCAGCGCGGACGTCGTCGTGTGCCGTCCCCGTCCGGTCACCGCGTTGACGTGTCCGGTCGTACGCCGTCGCTCCTGCGGCACCAGCGCGTTGACCAGCGTCGTCTTGCCGACCCCGGAGTGCCCCACGAACGCGGTGATCCGGCCGTCCAGGTGCTCCCGCACCCGGTCCGCGGCCTCGCCGCTCTCCAGTTCCGCGCGGCTGGTCACGACGTACGGGATGTCGAGGTCGCCGTACAGCTCCAGCAGCTTGTCCGGCGGCGCGAGGTCCGACTTGGTCAGCACCAGCAGCGGTTCGAGACCGCCGTCGTACGCCGCGACCAGACAGCGGTCGACCAGCCGCGGGCGGGGTTCGGGGTCGGCGAGGGCGGTGACGACGGCGAGCTGGTCGGCGTTGGCGACGACGACCCGCTCGTAGGGGTCGTCGTCGTCCGCGGTACGGCGCAGTACCGACGCGCGCTCCTCGATCCGCACGACCCGCGCGAGCGTGTCCTTCTTCCCGGACAGGTCGCCCACGATGGCCACCCGGTCACCGACCACGGCCGCCTTGCGGCCCAGCTCGCGGGCCTTCATCGCCAGCACGGTCCGGTCGTCGACGAGGCAGGTCAGCCGGCCCCGGTCCACGGTGAGGACCAGCCCCGGGGCCGCGTCCTCGTGCTTGGGCCGGATGTGGGTGCGCGGCCGGTTGCCCTTGCGGTGGGGACGGGAGCGGATGTCGTCCTCGTCGGTGTGCTTGCCGTAGCGGCGCATGGTGAACCCCTACGCCCCGAGCATCCCGGTCCACAGCTCGGGGAAGTCCGGCAGGGTCTTCGCCGTGGTCGCCACGTTCTCGATCTGCACCCCCTCGACCGCGAGGCCGATGATCGCGCCGGCGGTGGCCATGCGGTGGTCCTCGTAGGTGTGGAAGACCCCGCCGTGCAGCCGGCGCGGGCGGATGTGCAGCCCGTCGGCGGTCTCGGTGACGTCGCCGCCGAGCTCGTTGATCTCCTTGGTCAGCGCGGCCAGCCGGTCCGTCTCGTGCAGCCGCAGGTGGGCCACGCCCCGCAGGGTGGACGGGGAGTCCGCGAGCGCCGCCACGGCCGCGATGCCGGGCGTCAGCTCGCCGACCTCGCCGAGGTCCACGTCGACGCCGTGGATCGACCCGGAGCCGGTGAACACGAGCCCGAACTCGGTCAGCTCGCAGGAACCGCCCATCTCGGTGAAGATCTCCCGCAGCCGGTCACCGGGCTGGGTGGTACGGGCCGGCCAGTCCGGAACGACGACCTTGCCGCCGGTCACCAGCGCCGCCGCCAGGAACGGCTGGGCGTTGGACAGGTCCGGCTCGATGGTCAGGTCCCGGCCCAGCAGGGCGCCCGGCGTGACCCGCCAGACGTTCGGCTCGCCGCCCGATTCGGGGGTGTCCACCTGGGCGCCCACCGCGCGGAGCATGTCGACGGTCATCCGGATGTGCGGCAGGGACGGCAGCGTCTCACCGGTGTGCCGGACCTCGACACCCTGGTTGAAGCGCGGCGCGGACAGCAGCAGGGCGCTGACGAACTGGGAGGAGGAGGACGCGTCGACCTCCACGGTGCCGCCGTCCAGGGCGCCGCCGCCGTGCACGGTCATCGGCAGGGTGCCGCGGTCCTCGTCGTCGATCCGGGCGCCCAGCCGGCGCAGCGCGTCGATGACACCGTTCAGCGGACGCTCGTACGAGCGCGGGTCGCCGTCGAAGCGGACGGGGCCGTCGGCCAGCGTGGCGACCGGGGGCAGGAACCGCATCACCGTGCCGGCGTTGCCGACGTCGACGGTGGCCGGGCCGCGCAGGCCGGTCGGGAGCACCCGCCAGGCCTCGCCGGTGCTGTCCGGGCCCCCCGCGACGGAGGAGCTGGACGACACCGTCTCCTCGATCTCGACGCCCATGGCGCGCAGGGCGCCGGCCATCAGCAGGGTGTCGCGGGAACGCAGCGGGCGGCGCAGCCAGCCGGGCTCGGAGGCGAGGGCGGCGAGGACGAGGGCACGGTTGGTGACCGACTTGGACCCGGGCACGTGGACCGTCGCGTCGACGGCTCCGCTCGCGTGCGGGGCGGGCCAGAGGGCGGTGTGCGCGGAGTTTCGGGCCATGGGGACCACTCTATAAGGAGGGGGAGCGGGTAGGCCGTTCGTCGGTCGCGGATCCGTCATGCCTGTTCGCACCCGTGCTGCGGAGCCGCGCACCGGCACGGCCCAGGGGCCCCGCGGGCCGTCTCCGTCCGCGGCCTCCCCGCGCTCGCGCCCTACAGCCCCAGGAGCCACCTGCCCCCGCCCAGCAGCGCGCAGAGCGACACCGCGTGGAACAGGAACAGCCACAGGCCCGCCGGCACGTGGGTCAGGCGCGAGAGCTGGTCCGCGTCGGAGTCGCCCGCGCCGCCGCGTGACCGCTTGGCCTGGAGCTCGAAGGGCGGGCGCACCCCGCCCAGGAGCAGGAACCAGACCACGGCGTACGCGAACGCCGCCTGCACCTGGGGCCCGGTCAGCCAGGACACCAGGACGAACGTACCGCCCGTGACGAGCACCGACACCGCGCCGTACGCGTTGCGGATCATCACCAGCATCGCCACCAGCAGCGCCGTGGCCAGCCACAGCAGCAGCGTGATGCGGCCGGCGCCGAGCAGCGCGGCGCCGCCCAGCCCCAGCAGCGGGGGAGCGGTGTAGCCGGCGGCGGCCGTGAGGATCATGCCGATGCCGTGCGGTTTTCCGCGGCTGACGGTCAGGCCGCTGGTGTCCGAGTGCAGACGTATCCCCGTCAGCGTGCGGCCGGTGAGCAGCGCCACCAGGCCGTGCCCGCCCTCGTGGGCGATCGTGACGGCGTTCCGGGACAGCCGCCACAGCCCCTGCGGTACGACGACGGCGGCCGCGGCGACCAGTGTGGCGACGACCACCCACACATCCGGGTCGGGCTGGGTGCCGGAGACCTCGTCCCAGAGGGAGGCGAGTGAGGCGGACGCGGTGCTGACCATGCTTTCCATCTGTTTCCGATTGCTCCCTCTGCGCGGACGGAGTCTGGCAGTGTTGCATGTATGTGCGGACGGTATGCAGCGAGTCGCAGGCCCGAGGATCTCGCAGGAATCTTCGAGATCGAGAAGTGGGAGCCGGAGGAGGCCCTGGGGCCCGACTACAACGTGGCGCCGACCAAGGAGGTCTACGCCGTCCTCGACCGTGCCCTGAAGGACGCGGCGGACCCGCGTCCGGTTCGGCAGCTGCGGAAGCTGAAGTGGGGCCTGGTGCCCTCCTGGTCCAAGACGCCCGAGGGCGGGGCCCGGATGATCAACGCCCGCGCGGAGACCGTCCACGAGAAGCCCTCCTACCGCCGCGCCTTCTCCTCCCGGCGCTGCGTCCTGCCCGCCGACGGCTACTACGAGTGGGTCACCGGCAAGCAGGAGCGGGACCTGGAGGTCGAGGGGAAGAAGAAGCGGCCCCGCAAGCAGCCCTACTTCGTGACGCCGGCCGACGGCTCGGTGTTCGCCATGGCCGGGCTGTACGAGTTCTGGCGGGACAAGACGCTGCCGGACGACCACCCCCAGGCCTGGTGGGTGACGTGCTCCGTCATCACCACCGAGGCGGAGACGAGCCCGCTCGCGGTGTCCCCGGCGGACGGCCCGCACACCCTCGCCGAGATCCACCCGCGGATGCCGCTGATGCTCACCCCGGACCGCTGGGACGCCTGGCTGGACCCCGCCCGCACGGACGTCGGCGAACTGCGCGAACTGCTCGCCCCGCCGCCCCCCGGCCTGATGCGCGCCTACCCGGTCCCCACGGCGGTCAGCAACGTCCGCAACAACGGACCGGAGCTGCTGACCGAGCTGGCCGCGCCGGAGGAGGGCACACTCTTCTGACGTGACCCCCGACACGACAGACGCGACGGACACGGCAGGCACGACCGAGACCGTCGAGACCGGCGCCGGCACCGCCCGCGTCACCTGGCACCACGCACGTGACCGCGCCCGCCTCGTCCTCGCGGTGGGCCACGGCGCCGGCGGCGGCATCGAGGCCCGGGACCTGAAGGCTCTCGCCGCCGGACTGCCCGCACACGGGGTGACCGTCGCCCTGGTCGAACAGCCCTGGCGGGTGGCCGGCAAGAAGGTGGCCCCCGCGCCGAAGACCCTCGACACCGGCTGGCGCGGCATCTGGCCCGCGCTGGCGAAGTCCGGCCTGCCGGTGATCTCGGGCGGGCGCAGCGCCGGAGCCCGCGTCGCCTGCCGCACCGCCACGGAACTCGGCGCGCACGCCGTGCTCGCCCTGAGCTTCCCCCTGCATCCGCCGGGCAGGCCCGAGAGGTCCCGCGCCGACGAACTGCTGGGCACCGGCGTGCCCACGCTCGTGGTCCAGGGCGGCAACGATCCCTTCGGCAGGCCCGAGGAGTTCCCCGAGGGGGGCTTCGAACTGGTCGAGGTCCCCCGCGGCGACCACGGTCTCGCCGTGCCCAAGCGGGCGGACATCACGCAGGACGCGGCCGTGGCGGTCGTCACCGACGCCGTCGCGCGGTGGACCGGCACGCTCGGCTGACCCCGGGAATGCCCGGGCGGTTCCCGATGTTGGGACGGTCGTACGTGCCGGCCGACGGCACCACCGCCGTAGGAGAGGAAGTCCGCCGCATGGGTTCGACAGCCTGCCCGACCCGCAGCAGCCGCGCCGACCTGGACTGGACGGTGCTGCACGCGGCCAAGACCGCCCCCATTCGGGCGGCGGGCGGACCGGATCGTCGTCTATCCTCCGATTCGGGTGGGGCCGCCTTCGGTCCCACGACAACTCTGGAGGAGGTGGGTCCGGTTCCCGGTACCGACGCAGGGACCGAACACGGCCAGGCGGAGCAGCCCGAGGGCCAGGGCGGCACGGGCGCGGAGTCGACCGCGGAGCGCAGCGCGCGCTTCGAGCGGGACGCGCTCGAGTTCCTCGACCAGATGTACTCGGCCGCCCTGCGCATGACGCGCAACCCGGCCGACGCGGAGGACCTGGTGCAGGAGACGTACGCCAAGGCGTACGCGTCCTTCCACCAGTTCCGCGAGGGCACCAACCTCAAGGCGTGGCTGTACCGGATCCTCACCAACACCTTCATCAACTCGTACCGCAAGAAGCAGCGCGAACCCCAGCGCAGCGCGGCCGAGGAGATCGAGGACTGGCAGCTCGCGCGCGCCGAGTCGCACATGTCCACCGGTCTGCGCTCCGCGGAGTCGCAGGCGCTGGACCACCTGCCCGACTCGGACGTCAAGCAGGCGCTCCAGGCGATCCCCGAGGAGTTCCGCATCGCGGTGTACCTCGCCGATGTGGAGGGCTTTGCCTACAAGGAGATCGCGGACATCATGGGGACACCCATCGGTACGGTGATGTCCCGGCTGCACCGTGGCCGCCGTCAGCTGCGCGGCATGCTGGAGGACTACGCGCGCGAGCGCGGACTGGTCCCGGCCGGCGCCGGGGAGTCGAACGAAGCGAAAGGCTCGGGGTCATGAGCTGCGGAGAGCCGCACGAGACGGATTGCAGCGAGATCCTCGATCATCTCTACGAGTTCCTCGACCGTGAGATGCCGGATTCCGACTGCGTGAAGTTCGAGCACCACTTCGAGGAATGCTCGCCGTGCCTGGAGAAGTACGGGCTCGAGCAGGCGGTGAAGAAGCTGGTCAAGCGCTGCTGCGGACAGGACGACGTGCCGGGCGACCTGCGCTCCAAGGTCATGGGCCGGCTCGACCTGATCCGCTCCGGCCAGGCCGTCCCCGACCAGGACGTCACGGCCGCGCCGGCCACCCCGCAGGAGTCCTGACACTCCGCGGTTCCCCGGCCTCTGTGTCACTCGAACGTGCTAATCCGCGGGTTATCGGCCCGTGGAGGCACGCCCCGTCGCCCTAGGCTCCAGAACCTGGCAGGCGGCAGGCCGAGTGCCGGCGGGCACGGTCGGGAGGGGTTCATGGAGGCGTTACCGGCGCGGGCCCGCGCGTATGTCGCCTGTGTCACCGTACCGGCCCTGCTCTGCCTGCTGCCGCTGGTCCCCGGAAGCCCGGTGCCGCCGCCGGGCGGCGCCCGCTTCTCCTGGTGGGCGGTCGCCCTGCTCGCCGCGCTGTACGCGGGCTGCGAGCACCTCGCCCGGTCGCGTCCGGCCGCGGCCCCGCACCCGGGCGGAGCCTTCCACCCCGTCCTGCTCGCCGGGGCCTTCCTGCTGCCACCGCCCGCCGCGGCGCTGGTCGCGCTCCCCGGGGCGCTGCTGCTCCCCGTGGAACGACGTCCGTACCCGGCGCGCAGGCTCTGGCGGGCCGGCCGGCTGGTGCTCGCCGTGTGGGCGGCGGGCCGGGTCCACCTGGCGGTCGGCGGCCGGGAGGCGGTGGCGGACTGCGACGTCCCGGGCGCACTCGGCACCGCCGGGGCCGCGGTGCTGGCGTTCTGCCTGGTGCTCACCCTGCTGGACGGCGGCTTTCCGGCGCCCGGCGCGCTCCCGCGCGGGAGGCGGATCTCGGCGCCGGCCGCCTGGTGGCGGCTGTTCCTCAGGTCGCTGGCGCCGATCACCGTGCACGGCCTCGCCGGACTCATGATGGCGCTGCTGTGGCGCAGCCCCTACGGTCCGGTGGCCGCGCTGCTCGTGCTGCCGCCGATGGGCGTCTCCTGGTGGGCGTTCGCCCAGTACCACCGGGAGCGGGCCGCCCATCAGGCGACGATCCGCGCGCTCGTCCAGGCCGTCGACATCAAGGACGGCTACACGCGCGGGCACAGCGAACGCGTCGGACGGGCGTCCATGATGATCGCGCGGGAACTCGGCATGGACGACGAGCGCGTCGAGGTGCTCCGCTTCGCGGGCATCCTGCACGACGTCGGCAAGCTCGGCGTGCCCACCCGGCTGCTCACCAAGGACGGCCCGCTGACCCCCGAGGAGCGCCGGGTGATCGAACTGCACCCCGAGTACGGGCACGAGATGGTGCGGGGGATCTCCTTTCTCGGCGAGGCCCGCGCGGCGGTCCTGCACCACCACGAACGGCTGGACGGCACCGGCTACCCCTATGGGCTGTCGGGCGGTCAGATCCCGGAGTCCGCGCGGGTGGTCGCCGTCGCCGACGCCTTCGACGCGATGACCTCCAACCGCTCCTACAGCAGGGCGCGGCCCGTGCCCGTGGCGCTGGAGGAGCTCCGGCGGTGCGCGGGCGCCCACTTCGACCCGCGGATGGTGGCCGCGCTGGTCCGGGCGATCGGCCGGGCCGGCTGGCATCCGGCGGTGACCGCCGACGACCCCCGGCCGGCCGGCGGCGACACGCGGCCCGACGCCGTGCCCGGGCCCGTCGCACCGGCCGTCGGCCGGCCCGGGGCGCGCCGATGAGGCCCCGGCTCCACACCGTCGTGCACCTGTGCGCCGCCGTCCTCGCCGCAGGTTCCCTCGGCGCCACCCTCTACAACGGCGTCGAGCAACGCGGTGCCGCCCTCGCCTTCGGGGTGCTCATCGCCGTCGGCGAGCTCACCCGGCGCAACGGGACGCGGATCAGGGAGGCCGCGCCGCTCGCCGCCGCGGGTTCGCTGTCGTACGCGCTGCTCGGCGAGACCGCGGGGCGGCCCACCCAGCACGGCGCCGCCCAGGTCGTCACCGTGGTGCTCGCCGCGTCCCTGCTCGGCAGCGTGCCGCACGTCGGGCGTGGCGGGGGCCCGGCCCTCGACCCGTCGGCCCGCAGGGTGCTGACCGTCGGGTTCGCCGCCGTGTGCTTCCAGCCGCTGTACAACCGGGGCGTCTTCGACGGCTGGGGAGGCCCCGCCCACGCGCTGCTGCTGCTCGCCCTGCTGTGCCTCACCGCGCTGTGCGACGCCGTGCTCGCCGCCGCGCTGGCCCACTCCCGCACCGGATGGCCCTTCCTGCCGACGCTGCGCGGCGAACTGCGGGCCGTGCCCGGCATCGGGGCCGCCGTCATCGCCACGGGCGCGGTGATGGCGCTCGGGGTCGCGGTCGTGGGGCTGTGGGCGCTGCCCGTCTTCTCCGTGCCCCTGCTGCTCGCACAGCTGTCCTACCGGCGGTACGCCGCCGTGCGCGCCACCTACCGGCAGACCATCGCCTCCCTCGCGCGGGCCACCGAGATCGCCGGATACACCCCGGCCGGGCACGCCCGCCGGGTCGCCGGGCTCAGCCGGGCGGTGGGCCGGGACCTCGGGCTGACCGAACCCGAACTGACCGTGCTGGAGTACGCCGCCCTGATGCACGACATCGGCCAGCTCAGCCTCGTCGACCCGGTCCCCGACGGCGCCACCGCCGTCCTGCCGGTCACCGAACAGCGGCGGATCGCGCTGCTCGGCGGCGCCGTGGTGCGCCAGACCGGGGTGGACCCGCGGGTGGCCGCGATCGTCGAACGCCAGGCCGACCCGCACCGGGAGCAGCCGCTCGCCGCGCGTATCGTCCGGGTGGTCAACGCGTACGAGGAGAAGTCCCGGGAAGGAGGGCCGGGCGGGCCGCTGACCGCGCTGGAGGAACTGCGCCTGGGCACCGCCGGCGCGTACGCGCCAGAGGTGGTCGAAGCACTGGCCCGGGTGCTGTCACGGAACACGGAGGGTGCGCGTGAACACGGAGGCCGATCGTGGCGAGGGCCACGCACGGGACTGTCTGACCCCGGCCGAGGCTGGGTAACCCATGGGTAATGAGCGTCCTCGTGGCCGTACGTGGTTGGATGCGAAGGAGAGGGTGTCCGGGGGCGCGGACGGGCACAGCCAGCCCACCGACGGAACTGGCAGGCGGGAATCGTGAGGATCTTCGGCAAGGGACGGCACCGGCCCTCCGCCTCCTGGCGGCAGGCCACGGACCGTGCGTTCACGCTCATCGGCGACGGCCGGTACGAGGACGCGGGCGCGCTGCTGACCCGTGCCGCCGACCTGGAGCCCTGGTTGTCGGAGTCCTGGTTCAACCTCGCGCTGCTGCACAAGTTCCGGCACGACTGGGAGCAGGCGCGGGCCGCCGGACTGCGGGCCGTGGCGCTGCTCGACCGCGACACCGGGGCTCCCGACTGGTGGAACGTCGGCATCGCCGCCACCGCCCTGCAGGACTGGCCGCTGGCCCGGCGGGCCTGGCAGGCCTACGGACTCAAGGTGCCCGGCCCGGCCACCGACTCCGGCGAGCCCCTCGGCATGGACCTGGGCAGCGCGGCCGTACGGCTGTCCCCGGAGGGGGAGGCGGAGGTGGTGTGGGGGCGACGCCTCGACCCCGCCCGGATCGAGGTGCTGTCCATTCCGCTGCCGTCCTCCGGGCGCCGCTGGGGCGAGGTCGTCCTGCACGACGGCGTGCCGCACGGGGAGCGGAGCACCGCCGCCGGGCACACCTACCCGGTGTTCGACGAGATCGAGTTGTGGGCTCCCTCGCCGGTGCCGACCTGGGTGGTGCTGCTGGAGGCCGCGACCGAGGCCGACCGGGACGCGCTGGAGCAGCTGGCCTCCGACGCCGGGTTCGCGGCCGAGGACTGGTCGTCCTCCGTGCGGCTGCTGTGCCGGATGTGCTCGGAGTCCCGGATGCCGTCCGACGAGGGGGAGGGCGAGCACCTGGATCCGCACGACCACAGCGAACCGGGGCACCCCGGGCCGCTGGGGCACCGTACGGACGGGCAGTCGTGGGTGCCCGAGCGGGAGTGCGGGGTGGCCGCGCCGGCTTCGTTGGTCCGGGGGTTGCTCGACGGGTGGGTCGCGGACAGCCCGGACTCCCGGGACTGGCGGGACCTGGAAGAGGTGTGCTAGAAGCGCCGCCGGCCGCGGGTCCGTCGTGGCCGGTCGCGCCCACGCGGCGGAGCCGCACAGCGACCCGGTCCCGTGCTCCCGCAGGGGCGCGGGACCGTACCCTTGTCAGATCACGACCCCGGTTTTACTCAGGAAGGCACACGTCGGTCATGGCTCAGCAGGACACCGATCAGCAGCACGCGGGCGTGCTCCCCGTCGACGACGAGGGGTACGTCATCGACACGGAGGACTGCGAGGAGCGCGAGACGGGGTGGCGGGAGCGCGGCACCTCGCGCCCGATCACCGTGGTCGGCAACCCGGTGCTGCACCAGGAGTGCGAGGACGTGACGGACTTCGGCGACGAGCTCCAGCAGCTGGTCGCCGACATGTTCGCCAGCCAGCGCACCGCCGAGGGCGTGGGCCTGGCCGCCAACCAGATCGGCGTGGGCAAGAAGGTCTTCGTCTACGACTGCCCGGACGACGAGGGCGTGCGGCACGTCGGTGTGCTCTGCAACCCCGAGCTGGTCGAACTGCCCGCCGAGCGGCGTCGGCTGGACGACAGCAACGAGGGCTGTCTGTCGGTGCCCACGGCGTACATGCCGCTGGCCCGCCCCGACTACGCCGAAGTGACCGGTCAGGACGAGAAGGGCAACCCCGTCCGGGTCCGCGGCACCGGCTACTTCGCACGGTGTTTGCAGCACGAGACCGACCACCTCTACGGCTACCTCTACATCGACCGACTGTCCAAGCGCGAACGCAAGGACGCACTGCGGCAGATGGCCGAGAACGAGCCGCGTTATCCCGTGGTGGCCAACGGCTGACCGGCCTCCGGAGCCCCTCCTTCTCCTCGTCGACGGCGCCCGATCGAGCATTTTTTCGATCGGGCGCCGTTCGTTCGTGCGGCCCCTGTCGTGGCGAAAGAAGCAAATCCGGTCCCAGAACGGTCAGTTGTGGTGCTGAATAGAGGTACGGGGATACGCACGGCGTGCGCCCGGCTCGGGGCGGGCGTACGCCGACCGGCGGCAGAGAGGGGATTGTTCGTGCATGCGTTGTCACACGGCACCACATCGACACCGACCACCATCGCGGTTCCACCGGCGTTGTCCCTTCCGGTGATCGAGGCGGCTTTTCCCCGGCAACTCCACCCGTATTGGCCGCGACTTCAGGAGAAGACCCGGGCGTGGCTGCTCGAAAAGCGGCTCATGCCGGCGGACAAGGTGGAGGAACACGCCGATGGCCTGTGCTACACCGACCTTATGGCGGGCTACTACATAGGCGCCCCCGACGGCGTCCTGCAGGCGATAGCGGACTACAGCGCGTGGTTCTTCGTCTGGGACGACCGGCACGACCGTGACATCGTCCACGGCCGCGCCGCCGCCTGGATGCGGCTGAAGGACCGGCTGCACAGGGCCCTCGACAGCCCCGGTGACCACCTGGGGCACGAGGACCCGGTGGTGGCGGGGCTCGCGGACAGCGTGGAGCGGCTGTACGCGTTCCTGCCGGGCGGTTGGAACGACCGGTTCGCCCGCCACTTCCACGAGGTGATCGAGGCGTACGACCGGGAGTTCCGCAACCGCACGGAGGGGATCGTCCCCACCGTCGAGGAATACCTGGAACTGCGCCGGCTCACCTTCGCGCACTGGATCTGGACCGATCTCCTGGAGCCGAGCGCGGGAAGCGAACTGCCGGACGAGGTACGGCAGAACCCCGCCTACCGGAAAGCGGCGCTGCTCAGTCAGGAATTCGCCGCCTGGTACAACGACCTGTGTTCGCTGCCGAAGGAGATGGCGGGAAATGAGGTGCACAATCTCGGCATCAGTCTCGTCATCCACGAGGAACTCACGCTCGAAGAGGCGATCACGGAAGTGAGGCGTCGCGTCGAGGAATGCATCAGCGAATTCCAGGACGCCGAACGGGACGCCCTGCGTTTCGCGGACACCCTCGACGACGGCACGGTGGCAGGAAAGGAGACGAGTGCCGCCGTACGCGCCTGCGTCGGCAACATGCGGAACTGGTTCAGTTCCGTCTACTGGTTCCACCACGAGTCCGGCCGGTACCGGGTCGACAGCTGGGACGACCGGTCCACACCCCCGTACGTCACCAACGAAGCGGCAGGTGAGTCATGAGCGTCGAGCCGGCGAACCCCAGGGCGGCCGAGGTGTCCCCGCTGCGCGAGCCCCCCGTGGCCGGCGGAGGAGTGCCCGTCCTCGGCCACGGCTGGAAACTGGCGCGCGATCCGCTGTCCTTCATGTCCCGGCTGCGCGACCACGGCGACGTGGTGCGCCTCAAGCTCGGTCCGAAGACGGTGTACGCCGTCACCACCCCCGCCCTCACCGGGGCGGTGGCGCTGAGCCCCGACTACATCATCGCCGGACCGCTGTGGGAGTCCCTGGAGGACCTGCTCGGCAAGGAGGGCGTCGCCACCGCCAACGGCCCGCTGCACCGGCGCCAGCGCCGCACCATCCAGCCCGCGTTCAAACTCGACGCCATTCCCGCGTACGGGCCGATCATGGCGGAGGAGGCGTACGCGCTCGCGGAGCGCTGGCGCTCCGGAGAGGTGCTGGACGTCACGGCGGAGTCCTTCCGCCTGGCCGTCCGGGTCACCGCCCGCTGCCTGATGCGCGGCAGCTCCATGGACGCCCGGGCGGAGCGCGTCTGCGCCGATCTCGCCACCCTGTTCAGCGGCATGTACCAGCGCATGGTGGTACCGCTCGGGCCGCTTTACAAGGTGCCGCTGCCTGCCAACCGGGAATTCAATCGCGCGCTGGCCGATTTGCACGTCCTGGTCGACGAGATCGTCGCCGACCGGCGGGCGAGCGGTCAGAAACCGAACGATTTGCTGACGGCTTTGCTGGAGGCGCGGGACGAGCATGGCGATCCCATAGGGGAACAGGAGATCCACGACCAGGTGATCGCCATCCTCACGCCCGGCAGCGAAACCGTCGGAGCCACGGTCATGTCGCTCCTCCTGGTTCTCACCGAGCACCCGGAAGTCGGTGAGAGGATCCGCGAAGAGATGAAAACCGTCGTGGGCGACCGCCCGGTCGCATTCGAGGACGTCCACGAGCTGAGGTACACCGCGAATGTCGTCGTCGAGACCCTGCGGCTGTATCCGGCCGTATGGATATTGACCCGTCGCGCGGTGACCGACACGGAACTCGGCGGATACCGCATTCCCCGGGGCGCGGACCTCGTCTACAGCCCGTACGCGATCCAGCGCGACCGGCGGTCGTACGAGCGGCACGAGGAGTTCGACCCCGACCGCTGGCTCCCCGAGCGGTCGGGGAACGTGCCCAAGTACGCGATGAGCCCGTTCAGCGTGGGCAACCGCAAGTGCCCCAGCGACCACTTCTCGATGGCCGAACTCACACTCGTCACCGCGGTGGTCGCCTCCGCCTACCGCTTCGAGCACGCGCCCGGCTCCGACTCCCGGCCCCGGATCGGCATCACGCTCCGGCCGCGCGGCCTGATGCTGCGGGCGGTGCCCCGCTGAGCGACCGCGCGGCGCGCGTTCAGGCGGCTTCCGGGCCCCTGAACGTGCGCCGGCAGGCGTGCGGGGTGGCGCCGACGGCACGGGTGAAGTGGTGGCGCGGCGCCGCCGCGTTGCCGAAGCCGGTACGGCCCGCGATCGCGTCCACCGTCTCGTCCGTCGCCTCCAGCAGGTGCCGGGCCTGCCCGCCGTCGCGGTGCGGGGGTGGCGGGCGCAGGCGGTCCCGGAGCGGATGCCGAGTACGTGCGCACCCCGGTCCACCCCTCTGCGCAGGGCGTCCAGCAGCTCGGGCGGGAACTCCCGGGAGAGGTAGGAGACGCCGGCGAGCACGGCGAAGTCGTGGACCGGTGGGCCGTCGTCGCTGCGGTCGACGCCGAAGACCTCGCGGACGACATCGAGTCCGAAGGGAGCCACGCCGTCGAGGAGGGCGGCTGCCACGTTCTGGAGCATGGCTCCGGGGTGCTGCGCCCTTGGCGGTGGATCGAGGGTGTACGGCAGTCCTGCCACTGCCGGTAAGGAGCATCGGGCGTGAGCGGCGAATCGACCGGCAGATCAGGCAGGCCGAGGCCGCCCGTGCGGCCGCCGCGAGGAGCCGGCGGCCGCACGCCCGGCGGCGGGTGCCGCCCCGCGCCGCGCCGCACGAGCGGCGTGACGGCGGGGCGGCGCCCGGGCGCACGGCGTCCTAGAAGTCCTCGTCCAGGTCGACCGTGCCCTCCACGGCGACCTGGTACGCGGACGGGCGCCGCTCGAAGAAGTTCGTCAGCTCCTGGACGCCCTGGAGCTCCATGAAGGAGAACGGGTTCTCCGAGCCGTACACCGGGGCGAAGCCCAGCCGCACCAGCCGCTGGTCGGCGACGCACTCCAGGTACTGGCGCATCGACTCGGTGTTCATGCCCGGCAGCCCGTCCCCGCACAGGTCGCGCGCGAACTGCAGCTCCGCCTCGACCGCCTCGCGCAGCATGTCGGTGACCTGCTGCCCGAGCTGCTCGTCGAAGAGCTCCGGCTCCTCCTTGCGCACGGTGTCGACCACGTCGAAGGCGAAGGACATGTGCATCGTCTCGTCCCGGAACACCCAGTTGGTGCCGGTCGCCAGCCCGTGCAGCAGGCCCCGGCCGCGGAACCAGTAGACGTAGGCGAACGCCCCGTAGAAGAACAGGCCCTCGATGCACGCGGCGAAGCAGATCAGGTTCAGCAGGAAGCGGCGGCGGTCCGCCTGCGTCTCCAGCCGGTCGATCTTCTCCACCGAGTCCATCCACCGGAAGCAGAACTCGGCCTTCTCCCGGATGGACGGGATGTTCTCCACGGCCGCGAAGGCCGCCGCCCGGTCGTCCGGGTCGGGCAGGTACGTGTCCAGCAGGGTCAGGTAGAACTGGACGTGCACCGCCTCCTCGAAGAGCTGCCGCGACAGGTACAGCCGCGCCTCCGGGGAGTTGATGTGCTTGTACAGGGTCAGCACCAGGTTGTTCGCCACGATCGAGTCGCCGGTCGCGAAGAACGCGACCAGCCGGCCGATCAGGTGCTGCTCCTCGGGGCTGAGCTTCGCCAGGTCGGCCACGTCCGAGTGGAGGTCCACCTCCTCCACGTGCCAGGTGTTCTTGATGGCGTCCCGGTAGCGCTCGTAGAAGTCGGGGTAGCGCATGGGGCGCAGGGTCAGCTCGAAACCCGGGTCGAGCAGGTTCTTGGTTTCGCTGGTCATCACTGGCAGGCCTCGCAGGACTCGGGGTTTTCCAGGGAGCAGGCGACGGCCTCGGGGTCGGCCGCCTGCGGGACGGGGACGGTGGTCCGGGCCGCCGCGCGGGCGATCCGGGTCGCCGGGCGGGAGCGCAGGTAGTACGTGGTCTTCAGGCCCTGTTTCCAGGCGTACGCGTACATCGAGGAGAGCTTGCCGATGGTCGGCGTCTCCAGGAACAGGTTCAGCGACTGGGCCTGGTCGAGGTACGGGGTGCGGGCGGCGGCCATGTCGATCAGAGCGCGCTGCGGGATCTCCCAGGCGGTGCGGTACAGCCGCCGCACGTCCTCGGGGATCCAGGCGAAGCCCTGCACCGAGCCGCCCGCCTCGCGCAGCGCCTCACGGGTGCGCGCGTCCCACACGCCGAGCCGCTTCAGGTCGTCCACCAGGTACGAGTTGACCTGGAGGAACTCACCGGACAGCGTCTCGCGCTTGAACAGGTTGGACACCTGCGGCTCGATGCACTCGTACACGCCCGCGATCGACGCGATGGTGGCGGTGGGCGCGATCGCGAGGAGCAGCGAGTTGCGCATCCCGACGGAGGCGATCCGGGTCCGCAGCGCCGCCCAGCGCTCCGGCCAGGTGAGCTCGACGCCGTAGTGGTCGGGGTGCAGCACGCCCCGGGCGGTACGGGTCTTCTCCCAGGCCGGGAACGGGCCGCCGCGCTCGGCGAGGTCGGCGGAGGTCTCGTACGCGGCGAGCATGATCCGCTCGGCGATCCTCGTGGACAGGGCCTTCGCCTCCGGGGAGTCGAAGGGCAGCCGCAGCTTGAAGAAGACGTCCTGCAGGCCCATGGCGCCGAGACCGACGGGGCGCCACTTGGCGTTGGAGCGGCCCGCCTGCTCGGTCGGGTAGAAGTTGATGTCGACGACCCGGTCGAGGAACGTCACGGCCGTGCGCACGGTCTCGTCGAGGCGCTCCCAGTCGACGTCCCCGTCCGCCACGAAGGCGCCGAGGTTGACCGATCCCAGGTTGCAGACCGCCGTCTCCCCGTCGTCGGTGACCTC
The DNA here is from genome assembly GCF_001279005.1 of Streptomyces caelestis. GTDB lineage: Bacteria > Actinomycetota > Actinomycetes > Streptomycetales > Streptomycetaceae > Streptomyces > Streptomyces heliomycini. The sequence continues at coordinate 34,679 of NZ_LGCN01000230.1, forward strand.
CAGGATCTCCGTGCACAGGTTCGAGGAGTGGATGACGTGGCCCGGTTCGGCGGTCTGGTTCGCCGTGCGGTTGGCGGCGTCCTTGAAGGTCATCCAGCCGTTGCCGGTCTGCGCGAGGGTGCGCATCATGCGGCCGTACAGCTCGCGGGCCGGGAGGGTCTTCCTCGCCAGGCCCGCCGCCTCGGCGGCCCGGTACGCCGCGTCGAACTCCTCGCCCCACAGGTCGACCAGTCCGGGCACGTCCGCCGGGGAGAACAGCGACCACTGCCCGTCGGCGTCCACCCGGCGCATGAACTCGTCCGGCACCCAGTGCGCGAGGTTCAGGTTGTGCGTGCGGCGGGCGTCCTCGCCGGTGTTGTCGCGCAGTTCCAGGAACTCCTCGATGTCGGAGTGCCAGGTCTCCAGGTAGACCGCCGCCGCCCCCTTGCGCCGCCCGCCCTGGTTCACGGCGGCGACCGAGGCGTCGAGCGTCTTCAGGAACGGGACGATGCCGTTGGAGTGCCCGTTGGTGCCGCGGATCAGCGAACCCCGGGCGCGGATGCGGGAGTAGGACAGACCGATGCCGCCGGCGTGCTTGGAGAGGCGGGCGACCTGGTGGTAGCGGTCGTAGATCGAGTCCAGCTCGTCCTTGGGGGAGTCGAGGAGGTAACAGGACGACATCTGCGGGTGCCGCGTGCCGGAGTTGAACAGGGTGGGGGAGGAGGGCAGGTAGTCCAGGCGGCTCATCAGCCCGTACAGCGCGGTGACCTCGTCCACGGAGCGCGCGCTGTCGTCCTCGGCGAGTCCGGCGGCGACCCGCAGCAGGAAGTGCTGGGGCGTCTCGACGACCTTGCGGGTGACCGGGTGCCGCAGCAGGTAGCGGCTGTGCAGGGTGCGCAGGCCGAAGTAGCCGAAGCGGTCGTCGGCCCGGGGGTCGATCAGCGCGTCCAGGCGGGCGGCGTGCAGCCGGACGAACGCGGCGGTCCGGTCGGCGATCAGGCCCTCGCGGTGCCCGGTCGCGACGGACCCGGTGAACGAGGTGACGCCCTGCGAGGCGGCCTCGGCGCGGATGCCGATGGTCAGCAGCCGGGCGGCGAGCCGGGAGTAGGCCGGGTCCTCGGAGATGAGTCCGGCCGCCGCCTCGGTGGCCAGCTCCCGCAGCTCCGCCGCGTCGGCGGAGGCGGACCGGCCGCGCAGCGCGGCGGCGGCGACCCGGCCGGGGTCGGCGTCCGGCAGGTCGGCGGTCAGCTCGGTCAGGGTCCGCAGCAGCGCGGCACCGGGGCCGCCGCTCTCCTCGGTCACGTCGATCGCTGAGGCCGGATCGGCTGGCGCGATGGTCACGTGGGGCTCTCCCTCGCTCGGCACGGGGCCTCGAGGAGGGCAGGGGCAGCACACGAGCGCACGCGGCGTCGCGTCCACCGGCCCACTCCACGAGGCCCGGACGTCCAGGCACCCGGACCGGACGGCCGGGCGCACTGTCGGCAGGTCCTCGGACTGACGCCCGTGCGCGCACCTCGGCGGGGGCGGGCATGGGTACACCGTTGCGGGACAGTTCCGGATTCACACCGGATTCCCCTGCGACGACAGCGAGCATGAGCATACATCTTGTGTCGGGTGTCGCCGACAACCCCATATGTTGTGTCGCGGAGGTGTCAGAGCGTCAACTCGTAGGTGAGCAGAGTGATGTCGTCCAGCTCCGGCAGAGGGTTCCAGTCGCGCTCGGGGGTGCGGGTGAAACCGAGCCGCTCGTAGACGCGGTGGGCGGCGCGCATGGTGCGCTGGGTCGACAGCACGACCCGCCCGCACCCCTCGACGGCCCGCGCCCGGTCCACGCAGGCGCGCACCAGCGCCTCCCCGGCGCCCCGTCCCCGGCCCGCGCGGGCGACCGCCAGCATCCGGATCTCCGCCTCGCCCGGCTCCGCTATGTCGGCCATCGGGCCGGGACCCGGCACGAAGGTCACCCCGCCCAGCACCACCCCGTTCGCCGCGGCGACCAGCACCTCGGCGGCGGCCGCCCGCTTCCCCACGTTCCGCAGCTCCCCGAGGTAGGGGTCGCTCCCCCCGAAGTCCAGCAGCCCGTCCAGCAGATAGGCCTGCGCGGTGATCTCACCGAGCTCTTCGTACTCGCCGGGCTCCACCGGCCGGATGACGATGTCCATGTACGGAGTGTGCCGGACGGGTACGACGACGGGCCGCCGGTCCTCCCCGGCGGCCCGTCACCTCCCGTGTCCGCCGCCTCAGTGGGCGCTGCCCGCCGTGGCCGGCGGAAGCTCCACCTGGACGCCGGGGTCGCCCGCGTCCGCCGTGTAGTCCTCCGGCTTGGTCCGGTCGATCCCCTCGGGCGCCTTGAGGGCCCGCATGACGAAGGTCAGCACGACCGTGACCAGGACGTTGAGCACGAAGGCGGTGAGGCCGATGTAGCCGATCTCGCCGATGCCGGGGATCTCCTTCGACGACCCGCCGAAGTGCTTCTGCGTCGGCGAGGCCACCCCGTACGCGGCGACCGTGCCGTAGACCATGCCGACCGCCCAGCCGCCGATCAGCGCCCAGCGGTGGAACCAGCGGGTGAACAGGCCGCCCACCAGTGCCGGGAAGGTCTGCAGGATCCAGATGCCGCCCAGCAGCTGGAAGTTGATGGCGACCGTCTTGTCCATGGTCAGGACGAAGACCAGCGCGCCCACCTTCACCAGCAGGGACACGATCTTGGAGACCTGGGTCTCCTGTTTCGGTGTCGCGTCCGGCTTGATGAAGTCCTTGTAGATGTTGCGGGTGAAGAGGTTCGCCGCCGCGATCGACATGATCGCCGCCGGCACCAGCGCGCCGATGCCGATCGCCGCGAAGGCCACGCCCGCGAACCAGGCCGGGAACATGTTCTCGAACAGCTGCGGGATCGCCAGCTGGCCGTTCTGCACCTTCACCCCGGCCGCGATCGCCATGAAGCCGAGCAGCGCCAGCAGGCCCAGCATCAGGGAGTACAACGGCAGGATCGTGGTGTTGCGGCGGATCACCTCACGGCTGCGCGAGGACAGCGTCGCGGTGATCGAGTGCGGGTACATGAACAGCGCGAGCGCCGAGCCGAGCGCCAGCGTGGCGTACGTCCACTGGCCCGCCTCGCCCGGTACCAGCGCACCGCGCGGAGCGCCCGTGGCCGGGTTGGTCTGGCTGTACGCCTCGCTCGCCCTGGAGAAGATCTCGTCGAAGCCGCCCAGTTTGATCGGGATGTAGATGATCGCCACCGCGATCACGAGGTAGATCAGCGTGTCCTTGACGAACGCGATCAGCGCGGGCGCCCGCAGCCCCGAGGAGTACGTGTACGCCGCCAGCACACCGAAGGCGATCAGCAGCGGCAGGTCCTTGACGAACCAGTTGGTGTCCTCGCCGCCGCCGACGCCCATCACGTCCAGCACGGCCTGGATGCCGACCAGCTGGAGCGCGATGTACGGCATCGTCGCCAGGATGCCGGTGACCGCGACGGCCAGCGACAGGCCCTTCGAGCCGAACCGGCCGCGCACGAAGTCGGACGTCGTCACATAGCCGTGCCGGTGCGACACCGACCACAGCCGGGGCAGGAAGGTGAAGATCAGCGGGTACACCAGGATGGTGTACGGCACCGCGAAGAAGCCGGCCGCGCCCGCCGCGTAGATCGCCGCCGGTACGGCCACGAAGGTGTACGCGGTGTACAGGTCGCCGCCGAGCAGGAACCAGGTGACCCAGGTCCCGAAGGACCGCCCGCCCAGTCCCCACTCGTCGAGGCTGTGCTCGTTCTCGGCCTTGCGCCAGCGTGCGGCCATGAACCCCATGGCCGTGACCAGCACGAAGAAGAAGACGAAGACGGCGAGTGCCACGCCGTTCACGCCGTCGTTCACGTCGACGCACCGCCCTTCGAGGCCGAGCGGGCGCGCCGGTCACGCTGCCAGAGCTTGTACGCGACCATCGTCAGCGCGGTGGAGAGGAGCACCCACAGCATCTGGTACCAGTAGAAGAACGGAATGCCGATGACGACGGGGTCGGTCTTGGCGTACGAACCGACCCACAGCACGGCCACGAATGGTGCGACGAGACAGAGGGCGATGACGACGCGGACAGGCGTCACCACCGGCCCTCCTCTGGTTTCTGGGGCTTGCGACATCAGACGGCTCCCGTCCCCTCACTGATCACCGGCGGTGGTGCGCAGGGCAATCTAGGTCAGGGTGCGGCGCGGCCGTAACCCCTCGTCGGCGGAGAGGTGCCCGGACACGGCCCGGCCGAGGGCCGACGGCGACGGGAACCCCGGTCGACCGCCCGCTCCGCCGGGGTCCGCGGGGCGTTTCGGAGACGGCTCGGACCCCCGGCACGGGGTCCGCCGGCGTCACTCCTGCGGGCGCTTCAGACGGGCGACGAACTTGTACCGGTCGCCCCGGTACACCGACCGCACCCACTCCACCGGCTGTCCGCCGCGGTCCCGCGAGTGCCGGGACAGCATCAGCATCGGCAGGCCGACGTCGGTGCCGAGCAGACCGGCCTCGCGCGGGGTGGCCAAGGACGTCTCGATGGTCTCCTCGGCCTCCGCGAGGTGGACGTCGTACACCTCGGCGAGGGCGGTGTAGAGGGAGGTGTACTTCGTCAGGCTGCGGCGCAGCGCGGGGAAGCGCTTGGCGCTCAGATGGGTGGTCTCGATGGCCATCGGCTCGCCGTTGGCCATGCGCAGCCGCTCGATGCGCAGCACCCGCCCGCCGGCCGTGATGTCGAGCAGCCCGGCGAGCCGGTCGTCGGCGGTGATGTAGCCGAGGTCCAGCAGCTGCGAGGTGGGCTCCAGGCCCTGGGCGCGCATGTCCTCGGTGTACGACGTGAGCTGGAGCGCCTGGGAGACCTTGGGCTTCGCGACGAAGGTGCCCTTGCCCTGGATGCGCTCGAGGCGCCCCTCGACCACCAGCTCCTGGAGCGCCTGGCGCACGGTGGTGCGCGAGGTATCGAACTCCGCCGCCAGGGTGCGTTCGGGCGGGACCGGCGTGCCGGGCGGCGCCGTCTCGGTCATGTCCAGCAGGTGCTTCTTCAGCCGGTAGTACTTGGGCACACGCGCCGTACGGACCGTGGTCCCACCCTCGTGCTCCGTACTGCTGACGTCGGTGCTCATGCTCTGCCTTCCCGGCTTCGAGTGCCGAAACGGCCGACATCACCGTCGGCCACGGCTGACATCGTGGCACGGCTCGCGGCGGGGGGTGTGCCCCGCACGCTCCGTGATCCCCTTTGTATACCCCTGGGACGGGGGATGGTCCAGACCACGGACGGCCGCTCAGACGCCCTGCCAGTCCGGCTTGTTCGCGTAGGTGTGGCGGAAGTAGTCGGCGAGCTTCAGCTTGGCGGCGGCGGCCTCGTCGACGACCACCGTGGCGTGCGGGTGCAGCTGCAGCGCGGACGCCGGGCACACCGCCGCCACCGGCCCCTCGACGGTCGCGGCGACCGCGTCCGCCTTGCCCTCGCCGGTGGCCAGCAGGACCAGGTGCCGGGCCTCCAGGATGGTGCCGATGCCCTGGGTGATGACGTGGTGCGGGACCTGGTCGATGTCGCCGTCGAAGAAGCGGGCGTTGTCCACCCGGGTCTGCTCGGTCAGCGTCTTGATCCGGGTGCGGGAGGCGAGCGAGGAGCACGGTTCGTTGAACCCGATGTGCCCGTCCGTGCCGATCCCGAGCAGCTGGAGGTCCACGCCGCCGGCCCCGGCCAGCTCCCTGTCGTACGCCTCGCACGCGCCCTGCACGTCCTCGGCGGCGCCGTCGGGGCCCATGAAGGCCTCCAGCCCGATGCCGAGCGGCTCCAGCACCTCGCGCCGCAGCACCGAGCGATAGGACTCGGGGTGGTCGGCGGGCAGTCCCACATACTCGTCGAGCTGGGCGATCCGCGCCCGGGAGACGTCCGCGGCACCGGAGCGCACCTTGGCCGCCAGCGCCTCGTAGACGGGCAGCGGCGTCGAGCCGGTGGCCACGCCCAGCAGGGCGTCGGGCTTGCGCCGCAGGAGCTGCGCCATGGCCTCGGCGATGAGCTCGCCGCCCGCCTTGGCGTCCGCAACGATGACAACTTCCACGGTGGGCCTGCCGATCTTGAGGAGGACTCGACTGGGACCGGACCCGTCGGCACGGGCCCGCGCGGTGGTGCAATGTGGTTTAGACCAATCTCAATCTAACAGAGCGGGTGCGGGGGCCGCGCGCCGAAATCGACCCGCCCGACTGGTCCCGCGCGAGAAGTCCACGGGTTAGGCTGCATGGCGGACGCCCGCGCGTCCGGGCCGGCGGCAACACGCCGACGGAGAACCGAAGAACGGCGTCCGACGCATTTACAGGGGCAGTGGTCTAGTCCACAATGCGTAGCAGGACACGACAAGCCTGCCTTCCCCGCACAGGAAGGCGGAACCGAGGAACCGGAGCTCTCTGCCCTGACTGCCCCGGCTCCTCACCCCTCGGCCGACCGGGACCGCACACCCCACGGCCGATGTTGCTCCGGGCTGCGGTGCCGGGAGGGTTGAGGGTCCCTCTCAGGCGCCGCGGCCCGCGGGTGTTTCAGGCCTCCGCAGACCGCCGGGTACGCTCGCTGACGTGCCCTCCATGAACGAACTCGTACGCCAGCACACCGCCCTCGACGACACCGATCTCGAGTGGCTCCACCTGCTGGTCTCGGAGTGGCAGCTGCTCTCCGACCTCTCCTTCGCCGACCTGGTCCTGTGGGTCCCCACCCGCGACGGCACCCGCTACGTCTCCGTCGCCCAGATGCGGCCCAACACCGGCCCGACCTCGTACCAGGACGACATGGTCGGCCACCTCGTCCCGCGCGGACGCCGCCCCATGCTGGACGCGGCCCTGGACGAGGGCCGGATCGTGCGCGAGGGGGACCCGGAGTGGCGCGAGGAGGTTCCCGTACGGGTCGAGTCCATCCCCGTGCGGCGCGAGGGGCGCGTCCTCGGGGTCATCGCGCGCAACACCAACCTGCTCACCGTGCGTACCCCGAGCCGGCTGGAGCTCACCTACCTCCAGAGCGCCTCGGACCTCGCGCAGATGATCGCGGCCGGTTCCTTCCCGTTCGCGAACCAGCAGCTCGAGATGGACGCCTCGCCCCGCGTCGGCGACGGGCTGATCCGGCTCGACGCCGACGGCGTCGTCCAGTACGCCTCCCCGAACGCCCTGTCCGCGTACCACCGCATGGGGCTGGCCGCCGATCTGGTGGGCCATCACCTCGGGCAGACCACCGCCGAACTCGCCCCCTCCCGCGGGCCGGTGGACGAGGCGCTGGCCAAGGTCGCCAGCGGCTGGGCCCCGCGCGAGTTCGAGATCGAGGCGCACGACGGGGTGATCCAGTTCCGGGCGATCCCGCTCAAGCCGAAGGGGACGCGCATCGGTTCGCTGGTGCTGCTCCGTGACGTCACGGAACTTCGCCGCCGTGAACGCGAGTTGATCACCAAGGACGCGACCATCCGGGAGATCCACCACCGGGTGAAGAACAACCTCCAGACGGTGGCGGCGCTGCTGCGCCTGCAGGCGCGGCGCATCGGGTCCGAGCGGGGGCGTGCGGCGCTGGAGGAGGCGGTCCGCCGGGTGGGGTCCATCGCGATCGTGCACGAGACGCTGTCCCAGAACCTGGACGAGCGGGTGGAGTTCGACGAGATCGCCGACCGTGTCCTCGCGATGGTCGCGGAGATCTCCCCGGGCAAGGTCGCCGGCCGGCGCACGGGCCGCTTCGGCATACTCGACGCGGAGGTCGCCACGCCGCTGTCGATGGTGCTGACCGAGGTGCTGCAGAACGCCCTGGAGCACGGCTTCCGCGAGGGCGAGACCGGCACCGTGGAGGTGTCGGCGGTCCGCGGCGGCACCACGAAGGAGACCCGCCTGCTGGTCACCGTGCAGGACGACGGCGTGGGTCTGCCCGAGGGCTTCGACCCGCACACCGCGGGCAATCTCGGCCTGCAGATCGTACGAACCCTGGTGGAGGGCGAGTTGGGCGGCACCTTCGACATGGTGCCGGCCCCGGAGCGGGGGACCAGGGTGATCCTGGACATCCCGGTGCAGTCGGACAAGTAACGGGCGCGGACGGCACAGAGCCCCGGACCGCTGAATGCGGCCGGGGCTCGTGCTCAACTGCGCGCTGCGACTCGGGGGCGGGAGATGCGTACGCGCCGTACGCGCCGCCAAGCTCAGGCTGTCAGCAGGGGTGGGTTGTCAGGCGGAGGCCTGACGGGCCCGGTTGCGGGCGGCACGGCGCTTCATCGCGCGACGCTCGTCCTCGCTGAGACCACCCCAGACGCCGCTGTCCTGACCGGACTCGAGTGCCCACTGCAGGCAGCTCTCGATCACCGGGCAGCGACGGCAGACGGCCTTGGCTTCCTCGATCTGCAGCAGCGCAGGACCGGTGTTGCCGATGGGGAAGAAGAGCTCGGGGTCTTCCTCGCGGCAAACGGCGTTGTGACGCCAGTCCATGGCTGCTACCTCTCCTGGGTATGTACTGCGATTGCTTGTGAATGTGAACGCTTTCACGAATCCCCCAACAAGGGAAGGGCCGAACGCCAGGTTCCCTGGCGTGGTCCTTGGGTTTGAAGAGGGGTTCCGGTGATCTGTGGAGGCCGATGGTGCGGGCCGTCCCGATCGCCAAGAAGAGACTCGCAAACCTCGGCGGCGGATACAACCCCTTCCGGAAAGTTTTTTTTGATTCTTCGGTGTCGACTAGGTCACAGCCGTACTTCCATGGGGTGGATCCTGGCCTAAACGTTCGACTGAAAGGACTTTGGCCCTTTCTGCTCACACAATCACACGCAGTGCACGGCGTACGCCTGTGAACGTCACGCTGGTTCGCAGCCCCAGGTGATCACCGTCCATCTGAAGGGGCAGTGGCACCTTCGAATGCAAGGTGAAGCGTGTCAGATCGTGCCGGGAGACCGCATGCCTGCCGCGGGGGCCGCGCTCCGGGGACGAAGTGAGCAACTGGGTGCCATACCGGGCAACCGCGGCGGTGGACAGCCGGCTCAGACCGAAGAGATCGAGCGCGGTATCGAACGAGGCCTTAGGTGACGCGTAGATCGGACGATTGCCGAGAAACGTCCACGGCGAGGTGTTCGAGACTATGGAGAGCACCAGATCGGTGACCGGCTCCTCACCGGGATGCTCCAGGGTGATCACCCCGCGCCACCGGTGCGGATCGCCGAGCAGCTGACGGACCACCTGGCGCATGTACAACGCGTGGGTCGACTTCCGGCCGCGCTCCCGCTGCTGCTCCACCCGGCCGACCACCCCGGCGTCGAAGCCCAGCCCCGCGTTGAAGGTGAACCAGCGGGCCGGTACGGCCTCGTCCTCCGTGCCCGGCGTGCCCGAGGTCAGACCCAGGCCGACGGTGCGCTCGCGGCCCTCGCGCAGCGCGTCCAGCAGGACGCCGGTGGCCTCCACGGGCTGGTTGGGCAGGCCCAGGGCGCGGGCGAAGACATTGGTGGAGCCGCCGGGGACCACGGCGAGGCCGGGCAGGTGCTCCGGATCGGGCCCCGCGTGCAGCAGACCGTTGACGACCTCGTTGACCGTGCCGTCCCCGCCGAGGGCCACCACCAGGTCGATGTCGTCGCTCTCCGCGGCCTGCCGGCCCAGGTCGCGCGCGTGCCCGCGGTACTCGGTGGTGACCGCCTCCAGCTTCATCTCGCTGGCGAGCGCGTGGATCAGCACGTCGCGCGTGCGCGCACTGGTGGTGGTTGCCGCCGGGTTGACCACGAGAAGTGCACGCATGACGTGCAGGGTACCTACTGAGTGGTACCGGGCCCAGACCGAGACGGGACGCGGGGGGAGACGGGGCGTGAACCTCGACACGGGAGCGTGCACGGCGAGGGCTACCCTTCAGGGGTGAGCAGTGAGCAGACCACCACCGCCCCGGACACCACCGGCCCCCGCCCGCGCCGTCTGACGTACGCCGCGGCGCTGGCCGCCCTGGAAGGGCTCGCGCTGGTGGCCGGCGGGGTGTGGATGTCGGTCCTCGCCCTCACCGGCGAACCGGACGACCGCCGGCAGGCCGTCACCGGCGGGGTGACGCTGATCGTGCTCGCGCTGCTCCCGCTGCTCGCCGCGCGGGGACTGTTCGCCCGGCGGAGCTGGAGCCGCGGCCCCGCCGTCATCACACAGATCATCGCGCTGCCGGTGGCCTACAACCTGCTGCGCTCCGACAGCGTGGCCATCCCCGCCGGAATCGTGCTCGCCGTCGTGGCCGTCACCGCCCTCGTCCTGCTGGTCAACCCCGAGACGACCCGGGCCCTCGGCATCCGGGGGCCCGGGAACACCGGGAAGTAGCGCCCGGGCGGTCGCGCCGGGTCACTCCTCCACGAGCAGCTTCTCCCGCAGCTGGGCCAGGGTGCGGGCCAGCAGCCGGGAGACGTGCATCTGCGAGATGCCGACCTCCTGGGCGATCTGCGACTGGGTCATGTTGCCGAAGAAGCGCAGCAGCAGGATCCGCTTCTCGCGCGGCGGCAGGTCCTCCAGCAGCGGCTTGAGCGACTCCCGGTACTCCACGCCCTCCAGCGCCTCGTCCTCGGCGCCGAGGGTGTCGGCGACCGCCGGGGACTCGTCGTCGGTGTCGGGGACGTCCAGGGACAGCGTGGAGTACGCGTTCGCGGACTCCAGGCCCTCCAGGACCTCCTCCTCGGAGATGGCCAGCTTCTCGGCCAGCTCGTGCACCGTGGGGGAGCGGCCGTGCAGCTGGGAGAGCTCCGCCGTGGCCGTGGTCAGCGCCAGCCGCAGCTCCTGCAGCCGGCGCGGCACCCGCACCGCCCAGCCCTTGTCGCGGAAGTGCCGCTTGATCTCGCCGACGACCGTCGGCGTCGCGTACGTCGAGAACTCCACGCCCCGGTCGGGGTCGAAGCGGTCGACCGACTTGATCAGGCCGATGGTGGCGACCTGGGTGAGGTCGTCCAGCGGCTCACCGCGGTTGCGGAAGCGGCGCGCGAGGTGCTCGACGAGCGGCAGGTGCATGCGCACCAGGCGGTTGCGCAGTTCCGCGTACTCGGGGGTGCCGTCCTGCAGCGTGCGCAGCTCGAGGAACAGGGCGCGCGCCCCGCTGCGGTCCTGCGGGCCGTGGTGCGCGTGCCCGCCCTGGGCGCCCGACGTGCCGGGGGTGCTCCGGGCACCCCGGGCGGCGGGCGCCCGCGGCGCCTCGTCCTCGGCGTGTCGCTCGTGCTCGCTCATCGTCCCGCCCGTCGCCCTTCCCCGAGCGCTCGCCTCGTCCCCCGCCGGGCCGGCCCCGGCGGGAGCGCCCCCACGGCCGGGAGCGACCCCGGCCGGTCCGGCCGCGTTCCGCGCGGTCCCCCCGGGCCGCCCGCCGCCCGGGGGGACGGTCTGCGCGGAGTCGTCCTCCGGATGCGGCCGGGCCTGCTCGGGGATGCCGTCGATGCCGCTCGGCACGCGCTCGGCCGGCAGCTCCCGTGTGCCGCGTTCTTCGTCCCGCACCGGCCCGTCCTCGCTCCTCACGTCGGCCCGGGTCCCGCGCCGCGCTGTTTGTAGAGGCTGATCGACACGGTCTTGTCCTCGTCCACCGCGGAGGAGACCTTGCCCGCGAGCGCGGACAGGACGGTCCAGGCGAAGGTGTCCCTCGAAGGGGCGTGACCGTCCGTGGTAGGCGCCGAGACGGTCACCTCGAGCGAGTCGTCGACGAGCCGGAAGACACAGCTGAGCACCGAACCCGGCACGGCCTGCTGGAGCAGGATCGCGCAGGCCTCGTCGACCGCGATGCGCAGGTCCTCGATCTCGTCGAGGGTGAAGTCCAAACGGGCCGCGAGGCCGGCCGTGGCCGTACGCAGCACCGACAGGTAGGCTCCCGCGGCCGGCAGCCGGACTTCCACGAAGTCCTGGGTCGCGGGCTCGCCTGCGATCTGGGACACCCTCACCTCCAAGGTGGTACAAGCGTTTCAGGGCCTGGTTCGCCCCCGGGTAACGCGCTACGTGGTTCAGCGGTGACGCTATCGCGCTCTCGACGGTCCTGTCCCCGGGACCCCGACCCATGTGCCGTCACTCATAGTAAAACTATGAATACGCTCCGTGGCTAGGGGTCTGCGGCTCCCAAATGGGAAGAGCGCGCGCCGCATTGACGTACCCAGACGTCAGACGGTCGAACCGTCCGGCACCGGGGTCACGCCGGGTCACACGAGTACATGGTCGACGAAGCACCAGCGCCAGTCCTCGCCGGGCTCATGGGTCCGCATCACGGGGTGGCCGGTTTCCCTGTGGTGCTCCGTGGCGTGCCGCTTCGGCGAGGAGTCGCAGCACCCGACGTGACCACAGGTGAGACAGAGGCGCAGCTGCACCGGATCGGTGCCGTCCCGCAGGCACTCCGGACACGTCTCGCCGAGCGGGACGGGTTCCGGGTGCGGCAGCGCCTCGACGTGCGTGCACTGTTTCATGATTGCCAGATTACGACGCCCGTGCGGGAAGCCGCGCGGAAAAACGAGGGTGGGCCGGACATGGATGTGATGCCGCTGCTGTTGCTGGTGGCGGGCAGCGCCGCGATCGCCGCGGCCGGCCGGCGCACCCCGGTGCCGCCACCGCTGCTGCTGGTCGCCGCCGGACTGGCGGTCAGCTACGTCCCCGGCGTGCCCGAGTACACGCTCGACCCGCACATCGTCCTGCCGCTCGTCCTGCCCCCGCTGCTGCACACGGCGGCCACCGACAGCTCCTACCTCGACCTGCGGGCGCAACTGCGGCCGGTGGCGCTGCTGTCGGTGGGGTACGTGCTGTTCGCGACGTTCGCCGTCGGCTGGGTCCTGTACCTGATCGTGCCGGGCCTGCCGCTGACCGCGGCGCTGGTGTTCGGCGCCGTGGTGGCCCCGCCGGACGCGGTGGCGGCGACGGCGGTGGCACGCCGGGTGGGCCTGCCGTCCCGGATCACCACCATCCTCCAGGGCGAGTCCCTGCTGAACGACGCCACCGCGATCACCGCGTTCCGGGTGGCCCTGGCGGCCGCGGTCGGCGAGGGCGCGACCTGGGCCGGGGGAGTCGGCGAGTTCCTGCTCGCGGCGGTCGGCGGGCTGGTGGTCGGCCTGGTGCTGATGGCGCCGCTGCACTGGCTGCGCATCCACGTGAAGGAGGCGCTGCTGCAGAACACGCTCTCGCTGCTGATCCCGTTCGCCGCGTACGCCGCCGCCGAGCAGGTGCACGCCTCCGGCGTCATCGCCGTGGTGGTCGTCGCCCTCTACCTGGGGCACCGCGCGTGGGAGGTCGACTTCGCCACCCGCCTCCAGGAGGAAGCGGTCTGGAAGATGGTCGCGTTCGTCCTGGAGTCCGCGGTGTTCGCGCTGATCGGACTGCAACTGCCCGTCGTCCTGAGAGGGCTCGGCGCGTACGAGGGCGTCGACGCCGCCTGGTACGCGGTCGCCGTCTTCGCGGTGGTCGTCGTCGTCCGGTTCCTCTGGGTGTACCCGGCGACCTGGCTGCCGCCGATGCTGTCCGCGAAGGTCGGGGAGCGCGAGGGGAGGCCCGGCTGGAAGGCGCCATTCGTCATCGCGTGGGCCGGGATGCGGGGCGTGGTCTCGCTGGCCATCGCCTTCTCGATCCCGGTCACCGCCGGGAACGAGGACTTCCCGCAGCGCAACCTGCTGCTCTTCCTGACCTTCACCACCGTCATCGGCACCCTGGTCGTGCAGGGGCTGACGCTGCCCCCGCTGATCCGGGTGCTGAAGCTCCCCGGGCGCGACGCGCGGGCCGAGACCCTGGCCGAGGCCAACGCCCAGGCGCAGGCGTCCCGGGTCGCCGAGCAGCGCCTGGACGAACTCCTGGCCGACGAGCGCAACACCCTGCCCGCACCGCTCGCCGAACGCCTGCGCACCGTCCTGGAACGCCGCCGCAACGCCGTCTGGGAACGGCTCGGGCAGGTCAACCCGGTCACCGGGGAGTCGGTGGACGACACCTACCGGCGGCTGTCACGGGAGATGATCAGCGCGGAACGCGAGATGTTCGTCCGACTGCGCGACGGCCGCCACATCGACGACGAGATGCTGCGCACGCTGCTGCGCCGACTGGACCTGGAGGAGGCGGCGGCGTTCCGGGAGACGACCTAGGGGTGTCGTTCGGATCCTGTCGGGGGCGCGGGGGCGCGGGGGCGCGGGGGCCGGCACCGCTCCCCACGCTCGGCTTCGCTCACGCGGGAGGGGCCCACCGCCGTGTCGTCGTCGGTCGTCAGGGTCCGCCCCGGCGTCCTCCTCCGCCTCGTGACGCACGGCGCCGGGCCCCGCTCGGTCCGGCGGCGAGGCACCGCGCACCGGAGCCGACCTGATCCGAACGACACCCCTAGGGGAAGGGGCGCCCGGTGATCACCGCGGCGACCGTGCTCCCGCGCGGGAACGCGTCGTCGTCCACCAGGGCGACAAGAGCGTAGAGCAACTTGGCGACATAGAGGCGTTCGACCGGGACGCCGTGGCGGTGCTGGAAGTCCTCGGCGAACGCGTCGAGTTCCGGGGGGACGCGGGCGTAGCCGCCGAAGTGGAAGCGGTCGTCGAGGCTCCAGTCGCCGCGCGGGCCGCCGAACGCCTCGCTCTGCAGGGTCCGCACGTCCTCGGCCAGGAAGCCGCCCTTGAGTACGGGTATGCCCAGCGCGCGCGTCCCGCAGCCGAGCCCGGCGGCCAGTCCGGCCAGCGTGCCGCCGGTGCCGCAGGCCACCGCCACCACGTCCGCCCGGCCGGCCAGCTCCTCCCCGAGCGCCCGGCAGCCGCGCACGGCGGCGGGGTTGCTGCCGCCCTCGGGCACGACGTACGCGTCCTCGGCGTCCGCCGCGCGCAGCACGGCCGCCAGGGTCTCCGGCTCGGTCTTGCGGCGGTACGTCGACCGGTCGACGAAGTGCAGCCGCATCCCGTCGGCCGCGCACCGGGCCAGCGAGGGATTGAGCGGGCGGTCGGCGAGTTCCTGGCCGCGCACCACGCCGACCGTGCGCAGGCCGAGCAGCCGGCCGGCGGCGGCCGTGGCCCGCAGGTGGTTGGAGTACGCGCCGCCGAAGGTGAGCACGGTCCGCCCGGCCGCCTCGTCGAGGTTCGGGGCGAGCTTGCGCCACTTGTTGCCGACCAGCTCCGGGTGGATCAGATCGTCCCGTTTCAGCAGCAGCCGCACCCCGCGCCGCTCGAACCGCCCGTCCGCGGCCTCCCGCAGCGGGGAGGGCAGCCGGGGGCGCAGGTCCGCGAGGGGGTCGCGGGGGTCGGGGTCGTCGGAGCCGGTCACCGGGCCATTGTCGCCCGCGGCTCCTCGCGGCTTCGGCCGCGGTCCCGGACCATGCCGATCAGGGAGGGGCCGCCCCGCAGGCACCACAGCGCGATCACCGGGTCGCAGATCGCGCAGCCCAGGGACGACGTGTGGGCGAACGGGATGATGGGGTTGCCCTTGACGTGGTGGACGACGTCCCACGCGGTGTGCAGCAGCCAGCCGACGCCGATGAACGTCCAGGAGTCCAGGCCGCGGAACGCGACATAGGTGACCAGCGCCGTGAAGGCGAACTCCCAGCCGCCCAGCCCGCCGCCGCTGAGGTAGGCGGCGCCCGCACCGGCGACCATGAGGGCGTTCAGGCGCCGCCGGTGCGGTTCACGGGCGAGGGACATCAGCAGGGCGTAGAGGACACCGATGCCGACCGGGGCGACGTACTGCATGGTGAGACCTTCTCCTGGGACCGTCAGGGACGGCTCACCACGCTAGGAGCGGACCGCCACGGGCCCCAGGGGGGCGAGCGACAGGTTCCAACGGGTTGTCGCCGGCCGGCCAGGCCGTGCGCCGTCGCGCCCGCGCGTCACTTCAGCCGGTCGCCGATCCGTTTCCTCATCGAGCCCATCGTGAACCCGCGCGGGTCCACCTTCCCCGGCTGCCACTCCTTGTGCCCGATCACCGACCGCTCGTTCCAGCCGTGATGGCGGCACACGGCGGCCGCGGCCCTCTCGACGGCCTCCAGCTGGGCAGCCGGCCAGGGGTCCTCGCCGTCGCCGAGGTTCTCGCACTCGAAGCCGTAGAAGTGCCGGTTGCCGTCGGTGTTCGCCTCGTTGTCCTTCGGCAGCCCCCTCTCGGCGATCACCGCGCGGAGCACGTCGTCGTCGCCGAGCCCGGCGTGGTTGGCCCGGCCGTAGCCGACGAGGTGGACCCGGCCGTCCTTGGTGACGACGCCGTGGCACAGGGGTCCGGGCAGACCCTCGTAGCCCCTGCGGCAGATGTCGACCGTGCGGGCGCTGCCCCTGGTCACCGTGTGGTGGATCATCACGCCGTGGACGGGCCCCCACGGGCCCTTGTGGTTGCGGTTGTGGTGGCGCCAGTCGCCGACCTCGACGACCGTGAGACCCTCCGCCTTCAAAGCGCGCAGGAACGCGCTCGCGGACATGGGTGGGGCCATGACCGCCCTCCTTCGTTCCGGGCGGCGGCCGCCTTCCGCAGCCGCTCGCTACCGGGCCTATACCGAAAAGGAGCGGATTCAACTACTCGTCCGTCACCTGTGCGAGTCGATCCGGACAGCCTCCTGCCGGTACGGCGCCGCCGAACGGGCGCTCCATGTGTGCCCATCCCTCCCAAGATCCAATCCCGCTCGATCGGGTAATGGTGCGCGCACGCTGGGTGAGGAAGGCTTGGTCGCGCAACGTCCCGCCCGGCGCGGCCGGGCGAGGGATCACCATCGGGGAGGGCAATTCTCTATGTCGGTAGGCGAAGAGGTCCGTTCGGAGCAGGCCAGGCAGCAGCAGAGCCTCGGTACGGCGGCCGCGCGGAACCTGGCCACCACGACCAAGTCCGTGCCGCAGATGCAGGAGATCAGCTCGCGCTGGCTGCTGCGCATGCTGCCCTGGGTCGACGTGCAGGGCGGTACGTACCGCGTCAACCGGCGGCTGACCTACGCCGTGGGCGATGGCCGGATGACGTTCGTGAAGACCGGCGACCGCGTCGAGATCATCCCCGCGGAACTGGGCGAACTGCCGGTGCTGCGGTCGTACGAGGACGAGGAGGTGCTGACCGAGCTGGCCGCCCGCTGCCGGCAACGGGAGATCGAGGCCGGTCAGGTCATCGCCTCCTTCGGCAGTCCGGCCGACGAGGTGTACCTGCTGGCGCACGGCAGGGTGGAGCGGGTCGGCACCGGTCCCTACGGCGAGGACGAATCCCTCGGGGTCCTCGCCGACGGCGCCTACTTCGGTGAACAGGCGCTGCTGGGCGAGGACGCCATCTGGGAGTACACCGCCCGCACCCTCACCGCCTGCACCGTGCTCGTGCTGCCGCGCGAGGCCGTCGAGCAGGTCGCCGAGCGGTCGGACACCCTGCGCGAACACCTCCGCCGGCGGCTCACGCTCCCGGGGCAGCGCACCAACAAATACGGCGAGAAGGAGATCGACCTCGCGGCCGGTCACAGCGGAGAGCCGGACATCCCGCACACCTTCGTCGACTACGAGGCCAGGCCGCGCGAGTACGAACTCAGCGTCGCCCAGACCGTGCTGCGCATCCACACCCGCGTGGCCGACCTCTACAACCAGCCCATGAACCAGACGGAGCAGCAGATCCGGCTGACCGTCGAGGCACTGAAGGAACGCCAGGAGCACGAACTCGTCAACAACCGCGACTTCGGCCTGCTCCACAACTGCGAGTACGACCAGCGGATCCAGCCGCACAACGGCGTGCCGGGCCCCGACGACATGGACGAACTGCTCAGCAGGCGGCGCGGGACCAGGCTGCTCCTCGCCCACCCGCGCGCGATCGCCGCGTTCGGCCGTGAGCTCAACAAGCGGGGACTCGTCCCCGAGACCATCGACATGGGCGGCAACCGCATCCCCACCTGGCGGGGAGTGCCCATCTACCCGTGCAACAAGATCCCGGTGACCGAAGCCCGGACGACCTCCATCATCGCCCTGCGCACCGGTGAGGAGGACCAGGGCGTCATCGGGCTGCGGGCCGCCGGCATCCCCGACGAGATCGAGCCGAGCCTGTCCGTGCGGTTCATGGGCATCAACGAACAAGCCATCATCAAGTACCTGGTCACGGCCTACTACTCGGCCGCGGTCCTGGTACCGGACGCGCTCGGCGTCCTGGAGAACGTCGAGATCGGCCGTTGGCGATGACCTGCCGCCGGCTCCCGCCCCGCGCGCCGTGTCCCCGCCCGTCAGGGCGGGTACACCTCGGAGGTACGCGCTCGACGGGTGCGGAAGAGCCATCCCTCCGCTCCTCCACCGAGTCGGTCCCAGGGGGAAGCCGATGACGGAGTCCATCACGGAGCCGAAGACGGGGCTTGCCACGGAGAGCGCGACCGGGATGCCGGCGGTGCCGGAGCAGCGGCCCGGCGACGGGCACGAGGCGACGACGCTGCTGGAGCGGGCGCGGGTCGCGGTCGACCCGGCGCTGCGGGCCGCCATCGGTTCGCTGCCCGGCCCGATGCGCCGCGTCGCGCTCTACCACTTCGGCTGGGAGCAGGCGGACGGCACCCCGGCAGGGGGTGGCTCCGGCAAAGCGATCCGTCCCGCCCTGGTGCTCGCCGCGGCCTCCGCCCTGGGCGGGCCCATGGCCCGGGCGGCCGCCGTACGGGCGGCGGCCGCCGTGGAACTGGTCCACAACTTCACGCTGTTGCACGACGACGTGATGGACCGGGACGCCACCCGCCGTCA
Source organism: Streptomyces caelestis (assembly GCF_001279005.1). Classification (GTDB taxonomy): domain Bacteria; phylum Actinomycetota; class Actinomycetes; order Streptomycetales; family Streptomycetaceae; genus Streptomyces; species Streptomyces heliomycini. The sequence continues at coordinate 53,235 of NZ_LGCN01000230.1, forward strand.
CCGGCCCACCGCCTGGGCGGTGTTCGGGGACGCCGACGCGATCCTCGCCGGGGACGCACTCCAGGCGCTCGCCCTGCGGCTGCTCGCCGAGGACCCCCATCCGGCGGCCTCGGCGGCGGCGGCCCGGCTCGCGGACTGCGTGATCGAGCTGTGCGCGGGGCAGCACGCGGACACGGCCATGGAGCAGCGGGGTCCCGACGAGGTCACCCTCGCCGAGACGCTGGCCATGGCCGAGGCCAAGACCGGGGCGCTGCTCGGCTGCGCCTGCGCGATCGGGGCGCTGTACGCGGACGCCGGGGACGCGGACGTGGCCGCACTGGACGCGTTCGGCCGGGAGGCGGGACTGGCCTTCCAGCTCATCGACGACGTGATCGGCATATGGGGCGACCCGCGGCGCACCGGCAAACCGGTCGGCGCGGATCTGGCCGCCCGCAAGAAGTCACTGCCGGTGGTCGCCGCGCTCACCTCCGGCACCCCGGAGGCCGCGGAACTCGCCGCCGTGTACGCGACCCCGCATGACGAGGAGGACGACCTGGAGGAGATCGCGCTGGCCGTGGAACGGGCGGGTGGCCGGGACTGGGCGCAGACCCAGGCGGCCGACCGGATGGCCCGGGCGATGCAGGAAGTGGCCCGCGCGGTGCCCGATCCGGAGGCGGCGGGCGGACTGCTGGCCCTGGCCGAGTTCGTGACACGGCGCACCACCTGACGGCCCACCGGCCGTCTCCCCGGACCCGGGGCCACCGGTGCCGTGCGGCTCCTTTTGCCCCGCACGGCACCGTGGCTCCGGTCCGGCGGGTCCCGCACTTCCCCACGATGTGCGGGGCCCGCCCTCCCCGCCCCGGCGGCCCCACTACGCTCAACACCCTTACGTGAGAAGACAGTTGAGCTGAAGGGGTGGACATGGGCGTGGCGATCCGGACGGCTGGGGACGGAGACCGGGAGCTGGTGGTCCGGCTTCTGGACGAGGCGTTCCAGGACGACCCGGTCAGCGGGTGGGTCTTCCCCGGCGAGGAGTACCGTCGTACGACGCACCACCGGCTCATGGCCGCCTTCACCGACGTCGTGCTCGCCGAAGGACGTGTCGACCTCACCGAGGACGGCTCGGCGTGCGCCCTCTGGATGTCCGTACCGGCGGGCAAGCCCGAGCACGGCGAGGAGCAGCCGGACGACGACGGTTTCGCGCGGATGCGCCGGGCGGTCGACCCGGACAACGAGCGCGTGGAGCTGATCGGCCGGCTCACCGCGGACATCCACCCCTCGGGACGGGCCCACGAGTACCTGTGGATGATCGGCGTGGCGCCGGGCCGTCAGGGCGAAGGGCTCGGTACCGCGCTGATCGGCTCCGTCCTCGACCGTTGCGACCGGGAGGGGCTGGCGGCGTACCTGGAGGCGAGCAGCGAGCGCAGCGCCCTGCTGTACCGGCGCCTCGGCTTCGAGGCGTCCGGTGAGCCCCTGGCCCTTCCGGACGGCCCGTACATGTGGCCCATGTGGCGCGAACCCCGCACGACCGGCTGACGGACCGGCCGGGAGCGGCGGACCGACGGAGCGCGCGGCCGACCGCCGTCGGGTCCGGGACCTCGAAAGGGACGTTCGGCCCTGGCCGCCGGCGTGCGCCCGGACTTCACTGGCCCGCGGACAGCGCCCGCCGGCCGTACCGAGGGATCCGGCGGGTGTCGGACGACGAGGCCGGCGGGGGCGGGATGAGGACAACGGCGGGCGACGACGGCACGAGGGGCGGGCACATCGCGGTGGTGGGGCACGCCGACCTGACCCCGGACACGCTCCTGCTGGTGGAGTCCGCGCTGCGGACCCGGCTGGCGCGGCTGCCCGTTCCGGCCGTGGCCATGGTGCGCACCGGCGCGGGAACGCCACTGGCGTCCGGCCGGGCCGCGCGGGCGTCGGGGTGCCCACTGGCCGTGGTGATCCCCACGCGCGTCGGCGTGCCCGCCATGCCGCCCCGGCGGGACCGGATGGCGGCCGGCGAGCTGCTGACCCTCGCCGACGAGGTGCGCCTGCTGGCCTACGACCCGGTGGACCGCGACTCCTGCGTCGGCGCGGACGAACGGCTCGTCGCCCGCAGCGGCCTCCTGCTGGCCGTCTGGGACGGGTCCCCGTCCAACGGCCGCGACGCCACCGCCCACCTGGTGACCTACGCGCGGGCCCGAGGTCTCCCGGTGGAGATCGTGTGGCCCGAGGGGGCCGCCCGGGAAGCGCTGCCCGCCGTCCGCACGGAGGGCTGACGGCGGGAACAGGGACCATCGGCCCCTGCCCGGGGACCCTCGCAGGGACCCTTCGACCCATGCGGAGCCCTCTCCCCGCCGTCGATCATGGGCGCGCGAAACAGCCTGGGGAGGAAGACGTCCGGTGGACGAGATACGCATGGAGAAGGTCGAAGCCGCGGAGGACGCACGGCCCCGTCCGGTACCGCCGCCCGAAGGGACCGCCGCAGGGGCGCCCGCGGTGCGCCGGGCCGCGTGGGTGGACTGGCTGACCACCACCGACCACAAGAAGATCGGCACGCTGTACCTGGTCAGCGCGTTCGTGTTCTTCGTCGTCGGCGGCGTCATGGCGCTGATGATGCGCGCGGAGCTCGCCCGACCGGGTCTGCAGATCATGTCGAACGAGCAGTTCAACCAGGCGTTCACGATGCACGGCTCGATCATGCTGCTGATGTTCGCGATGCCGCTGTTCACCGGCTTCGCCAACTGGATCATGCCGCTGCAGATCGGCGCGCCCGACGTGGCGTTCCCGCGGCTGAACATGCTGGCCTTCTGGTTGTTCCTGTTCGGCTCCTCGATCGCCGCCGCCGGTTTCCTCACTCCGGGAGGAGCCGCCGACTTCGGCTGGTTCCTGTACGCACCGCTGTCCAACGAGGTCTACTCGCCGGGGATCGGGGCCGACCTGTGGATCATGGGCGTGGCCCTGTCCGGCTTCGGCTCGATCCTGGGCGCGGTCAACTTCATCACCACGATCATCTGCATGCGCGCGCCCGGCATGACGATGTTCCGCATGCCGATCTTCACCTGGAACGTGCTGCTGCTGACGGCCCTGCTGGTGCTGATCGTGTTCCCCGTGCTGGCGGCGGCGCTGTTCGCGCTGGAGTGCGACCGGAAATTCGGCAGTCACATCTTCGACTCGGCCCACGGCGGGGCGCTGTTGTGGCAGCACCTGTTCTGGTTCTTCGGCCATCCCGAGGTGTACATCCTGGCGCTGCCGTTCTTCGGCATCGTCTCCGAGGTGATCCCGGTCTTCTCCCGCAAGCCGATGTTCGGCTACATGGGCCTGATCGGCGCGACCATCGCGATCGCGGGTCTGTCGGTGACGGTGTGGGCGCACCACATGTACGTCACCGGTGGTGTGCTGCTGCCGTTCTTCTCCTTCATGACGTTCCTGATCGCGGTGCCCACCGGTGTGAAGTTCTTCAACTGGATCGGCACCATGTGGAAGGGCTCG
>NZ_LGCN01000231.1 GCF_001279005.1 Streptomyces caelestis
CGGCAACCCCGCTCAACCCCCCAGCACCCGCCGCCACTGAGCGACGGCCTCCGCCGACACCGGCCCGCCCCAGCCCTCCGGCCGCGCCGCCCCACCGATGTGAAAGGCGTCGACGCCGGCCTTCACCAGCAACGGCACATGCTCCAGCCGCAACCCGCCCCCCACCAGCAACCGCTGCTCGTACCCCGGCTCCCCCCGCCGCCCCGCCTCCGCGAGCAGCGTCGGCAACCCGGCGTCCACTCCCGCGGCCGCCCCGGCCGTCAGGTAGGTGTCCAGCCCGGGGAAGTCCGCGAGCTGCTTGCGCAGGGCGTCCCGGTCGGCGGCCCGGTCGATGGCCCGGTGGAACGTCCACCGGCATCCCTCCAGCTCACCGGCCACCCGCTCCACCGCCCCCAGGTCCACTCCCCCGTCCGGGCCGAGGAACCCGAGCACGAACTCCTCCGCCCCGACCCCGCGCATCGCGCGCGCGGCCTCCACCAGCCGCTCGACGGACCCCGCCGCGAACCCGTCCGCCAGCCGCAGCATCACCCGCACCGGAAGGTCCACGGCCGCCCGGATCCCCGCGACGGTCGCCGCCGCCGGCGTCAGTCCGTCCGCCGCCATGTCGGTCACCAGCTCGAGGCGGTCCGCACCTCCGGCCTGGGCGGCCACCGCGTCCTCGACGTCGAGGGCGATCACCTCCAGGACTGCACGCTTGCTCATGGGACCCCATTCCTCGGCATCAGGCGGCGACTACAGGTCTAGTCCAATCCAAGCCTACGCCCTGCCCCCACCGCTCACCCCCCGAAGATGTTCAGCTCCGCCGCCTCCACCCCGGCCAGCTCGTACGCGGCCCCGTCCACCGGGCGCCCCGCGTACAGCCGTACGAGCGTCGGCCCGTCGCCGATGTAGCGGGCCGGGGGACGCTCCCCCGTGGCGTCGCCCAGCCGCAGCGGCTCGTCGGCGTCGTCGAGGTCGGCGTGCAGGGAGAGGTGCCCCTTGAAGGACGTGACCTGTGCCAGCAGCTCCAGCGCGTACGGCAGCCCCGCGCCCGCGTACGCCCCCGGCTCCCCGAGCGCGACCCGTACGTCCCCGGCGTGCACCCACTCGCCCAGCGCGAGCTTGTCCAGCGCCCCGCCCGCGTCGGCGATCAGTGGCCCGGCCTCGGTCATCCCGCGGTACAGCTCGTCCACGACCTGGGCGTTCGCCCACTCCGCCCGCTCGGCGATGTCGCGCTGGTTGCTCTCGGGCGAGAACGCCCCGTCCTCGAACCGCCGCTCCAGGACCCGGGTGAACGCGGCCGAACAGTGCGCCAGCACGTCCCGCACCGTCCATCCCGGACACGCCGCCACCGGCAGCGCGAAGTCCGCGTCGCCGCGCCCCCGCAGCAGCGGGATCAGCGCGTCCCGCTCGACGGCCAGCAGCCGCCCGGGCAGTTCGGGGTCTCGTACGTTCTGTACATCCGCAGGAGTCGTCATGCCGCCCACGCTAGTGGTGGACGGGCCTCGAAGTCCGTACCGACCGTGGTACGCCGATGCCGTGCTGCCGGCCGCAGCGGGCACGCACTACAGCGTGCTCGGCACATCACCTTCGTCGGTCTGTTGCGCGGGAATGGCCGGCTTCCGCCCTGCGGCCTCACCGAGACCGAACATCAGACTCGACGGCCGCGCGGTCCGCCGGTCGGACACCACGATCCCGCCGCGCCACTTGCCCACCGGGTCCTGGTACCGGAACTGGAGCTTCTTCAGCCGCTCCCCGAACTCCTCCCTCAGTGGGCGGTACGCGTCGTCGCAGTGCACGTTCCACGTCACGTCGCCCAGGTAGGCGTGGCAGGCGATGGGGAACAGCAGGGAGGAGACGACGAGGTCCGAGAGCTGGAGCAGCGTGTGGGTGTCGCTGTGCCCGAAGACCGGCGACTCGATGACGCCCTTGAGGAGGTCGCCGCCCGCGCGGTACTTGCGCGTCGTCACGCAGTGCACGTTCGGCGCGTTCTTGGACTTGGTGCGGCTGTCGAGGACCATGACGCCGCGCGAGTGACAGTCCAGCAGCTGGGCCTGGAACGTCTCGGTGAGGCTTCCGACCGAGGTGCTGTACACGCCGGTCTCGTTGAAGGCGAGGCCCTCCTGCTTCACCCACACGCGGGCCAGGAGACGTGCGTTGCAGCGCTCCAACAATCCAAGGATCGAGTCGACGAGGAGCATCGCCGCCCGGCGCCGGTCACGGTTCCCGACGCGGACGTCCTTGCGGACGTCGGACCCCTTGATCTCCGTGTGGATCACTTCGGAGAGGTGCAGGGCACGGCGCAACTGCGGCCGGTACGTCTTCTTGATGTTGAGGAAGTCCCAGGTCAGCTGCTTGATGTGGGAGTCGTGAACGGTGAAGCCACCGACGACGAGGACCGGCGGGGCGTCCGGTCTGGCGGGGTCGAGCGTCTGGCCGTTGCCCGCCTCGTCGATGTAGCACAGGTACAACGATCCCTCCCGGAAAACACTCGGGCCGCTCCCGAAGGAGCGGCCCCAGGACCTGGTGCAGCCATATGCACCGTGTTTTGTTTGCTACCGCCGATGCTGCCAAGACCGACCGAAGCCGGTCAAGCCGACCGTCACGCCATGCTGACGTCGATTTTCGGTCAGTGAGCGTGACGTGCGTGAGCGACGAAGGCGGACCAGGCGGCGGGGGCCACTGTGAAGGCGCCCTGGCTTGTGTCCTTGGAGTCGCGGACGTGGACGGAGGCGGGGAGGGTGGCGACCTCGATGCAGTCGCCTCCAGAACCACCGCTGTAACTGGACTTGAACCAGTTGAGCGACTGGCCTTTGAACTGCTCGCTTGTCATGAGTCTCCTTGCAGCAGCTTCTCGATGCGGCGCAGGGACTCCTTCGGGGTCAGCGCCTGAGCCCGGATGATTCCATAGCGCGCCGCGATGCCACGGACGATTTCCCTTTCGGTGATCACCCGACCGCTTCCCTGACTCTCCAAGTAGGCCACCTGCTCCCCTCCTTCCGGCACCATCAACGTGAACGGACCGTCCACGCAAGCATGGTCGGTTGCTCCGGTCGGCATCACCTGAATCTCTACGTTCGGGTTCTGGCCGGTGAGGAGCAAGTGCTCAAGCTGCCCTCGTAGCACCTTAGAACCGCCGATGGGCCGCTGAAGAACGGCCTCCTCCAGGACAAAGCTGAGCACTGGTGCGGGCATGCGGCCGAAGAGCTTGTGTCGCGCGAGCCGCGCCGACACCATCTGCTCGATCTCCGCCTCGTTCCGGCGCGGGCGCCACACCGTGAACATCGTCCTGGCGTAGGCCTCGGTCTGAAGCATGCCCGGCACGATCAACGGCGCGTACTGATGGAACTCGACCGCCGTCTCCTCGATCCGCGCAGCATCCCGAAAGAAGGCCGGGTACCGCGTCAGGGCGACCGCTCGCTTCATCGCAAGCAGAACCCCGTCCGCCTCAAGCAGCGTGTCCAGTTTCTCGATGGTGTCCGGCCTGGCGATTCGCCGGCCCTGCTCGATCGCGGCAATCTGCGCCTCGCTGTATCCGAGGAGCGGGCCGAGGGCGGCCTGGGTGAGACCGGCACGTTCCCGAAAGAGCTTGATCTGCCTACCGAAGCACCGCAGGAGCTCGTCGGCAGGATCCTGGCCGCGTACCGCGACCGCCTGTTCCGGAACCTGCACCATGGGCCACCCCTGTTCCTGCCCTTACAGACACATTCGGCGCCCTTACAGACACAATGTGTAAGGACGTGGTTGCTGGTCACCGTACGTACGCCGCACGAGGCTCACCCCCCATGACCACTGAAATTCCCCCCATCGAGCACACCGGGCAGCCCTCAGCCCATGCCGAAGAGTTCTCCATGTGCTTCACCTCCACCCCGCGAGGTGCCCGCCTGGCCCGAAGGCTCGCTTCCCACCGCTTGGATGCCTGGGGTTTCCCGTACGAGTCCGAGGTGAACGAGACCGTGACGCTGGTCGTGGCCGAGCTCACCGCCAACGCGGCGACCCACGGCCGCGTTCCGGGCCGCGACTTCCGCCTGAGCCTGACACTGCCGGCCGCCCGCGACCTTGTGCGCATCGAGGTCACCGACACCCGAGACGGTGGCTTGTCGCCAACCTGGTCCTGTGCTCCTCAGGATCCCGAGGCGGAGGAGGGCCGCGGCCTCTGGTTGGTGTCCCGCCTGGCGAGCCGGCTGTCCGTCGGACCGCGCGAGGAGGGAGGACCGGGCAAGACGGTACGAGCCGAGCTGGACCTCTGCGGCGAAGTTCATGCGATCAACCGAGTCTCGGAGTGACCGGATGACCGTGCGGTGATGACGTGAGCGGTCCGGGTCCGAGCCAAGATGTTCCGGATCCTCCACACTGGCCGTCGTTGTCACTGGTGGGTCGTAGGATCCCTCGTGTGATTACGGGTGAGCTGAAGAGCAAGGTGGACCGCGTCTGGGACGCGTTCTGGTCGGGCGGGATCTCCAACCCGCTGGAAGTGATGGAGCAGATCACCTACCTGCTCTTCATCCGGCGTCTGGACGAGTTGCAGACCGTCAAGGACAAGATGGCCCGGCGCGGCATCCCTGACACCAACCCGTTCTTCGGCCCTGACCAGCAGGATCTGCGCTGGCAGAACTTCAAGGACACCGAGCCGGCGAAGATGTACGAGACGGTCGCCGAGGAGGTCTTCCCCTACCTGCGTGCTCTGGGAGGCGAGGACTCCACGTACTCGCACCACATGAAGGACGCCCGCTTCACGATCCCGACGCCCAACCTCCTGTCCAAGGTCGTCCTCCTCCTGGAGGGCATCCCCATGCAGAACAAGGACACCAAGGGTGATCTGTACGAGTACATGCTCGGCAAGATCGCCTCGGCGGGGCAGAACGGGCAGTTCCGCACCCCTCGGCACATCATCCAGCTGATGGTCGAGATGACCGAGCCGAACCCGCGCGACGAGATCTGCGACCCCGCGTGCGGCACGGCCGGCTTCCTGGTCGCCGCGTCCGAGTACGTACAGCGCGTCCACAAGGACGACCTGGTCGAAGCCGACAACCAGCACCACTTCAACAACAGCATGTTCCACGGGTTCGACTTCGACTCGACGATGCTCCGCATCGGCTCGATGAACATGCTCCAGCACGACGTGGCCAGTCCGGACATCCGCTACCGCGACTCGCTGTCGGAGGACGCGGGCAAGGAGACCGACCGGTACTCCCTGATCCTCGCGAACCCGCCCTTCGCCGGCAGCCTCGACTACGAGACGACCTCCTCGGAGCTGCTGAAGGTCGTCAAGACCAAGAAGACCGAGCTCCTCTTCCTGGCTCTCTTCCTCAAGCTACTCAAGCCAGGCGGCCGGGCCGCAGTGATCGTTCCCGACGGTGTCCTCTTCGGCTCGACGAAGGCCCACAAGGAACTACGCCGCATGCTGGTCGAGGAACAGAAGCTCGACGCGGTGGTGAAGCTCCCGTCCGGTGTCTTCAAGCCGTACGCCGGTGTCTCCACCGCCATCCTCTTTTTCACAAAGACGGACTCCGGCGGCACGGACGAGGTCTGGTTCTACGACGTCCAGGCAGACGGCCTCAGCCTGGACGATAAGCGAACGCCCCTGTTGCCCGAGGACCGTCTGGGCCTTCGTGCTACCAGCCTCACGGCCGAGGACCACGCGAAGAACAACCTCCCCGACGTCTTGGCCCGCTGGAAGCGTCGCACCACGGATGAGCGCTCGCGTGTCCGGACGGAGCAGAGTTTCTGCGTCCCGAAGTCCGACATTGCCGCCCAGGGGTACGACCTCTCCCTGAACCGCTACAAGGAAATTGTTCACGAGGAGGTCGTGACCCGACCACCGCTGGAGATCCTGGACGACCTGGAGCGCTTGAACAAGGAGATCGAGGCGGGCACGGCGAAACTGAAGGAGATGCTGACGTGAAGATGTTGCCCCTGGGTGAAGGGTTCGCGTCCATCCGCAACGGGATGAACATCAAGCAGGACAAGTCTCCACGAGGCCTTCCGATCACCCGCATCGAAACCATCTCCAAGGGGGTCGTCGACCCTAATCGAGTCGGATATGCGGGACTGGAACGCGAAGACTGCAGAGATTGGATACTCCAAGAAGGAGACATTCTCTTCAGCCACATCAACAGCGTTGAACATATCGCCAAATGCGCGATCTACCGAGGCGAACCTCGCGAACTAGTTCACGGGATGAACCTACTACGCCTTCGCGTAGAGCAATCCATACTCGATCCGAACTATGCAATACACGCAATGAGAACGCCCGAATTTCGGGCCCGCATCATGCCTTTCGTGAATCGTGCCGTAAATCAGGCAAGCATTTCTATTGGCAATTTGAAAGGCGTCTCACTCCCAGCCCCCTCCCTAGAGGAGCAGGCGCGCGTCGTTAATCTTCTTGACCAAGTGGACTCCCTACGGGACCAGCGCCGCAAGGCTACTACTCTCCTCAACGACCTTGCTCATTCCATCTTCTTCGACATGTTCGAGGAGGGCACCCGATCCACAAAGTGGCCACGCATGCCCATCTCCGACATCGGGGAGGTCGTAACAGGTAGCACTCCTGAGACATCGAACGCCAGCTATTTCGATGGCCCTATCCCCTTCGCCACCCCTGCAGAGATTGGCAAAGAATGGTTGGTCCGCACCACATCGCGGACATTGACCAGCTCGGGCGCCGCGCGAGGAAGACTCATTCCATCCGGCTCCGTCCTCGTTACCTGCATCGGGGCATCGCTTGGCAACGTCTCCTTGGCTGAGGTTCCTCTGGCTACGAACCAGCAGATCAACTCTGTGGTATTGAATGGCAGCATCATCGATTCCTGGTATGCCCTTTTCGCCTTCAAAAAGCTCCTTCCAGACCTCTGGAATGCATCATCCTCTACTACACTCCCCATTGTAAGCAAAAGAAAATTTCAGAGTTTGCAAATCCCGGTTCCCGAGATTTCTGAACAACGTAAGTTCGGAAGTGTAATGAGCCGGTTGAAGCGAGAGATGGTTCCACATCATGACCAGATCTCTGTGCTCGACGAGCTTTTCACTGCACTCCAACAGCGCGCCTTTTCTGGCACCCTCTGGGATCATGAAGCCACCGCGTAGAGCCTGACACGCCTGCGTATCGCACCCGGTCCCCAACCGCCGCTGCAACCATCCACCAGTCGGTCGGCGTCCAACAACCGTCACATCACGTCACACAGGCCGCTGAGCATGTAGCAGTCAGGAAGACAGCTCTCGCTCGCAGGGGGAAGGGACACAGCTCGGTCATGGCCATAGAGCGGCGCGACAACGGACAGGGGCAGGAGAAGAACCCGGAGGAACGGAACCCGCAGGAAGCCCGGGACACCACCGCCGCTCGCAACATCGGCCAGCCCCAGAGCAACTTCCACTTCCTCCGCACCGAGTGGCCCGCCCTCTATGACGAAGCCCTCCGTGCCGAGCGGCTCGCCCACGCCGACCCCCGTACCTCCTGCTTCTACGCCCGCCGTGTCCTCGAACTCGCCGTGCACTGGATGTACGACAACGACTCCGCGCTGCGGCCCCCGTACCAGAACGACCTGAGCGCGATGCTGCACGAGCCGAGCATGCGGAACCTGGTCGGGCCGACGCTCAGCGCGAAGATGGACCTCATCCGGCGCCAGGGCAACCACGCCGTGCACCGCCCGGCCCCCGTCCAGGACAGGGACGCGGTGAGGACGGTCGCCGAGCTGTTCCACGTCTTCTACTGGTTCGCCCGCACCTACGCGCCCGACCCGGCCACCGCTCCCGCCCCTGGTGTCCAGTTCGACACCCAGCGCATTCCGCGTCCCATCCCCGCCGAGGTCAAGTTGCGCCGCCAGGCCGAGCTGAAGAAGCAGGCCGAGGAGGATCAGGCCCGTTGGGACGCCCAGGCCAAGGAGCTGGCCGAGGCGCGCGCGAAGGGGGCGCAGCTCGCCTCCGAGGTGGCCGAGCTGCGTGCCCGGATCACCGAGCTCCGCAAGGCCAACGAGGCTCGCCCCGACACCCACGACTACGACGAGGCCGCCACCCGCGACCTGTTCATCGACCTCCTCCTCAAGGAGGCGGGCTGGGACCTCACCGAGGAGCGCGACCGCGAGTTCCCGGTCGACGGCGAGCCCGGAGTGATCAGCGAGTCCGGCAAGGGCTACGTGGACTACGTGCTGTGGGGCGACGACGACCGGCCCCTCGCCGTTGTCGAGGCCAAGCGCACCCGGGTCGACGCCCGCGCCGGCCGCCAGCAGGCCGAGCTCTACGCCGACGCGCTCGAGGCCGCCTACGGCCAACGACCGGTGATCTTCTACACCAACGGCTACGAGACCTACCTGTGGGATCAGTGGGGCAGGGGCAAGGACGTCAAGGACAAGAACAGGGGTTACCCGCCCCGCAGGGTCCAGGGCTTCCGCACCAAGGACGAGCTGCACTGGATGATCCGGCAACGCGCCGGCCGGCTCGCCCTGAAGTCCTCCAACGTCAACCAGGGCATCGCGGGCCGCCCCTACCAGCTCCAGGCCATCCAGCGGGTCAGCGAGAGCTTCGAGAAGGAGAAGCGCCGCCGCGCCCTCCTTGTCATGGCGACCGGCACCGGCAAGACCCGCACCACCGTGGCCTTCGCCGAGCTGCTGCAGCGGGCGGGCTGGGTGCGCCGCATCCTCTTCCTCGCCGACCGTCAGGCCCTCGTCAACCAGGCGGTGCGGGCGTTCAAGGAGCACCTGCCGAACAGCGTGACGGTCAACCTCCTCACTGAGAAGAAGACCGACGCCCACGTCTACGTCTCGACGTACCCGACGATGATGAACCTGGTCAACGAGGTCACGGAGGACGGCCGCCGCCGCTTCGGGCCGGGCTTCTTCGACCTGGTCGTCATCGACGAGGCCCACCGCTCGGTCTACGACAAGTACGGCGAGCTGTTCGAGTACTTCGACAGCCTCCTCCTGGGACTGACGGCCACGCCCAAGGACGACGTCGACCACAACACGTACCAGCTGTTCCAACTGGAGGACGGCGTCCCCACCGACTCCTACAGCCTGGACCAGGCCGCCTCGGACGGCTTCCTGGTGAAGCCGAACGTCGTCGACGTGCCCTTCGACTCCCTCCGGCGGGGCTTCCGCTACGACGACCTCACCGAGGAGCAGAAGGAGGCCTGGGACAACCTGGAGTGGACCGAGGACGGGCAGGTCCCCGACGCGGTCTCCGCCGACGAGATCAACCGCTTCCTGTTCAACCGGCCGACCATCAACAAGGCGCTCGAAGTCCTGATGCGGCACGGCCTGCGCGTCGAGGGCGGGGACCGGCTCGGCAAGACGATCATCTTCGCCAAGAACAACACGCACGCCCTTGCCATCGAGGAGCAGTACAACCTCAACTACCCGCAGGGCGCCGGGAACGACGCCCGGGTCATCACCTACCAGGAGAAGAACCCCCAGCAGCTCATCGACGACTTCTCCGACCCGGCCAAGGCCCCGGACATAGCCATCTCGGTCGACATGCTGGACACCGGCATCGACGTGCCCGAGGTGCTGAACCTCGTCCTGTTCAAGCCGGTGTACTCGCGGACCAAGTTCTGGCAGATGATCGGCCGCGGCACCCGTCTGCGCCCGGACGTATACGGGCCCGGCCGCGACAAGGACGGCTTCAACGTCTTCGACCTGTGCGGCAACGCGGAGTTCTTCAACCAGGAACTCGACCGCGCCCCCGCCCGGCAGGCCCCGACGCTCACCGAGAAGCTGCTGCAGCGCCAGCTCGACCTCATCCGGACGCTGGACCGCCGCCAGGCTCCTGACCCGGCGCAGGACGGCGGTCCGGACGCGATCGACACCGAGGCGTCCCTGCGCTGGGCGGCGGCGCACCGTCTCCACCGGACGGTGCGGGGCATGAACCTCGACAACTTCCTCGTGCGACCGCACCGCCGTCACATCGAGGTGTTCGGCGGCGACTTCGCCGCCTGGCACCGCATCGGCGACGACGCGGCCCACGCGCTGAGCGAGGACGTCCTCGGCCTGCCGTCCGACTACTGGCCGGAGGGCGAGGACAAGGGCGAGGAGGCCAAGCGCTTCGACCTCATCGCCTACCGTCTCCAGCTCGCGGCCCTGGAGGGTGGCTCCGACTACACGCGCCTGCGCGGCCAGGTCAAGGAGCTCGCGGAGGACCTCCTCGGCAAGAGGAACATCCCCGTCGTCCGCGATCAGGCCGACCTGCTGGAGGCCATCACGGACGACGCGTGGTGGCAGAACGTGACCGTCCCGATGCTGGAGCACGTGCGCCGCCGTGTGCGCGGCCTGGCCCACCTGGTCGACGCTCCGGCCGCTCGGAAGATCGTCTACACGGACATAGCGGAGGACCACGGAGACCTGACGGAAGTCGAGCTCAAGGGCCTGCCCGTCGGCACGGACGAGGAGCGCTTCAAGCAGAAGGCCCGCGCCTACCTCCAGACCCACCGCGAACAGGAGGCCGTCCGCAAGCTGCGCGAGAACGAGCAGGTCACGGCTGAGGACCTGGCCACCCTGGAGGAGGTCTTCCTCACCGAGGGGGTCGCCTCCGCCGAAGACCTGGAGCAGAAGCGCGCGGCCGACGGCGGTCTCGGCGTGTTCCTGCGCCGCATCGGGGGTCTGGACCGGGAGGCGGCGCAGGAGGCCTTCTCCGGCTTCATCGCCGACCACGACCTCTCCGCCGACCAGATCGACCTCGTCGGCCTCATGGTCCGGTACGTGGCGGCCAACGGACTCATCGGCATCCGCGACCTGTACGAGAACAACCTCTTCAGCAGCCGCGGGATCATCGACGACCACTTCACCGACGACGAGATCGACGCCCTGGAGGTCGTCTTCCGCACCCTGCGTGCCCGTGCCATCCCGGATGCGGACCTCGCAGCTTGAGGAAACCCTTCCAGAGCCACGGAGCGGGCACGCACCGGGAAGAATGGACGGCATGGCCGACACCGAAGCCCTGCGTGCCCGTTTCGTCCGCGCCCTGGAGGGGGCCCGCGGGCCCGGGGGCGGTCCGGATCCGCTGCCGTACGCCGACGACCTGCTCGGGCGCTGGCGGGAACCGCAGCGGCACTACCACACCCTCACCCACCTGACCGCCGTCCTCGACCACGTCGACGAGCTGGCGGACCACGCCGCCGACCCGGACGCGGTCCGGCTCGCCGCCTGGTTCCACGACGCCGTGTACCTGCCGGAGCGGTCGGAGAACGAGGAGCGGTCCGCCCGGCTCGCCGAGCGGGCGCTGCCCGAGGCCGGGGTGTCCGCGGAGAGGACCGCCGAGGTGGCCCGGCTGGTGCGGCTCACCGTCACGCACGATCCCGCCGGCGACGACCGGAACGGACAGGTGCTGTGCGACGCCGACCTCGCGGTCCTCGCCGCGCCGCCGTCGGCGTACGCCGCCTACACCGCCGCCGTGCGCGAGGAGTACCACTTCGTGCCGAACGAGGCGTTCCGCGAGGGGCGGGCCGACGTGCTGCGGCAACTCCTCGCCCTGCCACGGCTGTTCCGTACGCCCTACGGTCAGGAGCACTGGGAGGCCACCGCCCGCTACAACCTGCGCGGCGAGCTGGAAATGCTGTCGCCCCCGGCCGCGCCGCCCGCCTAGCCTGCCCGCATGCATGCGGTGGGAGCGGAACAGGTGGAGGAAGCCGTCGCGGACTGCGTGGCGGCGCTGGGGGCGGTCGTCGACCGGGACTGGGGGACGGTGAGGGCCGGGCGGCTGGAGTGGAGCTGCCGGCGGACGGCGGAGCACATCGCGAGCGATCTCGTCGCGTACGCGGGACAGCTCGCCGGGCGGGCGCAGGACGCGTACGTGCCCTTCCAGATCACGCTCGACGGCAGCGAGGACGGCCTGGACCCCGCCGACAACGCGGGCGCCCTCCAGGTGATCACCACGACCGGCGCCCTGCTCGCCGCCGCGATCCGCACCACCCCCCGCGCGGTCCGCGCCTTCCACCCGTCCCCCTTCCGGCACGCGAACCGTGAGGGGTTCGCCGCGATGGGCGTCGCCGAGGTGCTGCTGCACACGCACGACATCGCCGTGGGGACGGGGATCGCGTACGAACCGCCGGCCGGACTGGCCTCCTTCGTCCTGACCCGGATCTTCCCGCGGGTCGAGCCGGGGCCCACGCCGTGGCGGACGCTGCTGTGGGCCACCGGGCGCGGCGAGCTGCCGGGGCGGGAGCCGGTCACCGGGTGGCGGTGGAGCAACAACCCGGTGCTGCGGTCTCAGCGGCTGACCCTGGAGGGCGTCACCCCCGCGGTCGCGGCCGATCTCTCCCTCGCCGGCGACGGCGGGTTCGACTGGGTGGACTCGGGGCCGCTCGAGGGGACGCGGGAGGGCGCCGGGATGCTGCTCACGCAGTACGAGGAGGGCGTCCTCCACCCGGAGTGGGGCATGTACGTCCTGGTCCGGCGCGAGGACGACCGCGCGGTGGGCGCGATGGGGTTCCACGGCGCCCCGGACGAGGACGGCAGGGTGGAGATCGGCTACGACCTCTCCGTGGACGCCCGCGGCCACGGCTACGCCACCGAGGCGCTGCGCACCCTGTCGGCGTGGGCGCTCGCGCAGGACGGCGTACGGACGGTGGCCGCCGTCGTCGAGCGGGAGAACGGGCCCTCGCGGAAGGTCGTCACCCGGGCCGGTTTCACCGAGGTGTCCCGGCAGGAGGGGCGGATCTCCTACGCACTGGTCTCCTGCGAACCGGGCGGCTGAGCCGCGCCCTTGCGGCGCCGCAGCCCCGCCCCGTGCAGCAGCCGCACCACCTCGCGGCTGCTGACCTCGACCGCCCCGGCGCGCACGGCGTCGGCGTACCGGTGCCGGGGGAGGTCGTAGTGGTCGCGTTCGAAGGCGCGGCGGGGGACGCCCAGACGGTCGGCGAAGGTGTGCAGTTCGTCGTAGGAGAGGTCGCTGACGAGGTGGGACCACATCCGTCCGTGGCCCGGCCAGGCGGGCGGGTCGATGTAGACGGTCACGAGGGCGTCGCTCCGTCCAGTGCGCCCACCGCCGCGACCCGCACGCCCGCCTTGTGGCACACCCAGTGCGGATCGGGGCCGAGTTCCGGCTCCACGTCCAGCGCGTGCGGGTCGCCGGTGCCGCAGACCGGGCACAGCGGCCAGCGCCCGTACCGTTCCAGCAGGGCGTCCTGTACGTCCTGGGCGACCAGGCCGGGGAGGAACCCGGCGCCGTCCGGCCACTGCTCCACCCACCAGCGCCGGTGCGTGACGGACTCCTCGACGAGGGACACCACGTCCGCCTCGGCGACCTCGCGCGCGGCCAGATCGGCGAGCACGAGGGCGCGCGCCGCGTGCAAGGCCTGCTCCAGGGGGTTGACGGGGCGGGGTCCGGGGGCGCCGGGTTCGTCGTGGGGGTCCATGCCCCCATTGTGCGCACTCTTGACCACACGACCGGAAC
Source organism: Streptomyces caelestis (assembly GCF_001279005.1). GTDB lineage: Bacteria > Actinomycetota > Actinomycetes > Streptomycetales > Streptomycetaceae > Streptomyces > Streptomyces heliomycini. The sequence goes on from NZ_LGCN01000231.1 coordinate 13,360, forward strand.
GAAAATATCTTTCACATCGTGACCCGTGAAGTGAAGAAAACTTTCGACAGCGGTTCCGGTGGCGGCGTGCCCGCCCCTCCCCCGCCCGCCGCCCTGGCGGCCAAGGTGCGCACACTGGCTCCGTCGATGACCCGGTCCATGCAGCGGGTCGCCGAGGCCGTCGCCGAGGATCCGGCCGGCTGCGCGGCCCTCACGGTCACGGGGCTCGCCCAGCTCACCGGCACCAGCGAGGCCACCGTCGTCCGCACCGCCCGCCTGCTCGGCTACCCCGGCTACCGCGACCTGCGCCTCGCGCTGGCCGGTCTCGCCGCCCAGCAGCAGTCCGGACGGGCGCCCGCCATCACCACCGACATCGCGGTGGACGACCCCATAGCCGACGTCGTGGCGAAACTCGCCTACGACGAGCAGCAGACCCTCGCCGACACCGCGGCCGGGCTGGACACCGTGCAGCTCGCGGCGGCCGTGTCCGCCCTGGCCGGCGCCCGCCGCACCGATGTGTACGGCGTCGGCGCGTCGGGTCTGGTCGCCCAGGACCTCACCCAGAAGCTGCTGCGCATAGGCCTGCTGGCGCACGCCCACAGCGACCCGCACCTCGCCGTCACCAACGCGGTGCAGCTGCGCCCGGGGGACGTGGCGATCGCCGTCACCCACTCCGGGTCGACCGGGGACGTCATCGAACCCCTCCGGGTCGCCTTCGAGCGCGGTGCGACGACGGTGGCGGTCACCGGCCGCCCGGACGGCCCCGTCACGCAGTACGCCGACCACGTCCTGACCACGTCCACGGCCCGGGAGAGCGAGCTGCGGCCGGCCGCGATGTCCTCCCGGACGGGGCAGTTGCTGGTGGTGGACTGTCTGTTCGTGGGGGTCGCCCAGCGGACGTACGAGTCGGCGGCGCCTTCGCTGGCCGCGTCGTACGAGGCGTTGGCCCATCGGCACCGGGTGCCTCGTCAGAGCCCCTAGGGGCTGATCCCGTGTTTCGACCGCGGCCGGTTTGGGGCCGGTCGCGCCCACGCGGCGGAGCCGCACATGTCACAGCCCCGCGCCCCTGGGGGAGCTCTCCCACCCCGAGCTGGAAGGTCACCGTCATGTCTCCTTCTCACCACGACCTCCGCGCCCAGCTGGAGACGCTCACCACCGAGGCGTTCCGGCCCGAGCTGGCGGACGTCGACCGGTTGCCGACGCTCGACATCGCGCGGCTGATGAACGGCGAGGACGCCTCGGTGGCCGGCGCCGTGGCCGAGCAGGTGCCGGTGATCGCCGCCGCGATCGACGCCGTCGCCGAGCGGATGGCCCGCGGCGGACGGCTGGTCTACGCGGGCGCCGGCACCGCCGGCCGGCTGGGGGTGCTGGACGCCTCCGAGTGCCCGCCCACCTTCAACACCGATCCGGCGCGGGTCGTCGGTCTGATCGCGGGCGGCCGGGGCGCCCTGGTCACCTCGGTGGAGGGCGCCGAGGACTCCCGCGAGCTGGCCGAGGCCGACCTGGCCGCGCTGGGGCTGACCGCCGACGACACGGTGGTCGGGGTCTCCGCCTCCGGCCGCACCCCCTACGCGGTCGGCGCCGTCGCGTACGCCCGTGCGCGCGGCGCCCTCACCGTGGGCCTGGCCTGCAACCGGGGCAGCGCGCTGGCGGCGGCGGCCGAGCACGGCATCGAGGTCGTCGTCGGCCCGGAGTTCCTCACCGGCTCCACGCGCCTGAAGGCCGGTACGGCGCAGAAGCTGGTGCTGAACATGCTGTCGACGATCACGATGATCCGGCTGGGCAAGACGTACGGGAACCTGATGGTCGACGTGCGGGCCTCCAACGAGAAGCTGCGCGCCCGTTCCCGCCGTATCGTCGCGCAGGCGACGGGCGCGGCGGACGACGTCGTCGAGCGTGCCCTGACCGCCACGGACGGCGAGGTCAAGCACGCCATCCTGGTCGTCCTGGCCGACGTGGACGGCCCGACGGCCGCCCGCCTCCTCGCGGAGTCCGACGGCCACCTGCGCGCGGCGCTGGCGAGGGCGGGCGACGGGGCGTAGCGGCCGGGCGGATACTGGAGGCACCCGACCCGGAGACGAACCATGAACCACGCGCAGCTCACCGCCCTGGGCCGCGCCCTGCGCGTGCTCGGGGAGCACGGCGAGGCGCTGTCCGCCGACACCCCGGACGCCCGGCTGCACGAAGTGAAGGACGACCTGCGGCGGGCCCTGGACCTGCTGGAGGAGAGCGTCACCACGGCCGCGCCCAGCACGCGCTGCGCCGAGCACCCGACCGGGCCGGTCGACAAGAGCGCCCCGGACCTGTGCCTGCTCTGCGAGACCCGGCGCCGCACCGCCCGCCGCGCCGAGTTCAACGGTCCCGCACCGCAGCCCCGGCCCACCGAGCCCGCCCCGTCCCGGTACGGGGTGCGCGGTGACCGGCCGCAGCCGCAGCAGCGCTGGCTGCCGGAGCTGTGGAACGGGCAGGCGTGGCAGCTGTGCGGCACCCCGCGCCGGGACCGGCGCGAGGCGGAGCTGTACGTCGCGGCGCAGCTGCGCGGGCCCCGGGCCGCCCTGGCGTACCGGGTCGTGCACGAGTTCACCGACTACGAGGTGCTGCGCGTGTGGGGGACGCCGGTGCGGGTGGACATCGAGCCGATGGGCCATCCCTGAGGGCGCCCAGCCCTTCCCTCGCCCCACTCATGACGCCGACGGCCGCCGCCCCGGGGTTCCCGGGGCGGCGGCCGTCGGCGGTGTCGACCGGTGCTACGCCTTGGAGGCCTTCACGGCCTCGGGCACGCCGCCGGTGGCGGCGGCTCCCTCCGCCGCCGCGGCACGCTGCCGCGGGATGAAGGCGGCGATGACGAAGCCGAGCAGCGCGGCGCCGGACCCGAGCGCCAGGACCGTGCGGAAGGCGTCCTCGGAGGGCAGCGCGAAGGCGCCGAACCGCGTGGTCATCTGGGCCAGGACGACGCCGGCGACGGCGCTGGCGACGGAGGTGCCGATGGAGCGCATGAGGGTGTTGAGGGCGTTGGCGGCGCCCGTCTCGGAGGCGGGCACGGCGCCCATGATCAGCGTGGGCATCGCGCCGTAGCAGAAGCCGATGCCGGCGCCGATGACGCAGGACGCCAGCACGAAGTGCCAGACCTCGCTCATCAGCAGGACGTTCAGGCCGTAGCCGGCGGCCACGATCAGGGCGCCGGTCATCAGCGTCACCTTCGGGCCCCTGGCGCGGGAGACCAGCGCGGACACCGGGGCCAGCGCCATCATCACCAGGCCGGACGGCGCCATGACCAGACCGGCCGTCAGCAACGACTGGCCCAGGCCGTAGCCGGTCTCCTCCGGCAGCTGCAGCATCTGCGGGATGACCAGGGACATCGAGAACATCGCGAAGCCGATCGCCACCGAGGCGAGGTTGGTGATCAGCACCTGGGGACGGGCCGTGCTGCGCAGGTCCACCAGCGGCTGGTCGTTGCGCAGTTCGAAGAGGCCCCAGGCCGCCAGGATCACGACGGCCGCCGCGAACAGGCCGAGGGTGGTGCCGCTCGACCAGCCCCAGTCGCCGCCCTTGGAGATCGCCAGCAGCAGACAGACCAGTCCGGCCGCCATGCCGATCGAGCCGGGCAGGTCGAACCGGCCGCCGGTGCGCACCTTCGACTCCGGCACGAGGGCTGCCACCGCGACCAGCGCGACCACGCCCAGCGCGGCCGAGGTCCAGAAGAGCGTGTGCCAGTCGAAGTTGTCGGCGATGAGCGCGGCGACGGGCAGGCCGAGGGCGCCGCCGACGCCGAGCGAGGCGCTGATCATCGCGGTGGCCGGGCCCAGCTTCTCCGCGGGCAGTTCGTCGCGCAGGATGCTGATGCCGAGCGGGATCACACCGGACGACAGGCCCTGCAGGGCCCGGCCGACGATCATCGGGACCAGGGAGTCGCTGAGTCCGGCGACCACGGAGCCGACGACCAGCATGCCCATGCTGAGCAGCAGCATGCGGCGCTTGCCGTACATGTCGCCGAGGCGGCCCATGACGGGCGTGGCGACGGCGGCGGCGAGCAGGGTGGCGGTGATGGCCCAGGCGGTGTCCGCGGCGGAGGCGTTCAGGTACTGCGGCAGCCGGCCCACGATCGGGATCACCAGGGTCTGCATCAGCGAGACCACGATGCCGCCGAAGGCCAGTACGGGCACCACGGCACCGGTTCTGGGCGGCGGGGCCGTGCCGGCCGTGGCGGAACGGTCGAGTGCGTCGGACATGAAGGAGGTCTCCGTCGTGACTCGGGCCAATACTTGACTCAGGCAACTTTAGGGCGATTGATTGACTTAAGCAAATGAAAAACGGGTGGCGAGAGGGTGACGCACACAGCGGTGCGGCGCCCCTCCCACGGAGGGGCGCCGCACCGCGAGGACCGGCCGGCCGGCCCGGCTCAGCTCAGCGTCTGCAGGGACGCCGGGTCGTACGGCGCCAGCTCGTCGAAGCGGCCGGCCAGCACCTTGGCCGCCCACTGCGGGTCCTGGAGCAGCGCGCGGCCGACGGCGACGAGGTCGAACTCGTCGCGCTCCATCCGGTCGAGCAGGTCGTCGAGGCCGCCGAGTTCGGCGCCCCGCCCCTGGAACGCCTCGAGGAACTCGCCGTTCAGACCGACGGAGCCGACGGTGACGACGGGCCTGCCGGTCAGCTTCTTCGTCCAGCCGGCCAGGTTGAGGTCGGAGTCCTCGAACTCCGGGAGCCAGTAGCGGCGCGTGGACGCGTGGAAGGCGTCGACACCGGCCGCGGCGAGCGGGGCGAGGATCGCCTCCAGCTCCTGGGGCGTCTCGGCGAGCCGGGCGTCGTAGGCGTCCTGCTTCCACTGCGAGTAGCGGAAGAGGACGGGGAACTCCGGCGACACGGCCGCGCGCACCGCGGCCACGACCTCCGCGGCGAACTTCGCGCGGGCCACCGGGTCGCCGCCGTAGGCGTCGGTGCGGCGGTTGGTGCCGGACCACAGGAACTGGTCGATGAGGTAGCCGTGGGCGCCGTGCAGCTCCACGCCGTCGAAGCCGATGCGCTCGGCGTCGGCGGCCGCCCGGGCGAACGCGGCGACGACGTCGTCGATGTCGCCCTGCGTCATCGCCTTGCCCTCGCCCTCGGTGCCGTCCGTGCGCACCCCGGACGGGCCGACCGCCGGAGCCTGGGGGTACGGCGCCTGGCCCTGCTCGCGGACCATGCCGATGTGCCAGAGCTGCGGCACGATCGTGCCGCCCGCCGCGTGCACCGCCTCGGCGACCTTCGCCCAGCCCGCGAGCTGCTCCTCACCGTGGAACCGCGGCACCCGGTCGCTCTGCCCGGCGGACTCGTGCCCCACGTACGTCCCCTCGGTGACGATCAGCCCGACACCGGCGGCGGCGCGACGGGAGTAGTACGACACGACGTCCTCACCGGGGACGCCGCCCGGCGAGAACATCCGGGTCATCGGCGCCATGGCGATGCGGTTGGGGACGGTCAGACCGTTGATCGCGACGGGCCGGGAGAGCAGTCCGGCGGCTCGGGCGGCGGCGTCCGGGGAGGTGACGGTCACGTGGGGCTCCTCTGCTTCGAATACCAGTCGGTATATGCGCGTGCATCGAATGCACGTTCAGCACCAACCGGGAGGCGGGGAGCGGCATTCCTCCCGGGGCCCAGGTGTGACTCCGGTCACGAAACGTCTCCTCACGCGCCGGGGTACGGTCCCCCGATGAGGACACGCCTGCTGCGCTTCGGCCTGTACGCGGACGAGGAGGGGCTGACGTGGGTCGGCGCGCTCGCCGACGGGGCCGTGGCGGCACACGGCGCCCGGCCCGTCGGGCGGACCGTGCTGCGCGCCCTGCCCGGGAGCGGGATGACGACCGCCGACCTCTACGACGACCTCGCGGAGCAGTGGGCCCGGGAGAACCCGGGACGGAGCGCCGGCGCACGGGAACCGGTCGAGCTGCGGGTGCGCCTGGTGTGCTCGCTGCGGACCTGGCGGGCGGTCCGCAAGGCGGTGCTGCGGGACCTGTGCCCGCAGGGCGCGGCGCCGCACGCCTGCCGCGTGCCGTGGTGCACCGCCTGAAACGCCCGAGGGCGGCACCCCCTGCCAAAAGCAGGGGGTGCCGCCCTCGGTACGTGACGGACGGGTCCGATCCTCGGAAGGATCAGAAGTCCATGTCACCGCCCGGCATGCCGCCGCCGGCCGGGGCCGCGGCCTTCTCCGGCTTGTCGGCGATGACGGCCTCGGTGGTGAGGAACAGCGCGGCGATGGAGGCGGCGTTCTGCAGCGCGGAACGGGTCACCTTCGCCGGGTCGATGATGCCTTCCTTGACCAGGTCGACGTACTCGCCGGTCGCGGCGTTCAGGCCGTGGCCCGGGGTCAGGTTGCGCACCTTCTCCACCACGACGCCGCCCTCGAGGCCGGCGTTGACGGCGATCTGCTTCAGCGGGGCCTCGAGCGCGAGCTTCACGGCCTGGGCGCCGGTCGCCTCGTCACCCTCGAGCTCCAGCTTCTCGAAGACCTGGGAGGCCTGCAGCAGGGCCACGCCACCACCGGCGACGATGCCCTCCTCGACGGCGGCCTTCGCGTTGCGGACGGCGTCCTCGATGCGGTGCTTGCGCTCCTTGAGCTCCACCTCGGTGGCGGCGCCGGCCTTGATGACCGCGACACCGCCGGCGAGCTTCGCCAGGCGCTCCTGCAGCTTCTCGCGGTCGTAGTCCGAGTCGCTGTTCTCGATCTCGGCGCGGATCTGGTTCACGCGGCCCTGGACCTGGTCGGCCGAGCCGGCACCGTCGACGATGGTGGTCTCGTCCTTGGTGATGACGACCTTGCGGGCCTTGCCCAGCAGGTCGAGCGTCGCGTTCTCCAGCTTGAGGCCGACCTCCTCGGAGATGACCTCGCCGCCCGTGAGGATGGCGATGTCGCCGAGCATGGCCTTGCGGCGGTCGCCGAAGCCCGGGGCCTTGACGGCGACGGACTTGAAGGTGCCGCGGATCTTGTTGACGACCAGGGTCGACAGGGCCTCGCCCTCGACGTCCTCGGCGATGATCAGCAGCGGCTTGCCGCCCTGCATGACCTTCTCCAGGAGCGGGAGCAGGTCCTTGACGTTGGAGATCTTGGAGTTCGCGATCAGGATGTACGGGTCGTCGAGGACGGCCTCCATACGCTCCATGTCGGTGGCGAAGTACGCCGAGATGTAGCCCTTGTCGAAGCGCATACCCTCGGTGAGCTCCAGCTCCAGACCGAAGGTCTGGGACTCCTCGACGGTGATGACGCCTTCCTTGCCGACCTTGTCCATGGCCTCGGCGATGAGCTCGCCGATCTGGGTGTCGGCGGCGGAGATGGAGGCCGTGGAGGCGATCTGCTCCTTGGTCTCGACATCCTTCGCCTGCTCCAGCAGGGCGCCGGAGACGGCCTCGACGGCCTTCTCGATGCCGCGCTTCAGAGCCATCGGGTTGGCGCCGGCGGCGACGTTGCGCAGGCCCTCCTTGACCAGGGCCTGGGCGAGAACGGTCGCGGTGGTCGTACCGTCACCGGCGACGTCGTCCGTCTTCTTGGCGACTTCCTTGACCAGCTCGGCGCCGATCTTCTCGTACGGGTCCTCGAGCTCGATCTCCTTGGCGATGGACACACCATCGTTGGTGATCGTGGGGGCGCCCCACTTCTTCTCGAGGACGACGTTGCGGCCCTTGGGGCCGAGCGTCACCTTGACGGCGTCCGCGAGCTGGTTCATGCCGCGCTCGAGGCCGCGCCGCGCCTCCTCGTCGAACGCGATGATCTTGGCCATGTGAAGTGGTCCCTCCAGGACTGGGGGTGATTCCTTCGGACCGCGCCCGCGCCCGCGACGGACGGCTCGCCGACCTTGTGGTTCCTTGCCCCACACGGCCCGCGGGCCTCACCGACCCGGTCCTTCGTTGTCACTCTCACCTTCAGAGTGCTAACGCAATGATTAGCACTCGACCCACCCGAGTGCAAGGTGCGCCCGCGAAGCGGGCTCGTTGAGGGGTGGCGGTCGGGTGACGGGTGGGCGCAAGCGCCTTCGGGGAGTCGCGGGGTGCGCTCAGCCGCACGCGAACACCGTTCGGCCGCACGCGGGCATGGCGAAGGGCCCGCGCCCCGGGAGGCTGCGGACCCTTCGTCGGCAGAAGATGCTTGCGGCAGGTAGCGCGTTCAGGCGCTGAGACGAACCATGTCGGCCTGCGGGCCCTTCTGACCCTGCGAGATCTCGAACTCGACCCGCTGGCCTTCTTCGAGGGTGCGGTAGCCGTCCATCTGGATCGCGCTGTAGTGGACGAAAACATCCGCACCACCGTCGACCGCGATGAAGCCGTACCCCTTCTCCGCGTTGAACCACTTGACGGTGCCCTGAGCCATGCCTAACTCCCCTATTACTGGCCCTTGCACAGATCCACACTTCGCGGATCCGGGTCAGACCTCACCCCCCAACGGTTGGGGGCGTGCGCCGGAACGCGTCGACCGCGGCCGAATGTATCTGTCCAACTGCCCTCTGCAACAGGTCAATCGGACGAGAAATCTGGACGGCGCCGGTCCGGAATGTGGCCAGAATTCGACTGAATCCGGGGCAAGTCGGGCCACACAAAGGGGGCAGATGCCGCGAAGAGGGCTCGCACTTTGGCTACATCCAGTCGGCCCGCGGCAGGAATTCGGTGTTCTCGATCAGTGGATCGGGAGCGCTTTCCCCAACTCTACCGCGCCCAATCCCATGGAATTGCCCCCTCCGCTTCTCTCGTGGAGGGGGCAATGCGCCGAACGCCCGGTCACCGTCATTACCGAAGGTAATGATCAGCCTCCGGCCACCGCCGGAATGATGGACACGCCGGCCCCGTCCGGGGTGGCCGTCTCGAGTCCCTGCTCGAACCGCACGTCGTCGTCGTTGACGTAGACGTTCACGAACCGCCGCAGCTTGCCCTGATCGTCCAGCACCCGGGCGGCGATCCCGGTGTGGTTCTTCTCCAGGTCCTGGATGACCTCGCCCAGGGTGGTCCCCTCGGCGGCGACCTCGGCCTGCCCACCGGTGTAGGTGCGCAGGATGGTCGGAATGCGGACAGTGACGCTCACAGGAAAACCTCCGGAAGGACGACACCCTTGAGGGCGCGGGGCTGCAGGGGACATGCGGCTACCGCCGCGGGGGCGCGACCGGCCACAACGGCCCCGCCCCACAGACCGGACGACTCAGACGAGCCCGGCCTCACGGAACGACTCCAGGCTGGGACGGATCGTCGCGGTGAGCCCCGTCCCCGCCACCGCGTCCAGCGTCTTCAGACCGTCCCCGGTGTTGAGCACGACGGTGGTCAGGGACGGGTCGAGCGCCCCGCTCTCGAGGAGCTTCCTGGTGACCCCCACGGTCACGCCCCCCGCGGTCTCCGCGAAGATCCCCTCCGTGCGCGCGAGCAGCTTGATCGCCTCGACGATCCGCCCGTCGTCCACGTCCTCCACCGCGCCGCCCGTGCGGCGCGCGATGTCCAGGACGTACGGCCCGTCCGCCGGGTTGCCGATCGCCAGCGACTTGGCGATCGTGTCCGGCTTCTGCGGACGTACGACGTCGTGCCCCGCCTTGTACGCGGTGGACACCGGCGAGCAGCCCTCCGCCTGCGCACCGAAGATCTTGTAGGGCCTGTCCTCGACCAGACCGAGCCCGATCAGCTCCCGCAGCCCCTTGTCGATCTTCGTGAGCTGCGAGCCGGAGGCGATCGGGATCACGAGCTGGTCCGGCAGCCGCCAGCCGAGCTGCTCGCAGATCTCGTACGCGAGGGTCTTGGACCCCTCCGCGTAGTACGGCCGCAGGTTGACGTTGACGAAGCCCCAGCCCTCGCCGGCCGGGTCGCCGATCAGCTCGGAGCAGAAGCGGTTCACGTCGTCGTAGTTGCCCTCGATGCCGACGAGCTCACCGCCGTAGACGGCGGCCATGACCACCTTGCCCTGCTCCAGGTCGTGCGGGATGAACACGCAGGACCGGAAGCCCGCACGGGCCGCGGCGGCGCCGACGGCGCCGGCGAGGTTGCCGGTGGAGGAGCAGGAGAGGGTGGTGAAGCCGAACGCGCGGGCGGCCTCGATGGCCTGGGCGACGACGCGGTCCTTGAAGGAGTGCGTCGGGTTGCCGGAGTCGTCCTTGACGAACAGCTTGCCGGCGTCGACGCCCAGCTCGCGCGCGAGGTTGTCGGCCTGGACGAGCTTGGTCCAGCCGGGGTTCAGGTTCGGCTTGGTCGCCACGTCCGCGGGGACGGGCAGCAGCGGCGCGTAACGCCAGATGTTCGCGGGGCCCGCCTCGATCCGCTTGCGGAGCTCCTCGGTGTCGTGGGCCGAGAAGTCGTACGCGATCTCCAGCGGGCCGAAACACTCCTCGCAGGCGAAGACGGGGCCGAGGGGGACCCGGTGTCCGCATTCGCGGCAGGAGAGCGCGGCGGCGGGACCCAGGTCGACGGAGTTCGCGGCGGCGGAGTCGGTGGTGCTTGCAACAGTCTGCACAGCCATGGAGGCGAGGCCCTTTCTCCTCATCTTCCTCACGACGCACCTCGCCGTGAGACGGATTTGGCACCTTCCCTAGCCGGGAGCCTCGCCACGTCCGTGTGACAAGAACCGACTGGAGGGTTGCCGGGGCTTCATCGGGCCGTGTCCCTCTGCCCCTCTGGATGAGCGGTGTTCAGTTGTTTTCCGTGCTGTCCGCGCGGTGACCCCGGCATGCGGTGGTCATCGGCGTTGTTCAAGACTGTAACCGAAGGCCTGCATGGTTGAGATAGTCGTCCGAACCGCGAGATGGATCACAGGCCAGTGAGGAGCCCGGGACCGTGCTGGAAGAAGTCGAGCGCTGGCTGATCGACCGCTCGTGGTCCGTGGCCGACCGCCCGCTCCACCGGATCCTGGCGGCGAAACGCGCCACGGGGCAGACGGTGAGCGTGGTGCTGCCCGCGCTCGACGAGGAGGCGACGGTCGGCGACATCGTGTCGGTCATCCGGCACGACCTGGTGCTCCAGGTCCCGCTGGTCGACGAGGTGGTGGTGGTCGACTCGGGCTCGACCGACCGCACGGCCGAGGTGGCGGCGGCGGCGGGCGCGACCGTGGTGCACCGGGACGCGATCCTGCCCCGGATACCGGCGGTGCCCGGCAAGGGCGAGGTGCTGTGGCGGTCGCTGCTCGTCACGCGCGGCGACATCGTGTGCTTCGTCGACGCGGACCTGCGGGAGTTCTCCTCCGACTTCGTCTCCGGCATCGTCGGCCCGCTGCTCACCGAGCCGGACGTGCAGCTGGTCAAGGCCATGTACGACCGTCCGCTCACGGTGTCCGACGGACGCGCCTCCGGCACGATCGCGGCCGGCCAGGGCGGCCGGGTCACGGAGCTGATGGCCCGCCCGCTGCTGAACATGCACTGGCCCCGGCTGGCCGGCTTCGTCCAGCCGCTGGGCGGCGAGTACGCGGCCCGCCGGAGCCTGCTCGAACAGCTCCCGTTCCCGGTGGGGTACGGCGTCGAGCTCGGCATGCTGGTCGACGCCCTGCACCTGGCCGGCCTGGACGCCCTCGCCCAGGTCGACGTCGGCGTCCGCAAACACCGCCACCAGGACGGCCAGGCCCTCGGCCGCATGGCCGCCGCGATCTACCGCACCGCCCAGCTCCGCCTGGCCCGCGGCCACCTGATCCGTCCCTCCCTCACCCAGTTCGAGCGCGCGGGCGACGGCTTCGAACCCCGCACGTACTCCGTCGACACGGAGGAACGCCCCCCGATGACGGAGATCGCGGAGTACCAGGCACGACGGGTGGCCTGACCCGTATACGGCCGATCCGTGCGTTTGAGGCCCGTGGGGCCGGGCTAGGTTGACGCGTATGGCTGTCACGCAGGGTGCTCAGGTGTTGGTCGCGTCGAATCGCGGGCCGGTCTCGTACACGGTGGAGGACGACGGGTCGCTGCGGGCCAGGCGGGGCGGTGGCGGGCTGGTGTCCGGGCTGTCGGCGATCGGGCCGGACGCCGGGGCGCTGTGGGTGTGCTCGGTGCTGTCCGACGGCGACCGCGAGGCGGTGCGGCGCGGGGTCGGCGAGGACGGCGTGCGGATGCTGGACGTTCCGGCGGACGTGCACGCGGACGCGTACAACGGGATCGCCAACTCGGTGCTGTGGTTCGTGCACCACATGCTGTACCAGACGCCGCTGGAGCCCGTCTTCGACGCGGAGTTCCGCCGGCAGTGGGCGTCGTACGAGGCCTACAACCGGGCGTTCGCCGAGGCGCTGGCCGAGGAGGCGGCGCGGGGCGCGGCGGTGCTGGTGCAGGACTACCACCTCACGCTGGTCCCCGGGATGCTCCGCGAGCTCCGCCCCGACCTGCGCATCGCGCACTTCTCGCACACGCCGTGGGCGCCGCCGGAGTACTTCGCGATGCTGCCCGACGACATCGCGCGGCAGGTGCTGCGCGGCATGCTCGGCGCCGACCGGCTCGGCTTCCTCACCCACCGCTGGGCGGACGCGTTCACCGCGTGCTGCGAGCGGTTCGCGGGCGGGCTCGGGGACACGCGGGTGGGGGTGCACGGCCTCGGCGCCGACGCGGACTTCCTGCGCGCCCGGTCCCACGAGGCGGACGTCGAGGAGCGGATCACCACGCTCCGGGAGGAGATCGGCGAGGGGCGCCGGGCGATCGTCCGGGTCGACCGGACCGAGCTGTCGAAGAACATCGTGCGCGGGCTGCTGGCGTACCGGCAGCTCCTGGACGACCGCCCCGAGTGGCGCGAGCGCGTCGTGCACGTCGCGTTCGCCTACCCCTCCCGGCAGGACCTCGCCGTGTACCGCGACTACACCGCCGAAGTGCGGCGGCTCGCGGACGAGATCAACGAGCGGTACGGGACGCCCGGCTGGCGGCCGGTCGTCCTCCACGTCAAGGACGACTTCGCGCGCTCGCTCGCCGCGTACCGGCTGGCGGACGTGGCCCTGGTCAACCCGATCCGCGACGGCATGAACCTGGTCGCCAAGGAGGTCCCGGTCGTCTCCGACGCGGGCTGTGCGCTGGTGCTGTCGCGGGAGGCGGGCGCCCACGAGGAGCTGGGCGAGGACGCGCTCACGGTCAACCCGTACGACGTCGTCGAGACCGCCCGCGCCCTGGACGAGGCCCTGAGGATGGCCCCGGGCGAACGCGCCGAGCGCACCAAGCGCCTGGCCGCGGCGGCGACCGCGCTGCCCCCGGAGCGCTGGTTCCTGGAGCAGCTGGAGGCGCTGCGGGACGGTCCGGTGTCCCGCTGACCGATGGGGCCGCTCGCGCAGGAGTGCGCGGGGCCGGGCGTGGATAGGTTGGGCGTATGGGCAGTCATACGGATTCCACGGACCCGAACGCCACGCCGACGCCCGCCACGCAGGCCGGACGCGAAGGGCTGGAGGCGCTCGTCTCCCGCCCGGGGAAGGCGCTGATCGCGCTCGACTTCGACGGGACGCTCGCGCCGATCGTGGCCGACCCCGAGCAGGCCCGCGCGCACCCCGACGCGGTGCCCGCGCTCGCCGCGATCGCCCCGCGGGTGGCGGCGGTCGCGGTCGTCACCGGCCGGCCGGCGGGGGTCGCGGTCCGGCACGGGGGCTTCGCGGGCGTCCCCGGCCTCGAACACCTCGTCGTGCTCGGCCACTACGGCGCGGAGCGCTGGGAGGCCGTCACCGGCAGGGTCACCGCGCCCGCCCCGCACCCCGGTGTGGCCGGCGCCCGCGCGGAGCTGCCGGGGCTGCTCGACCGGGTCGGCGCGTGGCAGGGCACCTGGATCGAGGAGAAGGGGCGCGCGGTGGCGGTCCACACCCGCAGGGCCGCCGACCCGCAGGCCGCGTTCGAGTCCCTGCGCGAGCCGCTCGCCGGGCTGGCCGCCCGGCACGGGCTCGTCGTCGAGCCCGGCCGCATGGTCCTGGAGCTGCGCCCGCCCGGCATGGACAAGGGCGTCGCCCTGGGGGAGTACGCCCGGGAGATCGGGGCCGGGTCGGTGCTCTACGCCGGGGACGACCTGGGCGACCTCGCCGCCTACACGGCCGTCGAGAAGCTCCGCACCGCGGGCGTGCCGGGGCTGCTGGTGTGCAGCGGCAGCGACGAGGTCACGGAGCTGAGGGAGCGGGCGGACCTGGTGGTCGACGGGCCGGCGGGGGTCGTACGGCTGCTGCGGGCGCTGGCGGAACGGATGTCCTGACGGGTTCTTTCGCCCCCGCCGCCCCTTCCCTCCCCCACTCCCGGCTCCGCTCGAGCGGGGGGATCCCCATCGTCCCCGGGGGCGCTGTCCCCGGCCCCCGCCCCTCGAACGCCGGAGGGGCCGGCTTCGCCCCGGCCGGCCGGATTCGGCTCGTCCGGCATGTGAGGACGAGGCCCGTACAGGACCGAAGGGGGTCCGGGGGCGGCACCCCCGGGGAAGGGGCGGCGGGGGCGCTCAGCGTTCCGTGCGGCGGGTTTCCCGGACGCGGCGGAGGCGGTTGACCGTCACCGGGTCGTGGGCGAGGGCGCGGGGGTCGTCGAGGAGGGCGTTGAGGAGCTGGTAGTAGCGGACGGGGGCCAGGCCCAGTTCCTCGCGGATCGCGCGTTCCTTGACGCCGGGGCCGGCGAAGCCGCGGCGTTCCAGCGCGAGGATGTCCTGCTCGCGGCGGGCCAGCCGGCCGGCCCCCTGCTCCTCGTCCCCCGTGTCCATGTCCCGCAGGCTACCCCGCGGTCTGCGCGCGCGTCGCCGTCGCCTGGAGGCCGCCGAGGACGCCGGCGGGGCTGCCGTTCGGGGCGACCGCCTTGCCGATCTCCTTCTTGACCGCCGCGTTGACCGTCGCCCAGGAGGTGTTGCCGACCGGGTACAGCTCCGAGGTCGCCAGCTGGTCGAGGAAGGGCTTGAGGTCCTTGTCCTGGCCGGACGCGGCCATCGTCCGGGAGGCGGAGTTGGTGACCGGCAGCAGGTTGTACTCGCGGGAGAAGTCGAGCACGTTCTCCTCGCTGTAGACGAAGTCGAGGAAGTCGCCGACCTGGTCGCGGTGGCCGTTCTCCCTGAAGGCCATCATCCAGTCGGCGACGCCGAGCGTGACCTGGCTCTCGCCGTCGATGCCCGGCGTCGGCACCATGCCGAACTCCACGCCCTTCTCCTTCGCCGTCTCCATCAGCGAGGGGTGCCCGTTGAGCATGCCGACGTCCCCGGCGGCGAACGCCGCGAACGCGTCGGCCCGGTCGAGCTTGCCGGGCGCGACGGGGCCGGTCAGGCCCTTGCCGACCAGCTCGTCCTTCAGCCAGGCGAAGGTCTCGACGTTCCGCGCGGAGTCGATGCTGTACGTGCCCGTGATGTCGGTGTAGCCGCCACCGCCGCTGAGCAGCCACTGCATGGTCTCGGCCTGCGCCTCCTCCGGGCCGAGCGGCAGCGCGTACGGGTACGTCACGCCCTTCGCCTCGAGCGCCTCGGCGGCCGTGGCGAGCTCGTCCCAGGTCCGCGGCGGGGTGACGCCGGCCTCGGCGAACAGCTTCTTGTTGTAGAACAGCACGCGCGTGGAGGAGGCGAACGGCATGCCGTACTGCACGCTGTTGACCTCGCCCGCGGTGGTCAGCTGGGCGAGGAAGTCCGCCTGGACGGGGATGGAGAGCAGGTCGCCGGCCTTGTAGAGCAGCCCCTCGGCCGCGTAGTCGGCGTACGCGCCGATCTGCGCGATGTCCGGCGGGTCGCCCGCGTCGACCATCTCCTTGACCTTGCGGTCGACGTCGTTCCAGGAGTGGACGCTGACGTCGATCCTCACGTCGGGGTGCTCGGACTCGTACCGCTCGACCAGATCGGCCCAGTACTTCTCGGAGCTGTTGGCCGCGCTGTCGCCGTAGTCGGCGGCGACCAGCTTCAAGGTCACGTCGGAGGACCCGCCGCCGAGCCCGCATCCGCCGAGGACTCCCGTCAGCCCCAGTGCGGACACCACCGCGATCGTCCTTGTCCTGACCCGCCGCTGCACTTTCCCTGCCCCTGCCCTGGCGCGTCCGCGCCGTCCGACGACATTTCGATAATCGGAATAAGGTCTACACCACGTGAATGGACTAGACCTCTTGCGGGTCCCCGGTCCACACTGTCCCCCGTGAGACACGTCATCGCCCTCGATGTGGGCGGCACCGGGATGAAGGCCGCCCTGGTCGGAATGGACGGCGAACTGCTGCACCGGTCCCGACGGGCCACCGGCCGCGAACGCGGCCCGGACGCGGTCGTCGCGGACATCCTCGGCTTCGCGGCCGAACTGCGCGCCCACGGCGTACGGCGGTACGGCGAGCCCGCCTCCGCCGCCGGCGTCGCCGTCCCCGGCATCGTCGACGCGGCACAGGGCGTCGCCGTCTACGCCGCCAACCTCGGCTGGCGCGACGTCCCGCTGCGCGCGCTGCTCGCCGAGCGCCTCGGCGGCGTCCCCGTCGCCCTCGGCCACGACGTGCGCACCGGCGGTCTCGCCGAGGGCCGCATCGGGGCGGGCCGGGGCGCCGACCGCTTCCTGTTCGTGGCGCTGGGCACCGGCATCGCGGGCGCCATCGGCATCGACGGCCGGGTGGAGGCGGGCGCGCACGGCTTCGCGGGCGAGATCGGCCACGTCGTCGTACGGCCCGGAGGCGCCCCCTGTCCGTGCGGGCAGCGCGGCTGTCTGGAACGGTACGCGTCCGCCGCGGCGGTGAGCGGGGCGTGGGCGGCGGCCTGCGGCGACCCGGGCGCGGACGCGGCGGACTGCGCGAAGGCCGTCGAGTCCGGGGACGCACGGGCCCGCCGGGTGTGGCAGGAGGCGGTGGACGCGCTCGCCGACGGGCTGGTCACCGCGCTCACCCTGCTGGATCCCGGCACGCTGATCATCGGTGGCGGGCTCGCCGAGGCGGGGGAAACCTTGTTCACACCGCTGCGGGAGGCCGTCCGGCGGCGGGTCACCTTCCAGAAGCCGCCGTCCCTGGTCCCCGCGGCTCTCGGGGACACCGCCGGATGCCTGGGCGCGGGGCTCCTCGCCCGGGACCTGATCGACACCACTGACCCCTCGGAGGTAACCACCTGATGGCCCCCACCAAGGTTCTCGCCGGTGCCCGGGTGGTCCTGCCCACCGGGACCGTGGACGACGGCCGCGTGACCGTCGAGGGCACGCGGATCGCCGGCACGGCGTCCCCCGGGGCCGAGGTCCTCGACGCGTCGGGCCACTGGGTGGTCCCCGGCTTCGTCGACCTCCACAACCACGGCGGCGGAGGGGCGTCCTTCACCGGCGGCACCGCCGAGGACGTCCTGAAGGGCGTGCGCACCCACCGCGCGCACGGCACCACCACGGTGGTCGCCTCCGCCGTCACCGGCGACCTGGACTTCCTCGCCCGGCAGGCCGGGATGCTCGCCGAACTGGCCCAGCAGGGGGAGATCGCCGGCGTCCACTTCGAGGGGCCGTTCATCTCCCCGTGCCGCAAGGGCGCGCACGACGAGGGGCTGCTGCGCGACCCCGACCCGGCCGAGGTGCGCAAGCTCATCGACGCGGCGCACGGGCAGGCGCGGATGATGACGCTGGCCACCGAGCTGCCGGGCGGCCTGGACTCCGTACGGCTGCTCGCCGAGCACGGGGTGATCGCGGCCGTCGGGCACACGGACGCCACGTACGAGCAGACGCTCCGGGCCGTCGACGCGGGCGCGACCGTGGCCACCCACCTGTTCAACGCGATGCCGCCGCTCGGCCACCGCGCGCCCGGCCCGATCGCCGCCCTCCTCGAGGACGAACGGGTCACCGTCGAGCTGATCAACGACGGCACCCACCTGCATCCGGCCGCGCTCCGGCTGGCCTTCCGCCACGCGGGCGCCGACCGGGTCGCCTTCATCACCGACGCGATGGACGCGGCCGGCTTCGGCGACGGCCGCTACATGCTGGGCCCGATGGAGGTCGAGGTCGCGGACGGCGTGGCCCGGCTGGTGGAGGGCGGCTCGATCGCCGGCTCCACGCTCACCCTGGACCGCGCCTTCAAGCGGGCGGTGACGGTGGACGGGCTGCCCGTCGAGGACGTCGTACGGGCGATCTCCGCCAACCCGGCCCGGCTGCTCGGCCTGGACGACCGGATCGGCTCCCTGGAGCCCGGGAAGGACGCCGACCTGGTGGTTCTGGACGACGGGTTCGACCTGGTGGGCGTCATGCGCCGGGGGGAATGGGTGATCGATCCCCGACTGGGCTGATCCGTCCCGTCACCGGGGGACGGCGGCCGGCCCGAGGGGTGGGCCGACCGCCGTCCGTTTGGCATGATCGTGCCCCCGGGACGCGTGGAAGCGCAGGCAGAAGGGGAGGTCGGCCCGGTGATCCTCACGGTCGCACTGAACACCGCTCTCGACATCACCCATCACGTGCCGGCCCTGCGGCCGGGGACCTCCCACCGGGTCGCCGAGGTGACGGAACGCCCCGGCGGCAAGGGCGTCAACGTGGCCCGGGTGCTCGCGGCCCTCGGCCACGAGGTGACCGTCACCGGCTTCTTGGGCGGCACGACGGGCCGGATCCTGCGCGACCGGCTCACCGGGGTGCCGCACCTGACGGACGCGCTGGTCCCGGTCTCCGGCACGACCCGGCGCACCGTCGCCGTCGTCGACGAACGCTCCGGCGCCACCACCCGGCTCAACGAACCCGGCCCGGTGATCACCCACGCCGAGTGGTCCGCGTTCCAGGAGGTGTACGAGGACCTGCTGGCCTCGGCCTCGGCGGTGGCCCTGTGCGGCAGCCTGCCCCCGGGCGTCCCGGTGGGCGCGTACGCGGGCCTGATCCGCACGGCCCGTGCGGCCGGGGTGCCGACCCTCCTCGACACCAGCGGGGCGGCGCTGCGCCGCGGGGTCGCCGGCCGCCCCGACGTCCTCAAGCCGAACGCGGAGGAACTGGCCGAACTCACCGGCTCCCACGAACCGCTGCGCGCCACCCAGGACGCCCGCCGCCGCGGCGCGGGCGCGGTGGTCGCCTCCCTGGGCCCGGAGGGCCTGCTCGCCGTCACCCCCGAGGGCCGCTGGCGCGCGGCCCCTCCGCACCCCCTGCACGGCAACCCGACCGGCGCCGGCGACTCCCTGACCGCGGGCCTCCTCTCGGGCCTGGTGGAGCACCGCCCCTGGCCCGACCGGCTCGTCCGGGCGGCGGCCCTGTCGGCGGCGACGGTACTGGCACCGGTGGCGGGCGAGTTCGACCGAAGGGCCTACGAGGAGCTGCGGACCGGGGTCACGGTGAGCAGGGAGGCGAGCGCGGCCTAGGCTCCCGGCTCCTCTTGGAGCCAGAACTGGTCGAGGTTGGCGTTGCACTGGTTGCCCTCGTTGCACGCGAGCTCGATCGTGTTCGTTCCCTCGTTCAGGTTCACGTTGGCCCAGGTGGTCTGCCAGCCCTTTTCCCAGTCGTCCTTGGGCGTGCCGCCGAAGTTCTTCATGTTCAGCGGACGGGTCTCGGCCTTGCCGTTGACCACCAGGGTGGCGTCGGCATCCACGCCCGGGATGCCGTAGCGCGTGTAGAAGCGGTAGCTGCCGGCTTCCTTGATGCCGTCGACGGTCCAGGTGACCTTCGCTCCCACCTGGTTGAAGCCGGCGACGTAGACGCCGCCGTCGGCCTTCGCGCCCTTGACGTCGGAGGCCTTCGCCGCACCCCCGCTCAGGCTGAGCGCCTGGGCGTCGGTGGTGGGCAGTTCGGTCTTCTCCTCGTCCGGCCCGCCCTTGCTCGCCGACGGGGTGGGCTCGCCCTCGTCCTGGGTCTGGGTCGGGCTCGCGTCGGCCTGGTTGCCGCCGCCGTCCTCGTCGTCACCGCCGAGCATGGCCACGCTGATGCCGATCACGACCGCGGCGACCACCGCGATCGCGCCGATGAGCAGGCCCTTGGTGTTCGGGCCGCGGCCCCGGCCGCCCCCGCCGTGCGACGACTGGTGCGACGTGGCGGTGGTGGCGCCGCCGGGCAGCGTCTCCGGGGCGGCGTAGTGGGCGTTCGGCTGGCCGTAGGCGCCCTGCTGCTGCGGAGCGGGCTGCGCCTGCTGGCCGTACTGGCGGGTTCCGACCGGCCGCACCCGGTTGACCGAGTTCGGGTAGCCGTAGCCCCCGGACGGCGGCTGGGCCCCGTTGGCCTGCCCGTCGGCGTAGAGGTAGCCGAACGGGTCGTCGTCCTCCGGCGTGCTCGCGCCGTTGTTGCCGGCCGTCATCCCTTGGTGCTCCTAGCTGCGGATCGGGTGCGGTACGAGTGGTGGAGTAAGCGAGCCTACCCGCTCCCCATGGCCCGAACGGGTGACCCGGACCGCATCAAACCACTGACCTGCGGTTCATCCCGCACGCCGATGCTGTTTGGGACGAGATCGTTTCTCGACGTACATCCGTTCGTCGGCCGACTTCAGCACTTCGTCCGCCGTCATCCCGCAGTGCGCCCACCCGATGCCGAAGCTGGCCCCGACCCGCACGGCCCGCCCCTCGGCCCGGATGGGCTGGATGATCTCGTTGCGCAGCCGTACCGCGAGGTCCTGGGCGTCGGCCCGGCCGAGCCCGTCGGCGAGGATCACGAACTCGTCGCCGCCGAGCCGGGCGACGGTGTCGCCGTCCCGCACGCCGTTGCCGAGCCGGCGGGCGACCTCGATGAGCACCGCGTCACCCGCGTTGTGCCCGAACCGGTCGTTGATCGACTTGAAGCCGTCGAGGTCGCAGAAGAGCACCGCGAGCCCTTTGGCGCCGTCGTCGAACTCGGCGGCGGGGGCGACGGTGTGCACGTGGTGGTCGTAGCCGTCGTAGCCCCCGTGCCCCTCCGTGCCCGGCGGGAAGTCGAAGTCGTGCCCCCGGTCGAAGGCGGGCGGGCCGTAGGCGGCGTCGTAGGAGTCGAAGGACTCGAAGGGCGCCATGGAGTCGACCGCGGCGGGCGGCGCGCTCTGCGGCGACTGCCGGCACAGCCGGGCGGACAGCCGCGCCCGCAGCTCGGCGGAGTTGGGCAGTCCGGTGAGCGAGTCGTGGGAGGCGCGGTGGGCGAGCTGGAGCTCGCGGCGCTTGCGCTCCTCTATGTCCTCGACGTGAGTGAGCAGGAAGCGGGGGCCGTCGGCGGCGTCGGCGACGACCGAGTTGCGCAGGGACACCCAGACGAAGGTGCCGTCGCGGCGGCCCAGGCGCAGCTCGGCCCGGCCGCCCTCGGGGGAGGTCCGCAGCAGGGTGCCTATGTCCTCGGGGTGGACCAGATCGGAGAAGGAGTAGCGGCGCATCGCGGAGGCGGGGCGGCCGAGCAGCCTGCACAGTGCGTCGTTGGTGCGCAGGATCCGGCCGTGCTGGTCGCCGCCCATCTCGGCGATGGCCATGCCGGAGGGGGCGTACTCGAAGGCCTGCCGGAAGCTTTCCTCACTGGCCCGCAGCGCCTGCTGGTCGCGCTCCAGGCGGACCAGGGCGCGCTGCATGTTGGCCCGCAGACGCGCGTTGCTGATCGCGATGGCGGCCTGGAAGGCGTACATCTGCAGGGCCTCGCGGCCCCAGGCGCCGGGCCGGCGGCCGTTGCGCGGGCGGTCCACGGAGAGGACGCCGACCAGTTCCCCGGAGGTGCCGCCGCCCTGCGGGCCGGGGGCGTACATCGGGGCGAAGAGCCGGTCGGAGGGGTGCCACTCGTCCTCGAAGCGGGGCGCGGGCCCGTCGGTGTACCACTGCGGGACGTCGTCGTCGTCGAGGACCCAGCCCTCGGTGTGCGGTATGAAGACCAGGTCGCCCCAGCGTTCGCCCATGCCGAGGCGGCGGTCCCAGGACGCGCGGGAGCCGGTCCGGCCGGTGATGAGGGCCTCGGCGGCGGAGTTCCCGGCCAGGGCGGCGACGACCAGGTCGCCGTCGGGGCGTACGAGGTTGACGCACGCCAGCTCGTACCCGAGGGCGTCCACGACGCCGTTGGCGACCGTCTGCAGCGTGTCCGCCAGGCTGCGGGCCGTGTTCATGTCGGCCATGGCCTGGTGGAGCTGTCGCAGCGACGCAAGACGGACGTAGGGTTCCGACTCGGTCTCCATCCTCGCCCTCCCCCCGAGACCTCGCAGCGAATCAAGGGTTGTCTTCGGCGTATCGTCCCAGCAGCTTCTCGCCACTGAATCACAGCGCGCTGCCCACTCGGTACACAGGGTCAACAATTATTGCCCCTTGTGACTCAAGTCACAGGTAAACGTGAACAATTGCGTGGTCTTTCCGCGGTTTTCCGGTGTGCGACGAACGCAGTTCTTGTGGTGATTGTGCTCGGACCGTGCCCGGCTCGGGCGCTGGTCCTAGGTCCCGGCTCGGGCCGGAGCCCGATGCGGTGCCTGTGGAGCGGAGATTAGCGTTTCCGGTGTGCCGAACACTCCCGCCCCGTCCGCGATCACCGTTCCGTCCGCCGCCCGGCATGCTGAGGGGGTGAGCAACGACGAGTTCCGAGCCGCCCTGTCCCGACTGGCCGCCGGCGTGGTCCTGGTGACCGCGCAGGAGCCGCCGCTGGACCCCGAGGACCCCGCGGCGCCGGCCGGCGAGGACGTCGGCATGACGGCCACCGCGTTCCTGTCGGTCTCCCTGGACCCACCGCTGGTGCTGGTCAGCCTGCGCAACGGCTCCCGCATGGACGAACTCCTCGACGAACAGCCCTTGTGGGCGGTGTCCGTGCTCTCCGAGAGCCAGCGGCACGTCGCGGGCCGCTTCGCGATGAAGGGCCGGGTCAGCGACCGCCTGCTCTTCGCGGACATCCCGTACCTGCGCGGCGAGCACAGCGGGGCGCCGCTGGTGGGCGGCGCGCTGGCGACCCTGGAGTGCCGCACCGAACAGCGGGTGCCGGCTGGGGACCACACCCTGGTGATCGGCCGCGTCCTGACGGCCCGGGTGCCGAGCGCGGAGGGCGGCCCGCTGACGTATTTCCGGGGCCGTTACCGGCAGTTGGGCTGAACGATTTCCCGTCGTCGCCGAAATCCCTTTCACCGGGCGGGATTCACCCGCCTAGGGTGCCCGGATGACGACGACCACCGCGCTTCGCCTCGAAAAGATCACCCCGGAGAACCTCAAGACCGCCCTCGGTGTACGGGTCCGCCCCGACCAGGAATTCGCCGTCGCCCCGGTGGTGAAATCCCTCGCCGAGGCGTACGTCCGTCCGGACTCCGCCTGGCCCCGCCTGATCATGGACGGCGACCGCGCGGTCGGCTTCCTGATGGCCTTCCTCGACATCGACTGGCACGAGGACGGCGGCAGCGTCATCCGCTCCGGCCTGTGGCGGCTGAACATCGCGGCGGAGGAGCAGGGCCGGGGTTACGGCCGCTTCGCCGTGGAGTCGGTGGCCGAGGAACTCCACCGCCGGGGCACGCGCGAGCTCTACGTCACCTGGCACCCCGGCGACCACGGCCCCGAGGACTTCTACCTGACCCTGGGCTTCCGCAGGACCGGGGAGATCACCGAGGGCGAAACGGTGGGCGTGCTGGACCTGAACTGAAGCGCCGGACCCTCCCAGGGGGTCGGGCTCCAGCGCCCCGAAGGGGCGCGGGGCCGTACCCGGCATGCGGCTACCGCCGCGCGGGCGCGACCGGCCACGACGGACCCGCGGGGACGTTCATGCGGCGCGCCCCGGACCTCCGCCCCCACGCCTCCGCGGGAGCGACCGGGGCCGGGCCACGCCCGAGAACAGTGGGGCGCCGGGGGTCACCCCCAGTCCCGCGCGGAGCGCCCCCGCTTGGTCTCCGACCGCTGCTTCTTCTCCCGCAACCGCCGCTCGTTGATCCCGCGCGGAACACGCGTCGGCCTGCGCGGCCTCGGCGGAGGCGCGGTCGCCTCCGCCAGCAGCGCCGCGAGCCGCACCGCGGCCGTCTCGCGGTTGCGCCACTGCGAGCGGTGCTCCGAAGCGCGAACCGTGATCACACCGCCGGTCAGCCGCCCGGCGAGCCGCTCCAGTGCCCGCTGTTTCCACACCTCGGGCAGCGCCTCGGTACGGGCTAGGTCGAAACGGAGTTCGACCTGGGAGTCGCTGGTGTTCACGTGCTGCCCGCCGGGCCCGGACGACCGCGAGAAACGCCACATGAGCTCGGCCTCGGGCAGCGAGACGGAGCCGCGGACGGGATAGGGACCGGACATGCCGTACAGGTTCCCCCCTCTGACCGGGCCACGTCATCCGAATTATCCCGCGATCCGGGTAAAGAAAGTAAAGACACCCGGAACCTCTCGCACCCCTCTCCGCGTTCAAGGTGGTAGCTGTAGCTTCTAGCCGTACGTACACGAGGGAAGGGACTCCCAACAATGGCTGTAAGCCTGTCCAAGGGTGGCAACGTCTCGCTCACCAAGGAGGCTCCGGGCCTGACCGCCGTCACCGTGGGCCTCGGCTGGGACGTCCGCACCACCACCGGCACGGACTTCGACCTCGACGCCTCGGCGATCGCGGTCAACACGCAGGGCAAGGTCTACTCGGACGCCCACTTCGTGTTCTTCAACAACAAGCAGACCCCGGACAACACCATCGTCCACACCGGTGACAACCGCACCGGCGAGGGCGCCGGCGACGACGAGGCGATCAACGTCAACCTCGCCGCGCTCCCGGCCGACATCGACAAGATCGTCTTCCCGGTGTCGATCTACGACGCCGAGAACCGCAGCCAGAACTTCGGCCAGGTGCGCAACGCCTACATCCGCATCGTCAACCAGGCCGGCGGCGCCGAGATCGCCCGCTACGACCTGTCGGAGGACGCGGCCACCGAGACCGCCATGGTCTTCGGCGAGCTCTACCGCAACGGCGCGGAGTGGAAGTTCCGCGCGGTCGGCCAGGGCTACGCCTCGGGCCTCGTGGGCATCGCCCAGGACTTCGGCGTCAACGTCTGACGGACGCCCCGCTTCCGTGGCGGAGCCCCCGGCCCGGCCTCCCGCCGGGCCGGGGGCTCCCACGCGCGCTCAGGGCCGCTCCGGCCGCCCCGCCCCGTACAGCCAGTCCTTCCAGATCCCGGCGAAGTCCTTGTCCGGAGCCGACTCCTCCACGTACGCCGTGAAGTCACCGGTGTCCGCGTTGCCGTGGCGGTGCTCCCGCGCCCAGCCCCGGAGCAGGGCCCGGAAGGCGTCGTCGCCGACGGTCCGCCGGACCTTGTGCAGCACCATCGCACCGCGCCAGTACACGGGAGTGGCGGAGATGCGCGCCGCGTCCGGCGGATCGGCGGGCGGGAAGGACCAGAGCGCCTCGTTGGTCCCCGCGTCCGGGAAGTACCCGCCGGCGTACAGCGCGTCGAACGTCCGCTGTGCCGTGTCACCGCCGTGGTCCTCCTGCCACAGCCACTGCGCATAGGTCGCGAAGCCCTCGTTGAGCCACATGTCCCGCCAGGTCCTCGGGGTCACCGAGTCGCCGTACCACTGGTGGGCGATCTCGTGGACCAGCAGCGCGGTGTCGGGGGCGCCGGGGAAGACCGGCCGGTTCTGGGTCTCCAGGGCGTACCCGGCGTCCCCGGGGCGCTCGACGATCACGCCCGCGGAGGAGAAGGGGTACGGGCCGAAGGTCCGCTCCGCCCACGCCAGCACCTCGGGGATCCGCGCCAGGACCGCACGGCTCGCCTCCGCCTGCTCCGGATCGACGGCCGTGTACACCGGCAGCCCGCCGGCGGCCGCCGTGCGGCGGACCTCGTACCTGCCGATGGCCAGCGTCGCGAGGTAACTCGCCATCGGCTCACCGGTGCGCCAGCGGTACGTCGTCCGGCTCCCCTTGCGCTCCTCACCGGCCGGCTCCCCGTTGGACACCACCCGCAACTCCTTCGGCACCGTCACCGCGAGGGCGTACGTCGCCTTGTCGGAGGGATGGTGGTTGCCCGGAAACCACGCCGCCGACCCCACCGGCTGCCCCAGCGCCAGCGCCCCGTCGGCGGTGCGCAGCCAGCCCTCCTTCGAGCCGTCCGGGTCGGTGAGGGTCAGCGGGGCGCCGCCGTAGCGCACGGTCACCCGGAAGGCGCCGTCCACGGCCTCGCGCGGGCGGACGGTCAGCTCCTGCCCCGCCCGGCTCCAGCGGGCGGCCACGCCGTCGACGGCGACCTCCTCGACGTCGAGGCCCTCGAGGTCGAGGTTCAGCGCGGAAAGGCCCTCCGTCGCCCGTGCGGTGATCGTCGCGGTGCCGGTGAGACGGCGCGCGCGGGGGTCGTAGGCGAGGTCCAGGGCGTAGTGGCGGACGTCGTAACCGCCGTTGCCGGCCTTCGGGAAGTACGGATCACCCACACCGGAGCCGCCGGCCAAAACTCCCGGACCACCCCCGCAGGCGACCATCGGCACCAGGAGCAGGGCGGCGACGGCACAGCGGGAGCCGGGGCGGTGGGAGCGCACCCCAGGATCCTATGAGGGACGGCGCGCCACGACGTGGCACCATCACCCTCGTGCTCGACATCGGCTACGCCCTCTCCAACCGCTTCCCCGACCCCCCGCAGACCGACTACCGCCGCGCGGACGTCCACGCCCTGCGGCACGACCTCTTCTGCGGAGACGTCTACCTCGCCGACACGACGTCGGACCGCGAGCTGTCCACGGCCTGGGGATGGGTACCGGTGCTCGACTTCGCGTGGGCGCTGTGCGACATCGTGGAACTCGTCGACCGGGACCCGGCCGGCTCCCGCGCCTCCCGCCCCCAGCACGCGGAACTGGACTTCACCGAATCCACCGACCGCCTGCTCTTCGAACGCCGCTTCGGCTGGGTGGACATCGAAGCGGAGTGGCTGCCCGCCTCCGAACCCCCGCTGACCTTCTCCCACGCCGAACTCCGCCGCGAGGCACGCGACTTCCTCCACGACCTCCTGGCCGACCTGACCGACCTCCACGAGGACCTCGGCGAGAACCCGGCCGTCTGGACCCTCCAGGCCCGCTACCCCCGCGTGAAGTAACCCCCTCCCCTCCCCCTCACCCCTCCACCCCGATCC
>NZ_LGCN01000232.1 GCF_001279005.1 Streptomyces caelestis
CCACCTCACACCGGTCGAGTTCGAACAACAACTGATCACGTCACGTACTCTGCCACTCGCCGCATGAAACCCGGTGTCCACTCCCGGGGATCAACCTCATCGGCCGAGCTCGTCCAGGGGCATCAACGCCCTGTGGAGTTGTGTTGGCTCGGAAGGGGTGTGACGCATGCCACGGGAACCCCGGCGGGGCTGCGGAGGGTACATGGTGTGAAAGACACAGATCGAGATGATGAGCTACGTGCGCGTATAAGAGCCGGGGACCGCGATGCGTTCGGCACCCTGTACGACGCACACGCGCGTGCGGTGTACAACCATGGGCTGCGGCTGACCGGGGACTGGTCGCTGGCGGAGGACATCATGTCCGAGACGTTCCTCGCCGCGTGGCGGACCCGGGCTTCCCTGAACCTCGAGGGCGGGTCGCTCAGACCGTGGCTCCTGGGGATCGCCACTCATAAGGCGCACAATGTCACACGCCGCCTGCGCCGACAGCGCCTGTTCCTCTCACGCCAACCGGCTCCACCTGCGGTGACGGACTTCGCCGAGGAGAGCGCGGGCCGGATCGACGACGCTCGCAGGCTGGCCGGGGTCCGCAGCGCCCTGAGCGGACTGCGCAGCCAGGACCGTGAAGTTCTCGTCCTGTGCGTGTGGTCCGGCCTCACCTACCAGGAATGCGCCGAGGCACTGGATATTCCCCTGGGCACCGTGCGCTCCCGGCTCGCGCGCGCCCGCCGGCGGCTCGATCGGCTCAGCGCAAAGAACATGGAACTGCACGGCCCTCGCGGAGAGGTAAAGAAGCAGGCCGCATTCGCGGCCGCGCGCTCACAGGAGGAAAACCGATGACTGCCTCAAACCGCCATGACGGTTCCGGCGACGACGCCGCACATCTGCGCGGGCTGTTGCCGGACGCACCCGAATGGGACCTCACGCCCACCCGCCACCTCCACCACCGGAACGTGCTGCTGCGCGAGATCGACCGGGAGCAGACGGCCGCCCCCACCCCGGCGACGCCTGCGCTTCAGCGGCGGTGGCTGCGTCCGGTCTTCCTGCTGCCCGCCACGGCCATGGCCCTCGCCGGCGCTCTGATCCTCACGCTTCCCGGCACGGAGCAGGAACCCGGCGCCAAGGCAGAGGCGACCGACGCGAAGCACGCCGCAGCGAACGGCGTAGTGCTCACGCTCGACCGCATCGCCGCCGCGTCCATGGAAGTCGACGTCAAACCGGTCCGCGACGACCAATTCGTCTACGTCCGAAGCCTGGTCCGCAGCAACGAAGGCACCTTCGACGGCCCGGTGAAGCTCGGCGCTCCACACCGCCGCGAAATCTGGGTGTCGCAGGACTCCGCACCGATCACTCGCACCGGGGTGATCCGTGAGTCCGGAAAGGGTGTTCCTATGTCTGGGCAGCGGATTCCCATCGAGACGGCCGCCCCTGACGGCAGTGCCGAGCAGGGAGTCCCAGCCGGAATCGACCGGCCCACCTACCAGTGGCTGGCCAAGCTGCCCACCGACACCGACGCTCTGCGCAAACTGCTCTACGCCCAGACTCGACCCCTCGAAAACGAATCGAAGGACCAGGCCGTCTTCAGGAAGATCGGCGATCTCCTGAACGAAACAGTCATGCCGCCGGCCAATGCCGCGGCCCTGTACAAGACCGTCGCCACGATCCCAGGCGTGAGCGTGACTCCCGACGCCACCGACGCTGCCGGGCGCCATGGGATCGGAATCACCCGCGAGGAGACCGGCACCGCAACTCGAGACGAGTGGATCTTCGACCGAAACAGTTTCACACTTCTCGGCTCGCGCTCCTACCTCACGCACACAGCCGGGACCAAGCCCTCCACCCTCTACAACAGCACCGCCATCATGGAAACCGGCGTCGTGGACCGGGACGACCGCGAACCCACGGACAAGCAAAAGACGGCCTGAACAACGGGACAGTGCGCACCCTCGCCCCGACAGTGACCGAAGGCCCCTGCAAGGTGCGATGCCAACAAGTCGCCCCTCGTCGGTGATCGTCCCGCCCGATGGCCCCGCCGACCCGCGCACCATGGATTCGGACGGGTGCATCCATCGACGTGGGGCGGGTAAGCGGGTGACGGTCTCGGACTGTTCAAGCTCCTCCGGGGCCTGTCGGAGTGCGAGGCCGAGCTCAACGACAGTCCCCGACCTGCTCACCGGGGCCACGTTCGTGTTCCTCGCCTCCGACGCCGCCGGCAAGCCGATGATCATCGACTGGCTTGAAGCCCACGACGTACCGTTCGTCGACGTCGGCATGGGTATCGAAGAGATCGACGGCCGCCTCAGCGGACTCCTGCGCGTCACCACCAGCCTCCCGGGCCGCCGAGACGCAGCCCACCGCCACATCCCCCAGCCGGCACCCGAACGCGACGCCTACGCACGCAACATCCGGACCGCGGATCTCAACGCGCTCAACGCCGTCCTGGCCGTCATCCGCTGGAAACGCTCCATCGGCATCTACGCCGACGCCACCGACGAGAGCCACACCACGTACTCACTGATCACTAACGAGATCGCCGATGAGGACCTTCCGTGACCGCACGAGACACCCTGCGCCCGGTCTTCACCGAGACCTTCCCCCCGACAATGGACGCAGGGATGCTGTACGTCTCGATTCCCGATCGCACCTGCGGCCACCTGTGCTGCTGCGGATGCGGCCACGAAATCGTCACACCGCTCTCCCCAGCCCAGTGGTCCCTCACCTACGACGGCGAGAGCGTGTCCCTCACCCCCTCGATCGGTAACTGGTCACTTCCGTGCCGGTCGCACTACTGGATCCGTGACGGTCGCGTCCACCGGAGCCGCCGGTACTCGGCGGCGGAAATCGATCAGAACCGTGACCGGGATCCTCGCCTGTTGGCCAGAAATACGAGGGACCTCCGGCCAAGACGGCGGGTGTCCAGAGTCCGTCACCATCTGCGGTTCTGGTGCCCGTGGGCTGGCGAGCAGGTGTACAACGCCCTGACCTCAGCGATACCGCGTTGTGTCGTTGGCATGGCGCCACGCGCACGAATGGGAGACGGACGGAGTGCCGGCGGGGTCGGCACAAGGGACTGAGCAGGGTGGGCCCGACTCTACGCGTCGGACCCACATCCTTCGCCTACGCCCAGTCCATGCCCAGCTCCGCCAGAGCGCTGAGCTGTTCCGCGTCCAGCCGGCCCCTCCTGGCGCGGGTGTGGATACCCATACGCCCAGCTTGACGATCACCGGCTCGTCCTGGCCGTCGATCGCGTTTTTTCACTGTGCCCCCTTGGCACCGGCCGGCCGCCTTCGCGCTCGACCCACTGTGTGAGGGCTGCCAGTCCGCGTTGGAAGGCTTGCTGTGCCTTGCTCGGCCGCTTTGCCGCACGGGCGGCGGCCGGGGTGGCAGGCGGGGCCTGGGCGGGCTGTACGCCCAGCTTTGACAGCCGTTCTTGCTGCTCGGTCGACAACAGCTTCCAGGTGGCCGGCTTGCGCTGCTGCTGGAGCCGTCGTCCGATGTCGTCGCCGTCCATCAACACCCCGGGCGCGATGTCGGGCAGCACGCCGCCGGCCTCGTCGGCGGCGAGGTGGCGGTAGTGGCGTTGCCAGTTGAGTGGCCAGGGGCGGTTCCAGTCCGGGTCGATTCCAGCCAGCTGTGCTGCGCGTATGGCGGCCCGTTTCGGGTCCTTGCCCAGGCCACCTTTCCGCCGGAGGTTGGCCATGTGTTGCCCGACCGGCACGGGGCCGCCGCCAGCTGGGTCGTCCCAGACGGCGTCCTGCCGGGGGGCGAGGTGCCCGGTAGCCCGCCGGTACGAGCGGAACGCGGCGAGCTTGGCCTCCCAGGCTTCTTCGCCGGGTT
>NZ_LGCN01000233.1 GCF_001279005.1 Streptomyces caelestis
TGCGGCGCGGCTCCAGCTCCCCGGCCCGCAGCGCCTTGCGCTGCTGATGCACCCACCTGCCCAGCGGAAAGGACTTCGTCGCCCCGACCTGTACCTCGGTGTCGTACGGGATGGCGTAGAGGCCCGTGATGCCGTTTCCTTCCCGCCGGCGGAGCAGGGCTTGGTAGCCCTCGAGCCAGACCAGGGACTCGGGCCGGTAGACCCGGGTGCGCAGGAACGCCGCGATGGTCGCTGGGTCGCGCGATGTGGAGAAGCGCAGCAGGGCCGACCCGGACGCGGCGTCGACGCTGTCGTGCTCCTGGCCCTCGCCCACCTCGCCGTCGGCTCTGACGATCCGCCCGTCCCCATCGCGCCGGACGTGGACCTTGCGCTGCCCACTGTTGAGGGCCCGGGAGGCAAGCTGCTCGAGCAGCCGCTCGTCGTGGGAGCGCAGGCCTTTTATCTAGGGGTGGTTCGAGTGTGAGCGATGTTTGTTTGGGTTGTCACCTGCGGGAATGGTTGCGTGACGATCTCGGGGTGAGGGCGGGGGAGTGGTGGTTGCGTTCGGCACGTGGAACGTATCTACACAGGGAACGGGCTGTCTCTCCAGCAACCGGGATGACCCGGTGGGTGGTGGTCGATTCACGGACTTACAGTCTGCAGACCGAGGCGGTGGCCTATCTTGCTTCGCTGCGGGCTCGGGACTGCTCGCCGAACACCGAGCGGGTCTACGTCGGCAGAGTCGCCCTCTACCTGAACTACTGCCTGATGCGGCGGCTGAACTGGATGACGCCGGACTTCCTCGGGCTTGCCGGGCTGCAGCAATGGCTCGTCGAGGCGCCCTTGCCGTCCCGCAGCAGTAGGGCCCAGCCGGGGCCAGCTCGGTTCCGTTCCCGGGCGACGGCGAACGCGGTGATGACAGCGGTGGCGGAGTTCCTCCGCTTCGGTGCTACGCACGGCTGGGTGCCGGCCTCCACGACCGCCTTGCTGTCGGAGCCGAAGCTGCTGCGCTTCACTCCACCCGGCTACGACACGGCGAGTTCGGCCAGCGGCGAGAGGCACAGGCGGCCTCGTTCCGGTTCAGGATCGCTGAGCCGGGTTACGAAGACCTCAGCGACGAGCAGATCCGCCACATGATCGCCATCGCCTTGAGAGCGCGGGACCGCTTCCTGATCGTGCTGCTGGCCTGTACCGGTCTGCGGATCGGCGAGGCGCTCGGTCTGCACCGCGGCGATATGCACCTGCTGGCCTCCTCGCGCGCGGTGGGCTGTGGGGTCAAGGGCCCTCACGTGCATGTCCGCCGCCGCACCGACAACCCCTGGGGCTGCCCGTACGTGCAGCGCGACGAACAGCGCAACCCCGAGGTGGACACCGGCACCGACCGCCAGGACCTGGAGAAGGGCGTCGACTCCGTCCACGACCTCTCCCTCGCCTGGTACTACACCGGCGACAGCCGCTGCGCCCGCAAGGCGTCCCAGGTCCTGCGCACCTGGTTCCTGGACCCGGCCACCCCGATGAACCCCCGCCTGGACCACGCGCAGTTCATCCCCTGCCGGTACGACGGCCGGGCCATCGGCATCATCGACTTCTCCCAGTCGTACACCGGCGTCCTCGACGCGATCGCCCTCCTGGACACCGGCGCCCCCGGCTGGTCCGCCGGGGACCGTGCCGCGATGACCCGGTGGAACGAGGACTTCCTGCGCTGGCTGCATGACAGCGACTTCGGCCACCAGGAGAGCGCCGCCACCGACAACCACGGCACCTTCTACGACATGCAGCTCGCGGCCCTCACGTACGCGACGGCGACGAGGACCTGGCACGCCGTACCGTCGTCCGGCAGGCGGCGACCACACGCATCATCCCGCAGATCGCCGCCGACGGCAGCCAGCCCCAGGAGCTGGCCCGCACCCGGAGCTGGCACTACTCCGCCTTCACCCTGGTCGCCCACGCCCGGCTGGCCGCGATCGGCCAGCACGTGGGCGTGGACCTGTGGGGCTACGAGGGCCCGGGCGGACAGAGCCTGTTCCAGGCCGTCGACTACCTGCTCCCCGCCGCCACCGGGGCCGCCGCCTGGCCGCACCCGGAGCTGGAGTTCCACCGCTACGCCGCGACCGACGTCGTCCACGCAGCCGCCGACGCGGGAGACAGCCGGGCCCGTAAGGCCCTCGCTTCCTGGGAAGCGCCGCCGGGAGGCGACCTGCGGCTGCTGCGCCCGGCGCCGGAGCAGCTGGACTCGATCGCCGGATGAGCGTCGGGGCCCGCCGTCCGGGCCCCGAACCTCGTCACTGGCTGCGCACCACCACACCGTCCAGCAACGCCCGCAGATCGCGGGCCGGCCGGGCGGGAGCCCGGATCCGGTCGAGCTCCGACAGCGCCGAGGCCCTGCACCGCCGCGCCACGGCGAGCGCCGCCGCGCGTCCCCCCGCTTCCTCGGCCAGCTCCGCCGCCCTGGCCACGTCCCCGTCCGCTTCGAGCAGAGCGGCGAGACGACGGGCGGCGGGGCTGCCGCTCTCCAGGGCGGACACCACCGGCAGGGTCTTCTTCCGCTCGCGCAGGTCCCCGTGCACCGGCTTGCCGGTGACGGCGGGATCGCCCCACGTGCCCAGCACGTCGTCCGCGACCTGGAAGGCGACCCCCGCCTGCCGGCCGGCCCGGTCGAGGCCGGCCACCACGGCGGGGGACGCGCCGGCGATCAGCGCCCCCAGGGCCAGCGAACAGCCCAGCAGCGAACCGGTCTTGCCCTCGGCCATGCGCCGGTACTCCGTGCTCCGCACGCGGCGTGGCCCGGTCCACGGGCGCCCCGCGAACAGCAGGTCGTCGGCCTGTCCGCGCACCAGGTCGCCCAGCGCCGCCGACAGCAGCCGTACGCCCTCGATCCCGCCGACGGACGTGGCGAGGGTGTCGACGGCGAGCGCGAAGAGGGCGTCGCCGGCGAGGACGGCGGGGCCGGTCCCGTACGCCCGCCAGACGGCGGGACGGCCCCGCCGCACCGGGTCGCCGTCCATGATGTCGTCGTGCAGGAGCGAGAAGGTGTGCACCAGTTCCACCGCGACGGCGGCGGGCACCCCTGTCTCCGGGGGCGCTCCGGCGATCTCCGCACCGAGCACGGCCAGTGCCTGCCGTAGGCCCTTGCCACCGGGGGCGGTGACCGGCGCGCCGCCCACGTCGCACCAGCCGAAGGAGTAGGCGGCCATCTCACCGACCCAGGGGTGCAGTCGGCCGACGGCCTCCCGCAACGCCGGCCGGGTCAACCGCGCGCACCGGTCGACGATCTGGGCCGGTGCCGCCGGTACGGCCGTCACCGTCACGCGGAGACCTCCCCGTCCGGGACGAACTCCGCCTGGGCCCGGGCGACCATCTCCCGGGCGTGCCGCAGTCCGATCCGCTCGGTCAGACGGGCGAGTTCGGCGAGTTCGGCCGCCGTCGCGGCGCGGTCACAGCCCAGTCGGGCCAGTGCCTTGGCCAGCCCGAGCCGGGCCAGCGTCTCACCGCGCGGCTCGGTCATCTCACGGAACTCCGCCAGCGCGTCCCGGTACAGGTCACGCGCCTCGGCGTAGCGCCCGGCGCGGTAGAGGACGTTGCCCCGCATCTTGAGGTTGTAGGCGAGAGCGCTCTTCAGTTTCATCTCCCTGCACGTGGCCTCGGCCTGCGACAGCAGGGACAGGGCCCGCTCGGTGTCGCCGTCGCGCACGGAGACGACGTCGGCGAGGCCGCGCAGGGCCCAGGCGTGCCCGCGCCGGTCGTCGGCGCGGGCGGATATCTCGGCCGCCTCGGCGAACAGTGCGTGGGCGCTGTCGTACTGGCCGGTGTTGCGCCGCATCTGGGCGATGCCCTCCAGCGCCCAGACGGTGTGGCGGGCCTCCCCGCGCTTGCGGGCCTCGTCGAGCAGTTGCTCGTGCAGCCGGCCCACGGCCTCGTAGTCCCCCTGGATGCGGCCGGTCTCGGCGAGACCCGCCAGCGAGTACCCGCGGACGACGACGTCCCCCGCCTGCTCGCCGAGCCCGGCGGCGAGTGCGAGCAGCCGGCGGGCCAGCGGGAACGCGCCTCGTTGGCGGGCCAGGGTGCCGCCGCTCCAGAGCGCCCAGGCCATGCCCGCGAGGTCTCCGGCCTCCCGGGCCGTGCGGTAACTCGCCTTCCAGGCCCGCTCGGCCTCGTGTACCTGCCCGAGGCGCCGGTGCGCTTCGGCGACCGCCAGGCCCGTGCGCGCCGCCTCGGCGGTCCGTCCGGCCCGTACGGCCTCCTGCATCTGCTCGGTGCCGGCCGCGAGCACGTCCGCCAGCGGTGCGTTGACGGACAGGGTGGTGAGGGCGCCCTGGTACTCCGGGGCGAATGCCTTGCCGTACATCGAAGCCTTTCCGTTCGGTGGCCCGGACCCCTCTGTACGCACATCACGTATACGTCGGGTGTATAGTCCGGCGGCCGTCAGCCCTTCTGCTGAAGGAGGGGAGAGAGGGCTGCGGCCCGTTCGTCGTCCGTCAAGACGGAGGATCTCGGTCCGGGGTTGCCTCCGCTGATCGACGAAAGGCGCGACGACACCGAGCGCACACACCAGTCGGGCGGTGGGCCTCCTCCGCGAGCGAGGAGGCCCACCGCCCGCTGTCCTGCGTCAGCGGCTGCTCGTCGTCTCGATGTCGATGATGCGGTTGAAGTTTCCCCCGCGAACTGGACAGCGAGTGTTTACACTGCCGGGACGAGGTTCTGCCTGAGCAAGGATCTCGTTTCGAGCGGGGTGACGTACTCGTACTCGGGGTGCCGACGGAGTCGGCTGCGGTTGTACTCGGCCTCAACGTAGCGGAAAACGTCGGCCCGGGCGGCCTCGCGGGTCTCCCACATGGTCGTCCCGATCTCCGCTTTCAGGATGGCGAACCAGCTTTCCGCGGCGGCATTCTCGTAACAAGAGCCGACGCGCCCCATCGACTGCCGCATGCGCAACTTGCTTGTTTCGCTGCGGAATTCGTCACTCGTGTACTCGCTGCCGCGATCCGTATGCATGATGCAACCGTGCTCCAGGCCGCCGCGCCCGGCCGCCATCCGCAGGGCAGCGACCGGCAGCTCGGCGCGGTGGTGGTCGGCCATCGCCCAGCCGACCACCTCCCGCGTCGCGAGATCGATGCAGGTCGCCAGATACAACTTCCCTTCCAGCATGCTGAGTTCAGTTATGTCGCCGACGAGCCGCATCCCGGGCCGGGGCGCGGTGAAGTCCCGGCCGATCAGGTCGAGCGCGAACACCGCCCGCTTCGCCTGCCGGGTCAGACCCCGCCGTCGGCGGCGGGTGATCCCGGCGATCCGGTGCTTGCGCACCAGTTGCTCGATCTTCTTGGAGTTCACCACCCGTCCGGACCGCCGCAGGGCGGCGTGGATCCGCGGAGCCCCGTAGGCACCGCGAGATCCGGCGTGAAGCACCCGGATCTCGCCCACCGGCACTTCCTCGGCCCGCTCCCGCACCGTCCGGGCCGGCCGTGACGCCCTGTGCGCGTAGTAGGTGGAACGGGGCACTCCTGGGCGGTGTCTTCAAATGATCTTGCCAAGATGGCGCGGAAGCTGCGCATGATGCCTTGGTGGGACATCTTTCTGTCGACGTGCGCGCTTCGCTCCGGCTCTTCGCTTTCTACTTGGCGAACGGCACCCTCGACCTGGACCTGCTCGACGGGGTCGACTATCGCTCGACCGTTTTTCACTCCGGCTCCTCCTTGGAACAGGTCTTCGCGATCCATGGCAATGTGCTGCAAATCGACGCCGACGGCATGGTGCTGAATGACGGGGATGCGCAGTACCGGGTCGCGCAGTGGGTTCGAGCGTGCTGCGACCCGGGCTATCGGGTCGAGCCGCCCTTCGAGGACTGGGAGACGGAGCTCCATCTCTGATGACCCGCCGCTCACCGTCGGAACATCACGCCCACATCAGGAGCGACGCGAGAGCGACGGCTGCCTGGAAGGACTCCGCGGTCTTGTCGTAGCGAGTAGCGATGCCGCGCCACTGCTTCAGTCGATTGAAGCAGCGTTCCACCACGTTGCGCTGCCTGTAGCGCTGCTTGTCGAAGGCCGGTGGGCGCCCGCCGCGGCTGCCGCGCCGGAGCCGGTTCCGGACCTGGTCGGTCCGCTCGGGGATGGTGTGACCGATGCTGCGTCGTCGCAGCCAGGTTCGGATAGCCCGGGAACTGTAGCCTTTGTCGCCCAGCACGTGGGAGGGCCGCACTCGGTGCCGTCCCGGGCCGACACGGGGCACCCGTATCGCTTCCATCACCGCAGTGAACTGGGTGCAGTCATTGGTGTTGCCGCCCGTGAGCGTGAAAGCGAGCGGACGGCCGACACCGTCGCAGGCCAGATGGATTTTGCTGGTCAGGCCACCTCGGGAACGTCCGAGTGCGAGGCTGCGGAGCCCTCTTTTCGCGCCCCGGCGGCGTGCTGGTGGGCGCGGACGACGGTGGAGTCGACCGAAACGAGCCAGTCGATGTCCCCGGCCGCGTCCGCCCTGGCCTGGGCGGCCTGCAGCATCCGCTCGAACGTACCGTCCAGAGCCCACTGCCGGAATCGGGTGTGCAGCGTGGCCCACGGACCGTACCGTTCGGGCACATCCCGCCAGGCCACCCCCGTCCGGAACTTCCACACGATCCCGTTGAGCACCATGCGATCGTCCAGCCGCTTCCTGCCCCGCAACGACTTGGGCAGCAGCGGCCGGACGAACTCCCACTCGGCATCCGACAGTTCATGGCGACGTATCACCCGACCGTGATCCATCATTCAAGATCATTTGAAGACACCGCCTAGTGCTGTGACCGCGAAGGTTCACCGGGTTCGCTGGCCGCTGCGACCGCTGGACTGGTTGGATTACGGCCGACAATGAGGTGTTCGGTCCGGGGCGTGCAAGGTTCCCCCGCGATCCTGCGTCGGGAGGGCACATGCAGCGCGGCGAGGTCTGGTTGGCGGACTTTGACGAGCGGCGGCCGGTAGTACTGCTGTCAGGAGACGAAGCGTCCGGGTTCCGAGCGATGCAGGTCGTCGCTCCTGCGGGGGCCGAGATCAGCGGTGTGGCCGTCGAGGTGGCAGTGGGGGCGCCCGAGGGGCTTCCTCTCGAGGGCGTCCTTCGAGTGGCGCTGCCACGTCCCGGTCTTGTCCCGTGCACTTGGCTGGTCACGCTGGCTCAGGAGGATCTGACCGAGCAGGTGGGAGTTTTGTCGTCAGCGAAGCTCGGCGCGATCGAGGATGCCCTCCGTGCCGGTGGACTCGAGCAGGTGGCGCACTAGGCTGCTTGGTCAGGCAACGAGCGGGGGTCGGCCTCCCCAGCGAAGGCCCTTCTCGCTGCGGATGCGGGCGCGTTCCTTGCGCTGGGCGGCCAGGACGTCAGGGTGGCGGGCATTCTTGTTCCGCCAGCGCAGGTAGGCGTGCAGGGCCCGGGTCTGGATCGTGTGGTTCGGATGATGCGAGTTGGCCAGGGTGAACTGCCGCAGCGGCCCGAAGTGGGCCTCGATGGGGTTCGCCCAGGATGCGTAGGTCGGGGTGAAGCACAGTTCGACCTTGTTCTTTGCCGCCCACCTGCGGATTCTCCAGTTCAGGTGGGCGGAGAGGTTGTCGAGGATCACGTAGATGGGGCCGCCGTCCGGACGGGTGGCCCGGATCGATCGCAGGGCTGCCCAGGTGTGGTCGATGCCTTTGCGTCTGCGGTTGACGCCCCACAGTTTGTCGTCGCCGACCGAGTAGCAGCCGTGGAAGTAGGTGATCCCGTGAGTGCGGCGGAAGGTGGCCGGCAGCCGGTTCGGTTTGCCCTGCTTGGCCCAGCAGGATCCGGCGACGGGACGGATGCCGAGGGGGCCGAACCCGTCGAACGCGAACGTGCGGTCTGGTCTTTCGTTGATCGCGTACTCGATCCTGGCGGGCTTGGCGTCGAAGGCCTGGCCCGGGGGCTCCTTCCAGGTCTTCGTGCGCTGGAAGGAGATCCCCCGGCGGGCCAGCAGACAGCACAGGGCTTCCCGGCCGATCAGCACTGGCCGGGAGATGTTGCGCCGCAGGTGGTCGGCGAGCTTTCGGACCGACCAGCGGGTGAAGGGCTTGCCCAACAGGGTTGGGCGGGTGGTGGCCGTCTGGATGACGAAGTCCTCGTCGTCACGATCCAGCAGGCGGGGACGGCCTCCCGCCCACCGAGGATCCAGGCATGCGAGCCCGATCTCGTGGAAGCGGTGGATCACGTCGCGGACGGTGTCCTCGTCCGCCTGGACCAACCGCGCGATCACCGGGACCGTGCTGCCGCCGGCCGAGGCCAGCACCATCATCGTCCGCCGAAACCGCACCGAGCTGGTGCTGCCCCTCCGAACGATCTGCTGCAGCTTCTGCCCCTCCTGCTCGGTCAGCCCACGGACCCTGACCGGTAACACCATCCCGCCTCCCCATGCCAGTCGAAGTCGTCACATCCGACCAGCACAACGAGCAACCCGGCAAACGTTCCCGGGCACAGCACTAGTAGGACTCCGTTGGGTTGCTCTGGTTCTTGGGTCTGGGCTGGTGGCGGATGTTCTTGGCAGGGGGCGGTGGCAGGTGGTGCAGGTGCCGGTCCAGCAGTTCAGCAGGTCCTGGAGGATGTCGAGGATCTGGTAGAGGGTGAGTCCGCTGTAGCGGCTTTTGGGGCCAGTCGCTGTTCGGTGAGGAATGCGTGGGCGGCGGTGACCAGGGTGGCGTGGTGGTGCCATCCGGCCCAGGAACGTCCCTCGAAGTGGTCCAGGCCGAGGCCGTGCTTGAGTTCGCGGTAGTCGTGTTCGATGCGCCGGCGGACCTTGGCCAGGCGGACCAGTTCGGCGATCGGGGTGTCGGCGGGCAGGCTGGACAGCCAGTAGTCGATGGGTGCTTCGGCGCCTTCGGGCCATTGGGCCAGCAGCGTGACCTCGGGCAGGACACCGTCCCAGGGGCCGTGTTCGGCGGTGGCGGCGGCCTGAGCCAGGCGGCGGGACCGGACCCCGGCCGGCCGCACCCGCAGTGCCAGGAACTGCGAGCGCATCGGCCCGCGGGAGCCTTCACGCCAGCTCACCTCGGTGAACGCCTGCCGCCCGTGACCTGTGGCCAGAGCGGACACAGAAGACGGCTTGTCCCGGTAGCGGGGCTGCGGCCTGCGCCCGTTGCCGGACCACGCCGGGACGGTGGGCTGCGCGTGGTGCGGGTGCACGGTCACGTCCGAACGGACGGCCACGACACAGCCGATGCCCCGCTGGTCCAGGCCGTCGCGGAAGTCGGCGTTCTGCCCGTAGCCGGCGTCGGCCACCACCACCGGCGGCACCAGACCCCACCCGGCCGGCTCGTCGAAGGTGTCCAGGGCCAGGCGCCGCTTCTCCCGGTGCCCGACCTCATCGGGCACCCGGCAGCGGCGCCGGCGTTCGGCGTCGCCGTCCCACTCCCTGGGCAGGAACAGCCGCCACTGAAGCGGCACGGAAGCGGCATCGGTGACCGCGTGCACGCTGACCGCCACCTGACAGTTCGCCTGCTTGCCCAACGCCCCGCAGTACTGGTGCGCGACAGCGACCGACATCCGGCCGTCCTTAGGAAACGACACGTCGTCGACCGCCCAGGCATCCGGGCCGATCAGCGGCACCATCCGCTGCGCGATCCGCCGCCGGACCGGCACCGGATCCCGGGTCGACTGGTTCACGAACTGCTGCAGGTTCTGCTCGTTGCCGTCCGGCAGCCGAGCGGCCATGGCCTGGAAGGACTTGCGCCGCCCGTCCACCATCAGCCCCCGCAGGTAGCAGTCGCCCTTGGCCCGCTGGTCCTTGTGCGGCACCGACGCGAACACATCAGCCACGAGTAACGCCGACTTCGCCCGAGCACGGTTCACTTCATGTGCGTCCACACACCCACCATGCCGCTGAACACCACCGACAGAAAGACCTAACGGAGTCCTACTAGCTCACTTCTCGGACTCTGCCGCACATTCGGTGGTGACGATAAGTTGGGGCAGGGCCGTTGATGGGATGCGCCTGCCAGAACAAGAAGTTCGAGGTGGTCACGACCACCGTGGACCTGCGGACGTAGCAGTTTAGGGAGGAGACCGTCTTCTCTTCGCAGCACAAGACCGTCGCCGACAACGTCGTCAAGCGGTACCCGTCAGCACCGTCCGCGAGCATGACCCGAAGAAGTAGGGCGCCCACCGCCTTGCGCTGGACCGGAGCCACCGCGCGCGAAGGTCCCCCGGCCGCAGCCGGGGGACCTCGCTCGTTCTCAGGGCCAGCCGAGTGCCACCCCCCTCCTTCCTAATGTGGCGCAGCGCCACCGCCGATGCGACAGCGGTGCAGAACGCCTGAGTGACGGCGCTCCCGTGGTCCGGCGAAAGGACCGGCGCGATCCCGATCACGCCCAGGCCGACGAGGATGACCTTCCCGACACACGATCCGCTGTCCGGCACGTCGTTCACCTCGTGTACATGCGAGGTCGGGGTTACCGGTCGGTCGGTGGCTGCCGTGCCGACACGAAGAGGGCCCACTCTCTCGCAGGACCACTCACCCCCTCTCAGAGGAGATCCGCGTGACTCGCTCCACGAGTGCCCGGTCGGCCGTGCTGGCCGTGATCACGGCCCTCACAGCGGCGGCCCTGGCCATGCCGGCACAGGCCGAGGGGCGCCACCGCGTCTCCGGCGATTCACTGCCGTCCATTACCCCCCGCGCGGAGACGCCGGTGCTGCACGACGACGACGAAGGCGGCAACGCCGACGCGGACGACCCCGCCATCTGGCGCAACGCCGCAGTCCCTGACCGCAGCCTTGTCGTCGCCACCGCCAAGGAGGGCGGTCTGCGCGTCTACGACCTGGACGCGCGACTGGTGCAGTCGATAGCCGCGCCTCCCGCCGTGGGCGAGGACGACGCCCCGGGCCGGTTCAACAACGTGGACCTCCTCCATGGACTGCGGCTCTCCTCGGGGAAGGCCGACCTGGCCGTCACCAGCGACCGTGGCCACGACCGACTGCGTTTCTACCGAATCGACCGCGCCCGCGCCGGCGGTCCGCTGACAGACGTCACCGACCCCGCCTCGCCGCCCGTGTTCTCCCAGGACCAGGCCGAGATCAACGACCAGCGGACCGCCTACGGCCTGGCGACCTGGACGGACCC
The DNA here is from genome assembly GCF_001279005.1 of Streptomyces caelestis. Taxonomy (GTDB): domain Bacteria; phylum Actinomycetota; class Actinomycetes; order Streptomycetales; family Streptomycetaceae; genus Streptomyces; species Streptomyces heliomycini. The sequence continues at coordinate 11,063 of NZ_LGCN01000233.1, forward strand.
GGCGACCGGGAAGTCCTACGCCCTGGTCAGCCGCCGCGAGCGCACCAGCATCGCTCTCCTGGAACTGCTGCCGGCCGCAGGCGGCAAGGTCACGTACCGCAAGATCCGCACCCTGGACCTCCCCTCCACCTTCCGGCTGCCCGACGGTACCTCGTGGTCCCCGTGCGGCGAGCCCGGTGAGCTGCCGCAGGTCGAAGGCATGGTCGTCGACCCGACCAACGGCATGCTCTACGCCGGCCAGGAGGACATCGGCATCTGGCGCCTGCGCGCCGACCTCACCGGCACGCCGAAACTGATCGACAAGGTCCGCGAGTACGGTATTCCCGGCGCCTACGACGAGGAGACCGAGGAGTGCACACCGGGCGCCGACCCCGGCTACGGCGGCACGAAGATCTCCGCAGACGTCGAGGGCCTGACGCTGCTCACCGAGTCCGACGGCGACGGCTACCTCCTCGTCTCCAGCCAGGGCGACAACACCTTCGCCGCCTACGACCGAGAGCTGGAGGACGCCAACGAGTACGAGGGCGGCTTCCAGGTCACGGCCGCGAGCAACACCCTCGACGGCTCCGAGGAGTGCGACGGTGCCGCGGTCCTGAACGCCCCGCTCGGTTCCAAGTACCCGAACGGCCTCCTCGTCGTCCAGGACGGACACGACGTCCCCGGCGACGGCGACCGGGACGCGACCAACTTCAAGTTCGTCGACCTCGACAAGGTCATGGACGCCCTCGACGACTGACCCTCACCCGGCGGCCCGCCCGGCTTCCGCCCGGGCGGCCCGCCACCCATGACCTGCACGAGCCTCCCGCCGTCCACGAAGGCGATCAGCGTGAGCGACGTACGGGCGTGGGCTACGACGCCGACCCGTGCGCGGACCACACGAGTTCCGGGTCGTCAACCCACCGACCCCACCACGCGCTCCATCGCACCCGGGGCCGCAAGGCCTTCATTCATTCTTGCCCGCGCCTGCTTCGTGTGCCGCTCGAAAGTCATCGTGAGGTTCCCCCGCTGTGCGGGGGTGGCTGACTAGCTGGTCAGGGAGGTTTGACGTGGCTTCAGGTTCACTTGTTCGGTCGGTGCCTGGATGGCGTAGTGCTTCTCCTCGTACTCGATCGGGCCGAGGTAGCCGAGCCGTTTCTGGATGCGGCGGGGGTTGTGGAAGCCGTCGATGTACTCGAAGAGCGTGAAGTTCGCTTCGGCCCGGGTGGCGAAGGTGCGGCCGCGGATGCACTCGGTCTTGGCGACCATCCACAGGTTCTCCGCCAGGGCGTTGTCGTACGAGTCGCCGACCGAGCCCATGGACGCCTGGATCCCGGCTCTGATCAGACGTGTTGTGAGCTTCACGGACGTGTACTGACAGCCGTGGTCGGCGTGGTGAATGAGCTCGCCGGGGGCGACTTCGCGGCTGGCCAGGGCATATTCCAGCCTGGTCAGGACCTCGGCGTCCGCGCGGGCGGAGGCTTCCCAGGCCACCACCCGGCGGGAGAACGCGTCGCGGATCGCGGACAGCCACAGCGGGCCCTCCTCGGTCGCGATCATGGTCAGGTCGGTGACCCACAGCCGGTTCGGCACGTTCGCGGTGAAGTCGCGCCTGACCAGGTCAGGGCCCAGTTCCGCGTCCGGATCGCGGCGGGTGAAGCCCTTGCCCCGCCGGGACTGATCCCGGCCAGGGCGGCCTGGCACATGAGCCGTTCAACGCGTTTGCGGCCGACGTGGACGCCTTCGCGCTTCAGGACGGCGTGCACGCGGGGCGAGCCGTAGATGCCGCCGGAGGCGGTGTGGATCTGCTGGATCCGCCCGGCCAGCTCGGTGTCCCGGCGGCGCCGTTCGCACGGCTCCTTCTCCGCCCGGCGCCACCGGTAGTAGGTGGAGGAGGAGATGTGCAGTTCCCGGAGGGTGGGCTCGACCTCCAGGTGTTCGTGCTCGTCGAGGAGCGCGGTCACCTGGGCCGGGCCGGGTCGAGCTGTGCCGCGAAAAAAGCCGAGGCCGTCCGCAGGATCTCGTTCGACCGCTTGAGCTGGGTGTTCTCCTTGCGCAGCGCGGCCAGCTCGGTGCGTTCGTCGTTGGTGAGCAGGTCGTCGCGTTCGCCGGCGTCGGCCTCGGCCTGGCGGATCCAGCCGCGCAGGGCCTCGTGATGCACACCGATCTCCTCGGCCATGCGGCGGATCACGGGCTTCGGCTCCGCGGTGCGGCACATCCGCACCGCACGCTCACGCAACTCCAGCGGGTACTTCCTCGGGGCAGGCATCAGCAGGGTTCCTCTCTGAGAGTCCTAACTGACCTGCTGTCACTACTCCCCGCATCTCGGGGGAACCTCAGTCCCTGCGCCCGGTGGCCGGCCGCCGGGCCCGGATCTCGGTGCCGTCGATGATTCCGGTCGTCGCGCTGCTGCCGAGGTGGTCGACGACCTCGGCCAGGGTCCACAGCCGCACACCGGGACTGACGGCGCAGCCGCGCTCGGCGAGCAAGGGGCCGCACCTCGCCGACGGCGCGAGTGATGGTGGAGCGGTCCACCCCGAACCAGCAGGCCGGCCCCGCTGACCCGCTCCGCAGGAGCCGGCGGAGATGGTCCGCCGCGCGGGGCTGGCCTGCCCTTGAAGCGTTGCGACGTCCTGGCCTACCGGGTCGCCGACTTCGCCCGGCGCTGGGACGGCAGCGCCAACTGGTCCACCGTCGCGGTGGTCGACCTGAACTCCGCCTGTGCCGTCGCCCGCGAGTGGGCCGGCGCCCCGCAGAGCCCGTGCCCTGGCCAGTGAGTGGCCCCGGCCGGGGCAGGGCACAGCCACGGCCGGGCCGGACGCCGTACCGGTCCTTGTCAGTGACGCAGATCACGGCAGGAGGAAAACCTGTCGGCCCTGCCGGGCGTCTGGGAGGTGTGATGCGAGATAGGAGAGCGCTCGACGGGATGGACGAGGAGCGCCTCGTCCGCCTGGTGGCCAAGGGCGACCGCGGCGCGTTCGAGGAGCTGTACCGGCGCACGTCGCCATGGATGGCGGTGCGGTTGCGCCGCCGCTGCTCCGACGAGCAGATCGTCGCCGAGGTGATGCAGGAGACGTATCTGGCGGTGTGGCGCGCCGCGGGCGCGTTCGCCGGCAGTGCGGCGGGCGGCACGGCCGTCGGATGGCTGTGGACGATCGCGGCGCGCCGCCTTGTCGACGCCTTCCGGCGCCGGGCCCACCATGCCGAGCCGCCGCCGGCCGCGGCCGCGCAGCTGATGGCGCCTGCAGCCGAGGAAGAGGCGCTCGCGGCGGGCGTCGGCGATGACGTCGGCGACGCGCTGCGCCGCCTGGCGCCGGAACTCAGAGAGGTACTGCAGGCCACGGTGCTCGACGGGCTGTCCGTCCGGGAGACCGCCGTCCTGCTCGGGCTGCCCGAGGGCACGGTCAAGACCCGTGCCCGCCGGGCCCGGATCGCGATGCGGAAGGCGCTGACATGAACGCAGAGAGCGCGGGTCGCGCGGAGCACGCGTCGGTGGAGCTGATCGGCGCATACGCGCGCGGCGACACGGACATCGCCGCCGACGAGATGTGGGCGTTGGAGGCGCACCTGGAGGCGTGCGGCGTGTGCCGCGCGCGGCTCGCGGACGCTGTGGACTGCGGGGTACCCGCCGTCGCCTCGCTGGTCGAGGCCGTCTGGTCCGGCCTGGAACCGGAGCTGGGCACGGCTGCCGCGGCACCGGCGCGGCGCCGGCGGCGCCAGCCGGTGTGGCTGTCGGCGTGGCTGACGCCGGTCATGGCCCCGTGGCTGGCCATGACCGTGGGCGTGGTGCTCATCGCGATGGCGTTGGACGTGACCGAGCCCGCCGGCTTCGGCGAGGGGGTCTCGCTGCTGCTGCTGCTCGCCCCGGTGCTGCCGCTCCTGGGCGTCGCCGCGTCCTGGTCGCGGGCGCTCGATCCGGCGTACGAGCTGACGGCGGCGGCCCCGCGAGCCGGGCTGTACCTGGTGCTGCGGCGCACCGCGTCCGTGCTGGCCGTGGTCGTTCCTGTCCTGCTGCTCGCCGGCTGGCCCGCAGGCGTGTCGGCCGCGCAGTGGCTGCTGCCCTGCCTCGCGCTGACTTCCGCCTCCCTGGCGCTCGGCGGTGTCTTCGGAGTCGCCCGCGCCGCGCTCGGGCTGGCCGCTGTGTGGGCGGCCGGGGTCATGGCGCCGTCCCTGGTCACCCGCAGCGAGTCCGCCGCCCTGGACGCCAGCGGCCTGCCCGTGTGGGGCCTGCTCCTGGCGCTCGGCACCGGCGTCGTGATCGCCCGCCGGGGCGCGTACACCGCAGTACCCCGGCTCTTCCGATAAGCACCCTGACCGCCTCGACCACCCTGACGACCCTGACCACTCGAAAGGAACAGCGCATGACACGCGCAGTGAGCGCGGCCGAGATCGCGCCGAGGACCTACGCCCATGAGATCCGGGCCGCCGGGCTGAAGATCCGCGTCGGGCGGAGCCGGATGGCCGTCGACGGGCTCGACCTGTTCCTCGGTACGGGCGTGCACGGCCTCCTCGGTCCCAACGGCGCGGGCAAGACGACTCTGATTCAGGCGCTGGCCACCGTGCTGCGCCCGACCGAGGGCACCCTGGAGCTGTTCGGCGAGTCCGCAGGCGGCCTGGGCGAGCACCGTGCGCTGCGTCGCCGGATTGGCTACCTGCCGCAGGAGTTCGGCTACTACAGGCGCTTCACGGTGCGAGAGTTCGTGGAGTACATGGCCTGGCTGAAGGAGGTCCCCAAGGCGGACATCCCGGCGGCCGTCCAGCGGGCCGTGGAGCGGGTGGGCCTGGCCGACCGCGCCGACGACCGGATGAAGGCACTCTCGGGCGGTATGGTGCGGCGCGCCGGCATCGCCCAGGCCATCGTCAACGACCCGGAAGTGTTGCTGCTGGACGAGCCGACGGTCGGCCTGGACCCCGCGCAGCGGCTGCGCTTCCGCGAGCTGCTGCAGGAGCTGGGCGCGGACACCTGCGTGGTCGTCTCCACGCACCTGGTGGAGGACGTCGGCGCGGCCTGCAGCGATGTGGTGCTGTTCGCCGAGGGGCGGCTGGTCTTCCAGGGCACCCCGAAGGAGCTGGCCGCAGCGGGCGGCGAGGACCACCCGGGCGACAGCCCGCTGGAGCGCGGCTACTCGGCACTGCTGGCCGACCGTGCCGCCAGCTCCGCGCCCGCACGGGAGAGGGGCGCTTGGTGAACCTCCGCGTCCTGCGCACCGAACTGAAGCGTTCCGTCGCCCCCTGGGCCGGCCTCACCGTCCTGGTCACTGGCTTGCTCTTCCTATACCTGATCCTCGGCCCCGGGGAGAGCACCGCGGACTGGACGGCCCAGTGGACGACCATGGCCCTGACCGTCCGCGGCCTGCTCTACTACATGTGGCCCGTCGCGGTGGGGTTCGGCGCCCTGCAGGGGCTGCGCGACTCCCGCTCCCGGGTGACCGAGCTGATGGCGACGGTGCCGCGGCCCGCCTGGCAGCGCGCGGCGGCCCCGGCGGCGGCCTCGGCCCTCGCACTGGCCTCGGCCTTCCTCCTCCTCACCGCCACGGGCGCGGCCCACGTACTGCTGGGCGAGACGATCTACGTCCCTCTGGGCTGGCTGCCGATCGTGCTGGTCGCGGTGCTGGCCCTGGCCGCGGGGGCGCTGCTCGGCATGGGCGTGGCGAGTGCGCTGCCGTCCGTGCTCACCCCGCCGCTGACGGCGGTGGCCGCCTTCGTGATGACCGTCCTGCTGCAGCAGTCCGTCGATGCGGCGCTGCCGACGGGCAACGCGCCGAACGTACTGGCGCAGCTGGCACCGGCGGTGGCACTGCCCCGCGAGGAGCTGCTCACCCTCGCCTCCTCCGTGCACCTCGGCCAGACCCTGTGGCTGCTGGGTATGCTCGCCACCGGCTTCGCCCTGCTGGCCGCCGCCTCGGCGCGCGCCCGGCTGCTCGCCCTGGCACCCGTCCTGGCGGGCGCGGTGCTCGCCCTGCTGGTTCTCCCCGCCGAGACGCGGGATACGTACGTAGTCGACGAGGCCGCCGTGGAACTGGTGTGCGACGGCCCGGTCTGTGTGACGGAGATGCACCGGGACCGCCTGGCGGCCCTCGCGCCGCACGGCAAGGAAGCGCTGCGCGTGCTGCGGGAGGCCCTGGGCGAGGAGGCGCCGGACGCGGTGCGAGAGGAGACCACGCTGCGCAAGGGGTTCATGGGCAGCCGGGAGCTCTCGGAAACGACGGTGCTCTTCGACTTCGACGATCCGGTGATCGCCCGGGCGGAGGGGGACCAGCTGACCCGGGCCCTGGTCGGCCAGGGACTGGCGCCGAACTGCACCGAGCGCTCCTCCTGGGTAGGCGGCTTCGGGATGAAGGAGACCGCGCAGAGCGTCACTGCGGCCTGGGCGCTCGGCGACTTCCAGCCGATGGACTGGGCAGGCGTTGACGGCCTCCCGGGAGAGCGGGAGGACGCCGAGGCCGCGTGGGACCGGCTGGCGGAGCTGCCGCCGGCGGAGCAGCGCGCCTGGGTCACCGACCTGCGCACCGCCACGCTCGCCTGTGACATCAAGGACCGGCGCGGTGTGCTGACGGGTGAGGCGTTCTGATGAGGTGGCTGGTGCTGTATGCGCGGTCCCGGCAGGTACCCGCATCGGCGGCGGCGGTGCTGGCCGCGGCCCTGGCGGTGTGGTTCCTCGCCCGGGACGGCGGGCCCGCCGACCCGCGGCTGGCGGTGCTCGCCCTCACGGCGGCCGTGACGGCGGCCTCGGTGGGGCTCGGCGGACAGGACGTCGCGCTGGACCGTACGGCGGCCGTCCGCTGGGTGCCCCGGCGCGCGGTGCATGTGCTGCTGGTCGGCGCGGTCGCGGCGGGGTCGCTGCTGGCGGTACGGGCGGCGGGGCCGGACGTGGGGTCCGCGGGCCTCCTCCTGCGCAACGGCGTGGGCATGGCGGGCTTAGCCGCTGCCGGAGCGGTGCTGTGCGGGGCGGCGTACGCATGGACGCTGCCGCTGGGCTGGCTGGCGCTGGTCATGTTCACCCCGCTCCCGTCGGGGTGGGCGGCCGAGGTGCTGGCCTGGATGCTGCGGCCGCCGGAGGCGGCGGCCGCCACCGGGACCGCCCTGGCGCTGGCTGTGGCCGGCACCGCGGCGTACGCCGCGGTCGGACCCAGACGTTAGCGTCCGTCCTCGAACGGACTCCGGAACCGTGTGTCGTTCGAAAGGTCACCGGTGCAGGTGGGAGTGGTGTGATTCGGTCCTGGGGTCATGTCCGCGTGATCGTGTCTCTGCTGTACAGGGTGGTCCGGAGGCTGTTGTCCGTCCTGTCGGTGCTGCTGCGCGGTGACACCGCGAAGGGCGCCGGGTTGCTCGTGTTGCGGCATGAGAACGCAGTCCTGCGCCGGCGGATTGCCGGCCCGGTCCGCTACGGGCGGGCCGACCGGTTCTGGTTCGCTGTCCTCCGCGGGCTAGGTACCCCGGTGACGTGGGCGCGGGGTCTTCCCGGTCACCCCAGGGCGCCTTGCTCGCCCGGCGCCGCGGGTTCATCGCTGCCCAGTGGGATTGCACCGCACGCCGACGCACCGGACGCTCGCCCACCCGAGGGGCGATCAAGACGCTTGTTCTGCGGCCGGCCCAGGAGAACCCGCGGTGGGGGCACAGGCGGGTCCAAGGGGAGTCGGCCCGGCTCGGGCATCGGATCGCTGCCTCGACGGTCTGGGGGATCCTCGACGCCGCGGGCACGACCCGGCGCCGCGTCGTGCCGGTCCCACCCGGCGCGAGTTCCTGGCCGCCCGGGCCGAGGGGATCATCGCGGCGGACTTCTTCCACTTCGACACCGCGCTCGGCACGAGGCGCCTGCACATCACCAAAGTCACCGCCCAGCCCACCCGGAAGTGAGCCGTGCGACAGGCGCGGAATCCCGCCGCCGACCTGGGCATGCGCAGGGAGTCTCTGCGGTTCCTGCTGCGTGAGCGCGACGGCAGGGACGGTGCGGCGTTCGACGCGGTCTTCGAGGCCGAGGAGCTGGAGGTGATCTTGAGTGCCCCGCGGGCTCCTCGGATGAACGCCCACTGCGAGAGGAGCATCGGCGGCATCCGGCGCGAGATGCCCGACCATGTCCTGATCGTGAACGAGGCCCACGCCCGCCAGGTCCTGGCCGTCTACCGGCGGCACTACAACGCCCACCGGCCTCACCGAGCCCGTCAGCAGCTACCGCCTGATGCCAAGGAACGGCCCGATGCCACCGTGCACGACCTCAACTCCCGCCGAGTGCCGCGGACCCAGATCCTCGGCGGCGTGATCAGCGAGTACTGCTGTATCGCTTGACCGGCGACGATGACTTCTCGAGCGGCACAGGCCGATGCGGGCCACATCCTGGCCGTGTGCGTCCGCGTCGTGTTGCCCGGTGCTCATACCGTGCCTTTCTCGTCCTGGTGCGCGGCGCGGTGACGACGTGGATCAGGATGACGATGGCCTGCCGCCCGGCATTGTCCCGGACTCACGCCTCGGGGAGGCGGGCCTAGCTTGGGATTTAACCTCTGGGGGTGGCCTGGCTAGTCCCCGGCAAAGGCCAAGTAGCTGCCAGGAGTCGCGGCACAGGCTTCCAAGTAGGCGGCGAGGGCGCGAATCGCTTCAGCTTCGGAGTCATCGGTGCAACACTCCAGAAGATCTGGGATCTCGCGAAGTGCGGCCTCGGCCTCATGCTCGTTGAAGATCGTGTCGTTGTACGGGTCGACCGTCCAGAGCTTGCCCGATGTGTTGCGGGGAAGCTTGACGATCAGCTGAGCCAGTGCCTCGCCGGGTTCGTGAGTCTGCCGGATCAGAGTGGCTCTGCGCTTGGACCGGCGACTGGGCCAGAACGGACGGCCGTCGTGCAACTGCAGATCGATCCCCATGTCCAGATTATGTCGCGGCCATCTCTCACTTCGCCCTTGACCCACGGGGTCGAATGGTGCGTCGAACTTGATCACTCGGTTCGGTAACCGCCGTACAGCGAGGCGGCCTTCGTCTGAACATGTGCTCCGGCCAAGGAACACACACGTCCAGCACGAAGGCCGTGAGGATGAGTCTGCTGCAACGCGACGTCCGGCAAGAGGCTTTGACGCAACTGTCACGCTTCCGGGGCGAGTTCTGCTCCTGTCTCACCGCTCGTTCGGATGCGTTGTTCGAGCTGGCCGACGCCGTTCTGTGCGGCGACGGGCCGGTCAGGTCGCTGGCCGAGCTGTCGCTGGTGGGCGAACACCGCTGCGGTCACGGAGGGCTTTATGCGGCGGTGGCCCACGGAGAAATCGACACCGGCCGGCTGCGGCGGGCCCTGGCCGAAGCGCCCCTGCCGCGAGCTGCCGACGGCCGACTGGTCCTGGCCATCGACATCACCCTGCTGGCTGCGGCCGGGCGCTCACACCTCGCCGCAGCGGATCCTGTGCCACACCTACGGCCGCGGCAAGGACCAGCACATCCCCGTCCCCGGCTGGCCCTACTCCATCGTCTGCGCGCTCGAGCCCGGCCGCAGCTCGTGGACCGCACCGCTGGACGCGCTGCGTCTGGCCCCCGGGGACGACACCGCGACCGCCACCGCCCAGCAGTTGGGTGAGCTGCTCCAGCGCCTGATCACGGCAGGTCAGTGGCAGACGGGCGACCCCGACGTCCTCGTCATCGCGGACGCCGGCTACGACGCACCCCGTCTGGCTCACCTCCTGCGGGACCTGCCCGTGCAGGTGCTGACCCGGATGCGGTCGGACCGCGTCCTGCGCAGGGCCGTCACGCCCCGCCGACCGGGCGCGCTGGGCCGCCCGCCCCGCCACGGCGGCGAGTTCGTCTTCGGCCGGCCCGACACCTGGGGCACCCCGGACACCGAGACCGTCACCGACACCCGGCTCTACGGCACCGCCCTGGCCCGCTCCTGGAACCGGCTGTATCCCAAGCTGACTCACCGCTCCTCCTGGGCCGCAGCCGACGGCACCCTCCCCATCGTCGAGGGCACGGTGATCCGCCTGGACATCGACCACCTGCCCAGCGGAGCCACCCCCAAGCCGGTCTGGCTGTGGTGGTCGGGCACCGATGCCACCGAAGCCGACGCCGACCGTCTCTGGCAGGCCTATCTGCGACGCTTCGACATCGAGCACACCTTCCGTCTGTTCAAGCAGACCCTGGGCTGGACCGCACCGAAGATCCGCATTCGCCAGGCGGCCGACCGATGGACCTGGCTGATCATCGCCGCCTACACCCAGTTGCGGCTTACCCGGCCCCTGGCAGCCGATCGGCGCCGGCCCTGGGAGAAACCCAGCCCGCCGGACAGGCTCACCCACGCCCGCGTCCGCCCAGCGACCGCCTGCCCGGCCCAGGCACCGAAACCCTGCCGGCCCGGCCCCGGACGACCACCAGGCCGCAAGAACACCCGGCCCACACCCCGCCACGACGTGCACACACCGCGCAAAACACAGCCGACGCGACGACAAACGAAGAAGTCGACGACCCCACGGCCCCGGCGCACAGGTTAAAGATCAAGCCAGCCGACGGCAGCCGCTGCCGGCTGGTCAGTCGGCCCGTACGGGAACGACGACCGTCGGCAGCGGCCCCGCCACTTCCCGCGGGTCCACCGTCAGGCCGAACTCGCTCTCCACCGCCTCCAGCGCGGCAGCCGGGTCGGAGAAGTCGTCGTCCGGCTCGTCCAGGAAGGAGCCGGCCCGTTCCAGGGCCCGGTTGAGCCGGTCCGGTTCCTTTCCGGACGCCGGATCGAACCTCCCCGAGTCGAACAGGGCGAGGATCTCCCCGTCACGGGCGTGCGCCACACGAGTGGCGCCAGCGAGAAGCTGCCACACGGACACCGCTTCCGTGCCCCTGGACAGCTCCTTGAGCACCGGCTTCCTGAACGGGACACCCACCTGCGGGAACGCATCGAGCACATACGCCCACCTCGACCCGTCCGGGCAGTAGACCCGCACCGCCCAGCTGTCCGGGCTGAAGTGCTCAGCCACACCGTCGATGGGACACCGGGGCAGCGGATCCAGGCCGGCGGCGCCCAGCCGGGCCAATACGTCAGCCTCCCCCAGACCTCGGACCGCGGCCATACAGAACCACTCGTCCCCCAGCACATCGAACAACGTGGAAGCCATGATGGCCCGAGCCTTCCCGGTCAGTATCCGTCTGGCGGCCGCCGACACTACGACACACGCTTGAATTCCCGGTGACGAACGCTGACGTCATCCAAAGCTGTATCTCAACCGGTCTCGGAACGTGCGGGTGGCGGCCTACTGCTACACCAGGCTGGCCGCCACCAGCGCGCATGAGACTCCGTGCGGGCCGCCTGGAGCATCGCTGACGAACAGGAGGCTTGTCAGCGGCATCTCCCGCGGCAAAGCCCCGCGCCGTACTGATGGCCCATGGGACGAGTCGTACCTGGACCTCATGGGCGCCGTCACGCAGACCAATCACCGCTTGCGGGGACTGGTCGCGGGTGGTGCCGGATCGCGGCCCGGCACGGGATGAGCTGTTCCACCACCGGCCGCTCATGACCACGCCACACCTGCACCACCCGCCGTCGATGATCACGGTCCGCCCGGAGCCGAGCCGGCAGGGACCCGTGTCAGATCACTCCGAGGAGCCCGTTGCCGCCGAGGAGGGTGTTATCCCGCTGGGAGAAGCCCACGGAAGGGGCGGTGATCAGGTAGCTGCCTCGGGTGGTGGGTCCGCCCGTGTCCCCGGGCAGGACCCATACCGCTCCCGTCGAGGTGTTCTCCTCGGCGGCGCTGAGGAAGAGTTCTGGCTTGCCGTCCCCGTTGATGTCGCCGACGGCCACGCTGGTGCCGAAGGAGTCCCCGGTCTCGCCGGCCCCGGGAATGCCGGCGGTGTCCTGCGTGTAGGCGTAGGCGCCGGTTCCGAGAGAGCCGGTTTGGCGGCCGGGAATGACCGTCACCTGCCCGGCATCGGTTTTGCCCGTGTCCTCCAGCGGCGAGCCGACCACGATGTCCGCCAGCCCGTCCCGGTTCAGGTCAGCCACGGCGAGAGCGGCACCGAAGTTGTCACCCTTCTCGCTCGCTCCGGGGACACCGGGGGTGTTCTGCGTCAGCCGCACCGGCTGGGCCTCCCAAGCGATGCCGCGCGCCGAGCCGTACCAGAGGAGCAGGCGGCCGCCGAGGGCGCCGTCGTCGGCGCTCTGCGGATCGTCGGGATCGCCCACGACGAGGTCGTCGTACCCGTCGCCGTTGACGTCCCCGGCGGCCGCAATCAGACCGTTGCCCTGCTGCTGCGCACCTCCGCGCACCGGGTTCACGTACACCTGCCCGCCGCTCAGCTCGCTGAGCCGGACGGTGACGACCACTTCGTCCGGTCGGCCCCCCGCAGCGAAATCGCCCAGCGCGACGCTGTTCACGGACGCGGTGTCCCGGTTCTCGACGGCCTCACCGTAGGTGCCACTGCGGGTGAACGGCCCGGCGAAGCGCATCGTCCCCTCGTACCCGCCGACGAGCACCTGGGTTGCGGCACCGGGGCCGGCACTGAGCGCCGCCACGTCCAGGCCGTAGTACGCGCCGGGGTTCGTCGCCGGCAGGTCGGTGCCGGACGTCAGTCCTTTCTTGCCGCCCCACAGCACCGTCACCATGCCGACGTCCCGGCCCCGCGTGGTGTCCTCGAACGGGGTGGACACCACCAGGTCCGCGTACCCGTCCCGGTTGAGGTCGGCCGTCGCGGTGGCTCCGCCGAAGCCGTCGTGCGCCTCGGCCGAGCCCGGCACCCCGGCGGTGTTCTGCGTGATGACGGCACGCCTGGACGTCGACAGGCCCGACTTCGATCCGTAGAGCACGACCACGGCGCCGGCTCCCTCCTTGCCGGCGACGTTCGCGCCCGGCGCGGGCAGTACCGCATCGCGGTAGCCGTCACCGTTGACATCGCCGGGCACGGCCCCGTGCCGGGCCGCCGCGGGCGGCGCCGCCGACAGCGGCGCGGCCACGACGACCGCGACCAGCAACGCCGCGGCTCTCCAACCGCCATAAGAAAAACGTCTGTTCACCACGAACCGGATCCCCTCCCACGCGCCGCACCGGGCGTGCACCGCAGTCAGAAGATCGTAGAGGGTGCACACGCCGATGGCGCAGGCCGATCCGCACAAGGCGTGGACGGGGCTCCCCGGTCGTTCGAGTCGGTGGAGACGAAGTCCGACCGTCTCGCCTTCCTGGGCGAGGCCTGGACCGCCGGCCGGGCAAGCTCCCGCCCGGGTGCAGTGGGACCCTGAACGCGACCTGCACCTCCAGTCGCTTCCGTACCGATCGCTGCAGCTTGGCCTCACCGGCGAAGCCGCACATCTCTATGCCGACGAGTGGATCGTCTCCATCACCGATGTCACACTGCTGGCCCGCACGGTCCACGCCCATGTGCGAGACGGAGAGCTGGACCTCGCCCGGCAGCTCCTGCCGGGTGAACGCCCCTACCCCGTGAGCGATGAGGCTCTGGCCCATCTACACCGATAGACGGGACTGTGTGAGCGGTTCGGCCGCGGATAGACGGGTGATCGACTGGGGAGTGGGGCGCAAGGGCGGCGTGTACCTGTGGTGAGTACGCGTCGTCCTTGCACGCGTCGTGACGCTGAGGGGACTTGGGCGGGCAGCCGTAGGAGGATCGCTTCGGCGGCGTGCCGTGTCAGCAACGGAGACGCTTTCTGCCGGTGGGCCGCACGATGACCTCGTGAGCCGGCGGCTTGCCCGGTGCCGCAAGCGGCCGGAGTGTTCCATCTCCTGGGAGGCGCCGCACGGGTGGGAGGACAAGGACGGCTCCCGGCGCCGGGTGTTGACCGGCGGGTTGGCGGAAGCCCTCCGGGTGTGTGCGGCGTGCTGTGACTGCGGTAGGGTGGATCTTGAGCGCGCCGCTAGTTTTGCCGGTGGTGAGCTGTGCGTTGGTGGTCCAAGGAAAGACGCCCCGCTTCCTGCGGGGAAATGCAGGTGCAAGGCCTGCCCGGCGCTCCATGAGAAAGACCCCCAGCCCTGTTGTTCAGGGCTGGGGGTCTTCTTTGCGTCCGCTCGCCGAGGTGTTCAGCCGCAGTCGTTGCGGTTGATCTTCAACGAGCGGGTTTGGTCGTTGAGGTTGTAGCCGCGCAGGTCGTGGATGGAGCCGCCGCTGCGGGTGACGCACACCCACCGGCCGGCGTGGTTGTGCTTCTCGTAGACGCGGGCGGTGCGGTCGGAGTTGTTGCGGATCGAGCTGCCGCGGTCACGGATCGCGGAGGGCAGATCCTTCACACTGCCGTCGACGGCGCGCCGTACCCAGGGCTGCCCGCCGAAGTCGATCTCGGGGTAGATGCACACATAGCCGGACGGGTAGTCGATACCGGCGCATCCTGCGCCGGGCTCGCCGGCGGCCGGGGCAGGAGCGGTCAGGGGGAGCGGGGCCAGGGCGGAGACCGCCGCGGAGCGCATCAGGGTTTTGATCACGCCCAAGAGATAGCGGCCCCGGGCGGCCGACCGGCCGGATGCCGCCCGGGTCCACCCGCGTGGAGGAGGCAGTACAGGCCACCTTCTCAAGCCGCGCTACGAAGGTGCCACGCTCGTCGGCAGGCCGGGGCGGCCGCGACGGCCCCCGTTGTCCGGGCGAAGATTCTGTCCCGGCCGAAGCGGGGGAGGCCCCGGTAGAAGATCAGCAGCGACAATTTCGCACCCGGGCTGCGCGCTCCCAGGAGCGGGCTGGACGTAAGGTCCTGGGCCGCCGAGGGCGTTTGGCACAGGCTCTTTCACACGGCGTCCTGCCCGGGGCCGGAACGAGACCGCCGCGGGCGCGGGGGATGTGAGGTGCCCGGCGGCCTGGAGCCTTGGATCGGGCAGGCGCGGGCGGGACCGGCCGAAACCCGTCCTGCCGCGGTGGGAGCGGTCGTAGCGTCGTGCCATGACCACTGAGGGCGACACGGCTTACCGGTACCGCATCGCCGCCGCCGAGGACACCGAGGCCATCAGGACCCTGGACGACTCCTTCACCACCGACACCGTCTTCCAGGTGACCGTCACCGAGGAGGGGTTCGCGCTGCGGAAGATCCCGGTGGAGCCGCCCCTGACCAAGGTGTTCCCTAAGGACGAGCCGGACGGCGACGACGAGGACGACGCGGACTCCCGCACTTTCGTCGCCCACGGCGCCGCCGGTGACCTGGCCGGGTTCGCCGCCGTCTCGTACTCCGGCTGGAACCGCCGGCTGACCATCGAGGACATCGCAGTCGCCCCACCGCACCGGGGCAGGGGAGTGGGCCGCGCGCTGATGGGGCTCGCGAGGGAGTTCGCCCGCGAGCGGGGTGCCGGCCACATCTGGCTGGAGGTCACTAACATCAATGCGCCGGCGATCCACGCATACCGGCGCATGGGCTTCGCCTTCTGCGGACTCGACACCACCCTCTACGAAGGCACCCCTTCCAAGGGTGAGCAGGCGCTCTACATGAGCATGCCCTGCCCCTGAGCCGGCCCCAGGCGGCACAGGCAAAGAGCGGGGCCCGTCGTCCGATGCGAGGGCGACGGTCGGCAGCCGGGCCGGAGCCTCCGCTCGAGGCCGCAGCCCGTTTGCACAGCTGCGTGTACACGTCCGGCAGACGGTGATGGTGCAGGGAACTGTTACCCACTTTCGGGTGACGGCCCCGCGCGACCTGGGGCGGCGCGCCAGGGCGCCTGCGGGCCCACAGCCAAGCGCTGGAAGAGTTCTCGGCCCCGACGGGGCGTCGATCTGCTGCATTCGGCGTGTAAACGGATATTGCAGGGGACAGTCACCGCGATGTAGATGATCCTTAACAGGCTTCACGTCTCGTCCACATGCCGGGTGCGGGGTGGGCAGGGTGTGCGTGTGCGGCCGACCGGCCGCCATTCGCACCAGGCACACCCCCACACCTGCGGCCTTCGCGCCGCGCACGTCGGGGGTGCCCGCACCTCGCAGGGGGAGAACCTGTGTCGAAGTCCATTGCCGCCCGCCGCCTGACCGCCGCCGTCCTGAGTGCCGGCGCGCTGACCGCGGTCCTGACCGTGCCCACGTCGGCGGCCGAGCACCGCCCGCACCGGCCCAGCGTGCAGATCTCCGACGTGCAGTACGACTCCCCGGGCCGCGACGACCGCTCCAACCGCTCCCTGAACCGCGAGTGGGTGGGAGATCACCAACAACACCCGCCGCACGGTCAATCTGGACGGCTGGACCCTGAAGGACGAGGACGGCCGCACCTACACCTTCGACGACTACCGCCTGCGCGGTCGGGTCACCGTCCGCATCCACACCGGCGTGGGCCGCGACACCCGCACCGACCTCTACCAGGACCGCCGCCACTACGTGTGGGACAACCACTCCGACACCGCCACCCTGCGCAACGACCGCGGCCGCTTCGTCGACGACGAGTCCTGGGGCCGCCACCGCGGCGGCCACCGCTGACCAACCGGTCCGGTAGTGCCGGCAGCCAGGACCCGGCACCGACACACCCCGACCCACACCACCACGGCGCGCCACCCCTTCCACAGGGCGGCGCGCCGCCAGTATGAGCAAGCGACGTGCCGCTCGGCCGGGAATGCGATGGGAGGCGGATGCCGCGCAACCGCGCAAATCCCTGCCGACCGGGGAAGGTCAGAGGTCGGCGCAGATTTTGCGGGCCTTGGCCAGCTCATTCCTCACTCCGGCGTCGACCTCGAAGACCTGGCGGCGGCGGTTGTGCGCCCGGGTGATGGCCACTGCGAGCGGCTCGTACGAGGAGTCGCCTGTGGCGGCGGCCGTGGCCAGGCGGCCGCCCCATCGTCTTGTCGGTGTGCCCCCTGCTTGGGTCCGGCACCTTTTGGGGCGGTGGCTCCCCCTTCCGATCTCTCCAGGTGGATGAGGCGGATGTACACGTGTCCGAGTCCGGCCTGTTCGTGGTCGACGTGGCTGCGGCCGACAACGAGATCGCGTTCGCCTTGCACGCAGTCCTGGCCGCACGGTGAGCGACGATGTCCACGGAGCGCACCGGTCGGGATGTCGGCCAGCCGGAGGGCTGCAGTGTTATCTCGACATGCGCCAGCCCTGCACCCGCCCGGTTTCCGGGAGGACCTCTGGAGGACGCCCATCGGGAGATAGCCGCCCCTCCAGGCAGCGGTGTTGCCTCAGCTGAGCACGTACCGCAACGTCGTCCAGGTCGTTGCGATGCTTGGTCGCCTCGAAGGGCGACCGCCAGGTGTGGGCGGAGCTGCGGGCCGAGCAGGTTATCTGGTTGCGATCCTCGGCCGTACTGAAGGGCGGTGGCGGTCGCCCGCCGGGGCGATCGAGGATCGCCACTGGACCGGGCCGGCCGGGCAGTACGAAGCCATGGCCCTGGCGGTCGTCCTCCGCGACGGCCAGCGGGAGCAGGGCCAGGGCGGCGACGGCTGCGGCACGCAGCACATTTTTGATTACGGCGCTGTCCCTACTGGCGGCCAGACCCTCAGCGGGCAGGCTTGCCCTGGGTGCGCTCCGGTGGCGGAGCGCATGAGCGGACTCGGTGCGAGCACTACAGACAGGGCAGCGGTGGAGAGGCTGCTCTCTTGTCGGTGCGCGAGAAGACTTGGCGCATGCCCCAGCCGGGTGGCCGGGTCTGGTGCCGTGCTCGCGCGCCTCGCCCGGGATGGCGGACCTGGCGTACGCGGCTGTCGCGCGGTATTCGTGGATTTCTGCTGGCAACGGGGCCGGGGAGCAGCGCCAGGCGGACGGTGCCATTACCGCTCGAGGTCTCCAGACCGTTCGCACAGAGCGTGTTTGTGCACTGGCAGCTGACCGTTACCACCGGATTGAGGCGGTTATCAGCCGGGTTGGCCGCATGCGGCATTTCGGTTCATTTGCTGCGGATTCATCTGCACTGAAAGGTTGAACACACGCGAAGCATCTGGAACAGGATGGATCTTGGTCATGGTGCGGTTTGGCAGGAGCTTCCTCATTAATGCCGCCAGCCCTGTCTGGCCTGCTCATAACGGCTCGACGGATGATCCAATGTGATGCGCGACACTGTTTGCGACCTGCTTATCCGTCACATGATCTTCACGGATTCTTCTGAGGAAATCTGAAAAGGGCGGGTGGGGGCGTGTGTTGACGCAGCAACGGCGGCGCGGTTGGCGTCGGGCCGTGAGGAGCGGGGTGATAGCCCTCACGCTCTTAGGAAGTGCGGTTCCTGTGCTCGGGGCAGGGGCCGTGCCGGCGCTCGCTGGTACGGGGCAAACTCCGGCAGCGGCTGACGGAACTTCGGAGACGGCTGCGAGTGCCCTGGCCGCGGAGACCGGTGAGCGGGTGGCTGTGGACGCAGCCACCACCGAGTGGTCGAAGGTGTTCGCCAATCCGGACGGCACCTTCACCCAGGAGATGAACGCGGCTCCGGTCCGTGCCCAGAAGGGCGACGGTACCTGGGCCCCCATCGACAGCACCCTCGTGCGCGAGTCCGACGGTTCGGTGCAAACCAAGAACACGACGGCTGCTCTTGCCCTTTCGGGCGGTGGCAGCGGGGACAAACTGGTTACGCTGGAGGACGACGGCCACAAGCTGCAGCTGGGCCGGCCCACCGTGCTTCCCGAGCCGCTGCTCGACGGCAGCACCGCCACCTACGCCGGAGTCCTCCCGGACGTCGATCTGAAAATGACCGCGCTGGATTCCGGCTACACCTCGGTGCTCGTGGTCAAGACCGCAAAGGCGGCCCAGAACCCGGCGCTCGCGACGATCAGGATGACCGTCTCCGGAACCGGCCTGGACATCGCCCCGACGGCCGACGGCGGTTTCGTCGCGCGCAACGGCGACGGCACGCCCGTCTTCGAAAGCCCGGTGGGGCGGATGTGACACTCCGGCTGCGGTTACCACGCAGTCTGCCCGTACTGCCTCCTCAGCCCAGACAAAGGGTGAAGCGGGGGAGACCCTGCTGCCCGAGGCCAAGGGCGAGCCGGCTCCTTCGGAAGGCCCCGGCAGTGGGGACGCGGCAGCCGAACTTCCGCTCAAGATCATTGGCACCACCCTGGAGATCGAGCCCGATCCGGCTCTGCTGCATGGCGAGGACACGGTCTTCCCGCTCTACATCGACCCGCCGACCAAGGGCATCTCGCTGGGCGACTGGACGGCGCTCTCCTCGGACGGCGACAAGTTCTGGGAGTTCAGCGGGGACAAGGGCGTGGGCCGCTGCTCCAACTACGCCGGCTACCTGTGCTCGAACACCCCCTACACCCAGCGCCTGTACTTCGAGTTCCCGCTGTCGTCGATCCACGGCAAGAAGATCCTGGACGCGACGATGGAGGTCTACCAGCTGTGGACGTTCAGCTGCGATCCGCACTGGTACGACCTGAGCCGCGTCAACAAGACCATCTCCTCCAGCACCACCTGGTCCACCCGCCCCACCGCGGTGGACCTGATGGGCGACCGCAACGTGGCCTACGGGCGAGGCGACCTGTGTAAACCGGCGCAGCCGGCGAACTGGGTGCGCTTCAGCGACAACGTGGACGAGGAGACCAATGAGAACCTGACGACCACCCTCGCATCTCACGCAGCCGACAAGGCAGCGCAGATCACCTTCTCGCTGACCGCGCACGACGAGTCCGACGCCGGTGTCTGGGCGCGGTTCCGCAACGACGCCAAGCTGTCGGTCACCTACGTCTCCTACCCGGGCAAGCCGACTTCCTACGGGGTCCAGCAGGGCACGACGGGGCGGGCCTGCAACGCCTCCACGCTGCCCTTCGCCACCAGCGACACCACACCGAAGATGCTGGCCACGGTGCAGTCGGCCGACGGATCCAACTCCCAGCTGCGCGCCCTGTTCGAGGTGTGGAAGGCTGACGGCTCCAGCCGCGCCTGGTATGCGGCCTCGCCGGACGGCGCATGGGTGGCCGACAACGCCGCCCGCACCGCGTCCACCAGTGCACTGTCGGCGCAGACTGACTACCGGATGCGGGTCAAGACACAGGCCTACTACAAGACCGACCGCGGTGCCACGGGTGTCCTGGACTCGGCCTGGTCGTCCTGGTGCTACTTCCGCGTCGACACCGACTCACCGCCACCCCCAGTGGTGACCAGCGCAGACGGCATCTACCAGCCCGCCGAGACCAGCCCTGCCGCAGGCGGGGTGGGCACGCCGGGCAAGTTCACCTTCACGCCCGCGGACACCAACCCCACCACCGCAGGCATCCAGTCCGACGTCGTCGCCTACAAGTACAAGCTGAACAGCGGAGCCATCTCCCCGCCGATCACCGTCTCCAAGGGTGCGGCCACCACCCAGACGGTCCCCCCGAACCAGGCCGGTGAGAACACCATCCAGGTCTGGGGCTTCGACGCGGCCGGGCACAGCTCGCTCACCGGCTACTACAGCTTCCTGGTGAAGGGCGCCGAGAAACCCACCGGAATCTGGCACCTGGACAACGCCCTCACCGACTCCACAACCGCCCCCCAGCACCCCCTGACCTCCTCGGGGACCACCTGGGATACCCTGGCCCGCAGCGGCTTGGGCGCCGCGAAACTCAACGGCACGACCGTCTACCTCTCCACCTCCGGTGCGGTGCTGGACACCACCAAATCCTTCACCGTCTCCGCCTGGGCACGCCTGAGCAAGAAGGACGTCAACTACACCGTCCTGTCGCAGGCGGGAACGAACGCCTCCGGCTTCCAGCTGTACTACTCGACCGCCTACAACGCCTGGGTCTTCAACCGCCACCAGACCGACGTCGCCAGCCCCGCGATCACCCGCTCGACCGGCACCAAGCCGCCCGTCCTGAACGCCTGGACCCACCTCGCGGGCGTCTACGACGCCGCGGCGCATACCATCCAGCTCTACGTCAACGGCACCCCCCAGGGCGACCCCGTGCCGTTCACGACCACCCCGTGGAAGGCGTCCGGAGGCCTGCAGGTCGGACGGCTGTGGGCATCAGCCACCGGCAAGGAGAACTTCGCCGGAACCATCGACGAGGTCAAGACCTGGTCCCGTGCACTCGCGGACAGCGAAATCGCCCACGACGCCTGGCACGAGGACGAGGACATCAGCGACGGCACCGCCGGCGACCCCATCCCGGCCCTCACCGCCAAGTGGGACGCCACCGACCTGGCCAACACCACCGGCACCACCGTGAAGGACACCAGCGGCTTCGGCCGCAACCTGACCCTCAACGCAGCCGCGCTCACCCAGATCACCACCGGCGACCCGGAACTCGGCGAAGAAGTCACCACCACCCAGACGATGACCCTGAACGGCACCGTAGTCGTAGCCCCGGTCGGCGAACAGCTGCCGTGGCCGGTGACGGGGCCGGCCGACCAGGCCGCGGATGCGGGGGATCGCATCCAGCAGAGGCGTGAGCTGTGTGACGTCGTGCCGGTTCCCGCTGGTCAGCGACACCGCGAGGGGTGTTCCGTGGCGGTCGGTGATCAGGTGGCGCTTGCTGCCAGGCCTCGCGCGGTCGACCGGCGAAGGTCCGGTGTGAGCCCTCCTTTCAGAGCCCGGACGTGCGAGCCGTCGATCGCGGCGTCGTCCATGTCCAGCAGTCCGGCTCTGCGGAGTTCCGCGAGGAGAACCTCGTGCAGGCGGGGCCAGACGCCGGCCTCGGTCCAGTCCCGCAGGCGCCGCCAGCACGTCACCCCGCTGCAGCCGATCGTCTCGGTCGGCACGTCCGCCCAGGCCACCCCAGTGCGCAGGACATAGACGATCCCTCGCAGAGCCGCACGGTCATCCGCCGGCAGTCGACCCGGATACCGCCGACGCCGCGGCGTGCGAGGAGGGAGCAGCGGAGCGACACGATCCCACAGATCATCAGGCACAAGATCATCCGACACCTGCAGAACTCTGCCGCCCACCAGCCCAACTGCCAAGCCCATGAGCCAAAGTCATTCTGAAATGATCAGTTATTGGGCCATGCGCCGAGTGATGCAGCGGGCCAACGAGGTGCTGGGCACGAACCGGACGCTGCACGATCTTCGGCACACGGCAGCGTCACACATGGCCAACGGCGGCACGCTGACACTGGTCGAGGTTCAGGGGATCATGCGGCACGCCAACATCCAGACCACCAGCCGTTACCTCACGGCGCGGGTCGAGGAGATCTTCGACGAGTGGTGGCCCTCTGGGGAGCGGGCCGGGAACTGGCCAACTCCGCCGGGCGGTGCGGGTGGCCGGAAGCCGGTTCCGGTCCTCGAGGTGTGTACTCCGATGAGGTACCGCTCGAACGGTCGGCCACAACTTCGTGCCACCTCCGAGGGCGGACACGGAGGTGGCACGTTGTCGGAAGACACTGTTCCTGACACGAGTGAGTGAACGAGTGCCAGGCTGCGGGGCGCTTGTTGCTGGCTTGTTCATGTCTTTCCTTATGGCGGGTAGTTCGGCCAAGCAATGGCCGGATCGGGAAGTTGCCGTTCTTTCGTCGTGGATGCGATGCTAGGGTTCATCGAAGCTTTTTCGTATCTCTCGACGTCCTTGTTCCGCCGTCTGTTCGACTCGCCGCTCCGAGTCCCGCGCGTTGTAGTTCTGGGTGTCGTGCACTTCCTTTGTCCAAGCGCAGGAAATCTCCACCTGCGATTCGGACTCGGCGTTGAGTTCGTTCTCGCACGGCAAGAACCATCCTGAAGTGTGACAGGAGTAAGAATGCCCCTGGGGTACTTGTTCGGCGGTGGCGTCGGGACCGAGCCGCACGGCATCGAACTGTATGAGGCGTCACCGCTCGTACGACAGCTCTACGAAGAGATATCCGGGTATACCGGCCTGACGGCCGAACAGATCCTGCGCGGCGAACTGCCCGAGGGCAGGGAGCGTCGGCAGAGCGCGGGCACCATACGCGAAACCGCGCTCGCCATCGCCGTTCACGACCTTCTGGCAGAGGCAGGTCTGCGCCCGGACGTGGTCGGCGGGCTGAGCCTCGGCGCGATGACGGCCAGCTGCCTGGCCGGCGCCCTGGACCGCAAGTCGCTGTTCACGATGTTGGCCCGGACGGCCGACGCCCCGGACCCCCGCCCCGACGCCGCCGAGGAAGGCATGGCCCTGGCCTTCGTGCAGGCCGCGGACGCACAGTCGCCACCACCGTGGCAGGGGGCCGCGGACGTCCACCTCGCCGGTGACTTCGGCCCTGTCGCGGACGGGTCCCAGCGCATCCTCATGCTCGCCGGTCACCGTGCGGCGATCGAGCGGCTGGCCGCCGACTCCCCTTCCGGCGCGATCGTTCCGCTGCCCGGCCGGAACATCGCCGTCCACTCGCCGCTGCGCCGGCCCTTCCGTGACTTCATCGCGCCCCATGTGGCGAAGATGCCGTTCACCACACCCCGCATTCCACTGCTTTCCTGTCTGGAACGCGGAGAGCTGAAAACGGCGGACGAAGTGCGTGACATGTTCGAGCGGAACTCCACCGATCCGATCAGCCTCGTCGACATCTACGAAGGAATGCGAGACCACGACGTACGGCTCGGCCTTGTCATGGGTCCCGCGATTCCCGAAGGAATCCTCGATTTCCCGTTCCCTGTCGTTCACGTGGAGAAACCCGAGCACATTCAACTCGCCGTCAGTACCGCCTACGATCTGGGAATCGGCTTCTCCGGAGGCGACTTAGGCACGTGGGGACATTGATATGGGCCGGCGAGTCGGGCTCGCGACGGGGACGGAAATAAATGACGTGACCGACCCCGACGTTCTTGTATCGAAGTGGCTCGACGCCGACATCGACGAATGGACCCGCACAGTCGTGCGGCGCACCTTCGACGCCGATACCGGAAGTCCCTACTGGCTGAGCCGCCGCGAGCGGCTCGCCTTCGACCCGTACGACATCACACGTCACGAGGAGCTGACGGCCTTCGGTCCGTTCCCGCTCGCCGACCTGCGCAGCGTGGACCCGGCGGACCTGGTGCCCCGCGACGTTCCCCGGCCGCTCGCCGGCCGTGTCTGGGACACCGGCGGCACCACCGGCACGCCCTGTCGCGTCTACTACACCCCGGCCATGCTCCACCACCGCGCCGTCTGGCGCCGCTGGTCCTTTGTCCACGAAGGATTCGCACCCGGCCGCCGCTGGCTCCAGGCGACACCCACCGGACCGCACCTCATCGGGCACGGCGTCTGGGAGGTCGCCGACCTGCACGCGGGCCTGGTGTACGCCATCGACATGGATCCCCGCTGGGTCAAGCGGCTCATCCGCGAAGGCCGCCCGGCCGACGTGGAGCGCTACACCGGCCACCTCGTGGACCAGATCACCGACGCCCTGGACCAGCGAGGCATCGACTACCTCAACACCACCCCGGCCCTCTTCTCGGCGCTGTGCAGGAGCGCGCCCGAGCGCGTCGCCGCCCTCGCCGGAGCGCGGCTGAGCGGCACCCAGATCAACGCCGCGATGTACCGTGACTTCCGCGCCGCCCTCAATGGCGGCATCTGCGGCATCAGTTACGGCAACACCTTCGGCAACGCCGCCTTCCTCGGCGTACCGGAGAGCGGTGGCACGATCCCGTACATGCCGAACTACCCGCAGGTGACCATGGCCGTGGTGCGCAAGGACGACTGGCGCACCGTCGTCGCGCCCGGCGCGAACGGCCAGGTCCGCCTCACCGTCCTGCACGACGACCTCTTCCTGCCCAACATTCTCGAACGCGACCAGGCGGCACGCCACCTCGACGCCGAGTGGCCCTGCGACGGCGTGGCGGACGTCCGTCCGCTCCAGATCGCCAGCGCCGCCCCCGAGGGCCTGTACTGACGGCCTTCGCCCTGAGTACCACCCGTGCCACCTGGAGCACCTGTGTCTCTGTGCCACCCGTCCTCATGAGGCCACGGCACCCTGGCCTGCTCTCACCCGTCAAGGCGCGTCGGCGCGCCGAGCCGAGTGCGTCCCCGTGCCCGCAACTGCACCGCAACCCGGTCCCGTAGTCCCCCTGTGCGTGCTGAGGAGCATGGCGTGAACCTGCCCGAATCCCCTCTCGGGGCCCCCATGCTGTGGACGCTGTCCGGCGACAGTGGGGGTGCCCTCGCGGCGCAGGCGCGACGGCTGTGCGACCACCTGCGCACCCTGCCCGAGTGGAGCCCGGCGGACGTCGGGCTCGCCCTCGCGCACGCCACGATCCCCCGCAGGCGGCGCGCCGCCCTCGTGGCCCGGGGACGGGAGGAGTTCCTGGACCGCCTCGACGCGCTCGCCGGCGGCCACGGAGCCCCCGGTCTCGTCGAGGGTTCCGCCGGGCCCGGCACCGGCGTCGCTTTCGTCTTCCCGGGGCAGGGCTCCCAGTGGCCCGGCATGGCGGCCGGACTCCTGGCGTCCACACCGGGTTTCCGTACCCGCATGGACGCCTGCGCGCAGGCCCTCGAACCCTTCGTCGACTGGTCCCTGATGGACGTGCTGCGCGCCGAGGACGGCGCGCCCGCCCTGGAACGCCCCGACGTCGTGCAGCCCGCCCTGTTCGCCGTCGGAGTCTCCTTGGCGGGGCTCTGGCGCGACCACGGCGTGGAGCCGTCCGCGGTCCTGGGACATAGCTGTGGCGAGATCTCCGCCGCGGCCGTCAGCGGCGTGCTCTCCCTCGACGACAGCGCCCGTGTCGTCGCCCTGTGGAGCCAGGCGCAGGCCACTCTGACCGGGCGCGGGGAGATGGTCTCCGTCATGGCTTCCGTCGCCGAGGTGACGGACCGACTGGAGGAGTACAGCGGGCAGTTGGGGATCGCCGCCGTCAACGGACCGGGCTCGGTGATCGTGTCGGGAGACACCGCCGCCGCAACTGAACTCATCGCCCGGCTCACCGCCGACGGCGTCCATGCCCGCCGTATAGCCGTCGGACTCGCCGCGCACTCCGCGCACATCGACGCCATCGTGCCGCGTCTGCACGCGGACCTGGACGCCGTCCGGCCGCTGCCCGCCGGCCTGCCGTACTACTCCGGTCTCACCGGCGACCGGCTCCAGGAACCGGTCCTGGACGCGGACTACTGGGCCCGCAACCTGCGCGGCACGGTCCGTTTCCACGAAGCCACCGCAGCCCTGCTGCGCGACGGCCACCACACCCTCCTGGAGATCAGCCCGCACCCCGTCCTCACCACCGCCCTCCAGGCGACCGCCGCCGAACAGGACGTCACCGCCCACGTCGGCGCGACGCTGCGCCGCGGTCACGGCGGGCGCGCGCGGTTCCTCACCGCGCTCGGCGAGGCGTACGTCCACGGTGTCACCCCGGACCGCGAGGCCGTCTTCGCGGGGGTCGGCGCCCGCCCCGCCGAACTGCCCGTCGGCCTGTGCGAGGCGGACGACGACGCGGCCCCGGAGGTCCCCGAGGCCGCCCTCCGCGAGGAGATGGCCCGGCTCACCATCGTCGGACAGCGTGAGCGGCTGCTGCGCCTCGTGAGCCAGGAGGTCGCCGCCGTGCTCGGCGACACCGGCCCCATCGATCCGAGCGCCACCTTCACCGCTCTTGGCCTGGACTCCGTGACGGCGGTGGAGATCCGCAACCGCCTCGCTGCGGTCACCGGCGCCGGGACGCTGCCCGTGACGGCCGTCTTCGACCACCCGACACCGGGGCAACTCGCCGAGGTGCTGAGGGACGAGTTGCTGTCCGGCTCGCCGCAGGCAGGCCGGCGTACGGACCGGGAGGCCGTCGACGGCCTCGCCCCGGCTGCCGCGGCCACGGACGACGACGCGGTGGCGATCGTCGCGATGGGCTGCCGGTACCCCGGTGGCGCCGACAGCCCGGAGCGGCTGTGGCGGCTCCTGACGGACGGCACCGACGCCGTGACACCGTTCCCGGGCGACCGCGGCTGGAGCCTCGAGGGCGCCTGCGCCCCCGAGGACGTCGCGCCGGGTCGCCACTATCAGCGCGAGGCCGGGTTCCTGCACGACGCCGGCCGCTTCGACGCCGGGTTCTTCGGTATCTCGCCCCGCGAGGCCCTTGCCATGGACCCGCAGCAGCGGCTCCTGCTGGAGACGTCCTGGGAAACCCTCGAACGCGCCGGGATCGACCCGCACACCCTGCGCGGCAGCGGCACCGGGGTCTACATCGGCGCGATGACCATGGACTACGGCCCTCGCCTGCACGAGGCGACGGACGGCAACGGCCATCTTCTCACCGGCAACACCGGCAGTGTCGCCTCGGGACGCATCGCCTACGCCCTAGGCCTCGAAGGAGCCGCCGTCACCGTGGACACGGCCTGCTCCTCGTCGCTGGTGGCCCTGCACCTCGCGGTACAGGCGCTGCGCGGCCAAGAGTGTGCCCTCGCGCTCGCCGGCGGTGCGACGGTGATGCCGACGCCGGGCATGTTCGTGGAGTTCAGCAGCCAGGGCGCCCTGGCCGCCGACGGCCGCTGCAAGGCGTTCTCCGCGCAGGCCGACGGGTTCGGCCTGGCCGAGGGTGTGGGGGTGCTGCTGCTGGAGCGGTTGTCGGACGCTCGTCGCAACGGCCACCCGGTGCTGGCCGTGGTGCGGGGGAGCGCCGTGAACCAGGACGGTGCGAGCAATGGT
>NZ_LGCN01000234.1 GCF_001279005.1 Streptomyces caelestis
CGGTCCTTTTACCCGAGGCCAGGTCTCCTTCACCCAGCCGGCGACCGCGTCCTCGTCGCGCTCGATCGCCCGTCGGGCCGGAACCTGGTGGCTCCCCCCTCCGCGATGATCTCGTCGAGGTGCCTCTCTTCGTCCACCCCGACCCAGAATCGCTCGCCGTCGTAGGTGACGATCTCCAGTGCGTGCACGTTGTCGCTGGTGCGGGGGCCGGGTCCGTACAGCTGTGACTGCACCGATTGGATGCCGCAGGAGTTGTTGCCGATGTTGCCGCCGATCACACAGCGGGAAGGGGAGGAGGGGTCGGGACCGAAGATCAGGCTGTGGCAGCCGGTGTGGCGGTTGAGGTCTTCGTTGATGACGCCCGGCTCACAGGTGACCAGGCGGCGGCGGATGTCCACCTCGCCGATGCCGGTGAGGTACTTCGAGTGGTCGATCACGACGGCCTCGTTCACCGTCTCACCGGACAGGCTGGTGCCGCCCCCGCGGCTGAGGACGGGCGCACCGAAGTGATGGCAGATCCTGTGCACCGTCACCACGTCGTCAACGGTGCGCGGGACGACGACCCCGATGGACGCCTGACGGAAGTGGGACGCGTCCTGGGCGTACAGTCCCAGCGAGCCGGGGACGAAGCGGATCTCTCCCTCGACCGCCTTGCGCAGTGCCCGCTCGAGTTTTCCGACGTCCAGGGTCTGGCGGGCCCGGGGGTGGGCCCGCGATCATCGAATGCGTCTTCGCCGGGATGTCGCGCGTCGCCCGGCGCCTTGCCTCCGCCGTCGGATTCAGCTCTCTCCTTGGTGCGCCTGGGTGCGCCTACTCAGAGCGGTTGTGCCGCGTAGACGCGATAGGGCTCGGCGTCGGCCCACTTGATCTCCAGCCCGAGCCCGGGTCGTGTGAGGTCGGGCCGCAGGGCTCCGCCTTCGGGGGACAGGATGCCGTCGAACAGCAACCGCTCCACGCGCACATGGTCATGGAAATACTCCAGGTGCCGCAGCCGCCGTACGGCGCAGAACGCGTGGGCCGAGAGCGCCGGGGCGCAGTGGGCGGACAGATCGAGGTGGCGGGTCGCCGACAGGCCCGCCACCTCCAGGAGCGCGGTGATGCCCCCGCATCGGGTGATGTCGGCCTGAAGGCAGTCCACGGCGGGGGGCTCCACGAGGTTGACGAAGTCCCGCAGCGTGAAGGCGTACTCTCCCGCAGCGATCTCCAGGCGTCCCGGCCCCCGGTCGCGCAGCATACGCAGCCCTTCGAGGTCGGCCGAGCTCACGGGCTCCTCCAGCCACCGTACGTCCCACTCGTCGTGGAACCTGCGAGCCCAGTACAGCGCCTCCTTGCGGGAAAGCGCTCCGTTGGCGTCCGCGAAGATCTCCGGCCGGTCGCCGATCGCCTTCCGTACGGCGGTCAGCCGCTCCGGGTCCCTCTCGGACTCGCGCGAGGTCTTGAGTTTCACCCGGGGGATGCCCTCGCCGACCCATCCGGCGAGCTGCTCGGCGAGCCGGTGGAGCGGGTAGTTCGTGAAGCCCCCGCTGCCGTAGACCGGCACCCGGTCGTGGTGGGCAGGCAACAGGCGGATCAGCGGCAGGTCCAGCAGCCTCGCCTTGAGATCCCACAGCGCGACGTCGACAGCGGACACGGCCATGGCTCCGACACCCGGGCGGCCGGCGTTGCGGATCTGCGCGCCCATGCGGTGCCACAGCACCGGCGGCGCGGTGACCTTCTGCCCTCGCAGCAGCGGCGCCAGCGCGGACGCCACGAAGGAGGCGACCGACACGTCTCCGTAGGTGTAGCCGAGGCCGCTCCTGCCCCCGGCGTGCACCCGCACCAGGACCAGGGTCGTGGAGTCCCACTCGAGCGTCCCGTCCTCTTCCCTGCCGTCCGGACCGTCGGTCGGGACCGTGAAGGCGTGGACGTCGACCGCGTCGATCCCGCACTCCTCCAATCCGGCTCCCACGGCAGTCGCAGGATCGGTCATGGATGCCGCCCGGGCAGGTGCTCGGCCAGCTCGGTGGTCTTCTGGCGGGCTCCCTTGACGGCGATCCCCGCGCCCTCCGGGTCCCGCACGGCCGCCTTGGCGGCCTTCTTGCCCTGCTCGGCCATGGTGTGGGGCGGGATGGGTGCGATCTCGGGGTCTGCCTTGAACTCCAGCACCACAGGCCGGTCGGCGGCCAGCGCTTCCTCCCACGCCTTGCCGATCTTCTTCGGTTTGTCGCAGTACACACCTTTCAGGCCGATGAGCTCGGCGTACTTGGCGTACGGGATGTCCGGGACGTCCTGCGAGCCCGGGAACTTCGGATCACCGGACATGGCGCGCTGTTCCCAGGTGACCTGATGGAGATCCTGGTTGTTGAAGACGCAGAAAACGAACGGCGCCGGGCCGGACAGCCGGTCCGGATACCGCTTGACGGTGATCATCTCGGCCATGCCGTTCATCTGGAACGCGCCGTCCCCGACGAAGGCGATGACCGGCCGGTCCGGGTGGGCGAACCGGGCGGTGATCGCGTACGGCGTGCCCGGTCCCATCGTGGCCGGCGTCCCCGAGAGCGACGTCTGCATCCCCTTGCGGAGTTTCAGGTGCCGCGCCCACCAGTTCGTGCCGGACCCCGAGTCCGCGGTCAGGACGGCGTCGTCCGGCAACCGGGGCGAGAGCTCGGCGGCCACGGCCTCCGGGTTGATCGTCCCTCCGAAGTTCTGCCCGGCCCGCTTCCGGCACATCGCGTTCCACTCCTCTACGTCCTTCCCGGTCTTCTCCCGCCAGCCGCGGTCCTCCTTGCGGCGCAGCAGCGGCAGCAGGGCTTTGAGCGTCTCCTTGGAGTCCCCGACGAGGTGGGCGTCCATCGGATAGCGGATACCGGTCATACGCCCGTCGATGTCGATCTCCACGCCGCGCGCCTGCCCCTCGTCGGGCAGCCATTCGGAGTACGGGAAACTGGTGCCGGTCACGAACAGGGTGTCGCAGCCGCGGATCATGTTGTCGCCGGCCTTGCTGCCCAGCAGGCCGATGGGGCCGGTGACGAACGGCAGGTCGTCGGGCAGCACTTCCCGGCCCAGCAGTGCCTTGGCCACCCCGGCGCCCAGCAGCTCGGCGGCCTCGACGACCTCGCCCTCCGCATGCGCGGCTCCCTGGCCGATGAGCATGGCGACTTTGCTGCCCGCGTTCAGGATGCCGGCGGCCCTGCGCAGTTCTCCCTCGTCGGGCAGGAGGCGCGGGCGGCTCCAGCCGACGCTGGAGAACACCGAACCGTGCTTCTTCGGCGGCGAGGGTTGGGCGTCCTCCTCCTGAATGTCGTCGGGGATGATGACGGTGGCGACCCCCCCCGTGTGGTGAGCGCGGTCTTGAAGGCCCGGTCGATGACGTGCCGGGCCCGCCCCGGGTGCACGACCATCTGGCAGAACTCCGACACATCCGCGAACAGCCGCTCCAGGTCCACCTCCTGCCGGTAGTGGGCACCGAGACCGAGGCGCTCCTGCCGGCCCACCACGGCGACGGCGGGCTGGTGGTCCAGCTTCGCGTCACAGAGCCCGTCGAGGAGGTGCACGGCGCCCGGACCGGACGTCGCCGTGCAGCAGCCCACTTCACCGGTGAACTCGGCGTGCGCGCACGCCATGAACGCGGCCATCTCCTCGTGCCTGGCCTGGATGAACTCCAGCTCTCCCTTCGCCCGGTCGAAGGCACCCAGCAGTCCGTCGATGCCGTCGCCCGGATACCCGTATACGGACTCGACACCCCATTCGGTCAGGCGTTGCAGTACGTAGTCGGCGACCTGGGCCATGGACGTCTCCAGAGCGAGTCATGTGGACAGTGCGCCCTTGGGCGCCTCCTCCGGCATCCGGCCGAACCGCTCCCTCCCGGCTGTTCGGGGATCTTCCGGGCATAGGCCCGATTCCGCCCCCACGCGCCGGCCAGGACCCTCGCGCGGTCCGTGAGCGGCGGCGGTGGCGGGCATCCGGGTCCTCCTTCCGCGGGGCAGTCGAACACGGCGGCTCTCGTCACGCTCGACGCGATGAAGTCCGGTCCGGTGTCAGGCGGATCCGAGGCGGCGGCTCGCCGAGGCGGTGATGCGCAGACGCCACGACGGGGTGCCGGCGGCGTGCCGGAGCGGGGGCCCTTGGCCACCGTGTGCCCTGCCGCCCGGATCGGCCCAGTCCGGCGGTGTGTCCCCGTCCACCATGAACTCCAGCACCTGAGGACCCTTGGCCTCCAGCGCCTCCTCCCAGGCGAGCGCCACATCGCCCGGGCGGACGCAGCGAACGGCGGGCAGGCCGAGCAGTTCGGTGTAGCGCGCGTAGGACACCGCGGCCACCTCACCGGTGGTCGGGATGCGGGGGTCTCCGGCGCCTTGCCGACGCCGCCACGTGAGTCGGCTGAGGTCCTCGTTGTTGAGGACGCAGAAGATCACCGGAGGTAGGTCGGCGAGGCGTTCCAGGTGTCGTCGTACGGTGAGCAGCTCGTTCATGCCGCCCGCTTGCAGGGCCCCGTCACCGACCAGGGCGATCACCGGGCGTTCGGGGAAGGCCAGACGGGCGGCGAGCGCGTAAGGGACGGCAGCTCCGGGCGTTGCGAGACGTCTCGAGAGAACGGCGCGCATGCCGTCGCGGAGTCGCAGGTGCCGGGTCCACCAGTCCAGGGCCGACCCCGTATCGGTGACGACGATCGCGTGGTCCGGCAGCCGGGCGGACAGTTCGGCGACCACGGATCGAGGGCTGACGGCCATACCGAAGAACCGGCGCGCTTTCTCCTGTCCCTCGGCGTGCCATTCCTCCACCGCGTCCTCGACCGCGTCCCGCCACCGGCGGTCGGTCCGACGGTGGAGCAGGGGCAGAAGCGTCTCCAGCGTCAGGGCGACATCGCCCGTCACCCGCACGGCGGAGAAGACGTCCTCGTCGACGGGACACGCGCCGGAGGCCGCGTCGACGGTGACGACGCGGCAGCGCGGTCCGGAGCCGGGCAGCAGGCAGGTGTCGAAGTCGTGCGCCCCGAGGAGGAGCAGCGTGTCGCAGTCGCGGACCAGCGAGGCCGCGGGCGCGCTGCCGAACGCGGCGGCCACGCCCGCCGCGAACGGCAGGTCGTCCGGAAGGACGTCGCGGCCCGAAGGCGTCTTGGCGACACCCGCGCCGATCCGTTCGGCCAGCTGCGTGATCCGATCGGCCGCTCCGGCCGCGTCCGGCCCGACGATCACGGCGGCTCTGCGGCCGTCGTTCAGGGTGTCGGCGGCGCGCCTGTTCGGTCGGCGTCGGCGGACCCGTCAGCGTGGCCTCCAGCGCGGCCAGGGTCATTTTGTCGACCCGGAGGGCACGGGCGAGTGGATGCCGGGCCATGGTGCGGACCAGGTCCTCCCGTCCGAGGACGAGTCCGCACTGGGGTCCGCCCAGCAGTTTGTCCCCGCTGGCGGTGACGAGCGCGGCCCCGGCTTCCAGCTGGGTCCGCGCGTCCGGCTCCTCGGGCAGCAGGGGATGCGGGGCCGGCAGACCCGATCCGATGTCGGCGACCACCGGGACACCGAGCGGCGCCAGTTCGGCGACAGCGGCGGCGCGGGTGAATCCCGTGATGCGGAAGTTGGAGGGATGCACCTTGAGGATGAAGGCCGTCTCCGGTCCGATGGCCCTGGCGTAGTCCTCCGCGGTCGTGCGGTTGGTCGTACCCACCTCGCGCAGCCGGGCCCCGGTGGAGACCAGGAGGTCCGGAAGCCGGAAGCCGTCCCCGATCTCCACCATCTCTCCACGGCTGACCACGATCTCCTTGCCGACCGCCAGCGCGGTCGCGGCGAGGACCAGCGCGGCTGCCCCGTTGTTGACGACGTGCACCGCGGCGGCGGCCTGCACCCGGGCGCAAAGCGCGGCCAGCGCGGTACGGCCACGGCGGGCCCGTGTCCCGGTCTCCAGATCGAGCTCGACGTCGGTGGGACCGGCGGCCTCCTGCACCGCCCGCCGGGCGGCGGCGGACAGTGGCGCCCGGCCGAGATTGGTGTGGAGCAGCACCCCGGTCGCGTTGATCACCGGCTGCAGGCCGCTCACCGTCCGCGGCAGGAGGGCGATCGCCGCGTCCACCACCCCTTCCGGCTTCACGATCCCCTCTCTCGCCTGTTGTTGCGCCTGACGAACCGCCGACTTGACCCGCTCCGGCCCGATCCGGTCCGCCGCGTCCAGCAGACGGAGGTCACGCAACAGCACGTCGGTACGGGGAATCCGTCGCCGCGCATCCGGCACGGCGCTCACTTCTTCACCTGCCCCGGCAGCACCGCCGACGCCCCCTTCGACGCTCCCGCCGCTCCGCTCGGCCGTACCCCGCTGTCCCACGCGTTCCCTCCGTTCCGGCCCGGGTCCTCACTGTCCGGGAACATGCATCGTTCCTCCAGTGCTCCCTGCGGGTTCCGGGACACGCCGGGCGGAGGCGAGAGGGTACGAGAGCGCATCGGCCGGCTGCGGAGCGCGGCGCTGCCCGTTTCGCCCTGAGGGGATCAGATGGTCACGGGCGGGCGGGCGGGGGAAGCGTTCGACTTCGCCGTTCGTCCGTGGCCGGCGGGGCCTGTGGTGAATGTGCTGGTAGCGGCTGCCGTGGTTGAGCGGTTCGCGGTGCAGGGGGCCGTGACTGCTGGGGACGGCGCTTCGGCTGTCGCCGGCTGTGCCGGAATTCGGCAGTCCCGCGCGGCCTCGGCTCAGGCTCTCGAGGCCGCGGGTTCGCAGCCCGCAGAGCGGTGGGGCGGGACTGGCGGGACGGCCCTCTCCTGGCCGGAGGGTGATCGTGCGCTCGCTCATGGGCCCTGGGTGAACGGAATCGTCGTGTTCTGGAGGGCCGGAGGAAGCATGTCCCTCGTCGTGGTGGAGGCGATCAGTCGTTTGATGTGGCGGGCAGGACGATCCGCTCGGGGAACAGGACGGCAGGAGGCGGGATGCACGGGTGTCCCGTCGGCACAGTGGTCCGTTCCGGCGGAAGGACGGACGGATGGCCCGGACGCGTCCAGGGCTAGACACCCCTCCTGCGTCTCGGCTCCCTTCGCCCGACGGGCGGTCCGACCGGTATCGGTGCGGGTCGAGGGCAACGGACCGAGAGGCGCGGCACGCGTCTCAGCGGAGGAGGGATCCGGTGGTGAGAGGGAGGAGGGCGCCACCGGCCAGGCCGAGAAGCAGAGAGAGCGCGCCGGCGGTGTAGGCGATGGCGGCGGACCAGCGGCCCTGTACGGCCTGGGTGTCGGCGGGCGCGGGGGCGGTGGTGGCGAAGAGGGGGGCCAGCCAGCGCAGGTAGTAGAAGAGGGAGGCGACGGTGTTGGCGACGGCGAGGGCGGCGAGCCAGGCGTAGCCGCCGTCGACGGCCGCACTGAAGATTTCCAGTTTGCCCAGGAAGACACCGGTGGGCGGAGTTCCCACCAGCCCGAGCAGGCACACGACGAGGACGGCGGCGAGGCCGGCGTGGCGGCGTGCGAGACCACGGTAGTCGTCGAGGGTGCGGGTGTGCGGGAGTTCGGTGACGACGGCGAAGGCGCCGAGGTTGGTCACGGCGTAGGCGGCCAGGTAGAACAGCAGGCTCCGCTGTGCCAGGTCGCTGCGGGTGGCGACGGCCAGGGCCATCAGGAGGTAGCCGACCTGACTGATGGTGGAGTAGGCGAGCAGACGCTTGACGGACGTCTGGAAGAACGCCGCCAGGTTGCCCAGGGTCATGGTGACCGCGGCGAGGACCGCCAGCAGCAGGGGCCAGTTGACCTCTGTGCCCGGGAGGGCCTGATGGAGGAGGCGGTAGCCGGCGATCAGACCGCCGATCTTGGGCAGGGTGGTGACGTAGGCGGCGACCGGGGTGAGGGATCCGTCGGTGACGTCGGGCACCCAGTAGTGGGCCGGAACGGCTCCGGCCTTGAACAGCAGTCCCGCCAGGACGCCGACGAGTCCGACGGCGACGAGCCCGTAGGGGGCCCCGGACAGACCGGTGTCGAGTTCACGGTAGTGGGTGGCGTGGCCGGCACCGTAGAGGAGTGCGGTGCCGGCCAGCATCGTGGTACCGAGCAGGGCGCCCATCAGGTAGTACTTCAGGGCTGCTTCGGTACCGGATGGGTCCTTGGCGAAGCCGGCGAGCGCATAGGCGGGAATGCCGGCGAGCAGGTAGGCGGCGAACAGCATCAGCAGGTCGTTCGCGCCGAGCAGGGCGAGGGTGCCGGCACCGGTCATCAGCAGCAACACCCAGTACTCGGTCTCGCGTCGATGGCCGCGAACGGTCTCCACGGACATACCGATGATCAGCAGCAGGGCGGTGAGGACGACGAGGCGGCCGATGTCGGTGGCCCTGTCGACGGCGAAGGCGTCCGAGAAGACCGTCTGTTCGCGGCCGGTGGCCATGGTGACGGCGGTGGCCGCCAGGCCCGTCGCACACGCGGCGGCCGCCAGGACCGCGACGATCCACTGACGGCGGCGGGGCAGCCAGGAACCGGCCAGGAGGCCGGTCACAGCGGCGCCGAGCAGAGCGAGTTCGGGAACGAGCGCGGCGAGGTTCTCGTTCACCGCGCCACCAGATCGGTCAGCGTGCGGCCGGCCGGTTCGATGACGTCCAGGAGCCAGCGGGGGACGACGCCGATCACCAGTGCGACCACGAGCAGGGGCACGACGGACAGCCCCTCGTTACCGCGCAGGTCACCGACCCCGTGCACGGAAATGGTCTGCGGGAGGCGCGGAACGCCCAGGAACATCGAACGCAGCGCGCGCAGGAACAGGGCGGCGGTCAGCAGGATGCCGGTCACGGCGATGGCGGTGGCGATCGTCCGGGAGGCCAGGGAGCCGGTGAAGATCTGGAACTCGGCGATGAAGCCGGAGAAGCCGGGGATGCCGAGGCCGGCGAACGCGGCGACGGCGGTGACGCCGGCGAAGCGCGGGGTGTGGGCGGCCAGGCCGGAGTATGCGTCCATCGCGTACGTCCGGCCGCGGTCGTACAGCACACCGCTGAGCAGGAACAGGGCGCCGGTGATCAGGCCGTGACTGACCATCTGGGTGACCGCTCCGGTCACCGCCAGGGAGCGGGCCTGCGCGTCGGTTCCGGCCAGGGTCCCTGCGGCGCCGACGGCGAGGACGACGTACCCCATGTGGTTGACCGAGGTGTAGGCGATCATGCGTTTGAAATCGGTCTGGGCCAGGGCGACGAGAGCGCCGTAGACCACGGACACCGTGCCGACGATGACGACGACCAGGGCGTATGCGCGCCAGCTGCCGGGCAGCAGCGGCATGGCGATGCGGACGAACCCGTAGGTGCCCATCTTCAGCAGGATCGCGGCGAGGATCGCCGATCCGGTGGCGGGTGCTTCCGTGTGGGCGGGCGGCAGCCAGGTGTGGAAGGGCACCGTGGGGGTCTTGACCGCCAGTCCGA
Source organism: Streptomyces caelestis (assembly GCF_001279005.1). Taxonomy (GTDB): domain Bacteria; phylum Actinomycetota; class Actinomycetes; order Streptomycetales; family Streptomycetaceae; genus Streptomyces; species Streptomyces heliomycini. The sequence continues at coordinate 9,338 of NZ_LGCN01000234.1, forward strand.
CGCCGATGGCGAGGAGGACCAGTCCGGCGTACGCGCCGCGCCCGGCCAGTGGGTCGGCACGGGTGAGGTCGGTGATGTCGAAGGTGTGCGGATCGGCGGCGAGGTAGAGGCCGATGAAGCCGAGCAGCAGGGACAGGGAGCCGACGAAGGTGTAGAGGAAGAACTTCAGTGCCGCCGCCCGGGCGCGTTCGCCGTGGCCCCAGCCGGCGATGACGAAGAACATGCCGACGATCGACAGGTCGAAGAAGACGAAGAACAGGATGAGGTCGAGCGCGACGAACAGGCCCAGGCAGACCGTCTGCAGGAACAGGAAGAGGCAGACGTAGGAGCGCACCCTCCTCGACTCGCGGAAGGAGTAGACGGCGACGGCGAGGAACAGCAGGCAGGTCAGCGCGACCAGGGGCAGGGAGAGGCCGTCGACGCCCACGTGGTAGCCGACCCCGGCGCTGGGGATCCAGCGCGTCCGCTGCTCGTACTGCATGCCGGCGCCGGTGTCGAAGCCCGCCCACAGGACGCAGACCAGGGCGAGGTCCGTGGCGGCGGTGGCGATCCAGACCCGGAGGCACGTCCGGTCGGACAGGGTGCGCGGCCAGAGCGACAGGACGGCGCAGGCCAGCAGCGGCAGGAACGTGACGGCAGTCAGCACGGGGTCACCTCACCAGGAGGAGGATCAGGACCAGCACCGCGAAGCCGACGGCGGCTTGTGCGTAGTACTGGTGCAGCAGTCCGGTCTGCGGCCGGCGCGCCAGCCGGCCCAGGGCCCGCGCGCCCGAGACGAGGGCGCGGACGGCGCCGTCGACAGCGCCGTCGTCCACCCGGCCGGCCAGCCGGGCGAGCACCAGACCGCCCCGGGCCGTCCGGCGTACGGCGCCGTCGACCACGCGGTCGTCCGCCCGGCCGGCCAGCCGGGCGAGCGCCAGACCGCCTCGGGCCGTCTGCCGTACGGCACCGTCGACCACCCGGTCGTCGAAGGCCGCCAGCGCTCGTGCCAGCCGCAGGACGGGGCGCACCAGTACGGCGTCCGCGACCCGCTCCAGGTGGAGCCAGTCCTGCGCCCACCGCACGGCGGCGCGTGGTGCGGGCACCGAGTGGGGCGCCCCCCACCAGGCCAGTGCGGCGGCGGCGAGTACGACGCCGGTGGACAGGCCGAGTTCCCACGGCTTCGGGGACGGCTCTCCGGGGGCGCCGGCCAGGTGCTTCAGCCAGGACGCCGGCCCGGGCAGGGCCAGTACGCCCAGCACGGCCGCGGCGCCAGTGAGGGCGAGTAGGGGGGCGGGGGCGGTGCGGGCGACGCGCCGGGTGCCGCGCCGCTCGGTGTCGTATCCGGCTTCCGGGTCCTCGGGCAGGGGCCGGGTGACGAACCAGAGGGCCTTGGCGCTGTAGACGGCGGCGACCGCCGCGGCCGCGAGCCCCACGGCGTACCAGGCGGCGCTTTCGGCGCGGGCGACGGCGAGGACCTCGTCCTTGGCCGCCCACAGCGACAGCGGTGGCAGCCCCGCCAGAGTCAGTGCGCCGGCAGTGAAGGCGATGCCGACGAGCCGGTGGCGCCGGGCGGCTCCGCGCAGGGCGGGCAGACTTTTCGTGCCGAGCGCGGCCAGCCAGGCGCCGGCGGCGAGGAACAGCCCGGACTTGGTGGCGGCGTGGGCGACGAGCTGGGTCGTGCCGGCGGCGACCCCGCCGCTGCCGGCGGCCAGCACCATGAAACCGATCTGGGAGGAGGTGGAAGCCGCGAGCAGTTGCTTGAGGTCCTGCTGGGCGACGGCGACCACACCGAGGGCGAGTGCGGTGAGGGCGCCGGTCCAGGCGACCAGCGGGCCGGCCCAGCCGGTGGCGGCCAGCAGGGGGTGCAGGCGCAGCACCAGGTAGGCGCCGGCGGCGACCATGGTCGCCGAGTGCAGCAGTGCCGACACCGGACTGGGGCCCTCCATGGCCCGCGACAGCCAGAAGGAGAAAGGCAGTTGCGCCGACTTGCCCAGAGCCGCGGTCACGATCCCGGCGGTGACCAGGTGCAGCCACGGCGAGGCCGCGTCCGGCAGGGCGCCCAGGTCGAGGGTGCCGATGCCGCCGGCCAGCGCCGCCCCGGCGGCCAGGTACAGTCCGAGGTCTGCGGTGCGGGTGGTGAGGAACGCGACGTCGGCCGCGCGGGCCCGTCGCGGCTGCCGCCACCGGTAGCCGATCAGCGCCCAGCTGGTGGCGCCCATGATCTCCCAGGCCATCAGCAGCAGGGGCAGTGTCGTCGCCGTGACGGTGACGAGCATGGCCCCGGCGAAGACCAGCATCAGTCCGAAGAACCGGCTGCGGTTCTCGTCCCGGCCCAACTCGCCGACCGCGAAGGTGAGGACGGCGGCGGTGACGGCGGCCACGACGAGCACCATGACCGCGGACAGCCCGTCCACCGCCAGCCCCGCCCGCACCCCGGCGAACAGCGGGGCGCTCGCCGACGGCCGGGCCACCGCGGCGGCGACGGCCGCGCCGAGCGTGGCGACGGCCACCGCCACGCCTGCGGCCGGGGCGGACCGGTTGCCGCGGGACCCCGCCAGGGCGAGCAGCGCGCCCGCGCCGAGGGGCAGGCCGACGAGCAGCCACAGCAACGCACTCACCCTTTGAGGTCCTCGGCCATGTCGGTCATGTCGACCTGCCGGGCGCGGTAGAGGGCGGTGGTGACCGCGAAGCCCATGGCCATCTCGACCGCCATCGCCACCACCGCCGCCACGATCACCACCTGGCCGCTGCCCCGGGCGGGGGCGAGGAAGTGCCAGAAGACGGCCGCCGCGGCGATGATCCCGCCGATCATCAGCTCGATCCCCATCATGATCATGACGATGGACTGCTGGGACAGCGCGCCGAACAGGCCGGTGCAGAACAGGCCCGCGGCGAGGACCAGCAGGAGCTCGAAGGTCATCGGCCGACCCCTCCGCGCACCGGATCGTCGGCCGGCCGCCGGTCGAGATCGTCTCCGAGGCGGTCGTAGCGGCCCCGGCGCGTGGCCAGCACGGTGGCGCCGACCATCGTGGCCAGCAGCACGAAACCCAGAGTGACCATGGTCAGCATCTGCTCCCCCATCAGCGCCATGCCGACCTGGAAGGTCGTGTCCTTCGGGCGGGCGCCCGTGCGGTCGGGCCAGGGCGCCAGGAGGATCCCGGCGACCAGGGCGGCGAAGACGACCCCGCTGACGGCCAGCGCGCCGCGCTTGTTGTGCAGCATCGACATGGGCATCAGACCCGCCGGGTTCATCATGTAGGCGATCATGAACACGGCCATGATCACCATCTCCATGACCATCATCAGCACGATCACCACGCCCAGGTACGGAAGGCCGAGTACGGCCGTCACCCCGCCGACGCACACCAGGGCCGCCAGCAGCGAGAAGGTGACCCGCGCCATCGAGTTCAGCGTGAACACCAGCACGCCGGAGACCAGGGCGAGCACGCCCAGACCCGCCAGCAGCGTCATGGCCGTCGTACCCATGGGACTCCTCCTTCCTCTCCTACCGAGCGAGGACGACCAGTGCCGGAACCAGGGTCTGGGCGATCGTCAGGGGGATGAGCACCACCCAGGCGAACTCCACGTACCGGTCGGCCCGGGCCACCGGTACCCGCCGCATCACCCACACCAGCAGACCCAGCACCAGCAACGTCTTGACCAGCGACCACACCCAGCCCGGCAGCCCCGGCCCGGCACCGCCCCCCAGGAACAGCGGCACCGCCATGGCGGCCCCGGAGGCCAGCCACAGCCACCGCCCGGCCTGAAGCAGCAGCCGGTCCACTCCGGACGCCTCGGCCAGGACACCGCCGGCGAGGTCACGGCCGGCCGGGTAGGCGAAGGGCCCCAGGAAGCTGAAGGCGAGCACGCCGGCCAGGTAGACGACGAAGGCGACCGGCATCCACACCGCGTACCACAGGCCGTGCTGAGCGTCGGCGATGTCGTTCACCCGCAGGGACTGCGCGCCGGTGGCCGTGGAGATCAGGGCGAACATCAGAGGCAGTTCATAGGCCAGGCCCAGTGCCAGGAACCGGTATCCGCCGATCAGGGAGAAGACGGAGTCGGGCCCCCAGCCGGCCAGCCACAGCCCTGCCCAGGTCAGGACTTCCATGGCGTTGAACCACACCACCCCGACCGACAGATCGGCGGCGGCGTGGCTCCCGACGGGGATGACCAGCGTGGACAGGACCGCCGCCACCGGCACGGTGACCGCACCCGCCCGCCACAGCAGTACGTCCGGCGTGGGCAGCCGGCGCGGCTGCGCCGCCAGGACCCTCGGCACACCGAGAAGCGGCCGCACCGCTGTGGCGAGGGTGACGGGCCGTCCCGCGCTCCGGGCGTCCAGCACCGCGTTGCCGGTCGTCGCCAGTACGGCCAGGACGAGCAGCAGTCCGGGCGCGGCCAGCGGCGTCCACCACTCCCCCGCCTCACTCACGCGCCACCTCCGGCGCACGAACGGCCAGTTCGTCCGGGTCCGGGTCGAGGCCGGCCACGATGAGGCGTGCCGAGGCGAACTCGGCGCCCACCAGCAGCCGGGGCAGCAGCGTGATCAGGCCGGCGGACGGCGGACGCGCGGCGTTCCACGGACCGCGCGGGCTCTCCTCGTCCGCGACCCGAAGGAGGGAGGGCTCGTCCAGTCTCGGCAGGTCGCCTCGGATCTCGGTGAGCCACTGCCGGTATCGATCGGTCACGTCCCCGTCGGCCCGTGCCGTCGGACCGCTCACCCCGGCCTCGTGCGCGTCCCGGGCCGTCACCACTCCGATGCCCCGGGTCAGCCAGGCCAGCGTCCGCGACCGGCCGACCCTGCGGTCGAAGCGTTCGAACCGGGGCGCGAGCGCGCTGCGGGGCGCGCCGGTGAGCAGGTCGTCCCGCAGCCGCCGGGCCGACACCGCCTCGGCCGGCCAGCCCGCCACCGCCAGCAGCCTGCCCAGGCTGTCCAGACGGGCCGCCGCCCTCCGGCGCACCGCCTCGCCCACAGGAACCGGCTCACCGGCGGACGCCCGGACCCACGGCTGCACCCAGAACGCCTCCATCACCTCGCCGGAGGTCCTCGGCGCCGGGTCGTCGACGTCGGCCTGCTGAACGACGTCGCCCTGCAGCATCAGGCGGACCGTCAGGCCCGCGGGCCAGTCGGTCAGCAGCGGTCCCAGCGGCACATGGAGCCGGTCCAGCGTCAGCCCGTCCCGGTCCTCGCCCTGCTCGGCCATCGGCAACCCGCCCGGCATCTCCATCCCCCCGTGGCCGCCGTGACCGTGATGCTCGTCGTGGTCGTCGGTGTCCCCGCCGTCGCGGGCGTGGCCGCTGTCGCCGTGATCGGCCTCGGTGGGCCGATCGCCGTCGGACGGAGCGTCACCGTGGCCCTCGTCGTCCGCTTGGCCGCCCTCCCGGTGTCCGCCGCCGGCCTCACCCCCGCCGTGCCGGTCATGGCGCGCGTGCCCGGAAACCTCCCCGGCATCCTCGTCATGCTCGCGCTCGCCCTGTGTCCCGCTCCGCTGCCCGCCCGCCCGCACCGGCATGGCTGCCTGCTCACGCTGGGCGGTCGGCGAGCCGAGCCGAGCCCGGCCCGCGTCCAGTACCGCTTCCACCTCATCGACGGTTCGAACGTCGGCCCGGGCCCGCGGCGCCGGCAGATCCCTCCAGAGCCGGCCCACCGCCGCGTGCAGGTTCGGACAGTCGGGGCCGACGACGAGCAGGAGATCCGACTGGGCCGGGGTGGACGTCTGAGGCCAGTCCCGCAGTCTCAGCGACCGCTCGACGGCCAGCCTCACCGCCGCCCCGCCCGGCATCGTCGCGACCAACACGCACGGCCGACCGGCGATGGCACGCAGCACCAGGCCGGTCACGTCCATCGCAAGGCCCCCTCCCGCCAGGCGTAGACGACTCCGACAACCAGAACGGCGAGGAAGACGAACATCTCGATCACCGCGCTCGGTCCCATGGCGGAGATCACCCGCGTCCACGGATACATGAACACCATTTCCATGTCGAAGGCGAGGAACAGCAGCGTCACCGTGTACCAGCGCACATGGAACCGGCTCACCGCGTGTTCCATGGGTTCCAGGCCCGACCCGAACGGCGCCGCGCTCAGCGCTTCGGAGCCGACGCGCACCGCCCGTGCCGCACCGTACAGACCGGCCACGGCGAGAAGGGCCACCCCCGACAGGAACAACGCTGCCGTGATGCCGCTCATGCGGCAGGGCCCTTTTGTGCAGCACCCGGCGCGTCCTCGCGTCGCGGCGGCCCCGGGCCCGCCCGCGCCGCGACGGTCGGCGTCTGCAGGTCGTCGGACATGCGCTGCCCCCTTTCCAGGACGGTGAGGTGGGAGGGCCAGTGGGGGGCATCCGCAATCCGAGGCGCGGAAAGGACACCGTCCTCTTCGTCGAGCATTCCAGTCCCCGTCCGGTCGTGCGCGGGTACGTCAGCCGACCGGGTTTCCCGGAGGCGGGCCGCGTCACTGCCGACCGTGCCCGTCCCGCTGTGGCGGTCTCGCCGCATGCCACGCTTCATTCGACTCCGGTCGGAGCGGCGACGTGCGGGTACGGGGCCGCCGCCGCGTACCGGCCCGGCCGGCCGGCCCGTCCCTCGGGGCCGGCCGATCCCCTCGGACGTGTCGATCCGAGCGACGCCCTGGCGGGACGCCCCATGGCGTGGCGGGACGCCGCCGCCGGCCCGGCGATGCTCGTCGCTCCCGAGGGTCCGGCCCTGACCACGACGACCGCCGTGCGGGGGCCGCCGCCAGTGCCCTGGGCCGGGCCGCCTTGGGGGGCGCGGGGCCGGCCGGGAGCCGCCGCACCGACGAGGGCCGGCCGAACGGGCGCCACGGACCGCGCCGACCGCACCGGTGGAACGGGCGCCGTCCTGGCTCGCCGCGTCCACGGCCCCCGGCCTCCCACGGAACCGCCTGCTTCCGTCCGGCAGGCGAAGGCTCCCCGTCCGGGTGATCCGTCCCGGCCGCGTTCATCGGACGGATCACCGCCCGGGCCAGGGCAGGCGAGGGTGCGGTCGTAGGCGAAGTCGTCGCCGGGCCGCCGAGGGTGCGAGCCGACACGGGAGCCCGTCGGCCGCGGCCACCTCGTGCCGGCGACGAGTGCGCGAGCCACACCGACCGGCACGAACACTGCCGCGTCCGCGCCGAGGCACGCCGCCGCTGCGAGCAGGTGGGCGACGACCTGCTCGCCTCACCGGGCTGACGACCGGACACCCGGCACCGGGCACGCCCCGAAAGGCGGACCGACCAGCCGGTATGCGAAAGGGATGCGCCGCCCTTAAGCTTCTGCCCGCGCGTCGCCCACGACGAGAAGGAGGGGCCCATGGCCGTCGACCCCCGGGGGGCCGATCTCGCACGGTTGACGGAGGAGGATCCCGGCGGTCCCGTCGTCATGCTCAACCTGCTGCGCTTCGCTCCCGACGGCCGCTCCTCCTATGAGGAGTACTCGCGACGGGCGGCAGCCTTCCTGAAGCGGTACGGAGGCGAACTGCTCTACGCCGGCGACGGCGGCACTCCCCTGGTCGCCGAGGACGGGCAGGCCTGGGACGCGGTGCTGCTCGTCCGTTACCCCGACCGCGCGGCGTTCAGCCGCATGGTGGCCGACCCCGAGTACCAGGAGATCACCGGTCTGCGCTCCCGGGCCCTGGCCGAGGCCGTGCTCCAGCCGACCAGCCCCTGGTCTCCGGTCGTGAACGGTGATCACGAGGTCCGGACCGTGTCCGCGTCCTGCGAGCCCGATCATCAGTAGCGGGGCCTCACGCCCCGTCGGCTCCTGCAGCGAAGGCCCTCGACGACAGCGCCGGGTTTCGTCTCCTGGTCGCACGCGACGAAGACACATCGCTGAGTTCGTGCACGGCCGGCGGTGGAACGTCGAGGACTCCGACCGAGTTCGATGTCCGCCTCTGCCGTGATGCGATCAGGATCGCGCCCCTCCGCCAGGGGACCAGGCCCGGCTTCCGCACCTGGATCCCGGTCGACGGGATACCGCGGCCATTGCCCGATCCCGACCCGGCACCGAGGCCACGGCACACAGGTGAAGCGCGTGTGCCCGACGGGAATCAGCAGCGAACGCCCGCGGCACGGGCCCCGGAGATGCGGGACACCGCACCAGGAACCGTGCACCGCCGTGTGGCGCGGGCCCGGTGCGGTCGGGGCCGCGGGTCGAGCCGCTCCGCGGCGGGTTGCTCCGGACGGCCGAGGTGGTCCGCCGGCCCGGAGGACCAGGAAGCGAGATCCGAGGCCGGAAGGCTTCCCGTCTCCGGACGTACAGCGCTCTTCCGGACATCACCGGCTCCATGGTGGCCGTGGGGTATGCGGGACGCGAAACGGGGTAGCCGGGCGGACGGCCTGCGGGTGCGACAGCGATTGGAGGACGTCATCTGCACCCTGCGCGTCTCCACCGGCACCCGTGACATCGACGCGACCCTGATCGCGGCCCGTCGCCAGTCGCCCGGTGCCCGGCCCCAGGACCACTCCCTCCTGAGCGGCAGCCGACCCCTCCCAAGGGACGCACCCGTAATCGCACCTGTGCCTCCGCACCAAACAGAACGGACGAAGACGTGAATACCGCTGGAAGAGCTGCCGCGCCGATCTACGACCGCTTGATAGCCGAACGCGGCGACGTCATCGCGGTGGCCGCGCTCACTGCGGAAGAGACCCACCGCGAGATCGCCGCGGTTTTGGACTTCGGCTTTTCGCGCACGGACGACGAGACGGAGAAGGACAAGTAGAGTCGGCTGTCGGACGTCACCCAGTCGGTAATCAGCGAGTTGACCGCCAGCGCCCGCGCGTGCGCACCAGGTCCAGTATGGACGGCCTGCACCTCGCCGACGGCCTGGTCGAGGTGGTGAGGCGCTGAGGTGACAGCGGCCCCAAGCCGGTGAGGGCGGTGGCCCGCTCCGCCCCTCAGCCTGCTCGGAGGCCGTCGAGCAGGGCGCTGAGCCCACGACGGAACTCGGTCTCCGGTGTGCTGCTCCGGGCAGCACCGGCGACCTCGATCAACCGGGGGCAACGCTCGGTGGGAAGCGAGCGGAACCGGTCGATCGTCGCGGCGGAGCCGCCGTCACGGCTGCTCAGCGGGCCGGCCGGCTCGGGCGAGTGCCGCGAGCAGGGCCTCGGCGATGTCAAGGAACGTCGCCGAGTGACTGCGCCGGGCCGGCACGAGCGGAATCCGGAGGGAGGTTTCCCGCTTCGGCCGTGCCGCGAGCGGCGAGGTTCCCACGACCCCGGGCAGGGTGTGGCGCCGTTCGGCAGGGGAATCGTGTCGTCGCCGGAGAAGATCGCAGCCCGCCGGGTCGAGCTGAACCGGTTTGCCGGGCCGAGTTGGTCCGGCAGCTGACCGAGGTGAACACCGAGTGCGAGGAATCCACCGTCATGGAGCGGGACTTGCAGCGCAGCGGGTGCAGGTCGCCGGCCGGTCAGTGTGAAAGCGCCGCACCGCAGGCACCGGCGGCTTCGCGAGGTAGCAGTCCGGATGTGGAACGTCAGCGCGTCCGGACCGGTGGGGCCGGGCCCGTACGGCATCTTGTGTCCCAGACCGCGCGCGGGCGGCCACGGCGTCCGGGGCGTCGACGGCGACGACGAGTTCCCGGCTCGGTCCGCACTCCTCGGGCCCGTGTATCCGACGGACACCGAACAGAGCGTCGAGACACCACTCCCGCCCGGGGCAGCGAGAGCGTCACGCCGAGGGCTGAACCCTCCCTACAGGGGAGGGTGTCCGGTGAGGGCGCCGCCGGGGTCGTCGGCCAGGGCGAGGCGGGCGGTGATGCGTTTGCCCACCGGCTCACGCCGCGCTTCGAAACCCTGGGCGACGGCCATGACGATCTCCAGGCCGTGCTGGCCGACCCGGCCGGCGTCCGCAGCCCGGGCGACCGGCAGCACCGGATCGGAGTCCCACACCGACACCTCCACCGTGTCGCCGGCGATGCGCAGATCCATCAGCGCCGGGCCGGGAGCATACTTGCGGGCGTTGGTGACCAGCTCGCTGACCACCAACTGCGTCACATCCATCGCGCGCTGCGAGACCGGCAGGCCGTACTCGGCCTGCACCCGCGCGAGAAAGCCGACGGCCAGGTGACGGGCCTGGGCGATACCGGCGCCGTCCCCGTCCAACGCGACCGTGGTCCGTATGACCCGCTCCCCCGACGTAGCGCCGTCCCCGCCCACGGGCACTGTCTCCATCCCCGCCGCCTTCACTACCCCGTTCACCACCCAGCACGCATACCCGCCCTTGCGCAGCACACGCCCCACACCCCTCCCCCGGCTGCCCGCACCGTGCAGGGCCGCACCGCAGGCAAGGGCTCGGTGTGCCAGTATCACCCACATGACCGAGAGGCATATGACAACAGACGTGCAACCCATCGAGCAGGCGCCGCACCCCGGCGGCGGGCTGTCGGTCATCGCCGCCCCTGCGGACGGCGTATGCGTCCTGACACTGGCCGGCGAGATCGACCATGACACCGGCGAGACGCTCCGCCAGGCCCTGGACCTGTCCGTCACCGGCCAGCCCCGCATCGTGGCCGACCTGCGGCAGGTCACCTTCATGGACTCCAGCGGCATCAACATCCTCCTCACCGCCCACCACGCCGCCACCGAGGCGGGAGGCCGGCTCCGGCTGGCCGCGCCCACCCCTGCCGTACTGCGCACCCTGCAGATCGTCGGCATCGACCAGATCATCGACTGCCACCCCACCCTGCAGGACGCCCTCGACCACTGACAGCGCCTTCGAACATCGGGCCGATTCGGGCGCGTCGGCGATCGCGCGATCCCTCACTCCTACGGCGCGCCCCGACGTGAGGTCATGCCCTCCGAGGAGCACGGACCGCCCGACCCGAACTCGCGCCCCGCCCCGTTCCGGCTCGTACATACGCACCAAGGGTGAATCCACGGGATGTGCGGACTGTGCGGCGCTGAACCCTGTCAGTCTGCCGTTGATGGCCGTAAGACGGCGGCGGCGGCGCCGCTGGACGATGTCTCCTTCACTGCGGGACGGCGTCCCTCGGTCACGGAGAGGGGCGGGCGTGACAGCAGAGCAGTCCACGACCAGATGGCCCGCTTCCCGTCCTGCCGCCGCCAAGAGCACGGCGCGGTCAGGGCCGCGTGAAGTGCCGCGTCACGTCGCGTGTGTGATGGACGGAAACGGCCGGTGGGCAGCGCGGCGATCGCTCCCACGCACGTCCGGTCACCGTGCCGCGGAGACCACGGTGATCGACGTCATCGAAGCAGCACGGGCGGCCGGGGTGGGCTGGCTGAGTCTGTTCGCGTTCTCCACCGAGAACTGGCGCCGCCCGGACGCCGAGATCGAATTCCTCATGCACCTGGTGCGCCGAGTGGTGCGCAAACACGCCCCGTTGTTGCACGCGCGGGGCATCCGCTGCCGCTTCCTCGGCGTGTCCGACCCCCGCATCCCCCCTGGGCTGGCCCGAGACATCGCCGACCTGATGACGCTGACCGGCCGGAACCGGCAGATGACACTGACCGTCGCCTTCGATCACGGCGGCCGCAGGGACATCGTGGAGGCCGCACGGTCGCTGATCCGCAGCGGCGTGTCGCCCGAGGCCGTAACCGAGGAGAGCTTCGCCGCGCACCTGCCCTTTCCCGACACCCCCGATGTCGACCTGGTCATCCGCACCTCCGGCGAACAGCGCATCTCCAACTTCATGCTCTGGCAGGTCGCCTACGCCGAATGGGTCTTTCCGCCGGCGCTGTGGCCCGACTTTCGCGCACCCGACTTCCTCGAGTGCCTGCATGCCTACCGGCAGCGCGAGCGCCGATTCGGCGGCGTACTGCCGAACCAGAACGGAGAAACCTGATCGTGACGACCGCAGACAGCCCTCAGTCCCCCACCGCCGGCGCCGGTACAGGAGATCACGGAACCGGGGGTCGCGACTTCGGAGGGGAACCCCTGTTCGGTCCTGGCTCACAGTTCCACACGCTCTTCAACGATCCGCGCTGGGCGTTGGCCATGATTCGGGCGACCGTGCTCGAGGCCGCGCACCCGCAGATCGGCGCCGCCCTGATCGAGAACTCCACCTTCGTCGTCCATCCCTGGCGGCGACTGGGCAACACCTTCATGAGCCTGCGGCGGATGTTCGGTGCCGACGACCACGTACGGCAGAGGGAGGCGACCCGGCTCAACCGCATGCACGCACGGTTGCACGGCACCGACGCACGAGACCGGCCCTATGACGCGATGGACCCGGCTGTGCGTGCCTGGGTAGTGGCAACCATGTTCGAAAGCGCCGTCACCATGTGCCGGCTCAGCGGACAGCCCCTCGAGCAGAAGACCATGGAGCAGCTGTATGCCGAATTCCAGGCCTTCCTGGCCGCGATGGGCGACGGCGCCGGCCATCTGCCGCACGGCCTGGACGAGTTCTGGCCCTACTACGACCGGGTGATCGCCGAGGAACTGGAGAACACCGAGGCGATGCGGATCATCCTCTACAAGCTCTTCGACCACCTCCCCGCACCACCCGTGCTGAACGGCTTTCCCGCACTATGGGCGACCGGCCGAGCCCTCGCCGGCCCGGTCGTCGGAGCGATCACCGTGGCGTCCCTGCCGGAACCGTTCCGGCGACGAGCCGGTCTGCCCGAGATCGCGGGAGTCCAGACCCTGATGCAAGGTGCCTACCTGGCGGCCGGACTGGCCCGGTTCCTGCCCGAAGGATGGATCAAGGCCGAGAGCATCGCCGAGTTGGTGACGCTCTCCCCCGACAGCGACGATCCCCGCGCGCGGACGATCGCCGCCCTGCGCGATCAGATGAAGCGGGCCGGCGCCCTCATGCGTCTCATCACCCCGTTACCCGCGGAACCGGAACCCGCAACGGCCACCACGGCACAACGCAGCGCGGAGGAGTTCTTCACGGACGTCCTGGACCAGACCGGGGACGGATACCTGGACTGGCCCGACCTCGCCGCCATGGCCCGCGAACTCTCCAGCCGCCTCGACCTGGACGAACCCGAGGAAACCAGGCTCTACAACGCCTACGCCGACTGGTGGCGCGAACTCCAGACGGCCCTCGACGCCGACGGCGACGGCCGCATCAGCGCCCGCGAGTACGCCGCCGCCGTTCCTTCGCTGGCCGGTCCCGCACTGATCAGGGTCGCCGAAGTCCTCTTCGACGTGACCGACAAGAATGGCGACCAGCACATCGACGCGGACGAGTACCGAGCCCTGTTCCGGACCGCGTTCCACCGCGACACCACCAAAACCGGCGAGACGTACAGCCGCAGCGCGTTCATCAACGACTTCCTGTCCTTCATGTCCGCACGCCGGCGCACCAGCCCCTACGACCCGCTCATCGCCGAAGCGTGACCGCCCGGACAGGCGACCGGCCGAAGACGACGCCTCCCGGCACACGGTCACTGGCACAGCGGCCGTGCCCTACGCTCGGCCCGCCCATGGCACGGTGGCTCGAGGTATCGCCCTTCGCGGTCAGGTGAGCTTTTAAGGCTCTGCGAGAGCGGCTCGCGTTCCTCCGGGGTGCTCCCACGGGTGACGGCGCTTTCGGTGCCCTTTCACCTCGCGTATGGAAATGTCGGGGCCATGGCCGACATGTCCCATGATGCCCACGCCCAGCCGCCGACGCGCGGGCAGCGGTGGTCCGAGTTCCGGCAGACGGCGTGGTGGCCGGCCCTCGTGCTGGTGCTCATCCTGGCGGCTGCGGCCGGGCTCTTCGCCGGCTCGTACACCTATTCCATGGCCGATCCGACGCCGCGCTCGATCCCCACGGCCGTGGTCGGATCGTACGAGCAGGCCCGCGGGCAGGCCTTTCTGGACGGCCTGGAGAAGGCGTTGAACGCGTCCGTGAAGGTGCACGTGTACGACAGTGTCGCCGGGGCCCGTCAGGCCATGGACGAGCAGGAGGTTTTCGCGATCTTCGATATCCGTGACGACGGGAGGACCGCGGTCCTTGACCTGTCGGGTGCTTCCGGGGCCTCGGTCGCGGAGGTGCTGGCCGACACGGCGCCGGCCGTGGGGAAGGAAACCGGCGTCGAGGTCACCGTCCGGGACCTCAATCCGCTCCAGGAGGGTGACCCCCGCGGACTGGCGATCTTCTACATCTCGCTGGCCGCCGTCATCGTCGGCTTCGTCGGGGCGATCCAGCTCAGTGTGCACGCACGGTCCCTGACGCCGTTCGAACGCATTCTGTTCACCCTCGCCTACGCGCTGCTCGGCGGATTCGCCATCGCCGCGACCGTGGACTGGCTGCTCGGCGCGCTCGACCTGCCGTTCGTGGAGTCGTGGCTGATCCTGGCGCTCACCCTGTTCGCCAGCGGCATGGTTTTCACCATGTTCAACACCTTGTTCGGGCGCTGGGCGATGCTGCCGACGTGGGGGCTGATGATCCTGCTGGGCAACCCCTCGTCCGGCGGCGCGGTGTCCTGGCCGCTGCTGCCGTCCCCGCTGGGCGAGATCGGCAAGTGGCTGCCGCCCGGCGCCTCGGTCAACGCGCAGCACACGGCGGTGTACTTCCAGGGGCACCAGCACGCGTTCCCCTTCCTGGTGCTGGGCGGATGGGCCCTGCTGTCGTGTGTGGTCTTCTGGATCTGGCGGCACCGGCATCCCGGCGGTCGCGAGCGCCGTCCGACGCACACCTGAGAAGGCGTCTCACGTGGTGGGTTCTGCGGGCTTCTTGTGGCAGGTCGGGGCTGCCGCGAGCCCGAGGGAGGCCAGGAGGTGGCTGCCCTTCCGCTCGTACCGGACGGTCAGGCGGCGGTAGTCGAAAAGCCATGAGATCGACCGTTCGGTCTTCCGGCGGCGCCGGCCGAGTCGCTCGCCGGACTCGATGCCGGCCGGGCGATGCGCGGGACGATGTCCCGCTCGCGCAGCCGCTTCAGCCTCTCGGCGGAGTGGTACGCCTTGTCCGCGCGGAGTCCGCCGGGGCGGCGCCTTCGCGGGCCGCGCCGGGAGCGGGTGACGGGGACGCCCAGGACCAGCGGCAGCAGCGCCTGGCTGTCGTGAACGTGGGCGCCGGACACGCCAAGCGCGAGAGGCGGCCCCCGCCCGTCGGACAGGACGTGCGGTTTGCTGCCCTTCCTGCCCCGGTCGACCGGATTGCGCCCGGTCGGCGATCCCCCCTTTTTCGCGCGGACGGAGGCCGCGTCCATGATGGCCGGGGCCCGGTCCACCTCGCCGCGGGCGCCGAGCTCGTCCGGAGCGGCCCGGTGCGGCCCGGTGCGGCCGCCGCCACAGCCCGTCCTCGGTCCACGCGGAGAACCGGCGATGGACGGCGGCCGACGGGACACCGAACGTCTCCGGCAGGTGCCGCCGGGCACAGCCGCTGGTCAGCACGTACACCACGGTCACGTCCGCCGGGGTGATGTACCGACGGCTACTCGGTGATCCCGTTCCTGTCCGGCCGGTGTCGGGGTCGGGTCTGTCGTTGTCGGCTCAGAAAAGCGCCAGGCCCTCGCTGCCGGTGTCCGCGACGACGGGCCGGATCCGGGTGGGGAGGTCGTCCAGGCGGTCGGGTCCGGCCTCGGCCGCCACGGCGGGGACGGTCTCGGCCAGCCAGGTGCGAAACCGCTCGGCGGCTTCGCGGTAGGGGACGTGCGCCAGGACACGGTGCTCGCCGGAGGGGCACAGGTCGACGGCGACGGTGAACCGGCAGGAGCCGGGCGCGTGGTGGCCGCCGGTCCAGGACACGCGCAGCGCGCCGCAGGGTTTGCGCCCGCGGGAGCTGCCGGGGTCGCGGTGGGTCGGGCGCAGTGGTCGGCAGGCTGTGTGGGCGGTCCATGCGGCGAGGTGGGGCAGGGGCAGGGTGGTGCGTGCGCGGCAGCCGGGACAGCGGTGCCAGTGGCGGAGCCAGTCGGCGGTGTGGGTGTGGAAGAGGCGCCTGTAGTGGTCGGCCACGCGGATGTGGTTGCTGTAGAGGTGGTCGGGGCGTTCCTGGGTGTTGCAGGACTGGCAGAGGGGGGCACGGACGTAGCCGTGTTCGTGGCAGTGGTCCAGTACGGCGGCGGGTGCGGTGCGGCAGACGGCGCACGCCCACCCGGCCACCTTGCGGGAGGTGCCGGGTTTCCTGCTGAGTACCGAGTACAGGTGGCCTTTCAGTTCCTCGTTGTACGGGCGCAGCGGGGCGGCCGGGCGGTCGGGACCCGTCGTCTGCGGGATGTCGACGGTTCGGGCCTGTCGGTGGTGGGAGGGCGGCTCGGTGACGGTTGTGCCTGTCCGGCGGGTCCGTACGGCTTGCAGCCACCGCGTTTCGGTGTGCTCGGCCGCGTCCAGCAGCCTGACCACAGCGCGCGGCAGCCACCATGCTCGCGTCGTGCGGTCGCGGGTCTGTTCCACGAGCATCCGTCGCCAGTCGATCCCCGCCAGATGGCAGAGACGGCCGTCAGCCCGCTCGGGTTCGTCCCGTTCCTGCAGTTCCCGGGCGATGCGCCGGCGCCATCGCAGTGGCGTTTCCTCAGGGTGTTCCTGCTTCGCCCCGTCACGGAACGGACCGATGCGGACCAGGTCCCGGCGGTCCATCGCCATCGCGTTCAGCTCCGCCGCCGCCCGGCGCACCTCGGCCTCCACGACACTCCACCGGCCACCGCCGGCCTCCACCGTCGCCACCACACAGCCGCCGAGCAGGACGTAGCCCGCCCGAGCACGGGCAGGAAAGCCGGTGAACGCCGCAGAAGCCGTCGGCACGGCCCTTCCTGCCGTCAAACCGGCCCACAGAGCGTCCGCGGCACCCAGAGTGATCAGACCGCCCGCACGGCTCGGAGTGACACGTTCTGTCATACCGACAGGCTACTGACTTCGGCTCGTCGGGGTGACGCCGGTCCGTCGAGGATCAGGCCGGTTCCCGCTATGAAGCCGTCGAGGGTGCCGGACCGGTGCTGCAGGCGCTTGAGCCGGTTGCGTACAAGGACTTCGAGCCGGTCGAGGGCGAGGGCGGCGAGGTCGGTCGGGCTGCGTTCGACGTGTGCCCATACCCGCTCGACGGGGTCGAGGTCGGGTGAGCAGGCGGGCGGGAGGAACACCGTCAGCCATGCACGCTCGGCGATCAGCTTGCCCATGGTGCGGGAGACGTGGGTGTTCAGCCGGTCTCGGACCAGCACGACGGGCGCCCTGACGAGCCGGTGGACGCCGTCGAGCAGCGCGACGAAGTCACGCTCGCCCATGCTGCGGCGCGTGCTGCTGCCCGCTCGGTGGGTGCGCAGGCGGTGGCACAGCCGGGTCCGGGGGCCGGACCGCATGGCGATCGGTCCGGCCACGGACAGGCGTCCCGAGCGGCGGCCTCTCACCGTCACGCGCCGGCCCCAGGTGCGTCCTCGGGGCGGCCGACGACGGGTGAACGCGGCTTCGTCCTCGAAGCAGAGGTGGCCCTCGCAGGCCACCCGGGCTCTTTCACCTCCGCCCGGGCCGCCTCCTTCCACGCGGTGACGGCCCTCTCGTCGCGCTCGGCGACCCTGCGTGCGGGGACCTGCGGACTGAAGCCGAGCCGGTGCATCAGCCGCGTCGCGCCCGAGACGCTGCAGGAGACGTGGGACCTCCTGCCGATCGGCGTGGCCACCCGCGCCGCCGTCCACACCTGGTCCTCCACCCGGCCGTGCGCGGCCGGGCCCTGCTCCGGATACACGGCCAGTTCCTCCGGACAGCGCGGCGGCAGACGGCACCGCGACCCGCTCGGACCACGGGAGGCCGGCGCCTGGGCACCGCCGTCCCGCCGCACTTGGTGCCCCACTGACAGGCCGATCTCCGGCTCACCCGCAGACGCCGTGCGACCTCGATCGGCTTGATCTCCTGCTCGAGCAGTTCGGCCGCCTGCATCCGCACCGACTCCCGACGCCGGCGTCCCGCAGCGGTCAGCGCGCCCCCAGCCGCGTATCTCACACACCACGGGACACAGCCACCGCCCCAGCCCGTCAGGGACTTCGCCGAGGTTCACCCTGACGAGCCGAAGTCAGTAGGAAGTCGGTCCGGCTCCACCGCTGATCGGAAGGATCGGCAGAGCGGTGGCAGGACGCCGGTAGGGTGGCCTGTTGTGGACGCGGGGGCAGGAAACGAGATGGTTGCGGTCCCGTCGGGACAGGTGACGCTGTCGGACCGGCGGACGCAGAGCAGTTGGCCGGTCGAGGTCGCGCCGTTTCAGATGTCGGCGTTCCCGGTCACGCAGTCCTGGTACGCACGCATCGCAGGCCGACGGCCGAGTAGCGCCCGGGGCGAGCGGCTGCCGGTCGAGGGCGTTTCGTGGTGGGACGCGGTCCAGTTCTGCAACGCTTTGTCCCGATGCGAAGGGCTGACGACCGCGTATCGCCTGTGCGTCGACGCCGAGACGGCCGAATGGGACACCTCCGCAGACGGATATCGGTTGCCGACCGAGGCCGAATGGGAGCACGCCTGCCGTGCGGGCACTACTGGCCCGCGGTACGGCCGGCTCGACGACGTCGCCTGGTACCAGGGCAATTCCGACGGACGGATCCACTCTGTCGGCGGCAAGCAGCCCAACGCATGGGGCCTGTACGACATGCTGGGCAATGTGTGGGACTGGTGCTGGGACGTCTACGACGCCGAGGTGTACGGGGCCTACCGGGTGCTCCGTGGTGGCGGATGGGCCGACGAGCACTGGAGCTGCCGGGCGTCGGTGCGGCGGCGCAGCCACCCGACCTTCCGGATCGACGACGTGGGATTTCGCATCGCGCGCTCCGCACCACTGCCTCGGCCGTGACAGCGGTCGTGCGACATACCCTCTTCGGAGTGAATGCACTGCTCCGTCCGCCTGACGACGGCAGGGTTTGTGCGTCGATCACGGTCATGTCGGAGGCCGTGTCACTTGATCACGGTCGTGTGGGGATGCCGGGAGGGGTTCGTCGCGGACGGAGCTGTCGCAGCGGGCTCTGGCGGAGAAGTACGGAGTGCATCGCCGGACGGTGCGACAGGCCCTGTTGTCCGCTGTTACGCCGCCGCGGAAGAGACCAGCACCGCGGGCCACGGTCCTGGCCCCGGCCAGGCCATGGATCGACGAGATGCCGCGGGAAGGCTCGACCGGCAGCCGCAGTTGGCACGAAGCGTCGATGCGACTCGATGGAGCAGCCCTCTGACGTGCCTCAGCTGCTGCGGCGCCGAGATCCCGCATCGTGATAGCGCCACCAGTACAGCACCATGCAGTCATCGGGCCATGGGGCATCCCTTTCGCCCCGGCGCTCGAAGACGTCGCGTTCGAGGTCGACGGGGCGCCGGTGCGGATCCAAAGGCTCGGCGTCCCGAGGCGTCCGGACCTCGGCCACGAATCGTTCCTCGGATGCGCCGAACTGCTCAGCTTGATTCCGTCGGGGACCTTGATGGTTGAGGTCAACTGCCAAGGATTCGCCGGCGCAGGCGGCCCGCCGCGTCACGGTAATGGTTCTGCACCACGATCCGCCGCAGCGCCTCGGCCTGCGGGCCGGGCCGGTAGCCCGATCCGTGCCGGTGGAGGTGCTCAAGCAGCCGACAGGCGTCATCGCCTGCGACTGGTGGACAACGCGTACGAGCGGACGGGTGTGCCTCTGCTTGATCACGGCCATGGGACCGAACCGCTCCTGTCCCAAGAACCGCCAGCGCGGGTGAAACCGACTTCCGCCCGGTGATCCGGTTCGTGTTCGAGGACGTGGAAGCCGGCATGCTTCGCGACGACGTGTCGGAGAGTGATCAACTGCACTGGCTTGATCACATCGCTCGCCCGCCATGACGTCTCCTCACGGACAACCCGCGGAAGCCTCCCCCCGTCCTAGGTGACGCGAGGGGCGCCCGAGACCGACGGGACGTCTGCGCACGGGGTTTTGAGGAGAGGACCATTGATCCGTGCCCGGCGAATATGTGTGACCGCCGTGGCGGTACTGGCGGCCCTGGCGGGCTCGCCCGGACCGGCACAGGCCGAACAGTCCTACGAATCGGGTCCGTCGAGCACGACGGACGACAATCCCCTTCCGCCGGGGTGGCGGATCGACGGGGAGGGTGGGACGCGTGAGCTGGTCTGGCGTACGCAGAAGGCCGTGCCCATGGGCGATGCGCGGGTCGAGTTCCGTACCGGGGACAGGCTGCTCGGGGCGCCGAAGCCGGCGAGGGACGGGAGGACCTTCCGGCTCGCCCTCGGCGGGACACCGCCCGAACAGCTGACGAACCTCCACGTGACGGCCGCGGGGCGCCGGCTGGACGCGGCGGCCGACGACACGCACAGGTCCGGTTCGCGCATGGCACGGATGCCCGCGCAGGCTCAGGCGAACGCCGTTGATCCGGGTAGACCCGGCTCGTACCACACGATCGCCGGGGAGTACGACCTCGACCCGGTGCGCCTGCCCGGGTTCGACACCCCGGTGGAGATGACCGCCGAGGTGGTGGCGCCGAAGGATGCCACCGGCAGTCGGCCGCTCGCGCTGTTCCTGCACGGCCGCCACGCCACCTGTTACAAACCGGGCTCCGAGGACGACGTGACCGGCGACTGGCCCTGCGCGGACGGCTACAAGCCGGTCCCGAGCTACCTGGGCTACCTGCGCGACCAGCAACTGCTGGCCTCTCAGGGCTATGTGACGGTGTCGATCTCGGCGAACGGCATCAACGCCCAGGACTGGGAGGCCGAGGACGCCGGCGCGCAGGCGCGTTCGTCGCTGGTCCGGCAGCATCTCGCCCGCTGGGCCGACTGGACCGCCCATCGCTCCTCCGCCCCGGCCGTCGTACGCGAAGCGGCACAAGCAGACCTCTCCCGTGTCCTGCTCGTCGGCCACTCACGCGGTGGCGAGGGCGTCAACCGGGCGGCCATGGACAGCCTCTACCCGCCACCGGCCGGCGAGGACGGCCATCGGGGCCCGGTGCGCTGGAAGGTACGCGGGACCGTGCTCATCGGACCGACGATCTTCGGCCAGAACCCGGTCGCCGACGTGCCGTCCGTGACGCTGCTTCCGGGCTGCGACGGCGACGTGTCGGACCTGCAGGGCGAGAACTTCGTCGACGGGACGCGCGGGATCAGCCGGGGCACGGCCCTGCACAGCGCGGTCTACATGGTCGGGGCCAACCACAACTACTTCAACAGCGAGTGGACCCCGGGTGAGGCCGTCGCACCGGCCGAGGACGACTTCGGGAACGACCCGGAGCAGCCGGACCCGGTGTGCGCGCCGGGTGCCGCACCCCGGCTCACCGCCGCCCAGCAGCACAAGGCGGGCGCCACGTACATCGCCGCCGCGGCCCGGCTCTTCCTCGGCGGGGACGATCGGGTGCGTCCGCTGCTCGACGGTTCCGGCAGGCGGGCCCCGTCCGCGGACCCGGCCCGGGTGCTGACTCACGCGGTCGGCGGCCGTCGCAGCGGTGGTTTCCTGCCGGACGGCGGGGTGAAGGTGACCGGAGCCCGGCTGTGTTCGGCGATCGACCCCGACCCGGCCGTGGCCTGTCTGGCCCCGGAGACCCCCGGATCGTCACCGCACTTCGCGTGGTGGGAGACGGAACAGGAGACCGGCCGCAACGCGGTGGACGTGAAGTGGTCCGCGCCGGGCACGACCGCGCGCATCACTCCGGCCGAGCCGCTCTCCCTCCGCGGCTCCCAGAAGCTCGCGCTCCGGGTCTTCGTACCACCGAACACGACCGGCACGAAGTTCGACGTGTCCGTCGCCGACTCCTCCGACCGTCGGGTGACGCTGGGCTCGGTCCGGGTGGACGGGCTCCCGGGCTCCGCGAACACCGCCTCCTACTGGGCTCAGGAGCTGCGCGTCCCGCTGTCGGCCGCGACCCGGGCCGGGCTCGATCTCAGGCATGTCAAGCACCTTGATCTGACGCCCCGTTCGCAGTCCGGTCAGGCCTGGCTGATGGACGCCTGGGGCTGGGCGCCCGGCACTTCGGCGGTGAAGGCGGCCGCACTGCCGCGTGTCGACGTGGGCCGCACGACCGTCGAGGAGGGCGACTCGGGCACCCGCACCTACCGGGTACCCGTCGAGATCTCCGGGCACGGCAGCGGGCAGGTCCGCGTGTACGTCCTCGACCCGGACAGCGGCCGGGCCGAGAACCGCCTCGTGACCGTACGGCCCGGCAGCGACGCGATCGACGTGCCGGTCGAGGTGAAGGGCGACACGGTCTACGGCTACGACGTAGGGCACGACATCGCCGTCAAGGCCGTCCACAATGCCGTCGTCGGCAAGCACCGGGGCGGGATCACCGTCGAGAACGACGACCCCGAGCCGGTGATCACCCTGTCGCCGGTAGCGGACCGGGTGACCGAGGGAGAGACGCTGACCTGGCGGTTGTCCGTGGATGCGCCCGTGGCGGTGGACATCTGGCAGCCGGTTCGGGTGCTTCCGGTCACCGAGGGCGCCGAGCTGTCCACCAAGGACGTGGACCCGCAGTGGCTCATGGAATGGTCCGGTGACATGCCCGATCCCGAGCGGCCGCTGTCCGACGCGAACCTGTGGGTGTGGTTGAACATCCCGCCCGGGAGCACCGGCGCGGACTTCGTCGTGCCGATCGTGCGGGACCAGGTGGCCGAGCCGACCGAGTCGATGCGCCTCGCATTGACCGACGACAACGCCGAGCCGCTGCCCGATGGGCCGGTGCTGACGGGAACGGTGCTCGACAAGCCGTAAGCACGATGTACGAGGGCTCGTGCGCACCCTCGTGTGCGGGGTCCGGCCTGTCCGGACCCCGCGGTCCTCCGCGGCGACGGCCCCAACCCCCGTCACGCGCTGGAGGAGAGCAGTGCCGACCGTGCGGCCGGCACGGGACGCTTCTGGACACGGGCCTTTGCCGGATGCGCCGTGTGGCCCGCGGTCGTCGCCGATGGCCACGACGGCCCGTGGAACACGCCGACGGCGCACCCTCCACCCCTCTCTCCCCCGCCCGGGCCATGGCCGGGAAACCGGCAACGTCCGTCTGCTCGCCCACCACGGACACGGGCACACCGCGCTGTTCAGCACCAGCGGCTGGGGGTCCAGGCCCGCGGGAGCCGCTGTCCCGTCGACGGCACCCTCCCGCCGCCAGGAGTGACGTGCGAGCGGGACACTTCCCCGTTCGGCACGCCCGGGCCGACCGGCGGAGCCACCACCGGCGGGGGCGGTACGGCAGGCCCCGTCTCCTGAGCGCCACGACCGGGTGACCCGGGGCCGGGCCACCCGGTCGTGGCGGCGCCCGTGGACGGCGGTGGTTCCCGTGACACTGCGGGGTCGCAGCCGTGACGGGTCACACGGCGTCGCTCGGCATTCCGGGTGACCGGGCGATCTCCTGTTCGGCGGCTTCGATGACGGCCAGCACGGCGGCCGCGGCGGCCGCGGGATCGCGGGCCTCGACGGCCCGTACGACGGCGCGGTGGCCCGGCAGCGAGGCTTCCACCGCGCCCGCGGTCCGGGTGCTGACGACGAAGCTGTGCTCCAGCGCGATCTCGACGGCGCGGCCCAGTGAGCCGAGGAGACGGTTGCCGCCGGCGTCGAGCAGGGCCCGGTGGAAGGCGATGTCGGCCTCGACGTAGCCGCCGCGGCCGGGGGACGCCGCCGCGGCCTCCATGGCGGCCAGGGCGTCGTACAGGACGCGCACGTCGTCGGGCCCGGCCCGCTCGGCAGCGAGCCGGGCCGCCTCGGGCTCGACGATCCGCCGCAGTTCGCCCGTGTCGCGCAGCAGGGCCGCGGCGTCCCCGGCCTGTTTCCAGCGCAGTACGTCGCGGTCCAGGTGGTTCCAGTGCTCCGGGGGCAGCACGCGCGTGCCGGTGCGCGGCCGTACGTGCAGCATCCCCTTGGCCACCAGCGACTTGACCGCCTCTCGCAACACCCCCCGGCTGACGCCGATCCCGGCCGCGAGTACGTCCTCGACCGGTAGCGCGTCCCCCGGCTCCCACGCGCCGCCCACGATGCGCCGCCCGAGCTCGTCGACCACGCGCTGGTGCATGGTCGGGAAGTACGCCGCGATCTCCGCTCACCCCCTGGACGCCATTCATCGAATCATTTAATGATTGACCCCCAGGGTAGCGGACCCGCACCCGACGACGCCGCATCGCGCAGCGGACGACGCCAAAGCCATGGGAGTGTCCACATGACCGACGGTAGGAGGACGAACCGCCGCAGTCAGGCATGGTTCGGCGCACAGGGCCGCAGCGGGATGCTGTACCGCTCCTGGATGCGCAACCAGGGGTTCGGGCACGAGGTGTTCGACGGGCGTCCCGTCATCGGCGTCGCGACCAGTGCCTCCGAACTCGCGCCGTGCAACGCCCATCTGACACGCGTCGCCGAGGCCGTCAAGCGCGGGGTGTGGCAGGCGGGCGGCCTGCCGCTGCAGTTCCCCACCATGGCCACCGGCGAGACCCTGATGCGCCCCACCGCCATGCTGTACCGCAACCTCATGGCCATGGAGGTCGAGGAGCTGATCCGGGCCAACCCGCTCGACGGTGTCGTGCTGCTGTCCGGCTGCGACAAGACGACCCCCGCCATGCTCATGGGCGCCGCCAGCGTCGACCTGCCCGCCGTCATGGTCACCGGCGGGCCGATGCTCAACGGCAAGTACCGGGGCCAGGACGTGGGATCCGGCACCCATGTGTGGAAGTTCGAGGAAGACCTGAAGACCGGCCGGATGACCGAGGAGGAGTGCTTCTTCGCGGAAGGCTGCATGGCCCGCTCCAACGGGCACTGCATGACGATGGGGACCGCCTCGACGATGGCCTGCGTGGCCGAGGCGCTCGGCATGCAGCTGCCGGGCTCGGCGGCGTGGCCCGCGGTCGACTCCCGGCGGATGGAGACCGCGCAGGCGGCGGGACGGCGCATCGTGGGGATGGTGGAGGAGGAGCTTCGGCCCTCGCGGATCCTGACGCGGGAGGCGTTCGAGAACGCCATCCGGGTCAACGCGGCCATCGGCGGTTCCACGAACGCCGTCATCCATCTCACCGCCCTCGCCGGACGCGTCGGCGTCGAGCTGAGCCTGCGGGACTTCGACGACCTGGTCCGCGCGGTGCCGACCCTGGTCAACCTGATGCCCAGCGGCACGTACCTCATGGAGGACTTCTGCTACGCGGGCGGGCTGCCCGCCGTCATGGCCGAACTGCTCGGCGGCGAGCTGCTGCACGGAGGGCCGGTCACGGTCACCGGACGCACTGTCGCCGAGAACACCGAGCACGCCGAGCGGGTCGGCTCCGACGTCATCACCGCCCTCGACGCCCCCTTCCAGCCGGCCGGCACCGGAATCGCCGTCCTGAGCGGCAACCTGTGCCCCGACGGCGCCGTGATCAAGCAGTCCGCCGCGTCACCGCACCTGCTCACCCACCGCGGCCCCGCCCGTGTCTTCGACTCCCCCGAGGCCTATCACGAGGTCGCCGACGATCCGGAACTCGACATCGACGAGAACACCGTCATCGTCATCCGCAACGCCGGCCCCCGGGGCTACCCCGGCATGCCCGAGGTCTCCAACGTCCCGCTGCCCGCCAAGCTGCTGAAGGCCGGCGTCACGGACATGGTGCGCGTCTGCGACGGCCGGATGAGCGGCACCGGCTACGGAACGGTGGTCCTCCACGTGGCGCCCGAGGCCGCCGTCGGCGGACCGCTCGCCCTGGTGCGCGACGGGGACCCCGTCGTCCTCGACGTCCCGAACCGCGCCCTGCGCCTGGACGTGGACGACGCCGAGCTCGCGCGGCGCCGGCAGGAGTGGACGCCGCCCGCCGAGCGGTACACCGGCGGCTACACCTGGCTCTACACCCGGCACGTGGAACAGGCCGACCGGGGCGCCGACTTCGGGTTCCTGCGCGGAAGCCGCGGACACGAGGTCCCCCGCGACTCCCACTGAGCCCGCCCCCGGCGGCCGCCCCCTCGCAACCAGGAGAGCATCGATCGTGGAATCGGCAGCAGAGCGTCCCCGTCCGGTCCTCACCGCCGGCTCCGTCCTGCCGGAGGACGCCGATCGGGCCGCCCTCGTCGCGCGCGTCCACGACCCGGAAGGGGACGGACCGTGCGTGGCCGCGGTCCGTGGCGAGCACGTCGTCGACCTGACGGCCCTCGCTCCCACCGTCTCCGACCTCATGGAACGCGACGACGCGGCGGCGGTCGTCCGGGAGGCCGACGGCGGACGCGCCTGGCGTCTGGACGACCTGCTGCAGGCACCGCCCGGCCGCCGTGACGTGCCGCATCTGCTCGCCCCCGTCGACCTCCAGGTGATCAAGGCCGCGGGGGTCACCTTCGCCCGGAGCCTGCTGGAACGCGTCATTGAAGAACGTACGGGCGGCGATCCGGCGCAGGCCGCGAGGGTACGGGCCCGTGTCGGGCAGGTGGTGGGCGGCAGACTCGACGGCATCCGTCCGGGATCGCCGGAGGCGGCCAGGGCCAAGGAACTGCTCGTTTCGGAAGGACTGTGGTCGCAGTACCTGGAGGTCGGGATCGGTCCGGACCCGGAGGTGTTCACCAAGGCCCCCGTGATGTCCGCGGTCGGCACCGGCGCCGACATCGGGGTTCTCGGCGCCTCCGTGTGGAACAACCCCGAGCCCGAAGCCGTCCTCGTCGTGGACTCGCGCGGCCGGGTGCGCGGCGCGACGCTCGGCAACGACGTCAACCTCCGCGACATCGAGGGACGCAGCGCCCTGCTGCTGTCCCGTGCGAAGGACAACAACGCCTCCTGCGCGATCGGCCCGTTCGTCCGCGTACTCGACGAGGACTTCGGCCTCGACGCCGTACGCGGGCTCGACATCGGCCTGCGGATCGACGGCACGGACGGCTACGTCCTGCGGGGCAGCAGTTCCTTGCGCGAGATCAGCCGCGACGTGCTGGACCTGGTGGCCGCCACACACGGCGCGCACCATCAGTACCCGGACGGTTTCGCGCTGTTCACGGGCACGTTGTTCGCCCCCACCGAGGACCGGCAGGCGCCCGGCGCGGGCTTCACCCACGAGTACGGCGACGTCGTACGGATCTCCAGCCCGCGACTCGGCGAGCTGGTCAACACCGTCGTCCCCAGCGAGGAGGCCGCGCCGTGGACGTTCGGAGTGGGAGCGCTGATGCGCAGCCTCGCCCGCCGCGGCGTGCTGTGAGACGACCACCCGCCCGGCCCCGCGGCCCGGTGTGCGCGGCGCCGCCGCTGTGGTGACGTGCGCCGCGCACACCTGGTTCACGCCGGGGCGACCGGCTCCTGCAGGATCGTGGCGTGCAGGCGCCGCGTGTGATCCACGTGGCGCTCGGCTCCGGTCAACGCGACCCTGGCCGTCAGGCGCGGATCCGCGCTGGAGGCGGCGAACCTCACCTCCAGCTCACCCGGTTCGACGACGCGCCGGCCGTCGCGGCCGGTGAAGGAGGCGAGGTCGGCCGGGACCGTGACGCTCAGACGCCGGGCCTCGCCCGGCTCCAGTGCGACCCGGGTGTAACCGACGAGGCGCTGCACCGGCTGGACGACGGAGGCGACCGGGTCGTGCAGATAGAGTTGGACGACCTCGGTCCCGGACCGCCCGCCGGTGTTGCGGACGGTGAAGGCGAGGGCGAACTCGCCGTCCGTCGGAGCCTCCTGGACCTCCACGGCCAGGTCGTTCCAGTCGAACCGCGTGTAGGACAGCCCGTGGCCGAAGGCGAACGCGGGGGTCGGGTCGATGTTGGACACCGCGCCGGCGTGCGCGAGCCGCGCCCCGAGGTACGTGCCCGGCTGGGATCCCGGCCCGCGCGGCACGCCGACCGGGAGACGTCCGGAGGGATTGACACGGCCGCTGAGCACCCCGGCGATCGCATGCGTGCCCTCCTCGCCCGGGAAGAAGGACTGCACGATCGCCGCGGACTCCTCCACGGCGCGGCCGAGGGCGTACGGTCGTCCGGCCAGCAGCACGGTGACCACGGGTGTCTCGAGGTCGAGCAGGGTGTCGAGGAGGTGCTGCTGGGCGCCGGGCAGGGCGAGGGACTCCGCGTCGCAGCCCTCGCCGCTGGTGCCCCGCCCGAAGAGTCCGGCGCGGTCGCCGAGCACCAGCAGGGCGACGTCGGCCTCGCGTGCCAACCGGACGGCCTCGCGGAGGCCGCAGAGGTCCCCGTCGTCGATGCCGGTGCCGCGGGCGACCGTGATCTCGGCGTCGGGGAACTCGGCGGCCAGGGTCTCGCGCAGGGTGGGCAGCTCGATGCCGAGGGGGGTCCCCGGGTGGCGGACGCCGATGTGCTGGGGGAAGGAGTAGCAGCCCAGTACGGCGACGGGTTCGTCGGCGTTGGGGCCGATCAGCGCGATGCGGCGCGGCCTCTCGAACGGCAGGGTGCCGTCGTTGCTCAGCAGCACGACCGCTTCCTCGGCGAGCGTGCGGGCCAGGGCGCGGTTTTGCGGACCGTCCAGGTCGATCCGGCCGCGCAGGGCGTCGGGGTCGTCCGGGTCCGCCCCGTCGAGCGCCGCCGGCACGGGGTTCCAGTCCGGGTCGAGCAGGCCGAGTGCCACTTTCTGGGCGAGTACCCGACGCACGGCGCGATCGACCAGCGCCTCGGGGACGCGGCCGTCGGCTACGGCCTCGGCGAGCGGCGCGCCGAACGTCTTGACGTTGGGCAGTTCGACGTCGACGCCCGCGTGCAGCGCCGTGCCGGCGGCGCCCGCCCAGTCGGCCGCGACGCCGTGCAGGGTCTTCAGGAAGGCGATGGCGAAGTAGTCGGCGACGACGGTGCCGTCGAAGCCCCAGGTGTCGCGGAGCAGTCCGGTCAACAGGTCCTCGTCGGCCGCGGCGGGCACGCCGTCGGTGTCGGTGTAGGCGTTCATCACGGAGCGGGCGCCGCCCTCGCGGACCGCCATCTCGAACGGCGGCAGCAGGACGTCGGCCCGTTCGCGGGCGCCCATGGGGGCGGGGGCGAGGTT
>NZ_LGCN01000235.1 GCF_001279005.1 Streptomyces caelestis
CATCCCGGCCGCCTCCATACGGATGCGTTCACGAAACGCCCGCCGCTCGGCGGTCAGGCCGCCACCTTGCGGATACCTCATACTTCCGGCATACCGCGACAGTCGTCACTTGCCGGCCTCACGACATCACGCCGACAAGCTCAGTAACGAGCTCGTGCACGGCAGGCGGTGAGGCATCGATCTTCTGATCGTCGATCATGTTCGTGTGGTGGGGAACGCGTCTCGTGCAGCGATCATCAGCGACCGGAGGATCACCGGCCTGTCAATCGACGTGATCGCTGAACTCGTGGCTGAGCTTGGCCCGTTGTGGCATGAACGGCACCAGGGCAGACTCGCGTCCCGGCCACGAAAGCGCGCTGTGGGCGCGGGCGCAAAGCACCGGCTGGTCTTCGTCGACCGGCTCCTGGCCACCCTCGTGCACCTCCGACACGGGGTCACGCACGACGTGCTTGATGACGCGGTCCCGGACGGGATCGGCAAGGGCGGCACCGGGCCGCCTGCCGCCTGGGGCACAACAGACCGGGCCAATCCGGTGCGACCTGTCCGACCGGTCCGAAAACGACTTGTCCGTCCCCAGGGCGGCCGGAAAGGATGACTGGGCAAGATCATAGATTGCGAGGCCCCATGCACGTCATCGTTCCCACCCTGGCAGGCACGATCCGCGGACAGTGGAAGGGCGAGGTGGCGGCGTTCCTGGGGATCCCCTACGCGGCCCCGCCGTTCGGCCCACGGCGCTTCATGCCACCCGAGCCGCCGCAGCCGTGGGCCGGAGTGCGTGACGCGCTCGTCCCTGGGCCCGCCGCGCCGCAGCCCGGCTACCACCCGGCGATGGCCGCCCTGCTGGAAGAAGCCGTGAGCACCGGTGAGGACTGCCTGAACCTCAACGTGTGGACGCCGGCCCCGGGCCTCACCGGAGGTCGGCTTCCGGTCATGGTGTGGATCCACGGTGGCGCCTTCCGTAACGGCTCCGCCTCACTGCCCTCCTACGACGGCACGCGGCTCGCCGCGGACGGCGCCGTCTGCGTCACCCTCAACTACCGGCTCGGCGCGGAGGGTTTCCTGCTCCTCCCCGACGGCACCGCGAACCTCGGTCTGCTGGACCAGATCGCCGCGCTGAAATGGGTTCGCGACAACATCGCCCAGTTCGGCGGCGACCCGGACAACGTCACCGTCTTCGGCCAGTCCGCCGGGGCCATCGGCATCACCACGCTCATGGCCATGCCGCAGGCCCGGGGCCTGTTCCGGCGGGCGATCACGCAGAGCGGGGCCGGCCACCACAGCCACCCCGAGGACATCGCCCGCCGCATCACCGAGCGGCTGGCCGCCCTCGCCGGGACGGAGCCGACGCGCGAGGGCCTGGCCGTCGTACCGCCCGAGCGGCTCGTCACCGCCAACGCCGCCCTGGGCCAGGAGATCGCCCGGGCCACCGATCCCGCCCAGTGGGGCGAGTCGGCGGGCGGCGGCACCACCGTGCTGCCCGTCGTGGACGGAACCACCCTGCCGCAGCGCCCGGTCGACGCAATCGCCGGCGGAGCCGGTCGCGACGTCGACCTGCTCACCGGCACCACCAGCGACGAGTTCCGGCTCTTCCTGGTCCCGTTGGGGATGGGACCGAGGATCACGGACGAGGTGCTGACCGGGTTCCTCGCCGAGTTCGGGCTCGCTCCCGAGCGGGCCCGCGCGGTCTACTCCGCGAAGCACCCCGGCGCGACCCCGGGCGATCTGCTGTCCGCGGCCATGAGCGACCACGCCTACCGCGTCCCCGCGCTCCGGGTGGCCGAGTCCCGCGCCGCGCACGGGGCGGACACCTACGTGTACGAGTTCGCCCGCCCCTCCCCCGCGCTCGGCGGTGCCCTCGGCGCCTGCCACATGGCTGAAGTCGGTTACGTCTTCGGCAACCTGGACTCCCCGCTGACCGGCCCCGGCGCCCCGCCGGAACTGTCCGACCTGATGCGCCGGGCCTGGCTCTCCTTCGCCCGTACGGGAAAACCCGCCGACGCGCCCGCTGGCGCCCTGCCGCACTGGCCCGCCTACGGCGGACGCCGTTTTGTCATGCGTCTGGGCGACGGCGCGCCCGCCGTGCTCGTCGACCCCGCGCCGGATGAACGCCGGCTCTGGACCGGCCTGCGCGACGCCGCCCCCGCGCCCGCCTGACCGGTCGACGCTCTCCCCGCCCTGTACGATCCCCGAGTTGGAGCAGACCATGTCCGTCACCATCCCGCCCACGCGGCGCACCACGCACGACGACGTACCCGCGTGCGTGGAGGTACTGACCCGCGCGTTCGCGGACTATCCGTTCACCCGGCACGTCGTCGCCGCCGACGACCACGAGCGGCGCGTCCGTCGTCTTCAGGAACTGTTCCTGACGCGCGTCGCGCTGCGCCACGGCCGTTCCTGGGTCACCGACGACCGTCTGGCGGTGGCCGCCTGGACGACTCCCGAGCAGGACCCCTCTCCGGCCTTCGCCGAGATCGGCTCCCTGCTCCCGGAGCTGGCGGGCGACCGCGCCGCAGCGTACGAGGCCGCCGAGGAGGCGCTCGCACCCCACCGCCCCACGCACCCGGTGTGGTTCCTCGCCACCGTCGGGGTAGCCCCAGAGGCCCAGGGGCGGGGCCGCGGCGCAGCAGTGCTGCGGCCGGGTCTGGAGGCTGCCGAGGCGACGGGTTTCCCGGCCTTCCTGGAGACCTCCGACGCGCGCAACGTGCGGTTCTACGAACGCCTCGGCTTCACCGTGACCGCCGAGGTCCCGCTCCCTGACGGCGGCCCGCTCACCTGGGGCATGACCCGGTCGCCGGGGCGCTGAGCGGGCGGGGCCCCACCGTTCCCCGGCGGGCGCGAACGTCGCCGCCCTGATGCCAGCGGCCGCGCGGGGTCACAGCGCGGTGCCGGTCTCCTCGGCCAGCGCCCTCAGCAGGCGGTCCTGGAACGCCTCGTCGTGGACCGCGCGGTGCGGCTGCTGATGCTGCTGGTGGTACCAGTAGCCGCCGGTGGTCAGGGCCTCCGGTTCGTCGCTCGTCGCGAGCCATTCCTGTGTCCGGTGGCCAAGCTCCAGGTCGTCTGGCGCACTCGGCCCGCCCATCCTGGTCGGCACCCAGCCCGGGTCCACCGCGTTGCTCGGCACCCCGGGGCGCAGCCGGGCCACCGCACAGGCGAGGGCCGTGACGAACAGCTTGCTGTCGGCGTACGAGCCCGCGGTGGTGCCCCGCCAGTCAACGCCGGACAAGGACGGATGTCCACTGAAGTGCGAGCCGCTGCTGAGGTACACGTGCCTGCGCGGGCCGCGCAGGAGTGCCGTGAGCAGATACGGCGCCACGACGTTGACCGGCATTACGGGACGCCCGCTCCACACGCCGGCGTTGTGGATGACCGCGTCCAGCGGCTCGGCGTCGTTCAGTTCATCGGTGATGCGCCGTACGGCGTCACGGTCGATGAGGTCGCCCACCACGACGCGTGCTCCCCGGGCGGCCAAAGTGTCGAGGGCCACCGCGCGCTCCTCATTGCGTGCGTGCGCGACCACCTCGTGCCCGTCGGACAGGAGGGCGTCCGCCGCGGCGAGTCCGAGGCCATCCGCCGAGCCAGTCACCAGCACACGGCTCATGGGCGCGCCGCCTCCTCCATACGGGTGCAGGGCCGTCGGTACTGCTCGTCGGTGACAGGCTCGTCCCATCTGGTCTCCTCGCTGCCGGTGAACCGGTGCCCGGGGGCCTTGGCGATGTCCTGTTGGGTGACGAATTCCATGGTGTCTCTTTCGCGGACGGAGGCTGTGAGGCTGCGCGGGGGCAAACGGCGTGACCTGGCGCGGGAGGTGCCTGGGCGCCACGGCCCGGTCGTGGCCGAGTGCCCAGGCTGACGGGCGCGAAAGCCGACGCCGTCGTTTCTTCGGCGGCTCGGGCCCCGGAACATCCCCGCGTCGGAGGAAGGAGGGTGTCGAGACCCTGACGGCGGCCGTCGCGGAACACCCCCCGCATCGGCGGGGAGGACCGGCCGACGACGCAGAGCGGGCGAGGGTGGTCAGGGCTGGGGCGGTGACGGAGACGAGGTCGGTGCGGCCCTGGCCGACCTGAATCTGCGTGTAGACGTCGATGTCGTCCTGGATGACACAAACCGTAAGTGTGCCGCGAGGCGAGGTGCAGCACCGTGATCCCGTGAGCCGGGGCGTCTTCTGGAACCTCACGCTCCAGTCTCCAGACGTCCAACACCGGTCGTGCGGTCAGTTGCGTTGAGCCGGGGCCCTCAAGGCCTTCGGGTGAAGAGCGCACGTGATCGTCCGGAGGGGGCGGTCGGCTGCAGTGCTGGAGATTCCAGGATTTGCGCCTCGGCGCACATGACCTCGACTTACCCGGCGTAACACTTGGCGAGTCGATCACGCTGTTCGAGGTGTACAGGTTGTTGAGCGGTAAACGTCACAGCTCCCTGCGGCAGTTGTGGGCTGCGGGCGCCCGGTCCCGACTTGCCCGGCAGCGGGCCCGCCCTTGTGACCGCGGTCCGGAATGCGGCCTGCCCCACCCTTCCAGGAAGGAGATCACCCCAAAGGACCCATTCAGCGACTTCGCCCCTTTTCCTGTCCAGGTCGTTCGTCGACCGCCGTCACGGTCCACAGAAAAGTCCGTCGCCTTGATAGCTACGAAAGTCCGGCCTGCTGTGCCCCGGCATGCCCGCACCATCACCTATGGCCGAATGCGGGGCATCTACCTGCCTCGTCTCGCGGATGCAACCGCCTCCTCGATGGCCACCTACGGCATCCCGCTGTTGGTGCTGGGCACGACGAACTCGGCTTCACTGACCGGAGTCGCCTTCGTGCTGACGTGGGCGCCACGCCTGTGCACGTTCGGTCCGGCCGGTATGGCCGTCGACCGTTACGGACCCGCACGGGTGTTCCGGCTGGCCGCCGCGGCTCGGGCGCTGGTCGTCGGATGCGTGGCACCCGCCCTGGTGATGACCGACGACGACATGGCCTTGGGCCTGGTGATGCTCCTGGCGGCGTGCGCGGGGTGTCTGACCCAGTTCAGCTACATCGCGGCCGAGAGCGTCGGCGCGGTCGCCAGCCGGGACGCGGGCGACGCGGCACACCGCGTCCAGTCGGTCCTCCTGGGCATCGACCAGACAGCTGCTCTGGTCGGCCCGGCAGCAGGCGGCTTCCTTCTGCAATGGGACGGCTCCAGTGGCATGCTCGCAGTGATCGGCGGCTTGTCGATACTGGCGGCCGCCATCGCCCCGCGCATGCGCCGGGCACCCGCGCAAGCGTCAAAAGCAACCGCGCCCGCCGCACGGGGATGGCGTACTGGCTGGTCCACCCTGCGCGCGCTCCCGGCGCTCGCGTGGCTGGTGGCCGGGCTGGCGTTCTCCAACCTGGCCCTCGGTCTTCTGGAAGCGGCGACCCCGGTGATCGTGGTGAAGCACCTCGGCCGATCCAGCGCCTCGGTCGGCGTGATCTGGTCCTGCGCGGCCGCCGCGTCGCTGCTGGCGGTCG
Source organism: Streptomyces caelestis (assembly GCF_001279005.1). Taxonomy (GTDB): domain Bacteria; phylum Actinomycetota; class Actinomycetes; order Streptomycetales; family Streptomycetaceae; genus Streptomyces; species Streptomyces heliomycini. The sequence continues at coordinate 5,471 of NZ_LGCN01000235.1, forward strand.
CCATCTGCCGCGGCATGATCGACCGGTGGGGGCTGACGAGGGTGGGGCGCTGCGCCGCTCTGGTGACGAGCGTGCCGTGCTTCCTCATCGCGCACGCCGATTCCTACTGGGCGTACCTGTCGCTGATCGCCGTCTTCATGGCCGGCGACAGCGTGCTGGCCGTCGTACTGCGCACTCTGCGATCCCGTCTCATCCCCGTCGAGGTGTTCGGCAGCACACTGTCGGTGACCGTGCTGCTCCTGCTCCTGCCCTACCCCCTCGCCGGCCTCCTCATGGCCGTCGCCGGTCCGGCGGCCATACACACGTTGATCACCGTCTGCGCGGTACTGCAAAGCCTCGGCCTTGTCTTCGCCCTCACCTACGGCGTCCGCTCCCGGTCGCGCCGCGGCAAGCACCGCAAATGAGGTCTGCGCCAGCCCTCTCGGACACGGACCCGCCAAGTGGGCGCCGCGCAGGGTCTCCCGCTTGAGGGTGGCGTGGAAGCTCTCGCAGGCCGTGTCGTCGGCGGAGGTGCCGACCGCGCCCATGGACTGGGTGACGCCCGACTCGTGACACGGATGGGCAAATTCACGCGATGTGTACTGGGCGCCGTGATGGGAGCGGAAGACCGCGCCGCTCAGGCCGCTGCGGGTGGCAGCTGCCGTCCGCAGGACGTCGACGACGAGTTCGGTGCGCATGTGGGCGGCGATGGACCAGCCGACCTCCCGGCGGTTGAAGCAGACCAGGACAGTCGCCGGGCAGAGGAAGTCGCCGTCCCTGGTGGGAAGATAGGTGATGTCGCCCATGTACTTGACCCCGGGCGCGGGGGCGGTGAAGTCCCGCTGGAACAGGTCCGGGACCGGTGTCGCCGACGGCTCGGGGATCGTGGTGCGGACCCGTTTGCGCAGGCGTATGCCCGCGATGGAGAACTTGCGCATCACGCGGGCCACCCGTTTCTCGTTGATCCTGCGGCCGTCGGCGCGGAGCTCGACGGTGATGCGCGGGGAGCCGTAGGCGCCGTCGGAGTCGGCGTGGACGGCGCGGATCTGTTCGGCCAGGGCCCGGTCGGCGGCCTGCCGCGCGGTCCGCGCGTCCGCCCGTCCCGCCCCTTGTAGTAGCTGGACCGGTTCACGCCCAGTACCCGGCACAACCGCTTCACGCCGAAGGCGTCCCGGTGGTCGTGGACGAACTGGAAGCGGTTCACCAGTTCGTCTCCCCGGCGAAATACTTGGTCTCCTTGCGCAGGATGTCCCGCTCGGTGGCCAGCTTCCGCTCGCTCGCCTCAAGCTCGGCCACCGGGGCCTCCAGCTGCCGGATCCGCTCGTCCGGGCCGGCGGACGGTACCGGCTGTCCTGCTCTGGCCGGCGCTGCCTTACCTGCCCGAGCGGCCTCGTGGGCGACGCCGCGACGTTCTGCCCAGGTCGGCGGCGATACTCTTGTAGGTCGCCCCGGGCATGGACTCGTACAGGGCCACTGCATCGGCCTTGAACTCGTCCGAGTAGTCCTTCATCGCCATCGGCGGTCTTCTCGCTTCCTCCGGATCAAGCAGATGCCAGTATCAGCGTGTCCACCACTCAGGGGGAGGCCCCGCGGTCAGCTATGCAGTGGCCGACCACCGCCGGGCCGGCCTGCTCGTCGACGCCCTGCGGATGGCCGCCGACCGGAGTGACCTGAAGGAGGGATGCATCACGTACTCGGACCGCGGAGCGGAATACGCCTCACGCGAACACCACGCCCGCATCGAGGAATTGGGGCTACGGCAAGGTATGGGCAGAACGGGTTCCTGCTGCGATAACGCCGCAGCGGAAGCATCCCGTCCACGGCTACGTCACCCCACTCGAAACCCGGGCCCTGACAGTACAAGTCTCGCCCCCACAGCGTAACCGCCCGCTGTTCACGTTCAAGGGGGAATTCCACAGGACGAGCTGCCCCTGGCGGATCAACGCCGGTTCGCCCTGCTCTGCGTCTCAGCCGGACCGGTCGCTCGGCTCCGGGTCCCGTCGGGCGGCCGACAGCCACAGACAGAGCAGGAGCGGCAGCAGTGCGGCCAGGGTGCTGAGTACTTGCCACCCCAGAGCGGTGAAGAGGTAGCCGGAGACGAAGGAGGAGGCGGTGATGAAAACGCCGGTGCCGCCCTCCACGGTGGCCTGTACCCGACCGCCCGCGTGTGGCGGATAGCAGCGCACGACGAACGTACTGCCCGCCACGTAGAGGAAGTTCCATCCGACGCCGATCAGGGCGAGCGCCACGACGAACGCGGCCACGCCCGAATGGACGGCCCCGACCAGAGCTCCGGCCGCGAGCAGGGCGGAGCCCAGGACGGCGTTGCGGCGCGGGCCCAGCACGGTGTTCAGCCAGCCGCTGAAGAAGGAGGGAGCGAACATGCCGACCATGTGGACCTGGATGATGAAGGCCCCGGCGCTGTCGGGGTGGCCCGCGTGGCGGCTGCCCAGCGGTCCCGCCGACATGAGAAGAGTCATGACGCAGCCCGCCACGGTGAGCACCGCGAAGGCAGTGCGGAACTCTCGGGTGCGCGCGGCGGTCCGGACCCGTACGGGCGGGGGCGGCGGTTGCTCCTCGTCCGTCGGCCGGTCCCGCACCGCGAGCACTGGCGGGATAACGGCCACGGCGAGCACGGAGACCAGCAGGTAGGAGCCCGCGTACTCGGTGTCCAGCAGCCCGGCGCAGGCCTCCGCCGCCCACGGGCCCACGAAGGCCGCCAGCACCCCGCCACACAGCAGGACGGAGACCGCCCTTTCACGCCGCGCCTTGGGAACGGAGTCCGCGGCGAGATAGCGGAAGTATCCCCCTGTCGCCTTGTAGAGCCCCACCAGTCCGGTGCCCAGGCACAGCGTCGTGAAGTCGCCGGACCGGATGCCGAACATGGAGACCAGTCCTCCGGCCACGGCCGTCGCCGCGCCGCCGGCCGCCACCCTGCGGTGGCCGAACCGGTTGCTGAGCAGCCCCGCTGAGAAGTTGGCGACCATGGCGGCCGTGCCCATGATGGTGAGTGGCAGGGTGGCGAGCACCGGGGTGGGGGCCAGTTGCAGTCCCACGACCGCGGTCAGGGTCAAGTCGACGCCCATCCCCATGTAGTAGAGGAATTGACATATGGTCAGTAGTACGAGATTGCGTCGTCCCTCGACGGCTTCGGCGGAGGCGTCCTTCGGGGCGGCCGTGGGAGGCACATGCCGCATGGTCTCGCGGTCCACCGGACCCGGTCTCCGTTCACTGGGGTGTCAGGACTGTGGTGCGTCGGCCCGTTCGAAGCGGGCCCACTGTGCGGTCTCGGGCCAGGTGCGCCGGACCCGGCCGACGCTGTGGGCCCAGTACGAACGCACCGCCAGGTCACCGTAGATGAACTCCCGTTTCGCCAGCACGTCCTCCGGGGTCGACGTGTGGTAACCGCCCGGCACCCGCTCGGCGATCAACTGGAGTCGACAGGCGCGCTCGAGCGTATGCGCGTGCACGGTGGCATGTCGAACGGACTTTCCGACGATGACGCCGCCGTGGTTGCGCAGCAGCACGGCCGGGTCGTCGCCGAGGGCGTCGGCGACTCCGCGTGCGGTGGTCATGTCGAGGATCGTGTTGCTGGTCATCGTGAACCGGTCGATCCGGTCCTCGAAGTAGGCGCCCTCGTGGGAGACGGGGCGCAGCGGCAGATCCGTGGCTCCGAAGACCAGGGTGTGGGGGGCGTGGCTGTGGACGACGCCGTGCACGTCCGGACGCGCCTCGTAGACCGCCTGGTGCAGCGGGAGTTCGGGGGGCGCGAGGGGCGGGGCGGGGGCTTTCGGGTCCAGCGAGGCGACGATGACGTCCTCGGGAGTGCACTCGTCGAAGCCTTTGAGGGCACCCTTGATGAGCATGAAGTCGGCGCCCGGGATGCGCGCCGACACCTGTCCTTGGTTGAAGTCGTCGTGTCCGCCGATCGACAGCGAGCGGGACGCCAGCGCCACCTGGACCCGCAGTTTCCGGACGACCGGTGGCAGCCGGGCTTCGACCGGCGCGGTCACCGCGCCTCCTGTGCCGTCACGCCCTGCTCGTCGAGGTAGCGGACGAGGCCCGCGACCGACCCGAGGAACGAGGTGTCCTCCTCCAGGTCGATGTAGACGCCGAACTCGTTCTCCAGCGCGTCGATCAGCCGGAGGTAGGCGAGGGAGGTGAGTCCCAGTTCTGTGAGCGTGCTGTTGCCCGAGAGGGCCGCTTCCTCGCTCACCGCGCCTTCACTCACTGCGGCGACGAGTTCGGCGGTGCGCTGGAGGAGCTGCTGGGATCCGGGCATCGAGTTCTCCTCGGTTGGGTTGGGGCGGGGTGGTGTGCCGGAACGACGGCTCCGCCTCGGGCGTGGCCGTGGGGCGCTCGGCCCGGTGGGTTCCGGGCCGTTCACGCAGCGCGTCGTTCTCGTGCTGCTGGATCAGGTCGGCGACGAGGGCCTGAGCGGCGCCAAGCCGCGGTTTGCCCGCGCCTCCCCTCGGCAACCGCGGGACGGTGAAGATGCGTTCGGGCACCTTGTGGGCGGCCAGCAGCCCCAGGCACCGCGCCCGCAACTCCCGCTCGGTCGCCCCCTGGACGCCATCCACCAGCGCGACCAGCACCGGGTCGCCGTTCTTCTTGACCGTGGCCAGGACCAGTGCGTCGGCGGCCCCGCAGCGACGAAGCGCCTCCTGTACCTCAACCGGGTCGATCTTCCGTCCGCCGATGTTGATGCCCTTGCCGGTCCTGCCGCGCAGGACCAGCCGGCCGTCCTCGATGAGGCCCTCGTCCCCGGTGAGGTAAAATCCCTCCGCGTCCAGTCGGCTCTCCAACAAGCCGGCGGCATTCAGGTAGCGCGATCCCATTGACCTGCTGCGCACTCTGACCGACGTGTCGGAGTGACCCGGCGCTCCGAAGGCGAACTCCACGCCGGGCAGGGGGTATCCCAGACCTCGCCCGGGCGCGGGGTCCGGGTCGTAGGTGAGCGGCCCCGCCTCGGCGACTCCGTAGTAGTCGCAGACGGCGAGTCCGTGCCGGCGGCGCAGCTCCGCAGCCGTCCGTGGTGACAGGGGGGCCGCCGAGGACAACGCAGAGCGCAGCCCGGCCAGTTCGGGCACCGACTGGTCACGGCGGAGCAACGACTCGTACAGGGCGGGAAAGCCTGTCAGCCGAGTCGGTTCGATCTCCCGGAGGAACCTGACGACATGCCCGGAGCTGGGCAGTCCCGAGGGCACCCACAGCGACGCGCCCGCGAGGAAGGTCGCCAGCAGGGACGTGTTGAACGCCAGGCCGTTGAAGAGTCCGGCGAAGCACAGGACCCGCTCCCCCGCGCCGAGTCCTGTGGCCTCACGCCAGCTGAGCGCGGCGCCCAGCACTGCGGCGCCGGAGAACTCGATGCACCGGGGGGAGCCGGTGGAGCCGGAGGTGAAGCGGCAGACCTCGGTGGTGTCGAGGAGTTCGGGACGGGGCGGCCGGGCGGGCATCGCGGTCACCCGCATGCCCCCGATCTCCGTGGTGACGGCGCCGGGCAGGCCGGGCGGCAGCGTACGGTCGCTGACGTAGAGGTCGATGCCGCAGTCGGCGGTCACGGCCGCCAGCTCATGCGCGCCGAGGGCGGGGTCGAGCAGGAACGGCACCATACCCGCCCGCAGCAGTCCCGCATAGGCCACCACGTATCCGGCGGAGTTGGCCGCGCAGATCCCGGCCCGGGCCCTGCCGCCGTGTTCCGCCGCCCGGTTCGCGGCACCGTCGGAGCGCCACCAGCTGTCGATCGCCGTGCCGAAGGCCGTCGCGGCATCGGCGAGTTCCCGGTAGGTGAGCACCCTGCCCGAGTCACCGACCGCCGGGCTGTCGGCGTGCCGGGCCGTGAGTTCGGCGAGCACATCGTTCAGAAGCCGCATCAAGTCCGCCTCCACCACTGGGTTCCGCGCCGACCTGTCTCATTCTCCGTGCGCATGCGCAACCGCCAGACGGTCGAGCTTGCCCCCGGTGCCCGCCTCCACGCCGAGCGCCATCAGGTAGACCGCTTCCTCTCCGTCCCCGATGCCGGCGACGGACCGCAGCGCGCGGGTGTCGAATCCGCCCACCGCGGTCACGGCGACACCGTTGCGCGCCGCGCCCAGGTAGATCAGGTGGGCGGCCGCCGAGGCGCGGAAGAGCGCGTCCCGCACATCCTGAGGCCGGCCGGCGCGCAGCAGCCGCTCCGTGCGGAGATGGAACATCACCAGGGCCTTGGCCCATCCGATGTGCCGTTGGCCGAGGCAGAGCCGGGTGACGACGGCGGGGTCGTTCGCCGCGTCGCTGACCGCAAGGCGTATGTCGCCGCCCGGCAGACGGCGGCGGCAGGCGTCGGCGATCGGCCCCGGCCCGGTCAGTACGGACACCCGCACGCCGCCGTCGCCTCCTGTCACGTCCGGCAGGTCGGTGGGCAGGGCGGTGGTGATTACCTCCAGTGCCGCCGCAACGCCGTCGGCGGGCTGTTCCTGCTGGTCGAACCGCTTGCACGACTGACGCAGCCGGGTCAGCAGGCGCCACTCGTGGCGACCGATCCGGCGCAGTCCTCCGGGTGCGTCGTCGACGACCACCACGGGAGCGGAGGTGACGGGCAGCGCCCGGTCGCCGCCGTCCCTGAGGGCTTCCGGTATCTGTGACCAGCAGAATCGTTCCATCGACTCGGCCACGTCCCGCCGGGGAAGTGACGTGAGGTTCACGGTGGTCTCCCGGACCTGGTCGTCCTTCCGAGCGGCTTCCACCGACACGACGGAGTGCACCTCCCGGTACGGCAGGAAGGGATCCAGGCAAGCGCTGATCCGTCGCCGCGGCACCCGCAGACGCAGCACCGCGGGTCCCTGACCCAGCGCCGTGCCGAGCAGGCTCGTGGCGGCGTGGCCGGCGTCGAGCTGGGTGTAAAGGTGTCCTCGGGGCCCGTACTTGCGCATCGACAGCCACGGCCGGGCCAGCAGCACGACGTGGTCCGCCCCGTCGATGCCGCCGTCCTCGTCAAGCGCGGCGCGCAGGTCCGCCGCGGCGGCACCGGACAGCGGGAGTGCGGCGCAGATGCCGCGGGTCAGGTCGGGACGCAGTACCTGCGGGCGCCGTCCCGATCCGCCGACGACGACCACGTCGTAAGGGTAGAGCGCGCCCGCCGAGGGGACGCTGCGGCGACTGCCGTCTCCGGTCCGGCGCAGGGCGTCCTCCACCAGGCCCAGCACACGTACCAGGCGCGCGTCACGCAGCGGCACCATGTGCTCCTGCGGCGCCGGCTCGAGGGCGATCATCCTCAACCAGCCGGCGCCGAACGCGTCGTCAAGACCGCCCAGGGGCCGCGGATCGGTCCCGCCGGGCACCCGCTCCCGAATGCTCACCACGTGTCCCCTCGCCGCAGCGTGCGGTTCACGGCCGTCAACCTAATCGCCTTCGGAAGCTCACAGCGGCAGTTGCAGAGGCAGATGCCCGCCGGTCCGCAGGACCCGGTGTGTGCCGGCGCAAGGCCCGGTCCGGTGCCGTTGCCGCCGTCCCTCACGCCGCTTCCCCCAGTTCCCCGATCCGGACCGAACCGCCCTTCTCGTGGACCCGGCGCAGCACGGCGTCGATGCCCGGCAGCAGTGCCGCGGCGAGCCGCGGGGCGACGTAGCGGGTGTCGGCGCGCAGGGCGAACTGCAGGACGTCCTTTCCTCCCACCACGGCGATCGCGCAGCGCCCACCCTGGTATGGCCATCGGGGCAGATCATGCACGCAGTGGTCCCGGCCCGGATCCGGTTCGGCCGGGTGGTCCAGCACAGGCGGGAAGGTGGCCGCCCGGATGTCGTTGAAGGTCAAGGTGGCGCCGAGTACGTCGTCGAGCGACCGCCCGGCGGCCGCCAGTGCCTCCTGGAGACCGGCGGGCGACCACAGGGCGCTGTTGTAGGCGCTCATGGCCCGGCGTCCGGTGCGCGCCAGGACATCGGTGAAGCTGGCGTCGGGGTCCAGGCCGACGGTGAGGGGACCGAACTGGGCGAGGACTCCCACGTAGTTCCTGGTACCGGTCCGGTGCCGATTGGAGGTCACCACCTGCAGTGGCAGCCGACTCAGCCCGAGAGGTACGGCGAGCCCGACCGCCGCCACGGTCAGCAGCACGGCGGAGGCGTCGGCGCCGAGCGCCGCGGAGATCTGGAGCAACCGTTCGGCCGCCGGGGCGGAGGTGAGCACCTGCTGCACCACGCGGCCCTCGGCCGGGGATGCGTGCGCGGCAGCGAACGGGAAGACGGTGTCGCCTGCCTCTCTCACCCAGGTGCCGGCGGCGCGCAGGCCGGTCCGCCGCAACTCACCCGCTTCGCGCAGCGCCTGTTCCCGGGGCTGGGCCGCGGGTTCCCAGGAGGGCCGCGCCAGCCCGTCGAGGATCACGCGGACGCTGGAGGCGTCGACGACCAGATGGGAGAAGGCGAGGACGAGGGCGCGCGGGCGACCGTCCTCGACGGCCACGGAGGCGGCGAACGGCGGGACGCCGTCCGTGCCCAGGGGCAGCGCCCGGAGCCGGGCGGCCTCCCGGGCGGTGTCCGCGGGGTGTGCGCCGGAGATCTCACCGACCGACAGGGTGCCCTGTGCGTGGACGCGCTGTCTGAGACCGTCCGCTCCCTGGTACACCTCGGTGCGCAGGCCCTCGTGGCGGTCGGTGATCCGGCCGAGCAGGTTCAGCGTGTCGTTCAGGGAGGATCCTTCGGGCAGCCGCACCACCGTCGCGACGTTGCGGTTCCATCCGGTGCAGTCGTATCTCAGCAGCCCGTCCCAGAAGGCCTGCTGGCCCCAGGTGGCCGGGCCGTCCGACTCCTCACCCGCGAAGGGGACGTCATACGGGGGCAGCTCGCTCATGCGGACGTTCCTCAGTGTGGGGGCGTGGGGTCACAGGCTCTGGGCGATGGTTGCCCGCTGAATCTGGTTGGTGCCCTCGATGATCTGCAGGAGTTTGGCCTCCCGCATCCACCGCTCCGTGGGATGGTCGCGCACATAGCCGTAGCCGCCGAGGATCTGCACGGCGTCCGTGGTGACCCGCATGGCGGTGTCGGTGGCGAAGAGCTTGCACTTGGCCGCTTCGGCCGAGGCCGGGTATCCGTCGTCGATGAGCCGGGCGGTGCTGAGGACCAGCGCGCGGGCGGCGGCGATCTGCGCGGCCATGTCGGCGAGCATGAACGACATGCCCTGGAAGGAGGCGATGGGGCTGCCGAACTGGCGCCGTTCCTTGGCGTAGGCGCTCGCGTAGTCGAGCGCCGCCTGGGCCAGACCGACGGCGCAGGCGGAGATGCCCATGCGTCCGTGGTCGAAGACGGAGGCGGCCACCAGCATACCGCGATTGCGGCCGCCGACCATCCGTTCCGCCGGGACGCGCACCTCGCCGAAGGCGACCTGCGCGGTCGGAAGGGCGCAGACGCCCATCTTGGCGAACGGAGGGAACACCTTCACGCCGTCCTGCGCCGCCTCGACCAGGAAGCACGAGATGCCGCCCGGGCCGGAGCGCCCGGTGCGGCAGTAGACCAGGTACACGTCGGCGACTCCGGCATGGCTCACCCATGTCTTCAGCCCGGAGATCTCGTAGCCGTCGTCCGTGGCCGTGGCGGACGTGGTCATGGCCGCGAGGTCGGATCCGGCCTCGGCCTCCGACATGCAGTTCCCGCCCAACAGCCGTCCCTCCAGCATGGCCGGCAGATATCGCTCGCGCAGGGAGTCCTTGCCGTACTGGGCCAGTCCCCGGCAGGTGAGTACCTGGAGGTGCACCGACTCGGCCACGGCCAGCCAGCCGCGCGCCAGTTCCTCCACGACCTGAAGGTAGAAGGTGACGGACTGGCCGCCTCCGCCCCAGCGCTCCGGGAAGGCCATTCCCATGACCCCGAGTTCGCCGAGCCGTGCCACCAACTGGCGGGGAAATTCGGCGCGGGCCTCGAACGCGGCTGCGACGGGAGCGAGTTCCTTCTCGCTGATCTTCGTCACGAGAGTGAAGAGTTCGGCTTGTTCAGCCGAGTCGAAGTACCTGTGAATGGTCACGTTCTCCTCCATCGGCCCCGGTGGCCGGCCCGTTCGCTCACGGGCTCGTTCGTGCGGTTCCGCTCTCAGTTCGCTTCGTCGTCCCGGAGCAGGAACTCGTCAAAGAGTTCGGTGCTCGTGACCAGCCGAGGGGCGGCCCGATGGATCCGGGCCGCGGCGGTGACTGCGCCGAGGGCGGCCGAGCCGAGGTCTCGGACGTCGTGGGAGATCGTCAGTGTCTCGTGGGCGAAGCCGAGCGCGAACCGGTGCTCGCTGACCGGCAGCCCCGCCCGGTAGGAGGCGATCTCACGGGTGGCGCCGGGTCCGGCGGCGTCCCAGGCAGCGGCCAGGGAGCGCGCCGTGGCGCTGGGGCGGTCGCGTTTCGTCGCCGTGTGCCGCTCCAGGACGCTCGCGTCGGGGATCTCCGGCAGCCTCAGTGACAGCGCCGCCGCGGTGCGGACCAAGCGGTGCTGAAGCCAGTTGACGACCGACAAATTGGTCGCGAGGACGACGGGCACCTCGGTGGCCAGTTCCGCCGCCGCCTGCCGTTCCACGGAGCCGAGGTCGGAGGCGCAGGCCACCAGGGCCGCTCCGGTGGCCCGGCAGTGGTCGGCGGTGCGGGGCAGCACGGCGCCGCGGCTGGCGTCGACGACGACCGTGGGCACGGTCTTCTCGTCGTGCCGTCCGGGCAAGGGACGCCAGGACTCGCGCGTGGCGGTCCACACGACCTCGATGCCACGGCGGTCGCACTCGTCGACGATCCTCGACCCGAGCCGTCCGGCGGCCCCGACGACACCGAGGCGCAGCGGACCGCTCCCCGCTCTTTCCCACTGATTGGGCGTCAGCATGGGCGAGGACGCTAGCAGCGGCGAAGCGCGCCGAGCGGCACCTACGGAGGCAGTTGGCAGGACCTTCGGGGTGCCCGGGCGGGCACGGCACGGTCTCCGCAACTGCCGCTGTGGCTGCCGCCGTCGCGGCGCGGGCACCGGTAGCTTGGCGAGAGTTTGGCGATCGGCCCGGCGGACGAGGAGTCGCCGGCGGTGTGGATCCGCGGCGTCGAAGCAGTGGGAGACGATGGACGATGGGGACGTCGGGGCCGCTCACTTTCGGGCAGTTGTCGGTGATGCGGGCCGTCCAGGACCTTCCGGTCGAGCAGTGGCACGAGTCGAATCTGCGCACCCTGTGGACGCTGCCGGAGCCGGTGCCCCCGACCAGGGCGGTGAACGCGCTGCGCGCACTGTGCGCCCGGCACGTCTCGCTGCGAACGGTGTACGACATCAGCGAGCCGACGACGCCGCGACAGCTGGTCCACGAGGACGCGGAGCCCGCGATCGAGGTGATGCGGGCCGACGGCGTGAGCGACGCGGAGGTGCGCGCGCTCCTGGCCGACTCGGCGGCACGGCCCTTCACCCTGTGGTCCGAGTACGCGTGGCGGGCGGTGGTCCTCACGCGTGAGGGCATGGCCGTACAGGTGGCACTGGTCAACCACCATGTCGTCGCCGACGGTTCCGCCAAGCAAATCCTGTGGGAGGACATGCTCACGGCCCTGCGCGAACCCGACGCGCTGGCTGCCCGGAAGCCGTACCTACTGAGCGAGATGGCCGAGCAACAGCGTTCCGACGGCTTTCGCGGACGGCTGCGGGCGGCGGAGCGACACTGGGAGAAGACGCTGACCGCTTCACTGGTGGACGCGCCCAAGCCGGAGCGGCCCAGCGGACCGCAGGACGAGGTGTTCGTGGCCCGGTTGCTCTCCCGCCGTTCCCGCACCGCCGTCGAGCGGGTGGCGGCGCGCAGCGGGGTGTCGATGTTCGCGCTCCTTCTCGCCGCCTACGCGCAGGCCGTCGCCGAGGTCCAGGGCGTCCGCTCGATCCCGATGCGGATGGTGTCCTCCAACCGGCACGGCAATCCGTGGACCGGCCATGTCACGTCGATGAACCAGTGGGTGCCGACGCACGTCGAGGTTCCCGCCGGGACGTCTGTCACCGCGCTGGCTCAGCGGTTGGGACTGAGAAGCCTCCAGGCCTTCCGCAACGGAATCTTCGACCTCGATGCGATCGACGAGATGTGCGGGCGGTTCCCGGCGGCGATCGCCTCGCACGACGCGGTGTGGTCCTTCAACCTCATCGTCAAGGGCGTGTCCGGTGACCCCGGTTCCTTCGAGCCGTTCGAGGTGGCGGAGGAGGACGACGGCCGGATCGGTTACGAATCCGCCTTCCTGACGTTGGGCCCGCGGTTCTATCTGCGTGTGATGGACGACGGCGCGGACGCCTGGGCCCTGCGTCTGCGGGCCCGCGGGGTACCGCGCGAGACGGCCGGGGCGATCCTTCGGAGCGTTCACGAGACGCTGATCGCCGAGGGACGCGCGCCGGTGTCCGCGGGGAGACCCGCGTGAGGCGGCGTCGTTTCCGTGCGGGCCGACCACTCGCCATGGCCTTCTCGGGCATTTTCACACCACCTACGTGACCAGGAGCCAGCTTCATGGACAGCACACTCCCGACCGTTCCGAACGACCTCGCCGCACTCAAGTCGGCCTACGCGGCGGACGGCTGGTGCCGAATACCGTTCCGCCTGGACGCGCCGACCGTCGAGCGGATCCGCGACCGGGTCGACGCCATCAGCGCCGAACGCCGTCCGGAGGTCGTGCACGAGAAGGACAGCGACACCGTGCGCGCGATCCACGGCTGCCACGCGTTCGACGACCTCTGCGCCGCCCTGGTCCAGCACCCCGGCCTTGTGGCCGTCGCCGAGGCGCTGATCGGCGGCCCCGTCTACGTCTACCAGTTCAAGGTCAACCTCAAGCAAGCGCACGAAGGCGCCGCCTGGCCGTGGCACCAGGACTTCTCGTTCTGGAACCAGCAGGACGGCATGAAGCGACCCGACGCCGTCAACCTGGCGGTTGCCCTGGACCCGATTCACGAGGCGAACGGGCCGCTGACCGTGCTCCCCGGCTCGCACCGCCTGGGTCTGCTGGACCTGCCGGACCCGGCCCGCGCGAGCGGCGACTGGCGCCGGCACGTCTCGGCGGACCTGGCCTACACCGTGGGCACGAACACGGTCGACGAGCTGGCCCGGGAGCTCGGCACGGCGCTGGTCACCGGGGAGGCCGGCGAGATCCACGCCTTCCATCCGAGCATCGTGCACTCGTCGACCAACAACACCTCGTCCGACCGGCGCGCCCTGCTCCTCATCACCTACAACGCCGTCGGCAACGAGCCGGAGGCCCCGACCCGGCCGGATTTCCTCGTCAGCCGTGACGCAACGCCGGTGACCGGCACCGCCGACGAGCGGATCGGCACGCTGGGCGCGACCCTGGTGTGACGGAGACGGCCACGGCCCGGGCCGGGCGGACGCGGTCCGTTCACATGGGCTGTGCCGCCCAGAACACCGACCAGTTGAGCGCCGAGTCGGCGGAGCGGGTGGCCACGAACACGATTTCGCCGTGGCCGTCCGCCGCCTTCTCCGTGGCCGCCGTCAGCCTGCGCCGCTCGGTGACGAGCAGCTCGGCCAGGGCGTAGACGTCGGTGTCCGTCCTCTCCCGCCCTTGCGGGGACCGCAGTTCCTCGAGGGCATCGTCCCGTGCCGGGCGCGGCACCGGCTCCTCGCCGCTGATGAACCGGGCCGCGGCGGCCGCGAGGAACACCGCCCGTCGGCCGTCCCTCAGCCGCAGCGCGTCGGCCAGCAGCCGGACGGTCTCCTTACGGGGCCGGCTCACCCGGCCGCGCTCCAGATCTCGCACGGCGCGGATGCTCAATCCGGCCAGATCGGCGAGTTCCTTCTGGGTCAGTCCGGTCCGGTGCCGCAGTTCCCTGAGGAGGACGCCGAACTTCTCGGGGGCGCTCAATGTCGGCCCCCTCCTCCGTGCCGACCGCCGTGTTCGGCGGCGGGCCGGCCGAGTACGGCGTTGCTCGCCACGCCGGCCGGCCGCACCCGGCGGCTCAGGGTTCGGAAGTCGCTCATGGGATGTGCTCTCTCCTCGGCTTCCTGATTCGTGACAGGGGCGATCGGGTGAGCCCTGGTGTGCCGGGCATCCGTTGCGGACCGCCTCGCGGGTCGTGGCCGTCCTCAGAGCGGCGGTGCGGGCGCCCCCGGCCGGGAGCCGTTTCGCGCGGCGGCGGCACGGCGGACGGCCGTCGCCCAGTACCTCAGAGGGGGCGGCGTTCCGGGCGCGCCGGCGGTGCGCTCCAGTTGCTCCCACAGTCCGGCGTCGCACAGTTGCCGGAACCGGCGGTGCGCCGTCTGCCACGACGTCCCGAAGGTGTGCGGCACCGCCCGCCAGGGTGAGTCGCTGACCAGCACGTAGAGGACGGAGGCGAACACTGCTTCGTCGTCCAGCCGCCTGGTGCCACCGCCCTGCGGCCGTCTCGCGGCCTCGGGCATGATCCGCTGCGCGAGGGGCCACAGCACCATGGGGGCCAGCCACGCGTACTCACGGGAGACGCCACGCGCGCCGACGGCCCTCGCACCCGCTCGGCCTCGAGCCGTCAGCGGCATCGTGTGCGGCACCACGTGAGACACGTTCTCGCGTCCGGACGGCCGATGACTCTAGGGTGACCCGGCAGAGCCCGCCGGTGGACGAAGACCTTTCGACGCACCTGGAAAGGACCGACTGTGGACCGAATGCGGTTCGGCTGTTTCATATCTCCTCTGCACCCTCCGGGGGAGGATCCGAATCTCCTGCTTCGCCGGGACATCGCCTTCGCGGAACTGGCCGACGACCTGAATTTCGACGAGTTCTGGGTGGGCGAGCACCATTCCGCCGGCTGGGGCACCATCACGAGTCCGGAGCTCTTCATCGCGGCGGCCGCGGAGCGGACCCGTCGCATCGTCTTCGCGACCGGCGTGATGACGCTGCCGTACCACCATCCGTTCATGGCAGCCGAGCGGGCGATGCAGTTGGACCAGCTGACCCGGGGCCGTTTCATCCTCGGCGTGGGCGCGGGTTCCGTCGTGTCCGACATGCACATGCTCGGCATTTCCGTGGCCGACACCAGACGCATGACGGCGCAGTCGCTGGAGGTGATCCTGCCGTTGCTGCGCGGCGAGGTCGTCAGCGCCACCGAGGACTGGTTCGAACTCCACGACGCGCGCCTGCAGTTGCGTTCGTTCACCGCGAGTGGCGTCGAGGTCGCCGTGGCCAGTGCCCTGTCGCCGTTCGGGATGCGGCTCGCGGGCACCCAGGGGATCAGTCCGCTGTCGTACGTGGCGCCGCCCTGGGGCGCGCCGCGCGCTGGGCACGGCCTGGCCCTGGACCGGCTCGCCGAGCAGTGGCGGCACTACGAGGAAGCGGCGGCCTCGGCCGGGCGGACGGCCGACCGGGCCGACTGGCGGCTTCTGTTGCCGGTGCATGTCTCCACCAGCCGCGAGCAGGCCCTCGAGGAGCTGTACGAGGGATGGCTGTACCAGCGCGAGCACCTCTGGGTGAGGACCATGGGCATGCCGATGGCGACCAGTGGCGTGGGCGCCCGCAAGGCGTTCGAGTACACCGTGGACGCCGGTGGAATCATCGCCGGATCCCCTGCGGACTGCGTCGCGGCCATCCACAGGCTCCAGGAGAGCAGCGAGGGATTCGGCTGCCTGCTGCTGTCGCTCATGGACTGGGCCGCGCCCGAGCAAGTGCACCGCAGTCTCGACCTGTTCGCCCGCCACGTGGCCCCTGTCTTCCGTCACTCGGCCGTCGGCACCACGGCGTCCAACACCTGGGCCGCGGCGCACAAGGACACCTTCCAGCAGGCCAACTCGCGGGCCCGGGACGCCGCCGTGCGGGAGACCACGGCGGTACGTGCCGACTGACCGTTCCCCTACCGTGCGACCGCCCTCGGCCCGAGCACGTCGGGGCGGTCCGGCGAGGCCCGTCCCGGCCGGCCGGCGGGCACCGGCGCGGGTCGCACCGGTGCCCACGTCAGCGGTGGGCGGCGACCGTGTCCCGGTCCCGCCGCATGATCGCCGGAAAGAGCTCCTCCCGCACGAACACGTGGTCCTCCGGAAAGTCGCACTCCGAGAAAAGCAGGTCTCCCGGTACGCGGGAGACCTGGAGCCTGCCCAGGGCGAACAGGTACTGCCACATCTCCTCGTGCTCCGACAGCCGTCCGCCGTACCCGTACGGGCGCAGCCGCGGCGGGGACCCGACAGCCCACAGCGTCAGTTCGGTCACCGACACCGTGTCGGCGGCGTCCAGGAGTATCAGGCCCAGGCTCTCGCCGAGCAGGTCGAGACCCCCGGTGATGCCGCCCGACAGGCCCTTGCCGATGAGGACCGGCTCCGCGGGAGACCGTCCGTAGACACGTACTTCCTCGGCGTCACCGTTCGTGCGCTCGATGGTGAACAGCCGTGATCCCCGCGCGGCGGCCACGTGGTCGAGCAGAGCGCTCTCGTACACGATGTCCGCGTCGCTGATCAGCGTACGGGCGCCCTGCGGCCGCCAGGCCAGCAGGGCTCGCAGGCCGGCCAGCATGCTCACGCTCGACCCGGTGCGCTCCTTGCCGTCACCGCAGACGACGAGTTGGACCACGTCGTCCGCGAACGGCTCGAACGCCTTGCGGTTGTCCGGGTTGACGACGAGGAAGACGCGTTCGGCGCCCGCCCTGCGGACGAGTTCCAGGTGTCGGCTGAGGAACGTGGGACCGTCCGGGGCGTCCGTGCCGAGCGGGAGCAGCGATTTCGGCCCGGACGAGGCGCCCATGCGCCGGTTCTCACCGGCCGCGAGGACGACTGCGCTTTCCACCATGACAGTTTCCTTACCTACCGGTTCGGCCCGGCAGTGCCCGCGCTGATGATGGTCGAGGTGATGGCTGAGGCGGACCCCACGCAGATGCGTGCCATCCGTTCCTTGTGCCCCTGGTACTTGCGCTCCCAGGCCTCCGGATCCCGTTGGTAGATCGCCTTGTTGTAGCGCTCGAGGAAGCCGCTGACCAGCTCTTCGAGCCGCTCGGCCGCGATGTTGGTGAGTCGGAGCGTGGAGCGGGCGGTGTCGATGTGCAGTGCGCCCTCGTAGGTGATCGTGCCGTTGCTCACGGCCTGCTCGAAGAGTTCGGAGCCGGGGATCGCCGCGGCGATGAACACGTTGATCGAGTGGAACGGAAGCTGCTCGACGAACGCGAAGCCGTCCTTGACCTGGTCCTCGGTCTCCCCGGGCATACCGACCACGAGGGTGCCGTGCATGAGCACGTCCCGGTCGTAGAGATAGGCCATCAGGTCCGGAACCTTCGTCAGGTCCACCGGCTTACGGTGCTGTTCCTTGAGCGTCTCCGCGTTGCCGCTGTCCAGCGAGAGGGTGATCTGGTACAGGCCCGACTCGACCATGCGGTCGACGAGCGGCGCGCTCAGGGTGTTCACCATGATGCCGTTGGGCGTGCACCAGGGCAGGCCCAGCGGCACCATCTTCTCGAACAGCTCGGTGGCCCGCTTGCGGTCGAACGTCAGGTTGTCGTCGGCGAACTGGACCTCGTCCACGCCGAAGGCGTCCTGGTAGTGCCGGATTTCGGCGATGACGTTGTCAACGGACCGGGCGATGTACTGTTTCGAGAAGTTGGTGCTGGCGCAGAAGGTGCAGCCCACCGGACAGCCGCGCGAGGTGTAGAGCGGTAGCACCCGCTTGCCGCGCGGGTAGGGCGAGAACGGTACGTTGTGGGCGAAGTACTTCTCCACCGGCACCTTGTGGTAGGCGGGGAACGGGAGTGCGTCCAGGTCGGTGACCCGGGCGAACTGCGGGTTGGCGAAGACCTTCCCGTCGTGCCATCCCGCCAGCCCGTCCGCGCTCAGGTCGATCTTTCCGTCGGCCAGGTGGCGCAGGAAGTCTCCGAGCCGGATCTCGCCCTCGCCGCGCAGCACGTAGTCGATGAACGGCTCGCCGTCGCGCACCGCGTCCTGGAGGAAGCGGCGGGCGTAGATGCTGGCGTGCAGGCCGCCGGCGATCACGATCGTCTCCGGCCGGACCTCCTTCACGATCTGCGCGTAACGGTAGAGGTTCTGCAGGTCGGAGGAGTAGATCATGGTGAATCCGACGACGTCGAACTGGTTCTCGGCGATGTAGGCGCGGAATCGTTCCTCCGACATGCCCATGTTCCACACGCCCTTGGCGACCGGCACCTCCTCGTCGATCCCCTCGACGATGCAGTCGAGGACGGAGACGTCGATGCCCTCCTTCTCCAGGGCCCCGGCTATGTAGCACAGCCCGATCGGGGGGACGACCCGCTTGACCGCGCCCTCGTACATGCACATGGGGGGCATGACCAGGAGCGTGCGGGGAATGCGGCCCAGCGGCTCCCCCACGTCGGCCAGCCTGGGTTCCGGCCGGGGTTTGCGCACGCGGGCGGTCTCGTCCTTCTCCGCGAGATAGAGGCGTAGCGCGCTGTCCTGCGGGAGGTGCGAGTCCAGCTTGTTCTGCTTGACCCTCAGGTCCTTGTCCGACGTCGTCTCGGTCACGGCCTCTCCTGTCAGTTGGTGTTCCCTTGGGTCCGTTCTCAGCCGAGAACGGCCCCCGCGAAACGGGCCGCCGCCTCCGGCGGGGCGAGAGCCGGCCGACCGAGCGAGGGATCGGAGCCCGGACGGATGCGGACGCGCACGAGGTGCGGACCGGGCGTCGCGCGCGCCCGCTCGGTCGCCGCGCGCAGGCCGCAAGCGTCGCTGACGTCGGCGGCGCTGGCGTAGCCGCAGGCCACGGCCACAGCGCAGAAGTCCACTCCCGCCGAGAAGGTGGATTGGCCACCGGTCGATTCATAGGCCTCGTTGTCCAGGACGATGTGCAGCAGCCTTCGAGGGGCCTGTCGCCCTATGGTCGCCATGGCCTCCAACCGCATCAGTGCCGCCCCGTCGCCGTCGAGGACGATGACGTCCCGCTCGGGCGCGCCCAGTGCGACGCCCAGGCCGATGCTCGACGCACACCCCATGGAGCCGACCACGTAGAGGTTGGCCGGCCGGTCCCGGTCACGTTCCAGTTCCCGCGCGGTTTTGCCGGTGGTCGCCACCACCAGGGTGTCCGGTGCTGCCGCGTCCACGACAGTGGTGATCGCCTCCGCCCGCAGCATCGGCGCGGCCGCGGCCCGGGGTGCGTCGCGGACCCGCCGATACGGTGCGAGGGCGCCCTTGTGCACAAGGAAGGCGTACGGAAGCCCGGTGCCGTCCATGTGGTCGACAGCCCTCGCGAGTGCCGGGCCCAACTGGTCCGCGCTGCCGGGGAATTCCTCATGGCGGATCTTCATCGCCGTCAGCAGGTCCGGGGTGATCTCCCCCATCAGCTGATGCTGCGGTTCGTCCTTGTGCCCGGGCTCGCCCCGCCAGGTGATCAGGAGCAGAACGGGCAGGCGCAGCGTGTGGCACAGCGAGGTCAGCGGATTGACAGCATTGCCGAGACCCGAGTTCTGGAGGATGACGACGGGCCGGCGGCCGGTCAGCCGCGCCCCGGCCGAAATCGCCACCGCCTCACCCTCGTTGGCCGCGGCGAGATAGGCCCGCGGGTATTCCGACTCCAGCGCGCTGATCAACGGCCCGAGGAAGGAGCACGGAACACCTGTGAACGGTCCGAAACCGGCCTGCGCGAAGGTTGCGGCGACGACGGAGGCGTCGAGTGCCCTGGATGACGCACGGCCGACGCGGGTGTCCGGTGCTGTGCGGGCGGAGGGCTCCACTGCCGGTTCTCCTTTCGCTGGGCCTGCGGCTGCGGCTGCGGATCAGGCGTGGGGGACGTTGGACTGCGCACTGTCCCGGCCACGCCGGGAGTCGAAGAGCCGTTCCAGGAAGGGCAGCGACCAGCGGGCGGTCCGGCCGTCCAGGGTTCCGTACTGGTCGAGGTAGCCGGTGTCCTCGGGGCGCAGGCCGTCGAGGACCTCCGCCGGGATCGCGCCGGGGTAGAGGACGTCGGTGTGGTGGAGCGCGTAGTAGGCGATTTCCGTCGCGTCGTACTGCTTGGTGCAGTCGGTGAAGTCGCCCCACTCGGCGCCGGTGAGCCTCGCGGCGAACAGCCCGACGTCCAGGAACTTGCTGATCTGGAGATCCACGCTGTCCTCGATGAACCGCAGGCTCGTGGCCTCCTTGTGCAGGTGGGAGCAGAGGTCGAGGAGAGCGTCGACGGGCGCGGCCACCCATGTGTCGGTACCGCACAGGACGGCGGGAACCCTGCGCCGGAGCAGTTCGGCGGCGCCGGCGCTGCGGCCGGACTTGCGCTGGAAGATGTCGTGGCACAGGTCCACGTTGTACTCCGGCACGTCGGGCCGGTTCCCGGGCTTGAGGTAGGGCAGCTGATTGCTGAGGTTGAGCCGCCAGAACAGCTGGGTCTCGCGCTTGAAGGGTTCGATCCTGTCGCCGTCGGCGGCCAGGTTCCCCTGCACGTAGCCCATGCGTGTCAGCACGTCGCGGGCGGCGGGCGCGTCGGCGCGGTCGACCAGGAGGTCGAGGTCGCTGATCCGGCGTACCGAGATGTCGTGGTAGACGTCCTCGGCCAGGGAGAAGCCCTTGCGGACGGCGTAGGGGACACCCGCATCCGCCAGTTCCCTGAACACGAGACCGAACTCGTCATGGAGTGCCTGGTTGCGCTGCCGGTTTCCGACGTGGCCGGTGGTGAAGACCCAGGGGTACGGAAAACCCTTCGTCCCCTCGACGGCCCGGTCCAGCCGGTAGGTGTGCACGTGGCGGCCGACCAGCGGGAGGAGTTTGTGCCGGGCCGCAGCATCGAGGAACGCCCCCCAGTCGAGGTCGTCGCGGGCCGCGAGGGAACGCGCGAGTGCCAGGTGGTCCGCGTCCAGCCGGAGCCGGGCCAGCACCAGGAGCAGCCGGGCGAACGGAGGGAGTTCCGATGCCTCCGAAGGTTCCGGCCAGGTGCTCGGACTGCGCTTCACAGATTCCTCCGTCATTGCTGCCTCTCTTCGCCCGGCCGGCGGGCGGGTGTCCCCGGACCGGCGGGCGGGCACTTGTCAGGACCTGACGCGCCGGGGCCGTACGTGCCCTCGACCCAGTCGTCGTCGTACAGCGTGTCGAGATACCGGTCGCCCAGGTCGGGGGCGAGCGCCACGGCGGTGAGGGTGTCGGCGGCGTCCTGCCGGGCGAGCCAGCTCTCCGCTCCGCTCACCACCGTGCCGGTGGAGCCGCCGGCGAGGACGCCCCGGCGCGCGAGCCGTCGGCACATGCGCACCGTGTCGGTCTCCGTCACCCGCACCAGGTCGTGGGCGAGTCCGTCGGTGACGAAGGGCATGGTCTCGCTGGCTCCCAGGCCAGGGATGTGGCGGGGTCCGGCGGGCATCCCGAAGTTGGCCGACCCCACGCTGTCGACCGCCACGATCCGCACGCGGCGGAAGTTCTCCCGGAAGAATCGCGCGCACCCGGCGAGTGTGCCGCCGGTTCCCGCGCCGACGAACAGGACGTCGAGGTCGGGGAACTGCTTGGCTATCAGTGGTGCGGTCAGCTCGTAGTGGGCCATCCAGCTCGCCGGGTTCTGGTACTGGTCGAGGCAGACATAGTCGGCGTGCTGCTCGCACAGTTCCCGTACCCGGCGTTTGCGCGCCGCGAGGTAGCCGCCGCTCGCGTCGAGGCCGTCGACCACCTCCACCTCGCTGCCGAGGGCCTTCATGAGCTTCATAGTGGTCGGGCTGCACTTGGGGTCGGTCACGCAGACGAACCTCAGCGATCTGGCCGCCGCGACGACGCTCAGGGCCACGCCGAGATTGCCCGAGGAGGACTCCACCAGGGTCGTCGTGTCCTTGATGACTCCGCTGCGGATTCCTTCCGTCACCATGGAGACCGCGGTACGCAGTTTCACCGATCCCGCGAAGTTGAAGCCTTCGCACTTGAGCATCACGTTGATGCCGACCACGGGGTCGAGGTTGAGATAGACATCGGTGTCGAGCAGTTCGTCCGCTGCGGAGATTATGGCCAACTCCGACCTCTCATCGCCTGGCGTCGCGGCGGGTCCGCTTCAAGCCTCATGCCTCGAGCTCGCACCAGGCATCGAAGCGCTGGAGCGCGAAGACGTCCTGCACCGACGCGATGGAATCCTCGACCGCCGTGGTGTCGCCGTTCGCGTAGACCGAGCGATAGGTGCTGCGCAGGGCGCTGACTGTGGCGCGCAGACCGTGATTGGCGTAGATCACGGCCGATATACCGGCCTTCTTGATGTCGTCGATGTGCCAGTCGGGATACGTGGTCGGCACGATGACGACCGGGCACCGGAAGTCCCAGCCGTCCAGGAAGCTCATGATCTGGTCGTGTGTCTTCTGCTTGGAGTGCACGAGGACCGCGTCCGCGCCGGCGTCCGCGTAGCGGCGGCAGCGCTCCAGTGCCGCTTCCACACCGAGGCCGCTGATCATGGCCTCGGTCCGGGCGATGACGAACATCTCCGGACCGGACTGCGCCCGCTTCGCCGTGTGGATCTTGCGGGCGAACTCCTCGGCGGATTCCAGGTGCTGGCCGCCGTTCGCGAAGCTGTTCCGCTTCGGGAACTGCTTGTCCTCGATACAGACGGCGGTCAGGCCGGCGGCCTCGAACTCATGGACCATGTGCGCGACGTTGAGGATGCCGCCGTAGCCGGTGTCGCAGTCCGTGACGACCGGAATGCTCAATGCCTTCTGCGTGTTGGCGGCCACCTGAAGGTACTCGGACATGCTGAGCAGGCTCGCGTCGGGAAGACCTCGTGACGAGGAAACCTCCAGGGAGGAGGACCAGACCGCCTGGAACCCGGCCTCCTCCGCCAGCAGGCCGCCCAGCGCGTCGTGCGCGCCGGCCACACGCACCACGCCGTCCTTCGTGCCGTCGAGTACGGAGCGAAATGACGGATAACTAGTGCGCTGCATTATGAATACCCCTCGACATTTCTGAAGAACCGGGCGCAAACACACTCACAGAACCGCCTCAAGCAGCGAGGAATTTAAGTCTCTGTGGGTAAAAAAACTGCCATCGCTTTTCTTGATCGGCACAACGATAGACGACCACTCTTCCCACAGCAAGACTTGGTAACGACTGGCCGGATTGCACCCTCTCCCCTCACTCCCATCTCGACGGATGCAGACAGGAGAGCTCCAGATCAGGCCACACACCGGAATGCCATCGAGGGACCAAAAGGGGCACAGTGGAGGAAACGGCAAGGCGATACGTCGGTCATGGCGCGAGCCGAGGGGAACTTTCCGGCCGACATCAACTTTCACCGTTGATGTCGGCCGGATCAACGCCTTACGATCCCGTCAGTCCTCGACCAAAGCGCGGTGGAGGCATGGAGGTGCCATCCGACCTCGAGGGGCGAGAGGTCCAAATGCTGGACAGTATTGCTACACCGGCAATCGCGATCGACGACCTGACACGCACCTTCAAAGGGCCTCAGGGCCGTGTGAAACACGCCATCAACGGACTTTCTCTCCGTGTCGAGCGGGGCGAGATGGTCGGCCTTCTCGGGCCGAACGGGGCGGGAAAAACCAGCACGGCGAAGATATTGATGACCGTTCTCCTGCCGACTTCCGGTAAGGCCGGCATCCTCGGTCACGACGTCGTGCGCGACCCCCAGACCGCGCGTCGGGTGACAGGTGTCATCCTCGGCGGCGACGCGGGGCTCTACGCGCGCCTGACGGCCGTGGACAATCTGCTGCTCTTCGCGGATCTGTACGGCATCCCCTACCGGGAGCAAAAGCCCCGGATTCGCGACCTGCTCGACATGGTGGGCCTTCTCGGCAACGAACGGAAACGGGTGGAATCCTTCTCCCGCGGAATGAAGCAGCGTTTGCACATCGCCCGCGGTCTGCTGCACGATCCGGACGTCGTGATCCTGGACGAGCCGAGCAACGGCATCGATCCGGTCGGGGCCCGTGAACTGCGCGCTCTCATCCGCGAACAGGTGCGCGACGGTCGCAGTGTGCTGCTCACCACGCACTACATGTTCGAGGCCGACGAGCTGTGCGACCGGGTCGCGGTGATGCGCGACGGTACGAAGATCGCTGAGGGCACTCCGGATTCCTTGAAGAAGCAGACGGACGGTCAGGTGGTCCTCACGGTCACCGTCAGCGGCGTGGGCGAGGACCACGTCGGCCGGCTGCGCGCCCTGCCCGGTGTCCGCTCGGTCGGTCTGACGGAGCACGGCGGCAGCCAGACCCTCGACGTGCACAGTGGCCAGGAGACGGACGTGACGGCCGCGGTCCTCGCCGAACTGCGAGGCCTGTCCGTCATTCAGGTCTCCAAGCGCGAGCCGACCCTTGAGGACGCGTACGTCTCCCTCATCTCCCAGGACCGCCGGTGACGGCGGGACGGCTGGACCGCCTGGGCACGAGTGCCGGCTTCCTCGCTCGTGCGTGGCGGTACGAGATGAGGCAGTTGATCCGGACCCGGCTGTACGTCTTCCTCGCCATACTGCTCCCCCTCATCTTCGCCTCGATGGCCTTCTACATGTTCCGGGGCTCCGGCAAGCAGGACGCCCCGATGTCGGTGGCCCTGAGCGCGGCGCTGATGGGCATGTGGTCCTCGACGCTCCTGGGTTCGGGCAACGCCATCACCCGGCTGCGGCTGATGCAGTTGCTCGAACCCCTGGTCGCCAGCCCCCGCTCGACGTTCCTCGTGACCCTGCCGTTCGCGATCGCGACATCGTCCCTGGGAGTCTACGGGCTGCTCGTCACGCTCGGCTGGAGTGCCGTGCTCTTCGACATGCCGCTCCACCTGGAGCACCCGATGCTCTTCTTCGTCGCGGTACCGGTGACCGTCGTCGCACTCGGCATGCTCGGCCTCCTCATGGCCTCCGCCTTCATCCTGTATCCGACGGCACAGTCGCTGGCCAACTTCTTCGAGTTCCCCGTGTGGATGCTCAGCGGCATGCTCGTCCCGATCTCCACCCTCCCCGACCCGGTGCAGAAGATCTCCTACCTGCTGGCTCCCACCTGGGGCGTGAAGGCGCTCACCGGAGCGGCTGTGGGCAACGGCAGCGCGGCGGAGGCGATCGGCATGTGCCTTCTGCTCACCTGCGTCTACCTCGCCATCACGCTGCTGCTGCAGAGGAGGTTCGAATGGTTGGCACGCTCCAGCGGAACGCTGGCCCTTCAGTGACGTGGCGCCTGTTCTTCGTGGCGGGCTGGCGCTCCTACCTCGCCCTGTTCCGCTGGCTGCGGCCGTCGGCGTTCATCCCGACCGTGATCGGCGTCCCGGTCGTCCAACTGATCTGGGCGGTCCACCTGGGCCGCTACCTCGGCGCCTACCCGCCCGACTACTACGTGGTCGGCAATGCTCTGCACGCGTGCGCGATGGCCGGTCTCTTCGCGCCGGCCCACTCGATCCAGGGCGAGAGATACGGCGGTACGCTCACCGCCCTGCTCGCCACCCCGGCCAACCGCGCCGTCATGTTCAGTGGCCGCGTCCTTCCGGCCGTGCTCACCGGGGCGTTCACCTCCGCGGTGATGCTCGGCGTCGGAACGGCGCTCGACTGGGTGCACGTGCCTCTCGGCTCCCTGCCCATGCTGGGGCTCACCCTGCTGGTCACGGCCCTGTCGTGCAGCGCCTGCGGCCTCGTCGTGGGAGCGGTCGGGCTGCGGACCCGCGAGGCCACGTTCCTCGCCAACGTGGTGCTGTACTCGATGCTCCTGCTGTGCGGCGTGAACATCCCCTTCGCCTGGCTCCCCGGCTGGCTGGCCGCCGTCGGTCACGCCATGCCGATGTCGCAGGGGATCGAGGCCGCCCGCCGTGTGCTGTCGGGGGCCGGAGGGGCGCCGGGACTGCTGTGCTGGGAACTGCTCAAGGCGGCCGTGCTGGTGCTGCTCGCCCTGTACCTGCTACAGGTGCTGGAGCGCGGCAGCCGTGAGAAGGCGTCCCTCGACGATGTGTGAGAGAGCGGAGAACCTCATGGCGACGGCGAACAGCGCTCCTCTGACATTCGGACAGCTCTCCGTCTGGCGGGTCATGGCCGACTGGCCCCACGAGCGGTGGCCGGAGACGTATTTGACCGGTGTGGTGGGGACTCCGGCCGACTGCGACGCGGACCGGCTCGTGGCCGCCTTCGGCGTGCTCTGCGAGCGCCACGAGTCGCTCCGCACACGCTTCGCGGACACCGCACGGGGGCCGGTCCAGGTGGTGGACCCGGCGGCCGGCGAGGTGACTGTGCAGACCGTCGAACGGCCGGTTCGCACGGCGGACGAGGCCGCGGCGGCCGGACGGGAACTGGCCCGCGACCGCATCGACCGCGCGCGTGAACACGCCCGCCGCTTCGCCCTGGTGACCGACGGGGGACGACCCACGCATGCGGTGATCACGACCGACCACATCGTCGCCGACGGTTTCGCGATGGGACGGCTCCGCGCGGAACTGACCGCACTGATCGGCGGGGACAGCTCGGAGGGCCGGCGTTGGCTGGAGGAGAGGCCCCCACAGCCCTCCGCACTCGCCCTGGCCCAGCAGTCGGCCGCCGGCCGGGCGCGCGGCGACGCCGTCCTGCGCTACTGGCGGGATCTGCTGGCCGCGCTGCCCGCGGACACGTTCCCGGTGCCCGACGCGGCGGGCGGCAGCCCCGGACGCATCGAGGCGGTGCTCCGCTCGCCTCGCGCCCGCGCCTCGCTGGCCGATGTCGCGAAGCAGCGCGGACTGGCACCGCACGACGTGCTGCTGGCGCTGACCTCCCTCGCCGTCGCGGTGATCGAGGAGACCACACGGGTCGTCATGACGCTTCAGTCCAGCAACCGGTTCAGCCCGCCCTGGCGGACCGTCGTCAGCTCCATGAACCAGTATGCGCCGATGATGCTCGACACCGATCCGGCGCCGCGCACGTTCGACGACTACGTCCGCCACGTGCAGCGCACCGCGCTGAAGGCCTATCGCTTCGGCTCGTACGACATCGACGAAGTCGACGCCCTGGTGCGCGCGGAACGCGGGAGGGCGCCCGGCTACGACCACTTCTACAACTTCCTGGCCCACGACGTCACACAGACCGCCCCCTCCGGCGGCGCCGATCGTCCCGGCCGCGTCGAGGCGACCCGTCCCCACCGCCAGATCGGCCCCCGGTTCGACGTCAAGGTGCTCGGCGGGCCCGAGATGCCGGTCGTCGTGCGGGCCGACCCGGGCCTGGTTCCCGCCCCGCGGTTGCACGCTCTCCTGAACTGGTACGACGAGGAACTGCAGCGGCTGGCAGGCGACTCCGTGAGCAGCCCGGACGCGCTGATTCGACGATGCGGGAGGGCCTTGGAGCGCGCGGTCCCGGCCTGACTCCCACGAGCAGTGGAACGCCCCGCACGCCTGTGATTCCCCCGCTGATCAGGAGGCTCGTCGTGCTGCCCCTCTCATTCGCCCAACGACGGCTGTGGTTCCTCGAACGTGTGGAGGGAACCGGAGCGACATACAACCTGCCCCTTGCTCTGCGCCTGCGCGGGCCGTTGCGGGTCGACGCCCTGCGGCTCGCGCTGGGTGACGTCGTGCAGCGGCACGAACCGCTGCGGACCGTCTTCCGCGAGAGGGACGGTGAGCCGTACCAGGACGTCCTCGACTCCGACGCCGGCCACCCCGGAATGCCGCTCGTCCCGTGCGACGCGGACCGGCTGGACGAGGAACTGATGGCTGCTGCGGCCGTCCCCGTCGCGGTCGGCAACTCCGAGCTCCCGCTGCGCGCGACCCTGTTCAAGACAGGTCCCGGCGACCATGTCCTGCTGCTCGTCGTCCACCACGCGGCGATGGACGGCCAGTCGGTCGACACCCTGCTGCGTGATGTGTCGACGGCCTACCGCGCCAGGGTCGGCCGGTCGTCCGCGCCGTCCTGGGACGGGCTGCCGGTCCAGTACGCGGACTACACCTTATGGCAGCGGGAGCTGCTGGGGGACGCGCAGGACCCCCGGAGTCTGCACGCCGTGCAGGCCGCCTTCTGGAAGCGGACCCTGGCCGGCCTGCCCACTCCCCTGCCGCTGCCCGTCGACCGGCCGCGGCCGGCGGTGGCGAGCCACCGGGGCGCCGCCGTCCCCTTCAACTGCGACGCCAAGCTGCACCACGCGCTGACGGAGCTGGCGCGCGAGCACCGGTGCACCCCGTTCATGGTGGTGCACGCCGCCCTGTGCGTGCTGCTGACCCGGCTGGGATCCGGCCCCGACATCGCGATCGGCTCCGCCGTCTCGGGGCGCGTGGACGAGGCCTTGAACGACCTCGTCGGCTTCTTCGTCAACACGGTGGTACTGCGCGTCGATCTCTCGGGCGATCCCGGCTTCGCCGAGGTGCTCAGAAGGGTGCGGAAGGCCGATCTGGACGCCTACGCCCACCAGGACCTGCCGTTCGACCTGGTCGTCGAAACCGTCAACCCGGTCCGCTCACTGGCGCACAATCCCCTGTTCCAGGTGATGATGAGCTTCGAGAGCGACCCGGCGCAGGAACCGGACTTCGGTGAAGTGCGGGCCGCCGTCCGTCCGCTGGCCCCGCTGCCGACCGCGAAAACCGATCTCACCTTCCAACTCGTCGAGCGGCAGCGGGGTGGAGCGCAGGGCATCGAAGGCCACCTGGAGTACGCGACCGATCTCTTCGACGCCTCCACGGCCGAGTCGATCGTCTCGCGACTACTCACCGTCCTCGACGCGGTCACCACGGACCCTTCCCTGCGGGTGAGCGAGATCGGCCTGCTCACGGAGGCGGAGCGGCGCCTGGTCATGGAGGACTGGAACGCGACACGGCGCGAGCTGCCGGTGACGACGCTTCCCGAGGCGCTCTCGGACCAGGCCCTGCGCACCCCGGACGCGCCGGCCGTCATCGACGGCCGGCGAACGCTGACCTATGCCGAACTCCATACACGGGCCGACCGGCTGGCCCGGTACCTCAACGACATCGGTGCGGGACCGAGAACGGTGGTGGCGCTGGCTCTGCCCCGGTCGGCCGACTTCGTCGTCTCGGTTCTCGCCGTCGTCAAGGCGGGGTGCGCCTATCTCCCCCTGGACCCCGAGCACCCGGTGGAGCGGCTCGCCCACATGCTGCGCGACGCGCAGTCGCCCTGCGTACTGACTGATCGCACCACCTGTGCGGCGCTGCCCGACGACGGGCCGGCCGCCGTCTTCGTCGACGAGCCGCTGCCGCCGGTGGCTCGCGGCAGGACGACCCGCCCGCCCGCTCCGCACGACCCGGCGTACGTGATCTACACCTCCGGGTCCACCGGACTTCCCAAGGGCGTCGTCGTCTCCCACTCGGCCATCGACAACCGCCTGCGATGGATGCAGGACACCTTCCCGCTCACGTCCGGGGACCGTGTGCTGCACAAGACCCCCTGCGGCTTCGACGTGTCCGTCTGGGAGCTGTTCTGGCCGCTGCGCGAGGGCGCCGCCATGGTGGTGGCCCGGCCCGGCGACCACCGGGACCCGGCGCGTCTGGCCCGCACGGTGCGGGAACACGGCGTGACGGTCACGCATTTCGTGCCCTCGCTGCTGAACCACTTCCTGGCCGAGCCGGCCGCCGCGGCCTGCACCGGGCTGCGCCGGGTGTTCTGCAGCGGGGAGGCGCTCTCCCGGGACACCGCGGACGCGTTCCACCGTCTGCTGCCCGGCGTCGCCCTGGAGAACCTGTACGGGCCGACCGAAGCGGCCGTCGACGTGACGTGGCACCGCTGCCGGCCGGGCGAGCGGGGCCCGGTGCCGATCGGCAAGCCGGTGCACAACACACGCGTCCACGTCCTGGACGAGACGCTGCGGCCCTGTCCCCCCGGTCTCCCCGGCGAGCTCTATCTCGCGGGCGCTCAACTGGCCCTGGGTTATCTGGGCCGCAGCGCCCTGACCGCGTCCCGGTTCGTCGCCGACCCCTTCGGTCCGCCCGGATCACGCATGTACCGCACCGGCGACATCGTCCGGTGGCGTGCGGACGGCTCGATCGAATACCTCGGACGCGAGGACACCCAGGTCAAACTGCACGGGCAGCGCCTGGAACTCGGCGAAATCGAAAGTGTATTGGGCGCTCGGGCGGAGGTCGGCTCCGTCTGCGCGGTACTCCGCTCCGACGGCGGCGAACAGCGGCTGGTCGCCTACGTCACACCGGCGTGCGGCCCGTCCGGGAGCGAAACGGCCGGAGCCGTCCCGCAGCCGGGCCGGCTGCGCGAACATCTGGCGGGCCGGCTGCCGGCGTACATGCTGCCCTCGGACATCGTGGTCGTGGACCGCTTCCCTCTCACCACCAACGGCAAGCTCGACCGCGCGGCCCTGCCGCCTCCGCCGTCCCCCGGGACCGCCGGGGGCCGCGCCCCGCGGACTCCGCAGGAGCGGGCCGTCGTCGAGGTCTTCGCCGAACTGCTGGGCCTGACGGGCATCGGCGTCGACGACGACTTCTTCCGCGCGGGCGGCACGTCCTTGCTCGCCATCCGGCTGGTCCGCCGTCTGCGGCAGGTCCTGGGAGCGGAGATCTCGGTCCAGACCGTGTTCCGGCGTCCGACGGCGGCCGCGCTGGCACGCCATCTGGCCGAAGGCCACGCGGAGCCGGACGGGCTGGCCCCGCTGCTGCCCCTGCGCCCACAGGGCAGCGGCCTCCCGCTGTTCTTCGTCCACCCCGGGACGGGCCTCAGCTGGTGCTACTTCAGGCTGCTGGAACACCTGGACTGCGAACGGCCCGTGTACGGCCTCCAGGCCCGCGGCCTGAGAGCGGACGACGACGCGTCCGAACTCCCCGCAAGCGTCGCGGAGATGGCCGACGACTACGTCCGGCGGATCAGGCAGGCTCAGCCGACGGGCCCTTACCATCTGCTCGGTTGGTCCTTCGGCGGACAAGTGGCGCATGCCATGGCCGCCAGGCTGCGGGCGGCCGGCGAGGCCGTGGGCCTCCTGGTGGTGTTCGACAGCTACCCCGGCACCGGGGACGTGGGAGAGCCGGCCGGCCAGGAGGAGGTGCCGGCGGACGCGCTGCACGGCTTCTTCGACGGCGCGCACGGCGCCGGCATCACCCCCGGCGTCGTCGACGACGTGCTGGTGGGGCGACTGCGCCGGAGCTTCGCGCCGCTGAGCGACGCCGACCCGCGCGACGTACGGTCGACGGTCGGCGTGGCGGTGAACAACGTGCGCCTCATGAGCCGTTTCGTGCCGGACCTGTTCGACGGCGACCTCGTCCTCGTGACGGCGGCCGACGGCTCGCCGCACGACAGCCGGCCGGACCGCGGCTGGGGCCCGCACGTCGGCGGGCGCGTCACGGTCCTGCACGTCGACTGCGGCCACTACGAAATGTTCGGCACGGCGGTCGCCGACGTCGGTCGGCTGCTGTCGCAGGTCCTGAGGGCGCCCGCGTCCACACAGGCATGACCACAGGAGGAACTTCCATGGGCAACCCCTTCGACGATCCCGACGCCTCGTTCCACGTCCTCGTCAACGACGAGGACCAGCACTCACTGTGGCCCGCCGACACCCCGGTGCCCGACGGCTGGACCGCCGTGCTGAGCAACGCCTCGCGCGAGGCGTGCGTGGCCTACGTGGACGCGCACTGGACCGACATGCGGCCTCGGAGCCTGGCACGGGCCATGGACACGGCCGACGCCCGGGGCGAGGCATGAGGCAGCCCGCGGACCGCGACGCGGTCACCCCCGGCGACCTGTTCGCGTGGCAGGCGCGACGGCGGTCCGACGCGATCGCCGTGGAGTGCGCGGGCGAGCAATTGACGTACGGACAGCTTGATGAGGAGACGGACCGCCTCGCACGGCTGCTCCTCGCGCACGGCGCCGGACCCGAGCACCCCGTGGCGATCGGTCTACGGCGTTCGGTGCGGCTCGTCGTCGCCCTGCTCGCCGCGACGAAGGCGGGGGTGCCGTACGTGCCCGTCGACCCCGGGCATCCGGCCGAACGCAATGCCCTCATCCTGCGCGATGCCGCACCGGCACTGGTGCTGGCCGTCTCCGGCACCCCTGTCCCGGGCGCCGGCGACCTCCGCGGCCTGCCTCATCTCCTGCTCGACGAACTCCGCGTCCCGGGGCCGGCGGACGTCCCGTCCGCACCCGACGCGGATCTCCTGCGGGTGCGTCCTCCGAATCCGCAGGACATCGCCTACACGTTGTACACCTCGGGGTCGACCGGCACGCCCAAGGGGGTAGCGGTGACCTACGCCAACATCCTCAACCTGCTGCGTTCCTTCGCGAAGCGGCTCGCGCTCCGGCCGGAGGACCGTTTCCTCGCCGTCACGACCGTCGGATTCGACATCGCCGCGCTGGAGCTGTTCGTACCGCTGCTGAGCGGCTCCCGATTGGTGCTCGCCACCGAGGCGGAGCGGGAGCCCGGCCGGCTGGCCCGGCTGATCGAGCGGCAGCGGATCACCGCGATGCAGGCGACGCCCTCACTGTGGCAGGTACTGCTGGAGGAACCGGTGGACCTGTCGGGGGTGCGCGTCCTGGTGGGTGGCGAGGCGCTGCCCACCAGGCTCGCCAGGGACCTGCGCCACCGCGCCCGCGAAGTCACCAACGTCTACGGCCCCACCGAGACCACGATCTGGTCGACCGCGGCGACCCTGGAGTGCGAAGAGCACACGGAGCGCCCGCCCATCGGTGTGCCCATCGACCGGACCCGGACGTATGTCCTGGACCGGGAGTTGCGGCCCGTCGAGGACGGCGTGGAGGGCGAACTGTACATCGGCGGCGCCGGTGTGGCGCGGGGGTATGTGAACCGTCCGGGTCCGACGGCTCAGCGGTTCGTCGCCGACCCCTTCGGACCGCCCGGGACCCGCATGTACCGCACCGGGGAC
>NZ_LGCN01000236.1 GCF_001279005.1 Streptomyces caelestis
GGGTGGCCGCGTACGGCGGGAAGGGGGCGGGGCGGGGGGGGCCGCCCGCAGCGGCCGGCGCGTCCGCGCCCTCGCCCTCCCGGGACACGTGATCCGCGCCGGTCCGAGGACGGACACCCCCGACACGCCCCCGACCCACCCACCCGCCGCAGGCGCCACCCGAGCCCCACCGAGGCCGCAGCGGCGCCGCAGGCACAAGACCCGCACCCCATCGGGCCGAAAGCCGCACCACAGGCACAACACCCGTACCCCGCCGCAGGCGAGACTCAGCGGGCGCCACTCGCGCCGGCGCCCAGGGCGCCGCGCTGGGGGGCGATTCCGCCCGGGACCGCGCGCTGACGGGCCGGGGTGCCCGTCCAGCAGGTTCCCCTGCGGGCCAGCAGACGGCGCAGCCACACCTCCAGGGCGACCAGGTCCGCCAGGCCGTCCAGGGGCAGCGGCTCGCCCTCCGCCGCGCCCCGCAGTGCCTTCCGCACCACCCGTGCCTCGACCAGCCCCGCCTCCGCCAGCAGCGGCGTGTCGAACAGTGCCACCAGCGAGTCGGCCGCCACCCGCAGCCCCGTCCGCGCCGCTGCCGCCGCCGAGCCGGCGACCCCGGGAGCCCCCCACCCCGCCGGCAACTCCCGCACCCCCGCCCCCTCCAGCACCGACCGCAGGATCGACGCCCGCGCCCCCGGCCGCACCCGCAGCGCCTCCGGCAGCGCCCGGCACGCCCGCACGACCTGGTTGTCGAGGAACGGCGCGTGCAGCCGCTGGAACCGGATCTCGGCCGCCTGCTCCAGCACCCGCAGATCCGCCGCGTGCCGGGCCAGCGCCGCCCGCGCCCGGAAATCACCGGGCCGCTGCCCCGGCCCCACCTCGGACCGCCACGTCGACGCCTGCAGGCGAACCGATACTTCGGCCAGCGCCTCCCCCGTCAGCCAACGCGCCGCCGGCCCGGGTCTCCCCCAGGTCAGCGCGGCCAGCGAGGCGTCCGCCGCGCCCGCGGTCCCGTCGTCGTCCAGCCGCCGCTGCAGCAGCCGCTCGGCCAGGCTCTCCAGCCCCGCCCGGTACGGCGTGCGCGCCAGCCGGCGCGCCGCCGCGTACACGCGCGCGGGAACCATCACGGACCCGTCCGCCTTGGCCAGTGCCGCCACCGGCCGCACCAGATGCCGCCGCTTGCGGTCCATCAGCAGATCGGCCAGCCGCGCCGGATGCGCGTCCAGCACCTGCTTCGCCCCGTACCCGGTGAAGTGGTCCGCGCTGCCCGCCGCCAGTCGCGCCCGATGGCGCGCGGCCGACACCAGCGAGGGGCCTGGCTCGTCCGTCAGCGGCCCGTCCAGATCGACGTACGGAAGCGTCGACTCCGCACCGGCCACCACCACGTGGTGCAACCGGGGATTGGCGGCCAGCGCCCCCGCCCGTTCCAGCTCGTCGTCGTCCCGTCCTCCGCCGGACCCGCCCGCGAGGTCGTTGAAGGTGACGGCCAGCAGCCGCTCCCCCGCCCCCGTCCCGTGCCCCAGCACGGTCCCCGGCATCCCGGGCAGTCCCGCGGCCAGCAGCGCCAGCGCCCCGGACGCCGGCCCGCCGGACAGATCGGCCCCGATCCCCGGCACCGGCGTGCCACGGGCCGCCCGCCGCTCGGCGGGCCCCATCCCGGGCACGGGCCCGGGGTCGATACCGGCGCCGGGAACGTGCCGGGGCGCGGCCAGCCGCGTCCGTACGGCCTCGACCAGCGCGTCCCGCACGCCGTCCACCGCGTGGTCGGGGTCGGCCGGCGGCGCGGCGACGGCGAGCGAGGCGACGGGTTCGTACCCGGCGATCTCACGTGCCCCGGCGCGCAGGATCAGCGCATGTCCCGGCGGAATGCGTTTCACGCCGTCGTACGGGGTGGAGTCGTGGAGCGCAGCCGGCACGTCGGGGGCGGCGAGCAGCGCGGCGAGGTGCCCGAAGTCGAGGTTGGCCTCGATCAGGTCGGCGAGCGGCAGCGCGGCGGTCGCGTACGCCGTGCCGCCCGCCCACGGGGTGTGGAAGACCGGCCGGGCGCCGGCGAGATCGCCGCACACGGTGACCCGGCGTCCCACCTGAACGACCGCCGTGTAGCTCCCCGGCCAGGCGGTCAGGTGCCGCAGCGCCCCGCCCCGCGCGGCGAACAGCGCGACGCGCAGTTGCTCGTCGGAGGCCCCGCACGTGCCGAGGACGGCGATCCTGGTCTGTTCGTCGGCCTCGACCACCCGCACCTCGTCGGGCCGCCAGTCGCCGACCGCCCAGAGCGGGTCGGGGTCACCCCACAGCGGCTGGGACCCCACGGGGTGCACGGTCTCGCCGTCCACCCCGGTGGCGCCGGCGGAGCCGGTGGGGCCGAACCCCATCGCTCCGGCGGCGGTGCTGCTCCATCCCACCAACCACCGCATCGCCGCCTCCACAAGCTGTGGACAACCAGTGCACCGTACGAACCGGTTCCCCATGCTGCCATGAAGGAGGCGCTCAGGAGGGGTGCCGGAGCCGTATGCGCTCCGGCGAATGCGCCCCGGCGGAGACACGCGCCCCGCCTCGAACAGGCGCCCGCGACAGAGGAGTCGCCGTACCGACGCCGCACAACCGACCACGACGCCCGACGCGAATGCGCCCCCATAACGCGCCCTTTAAACCTCCAACGCGCCGTCAATGAGCAGGATAGAAGCAGTGATACACCCGAAAGGAGGGAGTCGATTTTCAGCCAAATCGGAGCGGTGAGACCCACCTCGAACACGCTCCGTACAGGCTCTGCGCACCGCTGGACGGTCGCGCGGTCCGGGAGACGGAGCACGCCTCCCGGACCGTTCCGCCGCCCGCGGGGATGAAGGCGGCGGTGTCCCCCAGCCCACTGGATCCAGTACAGCGGGCCGACCCACGCACAGCCATGGAACCGCTCCCGCGGTGGCCGGAGAAGAGCGCACGCACGGGCGCACGGCCACATGCCGGGAGCGCGCCGCAACTGCGCGTATCGGACCCGTACTTCAGTACGGACCACAATCCCGCCATCCGGAAGAATGCCCCTTAACGCTTGGGATGCGGCGAACTACGCTGGGTTTACGAATGCCGCGTGGTTATGCCAGCGCGACAGCCGTCTGTGTCGAGGGGTGGCGCATGTCCAGGGAGCAACGCGGGCCGAACGAAAAGCTCGGCGCCGTTCTCGCCCTCGCGGGCATCTCCAACGCGGGCCTCGCGCGACGCGTCAACGACCTCGGCGCCCAGCGAGGACTGACGCTTCGCTACGACAAGACGTCGGTGGCGCGCTGGGTGTCGAAGGGCATGGTGCCGCAGGGCGCCGCCCCGCACCTGATCGCCGCCGCCATCGGCCAGAAGCTGGGCCGTCCGGTGCCGCTCCACGAGATCGGCCTGGCGGACGCGGATCCCGCACCCGAGGTGGGCCTCGCCTTCCCCCGTGACGTCGGACAGGCGGTGCGCTCCGCCACGGAGCTGTACCGGCTGGACCTGGCGGGCCGCAGAGCCGGCTCCGGCGGCATCTGGCAGTCGCTCGCCGGGTCGTTCGCGGTGAGCGCGTACGCGACGCCCGCCTCGCGCTGGCTGATAACCCCGGCCGACAGTTCGGTGGCGCGTGAGGCGAGCCCCGTCGACGGCTCCGGCGCACCGGCCAAAGTCGGCCACAGCGACGTGCGGAAACTACGGGAGGCCGCCGAGGACGCCCGGCGCTGGGACTCCAAGTACGGCGGTGGCGACTGGCGTTCGTCGATGGTCCCCGAATGCCTCCGGGTCGAGGCGGCCCCGCTGCTGCTCGGCTCCTACTCCGACGACGTCGGCCGCTCCCTCTTCGGCGCGGCGGCCGAACTCACCCGGCTGGCCGGCTGGATGGCCTTCGACACCGGCCAGCAGGAGGCCGCCCAGCGCTACTACATCCAGGCCCTGCGCCTGGCCCGCGCGGCGGCCGACGTCCCCCTGGGCGGCTACGTGCTCGCCTCGATGTCCCTGCAGGCGACCTACCGCGGCTTCGGCGACGAGGGTGTGGACCTCGCCCAGGCCGCGCTGGAGCGCAACCGGGGCCTGGCCACCGCCCGCACCCTGAGCTTCTTCCGCCTGGTCGAGGCCCGCGCGCACGCACGCGCGGGGGACGCCCATGCGGCCGGGGCCGCCCTGAGGTCGGCGGAGAGCTGGCTGGAGCGCTCCCGTCCCGGCGACAGTGACCCGACCTGGCTCGGCTTCTACTCCTACGACCGTTTCGCCGCCGACGCCGCCGAGTGCTACCGCGACCTGAAGGCGCCCCGCCAGGTCCGCCGCTTCACCGAGCAGGCGCTGTCCAGTCCGACGGAGGAGTTCGTGCGCTCGCACGGACTGCGCCTGGTCGTCTCGGCGGTCGCCGAACTGGAGTCGGGCAACCTGGACGCGGCCTGCGAACAGGGCGTCCGCGCGGTGGAGGTGGCGGGCCGCATCTCGTCCGCCCGCACCACCGAGTACGTCAAGGACCTCCTGCACCGTCTGGAGCCCTACGGCGACGAACCCCGCGTGGTCGAACTGCGCGAACGCGCCCGCCCGCTGCTGATGACCACGGCCTGATCCGCATCGCGCCACGCACCGCCTGCCGGGTTTGAAGGCGTTGTCAGTGGCGCAGTGCACTATCGGACACGGGAGGTGGTGCGGGTGGTGACGGGGCGGTCGTACGACTGCGACGTACTGGTGATCGGCGGGGGGATCGTCGGCCTGTCGACGGCGTACGCGCTCACGCGCGCGGCGCCGGGCACGCGGGTCACGGTGCTGGAGAAGGAGTCCGGCCCCGCCCGGCACCAGACGGGCCGCAACAGCGGCGTCATCCACAGCGGCGTCTACTACCGCCCCGGCTCGCTGAAGGCCCGGTACGCGGTGTCGGGCGCCGCGGAGATGGTCGAGTTCTGCGCGGAGCACGACATCCCGCACGCGGTGACGGGCAAGCTGATCGTGGCCACGACCCGCGAGGAGCTGCCCCGGCTGCACGCCCTGGTCCAGCGCGGCCGGGAGAACGGCATCGCGGTCCGCGAGCTGTGCGCCGCGCAGATCGCGGAGTACGAGCCGGAGGTCGACGGCCTGGCCGCCATCCACGTCGGCACCACCGGCGTCTGCGACTTCACCGCGGTCGCCCGTCGGCTCGCTCAGGCGTCGCGGGCGGCGGGCGCGGAGATCCGCTACGGGGCGCGGGTGGTGCGCGTCGACCGCCGTCCCGACCGGGGAGTCGCCGTCCTGACGGCCGCCGGCGACGTCGTCCGCGGCCGGGTGCTGGTGAACTGCGCCGGTCTGCACTGCGACGAGATCGCCCGCCGCACCGGCGACGAGCCCGGCGCCCGCATCGTGCCGTTCCGCGGCGAGTACTACGAGCTGGCCCGGCCGGAACTGGTGCGCGGCCTGGTCTACCCGGTTCCCGACCCGGCGTTCCCCTTCCTCGGCGTCCACCTCACCCGGGGCGTCGACGGAGGCGTCCACGTCGGCCCCAACGCGGTCCCGGCGCTGGCCCGCGAGGGCTACGACTGGCGCACGGTGCGTCCGCGCGAGCTGGGGGCGACCCTGGCCTGGCCGGGCTCCTGGCAGCTGGCCCGCCGCCACTGGCGGTACGGCACGGGCGAACTGCACCGCTCGCTGTCCAGGGAGGCCTTCACCCGGGCCGTACGCCGGCTGCTTCCCGCGGTGCGGGAGGACGACCTGGTGCCGACGGCGGCCGGGGTGCGGGCCCAGGCGGTGCTGCGGGACGGCACCCTGGCCGACGACTTCCTGATCCAGGAGACCGCCCGCGCGGTCCACGTGCTGAACGCCCCCTCACCGGCGGCGACGGCCTCCCTGCCGATCGGCCGCGAGGTCGCGCGACGGACGCTGGCGGCCCTGGAGACGGCGGGGCGCTGAGCCGTCGGGCGCTCCCGGGCCCCGAGAAGCCGGACGGGTCCCGGGCCGTCCCGGAGAACCGTCGGGCCCCCGGGCGGCCCCGGGAGCCCGACGGGTGCCGGCGTCGGGCCGAGCCGATCCCACCGGCCCCCGAACGAGCCGCCCGCCCCCGCCCAGGGCACCCGTGTTCCTCCCCAGCCCGAAACCGCTCCCCGCACAGCGGATCCCGGCACCGGAAAAAGCCGACCCTCCGGATCCCGAGAGCCCTCCGCCCCGCCCGACCCACCCGAACCCCCTTACCAAGCCCGGCCCCCACGCCCCCACAGCGGATCCCGACGTCGGAAAGAACCGGCCCACCCGGAACCCGAGCGAGCCCTCCGCCCCGCCCGGAGCACCCGGATCCCCTCCCCGCGCGGGGCCGTCCCTTTTCCGTTCGGGGGTTCGGTGCGTGCGCCCCGTAAAATCGGAGGCACTGTGTCTGACACCGTTAACGCCTCCGAAGCCCCTCGTCCCGCCTCCGGCCAGGAACCGCCGCACCCGCCCGGGACGTCCGTCCGCCCTGCCCGGGCCAAGGGGGAGCCCCGGTTCCCGGACGGGCCGAAGGCCGATCCCGCCGGGTCGCACTTCGAGCGGCGGATCCGGAGCTTCCAGCCGCGGCGCAGCCGGGTGACCGCCGGGCAGGCGGACGCCCTGCAGCGGCTGTGGCCCGCATGGGGCTTCGACATCGACGGCAGCCGGCGCCTCGACCTCGCGGAGTTCTTCGGCAACGACCGCCCCGTCGTCCTGGAGATCGGCTTCGGCATGGGCGAGGCGACCGCCCGGATGGCCGCCGCCGACCCGGCCACCAACATCCTCGCCGTGGACGTCCACACGCCCGGTCAGGGCAATCTGCTCAACCTCGCCGACCGGCTCGGGCTGACCAACGTACGGGTCGGCAACGGCGACGCGATCATCCTGCTGCGCGAGATGCTCGCCCCGGGCTCCCTCGGCGGGCTGCGCGTCTACTTCCCCGACCCCTGGCCGAAGAAGCGGCACCACAAGCGGCGGCTGATCCAGCCGGAGTTCCTCACCCTCGCCGCGACCCGTCTGGCGCCGGGGGCGGTGCTGCACTGCGCCACCGACTGGGAGCCGTACGCGGAGCAGATGCTGGACGTGCTCACCGCGCACCCCGACTTCGAGAACACCCGGGCGGACGGCGGTTTCGCGCCGCGTCCCGC
The DNA here is from genome assembly GCF_001279005.1 of Streptomyces caelestis. Classification (GTDB taxonomy): domain Bacteria; phylum Actinomycetota; class Actinomycetes; order Streptomycetales; family Streptomycetaceae; genus Streptomyces; species Streptomyces heliomycini. The sequence continues at coordinate 7,041 of NZ_LGCN01000236.1, forward strand.
CTTCCGGCCGCTCACCCGTTTCGAGGGGCAGGGACTGGAGAAGGGTCATGTCGTGAACGACGTGCTCTTCCGCCGCGTACCGCGGGAGGAGCAGGCAGCAGACCGAGCCTGACACAGCCCCGCCTCGTGAGGGTCGATCCCTTGGTCACCAGTCCTCCGTACCCGGTGCCTCCCGGCGCCGCCCCCGGTGGAGCGCCGCGGCCCGCGCGCTGGTGGCAGCGGCCCCGGGTGCGGTACGGCGCGCTGATCGCGCTGCTCGCGCTGTCCGGTCTGGTCATCCTCGCGCTGGTGCGCGAGCAGACCGGGACGCAGGGGTTCCTGGTCGGGCTCGGTCTCGCCGTCCTGCCCGTGCCACTGCTCGTCGCCGCCTTCCGGTGGCTGGACCGGGTCGAGCCGGGCCCCTGGCGGAACCTGCTGTTCTCCTTCGCCTGGGGCGCCTGTGCGGCGGCGCTGATGGCGATCGTCGCAAACAGCTTCGCCACCCGGTGGATAGCGACGGCGACCGCCGACCCGACCGGCGCCGACACCCTGGGCTCGACCGTCATAGCGCCGGTGGTGGAGGAGTCCGCGAAGGCCGCGGCCGTCCTGCTGGTGTTCCTGTTCCGCAGACGCGACTTCACCGGCATCCTCGACGGCGTGGTGATAGCCGGGGTCACCGCCACCGGCTTCGCGTTCACCGAGAACATCCTCTACCTCGGCACCGCCTTCGGCACCGACCGGCTCACCGGCGACAGCGGCATCGCCTCGGTCACCGCGGCGACCTTCTTCGTCCGCATCGTGATGTCGCCGTTCGCGCACCCCCTGTTCACCGTGCTCACCGGGATCGGCTTCGGCGCCGCCGCGCTGTCCACCGACCGGCAGCGGGTCCGGCGCGTGCTGCTGCCGCTGGGCGGGCTGCTCCTGGCGATGGGCGTGCACGCGCTGTGGAACGGCTCCTCGACGCTCGGCCGGTACGGCTTCCTCGTGGTGTACGCGGCGTTCATGGTGCCGGTGTTCGGGCTGCTGACCTGGCTGGTGGTGTGGACGCGGCAGCGGGAGCTGCGGACCGTGCGGGCGGAGCTGCCCGCGTACGCGACCGCCGGGTGGCTCGACGCGGCGGAGCCGTTCGCGCTGGGCTCGATGCGGGCGCGGCGGGTCGCCCGGCAGTACGCGCGCCGCCGCGGCGGGAGGGCGGCGGCGCGGTCGGTCGCCGCGTACGAGGCGTACGCGACGTCGCTGGCGTTCCTGCGGCACCGGGGGAGGCTCGGTCGGGCGGGGCCGGACTTCACCGTCCGGGAACGGGAGCTGCTGCTGGAGCTGTGGCACCGGCGGGGAGCGGCCCGGCCGGCCCTGGAGCACGCGGTCCGCGTCACCGCGCCCCGGATTCCGGTCGCCGCGGCGCCGTGGGCCGGGTACGGCGGCTACGGGCCTCCGCCGTACGGGGGGCCTCCGTACGGCGCGTACGACCCGAACGCCCGCCGGTTCTGACCGCTCCGCCGCGCACCGCCCCGGGGAACACCCGACCGGCAGCCCTGACGTCGGGGGGCGTCGTCGGGACTGCCGGGGTTCGGGGCGTGCGGGTCCGTCCGCTCAGACGGTGAGGCCCTTGCCGCGCAGCCACGCCATCGGGTCGATGCCCGCGGAGGAGCCGCCGGAGTGGACCTCCAGGTGGAGGTGGGCCCCGGTGGAGTTGCCGGTGGAGCCGACGCGGCCGATCACATCGCCGGTGTTGACCTTCTGGCCGACGCTGACGCTGATGGAGGACTGGTGGGCGTACCAGATCTCGGTGCCGTCGTCGAGGGTGAGGACGGTCTTGTAGCCGTAGGAGCCGTCCCAGCCGGCGGAGGTGATCGTGCCGGTGTGGACGGCCTTGATCAGCGTGCCCGTGGGGGCGGCGAAGTCGAGGCCGGTGTGCTGGCCGGAGGACCAGTAGGCGCCGGCCTGACCGAAGGTCGAGGTGATGGTGTACGAGGAGGTCGGCAGCGCGTACTGCTTGGCCAGCTCGGCGAGGCGCTCGGCCTCGGCCTTCTTCCTGGCCTCCTCCTCGGCCTTCTCCTTGGCGGCCTCGGCCTTGGCCTTGGCCTCCTTCTCCGCCTTGGCGGCGGCCTCGGCGGCCTGCTTCTCGGCGGCGGCGACCGCCTCGGCCTCCGCCTTGCTCTCGGCCTGGGCCTGCTGCTGCTCGACCTGCGCCATGATCCGGGTGCGCAGCGCCTCACCGGCGCCGGCCGTGCCCTGCTCGGTGTCGGCGGCGGTCACGCCGAGGGTGCTGAGGGGGGTGGCCGATCCCTGGGGGGTTTCCTCGTCGGAGATGAGGGAACCCACGTTGGGGAGGTCGGGCATGGAGATGGACACCGGCGGCTTGCCGGTCTGGGCGCTCGCCATGCCGCCGGCGCCGACGGCCGCTATGACGCCGACGCCCAGGACGGTGGAGCTGCGGGCGAGTCCGCCGCCGCGCTGCTTGGCGACACGGTGCCGGCCGCGTACGGGACGAACGGACTCCGCGGTGGGGTTCCACTCCTCGAAGGGGCCCTCGTCGGCGCGGCCGCCGCCGTAGGCGAAGGTGTCGCTCGGCTTGAACGGGGCCTCGGGGGCAGGCGGGTTGGACGCCACGTGGGCGCGCTCCTTCCTTCCGTCTTCGCCTACCGGGTTAGCTGACGGGTTCGGAGCGGGAAGGTCTCCTACGCGCGTATACGAGCCGTGTGGCCACGGCGGTATTCACGCGATTCACCCCATGGTGGTGGTTCCCCGGTTCCCTCGCGGGATTCGGCGCGTGCGCACGGAGCCGCCTTCTGTGACGGCTGGGACGACCGCGCTGCGTTATCGAACGTTAATAGACGCGAGGGGCTGATTCCAAGCCGTTCCTCTTGATCATTAACGATTTCCGGGGGGACTTAAGCGCCACGGGCGGCCAAAAACGGGCGAGTTGACCGCACCTCGGGCGGCGGACGGTTTCTGACCGTGCGTCAGTTGTTATGCGCTGCGGGGTGGCTCGCTCACGGTGGGTCAAGAACCGGGGGCGGAGGACGAAAACAACCGGAGGACGAAAACAACCGGAGGGCACAACACCGAGGGCCGGAATCCTTTGGATTCCGGCCCTCGGCCTTCAGTAGCGGGGACAGGATTTGAACCTGCGACCTCTGGGTTATGAGCCCAGCGAGCTACCGAGCTGCTCCACCCCGCGTCTTGAGACCAGTGTACGCCATCCGCGGGACACGGCGCACACCCGTTACCGGCGGCCCGGTTTCAGCGGCCGAGCAGGTGGCCGTTCGGCGCCTTGGCGCGGTCCTCGTGCTCGGGCAGGACGACGACGGTGGCGCCCTCGCCGGTGAGCACGCCGGTGCCGTCGGCGCCCGCCACGAACGTGTCCGGCTCCCGCCAGGCCGTGACCACCCGCCGTACCCCCGCGTCCAGGACGAGCCGGGCGCAGGGCGCCGGCCGGGACGCGCGGTGGGCGCAGGGCTCCAGGCTGGAGTACACGGTGGCGGTGGCGAGCCGGGGGTCCGTGGGATCGGCCTTGGCGAGCGCGGCCTCCTCCGCGTGCACCACCGGGTCGGCGCCCTCGCGGGAGTGGCCGCGCGCCAGCTCCGTGCCGTCGGCGGCCACCACGACCGCGCCCACGCTGAACGCCGTCTCCGAGGGCGGGCACTCCGCGGCCAGCTCGCAGGCGAGGGCCAGCCAGTGGTGGTCGGCGGCGGAGGGCAGCGGGCCGGCGCCGGGTGCGGTGGGTTCGTAGCGCATCAGGACGACGTCGCCGACCGGGCGGCTCTCGACCAGTCGCAGCCGGCCGCCCTGGTAGGAGCCGGGGCCGAAGAGGCGGGGGGCCCGCGGGTCGCCGACGAACAGCGGGGCGAGGACCAGCTGGAGCTCGTCGGCCAGTCCCTCGGTGAGGAGCTGGGTGTGGATCGTGCCGCCGCCCTCGACCATGAGCCGCCGGACCCCTCGCTCGGCGTACAGGTGCTCAAGGAGTCGCCGCCAGTCGAGCCCGGCGCCGAGCGGGACGACGTCGGCGGCGAGACCGAGGGCGTGGGCGCGCCCGGCGCCCTCGTCGGTCGTGTAGAGGACCTTCTCGCCGCCGGTGTGCCAGAACCGGGCCGCCGGGTCCAGGTCGCCGGAGCCGCTGACGGCGACCTTGAGCGGGTACTCGGTCTGGCCCCCGGCGAGGCGGGCGGCGCGCCGCTCTGGCGAGTTGACCAGCAGCCGGGGGTTGTCGGCGCGGATCGTGCCGGCGCCGACCAGGATGGCGTCCACGGACGCCCGTACCTCGTCGACCCGGTCGAAGTCGGCCGGGCCGGACAGCAGCAGCCGTTCGGGGCCGGTGTCGTCCAGGTAGCCGTCGAGGGAGACGGCGGCGGACAGCAGGACGTACGGGTGGGGCATCGGTTCCTACTTCCAGGGGGCGGGCCTGTGGGCGTCCAGTCTGACAACGGGTGCGGCAGGCCCTCGCGCCGGTTCAGGGCTCGATCAGCCCCACGCGGATGGCGTACCGGGTGAGTTCCAGGCGGTCCCTCAGGCCGAGCTTGGCCAGCAGGTTGGCGCGGTGCCGCTCCACGGTCTTCGGGCTGATGACGAGGAGACCGGCGATCTGCTGCGAGGTGTGGCCCTCGGCGACCAGCTTCAGGATCTCCTCCTCGCGGTCGGTGATCGCCTTGGCCGGCAGGGTACGGCCCTCCCGCGCCAGATCGAGGTAGTTGTGGATGAGGGCGTTGACGGCGCCGGGATAGAGGAACGGCTCGCCGCGCATGGTGGCGTGACAGGCCTCGACGAGGTCGCGGTCGGCCACGGACTTCAGGACGTAGCCGGAGGCCCCGGCGGCGAGCGCCTCGAAGAAGAACTGCTCGTTGTCGTACATGGTCAGGATGAGGATGCGCGTCTCCGGCAGGGAGCGGGAGAGCTCGCGGGCCGCCTGGAGGCCGGTGCGGCGGGGCATCGCGATGTCCAGGATGGCCAGGTCGGGGCGGTGCTCCTGGGCCTGCTCGAGGGCTTCGGCGCCGTCGGCGGCCTCGGCGACGACGGTCAGGTCCGGTTCGCCGTCGAGGATGAGGCGGACCCCCCGGCGGACCAGCGCGTGGTCGTCGGCGAGCAGGATGCGGGTGGGGGCCGGGTCGGTCATGTGTCAGCGTTTCCGGTCGAGGGGGCGTCGGTCACGGTGGTGGGGCGTGCGCGGATTCCCGTACGGGGACGAGGGCGTGTGCGGGGAGACGGGCCGGGACGGGAACGGCCAGGCGTACCTCGGTGCCGCCGCCGTCGGCGCGGTCCACGGTCAGGCGGGCGCCGACGAGCAGGGCGCGCTCCCGCATGCCGCGGATGCCGGCGCCCTCCTGGGCGACGCCGATGCCGCGGCCGTCGTCCCGGACGCGGAGTTCGACACCGCCGGGCGCGCGGCGCAGGGCGAGCTCGGCGCGGCGGGCCCGGGCGTGGCGGGCGGTGTTGGTGAGGCCTTCCTGGGCGACCCGGTAGAGGACCAGTTCGGTCTCCCGGTCCAGCTCGGGCAGGTCCGCGTCGAGGCAGTGCTGGACGCTCAGCCCGGGCCCGCCGAACTCGGTGGCGAGGGCCTTGAGCGCGCTGGCGAGCCCGAGCTCGTCCAGCACGCCGGGGCGCAGCCGGCGGGCGATGCGCCGGATCTCCTCGAGGCTCGCCCGGGTGGTCTCCTGCACCTGGCGCAGTTCCTCGCGCAGTCCGGGCGGGGCGTGGTCGGCGGTGCGCTTGAGCTGGAGCAGCACGGCGGTGAGGGACTGGCCGACCTCGTCGTGCAGCTCGCGGGCGACGCGCCGGCGCTCGGCCTCCTGCGCGGACAGGGCGCGGGCGCTGCTCGTGGCGCGCTCGTCCTCCAGCCGGTCCAGCATGGTGTTGAACGTGGTGATCAGCTCGGCGATCTCACCGCGTCCGCCGACCGCCGGGCGGTGTCCGGGGCGGAGCAGGTCCGTCGTCGTCATCGCGCGGGTCAGGCGCTGGAGCGGGGCGAGGCCCACGCGGAGCAGCAGCGCGTTGGCGACGAGCATGGCGGCCAGCCCCGCCGTGAGGACCGCGGCCTCGGTGAGCAGGACCGGGGTGGACACGGTGACGGGTCCCAGCAGCAGGGCCGTGGCCACGATGAGCACGACGGCGTTCAGCAGGAAGATCCGCCAGAACAGAGGCACCCCGTACCGCCTCCTCGCCGTCGGCCGCTCGCCACGGGCTCCCGGTGCGGGAGCCCGACGGCCCGCGGTCCGGGGGCGCGGCGCGGGCCGTCACTCTTAGCGTGTGCGCCGAGCGGTCCCCGCGCCATCGGTGACAACCCCCATTTCTCCCCGGCCGCCCGGCCGGCCGGGCGGCCCGTGCAGGCAGTGGCCCCCGGGGCGGATGGGGCCCGCGACGGATGGTGGCGGGCGGTGGTGGTGGGCGACGCTGGAGTCTGTCGCACCGGGTGGGTGACGACGTCGGCGGGCGGGCAAACTCCTTTGTACCGCGCCGAGTTCGCGGCAGGCCGACGGTCGGGCCGATGACGCCCCGGTGTCACGGACCGATGGCCGTCGACGGTGCCACCGGGCGGCCGCCCCCTGGGAAGGAGGAGCCGTGCCCCAGTCCGACGACGAGCGTCTGGTCGACCTCGCGGCCCGTCTCGAACGCGAGGACCCCCGTTCCGTCCGCCCGCTCCCCGAAAGCCGTCCGGTGCGCCCCCGCGCGTACCGGCGCACGGGCGCCTGGTGCGCGCTGGCCATCGGGGTGGTCATGCTCGCCGCGGGTGTCGTCGTCCCCGACGGCCTCCTCATCGCGGCGGGCCTGGTCCTCGCCGGGATCGCCGTGCAGCTCCTCGACCCGGACCGGGACGGGCGCCCCGTGGAATGACGCGGCGCCCGAGCCGGCCGAAGCCGGTTCGGGCGCCGCGCGGCAGGTCGGGGGCGATGTGCCGTTCCTGTCATCGGCAGGACCTGGGGACTCGAACCCACTGCCCATGGGTCAGAAGCCCTGGTGGGGGTGGGGTGGCGGCCCCTCGTGCGGTCGGGGCAGTCGTCGTCGGGACGGCTCGGCGACTCACCCGCTGTCGTCTCACCTCTCCGTGGAACACGTGGAGGGGCCTCGGTGCCGTACGGCACCGAGGCCCCGAAGGAACTGCAACACCATCTGCCGGCCCTAGTACTGCGCCGGCCTTCTGTTTCCGCACAGCCGCCCGATACTCCGGCGGGGGTGCGGGGATCGCGGATACGTGACCGGAGACCACCTGCCTATCGATGTCCTGCGGTACCCGGGCTCACGCCTTCCGCCCGGGCGATCCTGATGGCGCTCGACTCCTCCGTTCTTCCCTCTGAACCCATCACGTGCGAACGGGACCGTGTACTGCTTGTCCCGCCGATACTGCGGCCGCGTCCACCGCGGCCCTGCTCATGGCGGCCCCTCATCACTGCGGGCCGCCCGGTCCGGTCGTCAGTCCCGTCGCCGTCATACGACCACCTGGCTTCGAAACTCCACCACCGCACCGTCATGCGGGTACCACTGCCCGGCAGTTCGTGTCTGCCGGGCCTTGCTCGATCTCGGCTACGGGAAAAACCATAATCATGCGAACACCGAATGTCTACTTCGACAAGCACAGATTTTGGCGCGTCCGATCATGAGGTATCCCCCTGGGCCGGTCCGCGAACGCTCGGGGCCGCCCGTGGCGCAGGTCCGGCGGACGGGGGAGGCCCGGAGCCGTCCGCCGGACTTCCCGTGACGCCGTCGGTCGGCGCGGCACCCGGGGTTCTCAGCCCTCCACGGTCCTGATCGCGCCCTATGGCCCGTGACCGACGCCCCGCGGTGCCGGAGGAGCCGTGTGCGCCCCGTCTTGCCGGACAGTGTCACCACCCGAGCCGCCCGGACGGGCCGACGCATAGAATGCGATCTCATGCCGAAGCCTGACGATCTGATCATTGACATCGCCGCCCTCGTGGAGTCCGGGCAGAGCAATCAGATGTCCCTGACCGTGGTCGCCGGTGGTGCTGTCATCACCGGTCGCCTGGCCCCGGAAGCCGTGTGGCGGCAGAGGGTGTCGGAGGTGCTGACGGATTCCGCGCAGCTGGGCGATTTCTCCGTCGTCTTCGGCGCCCCCGCGAAGAAGGACGGACCGCCCACGCATCTGCACTTCCACGTCGCGCGGATCCTTCAGGGCACGGTGGGGATCCCGGAGACGGGCGGGATGTACCGCATCGCGATCGAGGACGTCAGCGCCTGGACCGTGGGCGACTTCAGCTACTCCGACCACTGACCCACCGCCGCGCCGAGAGCGGCACGTCACGCGGTGAGGGCCCTGCCGGCACGTGCCGGCAGGGCCCTTTCTGTTCGACTCCCGCTCGTCCCGCCGATCAGCCGGACAGGGGGATGCCCAGCATCGCGGAAGCCCGCTGCACCGGGCTTTCCTCGCACGCGGGTGCGGCCTCGGGAAGGACCCGGCAGGTGAAGCCGAGCCGGGACATGGCCCGGAGCACCTCGCCGGCGCTGAAATCGCGGCGGTCCTGGCGGGTGACGACCTCGCCGACCTGCTTGACGGGGTAGTGGCGTCGTCCGATGATCACGGACTCGCCGGTGACCGGTTCGGGCTTGACGCCCTTCATCGATTCCAGCACGCCGCTCTTGGTCAGATCGAACGGGAAGCGGGCGATGACACAGCGCATGATGCCTCACGGGGGAGAAGGGGAGACGGGACCGACCGCCGTGAAGCGGTTCAGCGGGAGAGTGCGAGGACGCCCAGGGCATTGCCTTGTTCGTCGACCACGGGCAGGGCGCCGAGCCGACGGCGCCGCATCGCACGCTCGGCTTCGGTCCTCGTGGTCAGCGGTGAGGCGAAGGGAGCGATGACGTCGACGATGTCACGCAGACGGATCCGGTCCGTGGATCCGGAGCTGTCACGGACGACCGTGAGCCGGGCCCGGGTGACCAGGCCTGTGCACAGACCGTCATCGTCGCAGACGACCAGGTGCCCCGTACGGGCGGCGGCCATCACGGCCAGTGCCACCTCCACGGTCATGTCCTCCCAGACCTGCGGTCCGGCCGCGTCCATGGTGTCGGCCACCGTGCTGTGCACGCGGTGGGCGCTTGCCGGGCGGAACTGCGTCTGGACCAGCGTCAAAGGGTGCCTCCTGCGGGGTGGGTCGGCTTCCTGCTCTCGAAGGTTCTATGCCGCCGTACCGATGGACGACTGTCGTGCCGGCGCGCGGCGGGCCGCCGAAGCGGGGCGGCGTCGGCCACGTGAGGTCGCGCCGCGCCTCTTGGGGCGTTCGGCCACCGGTGCGGTGATGACGACCGGGACTCCGGAGGGGGTCTGGGCGCCGGTGATGCGGTGCAGGGCCTCCTCGCCGACGCGGACCCGGGTGGTCCGCGGGACGACGCCGGCCGCTGCCATGAGGCGGTTCATGGCGCGGCGCTGGCTCGGGGTGACCAGGGTGACGACGCTGCCGGACTCCCCGGCGCGGGCCGTACGGCCGCCGCGGTGCAGGTAGTCCTTGTGGTCGGTGGGCGGGTCCACGTTGGTGAATGCCGCGCGCCGCGACGTTGGTCGCCACCAGCACGTTGACGTGCCCGGTCTTGAACTGCGTCAGCGTGCGGGTGCGCTGCGGCTGCGACTTCCCGCCGTGCAGGGCGGCGGCCCGTACCCCGCTGTTCAGGAGGTGCTCGGTGAGGCGGTCGACGGCGTGCTTGGTGTCGAGGAACATGATCACGCGGCCGTCGCGTGCGGCGATCTCGGTGGTGGCCGTGTGTTTGTCGGCGCCGTGGACGTGCAGCACATGGTGTTCCATCGTCGTGACCGCACCGGCCGAGGGGTCGACGGAGTGCACGACGGGGTCGCTGAGGTAGCGGCGCACGAGCAGGTCGACGTTGCGGTCGAGGGTGGCGGAGAACAGCATGCGCTGGCCCTCGGGGCGGACCTGGTCGAGGAGGGCGGTGACCTGCGGCATGAAGCCCATGTCGGCCATCTGGTCGGCCTCGTCGAGGACGGTGACGGAGACCTGGCTCAGCCGGCAGTCGCCGCGGTCGATGAGGTCCTTGAGGCGTCCCGGTGTGGCGACGACGACCTCGGCGCCACCGCGCAGCACGCTCGCCTGCCTGCCGATCGGCATCCCGCCCACCACCGTGGCCAGCCGCAGCTTGACGGAGCGGGCGTACGGGGCGAGCGCGTCGGTGACCTGCTGCGCCAGCTCACGCGTCGGCACGAGGATCAGCCCCAGCGGCTGCCGGGCCTCGGCGCGCTGCCCGGCCGTACGGGCCAGCAGCGCCAGACCGAAAGCGAGGGTCTTGCCGGAGCCGGTGCGGCCCCGGCCGAGGACGTCCCGCCCGGCGAGGGAGTTCGGCAGGGTCGCGGCCTGGATCGGGAACGGTGCGGTCACGCCTTGTGAACCCAGCGTGGCCAGCAGTTCCCGGGGCATGTCGAGATCGGCGAAGCCCTCCACGGCGGGAAGCGCGGGAGTGACCGCCTCGGGGAGGGCGAACTCTCCCTGGAGCGCGGCAGGCCGGCGGCCGTAACCGCCGGAACGGCTCGGGGCGGACGGCTCGAATCGGCCGCCGCCCCTTCCGGAGTCGGCACGGCCCTTACGGGTGCGGGCGAAACGGTCGTTCGTACGTGTGCGGTTCATGCGGAACCTTCCTCGATGCGGCACATATCAAGGAACTCCCGCAGCGATGAGCGGCACGGAGAATTGCAAGAATGGGCCGATGGAACGCGACAGCGAATCCGGCCGGCGGGAAATCCGTGCGGGCGCAGGAGCTGAAACGAGTGGTGCGATGTGGACGCACCGTCCGGACGTCCACGGTGATGCGGCCATGAAGGGATGCGTCCGCACCCCCGAAGGGCGATCCGTGTGCGGTGGGCCCACGAATTTCCTGGTCGTCGTCCGCAGGGGAAACCACTGCGGAAAACGCGAGCAGCTGGGACCCGCACCCCAAAGGATGCGGGTCCCAGCTACGTAGTGCGCGTCAGCGTCAGGCGAGAACGATGTTCTCGGCCGTCGGGCCCTTCTGACCCTGCGCGATGTCGAAGGTCACCTTCTGGCCCTCGAGCAGCTCGCGGAAGCCCTGGGCGGCGATGTTCGAGTAGTGGGCGAACACGTCAGCGCCGCCACCGTCCTGCTCGATGAATCCGAAACCCTTTTCCGCGTTGAACCACTTCACGGTACCAGCAGCCATGTCATTTCTCCTTTGGGGCAGTGCATCGACGTCCGCACTGCGCGGACACCGTGTCGCCGCGATGATCACCCCATCCGGAAAAAGACCGGATACACAAAAGCACTTCCAGCGGCACAGAAACCGACCGGAGAGCATGTGAAGTTTCGGGAACCACAACTGCAACTTGGACCGACAGTAGCACGCCCCAGCAGCTTGTGCGTGATGAAGAATTCCACCCCCTTTATTGCGACAGAGAACCTGTCCGCATGTCCCGTTAAAACCTCAGCTCCCGGGAACAGCTATTGACGAACCCGGAGCTCAGCGTTTCCGGGAGCATGGGGCGTGCCCGGCGCGAGGACTGCCCCCCGGAGGGTTCTGTCTGCCTCGTGGGAGAAAGTACGGAAGGAAGGGCCGGTCCGCTGTGCCTCCGGCGGTCGGGCCATGCCCGGGACCACGGGTCTGCCGTCCGCCGTCGCGAGCAGACGGCCCGTTGGAAGGCGAGCAGTTCCGAACGCCCGGCGGAGGGGCCGAGCGGGCCGAGCCTGCGGAGATGTGGCCGTCCCAGAGGATCGCCGGCCCGGCCGCCCGGCAGGCGATCCGTCGCGCCCTCCGCGCGCTCCTGAACTCCGCGGTCGCCCGGCGGTCGACCACCCGGCGCCGGCATGAGACGAGCGGGGGCCCCGGCCAGGTCGTGGCGTGGACACCGCAGCGGTTCGGCGCCTTCCTGGACGTGGCCGAGGGCGACCTGCTGTGCGCGATCTTCCACCCGATGGGCATCGCGGTTTCGTCATCGCGGGGCGGTCGGTCAGGACGGGCACGAAACCGGACTCGACGCCGGCCTCGCCGTCCCCGGCCGCAGCCGATCCGTGGGCGATGGGCGCATCCGCTCACGCGCGGGACCGGAAAACGAGTCGGCGTCCGGGTCGGCCGAAGCCGACCCGGACGCCGCATAGCAGGTCAGAGGCTGTTCGCCTCCCCTGCCACCGGTAGGCCCTGTGGGACTCGAACCCACAACCAATGGATTAAAAGTCCACTGCTCTGCCAATTGAGCTAAGGGCCCCTGGCGATGTTGCCTCCCCGAGCATAGCGGGACGCGGCCGGGACTCCGATCGGGTATCGCCGAGGCGGGTCCGGACGTGTCCCGCGCGGAACGCGGGAGGGCCCGCACGACGGGTGTCGTGCGGGCCCTTCCGGTCGGCCGGGTGAGGCCGCGTCAGCCGTTGCGCTTCCAGCGCGGCTTGTCGTCGCGGCGGCCGAAGGAGCCGCCGCGGTGGTCGTCACGACGGCCGTACGGGCGGTCGTGGGAGCCGGAGTGGGAACCGGGGCGGTCGCCCTGGCGGTCGCGGTTGAACGGACGGTCGCTGCCGCGGTGGCCGCCGCGGTCGTCACGGCGGAAGCCGCCGCGGTCACCGCGGTCGCGGTTGAAGCCACCGCGGTCGTCACGGCGCTCGAAGGAACGCCCACCACGGTCGTCACGACGGTCGTCCCGGCGGAACCCGCCACGGTCGTCACGGCGGTCACCGCGGTCGCGGTTGAAGCCGCCACGGTCGTCACGGCGCTCGAAGGAACGCCCACCACGGTCGTCACGACGGTCGTCCCGGCGCTCGAAGGAACGCCCGCCACGGTCGTCCCGGCGGTCGTCCCGGCGGAACCCGCCACGGTCGTCACGGCGGTCACCGCGGTCGCGGTTGAAGCCGCCGCGGTCGTCCCGGCGCTCGAAGGAACGCCCGCCACGGTCGTCACGACGGTCGTCCCGGCGGAACCCACCGCGGTCGTCACGGCGGTCGTCACGGCGCTCGCGCCGCTCGTACGGCGCCGGGGCCTCCGTACGCTCCGCGCGCTCGGTCCGCTCGACGTCCCGCGCGGTCGGCTGCTCCGGCAGCGTGACCTCGGCCTCGGCGGCCTCGGCGGCCTCGGCCGCCTCGGCGACCACCGTCTCGACGTCCTCGCCGCGCTCGCGCGCGACCCGGGCCAGCAGGCGGTCGGCCTCGTCGCGCAGCTCGGAGGCGCGGCGCTGGGCCCGCTCCAGCTCCTTGGTGAGCTGGGCGACCTCGCGCTCGGCCTGCTGCGCCGCGTTGCCGGCCGACTCGGCCTGCACCTCGGTCATCGACCGGGCGCCGGTGATCTCGGCGACCTCCGGCTCGAAGGCGGCGCCGCCCTGGATGATGTGGCGCGTGGCGTCGACGCCCGCGTCCTCCATCAGCCGGAAGATCTGGCGGCGCTGGTGCGGCAGGGACAGGGAGACGACGGTGCCGGTGCGGCCGGCGCGCGCCGTGCGGCCCGCGCGGTGCAGGTAGTCCTTGTGGTCGCCGGCCGGGTCCACGTTGAGGACCAGGTCGATGCCGTCGACGTGGATGCCGCGCGCGGCGACGTCGGTGGCGACCAGGACGTTGACGTAGCCGTCCTTGAAGTCGGCCAGGGTGCGCGTCCGCGCGCCCTGCGTCATGCCGCCGTGCAGCGCGTCCGCCTTCACCCCGGCGTCCCGCAGCTGCTCGGCGACGCGGTCGGCGCCCAGCTGGGTGCGGACGAAGATGATGGTGCGGCCCTTGCGGGAGGCGATCGCGGCGGTGACCGGCGCCTTGTCCTTGGGCTTCACGACGAGGATGTGGTGCGACATGGTCGTCACCGCGCCCTGCGCCGCGTCGACCTCGTGCGTCGCCGGGTTGTCGAGGTACCGGTCGACGAGGGTCTTGATCTCGTTCTCCATGGTCGCGGAGAACAGCATCCGCTGACCGCCCGCCGGGACCTGGTCGAGCAGTTCGGTGACCTCGGGCAGGAAGCCCAGGTCGGACATCTGGTCGGCCTCGTCGAGGACGGTGATCTGCACGTTCTCCAGCGAGCAGGCGCCGCGGTTGATGATGTCCCGCAGCCGGCCCGGGGTGGCGACCAGGACGTCGACGCCGCGCTCGAGGGCGTAGATCTGGTTGCCCATGGACGTGCCGCCGCAGACGACCTTCATCTTCAGGCCGAGGACGTCGCCGTACGGCTGGAGCGCGTCGGCGACCTGCATGGCCAGCTCACGCGTCGGCGTCAGGATGACGGCGCGCGGCTTGTGCTTCTCGGTCCGCCCGCCGGCCAGCGTGGCCAGGGTCGGCAGACCGAAGGAGAGGGTCTTGCCGGAGCCGGTGCGGCCCCGGCCGAGGATGTCCTTGCCGGCCAGGGCGTCCGGGATGGTCGCGGCCTGGATCGGGAAGGGGGTGGTCACGCCGTTCTGCGCGAGCTTGCGCACGACGCCCTCGGGCAGGCCGAGGTCGACGAAGGTGGTCTCGGGGGCCGCCGTCGTCTCGGTGGTGACGTCGGTGCGGGTGTCGGTGTCCTCGGTGTTCTCGGGCACGACGACGTGATCAGTACTGGCGATGGGCATACGAATGCGAAACCTTCCGGAGTCTCTTCGGCACGCGCCCGTCAACTCCGTGATTCGCAGTTCGCAATTACGACCGCCTCGATGCGGTCCACCACGGCAAGGGAGAGAGTACGCGCCACACGGCGCGCTCTGCAGTGGCGCCGGGCAAATAGGATCAAACGATCTGCCACCATACGCACCCGGACCCCCCGAAAGCAAACCAGCAGGTGAGCGCGAGGTTCGGTGGGCGGGGAGGCACGGGAGAAGGGCTCAGTAGACCGGCTCCCCCGCTTCCGGCGCCGGCTCCCGCCGCGCCAACTGCGTCTCGGGCGACTGGTGCGCCGACGAGGACGGCTCCGCCTGTGTCGGCTCCGGTTCCGCCGACGGCTCGGGCGGTGGCGACGAGGGCTGCGGCTCCGGCGTGTGCGAGGGCTCCGGGGGCACGGGCCCGTCGTCCGGGGTCGGCCCCGCGGGCCCGTCCGGCCCGCCGTCGGCCGGCGCGGGCCGGCTCGCCCCCGCGGACGGCGAGGCCTGGGCGGACGCCGCCTTCCCCGCCCCGCCCTTCTTCCTCCTGCCCTCGCGCCGCTCGCCCTCGGCGTCTCCGCGCGCCCCGCCGGCCGACACGGCGCCGTACCCGCCGCCGCCCGGGACCGCGGCGCCCCCGTCCGGCGCCTCACCGCCCGGCTTCCCCGCGGAGTGCGACGGTCCGGCGGCCCCGCCCGCACCGTCCCCGCCCACGCTCATGCAGCCGGCGGCAGCGGCGACGGCCACGACCGTGGCGGCCAGGCGGGCGGGTACGTACAAGCGGCGCACGGGGCCACCTCCGGTCGGAGTGCAGGGTCGACAACCCCAACTCCCACCACCCGCGAGAAGACACGCGAACGGCACGGGGGTGTCGTCCGGATCACGCCCTATCCGTAGCCGAGCGCGTGCAGCCGGGCGTCGTCGATCCCGAAGTGGTGGGCGATCTCGTGCACCACCGTGATCTCCGTCTCGGCGACGACGTCCTCCCGGGACTCGCACATCCGCAGCGTCGGTCCCCGGTAGATGGTGATCCGGTCCGGCAGCACCCCCGCGTACCACTCGCCCCGCTCCGTCAACGGAGTCCCCTCGTACAGCCCGAGCAGCTCCGGATCGTCCGCCGGCGGCTCGTCCTCCACGAACACCGCGACGTTGTCCATCAGTCGGGTCAACTCCGGCGGGATCCGGTCCAGCGCCTCGGCGACCAGCTCCTCGAACGTCTCGCGCGTCATCTCCAGCACAGAGCCATTGTCGGGCACGGGGCGTCCGTACGAGTCGCGCGCGGGCCCCGCATATCCGGCCGTCGACGTGGGCATACGGGACCAATGGCCCGCGTCCCCTCCGCAGTGACGAACGTCCTCCACCGCGTCCGACGGGTCCCGCGGGCCCACACGAGCCCCCGCCGGCCGGCCCCGTCGCCCGCCCTCTCCCCACGGCCACGTCCCTGGACGCGCGCGCTCGGCCTCGTCGCCGTGGTCGTCCTCGGTTCCTGGCTCGGGCTGCTGGTCGTCGGCAACGTCCGGGTCCCCGTGGGCCCCATGGACACCACCATGACCCTGCGGCCCTCCGTCACCGGCGGCACGAAGATCAACGTCTCGCCCCTCGGCGACCTCCGGCTCGCCAGCCACATCGCGCCCGTCCGCCTGGACGTCAACGTCGACCAGCTCGACCCCGAGCGCTCCCAGGCCCTCGTCGACCACCCCGAACGCCTCTCCGGCCTCCAGGACGAGGTCACCCGGGACATCACCCACGGCGCCACCGACCTCGCCGTGCGCTCCTGCGTCGCCGTGGTCACCGGCGCCACCGCCCTGGGCCTCCTCGTCTACCGCCGCCCCCGTCGGGCCCTCGCCGCCGGCGGCCTCGCCCTCGGCCTGCTGGCCGCGTCCGGCGGCACGGCGTACGCCACCTGGAACCCCGACTCCGTCCTGGAGCCCAAGTTCTCCGGCCTGCTCTCCTCCGCGCCCTCGCTCGTCGGCGACGCGCGCAGCATCGTCGCCGAGTTCGACGTCTACCAGCAGGAACTGGCGCGCCTGGTCACCAACGTGACCAAGCTCTACGACGCCACCTCCACCCTCCCCGCCTACCGGCCCGACCCGACCACCCTCCGCGTCCTGCACGTCTCCGACATCCACCTCAACCCGGCCAGCTGGAAGATCATCGCCTCGCTGGTGGAGCAGTACCGGGTGGACGTGATCGTCGACTCGGGCGACACGATGGACCACGGCACCGCCGCCGAGAACGGCTTCCTGGACCCCATCGAGGACCTGGGCGCCCCCTACGTCTGGGTCCGCGGCAACCACGACTCGCTCGCCACCCAGCGCCACCTCGAAGGCATGGAGAACGTCCACGTCCTCGACCACGGCAGGGCGAAGACCGTCGCCGGCCTGCGCTTCGCCGGCATCGGGGACCCGCAGTTCACCCCCGACCGCTCGAAGCGGACCGGGGCCGAGCAGTCCCAGGAACTGGCGGGAGCCCGTCTCGCCTCCGCCCTGCGCGACCAACGGGCCGCCGGCACCCCGGTGGACGTGGCGGTCGCCCACGAGCCGTCCGCGGCCCGCGAGGTCGACGGCACCGTGCCGCTGGTGCTGGCCGGGCACATCCACCACGAGGAGACGGAGGTCATGAAGTACGGCACCCGGCTCCGCGTCGAGGGCTCCACCGGCGGCAGCGGCCTGCGCGCCATCGAGGGGAAGTACCCGGACCCGATCGAGACGTCGATCCTCTACTTCGACCGCGACACCCGCCGCCTCCAGGCCTGGGACTCGATCGAACTGGGCGGCCTCGGCCTCACCACGGCGGAGGTCAGCCGCCACCTCCCGAAGGAGAACCAGCCGGGCGCGACCACCTCGCCGTCCCCCTCCTCCGGGACCCCGTCGGTCACCCCCTCGACGCCCGCGCCGTAAACCGTTTTGGCGAACGCCCCCGACAGCACGTATGCTTCTCACGTCCCCGACGCGCTGAGAAGCGCCCAGGCGGGCCGATAGCCCTCATCGTCTAGCGGCCTAGGACGCCGCCCTTTCAAGGCGGTAGCACGGGTTCGAATCCCGTTGGGGGCACGCACCACCCTGTGCGACACTGTCGTACGACACGCTTGGTCCTGTGGAGCAGTTTGGAGTGCTCGCCACCCTGTCAAGGTGGAGGCCGCGGGTTCAAATCCCGTCAGGACCGCTGGTGTTTCACGTGAAACACCGCGGCTGGGTAGCTCAGTTGGTACGAGCGATCGCCTGAAAAGCGATAGGTCGCCGGTTCGACCCCGGCCCCAGCCACAGCAAAGGCCCCGATCCTCGATCGGGGCCTTGTTGTGTGTCCCCGCACCCGCACCCCGGCAAAATCATTGGCCGCGAATTTTCGCGGGATGAGATCCTGGAGTCCGTATGTCTACGCACTCTGCCCCCGCTTTCGGCCCCCTCGCCTCCCGCCTCACCGAACTGTCGCTGCGCGACGCGCACCGGCTCGGACGCAGGCTCGAAGGCGCACGCAAGATCCGCAAGCCCGAGGCCCGCGCCGCCGTGCTCGCCGAGATCGAGGCGGAGGTCGCCGGGGCCGAGGAACGGATGGCCGGGCGGCGCGCCCGGGTGCCCGCGGTCACGTACCCCGAGCAGCTGCCGGTCAGCCAGAGGAAGGACGCGATCGCCGAGGCGATCCGTGATCACCAGGTGGTGATCGTCGCGGGTGAGACCGGTTCCGGCAAGACCACGCAGATCCCGAAGATCTGCATGGAGCTGGGCCGGGGCGTGCGGGGCATGATCGGGCACACGCAGCCCCGCCGGATCGCCGCGCGCACGGTCGCGGAGCGGGTGGCGGAGGAGCTGGACACGCCGCTGGGCGAGGCCGTCGGCTGGAAGGTCCGCTTCACCGACCAGGTGAACCCGGACGCCACCTTCGTCAAGCTGATGACGGACGGCATCCTGCTCGCCGAGATCCAGACCGACCGCGAGCTGCGCGCCTACGACACGATCATCATCGACGAGGCCCACGAGCGGTCGCTCAACATCGACTTCCTGCTCGGCTACCTCGCGCAGCTGCTGCCGAAGCGGCCGGACCTCAAGGTCGTCATCACGTCCGCGACCATCGACCCGGAGCGTTTCTCCCGGCACTTCGGGGACGCGCCGATCATCGAGGTCAGCGGGCGCACCTATCCGGTGGAGGTGCGGTACCGGCCGCTGCTTGAGGAGGACTCGGAGGACGCCGACCGCGATCAGATCACCGCGATCACGGACGCCGTCGAGGAGCTGATGGCGGAAGGGCCCGGCGACATCCTGGTGTTCCTCTCCGGTGAGCGGGAGATCCGGGACACGGCGGACGCGCTGACGAAGAAGCGGTACCGGTCGACCGAGGTGCTGCCGCTGTACGCCCGGCTGTCGCACGCCGAGCAGCACCGGGTGTTCCAGCAGCACAGCGGCCGCCGGATCGT
Source organism: Streptomyces caelestis (assembly GCF_001279005.1). GTDB lineage: Bacteria > Actinomycetota > Actinomycetes > Streptomycetales > Streptomycetaceae > Streptomyces > Streptomyces heliomycini. The sequence continues at coordinate 25,907 of NZ_LGCN01000236.1, forward strand.
CCTGGCGACCAACGTGGCCGAGACGTCCCTGACCGTGCCGGGCATCAAGTACGTCATCGATCCCGGGTTCGCCCGCATCTCCCGCTACAGCCACCGCACCAAGGTGCAGCGGCTGCCGATCGAGCCCGTCTCGCAGGCCAGCGCCAACCAGCGCAAGGGCCGCTGCGGCCGTACCTCGGACGGCGTCTGCATCCGGCTGTACAGCGAGGACGACTTCCTGGCCCGTCCGGAGTTCACGGACGCGGAGATCCTGCGTACCAACCTCGCCTCGGTGATCCTGCAGATGACGGCGGCCGGCCTGGGCGAGATCGAGAAGTTCCCGTTCATCGACCCGCCGGACCACCGCAACATCCGCGACGGCGTGCAGCTGCTCCAGGAGCTGGGCGCGCTCGACGCGGCGCAGAAGGATCCCCGCAAGCGGCTGACGCAGACCGGGCGGAAGCTGGCGCAGCTGCCGGTGGACCCGCGGCTGGCCCGCATGGTGCTGGAGGCGGACAGGAACGGCTGCGTCCGCGAGGTCATGGTCATCGCGGCCGCGCTGTCGATCCAGGACCCGCGGGAGCGGCCCGCCGACAAGCAGACGCAGGCCGATCAGCAGCACGCCCGGTTCCGGGACGAGTCCAGCGACTTCCTCGCGTACCTCAACCTGTGGCGGTACGTCCGCGAGCAGCAGAAGGAGCGCGGTTCGTCGTCGTTCCGCCGGATGTGCAAGCAGGAGTACCTGAACTTCCTGCGGATCCGCGAGTGGCAGGACATCTACACGCAGTTGCGCACGGTCGCCAAGCAGATGGGCATCCACCTCAACGAGGAGGACGCCGCCGAGGACCGGATCCACGTCTCCCTGCTGGCCGGTCTGCTGTCGCACATCGGCATGAAGGACGTGAAGGAGTCCAAGGACTCCGGTCCGGGCGCCGGCCGCAAGGACGGCGGGCGCAACGAGTACCTGGGCGCGCGGAACGCCAAGTTCGCGATCTTCCCCGGCTCGGCGCTGTTCAAGAAGCCGCCGCGGTTCGTGATGTCGGCCGAGCTGGTGGAGACGTCCCGGCTGTGGGCGCGGGTCAACGCGAAGATCGAGCCGGAGTGGGTGGAGCCGCTCGCGGAGCACCTGCTCAAGCGCACGTACAGCGAGCCGCACTGGGAGAAGGACCAGGCGGCCGTGATGGCGTACGAGAAGGTGACGCTGTACGGCGTGCCGATCGTGGCGCAGCGCAAGGTGAACTACGGCCGGATCGACCCGGAGGTCTCCCGGGAGCTGTTCATCCGCAACGCCCTGGTCGAGGGCGACTGGCGGACGCACCACAAGTTCTACGCCGACAACCGGAAGCTGCTGACCGAGGTCGAGGAGCTGGAGCACCGCGCCCGGCGCCGGGACATCATGGTCGACGACGAGACCCTGTTCGACTTCTACGACCAGCGGATCCCCGAACACGTGGTGTCGGGGGCGCACTTCGACTCGTGGTGGAAGCACAAGCGGCACGAGCAGCCGGACTTCCTCGACTTCGAGCGGGAGATGCTGATCCGTGAGTCGGCGGAGGCGGTCACCAAGGCCGACTACCCCGACTCGTGGCGGCAGGGTCCGCTCACGTTCCGGGTGACGTACCAGTTCGAGCCGGGTGCGGACGCCGACGGTGTGACGGTCCACGTTCCGCTCCAGGTGCTGAACCAGGTGACGGACGAGGGCTTCGACTGGCAGATCCCGGGACTGCGCGAGGAGGTCGTCACGGAGTTGATCCGTTCGCTTCCCAAGCCGATCCGGCGGAACTACGTGCCGGCGCCGAACTACGCGAAGGCGTTCCTGGAGCGGGCGGTACCCCTGCAGGAGCCGCTGACCGTGACGATGGCCCGTGAGCTGAAGCGGATGGTCGGGGTGCCCTTCGAGGCGGAGGACTTCGACTGGTCCCGCGTCCCGGACCACTTGAAGGTGACGTTCCGGATCGTTGACGAGCGGCGCCGCAGGATCGCCGAGGACAAGGACCTGGAGGCGCTCAAGCTCCAGTTGCGGCCGAAGGCCCGCAAGGCGCTCTCCCAGGCGGCCGCCGCCACGGCGCAGCGCCGGGGCGGCGAGTCGCTGGAGCGCGGGGGGCTGACGGACTGGACGATCGGCTCGCTCACCCGTGTGTTCGAGACCCGTCGTGCCGGTCAGCCGGTGAAGGCGTATCCGGCGCTGGTCGACGACGGCGACACGGTGTCGGTCCGGCTGTTCGACACGGAGGCCGAGCAGGAGCAGGCGATGTGGAAGGGCACGCGCCGGCTGATCCTGCTGGGGATTCCGGTGAACCCCGCCAAGTTCGCTTCCGAGAAGCTGACGAACGCGCAGAAGCTGGCGCTGTCCGCCAATCCGCACGGTTCGGTGCAGGCCCTGTTCGACGACTGCGCGATGGCCGCGGCGGACCGGCTGATCGCCGACTTCGGCGGTCCGGTGTGGGACGAGGAGTCCTACCGGAAGCTGTACGACAAGGTCCGCGCGGAGATCGTCGACACGACGGTCCGCGCGGTGGGTCAGGTGCAGCAGGTGCTGGCGGCGTGGCAGGCCTGTGAGCGCCGTCTGAAGGGCGTACGGAGCCCCGCCCTGCTGCCCAACCTGCGGGACGTACGGGAGCAGCTGGACGGGCTGGTGCGGCCCGGTTTCGTGACGGAGGCGGGACTGCGGCGGCTGCCGGACCTGATGCGCTATCTGGTGGCCGCGGACCGGCGCCTGCAGCAGATGCCGACGAACGTGCAGCGGGACACCACGCGCATGGCGAAGGTCCACGAGATGCGGGACGAGTACGCGTGGCTGCTGGAGCAGATGCCGCGGGGGCGGCCGGTGCCGCGGCAGGTGCTGGACATCCGCTGGATGATCGAGGAGCTGCGGGTCAGCTACTTCGCCCACGCGCTCGGTACGGCGTACCCGGTGTCGGACAAGCGGATCGTGAAGGCGATCGACGCGGCGGTGCCGTGACGGGACCCGCACGCAGGGTGAGTTCGACCAGGGGGCTCCACCTCCTGTAGAGTCCTTCTCGCAGCGCAACGCAGACGGAATCCAATATGCGACTCCGTCGTGTGAGTGCCGCGAAACCTGGTCCTGTGGAGCAGTTTGGAGTGCTCGCCACCCTGTCAAGGTGGAGGCCGCGGGTTCAAATCCCGTCAGGACCGCAGCAAGGAGAAGGCCCGCACCCCGCGAGGGGTGCGGGCCTTCCGCATGAGGGCACGCCGACGGGCGACGAAGGCCGCGCCCCGCGCGGAGCCGCGCATGACCACAGCACAACACCCCGTCAGGACCGCAGCCGACGCAGAGCCCGCTCCCACGACGGACAGGGCCCTTCCGCATGCGAACACGCCCGCGACGGAGGCCGCGCCCCGCGGCGGGGCCGCCGTGAACACAACGCATCCCGTCAGGACGGCGGTTCCGGAAGGCCGGTGGCCCGCGGCCGACGCGGGCCTTGCGCATGCGCGCCGCGCTCCCCGGCCCCGGACTCCCGCGCGTGGACGGGGCGCTGTACGCCTCCCTGCGTCCTCCCCGCCGTCTTGACGCACCCGTCGGGCCCCCGGTACTCCAAGAAGCAGGGCACCGCCCCGTGTGGCCCTCCTGGAGGTGGCGTATGGCGACATCGGCTGGGCACGCGACATGGGCGCCGCTCCGCGCACACCTGTCGGCCGCGTCGTCGTACCGGCGCCTCACCCGCCACTGCCCCGTCCACCACCGCCCCCTGCGACGGGAGACGGGCTCCGTACCCCGCCCCTCGGACCCCTCCCGGCCGGCCGGGGAACACCTCGGTCCCAACGCCCGTTCCCTCTAGCGCATATGCCGCAGGCTCAACAAGCCAACCAGTATGTGACGGGTGTCACCCCATGAGTTTCAGGAAGTGCGGTACTTACACCTCTCCTACAACAAGCCAATTTAATATGTGCAATTGCACCACTCGGAGAGGTCCGCGCCGGCCGGCGCACAGGTGATCCCCCACTCGTCCCCAGAGTCCGACAAGCCCGCGCACGGAGCGTCCCGTGAACCTCGACGGGACCGGGCCGGTCCCCCACGAACGCACAAACACGAGCGCACAAAAAAGATCGCGCTGGACTCGGCGGAGTCCAGCGCGATCGACGACGCACCCTTGTTCAGCTGCCTGCAAAACTCTGATCGGCTTGGGCGAGGGGCCTGTTGGGGCAGTCCCCGCGTCGCTTGGAGCCAGGGTTCCCGGGCGCCTCGGCCGGTGGGGGACCGGCCGGTCGTGCCCGGTTCATGCGGTGGTTCAGGCCTCGCTGCGCTGCTGCGGAATGCCCGCGAGCAGTGCGCGGACCTCGGCTTCGCGGTAGCGGCGGTGCCCGCCGAGCGTGCGGATCGACGTGAGCTTGCCTGCCTTCGCCCAGCGCGTGACCGTCTTCGGGTCGACGCGGAACATGGTGGCGACCTCAGCCGGGGTCAGCAGCGGCTCGGCATCAGGGGTGCGAGCGGTCATGAGCGGCCTCCTCGGGAGAACCGAACCTTCTCGGTTCTTTCCTCTAAATTCTGCACCTTGACCCGCGTTGCCCGAAATGGCGGACGCGAGTCGAGTCGGTTATAGGACGAACGGCTTGTCCTCGGCACTACAACTACACCATCTGTCCAGCCACGTCGGCCAAACCGATGGAATTGCCCTCCCAGGTGTTCATCAGCCGCGGAAGCCGATGGACCGTGCCATAGCGGACAGTCACGCCACTGTGACGATCAGTCACAGCAGCGATCAGGAGTCACCAGACCCCCCAAAGCATGCATTGCCGAGATTCCGCCCGTAGTCGAGCACATCAGGACGGAAGAGTCCTCCCCGGACTCCTTGTCCTATTTTGGCATGAGGGTGGGCAAGGGGCGCAAGGGGCGTGTAAGTGCGGTCCGTCACGCTTGACGCGCTTGGGACATACGCCCGGATCGACGCCTACGTCCGTTCCCGGACCCGTACTGACAGAACCTCAGGCACCTCAGGGCGAAGACGAAACCCCAAGAACGGCGTTTGGTCAAACGTCAGTTCGCCGAACGCAGGTCGCGGACCGACCGCCAGCGCTCCACGAGACGCCCGTAGGCCGCCCCGGCGCCCTCCTCGTCGCCCCGGCGCAGCGCCGCGATCCCTTCGGCCACGTCCGCCGCCGAGCGGTCGCCCTCGAGCGCGCCGGCCGGCAGGGCGTGCACCAGTCCGCCGTAGTCCAGCTCGACCAGCGAGCGCGGGTGGAACTCCTCCAGCCAGCGCCCGACGTCCACGAGTCCGTCGATCAGCAGGCTCTCGTCCACGGCCTCCCTGAGCGCCCGCAGCCCCCGCGCCACCCGCCGGCGGGCCTGGACCATCGGGGTCCGGTACCGCAGGGCGGGTTCCTCGTCGGCGGAGCCCTTGACGTACTCCCGCTCGTCGTCCGCGAACAGCACGAACCAGTTGATCGGCACCTGCCAGGTCGCGGTGCGGATCCACGGCCGGGCGTCGGGGTGGTCGGCCAGCCAGCGCTCGTAGTCCCGGGTCGCCTGGTGCCGTACGACCGGGGGCAGGAGGGCGTCCAGGACCGGCGGCGGGAAGTCCTCGGCCAGCTCGCCCAGGGCCCGCCAGCCGCGCAGCCGGGTGCGCCAGGGGCAGACGCGGACCACGCCGTCGGCCTCCAGCACGAACGCGTCGTCGCTCTCGTGCACCGGCACCGGCACCGGCGGGGTGGGCACGAGGTCGGCCAGGGAGCGGCGGAGTTCGTCCTGGTGGGAGGGGCGGTCGGGGCGGCGGGCGTAACGGGCCCAGTGGCCGCGTTCCGGTTCCGGGAAGGCGGTCAGCGGTTCGTACACGCGCAAGTAGGTCGCGTAGGGGACGATCACCGAGGACACCTTGGGCACGCCTGCTCCCTCCCCCGAGGACCGTCGCGAAAACCTGCCGGGCCCCCGCCCGGACGGGTGGGAAATCCCCGCGAACCGCCGCACGGCGGTACTCCGGACGGAGGTGATCCGGGTCACGGTACCGCCGGCGGGCGTCCGAGGATCTAATCTCGTGCCACAGCTCCCGCCACCTCTACGGGGGCCGACCCCGCCCGCCGCTACTTACTCAGGAGTCACCACAGTGACCGACGTATCTGACGGCGTCCTGCACACCCTGTTCCGCTCGGACCAGGGAGGCCATGAGCAAGTCGTGCTCTGCCAGGACCGCGCCACCGGCCTCAAGGCCGTCATCGCCATCCACTCCACCGCGCTGGGCCCCGCCCTCGGCGGTACGCGCTTCTACCCGTACGCCTCGGAGGGGGAGGCCGTCGCCGACGCGCTGAACCTCGCGCGCGGGATGTCGTACAAGAACGCCATGGCCGGGCTCGACCACGGCGGCGGCAAGGCCGTGATCATCGGCGACCCGGAGCAGGTCAAGTCCGAGGAGCTGCTGCTGGCCTACGGCCGGTTCGTCGCCTCGCTCGGCGGCCGGTACGTCACCGCCTGCGACGTCGGCACCTACGTCGCCGACATGGACGTCGTGGCCCGCGAGTGCCGCTGGACCACCGGCCGCTCCCCGGAGAACGGCGGCGCGGGCGACTCCTCCGTGCTCACCTCCTACGGCGTCTACCAGGGCATGCGGGCCGCCGCCCAGCACCTGTGGGGCGACCCCTCGCTGCGCGACCGCAAGGTCGGCGTCGCCGGCGTCGGCAAGGTCGGCCACCACCTGGTGGAGCACCTGCGCGCCGAGGGCGCCGAGGTCGTGATCACCGACGTGCGCGAGGACGCCGTGCGACAGGTCCTCGACCGGCACCCCCAGGGCGTGTCGGCCGTCGCCGACACCGAGGCGCTGATCCGCACCGAGGGCCTGGACGTCTACGCCCCGTGCGCGCTCGGCGGGGCGCTGAACGACCACAGCGTGCCGGTGCTGACCGCCAAGGTGGTCTGCGGCGCCGCCAACAACCAGCTCGCCCACCCGGGCGTGGAGAAGGACCTCGCCGACCGCGGGATCCTCTACGCGCCGGACTACGTGGTGAACGCGGGCGGCGTCATCCAGGTCGCCGACGAGCTGCACGGCTTCGACTTCGACCGGTGCAAGGCGAAGGCGTCCAGGATCTTCGACACCACGCTCGCCATATTCGCACGTGCGAAGGAGGACGGGATCCCGCCGGCCGCCGCGGCCGACCGGATCGCCGAGCAGCGGATGGCGGAGGCGCGCCCGGTGCGATGACGCGTACGGGGACGTCCCGACTCGGGGCACCTTCGTACATGTGTGCGGTACCCGCCGGGGGGCACTTGGAGAGAACTCTCACTTCTCCCGGCGGGTCGGCCGCCGAGAAGTGGTTAAAATCGCGGTTGACCAGCGAGGACGGGGCGCCTCGAAGGTCCTGGGCGCGGGCACGTCATGCGGGCGACGTACCGTATGGGCGTGGGCTCAGGTACCGTGGAAGCCCTACGGACCGGACTCTCCGATGAGAGTCCGTTCTGGACCATGAACGCGTGTCAAGACTCTGGGGCCGTCGAGCCCCGTCGTTGAGGGGGTCGAGCCATGGGGCGCGGCCGGGCCAAGGCCAAGCAGACGAAGGTCGCCCGCCAGCTGAAGTACAACAGCGGTGGGACTGATCTCTCCCGCCTGGCCGAGGAGCTGGGCGCATCGCCGTCGAACCAGCCACCGAATGGTGAGCGTTTCGAGGACGATGAGCAAGACGACGACCTGTACGCACGGTACGCCGACCTCTATGAGGACGACGACGAGGACGAGGGTGACCCGTCCTCGCAACAGCGCCGCGGCGCTTGACCTTGCGACACCAGCCCGGTCGGTGACTCCGGTCACCGACCGGGTTTAGTGCTGCCTCGGCTGCTCCGGCGGCACCGGCCGCCCGGGCACCGCCCGCACGTTCACCGTGCGGGCGGCACGCCGTCGCTCACTTCGCGTAGTCACCGACGAGGGCCGCGCCCGTGGTGTGCTCGCCACGGTCGGTGATCTCACCGGCCACCCAGGCGTCCACCCCGCGGTCGGCCAGCGTCGCCAGCGCCACGTCGACGGACTCCTGCGGCACGATCGCGATCATGCCGACGCCCATGTTCAGCGTCTTCTCCAGCTCCAGCCGCTCGACCGAACCGGTCCGGCCGACCAGGTCGAACACCGGTGCGGGGGTCCAGGTGGAGCGGTTCACGGTCGCGTGCAGTCCGTCGGGGATCACACGGGCCAGGTTGGCCGCGAGTCCGCCGCCGGTGACGTGGCTGAACGCGTGCACCTCGGTGGTGCGGAGCAGGGCCAGGCAGTCCAGCGAGTAGATCCTGGTGGGCTCCAGGAGCTCCTCGCCGAGGGTGCGGCCCAGCTCGTCGATCCGGGCGCCCAGGGCGAGCCCCGCGCGGTCCAGCAGCACGTGGCGGACGAGGGAGTAGCCGTTGGAGTGAAGTCCGGAGGACGCCATGGCGATCACCGCGTCACCCGTGCGGACGCGGTCCGCGCCGAGCAGCCGGTCGGCCTCCACGACGCCCGTGCCGGCCCCGGCGACGTCGAAGTCGTCCGGACCCAGCAGGCCGGGGTGTTCGGCCGTCTCGCCGCCGACCAGGGCGCATCCGGCCAGCACGCAGCCCTCCGCGATGCCCTTGACGAGGGCGGCGACACGCTCGGGGTGGACCTTGCCGACACAGATGTAGTCGGTCATGAAGAGCGGCTCGGCGCCGCACACCACGATGTCGTCCATGACCATGGCGACCAGGTCGTGGCCGATGGAGTCGTAGACGCCCATCTGCCGCGCGATGTCGACCTTGGTGCCGACACCGTCCGTGGCGGAGGCGAGCAGGGGCCGCTCGTAGTTCTTCAGGGCGGAGGCGTCGAAGAGGCCGGCGAATCCGCCGAGGCCGCCGAGGACCTCGGGGCGCCGCGTCTTCTTCACCCACTCCTTCATCAGCTCGACGGCGCGGTCGCCCGCCTCGATGTCGACGCCCGCCGCTGCGTAGCTGGCACCAGTGTTCTGGGACATGACTGTGAGAGCTTTCGTGTCGTCCGTCAGGGCTTACGGGCGGCGGATCGCGTCGACCGAGGCCGGGGCGGCGGTGCCGGCGGCCAGCTCGGTCTCCAGGAGCTGCTTGCCGAGGAGCTCGGGGTCGGGCAGCTCCATCGGGTACTCGCCGTCGAAGCAGGCGCGGCACAGGTTCGGCTTGGCGATGGTGGTCGCCTCGATCATGCCGTCGATGGAGATGTACGACAGGGAGTCGGCGCCCAGCGAGGTGCCGATCTCGTCGATGCTCATGCCGTTGGCGATGAGCTCGGCGCGGGTGGCGAAGTCGATGCCGAAGAAGCAGGGCCACTTCACGGGCGGCGAGGAGATCCGGATGTGGACCTCGGCGGCGCCCGCCTCGCGGAGCATGCGGACCAGGGCGCGCTGGGTGTTGCCGCGCACGATCGAGTCGTCGACGACGACCAGGCGCTTGCCCTTGATGACTTCCTTGAGCGGGTTCAGCTTCAGGCGGATGCCGAGCTGCCGGATGGTCTGCGAGGGCTGGATGAACGTACGTCCGACGTACGCGTTCTTGACCAGGCCGGCGCCGAAGGGGATGCCGGACGCCTCCGCGTAGCCGATGGCGGCCGGAGTGCCGGACTCCGGGGTCGCTATGACCAGGTCGGCCTCGACCGGGGCTTCCTTCGCGAGCTTGCGGCCCATCTCGACGCGCGAGAGGTACACGTTCCGGCCGGCGATGTCGGTGTCCGGGCGGGCCAGGTACACGTACTCGAAGACACAGCCCTTGGGCTTCGCTTCCGCGAACCGGGAGGTGCGCAGTCCGTTCTGGTCGATGGCGACGAACTCGCCCGGCTCGATCTCGCGCACGAAGCTCGCGCCGCAGATGTCGAGGGCGGCGGACTCGGAGGCGACGACCCAGCCGCGCTCCAGGCGGCCGAGGACCAGCGGGCGGATGCCCTGCGGGTCGCGGGCCGCGTACAGGGTGTTCTCGTCCATGAAGACGAGGCTGAAGGCGCCCCTGACCTTGGGGAGGACCGCGTGCGCGGCCTGCTCCACGGTCACCGGCTCGCCGTCGGCGGCGCGCTGGCCGGCCAGCAGGGCGGTGATCAGGTCGGTGTCGTTGGTGGCCGCCACCTTGGGGGCGCGGCCGTTCTCCTTGGGGAGTTCGGAGACCATCTCGGCGAGCTGCGCCGTGTTGACCAGGTTGCCGTTGTGGCCGAGCGCGATGGATCCGTGCGCGGTGGCGCGGAACGTCGGCTGGGCGTTCTCCCACACGGAGGCGCCGGTGGTCGAGTAGCGGGCGTGTCCGACCGCGATATGACCCTGGAGCGAACCGAGAGAGGTCTCGTCGAAGACCTGGGAGACCAGGCCCATGTCCTTGAAGACGAGGATCTGGGAGCCGTTGCTGACCGCGATTCCCGCGGATTCCTGGCCCCGATGCTGGAGGGCGTAGAGCCCGAAGTACGTGAGCTTGGCGACCTCTTCGCCCGGAGCCCAGACACCGAAGACGCCACAAGCGTCCTGGGGGCCCTTCTCGCCGGGGAGCAGGTCGTGGTTGAGTCGTCCGTCACCACGTGGCACGCCACCGAGTGTAGGCGAGATCGACCACTGGTCCGAATGCGGGATACGGCCCCGGTGGTGGATCAGCGTTCGGCGACGGCCCGCACACTGGTGCCGTTTTCGCTGGTCAGCGTGAGGGTCCGGCCGTCGATCGCGTAGTCCGCGGTGCCGTTGAACAGCTTCGTCAGCGCCTTCTCGCCGTCCATGAGTGAGTCTTCGCACATCATCCGGGTCAAGGCCGGCGCGCCGAGGGTGATATGGCCGTCGCGCACGGTGGCGTCGGCGTTCACCCGGTTGCAGCCGAGGCGGCCGGAGACGGTGCCCTCCTTCCGGTCGAAGGTGAGGTGGGCGCGCCCGTCGACGGCGGGCGTGGTGACGGTCCACTTGGTGCCGTACAGCGGGCTGTCCTCGGTCCGGCTCAGGCGCACGGTGTCGCCGGACCCGTTGGTGAGGGTGAGGCGGCCGTCGTCCACCTCGGACGTCAGGGCGCTGTCGGAGAGCGTGCGGGAGAGGGCCCGTTCGACGTCCATGGACGTGTCGTCGCAGGCCATCTCGGTGGACGTGGTGTCGCTGAGCGTGATCCGGTCGCCGTCGACGACGGCGTCGGCGCTGAAGGTGTTGCAGCCGTAGCCGCCCTCGGCCCGGCCGTTGTCGTCGAGGGTGAGGTGCGCCCCGTCGGGGGCGCGGTGGGCGGTGCCGTCGGCGGTGAGGCCGTCGATGCTCCAGCGGACGCCGGTGACCGGCTGCTCCGCCTCGGCGGTGTCACTGCCGGCGCCCGCCTTCTCGCTGCCACAGGCCGCCGCGAGCGGGACGACGAGCACGGCGAGGGCCGTCAGGGTCATGCGCTGCTGGTGCTTCTGCCTGTACATGCCGATTCGACGGGGGCGGGGAGCGAGTGGTTCCCCTCGCGCCCCGGACTCATCCCAGCAGCGGCAGGTACGGTCCGAGGTCCGCCCGTTCCCCACTGGCGCTCACCTTCGCGTCGGTCACCGCGTCCTGCCAGGCCGTCCGTCCGCCGGCCAGCCGGATCCAGGTCAGCGGGTCGGTCTCGACGACGTTCGGCGGAGTGCCCCGGGTGTGCCTCGGCCCCTCCACGCACTGCACGACCGCGTACGGCGGGATCCGCACCTCCGTGGAGCCGCCGGGGGCCTTCACGGCGAGCGCGTCGGCCAGCAGCCGGGTGCAGGCGGCCAGGGCCCGACGGTCGTACGGGACGTCGAGGCCGGGGACGGCGGCGTTCAGGTCGTCGGTGTGCACGACGAGCTCGACGGTGCGGGTGACGACGTAGTCGGCCAGCGGCAGCGCGCCCGCGCCGGTGGGGAGCAGCCGGCCGCCGGGGGCCTCGTCGAGGCGGGCGGTGAAGCGCCGCTCGGCGTCCGCGAGGTGGGCGTCGAGGTCGGGGTGGTCCGCCGCGAGCCGGCGGGCGGCGCCGGCGACGGCGTCCGCGTCGGCGGCGACGGCGGACGGCCAGTCGGCCAGCCGCCCGTCCTGCCGCGCGGGCTCGGGCTCCTCCAGCAGCCGGTCCACGGCCGTCAGCGCCGTCCCGATGTGCGCCACCAGCTCCCGTACGGTCCAGTCGCCGAGCCGGGTCGGCAGCGCGAGCTGTCCGGGGTCGAGGGTGCGCACGGCCGCCCGTACGTTCCCGAACTGCGCCAGCACGGCGGCACGGGTCTTGGCGGGGTCGTAGGAACGGGCGCGCTTCTTGGCCGGGGGCATGGGGTGAGCCTATGCGGGCCGGAAGGGGAAGTCGGAGGGCTTCGGGAGGACGACGTCCGTGCAGTGTCGGCGCTCGGTGACGTCGGTGACGTAGGCGCGGAAGGCCTTCTCGATCTCGGACGAGATCACCTTGTCGTAGCCGTGGGCGAGGGTCATGGTGTGGATCTGCGGCTGTCCGGCGCAGACGGAGGACGCCCACCAGACCGGATCCTCGCTGCTGCGGCCCGCCTCGCCGGGCTCGGCGGGTTCCGGCGTCTCGTCACCGTGGGCGCTGGTGAGCAGGACGTTCTTCGCCCTCTCCCCGGAGTAGGTGTGGAGGGAGACGAACCACTGGCCCGGCATCGTCGGCCGGGTGAGGTGGGAGTGGTCTTCGACCTCGGCGTGATAGAGGCCGGCCGCGCGCTCGGGGCCGAGCACGAGGACGCACCGCTCGTCCCAGAGCCGGTCGTCCGTGCGGCTCTGGAGAACCTGGTCCGGGAACCGGCTGCTTCGGGCGAAGCCGGCCTCGCGGTACCAGGCACAGGTGCCCTCGGCGCGGGAGGCCGGGACGGGCCCCTCGGGCAGCGCGGGGACGTCCTCCGGCGGGTCGGGCAGCCGGTCGGCGCAGCCCAGCCGGCCCGCGAGGTTGTTGGCGGTGGTCACGGCGGTCTCGGCGAGGACGTCCCGGTCGTGGTCGGTGAGCTGGCCGTTCTCCGAGAAGGGCGGCTTGGTGACCATCAGCTCGGCCCGCGCCCACAGGGCGGTGACGGGTCGCCCGTCCGCCTCGCCCCCGGCGCACGGGAGCTCGACGACGACCCCGGAGTCCGTGACGATGCCCGTGATGCCGCCGCCGAGCGGCTGGTACGGGTGGGTCGGACCGCCGTGGGGATCGAGGAGTACTTCCATCGGGTGGTCGGCGACCCGGGGTCCGTCCGCCGGCAGGACGCCCACCGCGCCGGTGAAGAACCAGCGCTCCCCGGTCCTCGTGCCGTACGCCTCGCCCGCCTCGGTGCTGAAGACCTCGCAGTCCTGCGGCAGCCCGTCGTCGAGGTCGATCGTGCCTTCCTCGGAGGAGCGGTGGGTGAGGGCGCCGCCCGCCGGGGACAGGGACAGCACCCGTCCGGCCGGGACGAGGCCCGCGCAGGCAGCGTCGATCTGCCGTCGGCCGTCGACCATCTGCCAGAGGTCCCGCCCGCACCAGCCGATGGCCACGACGGCCGCCAGACAGAGCAGCACGTTCACGGACTTGCGCACAGTGCTCGGTGTCCCCACCGTTCCCCCGGTTCCCCTCCCGCGGCCCGTCGACATGAGCGGCGACGGGCGCCGGTACTTCACGGCGGTGACCCCGCACGGTGTCGTGCGGGGTCACCGTCGGCGTACGCCCGTGCCGGTCAGGCCAGCAGGGCCGGGATCGTGGCCTCGTGTGCCTCGCGCAGCTCGGTGAGGGTGAGGGCGAACTCGCCCTGGACCTCCACCGTGTCGCCGTCGACGACGCCGACGCGGGTGGCCGGGAGGCCGCGCGCGCCGCACATGTCGGTGAAGCGGACCTCCTCCGAGCGCGGCACGGCGACGACCGCGCGCCCCGCCGACTCGGAGAACAGGAAGGTGAAGGCGTCGAGCCCGTCCGGGACGACCAGGCGCGCGCCCTTCCCCCCCAGCAGCGCCGACTCGACCACGGCCTGGACCAGACCGCCGTCCGACAGGTCGTGCGCGGAGTCGATCATGCCGTCGCGGGACGCGGAGATCAGGATCTCGGCGAGCAGGCGCTCGCGCTCCAGGTCGACCTTGGGCGGCAGGCCGCCGAGGTGGTCGTGGACGACCTGCGACCAGGCCGAGCCGCCGAACTCCTCGCGGGTGTCGCCGAGGAGGTACAGCAGGTGGCCGTCCTCCTGGAAGGCGGCCGGCGTGCGGCGGGCCACGTCGTCGATGACGCCGAGGACCGCGACCACCGGGGTCGGGTGGATGGCGGCCTCGCCGGTCTGGTTGTACAGCGAGACGTTGCCGCCGGTCACCGGGGTGCCGAGCTGCAGGCAGCCGTCCGCCAGGCCGCGTACGGCCTCCGCGAACTGCCACATGACGGCCGGGTCCTCGGGCGAGCCGAAGTTCAGGCAGTCGGAGACCGCGAGGGGCTTGGCGCCGGTGGTGGCGACGTTGCGGTACGCCTCCGCGAGGGCCAGCTGCGCGCCCGCGTACGGGTCGAGCTTGGCGTAGCGGCCGTTGCCGTCGGTGGCGATCGCGACGCCGAGGCCGGACGCCTCGTCGATGCGGATCATGCCGGAGTCCTCGGGCTGGGCGAGGACGGTGTTGCCCTGCACGAAGCGGTCGTACTGCTGGGTGATCCACTGCTTGGAGGCCTGGTTGGGCGAACCGACCAGCTTGAGGACCTGGTCCTTCAGCTCCTCGCCCGTCTCCGGGCGCGGCAGCTTGTTCGCGTCGTCCGCCTGGAGCTCGTCCTGCCAGGACGGGCGGGCGTAGGGGCGCTCGTAGACCGGGCCGTCGTGGGCGACCGTGCGCGGGTCGACGTCGACGATCTTGCCGCCGTGCCAGAAGATCTCCAGCCGGTCGCCGTCGGTCACCTCGCCGATGACGGTGGCGATGACGTCCCACTTGTCGCAGATCTCGAGGAAGCGGTCGACCTTGTCGGGCTCGACGACCGCGCACATGCGCTCCTGCGACTCGCTCATGAGGATCTCCTCGGGGGAGAGCGTCGAGTCGCGCAGGGGGACGTCGTCGAGGGTGACGCGCATGCCGCCGGAGCCGTTGGAGGCCAGCTCGGACGTGGCGCAGGACAGGCCGGCCGCGCCGAGGTCCTGGATGCCGACGACCAGCTTCTCCCGGAACGCCTCCAGGGTGCACTCGATGAGGAGCTTCTCCTGGAAGGGGTCGCCGACCTGGACGGCGGGGCGCTTGGAGGGCTTGGCGTCGTCGAAGGTCTCGGAGGCCAGGATCGAGGCGCCGCCGATGCCGTCGCCGCCGGTCCGGGCGCCGTACAGGATGACCTTGTTGCCCGCGCCGGACGCCTTCGCGAGGTGGATGTCCTCGTGCCGCATGACGCCGATGGCACCGGCGTTGACCAGCGGGTTGCCCTGGTAGCAGGCGTCGAAGACGACCTCGCCGCCGATGTTGGGCAGGCCCAGGCAGTTGCCGTAGCCGCCGATGCCGGCGACGACGCCCGGCAGGACGCGCTTGGTGTCGGGGTGGTCCGCGGCGCCGAAGCGCAGGGGGTCCACGACGGCGACCGGGCGGGCGCCCATGGCGATGATGTCGCGGACGATGCCGCCGACGCCCGTGGCCGCGCCCTGGTAGGGCTCGACGTAGGAGGGGTGGTTGTGCGACTCGACCTTGAAGGTGACCGCGTAGCCCTGGCCGACGTCGACGACACCGGCGTTCTCGCCGATGCCGACGAGGAGGGCGTCGGACTCGGGGGCCTTCTCGCCGAACTGGCGGAGGTGGACCTTGCTGCTCTTGTACGAGCAGTGCTCGGACCACATGACGGAGTACATGGCGAGTTCGGCGCCGGTCGGGCGGCGGCCGAGGATCTCCACCACCCGCTCGTACTCGTCCTTCTTCAGGCCCAGCTCGGCCCAGGGCAGCTCGACGTCGGGGGTCGCGGCCGCGTGCTCGACCGTGTCCAGAGGCGTCCGGCTCATGCGTTGACCAGCTTCTTGAGGATCGAGGTGAAGAACGGCAGGCCGTCGGTACGGCCCGTACCGATCAGCGGCTCGACGGCGTGCTCGGGGTGCGGCATCAGGCCGACGACGTTGCCGGCGGCGTTGGTGATGCCGGCGATGTCGTTGAGCGAGCCGTTGGGGTTACCGCATCCATCAGCGGCTTCGCCGCGGACCACGTAGCGGAAGGCGACCCGGCCCTCGGCCTCCAGCTCGTCCAGCGTCCGCCGGTCGGCGACGTAGCGGCCGTCCATGTTCTTCAGCGGGATGTGGATCTCCTGGCCGGCCGTGTAGTCGGTGGTCCAGGCGGTGTCCGCGTTCTCCACCCGCAGCTTCTGGTCGCGGCAGATGAAGTGCAGGTGGTCATTGCCCAGCATGCCGCCGGGGAGCAGGTGCGCCTCGGTGAGGATCTGGAAGCCGTTGCAGATGCCGAGCACGGGCATGCCCGCCCTGGCCTGGTCGATGACGGTGTCCATCACCGGCGAGAAGCGCGCGATGGCGCCGGCGCGCAGGTAGTCGCCGTAACTGAAGCCGCCGCAGAGCACCACGGCGTCGACCTGCTTGAGGTCCTTGTCCTTGTGCCAGAGGGCGACGGGCTCGGCGCCGGCGACGCGGATCGCGCGCCGGGTGTCCCGGTCGTCCAGGCTGCCCGGGAAAGTGACGACGCCGATACGAGCGGTCACTTCGCGGCCTCCGCGACGTTCTCGACCCGTACGGTGAAGTCCTCGATCACGGTGTTGGCGAGGAAGGATTCCGCAAGATCGTGGATACGGGCGAGCGCGGCCTCGTCGACCGGCCCGTCAACTTCCAGTTCGAATCGCTTTCCCTGGCGGACGTCCGAGATCCCTTCGAAACCCAGTCGCGGCAGTGCGCGCTGCACCGCCTGGCCCTGGGGGTCGAGGATCTCCGGCTTGAGCATGACGTCGACTACGACGCGTGCCACTGGCACTCCCGGTGTGTGGTGCTGAGCAGGTTCCTTCAGACTACCCGCACAAAATTTCTACGCGAGTAGAGTTGGAGGAATCTACGTGACCGCCATCACGATTCGGCATCGTCGGAGACGTCAGGGAAAAGATCCGGGAAAGATCCCCGTTCACTCGCACATCTCTATTGCGTCCCGGACACGCGGGGAGATTTAGTCGGGCTTCACAATGCAATGCCGGGCACTGTACAAATGAATTGTCATTAGCAGATACTTTGCCCGATTACAGGCGGACAGCCGACATCTCGGCGATGTCCCGGCACGTCATCACGGACGTCCGGACGAGAGGTGTCGCACGAAGGGACCGATATTCGTGGCGCAGAAGGTCGTGGTCACTCTCTTTGACGACATCGACGGCTCGGAAGCGGCGGAAACGATCGCCTTCGGTCTGGACGGCACGTCGTACGAGATCGACCTCAACGAAGCCAATGCCAGGAAGCTGCGTGCGGCCCTCGAGCCCTACGTGGACGCCGGCCGCAAGCGGTCGCGCTCCGGCAAGGCGTACCGGCAGACGGAGGTCGCCCCGGACCCGGCCGCCGTGCGCGCCTGGGCGCAGGCGAACCGGATGGACGTCCCCGCGCGCGGGCGGATCCCCAAGAAGGTCTACGAGGCGTTCGCCGCGGCGCGGTGAGCCGTCCGGGTGACCCGCCCCGACGGCCGGTCACCCGTCCCCCTCGGCAACCGACTTGCGCAGCACCCCCGCTGATCAGCTAGAGTCTGGAGCACGCCGAGGGGCGAGGCCGAAAGGCCCGGCTCACGGAGTACTTGCGGGTGTAGTTCAGTAGTAGAACATCCCCCTTCCAGGGGGAAGGCGCAGTGTGCAATTCCTGTCACCCGCTCTGCACCGCCGTACCGACCACCGCTGTGGATCAGGTAGGCTGGTGAACGCGCCGATCGGTGAGAGCCGGTCGGAGGCAATGCGGACGTAGCTCAGTTGGTAGAGCGCAACCTTGCCAAGGTTGAGGTCGCGAGTTCGAGCCTCGTCGTCCGCTCTCTGATCAAAGGCCCCGGTCATCGACCGGGGCCTTTGTCGTGCGTTCCCCGAGGCCCCGTCTGACATTTGTCATGTCCGGCGATGACACCCCGCACTGCCGGGCCGTCCCGCCCGCCGGGATGCTCGAAGCATGGAAGCGAACGAACACGAACACGTGATTGAGGTCACCGGCCTGCGACGTGTCTACGGGGGCGGGTTCGAAGCGGTCCGCGGGATCGACTTCTCCGTGCGGCGCGGGGAGGTCTTCGCCCTGCTGGGCACCAACGGCGCCGGCAAGACCTCCACCGTCGAACTGCTGGAGGGGCTCGCCGCCCCGGCCGGCGGGCGGGTCCGGGTGCTCGGCCACGATCCGTACACCGAGCGCGCCGCCGTACGGCCCCGCACCGGCGTGATGCTCCAGGAAGGCGGGTTCCCCTCCGAGTTGACCGTCGCCGAGACCGCCCGGATGTGGGCGGGGTGCGTCAGCGGGGCCCGCCCCGAACGGGAGGTGCTGGCGCTGGTCGGACTGGAGGCGAAGGCCGGCGTCCGGGTGAAGCAGCTCTCCGGGGGACAGCGGCGCCGCCTGGACCTGGCGCTCGCGCTGCTCGGCGACCCCGAGGTGCTCTTCCTCGACGAACCCACCACCGGGCTCGACGCCGAAGGCCGCCGGGACACCTGGGAGCTGGTGGGCGCGCTGCGCGACGCCGGTACGACCGTGCTGCTCACCACGCACTACCTGGAGGAGGCCGAGCACCTCGCCGACCGGCTCGCGATCATGCACGAGGGGAGCATCGCCGCCACCGGCACCCCGGCCGAGGTGACCGCCTCCGAGCCGTCCCGGATCACCTTCGAACTGCCCGAGGGCTACTTCCTGGGCGACCTGCCGCCCCTCGCCGAACTGGGCGTGAGCGACCACACGGTCGACGGCCGGACCGTCCGGCTGCGCACCCGCGAGCTGCAGCGGGCGGCCACCGGACTGCTGATGTGGGCGCACGGCGCCGGAGTGGAACTGCGCCGGCTGGACGTGCGGTCGGCATCCCTGGAGGAGGCGTTCCTCGGGATCGCCAAGGACGCGTCGGCGGGGACGACGGCGCCGAAGGAGTACGCGGCATGAGCACGACCACGACCACACCGGTGAGCCGGATGACCTCCCTCGCCCGCGCCGAACTGACGCTGCTGGGGCGGAGCAAGGGCACGCTCGTCGCCGCGCTGTTCGTCCCGCTGGTGCTGCCGCTCAGCGTGCGGTCGGCGGCCGAGGAGATGGACCTCGCCGAGGTGGGACTGACCCCCGGCGCCGTGGTGCTGCCCGCCGCCGTCGGCTTCTCCCTGCTGTTCGCCGTCTACTCCGCCCTCGTCGGCGTCTACGTCGTCCGCCGCGAGGAACTCGTCCTCAAGCGGCTGCGCACGGGTGAGCTGCGGGACGCCGAGATCCTCGGCGGGTCCGCGCTGCCGTCCGTGCTCACCGGGCTGGCGCAGTGCCTGGTGCTGATCACGGCCTGTGCGGTGCTGCTGGACATGTCCGCGCCGTCCGCGCCGCATCTGGCCGTCCTCGGCCTGCTGTCGGGGCTCGTGATGTGCGCCGCGCTCGCGGCCGTCACCGCTTCCTTCACCCGGACCGCCGAGAGCGCGCAGGTCACGCCGATGCCGCTGTTGATGATCTCGATGATCGGCTCCGGCATGTTCGTCCCGCTGGAACTGCTCCCCGACCAGGTGGCCTCCGTCTGCGAACTGCTGCCCCTGACCCCGGTCGTCACCCTGGTGCGCGGCGGCTGGACCGGCGACCTGTCGGCCTACGAGTCCCTCGGCGCCCTCGCGACGGCGGTGGCCTGGACCCTGCTGGCGGTGTTTGCTGTACGGCGGCGGTTCCGCTGGGAGCCGAGGCACTGACGCACGCGAGGGCGGGAGAGACGGGCCATGGGCAGGCCGGGCGGCTGGTGGGGGCGCAAGAGCACACCGGCGAAGATCGAGACGTACACGCGGTGGTCGTTCCACTTCATCTGCCTCAGTGAGCTGGCCGCGATCGGGCTGCCGGCCTTCGGGCGGGTGGGAGGACGGCTCGCGCTCGTCCTGTCGCTGCTGGTCGCGGCGCACACCGCGCTGGGCATGGTGGTCGTCTCCCGGGCCCTGGACTGGACCCGCGGACGGCGTCCCCAGCCGCTGCGGCTGCTGTGGGCGCTCGGCGTGCTGACCGCGGCGCTCGCGGTCGCCGCCCTCGGCATCGCGGAGCACGGGCCGTCCGGTGACGGCGTCGACGCCGCCGCCGGCTCGCTCTTCGGGGGCGTGCTCTGCTTCGGCACGGGCGTCATCGCGCTCGGGATACGCGACCGGCGGCGCGTCCTCGCCGTCGTCGGCGGGTTCGGGACCGGGACGGCCCTCGTGACCTGGCTGCTGGGCGCGCCCGTTCCCACCGCGCTGGGAACGGCCGCGCTCGTGCTGGCCGGCTCCGGTTTCATCGCCTTCACCGCGGTCTTCTCCGTCTGGCTGCTCAACGCCGTCTACGCACTCGACGAGGCGCGCGAGACCCGTGCCCGGCTCGCGGTGGCCGAGGAGCGGCTGCGGTTCGGACGGGACCTGCACGACGTGATGGGGAGGAACCTCGCCGTGATCGCGCTCAAGAGCGAGCTGGCCGTCCAGCTGGCGCGGCGCGGGCGGCCCGAGGCGGTGGAGCAGATGATCGAGGTGCAGCGGATCGCCCAGGAGTCCCAGCGGGAGGTGCGCGACGTGGTGCGCGGCTACCGGGAGATCGACCTGGAGGCCGAACTCAGCGGGGCGCGGGGGGTGCTGAGGGCGGCCGGCATCGACTGCGAGGTGAGCGGCGGGACGGGCGGGCTGCCCAGTGAAGTGCAGTCGGCCCTTGGCTGGGTCGTGCGGGAGGCGACCACCAACGTGCTGCGGCACGGGGACGCGAAGAAGTGCACCGTGTCGGTGCGGATGCCTGAGGGGCGCGTGGTGTTGACGGTGCAGAACGACGGGGCGGCGGCCCGGTCCGGGCCGGCCGGCCCGGTCGGCGTGGGCGGCTCGGGTCTGGCGGGACTGCGGGAGCGGCTGGTGGCGGTGGGCGGCACGCTGGACGCCAGGGGCGTCGGCAAGGGTGTGTTCCGGCTGGTCGCGGAGGTTCCGCTGACGGCGGAGCCGGCGCTGGAGGTCGCGTCGTGACGGACGTCGTCCGCCTGCTGCTCGCCGACGACGAGCATCTGATCCGCGGGGCGCTGGCCGCCCTGCTGTCCCTGGAGGACGACCTCCTCGTCGTCGCCGAGGCGGCCACCGGGCCGGAGGCGCTGGCGATGGCGCGGGCGCACGCCCCCGACGTCGCCGTCCTGGATCTGCAGATGCCCGGCGCGGACGGTGTGAAGGTCGCCACATCCCTGCGGGCGGAGCTGCCCGACTGCCGGGTGCTGATCGTGACCGGCCACGGGCGGCCCGGGCATCTGAAGCGGGCGCTCGCGGCGGGTGTGCGGGGGTTCGTCCCCAAAACCGTCAGCGCCCAGCGGCTCGCGGAGATCATCCGCACGGTGCACGCGGGAAACCGTTACGTCGACCCCGAGTTGGCCGCCGACGCGATCGCCGCCGGCGACTCCCCGCTGACCGCGCGCGAGGCCGAGGTGCTGGAACTCGCGGCGGACGGGGCGCCCGTGGCGGAGATCGCGGAACGGGCCGCGCTGTCCCAGGGGACCGTGCGGAACTACCTCTCCTCGGCCGTCTCGAAGCTCGGGGCGGAGAATCGCCATACGGCGGTCCGTCTCGCACGGGAGCGAGGTTGGGTATAGTGGGTGTCGCGCCACGGCGCATGCGAACGTAGCTCAGTTGGTAGAGCGCAACCTTGCCAAGGTTGAGGTCGCGAGTTCGAACCTCGTCGTTCGCTCCAGATCAGGGCCCCGGTCATCGACCGGGGCCCTCGTCGTGCGGCCCGGGGCGCTCAGCTCCAGGTGGTGCCGGTCAGGCGCTCGTACGCCTCCACGTACTTGGCGCGGGTCGCGTCCACGATGTGCTGCGGCAGCGGCGGCGGGGGCTGCTCGCTCCCGCGGTCCCAGCCCGACTCGGCGGAGGTCAGCCAGTCCCGCACGAACTGCTTGTCGTACGACGGCTGCGCGCGGCCCGGCTCCCACCGCTCGGCCGGCCAGAAGCGGGAGGAGTCCGGGGTGAGCACCTCGTCCGCGAGGACCAGTGCCTCGCCGTCGAAGCCGAACTCGAACTTGGTGTCCGCGAGGATGATCCCCCGGTCGCGGGCGACGTCCCGGGCGCGGGAGTAGGCGGCGAGGGTCGCCTGGCGCAGCTGGGCGGCGGTCTCCGCGCCGACCTGGCGGGCTACCTCCTCGTAGGGGACGTTCTCGTCGTGCTCGCCGACGGCGGCCTTGGTGGCCGGGGTGAAGATCGGGGCGGGCAGTTCGGAGCCGTCGACCAGGCCCTCGGGGAGGGCGAGGCCGCAGACCGTGCGGGACTCGTCGTACTCGGCCAGGCCCGAGCCGGTGAGGTAGCCGCGGGCCACGCACTCCACCGGGACCATGTTCAGGGACTTGCAGACCAGGGTGCGGCCCGCCCAGTCGTCGGGGGCGCCGGCCGGCGGCTCGGTGCTCAGGACGTGGTGCGGGAGCAGGTCGGCGAGCTGGTCGAACCACCACAGGGAGAGCTGGGTGAGGACCCGGCCCTTGTCGGGGATCTCGGTCGGCAGCACCCAGTCGTAGGCGGAGATGCGGTCACTGGCGACCATCACGAGGTCGCCCGCCTCGTTCCGGTACAGCTCGCGCACCTTGCCGGTGTGCAGATGCACCAGACCCGGAACCTGGATCGGCTCGGGCTTTTCGACGAATCCGGACACGGTTTCTCCCTGTGGTTCTGTCCAAGTGACTCGATTCTCCCGTATGCGCGGGTCGGATCGCGTGCGGGGTGGCGGCGGACGGGTCAGTCGCGTTTGCAGATGCGGTCCAGGAGGTTGGCGGTGGCGCGCTGGACGCGGGGGTCGGTGTGGCCCGGGCGGTCCAGGGCGGGGGACCAGGCGAAGGTGCCGGAGGCGAAGACCCAGGCGCCGGAGGGGGCCCGGTAGAGGGACGTCTCCTGGTGGCGGCGGACGCCCCGGCGGTCGGTGTACGGGGAGTGGGCGAGCAGCACGCGCTCCTCGTGCTCCGGCAGCGGGGTGCGCGGGTGGTAGCGGTCGGCCTCGGCCGCGACCAGGCCCTCGATGCCGTCGCCCTCGTGCGCGCCGGTCGCCTCCCACATCCAGTGGCCGGCGTTGCGGACGATCAGCGGGTGCGGCTCCGGGACGGGACCGGCGTACTGGATGCCCAGCAGTTGCTGCTCGGCGCGGTCCTGCTCCCGCCACAGCGCGGGTCTGCCCGGGCCCCGGCGCTTGCGGCAGGTCAGCAGGCGGGCGGGGCCGGACGGCGAGGGGGCGAGCTCCACCTGCCAGTACAGGGTGTTGGCGGAGAGGAAGACCAGGGACGTGCCGTGCTCACGGGCGTGTTCCACGGCGGTGCGCATGGGCGCCGACCAGTACTCGTCGTGGCCGGGGAAGATCAGGCCCCGGTAGCGGGTGGGGTCGATCCGGCCGGCGTGCAGGTCGCGGGCGTCCGCGTAGGCGAGGTCGTAGCCGTAGCGCTCGGCCCAGCGGATGACGTCGTAGGCGTGGCCGACGTGCAGCGGGAGGCCGGCGCCCGCGTACGGGCGGTCGAAGGAGACGGTGGTGGCGGCGTCCGCCTCGCCGAGCAGCCGGCCCTGCTCGTCCCAGGCGTGGTAGAGGCTCGCGCCGGTACGGCCGTCCTCCGGGTAGAGGTTGTACGCCTGCCAGGTGATGTCGGGCAGGACCAGGAGGAGGTCGGCCGGGCGGTTGTCGCGGACGGTGAACGGGATGTGCGAGCGGTAGCCGTCGGCGGTGGTGAGGACGGCGACGTACGCGCCGACGCTCCAGTACGACGGGACCGGCAGCCGCCAGGACAGCCACCAGTGGTGGCAGGAGACGGTGCGGTCGGCGGTGAGCGGCGCCGGCTGCACGATGCCGGAGAGGCGGGGGCTGGAGGTGATCTTGGTGGCGCCGTGGCCGCCGTAGTGGCCGATGCGGTAGACGTCGACGTCGAACGGCTGGGGCGGATCGACGGTGATGTGGAAGTCGATGGACTCACCGGGGGCGACCGCGCCGGTGGAGGCGAAGCCCTTGATCTGGCGGTGCACGTCGTCGGCGGCGCGGGGTCCGACGGAATCGGAGGCACGGGGGCCGGGGATCCTCAGGCCGCCCTGTTTCGGGACGCGGGCGGCGGCGGCCCGTTCCGCGTCCGTGTACGGCTCCGGTTCCACGTACCAGGGGACGACCCGGCCGCTGTCGTCGACGTACGTCTCGCTGCCGCGCAGCCACGGGAGGGGGCCCTGCCCGAAGGGATCGTTCACGGCGTGTGCCAGTGCTCCCGACTCCCAGCGGCGGATCTGCTCCGAGCCCATGGTCGCTCCCCTCCCTCGTGCCCCCGGTCGCGGTGCGGTGCGTGGTGCTGTCCGGCAGTCGGCCGGCGCCTGCCGCCAGTTATGTGCTTGTCGTATGTCGCGCGCTCTTGCCCGTGAGCGCGAACGGTCCAAGCACACCACATTGCGCGCGCACTACGTCACCGTTCGTTTTGAATTGACCGAAAGCGGAAGGGTGAGCTCCAAGGGCTCCGGGACGGGGGCGGGCCGTCGGTTCAGACGAGCCGTACGGGCTTCTCGGGGCGTATGCCCTGCCGGGTCAGCCACCGCCGGAGGGCCGCCGGGTCGCCGTCCTCGATGAGGGCCAGGATCCGGGGGGAGAGGTCCGCGGCGCGCACCCCGCCGAGGAGCAGCGTGGGCCCGTCGAGCCAGTCCAGTCCGGGGACGGCGCCCGCGGTGTCCATCGCCGCGCAGCAGATCATCGCCGCGATGTGATCGGCCAGCAGCTCCCGGCCGGCCCGCGGGGGCTGGAGGGGGAAGAGGGGGAGCGCCTGGTCGTCCCGGAGGGGGAGGGGGTCCGGGGCGCCGTCCGTGCGGACGCCGGATGCGGAGGACGCCACCGCCGCCTCCTCCCGGGCCAGCTCGGCACTCAGCCGGGCGGCGAGGGCGGCACTGCGGGGGGTGGCCGCGGCCTGGTCCTCGTCGTCGGGGGCGGGAGCCGACGGCAGGCCGAGGCCCGTGGACGGTGTGGGCGCGTGGGCTTCCTCACGGGTGGTCAGGTGGGTCAGGACCCGGGAGAGGGTGGGGGCGCCGGGGGCGAGGGGCTCGCCGGGGGCGGCGGGGACGTGGAGCGCGTCCAGGACGCGGTGCAGGCGGGCGGTGTCGGTGCGCCACTTGCGGTCGACGACCTCCTCCGGATAGTCGCCCCAGTGGACCGGGGACCACTCCGGACCGGTTTCCGCGGGCCCGCCGTGGAAGAGGCGGGCGGCGAGGAGCGACGTGGCCTCGTCCACCGTGCCGGGCTCTTCCAGCAGGTCACACGCCGGACGCTCGCCGAGGCGGGAGGCGAAGCCCTCCGCCAGCCGGTCCCGGCGGGACAGCTCGGTCAGCGCCGCCACCACCCCCGCGTTGAGCCGCGAGGGCCAGCGGCCCATCCGCCAGGCCGGCAGCGCGACCCGGGTGAGCAGCCGGTCCCAGCCCGCGTACGCCAGACCCACCTGCTCCTGGGCGACGATCCGCAGCCCGTGGTCCACGGTCTGCGCACGCGCGGCCGCCGCCGCGGCGACCCCGCGCTCCATCTCCACGGCGTGCGCCCGGCAGCCGCGCAACAGCAGACGGGCGACCCGGCCGACGCCCGCGCGCACCCCGCGGGCCACCGGTCCCCGGCGGGGCGCCGAGGTCACGGCCACCGCGGCGTCCAGCCCCCGCACGAAGCGCCGGGCGGCGGCTATGTCCGGGTGCGCCGACGGTCCCGTGCCGGCGACGACCGGGGCGAGGACCGCGCGCAGCTCGCCCACCCGCATCCACCACAGGAACGGGGAGCCGATCACCAGCACGGGCGCCGCGGCGGCCCCGCCCCGGGCGGACCGCCCCCCACCGGCCATGCCGCCGTGCTCCTCGGCGGACAGGGGGCCGTGGGCCGGGTGGGTGCGGTCCTCCAGCCAGCTGTCGCAGTCCGGGGTGAGCGCTATCGCGGAGGGGGCGGGAACGCCGAGCCGGTCGGCGAGGTCGCGCACCATCCGGTACAGGTCCGGGGCCGCGTCCTCGGCGACGGGGACCGTGGGGCTCATGGCGGGCCGGGCCCGCGCGACGACCAGGGCGACACCGGCGGCGACGAGCAGGACCAGCACCGCGACCGGTGTGAGGATCCGGCGGGCGAGGTCCCAGCCGCCGCCCGGCAGATGGCCGGTGGACCCGCCGACGAGCAGGATCACGGCGCCGGCGGCCGGCAGCAGCGCGACGGCCAGCGCCCGGCTCCGGACGCGCAGCACGGCCAGCGCGTGCGACCGCGCGGTCCGCGCGCCCGCCTCCGCTCCCGTTCCGCTTCCGCTCATGGCCCGACCTCTCCCCCTCCCGGCGGTCGTGATGCTGTCCCGGCGTTGCCCACTCCCCCACTGTGGCACCCGCCACCGACATCGCAATGCCGATGGGCCAAGTGCCGGAACGCTTGCGCGGCACCATAGTTGGGGCCCCGGCTGCCGTCAGCCGGATGGCGCATCGCTCACCCGATGGAATGGCTTTGGGGAGAGGTGGAGGACGGACGGCAAGGGTCAGGCCCCGGATCCTGAGACGGATCCGGGGCCTGCGGGGTGCATCGGCGCCGGGAGCGGACCGGCCCGTACGGCTACGCCTCCCGCGCCGCCTTCGCCGCGATGTCCGTGCGGTGCTGGGAGCCGTCGAGGCCGATGCGGGACACCGCGCGGTAGGCGCGGTCGCGGGCCTCGGTGAGGTCCTTGCCGGTCGCGGTGACGGACAGCACGCGCCCGCCCGCGCTGACGACCGCGTCGCCGTCCCGTTTCGTCCCCGCGTGCAGCACGTACGCGTGCGGGGCGTCCTGGGCGGCGATCTCGTCCAGGCCCGTGATCGGGTCGCCGGTGCGCGGGGCGCCGGGGTAGTTGTGCGAGGCGACGACCACGGTGACCGCGGCCTCGTCGCTCCAGCGCGTCGGCTCCAGGTGGGCGAGGTTGCCGGTGGCGGCGGCCATCAGCAGACCGCCCAGCGGGGTCTTCAGCCGGGCCAGGACCACCTGGGTCTCGGGGTCGCCGAAGCGGGCGTTGAACTCGATCACGCGGACCCCGCGCGAGGTGATCGCCAGACCGGCGTAGAGCAGTCCGGAGAACGGGGTGCCGCGGCGCCGCATCTCGTCCACCGTCGGCTGGAGGACCGTCTCCACGACCTCGTCGACCAGCTTGGGGTCGGCCCACGGCAGCGGGGAGTACGCCCCCATGCCGCCGGTGTTCGGGCCCTCGTCGCCGTCCAGCGCGCGCTTGAAGTCCTGGGCGGGCTGGAGCGGTACGACCGTCTCGCCGTCGGTGATCGCGAAGAGGGAGACCTCGGGGCCGTCGAGGAACTCCTCGATGACCACCCGCTCGCACCCGCCGGCGTGCGCGCGGGCCGCCTCGAGGTCGTCGGTGACGACGACGCCCTTGCCGGCCGCGAGCCCGTCGTCCTTGACGACGTAGGGGGCGCCGAACGCGCTGAGGGCGGCGTCGACCTCCTCGGGCGTGGTGCAGACGTAGCTGCGGGCGGTGGGCACGCCGGCCCCCGCCATGACGTCCTTGGCGAAGGCCTTGGAGCCCTCGAGCCGCGCGGCCTCCTTGGAGGGGCCGAAGACCGGGATGCCCGCGTCGCGCACGGCGTCGGCGACACCGGCGACGAGGGGCGCCTCCGGGCCGACCACCACGAGGTCGGCGCCGAGCCGGGTGGCCAGCGCGGACACGGCCGCGCCGTCGAGGGCGTCGACCTGGTGCAGCTCGGCGACCTCGGCGATGCCGGCGTTGCCGGGGGCGCAGTGCAGCGCGGTGACGTCGGGGTCGAGGGACAGGGAGTGGCACAGGGCGTGTTCGCGGGCGCCGCTGCCGATGACGAGGACCTTCACGGGGGTCAGCCTAACGGGAGCCGGCGGGTTCGCCTTGTGCGGGCTTCCGAAGGAGCGGGAGGACGCCGTTCGTACGTTCCTCCCAACCGCTCCCGGTCGCTAGTCGTTCGTGAACTCCTCGACGACCGTCGCGCCCAGTTCGCGGACGAGCAGCTCCTGTCCGGAGAGGGCGGACTCGTCCAGGTCGGGGTCGTCGTCCTCGGGGACGTCGTCCTCGGGCGAGACGGGGGGCGGCGGCTCCGGGGCGGACGGGCGGGGGGCCGGGGCGGGCGTGGAGACCGCCGGGGCGCTCGCCGCCGGCTGCGCGGGCGCGGCGGCCGGGGCGCTCGGCGGGGGGGCGGAGGGCCGCTGGCCGCCTCCGGGGCCGCCGTACCCGCCGCCGGCGCGGCCGACGGCGGGCGCCCCGGCCGGGGCCGGCGCCGCCATGCCTCCCCCGC
>NZ_LGCN01000237.1 GCF_001279005.1 Streptomyces caelestis
GTCTTCCCCCGCCGCAGGCCCACCCCGCCCCCGCCGGACCGGCACCTGGTCGCCGGCTGACGACCCCCGCTGCCCTACCCTGGACCCATGGACTACGTCTCCGCGCTCCTCCCCCCGGTCGTCATGGCCGCTCTCTTCATCGGCGTGATCCGGGTGATCGTGAAGACCCAGGGCGGCGCCAACAAGACCAAGGAGGACGCCGCGGTCGACGCGGCCCTCGCACGGGTGCAGGGCTCCCGGCCCGCCCCGGAAACCGAAGCCTGACGAAGCCTGACCCCGATCCCCCCCGGCGTACGACCCGAGGTCGTACGCCCTTTTTGTTCACGTTTGCCGATGATCATGCCGTCCGGCACGCCATTGCCGGGATCCGCCACTATTGTTCTGAGTTGTGCCTCGCCCCTTGGGAGAACTCGAAGACGCGGTCATGACGCGGGTGTGGAAGTGGAACCGCCCGGTGACCGTTCGGGAAGTCCTGGAAGATCTTCAGAAGGAACGGTCCATCGCGTACACCACGGTGATGACCGTTTTGGACAATCTCCATCAGAAGGGCTGGGTGCGCCGAGAGGCGGAAGGCAGGGCCTATCGATATGAGGCGGTCTCCACTCGCGCCGCCTACGCCGCCGCGCTGATGAACGAAGCGTGGTCGCAGAGCGACAACGCCGCCGCCGCTCTCGTCGCGTTCTTCGGCATGATGAGCGAGGAACAGCGTCAGGCCCTCACCGACGCGGTCCGCATCGTCCAGCTCCCGGAAACCCCCGCCGACGAGAACCCCGGCTCCGCGGAGGGCCGGAGCGGACGATAGCGTCCACGCATGTGCGCAGCCAGCCCCGAAGTCCCCGCAAAAGCCATCACGGTCCGACGGGCCCGCACCAGCGATGTCCCCGCCGTACGCCGGCTCCTTGACGCCTACGTCCGCGAGCGCATCCTGCTCGACAAAGCGACGGTGACGCTTTACGAGGACATCCAGGAGTTCTGGGTCGCGGAACGGGACGACAACGCGGAGGTGGTCGGCTGCGGCGCCCTGCACGTGATGTGGGAGGACCTCGCGGAAGTCCGCACTCTCGCCGTCAAGCCGGGCCTGAAGGGTGCGGGCGTCGGGCACCGGTTGCTGGAGAAGTTGCTGGAGACGGCCCGCCGGCTCGGTGTTCGGCGCGTATTCTGCCTGACCTTCGAAGTGGACTTCTTCGGCAAGCACGGCTTCGTGGAGATCGGTGAGACGCCCGTCGACACCGATGTGTACGCGGAGTTGCTGCGCTCCTATGACGAGGGCGTCGCGGAGTTCCTCGGCCTCGAACGCGTGAAACCGAACACCTTGGGCAACAGCCGGATGCTTCTGCATCTGTGATCTGCGGGCGGTGCCCTATGTCCGAAACGCGCATGTTTCCGTGCCGGGTGCGGGCAGCGGGTCTCCGCCAGGGGTTTGTGTTTTTCCGGCAAAAGCGGTTTGCTTTCCGGAGTACTGCAGTACTGGATATAACAAGGGGCGGCGATACGGCGGACGCCGGCACACCCCGGCCCTCAAGTTATCGATGAAAGGAAATCCGGTGGCACAGAAGGTTCAGGTCCTTCTTGTCGACGACCTCGACGGTGGCGAGGCGGACGAGACCGTGACGTTCGCGTTGGACGGCAAGACGTACGAGATCGATCTCACCACCGCCAATGCGGACAAGCTCCGTGACCTTCTCGAGCCTTACGTGAAGGGCGGTCGTCGTACCGGAGGCCGTGCTTCGGGCGGACGCGGAAAGACGCGCGCCGCTTCCGGCGGCAGCCAGGACACCGCGGCCATCCGCGCGTGGGCGAAGGAGAACGGTTACGAGGTCAACGACCGCGGCCGCGTCCCCGCGTCCATCCGCGAGGCCTACGAGAAGGCCAACGGCTGACCGTCGGCCCGTACGGCGGCGGCCGCGCCCGCACGCCGCAGCCGGACCCGGTGGATCTGCGTCGCCACCGTGTTCACCAGCCGCACGAGATCCGGGGGGCCGTCACCGTCCCCCCTCCCACCACCCCTCGTGCCCATCGCCGACAGCGTCGGCAGCGAGGCCTCGGCCCCGCGTCCCGGCTCGGGGGGCCGCACCCACACGGCGGCCCCCTGTGATCCACCGCGGCCCGGGGGGAGCGGCCGGGGGGCGGAGCCGGCATCGCCGCCGACGACGGCGCCAGGGGGGCGGGGGGCGTCCATGAGACCTCCCGTGCCGATCGCCACCAGGTCCAGCTCCAGCGAGCCCCAGTCCAGCCACTCCAGCAGCCCCGGCAGCTCCTCCGCGCTGCCCGCCGCCACCAGCAGCCGCATCCGGCCGCCTCCCAGGGCCACCGGGAACCCCCGTCCGGGAGCCGCCGAGCGCCCCAGGTGCTCCAGTGCCGCACGGCCCGCCTCCGCGGGCACGTCCAGGACGTCGAAGCGCACCCCCGCCGCCAGCCGCACCGGAGCCCCGGGCACCGTGGGCCACCCCAGCGCGTCCTCGTACCAGAGCCGTACCTCGTCGTCGCCCGGTGCGGGCGACCGGCGGAGGAACGGAGCTGTGGGGGCGATGGTCCGGACCATGCCCGGCGCAACGCTTCCGCACCCTCCGGGTTACGCCGGGTGTTCGCGCGCGAGCGGAGGGTGTCGGTCAGGGGGGCGTACGGGGGCGCGGGGAGGCGCAAGGTTGTTCGCCCGTAGCGGAGGGAACCCGTGCACTCGGCATGGACTGTCCGTGGCAGCGGGTAAGACATCCCTAGTGGGAGGGGGCGACACGCAGGGCGGGACGTCTTCCGTTCGCCACGGGCGTACTGGCGAAGGGGGTAACTGCCTGGCCTGCGGGAACATCGTCTCGCACCATCGGGTTGGAGCAGATGTCGGCGTGAGCGGGGTCAGGAGGCCATCGACGGTGTCGGCAGTTGGAATGAGCGGTCCCCGCTCGCGGGACTAAGCTGCGGAAGGACAGGGAGGGGAAGTTCCCCCCACTGCCTGACCGCTCTGAGGAGCGATTAACGATGTTCGAGAGGTTCACCGACCGCGCGCGGCGGGTTGTCGTCCTGGCTCAGGAAGAAGCCCGGATGCTCAACCACAACTACATCGGCACCGAGCACATCCTCCTGGGCCTGATCCACGAGGGTGAGGGTGTCGCCGCCAAGGCCCTTGAGAGCCTCGGGATTTCGCTCGAGGCGGTCCGCCAGCAGGTGGAGGAGATCATCGGGCAGGGCCAGCAGGCCCCGTCGGGTCACATCCCCTTCACCCCCCGTGCCAAGAAGGTCCTGGAGCTCTCGCTCCGCGAGGCCCTTCAGCTGGGCCACAACTACATCGGCACGGAGCACATCCTGCTCGGCCTGATCCGTGAGGGCGAGGGCGTCGCCGCCCAGGTCCTGGTCAAGCTGGGCGCCGATCTGAACCGGGTGCGGCAGCAGGTCATCCAGCTGCTCTCCGGTTACCAGGGCAAGGAGACCGCCACCGCCGGCGGTCCTGCCGAGGGCACCCCCTCCACGTCCCTGGTCCTCGACCAGTTCGGCCGGAACCTCACCCAGGCCGCTCGTGAGTCCAAGCTCGACCCGGTCATCGGGCGCGAGAAGGAGATCGAGCGGGTCATGCAGGTGCTGTCCCGCCGTACCAAGAACAACCCGGTGCTGATCGGTGAGCCCGGCGTCGGCAAGACCGCCGTCGTCGAGGGCCTCGCCCAGGCCATCGTCAAGGGCGAGGTGCCCGAGACCCTCAAGGACAAGCACCTCTACACCCTGGACCTCGGCGCCCTGGTCGCCGGCTCCCGCTACCGCGGTGACTTCGAGGAGCGCCTGAAGAAGGTGCTCAAGGAGATCCGCACCCGCGGCGACATCATCCTGTTCATCGACGAGCTGCACACGCTGGTCGGTGCGGGTGCCGCCGAGGGCGCCATCGACGCCGCGAGCATCCTCAAGCCGATGCTGGCCCGCGGTGAGCTGCAGACCATCGGTGCGACCACGCTGGACGAGTACCGCAAGCACCTGGAGAAGGACGCGGCCCTGGAGCGCCGCTTCCAGCCCATCCAGGTCGCGGAGCCGTCCCTGCCGCACACGATCGAGATCCTCAAGGGCCTGCGCGACCGGTACGAGGCGCACCACCGCGTCTCCATCACCGACGAGGCCCTGGTGCAGGCGGCGACGCTCGCCGACCGCTACATCTCGGACCGCTTCCTGCCGGACAAGGCGATCGACCTGATCGACGAGGCCGGTTCCCGGATGCGCATCCGCCGGATGACCGCGCCGCCGGACCTGCGCGAGTTCGACGAGAAGATCGCCGGCGTCCGCCGCGACAAGGAGTCCGCGATCGACTCGCAGGACTTCGAGAAGGCCGCCTCCCTGCGCGACAAGGAGAAGCAGCTCCTCGCCGCCAAGGCCAAGCGGGAGAAGGAGTGGAAGGCCGGCGACATGGACGTCGTCGCCGAGGTCGACGGCGAGCTGATCGCCGAGGTCCTCGCCACGGCGACGGGCATCCCGGTCTTCAAGCTCACGGAGGAGGAGTCGTCCCGCCTGCTGCGCATGGAGGACGAGCTCCACAAGCGGGTCATCGGCCAGGTCGACGCCGTCAAGGCGCTGTCCAAGGCGATCCGCCGTACCCGTGCCGGCCTGAAGGACCCGAAGCGTCCCGGTGGCTCGTTCATCTTCGCCGGCCCGTCCGGTGTCGGTAAGACCGAGCTGTCCAAGGCGCTCGCGGAGTTCCTCTTCGGCGACGAGGACGCGCTGATCTCCCTCGACATGTCGGAGTTCAGCGAGAAGCACACGGTCTCGCGTCTCTTCGGTTCGCCCCCCGGCTACGTGGGCTACGAGGAGGGCGGCCAGCTGACGGAGAAGGTGCGCCGCAAGCCGTTCTCGGTCGTCCTCTTCGACGAGGTCGAGAAGGCCCACCCGGACATCTTCAACTCGCTGCTGCAGATCCTGGAGGACGGTCGCCTGACCGACTCCCAGGGCCGGGTCGTGGACTTCAAGAACACGGTCATCATCATGACGACCAACCTCGGCACCCGGGACATCTCCAAGGGCTTCAACCTGGGCTTCGCCGCCGCGGGTGACACGAAGACCAACTACGAGCGCATGAAGAACAAGGTCCAGGACGAGCTCAAGCAACACTTCCGGCCCGAGTTCCTCAACCGCGTCGACGACGTGGTCGTCTTCCCGCAGCTCAGCCAGGAGGACATCCTGCGGATCGTCGACCTGATGATCGACAAGGTGGACGAGCGCCTCAAGGACCGGGACATGGGCATCGAGCTCTCCCAGTCCGCCAAGGAGCTGCTGTCCAAGAAGGGCTACGACCCCGTGCTGGGCGCCCGGCCGCTGCGCCGGACCATCCAGCGGGAGATCGAGGACACGCTGTCGGAGAAGATCCTCTTCGGCGAGCTGCGTCCCGGTCACATCGTGGTCGTGGACACCGAGGGCGAGGGCGAGTCCCAGACCTTCACCTTCCGCGGTGAGGAGAAGTCGGCCCTGCCCGACGTTCCGCCGATCGAGCAGGCGGCCGGCGGAGCCGGCCCGAACCTGAGCAAGGACGCGTAGGCGCCGCGCTCGGCCTGAACGGAGAAAGGGGTCTGCCCCGGGACGCGTGTCCCGGGGCAGACCCCTTTCTCCGTGGCCGCTGCCGGTTCAGGACAGCTGACCGCCGTAGTCCGGCAGCTTGAACGTCTTCTCGGCGTGGCCGCCCGACAGGTCGGTGGCGCTGTTGCCGATGTTGGCGATGATCGTGTATCCCTTGGCCTCGATGCCGGCGCGCTGGGCGGTCTTGTAGTCGGCGACGTTCTTGAACAGGTCGAAGAACCCGCGGACGTACAGGCCGGCGGACTCGTAGCCGACGCGGTCGAGGTTCCAGTCGGTGGGCGCGTGGATGATGCCCGGACGGGCGGTCACGAAGAACACGGCGACGCCGTGCTCCTGCGCGTACTCCGCGGCCTCCAGGACCGGCTCGTTGGCGGGCTGCGGGAAGCTGAACCCGAAGTCGGTCTCCAGCGCGGTGTTGTCGACGTCGAGGACGATCGCCTGTTTCTCGCCCGGCCGGGCGTCCCCGATCCGCTGCTTCAGATAGGGCAGGGCCTGGTCCATGACCGCCCGGCAGTCCCGCTGCCAGGTGCCGTAGTCGACGTCCGCCGCGGTGGCGGACGCCACCGGGGAAACGGCCGGTGAGGCGGGGGTGGTGGCCTCGGCCGGTGCGGCCAGGGCCACCAGGGCGGCCGCGGAGACGGCGGTGACCGATGCGCGGATCGGCCAGGAGCGGCGGCTTCTCATCTCGTGGGGGTCCTCTCACGTCCGTAAAGCTGCCAACGTGTCGTGTGCATGCTCGTCTGCGAGGGTGACGCGAGGTGAACCGTAGGGTTACCGGATGGTAGGCGACTAGAGGCCTGCGCCACATTTGTGGAATGGCCGAACCCGGTCGCCGGTGACATGCCGCACAGGCGTTTTGTCCGGTACTAGCGGGAATAGTGGCTAAAGCACTCATACAAAACGGACATTTGACTCGGCGTCTCGATCGATCAGCTCTAAATGGGGGGTTTCGCCCTGTAGGAGTGCTGTGTCAAGAGACGTGCATCTCAGTGCATATCTACGATTTTCCGTCGTAGGTCACACCTTTGCGCCGTTATGGGCGGAGGGGCTACCAATGAATCACCACCGAGGCGCGGATCCGTCCGCCGGGTGGTTTTCCTCTGCCCCCTCCTGATGAGGTTCGTATGTCCCAGCGCGTCACGTCCCGTTCCTTCCGCACGTCCCGGATCCGCACCCGCGCCGCCGTGCTGGCCGCCGGACTGGGGGCCTCGGCCGTGATGGGAGCCGGGGTCGCGGCCGCCGCCGACACCACGGCCGCGACCGGCGTCGCCGACGCCGTCCAGGCGCAGGCCGCCGCCCAGGCCAAGGCCGCGAAGGCCCAGGCCGCCCAGGCCGAGAAGGCCGCCCAGGCGAAGGCCGCGAAGGCCGCTCAGGCCAAGAAGGCCGCCCAGGCCGCCGCCAAGAAGCAGGCGTCCTGGATCGACCCGGTGAAGAGCTACAAGCTCTCCGCGAGCTTCGCCCAGAACGGCGGCATGTGGGCGCACAAGCACAGCGGCCAGGACTACGCCGTCCCGACCGGCACCGAGGTGATGGCCGCGCACGGCGGCACCGTCGTCAAGGCCGGCCCCAACGGCGCCGGCGACGGCCCCGCGTACGGCAACGCCGTCGTGATCAAGCACGGCAACGGGACGTACTCCCAGTACGCCCACCTGTCGCAGGTGAACGTGAAGGCCGGCCAGGTCGTCAAGACCGGCCAGAAGATCGCCCTGTCCGGCAACACCGGCAACTCCAGCGGTCCGCACCTGCACTTCGAGATCCGCACCACCCCGAACTACGGCTCCGCCGTGGACCCGGTGCAGTTCCTGCACTCCAAGGGCGTGACCGTCTGACCCGTGCGGACGAACAGCGCCTAAGCGCCCCCGGATCCCCGGTGGGCCTGGGTGATCAGATCGATGGCGACCTCGAGGACGGCCTTGCGCTTCTCCTCGGGGTCGCTTTCGACGTCCTGCAGGACGTGCATCCCCGCGTGCATGGTGAACAGGGCGCTGACGCAGCGCACCTGGTCGACCAGGTCGGCGTCCGGGTCCATGAGGATGTCGCGCAGCCCCAGCATGCGGGTCTTGAACATCTCGCCGATGCTCAGCTCGCGGATCGTCGCCTGGTTCTCCTGCATGAAGCGGAAGAGCGGGGCCGCGCCCGCCAGCGCCTCGCTGTACCGGCGGATGATCTCCTGCTTGGTCTCCAGCGAGTGCGGCTGCCGCCGCCCCCACTCGATCAGGTCCTCGATCGGCCGCGAGAGGTCCTCGAAGATGCCGACGAGGATCTCTTCCTTCGTCTTGAAGTGGTAGTACAGCGCCGCCTTGGTGACGTCCAGGCGCTCGGCGATCTCGCGCAGCGAGGTCTTCTCATAGCCCTGCTCGGCGAAGAGTTCGAGCGCCACGTCCTGGATGCGCTGGCGGGTGTTCCCGCGGCGCCGCTGTCTGGTGCCGTCCATGGTGCCGCCCATCCTCCTACTCGACCCCTCTTGACGAAAACTTACTTGACGCCCGGCTAGTTGCGCGACTAGCTTCCCGGTGTAGTCAACTAGCCGGTCGGCAA
Source organism: Streptomyces caelestis (assembly GCF_001279005.1). Classification (GTDB taxonomy): domain Bacteria; phylum Actinomycetota; class Actinomycetes; order Streptomycetales; family Streptomycetaceae; genus Streptomyces; species Streptomyces heliomycini. The sequence continues at coordinate 8,077 of NZ_LGCN01000237.1, forward strand.
GTAAGTAGGAGTGGTCACGTGACCGTGGCCGGGGGAGAAGAGAACATGGCGGACACACCAGCGGCGGGGGCCGTGGAGACGGACACCGGCAGACAGCCGAAGAGCGTGCGGGTGGTCCTGCTCGCACTCATGATCGCGATGATGCTCGCGATGCTCGACAACATGATCATCGGTACGGCGATGCCGACGATCGTGGGCGAGCTGGGCGGACTGGAGCACCTGTCCTGGGTGGTCACCGCCTACACCCTGGCCACCGCGGCCTCCACCCCGGTCTGGGGCAAGCTCGGCGACATGTACGGGCGCAAGGCCACGTTCATGACGTCCATCGTGATCTTCCTGATCGGCTCCGCGCTCAGCGGCATGGCCCAGAACATGGGCGAGCTGATCGCCTTCCGCGCGGTGCAGGGCCTGGGCGCCGGCGGTCTGATGGTCGGCGTCATGGCGATCATCGGCGACCTGATCCCGCCCCGGGAGCGCGGCAAGTACCAGGGCATGATGGCCGCCGTGATGGCGCTGGCGATGATCGGCGGGCCCCTGGTCGGCGGCACCATCACCGACAACTGGGGATGGCGCTGGTCCTTCTACATCAACCTGCCGCTCGGCGCGATCGCGCTGGCCGCCGTCGGCGCCGTCCTGCACCTGCCGAAGAAGCGGGCCGAGGCCGGCATCGACTACCTCGGTGTCGCGCTGCTGACCGTCGGCATCACCGCCGTCGTGCTCGTCACCACCTGGGGCGGCACGGAGTACGCCTGGACCTCCGCGCGGATCATGGAGCTGATCGGCCTCGGTGTCGCGTCCCTCGTGGGCTTCGTGTTCTGGCAGACCCGGGCCGCCGAGCCGGTGGTGCCGCTGCACATCTTCCGCAGCCGCAACTTCACGCTGATGTCCGTCATCGGCTTCATCGTCGGCTTCGTGATGTTCGGCGCGACGCTCTTCCTGCCGCTCTACCAGCAGTCCGTGCAGGGCGCCTCCGCCACCAACTCCGGCCTGCTGCTCCTGCCGATGCTCGGCGCGATGCTGGTCACCTCGATGGTCGCGGGCCGGGTGACCACCCACACCGGCCGGTACAAGATCTTCCCGGTGCTCGGCAGCGCGCTGATGATCGTCGGCCTGTTCCTGCTATCCACGATGGACACGGAGACCTCCCGCCTCACCTCCGGTGTCTTCATGGCCGTGCTCGGTCTCGGCATGGGCTGCCTGATGCAGATCACCATGCTGGTCGCGCAGAACAGCGTGGAGATGAAGGACATGGGCGTGGCGTCCTCGTCCACCACCCTGTTCCGCACCCTCGGCGCGTCCTTCGGCGTCGCGGTCATGGGCGCGCTGTTCAACGACCGGGTCCAGGACGGCATGGCCGAGCGTGCCGGTGCGCTGGGCTCCAAGGTGACCGAGCAGTCCGCCCAGCTGGACCCGACGAAGCTGGCCGAGCTGCCGGCCGCGGTCCGTGAGGCCTACCAGCACGCGGTCTCCTCGGGCACCCACTCGGCGTTCCTCCTGGGCGCCGTGGTCGCGGTGCTCTCGCTGGCGGCGGCGGTGTTCGTGAAGGAGGTCCCGCTGAAGGGCGCGGGCCCCCGGAAGGAGGACACCGACGACGGCGCCCCGGCCCCGGCGGCGGTGACCGAGCCCGTCTGACCCTCCGCGCTGTCGGCGGAGCCGTTCGGTCACTGTGCCAGGACCGGATGGCTCCCGGTGTTCGTCGGCGCGTGTTCGGGCAGCCACAGCACGGCGACCGCGCCCTCGGCCGGCACGTCGTCCGACGCTCCCGCCGGGCGTACGTTGCGGAAGGTCAGCCGTGCGCCCAGTACCCGGGCCTGCCCCGCCGCGATGGTCAGGCCCAGCCCGTGGCCCTGGCCGGCCCGGTCCGCGCTGCCGGTGCGGAAGCGGCTCGGCCCCTCGGCGAGCAGGGCCTCGGGGAAGCCCGGCCCGTGGTCGCGGACCCGGATGACCCGGCCCTCGACGGTGACCTCGATGGGGGGCCTGCCGTGCCGGGCGGCGTTGGCGAGCAGGTTGAACAGCACGCGCTCCAGGCGCCGCGGGTCGGTGGTCACCTCCGACTCGTGCACCACCCGCACCGTGACGTCCGGGTCCTTCGCCCGGACCCGCCGGGCGACGAACTGGCCCAGCAGGATGTCCTGCAGTTCGGCCCGTTCGGACGCGCCGTCCAGCCGGGCCACCTCCAGGACGTCCTCGACGAGGGTGCGCATCGCCTTGGCCCGGTCCAGCACCAGCTCGGTCGGCCGGCCCGGCGGCAGCAGTTCGGCGGCGGTGAGCAGGCCGGTCACGGGGGTGCGCAGCTCGTGCGCGATGTCGGCGGTGACCCGGCGCTCGGCCTCCAGCCGCTGCCGCAGCGCGTCCGCCATGGCGTCCACCGCGCTGGCCAGGTCGTCGGTCTCGTCCCGCACCACCCCGCCGATGGCCTCGCGCACCCGGACGTCCGTCTCGCCCTTGGCGACCCGGTTGGCGGCCGTGGCCGCCTTCCGCAGCCGCCGCGACAGGTGCCCGCCGATGAGCACCCCGAGCGCGCTGCCGCCCAGCACCACCGCGATGGAGCCGATCACCAGGGCCTGGTCGAGGTCCTTGAGGATGTTCGAGCTGCGGTCCGTGAAACCGGAGTGCAGGGACATCACGTGCCCGTTCTTCAGCGGCACCGCCGCCCAGATGTCCGGCGTCCCGCCCGGCCGGTCGGCCACGTAGGTCGCCCGCCGGCCCCCCTCGACCTTCTCCCGCAGCTCCCCGGGCAGCTCCGGGTCGTCGATCCTGGTGTTGGGGAAGTTCAGCCGCCCCGACAGCTCGTAGTTGCGCTGGGCGATCAGGATGCGCTCGTCCGCCAGGTCGCGCGCGTTGTCCAGCATCGACACCCGGGCCGCGTTGTGCACGACCAGGCTCAGCGCGATCGCCACCAGCGCACCGACCAGCGCGATGGCGGCGCTGAGCTTCCACCGCAGACCCGTACCTATGCCCGCCCGGTCGACGGACGCCGCCACCAGGCGCCGGAAGTACCCCCGCATCGGCTTCTCTCAGGCCTTCAGTTTGTAGCCGAAGCCGCGGACCGTCTCGATGCGGTCCTGGCCGATCTTCGCACGCAGCCGCTGCACGTGGACGTCCACGACCCGGGTGTCCCCGCCCCAGCCGTACTCCCACACCCGTTCGAGCAGCCTGTCGCGGGAGAGCACGGTGCCCGGCGCCGCGGAGAACTCCAGCAGCAGCCGCATCTCGGTCGGCGTCAGCGCCACCGGCGCGCCCGCCCGGCGCACCTCCATGCCCCCGGTGTCGACCACCAGTTCGCCGAACGCGAGCACACCCCCGTCGCCCGGTCCCGCCGCGTCCTCCCGGCCGCCGTTCGCGCGCCCGAAGCGGCGCAGCACCGCGCGGATCCGGGCCACGAGCACGGCACTGTCGAACGGTTTGGTCACGTAGTCGTCGGCGCCCGCCTCCAGGCCCAGCACCACGTCGATGGCGTCGGCCCGCGCCGACAGCATGATCACCGGCACCATCGACTCGTCCCGGATGCGCCGGCACAGGCTGACCCCGTCGAGCCCGGGGACCATGACGTCGAGCAGCGCGATGTCGGGACGGTCCGCGCGGAACGCCTCCAGGCCCGACAGCCCGTCGGGCCTCGCGGTGACCGCGAAGCCGTCCCGCTCCAGGGTGAGCTGGGTGGCCTCGCGGATGACGTCGTCGTCCTCGACGAACAGGACGTGGGTCTGGTCTGCCATCCCGGTGCTCTCAGTCCTCGTGTGATCTCGGATCGGTGCGGACGTGCTTCTTCCGTCCCCCGCACGGACGCGGGGGCCGCGTCGCGGGTTCACCCGTTCATCGGTCCGGGCGGCCCCGCCGGTTCACGCCGTGAGCCATGTCTCAGCCGGCGGGCCTCGGTGACGGCTCCGAGCCGGCCACCTGTCCGTAGTCGTTGTGCGTGCGGTACTTCTCGGTGAACCGGCCCGAGCCCCAGCGGTACGTGATCACGTTCTCGCCGGACGGGCTCGACACCGGGTCGCCCCGGTCGTACACCTGCTTGGTCACCACCAGCTCCCCGCGGTCGATCTCCGCGTACACCGGGGGCTCCTCGGCCGAGAACACGTTCACGTACGCGCCGTCCTGCTCGCGGTACACATACGTGCCGATGCCGACCGCGTCCCCGCAGGTCAGCACGTTGACGACGACGTCGTCGACGGCTCCTCGGGTGAGATCGCCGTAGCTCACGTCGACGGGGTACTCATCGGCGACGCACGGCCGCAGCTCCCGCTTGAGCTCCGCCGAGACCGCCGGGTCGGCCTTGACCAGCCGGACCGCGTCCACCCGGTCGGGGGTTCGCGAGGGCCGTGCCGACGCTGCCGCGGCGGGGGCGCTCGCCACGGAGTCCGCGTGCGCCGGGCCCTCGTCCCGCGCGCCGGTGCCGCCCGTGCCGCAGCCGGCCGCGAACAGGACGGCGGCGGCGAGCACGGTCGTCGCCGTGCTCGCCGCCCGGGCGGTGGTCCGGGCCCGTGCGGGTCCCGCACCGGTCAGGCCGCGCAACGCTCCCGCTCCTCACGCTCCAGCGCGCGTGCGTCCAGGTCGCGCGCCTGAAGCTCCTCGCGGAGCCGGGCGAGCGCCCGGTGCAGCGTGCTCTTGACCGTTCCGGCCGACATGCCGAGGGCGGCGGCCGTCTCGTCCGTGGACATCTGCTCCCAGTGTCGCAGCACCACCACACTGCGCTGCTTCGGGGCGAGGACCTTCAGGACGTCCATCAGCAGGGCGCGGTCGGCGTGCTGCTCGGTGGCGTCGTCCACACAGGCTTCCGGGAGCTGCTCGGTGGGCACCTCCTCCAGCTTCCGGGCCCGCCACCACTCCGTCCGCGTGTTGATCATGACCCGGCGCAGATAGGCGTCGGCCAGCCGCTTGTCCTCGATGGTCTCCCAGCGGCCGTACGTCCGGGCCAGCGCGGTCTGCAGCAGGTCCTGCGCGTCGACGGGGTCCGGGACCAGGCGGCGGGCGCTGCGCAGCAGCGCGTCCTGCCGGGTGCGGACGTACTCCTCGAATGCGAGCACCTCGCCCCGCGCCATGTCCTGCGCCATGGTGAACCGCCTCCCGCTCCCCGTGCCGGCCCGCCCGCGCGGGCCGGTTGTCCTGCTCGTGTTCCGTCGTCTGCGTGCCCTCGTCGAGCACGTGATCGAAGGTACGGAGGCGTTGTCACGGCGCTGTCCGAAGCAGCCTGCGGGAAGCCCTCGGCTGTCCGTCGGTTGTGTAACGGAAGGAGGAACGGGGTAAAGCGGGTGACCGGTTCAGGGTGTTGTGGGGTGGTACGACCGGCCGTACCGGCGGGGCACGTGTGACGCGGCCGCGTCCGACGCCGGACGCGTGGGCGCACGGGCCGTGCCCGGCGTCAGGTCATCGGCAGCCGGTACAGGCCGCCCGGCAGCGGCTCCACCAGACCGTCGGCGACCAGACCGTCCAGCGCGCGGGCGCGCTGCACCGGCTCGTGCCACACCCGGTCCAGCGCGGCCTGCGGCACCGGAGCGTGCGCCTCCCGCAACACGGCCAGCAGCCGTCCGCGGACCTGACGGTCCGTGCCCGCGTACGTCTGGCCCCGGCGCGGCGGACCGTCGTGGGCCGGCTTGCCCGCCAGCCGCCAGGCGCACTGCGCGGCGATCGGACAACGGTGGCACGACTCGTTCTTCGCCGTGCACACCAGCGCGCCCAGCTCCATGGAGGCGGCGGCCCACCGCGCGGCGGTCGCGGCGTCCTCCGGCAGCAGGGCCCGGGCCAGCCGGCGCTCGGCGGCGGTGGTGGCGTTCGGCGGGTACTGCGCACCGGTGACCGCGCGGGCGAACACCCGGCGCACATTGGTGTCCAGCACCGCGTGCCGCTGCCCGTACGCGAACGACGCCACCGCCGCGGCCGTGTACTCCCCGATGCCGGGCAGCGCCAGCAGCTGGGCGTGGTCGGCCGGTACGTCGCCGCCGTGCCGCTCCGTTATGGCGACGGCGGCGCCGTGCAGCCGGAGCGCGCGGCGCGGGTAACCGAGCCGGCCCCAGGCGCGGACCGCCTCGCCGGGAGCCTCCGCGGCGAGGTCGGCGGGGCGCGGCCAGCGGGCCAGCCACTGCTCGTAGACGGGCAGGACCCGGTTCACCGGGGTCTGCTGCAGCATGAACTCACTGACCATCACCCCCCACGCACCGGCCTCCGGGCGCCGCCACGGCAGATCCCGGGCGTGCTCGTCGAACCAGTCGATGACGGGGGAGTGCAGCGGCTCACCGGGAGCACGTTCGGACACGGAATCGGCGTCGGGGCCGTACGGGGGTTTGGTGGGAGCAGTCATGGCACCTCGATCCTCCCACGCCGGGACCCGCCCGCGGTGGGAGCGCCACGGCGGGGCCTCCCGCAGGGTGACGGCGTACCTGACGATCGACAGCGGTGGCGCACCCTCGCCCGCTTGTAGCGTCGGGGCCATGGATCGTGCCCGTCCCGCCGCGCTCGGCACGGGCTGCCTGCTCTGGGCGGCCCTCTCCCTGCCGGCGGTCTGCGCCGACCGGCTCGGGCTGAACGAGCCGCGTCCGCTCTGGCAGCAGCTCGCCGGACTCGGCGTGCTCGCCGCCGCCACCGCCGCGTCCCGGCGCCGGCCGGCGGTCGCCTTCGGGCTGACGGCCGCGCTCGGCCTCGCCTCCACGCCCGCGCTGTTCAGCGTCTCCTACGGCCCCGCCCTCGCGGTGTTCGCGCTGTTGCTCGGCCTGCGGTCGCCCCGTACGGCTCCCGCGGCGCTGTGCCTCGCCGCCGTCGCCTGCGCCGGCACCGTGAAGATCGCGTCCGCGGGGGCCGATCCGGTCCCCGAGTGGCTGGTCCTGACCGGCACCCTCCTCTTCGGCTGCGTCCTCCCCTGGCTCGGCGGGCGCTACTGGCGGCAGAGCCGCGCGCTCACCGCGGCGGGCTGGCTGCGGGCCGCCCGCCTGGAGGAGGAGCAGCGCCTGACCGGGGAACGCGCCCGGCTGCGCGAGCGGGCCAGGATCGCCCAGGACATGCACGACTCCCTGGGCCACGAGCTGAGCCTGATCGCCCTGCGCGCGGGCGCCCTCCAGGTCGCCCCCGACCTCCCCGGCCACCACCGGGCCGCCGCGGCCGACCTGCGCGCCGCCGCCGCCGACGCCACGGACCGGCTGCACCGCATCATCGGCGTCCTGCGGGAGGACGACGAACCGCTGCCGCTCGCCCCGGCCGGCGAGAACGTCGAGCAACTCGTCGCCCGCGCCGCCGAGTCCGGTCTGCCGGTGCGCTGGGAGACCGGCGGGCGGGGCACGGCCGTGTCGCCCGGCGAGGTCGCCGAGCGGCTGCTGCACCGGGTGACCAGGGAGGCGCTGACCAACGCGGCACGGCACGCACCGGGCGCGCCCGTCGTCGTGGCGGTGACGGGGGGCGACGGACGGGGAGCGACCGTCACCGTCACCAACGGCCGGTCGGCCCACGACGGTTCCCGGGCCCTCGGCGGCGGTTCGGGACTGCTCGGACTGCGCGCCGCCGTCACCGCGGTCGGCGGCACGTTCGAGGCGGGCCCGCACGCCGACGGGTTCCGCGTCCGGGCGTACGTCCCCGCGCGGGCGGACGCGGAACCCGCGCCGGCGCGCCCCGCCTCCGCCCCCTTCACGCGCGCCCGCCGCCGTGTCGCCGCCGGTCTCGGCGCCGCCGCCGGCGCGGGCGTCGTCCTGGCCGGCGCGGCCTTCGGCTGGTACGCGTACACCGAGACGCACGCGGTGCTGGAACCCGCCGCCTATGCCGGACTGCGCCTGGGCACGCCGGTCGCGGACCTCGCGCGGACGCTGCCGGACCGGCGCGTCCAGGACCCGCCGACGGAGCGCGCGCCCGCACCGCCCGAGGGCGCCGACTGTCGCTACTACCGCGCGAGCGGCGAGCTCTTCGTCTCCGTCGACCACTTCCGGCTCTGCTTCGACGACGAGGGGCGCCTGGCCGCCAAGGACGTGGTCCCGCGCGTCGGTCCGTCCGGCGAAGGGCGGGACGAGAGGGAGGAGTTCGCACCGTGATCCGGGTCCTGCTGGCCGACGACGAGGCGATGGTGCGTGCCGGGGTGCGCGCCATCCTGGGGAGCAGCGGCGAGACGGAGGTGGTCGCCGAGGCGGGCGACGGGCGCGAGGCCGTCGAGCTGGCCCGGGCGCACCGCCCCGACGTGGCGCTGCTCGACATCCGCATGCCCCGCCTGGACGGGCTCGCGGCGGCCGAGGAGATCGTCCGCACCGTCCCCGGCACGGCCGTCGCCATGCTGACCACGTTCTCCGAACGCGCCTACGTCGCCCGCGCCCTCGGCGGCGGCGTCACCGGCTTCCTGCTGAAGTCCGGCGACCCGTACGAACTCATCGCGGGCACAAGGGCGGTGGCGGGCGGCGCCGCCTTCCTGTCGCCCAAGGTGGCCCGGTACGTCATCGAGGGCCTCGGCGGGGCCGACGGCGGCGGCCGGCTCGCCCGGGAGGCCGAGGCGCGGGCGCGCGTGGCGCTGCTGAGCCCGCGCGAACGCGAGGTCCTCGGCCTGGTCGGGGCCGGACTGTCCAACCCGGAGATCGCCGCCCGGCTGCACCTCGTCGAGGGCACGGTGAAGGCGTACGTCAGCGCGGTCCTCGACCGGCTCGGCGTGCGCAATCGCGTACAGGCGGCGATCGTCGCCCACGAGGCGGGCCTGGTGGCGGACTGAGCCCGCTCAACGGCGCCGGTGCGCGGCGTACGGCTCCGCCGCGCGGGCGACCGTCTCCGGTCCCGGCCCGGTGAACCACCGCGCGGTGGACGCCGACGACGCGCGCATCGTCTCCGTGAGCCGGACCGCCGGGCGCGTGCCCAGGCGTACGGCGGTGAGGGCGACGACCGCGCCGAGCAGCAGGCCCGCCGCCACGTCGTGCGGGTAGTGCACGCCGACGAACACCCGGGAGAACGCCAGGAGCAGGGCCAGCGGGGCCGTCAGCAGGACGAGCGCGTGCCGGACCAGGACCAGGGCGAGGGCCGAGGCGCCCGCGATCGTGGCGTGGTTGCTCGGGAACGACCAGTCGCCGTGCGGCGGGCACTCCGCCAGGGACGGGGCGGCGCCGGTGACCGCCCGGCACGGACGCTCCTGCGTCACAACGGACTTGAGCACCTCGCTGCACACGTACGCCACAGCCGTGGCCAGAGGTGCAAGGGCCGCGATCGCGAACGCCCGGGTGTCCGCGTGTCGTGCGCGCCACCAGCCGGCCACGAACAGCGCGACGAACACCAGCAGTCCGGCCTCCGTCCCGATCTCGGCCGTGTGCCGCACCCATGCGGGGGTGTCGTGCGCGTAGTCGGTGATGTCGCGGTAGAGCCCGCTGTCCACGAAGTCCATGGTCACGGACGGTAGGCGAGGCGCCGATACGGTCACACCCCGCGATCGTCCCGTGTCGGCCCTGACGAAAGACAGGGGTGGCAGGGCCCTTACCGGGATGATGATCCGGAAAAGTTGTGCGTGGAGCGGCGGGTGGGACAAGCGAACGCGCCGATCTCTCGTACAGTTTGCGCCGTGGGATCTCTGCGCAATCCGGTCGGGCCGCTTCCCTCCACCATCTACTGGCGTCGGAGGGCCGTACTGCTGTCCGTGCTGGCCTTGTTGGCGTTGTTGATCACCTGGGTGGTGGTCTCCGGCGGCGGGGGCGGTGGTGGCCGTGACAACGGGGCCAACGGCAAGAATCCCGCACCCTCCATCACTCCGGGGCCGTCGAGTTCGGGGCCGGCGATCAGTCAGGCGCCGGGCGGGCGGGACGAGTCGGGGAGCGGCGGGTCCGGCGGTTCGGACGGTTCAGGCGGTTCCGGCGGTTCCGGCGGGTCCGGGTCCGGCGGCTCGTCGTCCGGGGCCGGGGACGGGGCCGACGGCGACCCCGCGGGCTCCGGTGGCGGCGTCGGCGGCAGTGCGGGCGGGGATTCCGGGGGCGGTGCGTCGGCGGGGGTCGGCGCGGGTGACGCGCTGCCGTCCGGGTCGGGTTCCTCGCTCCCCAACTGCACGCCGAACGCCGTGAAGTTGACTCTGCGCAGCTCCCGCAACGCCTACGAGCCGGGGCAGACACCCACGTTCCTGCTCACCGTGCGGAACACCTCCGGGGGCGACTGCAAGGTCGATCTCGGGCCGGAGAACGCGGTGTTGACGATCACTCCGGCGAGCGGCGACGACGCGTACTGGGCGTCGGACGACTGTCCGAAGGGGGCGCGGAGCCTGGTGTTCCGGGTGCCGGCGGAGGACAGCATCACGTACACCGTGGAGTGGGACCGCAAGGCGAGCGCGCCGGAGTGCGCGACGCCGAAGGCCGGTGCGGCCGGTGCGGGCACCTACCTGGTGGAGGCGAAGGCGCCGGGCTTCGAGAAGGCGCGGACGTCGTTCGTGCTGAAGGCGGACTGACCCGGCTGCGGGCAGCCGTGCCTCCCCCGCTCATGGGGGAGGAGCCGAGCGGGGGACGGCAGGCGCTGGGGGTGCCCTCTCTGAGGGAGGCGCCCCGCGAACGCGGGTGAGTGAAGCCCGCCCCCGCGGCGGCCGCCGGCTTCCTAGACGTACCGCTCGAGGATCGAGCTCTCCGCCAGCCGCGAGAGCCCCTCGCGCACGCTCCGCGCCCGCGCCTCGCCGACCCCCTCCACCGTCTGCAGATCGTCCACGCTCGCGGCGAGCAGCTTCTGCAGCCCGCCGAAGTGTTCCACCAGGCGGTCGATGACCGTCCTGGGGAGCCGCGGCACCTTCGCCAGCAGCCGGAAACCGCGCGGCGACACCGCCGAGTCCAGGGTCTCCGGGGAGCCCGTGTAGCCCAGCGCGCGGGCCACTGTCGACAGTTCCAGCAGTTCCGCCTGGGGAAGCGCGTCCAGTTCGTGCAGGGCCTCGTCGACCGTGCGGGAGCGCTTGGCGGTGGGCTCGGGCACGTAGTCCCGCACGATCAGCTCGCGCTCCGGCTCCACACCCGCGATCAACTCGTCCAGCTGGAGGGCGAGGAGACGCCCGTCGGTGCCCAGTTCGACCACGTATTCGGCGATTTCGGTGGCGATGCGGCGCACCATCTCCAGCCGCTGCGCGACCGCCGAGACGTCCCGGACGGTCACCAGGTCCTCGATCTCCAGCGCCGACAGCGTGCCGGCGACCTCGTCGAGACGGAGCTTGTAGCGCTCCAGGGTGGCCAGCGCCTGGTTGGCGCGGGACAGGATCGCCGCCGAGTCCTCCAGGACCCGGCGGTGGCCGTCGACGTACAGCGCGATCAGGCGCATCGACTGGGAGACGGAGACGACCGGGAAGCCGACCTGCTTGGAGACGCGGTCGGCGGTGCGGTGCCGGGTGCCGGTCTCCTCGGTCGGGATGGTCGGGTCCGGCACCAGCTGGACGCCCGCCCGCAGGATCTTGGACAGGTCGGACGAGAGCACGATGCCGCCGTCCAGCTTGCACAGCTCGCGCAGCCGGGTCGCGGTGAACTCGACGTCCAGCACGAAGCCGCCGCTGCACAGCGTCTCGACGGTCTTGTCGGAACCGAGCACGATGAGACCGCCGGTGTTGCCGCGGAGCACGCGCTCCAGGCCGTCACGCAGGTGGGTGCCGGGCGCCACGGCGCTCAGCGAGGCGCGCATCAGGCCATCGGAACCGGTACTCCCACCGGACTTTCCGGGAGCTGCCGCCCGGTCGTTGGCTGCCACTGCACTCCTCCGGTCGCAGGTTCTGGGCGCCCCCGTTTCTCGCACTCGGTTCGTACGGACGGGCGAGACCTGGGCAAAGTCTACCGGCGGTCCTCCTCGTCCCGTGGGGCCTCTCGGCGACGGGAGCGCGGAAGGACCCGCAGGGCGTCCCCCATGTCCGCCACTTCCAGTACCTTCATGCCCGCCGGGACCTTGCCCGGATCGCTCGGCACCAGGGCGTGCGTGAAGCCCAGGCGGTGCGCCTCGGCGAGCCTGCGCTGGACGCCCGTGACCCGTCTCACCTCACCGGCCAGTCCGACCTCGCCGATCGCGACCAGGTTCTTCGGCAGCGGGGTGTCGATCGCCGCCGACGCCAGCGCGAGCGCCACGGCCAGGTCGGCGGCCGGCTCCGAGAGCTTCACCCCGCCGACCGTCGCGGAGTAGATGTCCCGTTTGCCCAAAGCGCTGATGCGACCCCGCTGTTCCAGCACCGCCAGCATCATCGACACGCGTGAGGTCTCCAGACCGGACGTGGTGCGCCGGGGCGAGGGGATCTGCGAGTCGACCGTGAGCGCCTGCACTTCGGCGACCAGGGGGCGGCGGCCCTCCAGGGTGACGGTCAGACAGGTGCCCGGGACCGGCTCGGCACGACGGGTCAGGAAGAGTCCGCTGGGGTCCGCGAGGCCCGTGATGCCCTCGTCGTGCAGCTCGAAGCAGCCCACCTCGTCCGTCGTGCCGTAGCGGTTCTTGACGCCGCGGACCAGACGCAGGCGCGCGTGCCGGTCGCCCTCGAAGTGCAGGACGACGTCCACCAGGTGCTCCAGCAGGCGCGGCCCGGCGATCGCTCCGTCCTTGGTGACGTGGCCCACGAGGAGCGTGGACATCCCGCGCTCCTTGGAGGCGCGGATCAGCGCGCCGGCCACCTCGCGGACCTGGGCCATGCCGCCCGGGGCCCCGTCGATCTCGGGGGACGCCACCGTCTGCACCGAGTCCATGATCAGCAGGGACGGCTTCACCGCGTCCAGGTGGCCGAGCACGGCGGACAGGTCCGTCTCGGCGGCGAGGTACAGGTGGTCGTCGATGGCGTGGATGCGGTCGGCGCGCAGCCGGACCTGGCTCGCCGACTCCTCCCCGGTGACGTACAGCGTGCGGTGCTCCTCGCTCGCCGACTTGGCCGCCACGTCCAGCAGCAGCGTGGACTTGCCCACGCCCGGCTCGCCCGCGACCAGCACCACCGCGCCGGGCACCAGTCCGCCGCCGAGTACCCGGTCCAGCTCGGGCACGCCGGTGGAGCGGGCGGTGGCCTGACGGCCGTCGACCTGGCCGATGGGCAGGGCGGAGGTGGTGACCCGCCCGGGCGCCGTCGTGCGGACCGCGGGCGCGCCGTACTCCTCGATCGTCCCCCAGGCCTGGCACTCGGGGCAGCGGCCGAGCCACTTGGCCGTCTGCCAGCCGCACTCGGTGCAGCGGTAGGACGGGCGGTCCTTGGAGGTCTTGGTACGGGCAGCCATGCGGAAAAGGTAACGGCACGCACTGACAACGGTGCCGCCGCGCCCTCGCCCGGCGCACGGGGACGGGGGCGGCGGCACCGCAGGAGAGGGCGGCTCGCGGACCGGCGAAAGGTTCCTGTCCCCGATAGAGGGATCGTTTCACCCGTACGGATTAAAAGTGCGCAGGGCTCCGGGAGGCGCCGCCCCGCGCCGCCTACGGTCGCCGGATGACGAGCAGTGGCCCGGAGACCCCGACCCGCACGACCGGAACACACCGGACGCACCGGGAGGCGCGCGACCGCGGGGCCGCGCGCACGCTGGCCCAGCGGCCGGCCACCCGCTACGCGTCGCACGTGGACGGCCTGTTCACCTACTGCCTGTCCGTCCTGTGCGACCACGACGCGGCGACCGCCGCCCTGGCCGACGTCCTCGTGCTCGCGGAACGCCGCAGTCGGCACGCCCCCGACGAGCTCGGGAGCCGCAGGGCCTGGCTGTACGCCCTGGCCCGCTGGGCGTGCCTGCGCGAGCTGGCCGAGGCCGGGCGCACACGCCGGACCGCCCACGCCGCGGGCCGCGCCGACCGGCGGCGGACGGCCGGGACCGCCCCGGCCGTCTCCGAGGAGGTCCAGGAGCAGCGCCGCCGCGAACTGGCCGCGCTGGCCTGGCCGGAGGCCGCCGGCACCACGCCCGAGCAGCGCGAGGCGCTCGAACTCGCCGTGCGCCACCACCTCGCCGCCCACGAGGTCGCCGCCGTGCTCGGCATGCGGCCGGCCGCCGCGCGCGAGCTGCTCGCCGCCGCGGCCTGCGAGGTGGAACGCACCCGCGCGGCGCTCGCCGTCGTCGAGACCGGCGCCTGTCCGGGCGTGGCGCACCTCACCGGCGACCGGCGGCTCGTGCTCAGCGCGGTCCTGCGCCGGGAGCTCGTCCGGCACGTCGACGACTGCCCGCGCTGCCGCCGCACCGCCGAGCGTGCCGTTCCCGGCCGCTGGCCCGGCACCAGCGTCACACCGGACGCGCTGCCCGTCCTCCCGGCGCCCGGCGCGGCCCTGCACGCCGCCATGGCGCACCCCTCACGCGCGCGCGGCGCCGCGCCCCGCTTCGACCGGCACGGCTTCCCGATGGACCTCAAGGACCGCGTCGCCCGGCGGGACCGGCTGCGCGCGCGTGCCGTCACGACGACGGTCGTCGCCACCGTCGTCGCCGCGCCGGCGCTCGCCCTGTGGGCCGCCTACCGGAGCACTCCCGTGGGCGAGGACCGGGACGGCCGCCCGGCCTCCGCGCGGGAGGACGGCGGCCCCCTCGACCTCGACGGCGAGGGAGCGGGCGGCTACGAGAACACCGGCAACACGAGCACCCGGCCCGGAACCGGGTTCGGCGGGAACGGCGAGCCGGACGTGTCCGTGGAGGTCGTGAGCGTCGCCGGAGCCGGGCGCAAGGGCGCCGCCGCGCTGGACGTCACGGCCGACCACAGCGGCGACACCACGCTGATCACCCTGACCGCGAAGGGTTCCGAACCGGTCCGCTGGTCCGTGTCGACGGGAGCGTCCTGGCTCTATCCGAGCCGCTCGTCGGGAACGCTGGCCCCCGGCGAGTCGGTGACGGTCAAGGTCCACGTCGACCAGCTGCGCGAGCCGTCCGGCCCCTGGAGCGCGACCGTGACGGTCTCGCCCGCCGGTTCCGTCGTGACCATCGACGGCCACGGTCCCGCACCCTCCGCCCCGGGCGGCGGCTCGCCCCCCGGCCACCCCGGCGGTCCGGGCGCCACGCACCCCGGCTCGCCGAGCGGCCCGCCCCCGCCGTCGCCCGGCCCGGAGCCGACGCCCACGACGCCGGCGCCCCCGGAACCCACGCCGAGCGACCCGCCGTCCTCACCCGACCCGGACCCCCGGTCGGGCGGTCCGTCCCCCACCGGGCCCACCCCCTCCGAGCCGGTGCCGGCCGGCCCGCGGGACGCGTCGCCGGCCGCCGGGGGCGACGGCCCGGGCCCGGGCACGTCCGCTTAGGCGTCGCCGTTCGGGAGGCCGTGGACGGTGACAGGCCTCCCGGCCTGCCGGGCGCCGGGCCCCGTACCGGACGTACTCGGCCCGGTGCGGCGGTGGCGGCACCTCCCGCTCGAGCGGAGCCGGGAGCGAAGCCGAGAGCGGAGGAGCGTGCACGGCGTCGCCCGGCGGACAGGACCTCCGCCGCACCCCTAGGGGCGTCGGACGGGGTCCGCCGGATGCGGGGCCAGCAGGGGCAGCTGCGAGGCCAGCCGTTCCTCGCACAGCTCGACCAGACGGTCGTAGCCCGCCTTGCCCATCAGCTCGGTCAGCTCCGCGCGGTAGGAGACGTACACCGGGTCCCCGGCACCGTGCGCCGAGGTGGCCGAGGTGCACCACCAGTGCAGGTCGTGGCCGCCCGGACCCCAGCCCCGGCGGTCGTACTCACCGATCGACACCTGCAGCACGCGCGTGTCGTCGGGCCGGTCGATCCAGTCGTAGGTCCGCCGGACGGGCAGCTGCCAGCACACGTCCGGCTTGGTCTCCAGCGGCTCCCGGCCCTCCTTGAGGGCCAGGATGTGCAGCGAGCAGCCCATGCCGCCCGCGAAGCCCGGCCGGTTCTGGAAGATGCACGAGCCCTGGAACGGGCGGGTCTGGCGGTCGCCGTCCTCGTCCTGTGAGACCCAGCCGTTCCGCGTGCCCTCCGCGTGGTGCTGCCAGATGTCCGGTGTGAGCCTCGCCACATGCCCGGCGACCCGCTTCTCGTCGTCCTCGTCCGAGAAGTGGGCGCCCAGGGTGCAGCAGCCGTCGTCCGCGCGGCCCGCCTGGATGCCCTGGCAGCCGCTGCCGAAGATGCAGTTCCAGCGAGAGGTCAGCCAGGTCAGGTCGCAGCGGAAGACCTGCTCGTCGTCGGCCGGATCAGGGAATTCCACCCATGCGCGGGCGAAATCGAGCCCCTTCTCGTCGTCCGCCGGAGCCGTCCCCGGCGTCCGCGGTGCTGTCGCCCGCGAAGAACCCTCGGCCGGTCCGGCCTTCTTGTCCTTCCCGGCCTTCTTGTCCGTCTTCTCGGCCTTCGCCTTTTTCGTCTTTGGCACCCGTCCAGGGTAAGTCGCCCATGTCCCCCGACGGGAGCGGCCCGGCCGCCGCGGACCGGGTATCACGCCGCGCGGCGGGCAGTAGCGTTCCGTCCATGAGACTCGGTGTCCTCGACGTGGGTTCGAACACGGTGCACCTGCTGGTGGTGGACGCGCACCCCGGCGCGCGTCCGCTGCCCGCCCACTCGCACAAGGCGGAACTGCGCCTCGCCCAGCTCCTCGACGACGACGGGGCCATCCACCCCGAGGGTGTCGACAGACTGGTCGCGGTCGTCCACGAGGCGCTCCAGGCCGCCGAGGACAAGGGCGTCGAGGAACTGCTGCCGTTCGCGACCTCCGCGGTGCGCGACGCCGGCAACGCCGACGACGTGCTCACACGCGTGCGCGAGGAGACCGGGGTCGAGCTGCAGGTGCTCAGCGGCGGCGAGGAGGCCCGGCTCACCTTCCTCGCCGCCCGCCGCTGGTTCGGCTGGTCGGCGGGGAAACTGCTCGTCATCGACATCGGCGGCGGCTCCCTGGAGATCGCCTACGGCATGGACGAGGAGCCCGACGCCACGGCGTCCCTGCCGCTCGGCGCCGGCCGCCTCACCGCCGCCCGGCTGCCCGGCGACCCGCCCGGGCCGGACGACGTGCGCGCGCTGCGCCGCCACGTCCGCACCGAGATAGCCCGCACGGTCGGGGAGTTCAGCCGCTTCGGCGCACCCGACCACGTGGTGGCCACCTCCAAGACCTTCAGACAGCTCGCCCGCATCGCCGGCGCCCCCGGCTCCGCCGAGGGCCTGTACGTCCAGCGCGAGCTGAAGCGGGAGTCCCTGGAGGGCTGGGTGCCGAGGCTCGCCGCCATGACCGCCGCCGAGCGCGCCGAACTGCCCGGCGTCTCCGAGGCCCGCGCGGGCCAGCTGGTCGCCGGGGCGCTGGTCGCGGAGGGCGCCATGGACCTGTTCGGCGTGGAACGCCTGGAGGTCTGCCCCTGGGCCCTGCGGGAGGGCGTGATCCTCCGCAGACTGGATCACATGGGCCAGGGATAGCGGCCCCGCGCCCATGACAAACACCACAACGGCGAACGGGCACCCCGCATCCACCCGGCCCCACCCCGTAATCTGAGGCTCGTGGCAGAAGCAAGGGACGCAGTCCGCATTCCGGATGCGAAGGTCGCCCTGTCGACGGCCTCCGTCTACCCGGAGTCGACGGCGACGGCCTTCGAGATCGCCGCGCGCCTCGGGTACGACGGCGTCGAGGTCATGGTGTGGACCGATCCGGTCAGCCAGGACATCGAGGCCCTGCGCAGACTCAGCGACTACCACCGCATCCCCGTCCTGGCCGTCCACGCGCCCTGCCTGCTCATCACGCAGCGCGTGTGGTCCACCGACCCCTGGACCAAGCTCCAGCGGGCCCGGGCGGCCGCCGAGAAGCTCGGCGCGAGCACGGTCGTCGTCCATCCCCCCTTCCGCTGGCAGCGGCAGTACGCCCGCGACTTCGTGGACGGCGTCTGGCGGATGGCGAACGAGACCGATGTGCGGTTCGCCGTCGAGAACATGTACCCCTGGCGCTACCGCGACCGCGAGATGCTCGCGTACGCCCCCGACTGGGACGTCACCAAAGAGGACTACCGCCACTTCACGATCGACCTCAGCCACGCCTCGACCGCCCGCACCGACACCCTGGGGATGATCGACCGCATGGGCGACCGCCTCGGCCACGTCCACCTCGCCGACGGCAGGGGCTCCGCCAAGGACGAGCACCTGGTGCCCGGCCGCGGCGACCAGCCCTGCGCCGAGGTGCTGGAGGGCCTCGCGTCGAGCGGCTTCGACGGCCATGTCGTCATCGAGGTCAACACCCGCCGGGCCATGTCGAGCGCGGAGCGCGAGGCCGACCTGGCCGAGGCGCTGGCGTTCACCCGGCGGCACCTGTCCGCCGCCTCCACGATCGAGGCGCCGCGGCGATGACCGGCATCGCCTCGGGCGACGGCCCGGATACTCCCGCGCGGAGCGACGGCACCGCCCGGCGCCGCGGCCGTCCCCCTCGTACGGAATCGGCGGGCGGGTGGCGCCGGTGGTGCAGGGGCACCTCACCGGGCGCTGACACCCCTCCGGACCGAGACACCCGTCCCGAAATCCGGACACCCCGTCCCGCCCACTGGATGACCGGCGTACGCTCGACGGCAGTCATAACTCTCCGAAGGAGCGAGCGACGATGCCCGAGCTGAGGTCCCGCACAGTCACCCACGGCCGCAACATGGCGGGCGCCCGCGCCCTGATGCGCGCCTCCGGTGTACCGGGTGCGGACATCGGCCGCAAGCCGATCATCGCGGTCGCCAACAGCTTCACGGAGTTCGTCCCCGGCCACACCCACCTGGCCCCGGTCGGCCGGATCGTCAGCGAGGCGGTCGTCGCGGCCGGCGGCATCCCGCGCGAGTTCAACACCATCGCCGTCGACGACGGCATCGCGATGGGCCACGGCGGCATGCTGTACTCCCTGCCCTCCCGCGACCTGATCGCGGACAGCGTGGAGTACATGGTGGAGGCGCACCGCGCGGACGCCCTGATCTGCATCTCCAACTGCGACAAGATCACCCCGGGCATGCTCAACGCGGCCCTGCGGCTGAACATCCCCACGGTCTTCGTCTCCGGCGGCCCGATGGAGTCCGGCCGCGCCACCCTGGTCGACGGCACCGTCCGCACACTGGACCTGGTCGACGCGATGTCGGAGGCGGTCAACGAGAAGATCTCCGACGCGGACATCCTCC
Source organism: Streptomyces caelestis (assembly GCF_001279005.1). Lineage (GTDB taxonomy): Bacteria > Actinomycetota > Actinomycetes > Streptomycetales > Streptomycetaceae > Streptomyces > Streptomyces heliomycini. The sequence continues at coordinate 27,008 of NZ_LGCN01000237.1, forward strand.
GCATCGAGGAGAACGCCTGCCCCACCTGCGGCTCCTGTTCCGGCATGTTCACCGCGAACTCGATGAACTGCCTCACCGAGGCGATCGGCCTCTCCCTCCCCGGCAACGGCTCGGTCCTCGCCACCCACACCGCCCGTAAGGCGCTCTACGAGAACGCCGCGCGTACGGTGATGGACCTGACCCGCCGCTACTACGAGCAGGACGACGACTCGGTCCTGCCCCGCAACATCGCCACCCCCGCGGCCTTCGGGAACGCCATGGCGCTCGACATCGCGATGGGCGGCTCCACCAACACGATCCTGCACCTGCTGGCCGCCGCCCAGGAGGCGGAGGTCCCCTACGGCCTCACCGAGATGGACGCCCTCTCGCGCCGCGTCCCCTGCCTGGCGAAGGTCGCGCCCAACGTCGCCAAGGACCGCACGTACTACATGGAGGACGTGCACCGTGCGGGCGGCATCCCCGCCCTCCTCGGCGAACTGCACCGCGCGGGCCTGCTCAACGAGGACGTGCACTCCGTCCACAGTCCCTCCCTCGCGGACTGGCTGAAGACCTGGGACATCCGCGGCGGCTCCCCGTCGCAGGAGGCCGTGGAGCTGTGGCACGCGGCCCCCGGTTGCGTCCGTTCCGCCGAGGCCTTCTCCCAGTCCGAGCGCTGGGACTCCCTCGACGAGGACGCCGAGGGCGGCTGCATCCGCTCCGCCGAGCACGCCTACTCCAAGGACGGCGGCCTGGCCGTCCTGCGCGGCAACCTCGCCGTCGACGGCTGCGTCGTGAAGACGGCCGGCGTCGACGAGTCCATCTGGACCTTCGAGGGCCCGGCGGTCGTCTGCGAGTCACAGGAGGAGGCCGTCGAGAAGATTCTCACCCAGCAGGTCAAGGAGGGCGACGTCGTCGTCATCCGCTACGAGGGCCCCAAGGGCGGCCCCGGCATGCAGGAGATGCTCTACCCGACGTCGTACCTGAAGGGCCGCGGCCTCGGAAAGGCCTGCGCCCTGATCACCGACGGCCGCTTCTCCGGCGGCACGTCCGGCCTGTCCATCGGCCACGCCTCCCCGGAGGCGGCCTCGGGCGGCACCATCGCCCTGGTCGAGGACGGCGACCGCATCCGCATCGACATTCCGAACCGCTCGATCGAGCTGCTGGTCGACGAGGCGGAACTGACCCGCCGGGAGCAGGCCCTGAACGGCCGGTACGCCCCGAAGAACCGCGACCGCAAGGTCTCCGCGGCGCTGAAGGCGTACGCGGCGATGGCCACCAGCGCGGACAAGGGCGCGGTGCGCGACATCACCAAGCTGGGCTGAGCCCCACCGGGCCGCGCCCAGGGCCGCTTCCGCACCGCGGGGGCGGCCCTCGCCGCACCCGGCCCCGGGTCCCGCCCGGCCGCGGTGCCCCCGGGGACGCGGAGGCGTGGACAGGACCGTCCGCGATCACCGGCTCGGCGGTCCCTGTGCCGGCCTTCCCGTTCCGGGGTGCCGTCCGTTCGAGCGGCCGCCCGCCGGGATCACCAGCCGGCCGGATCCCGCCCGGCCACGGCGAACACGGTCCCGTCGGGAGCGCCGGCGTAGACGTGGCCGCCCGCGAGCACGGGCGCGGGCAGCGCGGCGGGTACCCGGTCGGAGTCGGCGCCGAGCCGCGGCCGGGTCTGCCCGAGAAGCTTCCCCGCGCGGGCGTCGACGCCCAGCAGCCGCCCGTCGGGCGCGGTGACGTACACGTGCCGCCCGTCGGAGACGGGCGCCGAGCCCCGGCTCACGCCCGTCTCCAGCCGCCACCGCTGTTTCCCCGCCGCCATGTCGACCGCCACCAGCGAACCGCCCGCACCCATGAGGTGCACGGTGTCCCCGTGCACGCCGGCCTCCGCCTGCGCGACCGGCACGGGCAGCGTCACCCGGCGGACGGCCCCGGTGGCGGGCGTGTAGCGGAGCACGGCCTTCACGTCCCCGTGGACGGCGCCGCCGACGAGGAGGTACACGGACCCGTCCGCCGCCCCCACCGGCGTCAGCGCCCCCTCCAGCTCCGCGTCCCACCGCACGTCCCCCGTCGCCGGATCCACCGCGGTGACCCGGGTCCCGCTCCCGTCCCCGGACGGACTCGTCGTGTACGCCGACGGCTCTCCCGTTCCCCCCGTCTCCCCGGCGAAGGAGGAGAAGTACGGCACGGCCTGCCCCGGAATCCGGTGGGACCACCTGGTCCCGCCCGAGGCGCCGTCCACGCCCGTGACCGTCCCGTCGGAGCGGGTCAGCAGGAGCGTGTCGCCGACCGCCCGCACTCCGTCGTACGCGGGCGCGTCCTCCTGCCACACCGGCTCGCCCGTGGCGGGGTCGAGCGCCTCCAGGTCACCGATCCGGTCGAGGGAGGGCTGGACGAGGCCGCCCGACACGACCGGCGGTTCGCTCCGCGTCGTCCCCGCCACCTCGTGCCGCCACAGGGTGCGGCCGTCGGCCGGATCGAGGGCGAGGACCAGACCGGGCAGCGCGCACAGCAGCTTCTCCGCCCCGTACGAGCACTGGGGCATGCCGCCGCCCTCCGGGCCGGGCGCCGTCTCCCACACGCCGAAGCCGCCCGGCGCGCTCTGCGCGGCCGGGGTCTTCCGCGCCGTCTCCTCGCCGCCGAACACCCGCACCGAGGCGAGCCCGCCGAGCACGGCGAGGCAGAGCACCCCGGCCACCAGGACCCTCCTCCTGCCGAGACGCCGCGCGGGCCGCTCCGCGGGCGCGTCCGCCGAGGGCTCCGGCGCGGCCCCCTCCGGCGCCTCCTGCGCCTCCCGGGTCCGCTGCGCCGGTACGAACACCTGCGTGTCGTACGCCGCCGACACCGACCGCAGCTCCCGCATCAGCTCGTCCGGCGTGGGCCGGTCGTCGGGCTCCTTGGCGAGACACCGCAGCACCAGCGGCGCGAGCGACTCCGGCACGCCGGTCAGATCGGGCTCGTCGTGCACCACCTGGTAGGCGACGACGTACGGGCTGTCGGAGTCGAACGGACCGCGTCCCGTCGTCGCGTGCACCATGAGCGACCCGAGCGCGAACACGTCGGCCGCGGGTCCCACCTCCCGGGGCCGCCGGAACTGCTCGGGTGCCATGAACGGCGGCGTGCCGATCAACTTCCCCGTCTCGGTGCGCAGTTCGCTGTCCTTCGGCCGGGAGATGCCGAAGTCGATGACCTTCGGACCGTCCTCGGCGAGCAGCACGTTGCTCGGCTTCAGGTCCCGGTGCACGACCCCGACCCGATGGATGTCGCGCAGCGCCTCCGCGAGCCCGGCCATCAGCCGACGCGACTGGTCCGGATCCATGGGCCCGTTCCGCTTCACCTGCTCGGAGAGCGTCGGACCGGGAATGTACAGGGTGGCCATCCAGGGTCGCCCGCCCTCCGGATCGGCGTCGACGACCGGCGCCGTGAAAGCCCCGCTCACCCGCCGCGCCGCGGCCACCTCCTGCCGGAACCGTCCCCTGAACTCGGGATCCCTGGCGTACCGGGCGTGCACGACCTTCACCGCGACCCGCATCCCGGAGGTGCTCCGGGCCAGATGCACGACGCCCATGCCGCCCGAGCCCAGACAGGACTCCAGACGGTAGTGGCCGGCGTACTCCGGAAGTTCCGCTTCCGCGCCCGCTCCGGTGTTCTGCTGCGGCGCCATGGAACCACCCCCCGTGCTGTTCGTTCGCGCGCGCGACGCTCGGAGCCTAGTCGATGGTGTGTGCGAGGCCGAGGCGGCTTGCCCGCTTCCGTGTGCGCATCGAAAACCGGTGTTTCACTGTGTGTTGCAGGGGAATCAACGTGGCCCCACGACGGTCGTGGGGCGCAACGGGGGAGGTTTTTCCATGTCTGTGGACCAGAGCCGGGACATCGCGGGCGGGGACGGGAAGGCGGCCGCGCAGGCCGTCACCACGGCGGCCGCGACCGCGAGCTCCTACCCGGTGGCGCCGGGCTACCGGCTGAACGTGCGCAGTGGTCCCGGCACCGGCTACTCGGTCGTCCGGACCCTGCCCGAGGGTTCCAGGGTCGCGATCAACTGCCAGACGCCGGGCACCTGGGTGACGGGTCCGTACGGCGCCTCGAACATCTGGGACAACATCGGCAGCGGCCAGTACGTCTCCGACGCGTACATCCGCACCGGCAGCGACGGGTACGTGGCCCCGCGCTGCTAGTGACGTCCCTCCTCGGGACCCGACGCCGCCCGACCGTGCCCCGCGGCTCCGCACGGAGCCGCGGGGCACGGTCGCGCACGCCCCCGCGACGGGGGCCGGCAGGGGAGGGGACCTGCGTGCGCACGCGGGGGAGGCGTCACAATCGACCGGTGAGCGCAGCAGAGAACGACACGAGCGGCACCCCCGCCGGCCCGCGGCCCGAGCCCATCCGCTTCTTCGGCACGACCTGGGTCGACCACTCCGGCGGCTACACCGCCCGCCGCGTCGGCGTCGCGGTGGGCTCCCTCGCCGCCGCGGCCGCCGCCTGCCTGGTCCTGCGCCTCGCCTACGACGGGCTCCGGATCGCCGACGTCGGCGGCTTCGTCCCGCTGCTCATGGTCGTGATGTTCGCGATCTGCAGCTCGCTCGCCTTCCGCCACACCTGGTCCGCCTTCACCACCCGCCCCGACCCCGACCGCCAGGCCTCCCTGCGCGGCCTGCTGGCCGTCGGCTTCGTCGGCTCGCTCCTCGCCTACTTCCTCCGCACCTTCACCGAGGCCCCGGGCGAGAAGCTCCACCGCGCCGAGTACGACAGGGCCCGCGCGGACTACGAGAAGCGCACCACCCGCCGCTCGGGCGATCCGTCGAAGAAGCGCCGCCGCTCCTGACCCCACCGGAGACCCCGGCCACCATGGCCGTATGACGACGCCCAGGGCCGACCACCTCACCCGAGCCCACTCCTTCAACGCGGCAGCCGCCCGGTACGCCGCCAACCGCCCCTCCTACCCGCCCGCCCTCTTCGACGCGATCGAGGAACTGACCGGCCGCCCCTCGCCGGCTCCCGGGTCGTGGACGTCGGCGCCGGCACGGGGATCGCGACCGCCCGTCTGCCCGCGCGCGGCACCCACGTGATCGCCGTCGAGCCCGGTGACGGCATGGCGGCCGAGTTCCGCCGCACCCTCCCCGGCGTGCCGGTCGTCCGGGGCGACGGCAACGCCCTCCCCCTCGCCGGCCACCACGCCGACCTCATCGCCTACGCTCAGGCCTGGCACTGGACCGACCCCGTCCGCGCCGTCCCGGAGGTGGTATGGGTCCTGCGGCCGGGCGGCGTGAACAGCCCGTCCGGCGTGTACGGACGAGGCCGTTCAGGCCGATGGGGGTCCGGGGGCACAGCCCTCGGGGACGGGACGGGGCGGGACGGGACGGGACGGCGGGGGCGAGGAACCCGGACGGCACCCCACCGCCGACGTCCCGCCCCCTGGACGCCCCACCCCCCCCCACCCGCCGGGATGCGAGGATGCCCACAGGACGACGCACCCCCGGAGGGCACCCCAGCCATGACCCAGAAAGTCGCAGTCCTCGGCACCGGAAAAATCGGCGAAGCCCTGCTCAGCGGAATGATCCGCGCAGGCTGGGCCCCCACCGACCTCCTCGTCACCGCCCGCCGCCGGGAACGGGCCGACGAACTCCGCACCCGCTACGGGGTCACCCCGGTCTCCAACCAGGAAGCCGCCAAGACCGCCGACACCCTGATCCTCACGGTCAAACCGCAGGACATGGGCGCCCTCCTCGACGAACTCGCCCCCCACGTCCCCGCCGACCGCCTGATCATCAGCGGCGCCGCCGGCATCCCCACCGCCTTCTTCGAGGACCGTCTCGCCACCGGCACCCCGGTCGTCCGCGTCATGACCAACACCCCCGCCCTCGTCGACGAGGCCATGTCGGTCATCTCCGCCGGAAGCCACGCCACCGCCGACCACCTCGCCCACGCCGAGGAGATCTTCGGCGCCGTCGGCAAGACGCTCCGCGTCCCCGAGTCCCAGCAGGACGCCTGCACCGCCCTCTCCGGCTCCGGCCCGGCGTACTTCTTCTACCTGGTCGAAGCCATGACCGACGCCGGCATCCTGCTCGGCCTGCCCCGCGACAAGGCCCACGACCTGATCGTCCAGTCCGCGATCGGCGCCGCGACGATGCTCCGCGACAGCGGCGAACACCCGGTGAAGCTGCGCGAGAACGTGACCTCCCCCGCCGGCACCACCATCAACGCCATCCGCGAACTCGAGAACCACGGCGTACGGGCCGCCCTCATCGCCGCCCTCGAAGCCGCCCGCGACCGCAGCCGCGAACTCGCCGGCGGCGCCAAGGACTGACCCTCCCCCGGCCCGCCGGTCGCCCGAGCCGGAGGGCCCGGCCACGGGGCCCCCAAATGCCTTGGCGCCGCGTGAGCAGGGATATTGAATCCGTGCTCATGCCAAGATCGTGAAGGAAGAGGGGACTCTCCGTGTTACTGGGGTGGGGACGAACCGACGGGAACGGACACGACCGGAGACGGCGCAGGGGAGCCGGAGCCACGGCCGCCACGGTCACTCACATTCCGCAACAGTCGGGGCTCTACCGTCTCCAGGTCCAGGCGGTGGACGGGACGGGCTGGCCCGGAGCCTCCACCGAACTGACCTTCAAGGTCGCGGCCGGCGAGGCCGACATCGGCCGCTGGCACTGTCTGGGCCGGTGCCGTGTCCTCGGCTCAGCAGCTCAGCGAGGTGACCGGCGACTGACCGAGGCCGCCGGCCAGGCTTGCCTCCGCCCCGCCCCGTCCCATGCCAGGGACGGGGCTCACTTCGCCGCGGTCAGGACGTCCTCGGTCGTCACCACGTCCGCGAACCCGCCCCCGTGCAGCGACACCGCCGACGCACGCGCCAGCTCGTCCGCGCTCCGCCGCCAGCCGAAGGGCCCCTCCAGGCCGAAGGTGTACGTCGCGTCGAACGCGACCACGACCTCGTACCCGAGGTTCCCGCCCATCCGCGCCGTCGTCTCGACACACATGTTCGTCTGGATCCCGGCCAGCACGACCTGCGAGATCCCCGCCTCCCTGAGCCAGGCGTCCAGATCCGGTGTCCCGAGGAACGCCGAGTTCACACTCTTGGTGACCAGCAGCTCGGCCCCGCTTCCCTTCCCGCGCCGCCGCTCCACATACTCCTTGAACCCGTTGCCCTCGTCCCCGGTCCGCAACGGCGACCCGGGCTCGACCGAGTCGTGCCGCACGAAGACGACCGGCCGACCGGTCGACTGCCATACGTCGATGAGGGCGGCGATGTTGTCGTCCGCGGCCGGGTTGTTCCGCGTCCCCCAGAAGCCGACCTCCTCGAAGCCCTTCTGCACGTCCACGACCACCAGTGCTGCGTTCTGCGCGATGTCCATGCCCACGATCGTGCCGCCCGGCAGCACCGGCTCACAGAGGTCCAAAAGCCAGCGATCGATGGTTTACTGCCACTCATGGCAGCCCCCTACCGCGTGGCCCTGGTCGCCTTCCCCGGCATCCGCGCCTTCGACGTCTCCGTCATCACCGAGGTCTGGGGCCCCGACCGCACCGACCGCGGCGCCCCCGCCTTCGACCTGCACCGCGCCGCCACCGACACCACCCCCGTCCCCATGCGCGGCGGCCTCACCCTCCTCCCCGACCGCCCCCTCACCTGGCTGACCGACGCCGACCTGATCGTCGTCCCCGGCCTCGACGACCACCTCACCCCCGCACCACCCCCGGTCCTCGACGCCCTCCGTCACGCCCACGCCCGCGGCACCACCATCGCCGCCCTCTGCGGCGGCGCCTTCACCCTCGCCCAGGCCGGACTCCTCGGCGGCCGCCGCGCCATCACCCACTGGAACCTGATCGACCTCTTCCGCGCACACCATCCCCACGTCACCGTCGTCCCCGACGCCCTGTTCATCGAGGACGACAACATCTGGACCGCGGCCGGCACCGCCGCCGGCATCGACCTCTGCCTCCATCTCATCCGCCTCGCCCACGGAGCCGAGGCCGCCGCCACCATCGCCCGCTCCATGGTCACGGCCCCCTTCCGCACCGGCACCCAGGCACAGTTCATCGAGCACCCCACCCCGCGCGCCGACCGCAACACCGACGCCCTCGCCGCCGTACGCGAGCACGCCCTGCGCCACCTCCACGAACCGCTCACGGTCGCCGACCTGGCCGCCCACGCCGGCATGTCCTCGCGCACCTTCGCCCGCCACTTCACTGCGGCCACCGGCACCACCCCGCTGCGCTGGCTCCTCGACCAGCGCATCGCCGCGGCTCAGCGCCTCCTGGAACGCACCGACCTCCCCATGCCCGAGGTCGCCCGCCGTGCGGGCTTCGGCAGCGAGGTCACCATGCGCCAGCACTTCGCATCACGCCTCGCCACCAGCCCTCGTGCCTACCGGACCGCGTTCAGCACGGGCGCCCCGGTATCCGAGCCCGCCGGCAACAAGCCGATCGCCCGGTAGGCGGCATCAACGGTCGGCCGGGCCATGCCCCGCGCCCGCTCCGCACCCTCCCGCAGCACCCCCTCCACATAGCCGGGATCCGCGCACAACTCCCCGTGCCTCTCCCGCACCGGCCTCAGCACCTCGACCACCGCCTCCGCGGCGTCCCGCTTCAGGTCCCCGTACGACTCGTACACACCGGCCAACGCCTCCGGGTTCCCGCCCGAGCACGCAGCCAGGATCTCCAGCAGATTCGCCACCCCCGGCCGGGACTCCCTGTCGTACACGACGTCCCGCCCGCTGTCGGTCACCGCCCGCATGACCTTCTTCCGCGCCACGTCCGGCTCGTCCAGCAGGTAGACGATCCCCGGCCCGGTGTCGTCGCTCTTGCCCATCTTCGACAGGGGGTCCTGCAGATTCATCACCCGAGCCGCCACCGACGGATTCGTCGCCCGCGGCACCACGAACGTGTGCCCGTAGCGCTGGTTGAACCGCACCGCCAGATCCCGCGCCAGCTCCACGTGCTGCGTCTGGTCGTGACCGACGGGCACCTCGTCCGTCCCGTACGCCAGGATGTCGGCCGCCATCAGCACCGGATACGTCAGCAGCGACAGCCGCACGCTCCCGCCCCGCCGCTGTTCCCGCGCGGCCTTCTCCTTGTACTGGATCATCCGCCGCATCTCGCCGTCCGTGGCCACGCACTCCAGCAGGTACGACAGTCGCGCGTGCTCGTCCACGTGGCTCTGCACGAACAGCGTGCACAGTGCGGGGTCCAGCCCGGACGCCAGCAGCAACGTCGCCGCCTGCCGGCTCAGCCTGCGCACCCGCGCGGGATCGTGGTGCACGGTCAGCGCGTGCAGATCGACGACGCAGAACAGCGCGTCCGCCCGGTGCTGGTCGACCGCGGCCCACTGCCGCATGGCGCCCAGGTAGTTCCCCAGCGTCAGGTGCCCGGTCGGCTTGATCCCACTGAAGACCCGTGTCATCTCTTCTCTTCTCCGTCTCCGGTCCAAGGCCGCCGTCCCCGGCTGGCCGCCCCTCGGAGTCCTGGAGGGAGAAACAGAAACGGCCGCCGAGGCGGCGGCCGTCGAGTGCGCACGTAGGAGGCGGCCGCCGTCAGGCGGCCCACCAGAACTGGCTGTACGTACGCGTGGTCATACGGGCCAGAGTACGCCCGGAGGGTGGGACGAGGCAGCGGGTTGACACGCTCCGGCAGGATCCGTATGGTTCTCCGAGTTGTCCGACGTGAGCGCCGACCCCGGTCGGTCCCCGGACAGCCATTCCACAAGTACCACCACTGTTCGGGACAGCGTTCTGTCTGCTGTCACGTCCTTGGCATACGTATTTGTGAAATGAGGAATCCGCGCCCGAAAGGGAGCAGGACCCCGATTAGGTCGGGGACCGGGAATCCGCTAAAGTCTCACTCGTCGGAACGGCCCAACGGCCGTGAAGACAGCCCGCTCCGACCGGGAATCAGGCCCGAAAGGATCTGATAGAGTCGGAACCGCCGGAAAGGGAAACGCGGAAGCGGGACCCCGGAAA
>NZ_LGCN01000238.1 GCF_001279005.1 Streptomyces caelestis
GCTGCGGCGCATGCTCCTGGCCGTGGGACAGGCACACACGCGGGGCGTCGCCGTCGACTTCTCGCCCGTCTTCGACGGCACCGGGGCGGTCCGGACCGAACTGCCCACCTACCCGTTCCAGGAACGACGCCTGTGGCTGGACGTCCCGACCACCAGCCGGGACGTCGCCTCCGCGGGACTCGGGACCACCGGACATCCGCTGCTGGGAGCCGCCGTGGAGATCGCCGGCACGGGCGAACTCCTGTGCACCGGCCGTCTCTCCCGGCACAGCCACCCCTGGCTCGCCGAACACGCGGTACACGGAACCGCCCTGCTGCCCGGCACCGCCTTCCTGGAACTCGCGCTGCGCGCCGCCGCCGAAGCCGGCTGCGCCACGGTGGAGGAACTCACCCTCTCCGCGCCGCTCCCGCTGCCCGACGAGGGCGCCGTCCTGGTACAGGTACGGCTCGGCGCCCCCGACGAGGACGGACGACGACCGCTCGGCCTCTTCTCACGGGCCGAGCGCGCGACCGACCCGGAGGCCGCGGACGCGCCCGAGTGGACCGCCCACGCCACCGGAACCGTCGCACCCGCCGCCCGGCCCACCGGACCCGCTCTCGTCACGTGGCCGCCGCCCGGCGCCGAGGCCGTGGACACCGAGGACCTCTACGACCGGTTCGCGGCCGCCGGATACACGTACGGACCCACGTTCCGGGGCATCCGCGCCGCCTGGTTGCGGGACGGCGAGATCTGCGCCGAACTCGTCCTGGACGAGCGGCAGCACGCCGACGCCCCCGGGTACCGACTGCACCCGGCGCTGCTGGATGCCGCCCTGCAGACCGCCGCGCTGCTGCCCGGCCGGGACGACACCGCGCGCCTGCCGTTCAGCTGGAACGACGTGACCGCCCGCACCGCGGGGGCCACCGCCGTACGGGTCCGGCTCACCGCCGAGGGGCCGGACGCCGTCGCCCTCACCGTGCACGACCTCGCGGGGCAGGAGATCCTGACGGCCGGTTCGCTCGCCCTGCGCCCCGCGGCGGCGGGCGGACCGCGGCGCGCGGGACACGGCCGGGACGGGCTGCACCGGGTGGACTGGGTGCCCGCGCCGGACGGCAAGGAGTCGGAGGAGCCGTCGAGTTGGGGCGAATGGGCGGCCCTGCGCGCCGATCCGGACGCTCCCGTGCCCGCCCTCGTCGTCGCCGACTGCCCGGGGCCGGACGCCGCGTACGACGGCACGGACGAGGCGCAGGCGTTCCGGGCCGCCGTCGTCGAGAGCCTCACCCTGGTGCGGGAGTGGCTGTCCGACGAGCGGTTCGACGCTTCCGTGCTCGCCGTCGTCACCCGGGGCGCGGTGAGCACCGGGCCCGGCGACCGGACCGCGGACTGGACCCGCTCCGGCGTGTGGGGGCTGCTGCGGACGGCGCAGACCGAACATCCCGGCCGGTTCGTGCTCGTCGACCTGGACAGTGACACCGAGTCCCGTGCCGCCCTGCCCGCCGCGCTCGCCGCCGGCGAACCCCAGACCGCCGTGCGCGCCCGGGAGGTGCTCGTGCCGCGCCTGACCGCCGGGCCCGGCCGGGACACCCTGGTGCTGCCCGAGGACGGTACGGACGGCTGGCGGATCGACGTGTCGGGGGACGGCACGGCCGACGGACTCACCACCGTGCCCGCACCCGAGGCGCTGGCCCCGCTCGGCGCCGGCCAGGTGCGTGTCGCCGTACGGGCCGCGGGCCTCAACTTCCACGACGTGGTGGTCTCCCTCGGCCTCGACCCCGAGCAGGCGGTACTGGGCAGCGAGGGCGCCGGCGTCGTCCTGGACGTGGGCGCGGACATCGGTGACCTCGCGCCCGGCGACCGGGTGACGGGTGTCTTCGGGGGCGCCTTCGGTCCGACCGCCGTCGCCGACCGGCGCACCCTCGCCCGTGTTCCGGACGGCTGGACCTTCGCGCAGGCCGCGTCGGTGCCGATCGCCTTCCTCACCGCGTACTACGGCTTGTTCGACCTCGGCGGACTGCGGCGCGGCCAGTCGGTTCTGGTGCACGCGGCGGCGGGCGGCGTCGGCATGGCCGCCGTGCAGCTCGCCCGTCATGCCGGAGCCGAGGTGTACGGCACGGCGAGCCCCGCCAAGCAGGACTTGCTGCGGACCTCGGGCCTTGCCGACGACCACATCGCCTCCACCCGCACCCTCGACTTCGCCGACCACTTCCTCGACACCAGCGGCGGCCGGGGCGTGGACGTCGTGCTCGACTGCCTGGCACGGGAGTTCGTCGACAGGTCATTGGCCCTGCTGCCGCGCGGCGGCCGGTTCGTGGAGATGGGCAAGACCGACATTCGCGACGCCGACGAGGTGGCGCGCGACCACCCCGGAGTCCACTACCGGGCCTTCGACCTGATGGAGGCCGGAGCCGAGCGGGTCGGCGCCATGCTCGCCGAGGTCCTCTCCCTGTTCGAACGCGGCGTCCTCACACCGCTGCCCCTCACCTGCTGGGACCTGCGCCAGGCCCCGCGGGCGTTCCGCCATCTGAGCCAGTCCCGGCACATCGGCAAGAACGTCCTCACCTTGCCCGCCCCCCTCGATCCGGACGGCACCGTCCTGATCACCGGCGGCACCGGCACCCTCGGCGGGATCATCGCCCGCCACCTGGCCACCGCCCACGGTGTACGCCGGCTGCTGCTCACCGGGCGCTCCGGCATGGACGCCCCGGGCGCCGGACGGCTCGTGCGCGAACTCGCCGAGGCGGGCGCCGAAGCGACCGTCGCGACCTGCGACGTCACCGACCGCGCCGCGCTCGCCGCACTCCTCGAGGGCATCCCCCGCGCCCACCCGCTCACCGGTGTCGTGCACGCCGCCGGAATCCTCGACGACGCCACCGTCACCACACTCACGCCCGAGCGGCTCGACCGTGTCCTGCGGCCCAAGGCGGACGCCGCGCTCGCCCTGCACGAACTGACCCGGCACAGCGACCTGGCCGCGTTCGTCCTGTTCTCCTCCGGTGCCGCCCTGCTCGGCGGCGCCGGGCAGGCCAACTACGCCGCCGCCAACGCAGCCCTCGACGCACTGGCCGCGCGCCGCCGGGCCGAAGGGCTGCCCGCCGTCTCCGTCGCGTGGGGCATGTGGGAGGAGCGCAGCGCGCTGACCGCGCACCTCACCGATGCCGATGTGCGCAAGACGGCCCGGGGCGGCATCGGCGCCCTGACCACCGGAGCGGCCCTCGCGCTGTTCGACGCGGCCCTGACCGCGGCGCATCCGCACGTACTGGCCGCCGAGGTCGACCCGGCCGCGCTGCGTGCGGTGGCCGCCACGGGCACCCCGCTGCCGCCGCTGTTCGACGGGCTGGTGCGCGGTGCGCGCCGGGCCACCGCACCAGTGGCGTCCGCCGCGGCCACCGGGCCTTCGTTCGCCGAGCAGCTGGCGGGTCTGCCGCCGGCCGAGGTGCACCGGGCCCTGCTCGACCTGGTGCGCGGCAACGCGGCCGCCGTCCTCGGTCACGCCTCAACCGAACTGATCGCGGCGGTGAGGCCGTTCAAGGAACTCGGCTTCGACTCCCTCACCGGCGTCGAACTGCGCAACCGGCTCATGGCGGCCACCGGGATCCGGCTGCCTGCCGCACTCGTCTTCGACCACCCCACCCCCGAAGCGCTGGCCGGCCACCTCGCCGCCCGGCTGCTCACGGACTCCTCGCCGGCCGCGCCGCCGGGCGCCGCCGAACTCGACCGGCTCGACGCGCTCGCCACCCGACTGGCCGGCACGGGCACCGATGGGGCGCGGCGGCGTGCGGACCTCGCCCGGCGGCTGCGTGGCGCCCTCGCCCGCCTCGAACCGGCGACGCGGCACACCGGGGCCGACGAAGGCGCGGACTCGGCCGAAGCCGTCGAGTCCGCCACCGACGAAGAGATCTTCGACCTGATCGACAAGGAGCTGGGCATCTCGTGAGTCCCATCCAGACCGCGCCGTTCCGACGCACCCACGGAGGGGCCCGGTGAGCGAACAGAACGAGCAGAAGCTGCGCGACTACCTCAACCGTGTCACCATCGACCTGCGCGACACCCGCCGGCGGCTGCGCGAGGCCGAGAGCAGGACCCGCGAACCGATCGCCGTGGTCTCGATGAGCTGCCGCTTCCCCGGTGGCGCCCGTACCCCCGAGGAACTGTGGGACCTGCTGGCCGCCGGCCGTGACACGGTCACCGGCGTGCCCGGCGACCGTGGCTGGGACACCGGCCGGCTCACCGCGGGCGGTGTGCCCTGCCGGGGCGCGTTCCTCGACGGCGCGGCCGACTTCGACGCCGAGTTCTTCGCGGTGTCCCCGCACGAGGCCATCGCCATGGACCCGCAGCAGCGGCTGCTGCTCCAGGCCGCCTGGGAGGCCGTCGAACGTGCGGGCATCGACCCGGCGTCGCTGCGCGCCACCCGCACCGGGGTGTTCGCCGCCGCCATCGACCAGGGCTACGCCCAGCTCGGCACCGGCGCCCCCGAGACCGTCCAGGGCTTCCTGATGACCGGCAACTCGATGAGCGTCATGTCCGGCCGCGTCGCCTACGCACTTGGCCTGGAGGGCCCGGCGGTCACCGTCGACACCGCCTGCTCGGCGTCGCTCGTCGCCCTGCACCAGGCGGCGCGGGCCCTGCGCGCCGAGGAGTGCTCGCTCGCCCTTGCGGGCGGGGTGACCGTGATGGCACGGCCCGCGGTGTTCACCGAGTTCAGCCGCCAGGGAGCCATGGCCGCCGACGGCCGCTGCAAGCCGTTCTCCGCCACCGCCGACGGCACCGGATGGGGCGAGGGCGTCGGCATGCTCCTGCTGGAGCGCCTGTCGGACGCCCGACGCCACGGTCACCCCGTCCTCGCGGTGCTGCGCGGCTCCGCCGTCAACCAGGACGGCGCCAGCAACGGCCTCACCGCACCCAACGGACCCAGCCAGCAACGCGTCATCCAGGCCGCGCTCGCCGACGCGGGCCTGACCGCCGCCGACGTCGGCGCCGTCGAGGCACACGGCACCGGCACCACCCTCGGCGACCCCATCGAGGCCGACGCGCTGCTCGCCACGTACGGCACGGACCGACGCGCCGGACAGCCCCTGTGGCTCGGCTCGCTGAAGTCCAACATCGGCCACACCCAGGCCGCCGCCGGAGTCGCGGGCGTCATCAAGACGGTCCTCGCGCTGCGCCACGGACTGCTGCCCCGGTCCCTGCACATCACCGAACCGACCCCGCACGTCGACTGGGGCGAGGGCACCGTCGCGCTCCTGACCGAGGCCAGGAAGTGGCCCGGGACGGACGGGCCGCGCCGCGCGGGCGTCTCCTCCTTCGGCATGAGCGGCACCAACGCCCACGTCATCCTCGAAGAGGCCCCGGAACCCGAGCCGCTGCCCCGATCCGCCGGCACCGCACCGGACGTCGTGCCGTGCGTGCTCTCCGGGCGCACCGCGGCCGCCCTGCGCGATCAGGCCGTACGCCTCAGGGCACGCCTCGCCGCCGACCCTGCGGCACGCCCCGCCGACATCGGCTACTCGCTCGCCACCACGCGGACCGCTTTCGCACACCGCGCCGCCGTGACGGCCGCCGACCGCGCCGAACTCCTCACCTCGCTCGACGCGCTGGTCCGCGACACGGAGAGCACCGCCGTCGCCGTCAGCGGTCTCGCCGAACCCGGGCCCGGCCGGATTGCCATGGTCTTCCCCGGACAGGGCGCGCAGTGGCCCGGCATGGGCCGCGAACTCCTCGACACCGCGCCGGAGTTCGCCCGCTCCATGGCCGCCTGTGAGGAGGCGCTGTCCCCCTTCGTGGACTGGTCGCTGCGCGACGTCGTACGCCGTGACCCCGGCGCCGCCGCGCCGGACCGGGTCGACGTGGTGCAGCCCGCGCTGTTCGCGACGATGGTGTCGCTGGCCGCCCTGTGGCGGTCCTGGGGCGTCGAACCGGACGCGGTGGTGGGGCATTCCCAGGGAGAGATCGCCGCCGCGGTGGTCGCCGGGGCGCTGTCCCTGGCCGACGGGGCGAAGGTCGTCGCCCTGCGCAGCCGGGCCATCGCGGCGTTCGCGGGCGCCGGCGGCATGATCTCGCTGGCGGTGCCCCGGGACCGGGCGGAGGAAGTGATCACCCCCTGGGTCGGGCGGGTGTCGGTCGCCGCCGTCAACGGCCCCGCGTCCGTGGTGGTCTCCGGCGACGCGGCGGCCCTCGCCGAACTGACCGCGCAGTGTGCCGCGGACGGCGTGCGGGCCCGCACGATCCCCGTCGACTACGCCTCCCACTCCGCGCACGTCGAGAGCATCGAGGAAGAGCTGCTGACGGCCCTCGCCGGCCTCACCCCGGCCGCCTCCACCATCCCCGTCTTCTCCACCGTCACGGGGGAGTGGCTGGACACCACGGCCATGGACGCCGCGTACTGGTACCGCAACCTGCGCCGCACCGTGTGCTTCGACACCGCCGTCCGCGCCCTCGCCGAGCAGGGCCACGGCGTCTTCCTCGAAGTGTCCCCGCATCCCGTCCTGACGGGGCCGGTCCAGGACACCGCCGAGGCCGCGGGAGTCCCCGACGTCGTCGTGACCGGCACCCTGCGCCGCGACGAGGGCGGCCTGCGCCGCGCCCTCACCTCCGCGGCCGGACTGTGGGCGCGGGGCGTGCCGGTGGACTGGCGGAAGGTGTACGAGGACTGGGACGCACACCCCGTCGACCTGCCCACGTACCCGTTCCAGCAGCGCCGCCACTGGCTGGCTCCGGTCTCACCGACGCCCGTCGAGGGGGACACGGACTTCTGGGACCTGGTGGATCGCGGTGACGTGTCGGAAGCGGCCACCGCCCTCGCCGTCGACGCCGCGCCGCTGCGTGCCGTGCTGCCCGCGCTGGGCGCCTGGCGCCGCCACCGCAACGCCCCGGACGTGTCCGGCGCCTGGCGGTACCGCGTCGCCTGGCACCCGGTCCCCGACCCGCCGGCCGCCGCCCTCAGCGGGAGGTGGCTGGTCCTGGTGCCCGAGGGGCAGCAGGAGAGCGAGAAGGTACGGGACGCCGTACGGGATGTCGTACGGGCTCTGCGGGAGCACGGGGCCGACGTGGTGACGGCGGGGGTCGCGACGGCCGACGGGACGGTCCCGACCGCCGGGCGTCCCCGCACCGCCCCCGAACCCCGCAGCGCCGGCACCACCACTGCCGGCCCCGGTCCCGGTACCGCTGCTGGTCCCGCTTCCGCTTCCGCGTCCGGTCCTGGTTCTACTGCCGCTCCCGGTCCCCAGCCCGGCGCTTCCTCCGCCGACGGCGCCGAGCGCACCCGTGTAGTCGCCGCAGTCGCCGCCGCCGCCGCCGACGGCCGTCCCCTCGCCGGAGTCCTGTCCCTCCTCGGCCTGGCCGACCGCCCGCACCCCCGTCACCCGGGCCTGCCCACCGGCACGGTGCTGACCCTCGCGCTCGTCCAGGCGCTCGGCGACCTCGGTGTCACCGCGCCCCTGTGGTGCGCCACCCGGGGTGCCGTCTCCACGGGCGGGGCCGATCCGCTCACCGCGCCGGCCCAGGCCCAGGTGTGGGGGACCGGCATGGTCGCCGCCCTCGAACACCCGCAGCGCTGGGGCGGGCTGGTCGACCTGCCGGACGCACTCGGCCCCCGGGCCCGCGAGCGGCTCTGCGCCGCGCTCGGCGGTCCGGACGGCGAGGACCAGCTCGCGGTGCGCCCCACCGGCCTCCTGGCCCGCCGACTCGTCCGCGCACCCCGCCCCGCCCGCCCCGCCCGCACCTGGAAGCCCCGAGGCACCGTCCTGCTCACGGGCGGCACCGGAACCCTCGGTCCGCACCTGGCCCGCTGGCTGGCACGCGGCGGCGCCACACACCTGGTCCTGCCCGGCAGGCGCGGGGAAGACGTACCCGCAGCGGCCGGACTCCGCGCCGAGCTGGCCGCGTCGGGCGCGACCCTCGCGATGCCCGTCTGCGACCTGGCCGACCGCGGCCAGGTCGAACGGCTCCTCACCGGGCTCGACGCGGACGGCACACCCGTCACCGCCGTCGTCCACGCCGCCGCGTACATCGCGCTCGCCCCGCTCGACACCATCCCCGTGGCCGCGTATGAGCGTGTGGTCGCCGCCAAGGCCGCGGGCGCGGCGCACCTCGACGCCCTGCTCGACCGTGAACTCGACGCGTTCGTGCTGTTCTCCTCGATCGCCGGCGTCTGGGGCAGCGGCGACCACGGCGCGTATGCCGCGGCCAACGCCCACCTCGACGCCCTCGCCCAGTACCGGCGCGGCCGCGGCCTGAGCGCGACCACCGTCGACTGGGGCATCTGGAGGGCCGAGCCCCCGTCCGGCGGCACCGTGCCGCCCGCCGACGGCACTGCGGCCGACCTCTTCAACCTCGAAGAGCACGGCCTGCCCCGGATCGACGCCGAGCGGGCGCTCGGCACGCTCCAGCAGGTCCTCGACGACGACGAGACACTCGTGACCGTCGCCGACGTCGACTGGGAGCAGTTCGCGCCGGTGTTCACCTCCAGCCGCCCCAGCCCGCTCCTGAGAACCGTCCCCGAGGCCCGCCGCGCCCTGGAGGGCCACGGCGACGGCGACGCCCCGGCCGCCTCCGAACTGCGACGACGGCTCACCGCGCTGCGGCTGTCCGCCGAGCAGGACCGGCTGCTGCTCGACCTCGTCCGAGGTCATGCCGCCGCCGTCCTCGGCCACGACCGCGCCGACGCCGTACCGCCCGGGAAGGCGTTCCAGGAGCTGGGTCTCGCCTCCCTCACCGCCGTCGAACTGCGCAACCGCCTCAACAAGGCGACCGGCCTGCGGCTGCCGTCGACCCTCGTCTTCGACCACCCCTCGGCCGCCGCCCTCGCCACGCACCTGAAGTCCCGCCTCCTCGGAGAGGAGGAAACGGCGGCGGTGGCGGACGACCGCCCCAAAGCCGGCGGCGAGCCGATCGCCATCGTCGCCATGAGCTGCCGCCTGCCCGGCGGTGTCACCTCGCCCGAGGAGCTGTGGCGCCTGCTCGCCGACCGGGGCGACGCCGTCACCGGATTCCCCGACGGGCGCGGCTGGGACCTCGACGCGCTCTACGACCCCGATCCGGAGCATCCGGGCACCTCGACGACCCGGCACGGCGGGTTCCTGCACGACGCCGCCGACTTCGACGCCGCCTTCTTCGGCATCTCACCTCGCGAGGCCCTCGCCATGGACCCGCAGCAACGGCTCCTCCTGGAGGTCTCCTGGGAGGCCCTGGAACGCGCGGGCCTGGACCCGGAGGCACTGCGCGGCAGCCGTACGGGCGTCTTCACCGGCGTCAACTACAGCGACTACGGCGCCGCCGTGGCCCGCTCGGCGGAGGGCGAGGGGCATCTGCTGACCGGCAGCGCCCCCAGCGTCGTCTCCGGCCGCGTCGCCTACACCCTCGGCCTGGAGGGCCCGGCGGTCACCGTCGACACCGCCTGCTCGTCGTCCCTGGTCGCCCTGCACCTGGCGGCCCGCGCACTGCGCGCGGGGGACTGCTCGCTGGCCCTGGTCGGCGGGGTCGCGGTGATGGCGACACCCGGCGCCCTCATCAGCTTCTCGCGGCAGCGCGGCCTCGCGGCCGACGGCCGGTGCAAGGCGTTCGCGGACGACGCCGACGGCATGGGCATGGCCGAGGGCGCCGGTGTGCTGCTCGTCGAGCGGCTGAGCGAGGCCCGGCGAGCCGGCCATCCCGTCCTCGCCGTGCTGCGCGGCTCCGCCATCAACCAGGACGGCGCCAGCAACGGCCTCTCCGCCCCCAACGGGCCCAGCCAGCAGCGCGTCATCCGCGCCGCCCTCGCCGACGCGGGCCTGTCCGGCGCGGACGTCGACGTGGTGGAGGCCCACGGCACCGGCACCACCCTGGGCGACCCCATCGAGGCGCAGGCGCTGCTCGCCACCTACGGCCAGGACCGGTCCGGGGGACGGCCCCTCCTGATCGGTTCCCTGAAGTCCAACATCGGCCACACGCAGGCGGTCTCAGGCGTCGCGGGGGTCATGAAGACGGTCCTGGCCCTGCGCCATGCCGTCGTCCCGGCGACGCTCCATGCCCACCGGCCCACCACCCACGTGGACTGGACCCAGGGCGCCGTCACCCTCGCCACCGACGCCACCCCGTGGCCGGACACGGACCGGTCGCGCCGCGCCGGCGTCTCCTCCTTCGGACTCAGCGGCACCAACGCCCACGTCGTCCTGGAGGAGGCCCCGGCCCCCGACACACCGGCGCCGGGCCGGCCCGAACTCGAGCCCACCCCCGCCGGCCCGGTCCTGCCCTGGTGCCTGTCGGCCCGGTCCGCCGACGCCCTGCGCGACCAGGCCGGGCGTCTGCTCCAGCACCTCACCCGGACACCCCCGGCCGACGCGGCGGACATCGCCCTGTCCCTCGCGGGGCGCACCGCCTTCGCGCACCGCGCCGTCCTCGTGGGCGCCCACGACCGGCTGCTGCCCGCCCTCGAGGAGTGGGCCGCGGGAGGCACCCCCACCGCCGACGGCGTCACGGACCCCGACGGGCGTACCGTCCTGATGTTCCCCGGCCAGGGCTCGCAGTGGACCGGCATGGCCCGCCGGCTCCTGGACGAGTCACCGGAGTTCGCCGATGCCATGCGCGCCTGCGCGGACGCGCTCGCCCCGCACGTCGACTGGTCGCTGCTCGACGTCGTGCGCGACGGCGGCCTGGAGCGCGTCGACGTGGTGCAGCCCGTCCTGTTCGCGGTGATGGTGTCCCTCGCGCGGCTGTGGCGGGCGTACGGCGTCGTCCCCGCCGCCGTGGTCGGACACTCCCAGGGCGAGATTGCCGCGGCCGTGGTGGCCGGCGCGCTCACCCTCGAGGACGGGGCGAAGGTCGTCGCCCTGCGCAGCCGCGCGATCGCCCGGCTCGACGGACACGGCGGCATGGTGTCGCTGGCGTTGCCGTCGCGGCAGGCCGCCGAGCAGATCGCTCCCTGGGAGGGACGGTTGTCGGTGGCGGCGGTCAACGGGCCGTCGGCGGTGGTGGTCTCCGGTGACGCGGACGCCCTGGACGAGCTGCTGGAGACCTGCGAGCGGGGCGGCGTACGGGCCCGACGCGTCGACGTCGACTACGCCTCCCACTCCGCCCACATGGAGGCCCTCGAAGCCGAACTGGTCACCGCACTGGAGGACATCGAGCCCACCGCGGCGGACATCCCGCTGTACTCCACGGTGACGGACGGCTGGCTGGACACGGCGACGATGGACGCCCGCTACTGGTACGCCAACCTCCGTCGTACCGTGGGCTTCGAGTCGGCCGTCCGCGCCCTCGCGGCAGCGGGACACCGTACGTACATCGAGGTGAGCCCGCACCCCGTCCTCGTCCCGGCCGTCGAGGAGACCCTGGAGGCGGCGGGCGCCGACGCCGCCGCCGTGCTCGGCACACTACGGCGCGACGACGGCGGCATGGAGCGCGTACTGCTGTCCCTGGGAGCAGCGTGGACGCACGGCGCGCCGGTCGACTGGTCGCCGCTCTTCGCGGGCACCGCCGCCCGCCGCGTCGACCTGCCCACGTACGCCTTCCAGCACCGGCCCTACTGGGCGGTGCCGGGCCCGGAGACCGGAGGGGACGTCACGGCCGTGGGTCTCGGCAGGACCGGACACCCGCTGCTGGGCGCGGCCGTGGAGCTCGCCGACACCGGCGAGACGCTGCTCAGCGGCCGGATCTCGGCGCGCACCCACCCCTGGCTGGCCGACCACGCCGTGTCGGACGTCGTGTTGCTGCCCGGCGCCGCCTTCGTGGACCTCGCCGTCCGCGCCGGCGACGAGGCCGGATGTCCCGTCCTGGAGGAACTCACCCTCCAAGCACCCCTGCTGCTGCCCGCCACCGGCGGCGTACAGCTCCAGGTGCGCGTGGGCGCCCCGGACGGTACCGCCCGCCGCACCGTGGACGTACACGCCCGGCCGGACGCCGATCCCGCCGCACCCTGGACAGCACACGCCTCCGGCGTCCTGGCCGCCGTCACAGCGTCCGAAGCGGCGCGGGAGGAGGACAGGGAAGCAGCGGAGGCGGACCCGTCGGCGCAGAGGGCGGGCCGGCCACCGGCCGGGGCCGAACCGGTTGACGTCGAAGACCTCTACGAGCGCTTCGCCGCGGCCGGCTACGGCTACGGCCCGGCCTTCCAGGGGCTGCGAGCCGCCTGGCGCCACGGCGGCGACCTGTACACCGAGGTACGTCTGGACGAGGACCAGCACGCGGCGGCCACCGCCTTCGGCATCCACCCCGCGCTGCTCGACGCGGCGCTCCAGGGCCTGTGGTTGGTTCCCGGCCGCACCGGGGACGCGGCACCGGCACCGGGCACTGCACGGCTGCCGTTCGCGTGGACCGGAGTGACCCTGCACGCCTCCGGAGCCACCGCACTGCGCGTCCGCCTCTCCCCGGACACCGACGGAACCGTGTCCCTCGCCGCGCACGACCCCTCCGGCCGACCGGTGATCACGGTGACCGGGCTCGCCGTCCGGCCGGTCGACGCCGAGGCCCTGCGCGCCGCGACCGCCCCGGTGGCGGACGACTGCCTGTACCGCCTGGTGTGGACGCCCCTGCCCACCCCGGCCGGTGAGCCGGTCCCGCCCGGCCGCTGGGCCGCTCTCGGCTCCGGCGTGCCGCTGCCCGACACCTACCCGGACCTCGCGGTCCTCGCCGAAGCCCTCGACCACGGGGCAGCCGCGCCCGACGTGCTCCTCGTGCCGTGCCCCACGGCCGACGGGGACGACGCGGCCGCCGTACGGGCCCTCGTGGCCGCCACGCTCGGCCTGCTCCAGGCATGGCTCGCCGACGACCGCCTCGCCGACACCCGCCTGGTGCTCCTCACCCGCGGTGCCGTCCGCACGGGAGTGGACGACGGCCCGGGCGACCCCGCCGCCGCGGCCGCCCGCGGTCTGCTGCGCTCGGCCCAGTCCGAGTACCCCGGCCGTCTCGTCCTCGTCGACCTGTCGGACGGCGACGATGACCCGCTGGCCCTGCTGCCGGGCGCCCTGCACCTCGACGAACCCCAGCTGGCCGTACGCGACGGGAAACTGTTCGCGGCCCGGCTCACCCGGGTACCGGCGCCGGAGGGAGCCGGCGAACGGCCCGCGCCGCTCGATCCCGACGGCACCGTCCTCGTCACCGGCGCCGGCGGCGTACTCGGCGGGCTCGTGGCCCGGCACCTCGCGGCCCGGTACGGGGTGCGGCACCTGCTCCTGGCCGGGCGACGTGGTGCCGACACACCCGGGGCCGTCACGCTCCTCACCGACCTCCGGGACCTCGGCGCCGAGGCGGAGTTCGCGGCCTGCGACCTCGCCGACCCGGCCGCCGTCACCAAGCTCCTCGCCCGCGTGCCGGCCGGGCATCCGCTGACGGGCGTCGTGCACGCCGCCGGCGTCCTCGACGACGGCGTCGTCACCTCGCTCACCCCCGAACGCCTCGACCGGGTCCTGCGGCCCAAGGCCGACGCAGCCCTCGTCCTGCACGAGGCGACCCGTGGCCTGCCGCTCTCCGCGTTCGTCCTCTTCTCCTCCGCGGCGGGCGTCGTCGGCAACGCCGGCCAGGCCAACTACGCGGCCGCCAACGCCTTCCTGGACGCCCTCGCCGAGCGCCGCGCCGCCGCAGGACTGCCCGCCCAGTCACTCGCCTGGGGCCTGTGGGAACAGCGCAGCGAGATGACCGGCACACTCGACGGGGCCGGCCTCGACAGGATGACCCGCGGCGGTGTCGCCGCGCTCTCCGACGCCCAGGGCCTCGCGCTGCTCGACGCGGCCCTGCGCCTCGACGACGCCCTGCTGGTCCCCCTGCGCCTCGACACCGCCCGGCTGCGGGCCGCCGCCGAACGCGGTTCCGTACCGCCGCTGCTGCGTGGCCTGGTGCGCGGCACCCGGCCCGTCGCCACCAGGGCCGACACCGGCCGAGCGGCGTCGCTGCGCGAGCAGCTGGCGTCCCTGGGCGCCGAGGAGCGGCGGGAACGGATCGAGGAACTGGTACGGGCCCGCGTCGCCGACGTCCTCGGGCACACCGGCCCCGAGGCGATCGACCCGGAGCAGGCGTTCAAGGACCTCGGATTCGACTCCCTGACCGCCGTGGACCTCCGCAACCGCCTGAACGCGGCCACCGGCCTGCGCCTGCCCGCCACCCTCGTCTTCGACCACCCGACCCCGGTCGCCGCGGCCGCCTACGTGACCGCGCGCCTCGCCCCGCCCGCCGAACCCGCCGCCCCGGCCTCCCCGGACGACGATCGTGAACTGCGACGGCGGCTCGCCGCGGTCCCGGTGAAGCGGCTGCGCGAGGCCGGACTCCTGGACGCGGTGCTCCGCCTCGCCGAGCCCGGCGGCGGGGGAGCGGACAACGGGAGCGCGGACCCCACGGACGACCCCGACACGATCAAGGAGATGGACGTGGACGCCCTCGTACGGATGGCACTGGACGGTGACGGGCGTGTCTGATCCGGGGCGGGAGGAACAGGAAGAGGGAAAGAACATGTCCACGGACCGAGTGGTCGAGGCACTGCGGGCCTCCCTCCTCGACAACCGGTGCCTGCGCCAGGAGAACAGCAGGCTGGCCGCCGAGGCCGAAGGCGCCGGCGAACCCGTCGCGGTGGTGGCGATGAGCTGCCGCTTCCCCGGGGGCGTCAGTTCCCCCGAAGACCTGTGGGAGCTGCTCGTCAAGGAACGGGACGCCGTCACCGGTTTCCCCACCGACCGGGGCTGGGACCTCGACGGCGTCTACGACGACGACCCGGACGCCCCGGGAACCTCGTACACGCGCGAAGGCGGATTCCTCCACGACGCCTGCGCGTTCGACCCCTCCTTCTTCGGGATCTCCCCCCGCGAGGCCCTCGCCATGGACCCGCAGCAGCGCCTCCTCCTGGAGGTGTCCTGGGAGGCCGTCGAACGTGCGGGCATCGACCCCCTCACCCTCAAGGGCAGTCGCACCGGCGTCTACGCGGGCGTCATCTACAGCGAGTACGGCTCCCGCCTCGCCCGGGTGCCCGAGGAACTGGAGGGCTTCCTCGGCACCGGCTCCATCGCCAGCGTCGTCTCCGGCCGCGTCGCCTACACCCTCGGCCTGGAGGGGCCCGCGGTCACCCTGGACACCGCCTGCTCCTCCTCGCTCGTCGCCCTCCACCTGGCCTGCCAGGCCCTGCGGGCGGGCGACGCCACCCTGGCCCTCGCCGGCGGAGTGACCGTGATGGCGACGCCCGGCTTCTTCGTCGGATTCAGCAGGCAGCGCGGCCTCGCGCCGGACGGCCGCTGCAAGTCCTTCTCCGCCGCCGCCGACGGCGCGGGTTTCGGCGAAGGCGCCGGCATGGTCCTGTTGGAGCGCCTGTCGGACGCCCGCCGCAACGGCCACCCGGTCCTCGCGCTCGTCCGCGGTTCCGCCGTCAACCAGGACGGCGCGAGCAACGGACTGACCGCGCCCAACGGCCCCGCCCAGGAACGCGTCATCCGCCAGGCCCTGGACAACGCCCGGCTCACCCCGGCCGAGGTCGACGCCGTCGAGGCACACGGCACCGGCACCGTGCTCGGCGACCCCATCGAGGCCCAGGCCCTGCTCGCCACGTACGGGCAACAACGCCCCGCGGAGCGGCCGTTGCGGGTCGGCTCTCTCAAGTCGAACCTCACGCACACCCAGGCCGCCGCCGGAGTCGGCGGCGTCATCAAGACGGTCCTCGCCCTCCGCCACGGCCTGCTGCCGCGCACCCTGCACATCGACCGGCCCACCCCGCAGGTCGACTGGACCGAAGGCGCCGTCTCCCTGCTCACCTCCGCGACACCGTGGCCCGCCACGGGCCGCCCGCGCCGCGCCGGTATCTCCTCCTTCGGAGCCAGCGGCACCAATGCCCACGTCGTCCTGGAACAGGCCCCCGAGGAGCCACCGGCGGACGAGCGCGAGGAACACCCGGAGCACGCCGAGCACGACGGTCCCGTCGCCTGGCCGCTGTCCGCCAGGGGCGCGGCGGCGCTGCGCGGACAGGCCGCCGCCCTGCACGCCCACCTCCTGGCCCACCCGGAGCTCCGCCCCGCCGACATCGGTCTCTCCCTGGCCACCGGCCGCTCCCGGTTCACCGACCGTGCCGTCGTCGTGGGTACCGAACGCTCCGGACTCCTCGACGGCCTCGGCGCACTGGCGCGCGGTGAGTTCCCCGCCGACGGCGTCACCGGCTCCGCCCCGCGCGGCGGCCGCAAGGCGGTGTTCGTCTTCCCCGGGCTCGGCGCGCAGTGGCCGGGCATGGCCACCGGACTCCTCGACACGTCACCGGTGTTCGCCGCCCGCATGGCCGACTGCGAGCGGGCCCTCGCCCCCCACCTCGACTGGTCGCCGCGCGCGGCGCTGCGCGGCGAGCCCGGCGCACCGGCCCTGGACCGGGTGGAGGTCCTGCAGCCCGCGTTGTTCGCCGTGATGGTCTCCCTCGCGGCCGTGTGGCGCGCCCACGGCGTCGAGCCCGCTGCGGTCGTGGGCCACAGCCAGGGCGAGGTCGCCGCGGCGTGTGTCGCCGGCGCCCTCACCCTGGAGGACGCCGCCCGTGTCGCGGCCCTGCGCAGCCGCGCCCTGGCCGGGGTTACCGGCGGGGGTGGCATGGCCACCTTGATGATGTCCGGACAGGAGGCCGAGAGGCTCCTGGCCGAGCGCGGCTCCGAGGCGACGGTCGCGGCGGTCAACGGCCCGCGCGTCGTGGTCGTCGCGGGCCCGTCCGCGGCCGTCCGCGGCCTCGTCGCGGACCTGTCGGAACAAGGCGTCATGGCCTGGAACATCCCGGTCGACTACGCCTCGCACTCCGGCGCCGTCGACGCCGTGCGGGAGGAACTGCGCACCGCGCTCGCCGATCTCGACCCGCGCCCGCCCGAGGTGCCGCTGCTCTCCGCCGTCGACGCCGACTGGCTGACCGCCGACGGCGTCACCGCCGGATACTGGTACCGCAACCTGCGCGAGCCCGTGCGCTTCCACGCTGCGGTGCGCCGGCTGCTCGACGCGGGCCACCGCACGTTCGTCGAGGTCAGCCCGCACCCCACGCTCACCTACGGCATCGCGGACACGGCGGCCGACGCCCGCCTGGACGACGTGGAGGTGATCGGTACCCTGCGCCGCGACGAGGGCGGACGGCGGCGGCTGCTGCTCGCCCTGGGCGAGGCGTTCGCGGCCGGTCTCCCGGTCGACTGGCGCCCCGCGTACGAGGGAGCCGGGGCACGCCGCGTCGACCTGCCCACATACGCCTTCCAGAGGCGGCGCTACTGGCTCGACGCGCCCGCTCCCGGCGGCGACCCGGCCTCGGTCGGCCAGCGCGATCCCGGCCACCCGCTGCTCGGCGCCGCGGTCGACCTGCCCGGCGGCGGCACCCTCTTCACCGGGCGGCTGTCGACGACCGACCGGCCGTGGCTGGCCGACCACGCAGTCTCGGGTACCGTCCTGCTGCCCGGCGTGGCCCTCCTGGAGATGGCGGCCCACGCCGGCCGCCTCTTCGATCGGGCACAGGTCGAGGAACTGACCCTCGCCGCGCCGCTGACCCTGCCCTCGCCGGCCGAGTCCACCGGCGTCCACCTGCGGCTCACCGTGGATCCCGAGGACGAGCGGGGACGGCGCGCGGTCGCCTTCCACTCCCGGCCCGAGGACGCGCCGGACCAGGACTGGACCCGGCACGCGAGCGGCCACCTCGCACCCGGCGCGGCGAAGCCCCAGGCGCCCGCCGCGTCCACACCCTGGCCGCCCGAGGGTGCCCGGCGGCTGAGCGTCGACGACCTGTACGGCGCCATGGAGTCCAGAGGAGTCGAGTACGGCCCCGCCTTCCAGGGGCTGCGCGCCGCGTGGAGCCACGGGGACGACCTCTTCGCCGAGGTGGCCCTGCCCGACTGTGTGACGGACGCCTTCGCCGTGCACCCCGCGCTGCTGGACGCGGCCCTCCAGACGGCCGGCCTGCGTGCCGTGGACACGACAGGGGACGGCGTGCCGCTCCCGTTCTCCTGGAGCCGGGTCACGCTCAACCCGACCGCGGAACGGACCCTGCGCGTGTCCCTGCGCCCCGACGGTACCGACTCGGTGAGCGTACGCCTCACCGCCGAGGACGGCCGGCTCGTCGCGGACATAGGGTCGCTGGCCCTGCGCACGGCCTCATACGACGGACTGCGCGCCGCGGACCGCTCGCTGTACCGCGTGGACTGGATCCGCGCGGAACAGCCTCCCGAGCCACCCGCCCGCAGCGGCTGGGCGGTACTCGGCGCGCGCGACGCCCGCCTGCTGCCGGAGCGATTCGCCGCCGCGGCTCGCGCGTTGGACGGCGCGGACGCCGCCGTGCTGCTCTGCTCACCGCCGGCCGGCCCCGGCACACCCGAGGCGGTGCACACCGTCACCGCCACAGTCCTGGACCGGTTGCGCGCCTGGCTCGCGGACCCCGCGACCGCCGCCGTACCGCTGGTCGTCCTCACCCGGGGCGCCGCCGGGCCCGGACCCGGCCCCGGGCCTGTGGACGCCGCCTCCGCCGCCGTCTGGGGACTGCTCCGCTCGGCCCAGCTCGAACACCCCGGCCGGTTCATCCTGCTGGACACCGACGACCCGGCCGCGACGCCCGGCGCCCTGCCCGCGGTACTCGCCACCGGGGAGCCTCAACTGGCTTTGTGCAATGGCGCGTTGTACGTGCCCAGGCTGGTCCGCACCGCGCCGCCCGCCGGGAGCGCAGAGGACGTCCTCGACCCGGCCGGCACCGTCCTGCTCACCGGCGGAGGCGGCATCCTCGCGGGCATCCTCGCCCGTCACCTCGTCACCCGGCACGGCGTACGCCACCTGCTGCTGCTCGGCCGCAGGGGCGCCGCCGGCCCTGGCACGGCGGAACTGACCAACAGTCTGCGGGAGTCGGGCGCCGACGTCACTGTCGCGGCCTGCGACGTCGCGGACCGCGCGGCCGTCGCCCGCGCCCTGGCCGGGATACCGGCCGAGCACCCGCTGCGCGCCGTCGTCCACACCGCGGGCGTCCTCGACGACGGCCTGCTCCAGGCACAGACCGCCGAGCGGCTGAGCGCCGTGCTGCGGCCCAAGGTGGACGGGGCCCATCATCTGCACACTCTCACCCGGGACGCGGACCTGACGGCGTTCGTCGTCTACTCCTCGGCCGCCGGAGTCCTCGGCAGCCCCGGTCAGTCCACCTACGCGGCGGCCAACGCCGCACTCGACGCCCTCATGACCGAACGGCACCGCCTCGGCCTGCCCGCCACCTCACTGGCCTGGGGCCTGTGGGAGCACCGCAGCGGCCTGACCGCCGGCCTGTCCGACACCGACCTACGGCGCATGCGCCGGGGCGGTGTGCGCGGCCTGTCGGCGGCGGAGGGCATGGCGCTGTTCGACGGCGCGCTCGCCCTTTCCGGTTCCGACGGTGCCGTTCTCGTCCCCGTCCACCTTGATCTCGCCACCTTCCGGGGCCAGGAGGTGCCGCCGCTCCTGCGCTCCCTCGTCAAGGCGCCGGCCGAACCTCGAACCGCGGCCGACGGCACGTCGCTGCGCCAACGCCTCGCGACCGCCGAACCGGACCAGCACGGGCGGATCCTCCTCGACCTCGTCCTGGGCCAGGCCGCCGAGGTACTCGGACACACCACGTCCGAAGCCCTCGGCGCGCAGGACGCGTTCCTCTCCGTCGGCTTCGACTCACTGACCGCGGTCGAGCTGCGCAACCGGCTCGCCGCCCGCAGTGGCCTGTGCCTGCGCCCCACCGCGGTCCTCGACAGCGGCACCCCGGCCCGCCTCGTCGAAGTGATGCTCACCGAACTGGCCGTGCCGACCCCGGGTGACGTCGACGAACCCACGGCCGGGCGATCCCCGGCCCCCGGCCCCGTCAGCGCCCTGTTCCGGCAGGCCTGCGAGATGGGCCGGGTCGACGAGGGCATCGTCCTGCTGAAGCACGCCGCCGCCCTGCGCTCGGACTTCCGCACCGGCGACGAGCTCCTGGCCGCCGAGGCCAAGCCCGAACTGCTGCGCCTGTGCGGCGACGACAGCACCCCGCAACCGGAACTGGTCTGCTTCGGCTCCGTCGTCGCGCTGGGCGGCGCCCACCAGTACGCGCGCTTCGCCGCGCGGTTCGCCGGCCGCTACGGCGTCACCGCCCTCTCGGCCCCCGGGTTCCTGCCGGGCGAACCCGTCCCGGCCGAGATGTCCGCACTCCTCGACTTCCAGGCACAGACCCTGCGCGCGGAACTGGGCGAGCGGCCCCTCGTCCTGATGGGCTCCTCCTCCGGCGGCACCCTCGCGCACGGAGTCGCCGCCCGCCTGGAGGAACTGGGCGCGGGCCCGGCAGCGGTGGTGCTGCTCGACACCTACCTCTCGGACAACGAAGGGATGACCCAGTTCAACGACGTCCTGATCGGCGGAATGTTCGCTCGCGAGAAACGGGCCGCCCCCATGGACGACACCCGGCTCACCGCCATGGGCCGCTACTTCCGCCTCCTCGACACCTGGACACCGCCCGCGGTGCGGGCGCCCACGCTCCTCGTCCGCGCCCGCGATCCCCTCGGCACGCCGGCACCCCGTGCGGGCGACTGGCGCGCCACCTGGCCGACCGCCCAGAGCGTCGTCGACGTGCCGGGCGACCACTTCTCCCTCATGGAAGAGCACGTCGGCACCACGGCACAGGCCGTCGCCGACTGGCTCGGCACCATCCTGGCCCCCTGACGCACCACCATCCTCTGACATCCATCCAGCACCCAGGAGAGGCGCATGACACGAGCGCCGCACACCGCCCCAGATCCGCACACCATCGCCGGCCCCCACCGGATCGCCGTACTCGGTGCCGGAGTCATGGGGGCGGGCATCACCGCCCTCGCCCTCGGACACGGCATACCCGTCCTCCTCGTCGACACCGACGAGGAGCGACTCGGCCGGGCCCACGACGACATCGACCGCGAGCTGCGCATGGCGCAACTCCTGGGCACCCTGCCGGCCACCACCGGCACCGGAGCCCTGGAAGCGGCCACCACCACCGACGGCGTCGGCGATGTCACCGCTGTCATCGAGGCCATCACCGAGGTCACCGAGCTGAAGGCCAAGGCCCTCGCCGACGTCTCGGCCCGGGTGCGCCCCGGCACCCCACTGATCTCGAACACCTCGTCCATCCCTATCGACGAACTCGCCGGACACGCGGAGCGCGCCGAGGACGTCGTCGGCACGCACTTCATGAACCCGCCCTACCTCATCCCTACCGTCGAGGTCATACGGGGAGCCCGGACCGGCGACCGGACCATGACCGCGGTCGGCGCCCTGCTCACCGCCCTGGCCCGTGAACAGGTCGTCGTGCGGGACGCTCCCGGCTTCGTCACCAGCCGCGTCCTGCACCCGATGATCAACGACGCGGCCCGGGTCGTGCAGGAGGGCACCGCGAGCGCCGAGGCCGTCGACGCGCTCATGGAGGGCTGCCTCGGCCACCCCACCGGCCCGCTGCGCACCGCCGACCTGATCGGCATCGACAACCTGGTGGACTCGCTGCGCGTACTGCACCAGCGCACCGGAGACGAGGGCTGCCGCCCCTGCGACCTGCTGCTCGACAAGGTCCGGCAGGGCGAACTCGGTCGCAAGACCGGCCGCGGATTCTACGCGTACCAGGAGGAGAACTGATGAGCGACTTCGACACCGAGGCCACCGAGAAGGAGATCCTGCGCTTCCTGGAGGCGCGCACCAAACGCGCCTGGGAGACCGACACCGACCTCTTCGCCTCCGGCGGGCTCTCCTCGCTGTTCGCGATGGAACTCGTCGTCCATCTGGAGAAGGCCTTCGCGGTCTCCGTCCGAGGCGCCGATCTGCGGCTGGACAACTTCCGTACGGTCGAGTCGATGACGGAACTCGTGGACCGGCTCCGGACGACGTCCGCCGGAGGAACCGGTGCCTGACCGGCTGCTGACCGAAGCGCCGCCCTCCGGCGAGGCGAAGGTCCGGGGCGAAGTCACCGCGCCGGGTGGGGCGGCCGACTCGGGGGCGGTGACCGCCCCCGTCGGGAAGGCCCTCCCGGACACGGTGACCGTCCCCGGCGAGCCGACCGCCCTCGGGGCGGCGGCCTCGCCGGAGGAGGCAGCCGTCGCCGTCACCGCCCTCGTGGCCGGTGCGGCCGACGCCTGGGACCGTGCGGGGCTGCTCCCCGTCGGCCTGTTACGAGACCTGGGCGCCGCCGGATGGCTCTGTGCCCAGGTGCCGGCCGCGTACGGCGGTCGGGGCCTGACCAGCGCGGCCGGCGGCGCGTTCACCGCACACGTCGGCAGCCTGTGCAGCTCGGTGCGCTCCGTGCTGACCTCGCAGGGCATGGCTGCCTGGACCATCGAGCGCCTCGGCACCGAAGAGCAGCGGACGGCGTTCCTGCCCCGGCTCACCGGCGGCGCCCTCGCGGCGGCGGGGTTCAGCGAACGCGGCGCCGGAAGCGATCTGTCCGCCATGACGACCCAGGTGCGCCGCGACGGCGACGCGGTCGTCCTCGACGGACACAAGGTCTGGGTGACCGCCGCGCACTACGCGGACCTTCTCGTCCTGTTCGGCAGGTACGAGGACGACGACGCGGGGGCGGAAGGCGCGGACGGGGCGGTGGCTGTCGTCGTCCCCGCGGACACCCCCGGCGTCCGCGTCACACGTGTCGCGGATCCACTGGGCTGCCGCGCAGCCGGTCACGCCGACATCGCCCTCGACGCCGTGCGGGTCCCTGCCACGCACGTACTCGGCGGCTCGTCGCTGCCGTTGCCGCTGCTGGTCACCACCGCCCTCGCCTACGGCCGCATGTCCGTGGCCTGGGGGTGCGTCGGAATCCTGCGCGGCTGTCTGACGGCCGCCGCCCGGCACGCCGCCACCCGTGAGCAGTTCGGTGTCCCGCTGGGCGAACACCAGCTCGTCGCCCGCCATCTCGCCGAGCTGTTCGCCGCCGAGCAGACCGCCACCCGGGTCTGCGAGCACGCCTCGCACTGCTGGGACGACGGCTCACCGGAACAGGTCGTGGCCACGGTCCTGGCCAAGCACGTCAGCGCGGGCAACGCGGCTCGCGGCGCGGCCACCGCCGTGCAGGTCCTGGCCTCCGCCGGAGCGCAGGACGGGCACCTGGTGGCCCGCGCCCACCGCGACGCCAAGCTGATGGAAATCATCGAAGGCAGCAATGAGATGTGCCAGTTGATGCTGGCCCGGCACGTCCTCGGGAACACTGTGTGAAGGGAACCGGAGTGACGACCACCGCCCCCGTACTGAAATGCCTGGTCTGGGACCTCGACAACACCCTGTGGCGGGGCACCCTGCTGGAGGACGACGAGGTGACGCTGCCGGACGCGATCCGCGACGTCGTCGTGGAGCTGGACTCCCGCGGCATCCTCCAGTCCGTCGCCAGCAAGAACGACCACGAAACGGCGTGGGCCCGACTGGAGAAACTCGGCGTCGCCGAGTACTTCGTCCTGCCGCAGATCGGCTGGGGACCCAAGTCGGACTCCGTGCGCCGGATCGCCGACACCCTGGGCTTCGCCCTGACCACCATCGCCTTCATCGACGACCAGCCCACCGAACGGGCCGAGGTCACCTACCACCTGCCCGAGGTCCGCTGCTACGAGGCTGGAGCCGCCGAATCCCTGCCCGTGCGCCCGGAGTTCACACCGGCCCTGCGGACAGTGGACTCCCGGCGACGACGCCAGATGTACCAGGCGGGCTTCCGGCGTGAGGCCGCCCGCGCCGAGGCGACCGGGCCGGACGAGGACTTCCTGCGTTCCCTGTCGCTGGACATGCGCATCGGCCGCGCCACCGACGAGGAGCTGTCGCGCGTAGAGGAACTCACCCTGCGCACCAGCCAGATGAACGCCACCGGGGTGCATTACTCCGACGCCGACCTGCGCCGGCTGCTCACCGATCCCGGCCACGCGGTCCTCGTCGTCACGCTCACGGACCGCTTCGGCCCGCACGGCGCGGTCGGAGTCCTCCTCCTGGAGCGTCGCCCGGATGTATGGCACCTCAAACTGCTCGCCACCTCGTGCCGTGTGGTGTCGTTCGGCGCGGGCGCGACCATCCTCAACTGGCTCATCGGCGAGGCGGCTCGCGCGGACGCTCATCTGGTGGCGGACTTCAGACCCACCGACCGCAACCGCATGATGGAGATCGCCTACCGTTTCGCGGGATTCCAGGACGGCGAGCCGTGTTCCTGCGCCGCCGCCCTCCCGCAGGCGACGACCGAGGACCTGCAGCGCCTGCACCTGCGGCCCGAGCCCCGCCCGGCGTCGACGACGATCAAGGTGAACGCGGTCGCACTGGCCTGACCCCGACAGGACGGGGCGCCCCGGTGCGCGGGCCCGCGCACCGGGGCGCCCCGTCCTGAAATCGCTCAGCGCTTGCGAGCCAGAGTGACGCCGTCCGCCATCGGTAGAAGGGATATGTCCACACGCTCGTCCGAGACGAGCGCCGCATTGAGCTGACGAATGGCCACGGTGTCGGCGTCGTCGAATTCGGGGTCCGCGACGCGCCCGAAGAAGAGCGTGTTGTCGATGACCAGAAGGCCGCCACTTCTGGTAAGGGTGAGTGACTTCTCGTAATAGGCGCGGTAGTTTATCTTGTCGGCATCGATGAATACCAGGTCGAACGCTCCGGAACCCCGCTCCGTCAGCAACTCGCCCAGAATGTCCATGGCGTCTCCGGTGCGCGACTCGATCCGGTCCTCGACGCCGTCCCGTTTCCAGTACGCGGCACCGATTTCGGGCCACCGGTCGGCGATATCGCATGTCACGATTCTGCCGTCAGCAGGCAGCGCGCGGGCCATGCACAGGGTGCTGTAACCGGTGAAGGTGCCGATCTCCAGCACCGACCGCGCTCCGGTCAGCCGGACCAGCAGCGCCAGTAACTGGCCTTCCTCCGCCATGACCTGCATGGTCGAACCACCAGGCAGCTGCGCTGTCTCCTCCCGGAGGCCGCTCAGGACCTCGTCGTCGCGAAGGGAGACGTCCCTGACATAGGCGAGGAGGATGTCGGTGGAGCCGATCTGATGGGCCATGAAGGCAACCCTCTTCTCTTGGCGGTGCGCTGGATGGAAAACCCGTTCACGACCGTAACAGCGAATAGCGTGGCACGAAGCTGAAACGGAAATTCCGCAGTGCCGCACAACCTATGAAAACAGGCCATCATTGACCAGTGGAGCCGTGAGCCGTTGCTGATGTCCCGAAGGGTATGACAGGCTGACGGAATCAT
Source organism: Streptomyces caelestis (assembly GCF_001279005.1). Lineage (GTDB taxonomy): Bacteria > Actinomycetota > Actinomycetes > Streptomycetales > Streptomycetaceae > Streptomyces > Streptomyces heliomycini. The sequence continues at coordinate 25,075 of NZ_LGCN01000238.1, forward strand.
CGGTCGGACTTGAATCAGCCGGCACTCCGGAGCCGGGCGCAATCGTGAAGGGTGAAACTGGGCGACATGGTTCTCTTTCCCGCGGACAGTGGTCTTTGGTGCCGTCGTTTTCATCCCTCCCCGGACGCGACGGCCCGTCTCGTCTGCTTTCCTCACGCCGGCGGTTCGGCGAGCTTCTACTTCCCGGTCTCCAGCGAGCTCCGGGACCGGGTGGACGTGATGGCGGTGCAGTACCCCGGGCGCCAGGACCGCAGGGCCGAGCCGTGCGTCGAGGACCTCGGTGAACTGGCCGACGCGGTTTTCGCCGCGCTCCAGGGCCAGGACGATCTGCCGCTGACCTTCTTCGGCCACAGCATGGGCGCTCTCCTCGCCTTCGAAGTGGCCTGTCGCATTGAACGCTCGGGACTGAAGATCGAACGGCTCTTCGTCTCCGGGCGCGTGGGCCCTGCGGTGGTGCGGCCGGAAAGGCTGCACATCCTTCCCGACGACGACCTCCTGGCCGCGATGGCGGAGATGAACGGCACCGACGCGCGGCTGCTGGAGGACGAGGAAATCCTCCGCATGGCACTGCCTGCGCTGCGCAGCGACCTCCACGCGGTGGAGACCTACCGGTGTGACCCCGGGGCCGGGGCGGTGCTGAATTGCCCGGTCACCGTCCTGGTGGGGGACACCGACCCCAGAACCCCGCTCGACGAGGCCCGGGAATGGCATGCCCACACCTCGGCTGGCTTCGACCTGGAGGTCTTCCCCGGCGGACACTTTTTCCTGAGTGAACAGCCGACGGCCGTACTCGCCCTGCTGGACGCGCACTTCGCCGCGTCGCAGGCCGAGCCCGAGTAGGAGCGCGCCCTCGCCCCGCCGCCGGGCCCGCCACGGCCGGGCGGGTTCGCCTTTGGACGGGTTGTACTGCTCCGAGGGCTCGGGACCCCGAGACGGTCGCGGAACTCTGGTGACGACACAGCGGTGATGAGAGACCAGCGACACTGTACTGCTGCTCATGATGCGGCGGGCCGCCGATGGTGCCCTCGGCACGGTCCGAGTAGCGGTCAGGACTGGATCAGGTCAGGGGGCGCGTAGCCACGCTGTGAGTGAGCGTCTGATTCACCGTTGTCCGTTCGATTTGACTTAGAGGGCATCTGATCAACGTTCGCACCGTTCTGACGTCCATGTCCGTTTAGATTCGCCACGTTGGCGTAGATTCTCCCGTGAGCTCGCGGGACATTTTGTTAGCCATCGCCCAGTGGATCATTGCCCTTGATCGCTGCGGCAGGGCTTCGTAGTCCCGTGCCAGGCGGCGGTGCTGCATCAGCCAGCCGAAGGTCCGCTCGATCGCCCACCGTTTCGGTAGCGGTTCGAACCCTTTCGTCTGTGGCCGCTGCACGACTTCCACATTGATCCCCAGGCCGGCGCCGTGGTTGAGGATGCTGCTCTGGTAGCCGCCGTCGGCCCAGACCTTCGACACGGTGGGGTGGGCGGCGGCCAGGTCGTCGAGCAGGAGCTTGCCGCCGGTGGTGTCGTGCACGTTCGCGGCGGTGACCAGCACGGCCAGGACCAGGCCGAGCGTGTCGGTGATCACGTGCCGCTTGCGTCCTTTGATCTTCTTGCCGGCGTCGATGCCCTGGCTGGTCTCGGCCACGTTTGCCGAGGTCTTCACGCTCTGCGCGTCGATTACGGCCGCGGTCGGCTGAGGGCTGCGGCCGTGGGATCGGCGGGTCCTGTCCCGGAGCAGGTCGTGGACCTGCTGGGTGGTGCCGTCGGCTTCCCACTTGGCGTAGTGGTCATAGACGGTCTTGTACGGCGGGAAGTCGTGGGGCAGGTATTCCCACGGGATGCCGGTGCGGTTGACATAGAGGATCGCGTTGACGATCTCCCGCAGTTCGTGCACCCGGGCCGCCGTGCCGGGCCCGGTTCGCCTGGCTCGCCAGGCGGCGAAGACGGGTTCGATCAAGGCCCAGCGGGCGTCGGAGACATCACTGCGGTACGGACGACGAACACTCACACCTTGCCCAACGACCGCCAACGCCAGCAGTCACAAAACCATCCCTAACTATCAGCTACATAGATCAGATGCCCTCTTACTGAGCTTCTTCAGTCGCCACCCCTGCGAGTGAGGGACAGTTGAGTGTTGACGATGTCGGCGAGCAGGACGGATGCCTCCGGGCTGGTCCGAACCGGCACCATCAACGTCACCCGATCGGTGGCCGTGCTGAAGAAGCTCACTGAACCGTTTTCATCCTGAATATGTGCAGGTCAGCAGGGTGTGGACGGCTTGGACTGCCGTGCCGATGCGGCGGGTGGAACAGCGGGCCCGCCGCAGCAGCCTCCACGTCTTGAGTTGGGCAAAGGCTCGTTCGCCAGGTGACCGGAGTCGGGCGTGGTCGCGGTTGAACTGCTGGCAGTGCTCGGGTTGTTCGCCGTGGTGGTAGTAGGGGGTGCGGAAGGTGGCGCCGGCGCCCTGGTAGGCGCGGTCGGCGAGGACGAGGATCTGCCGGGTCAGGCAGACCTGGACGATGCCGTGGGCACGGGCTGCGGTCAGGTCATGTGTGCGGCCGGGTGTCGCGCGGGGGAACCAGGGTGGTGTGCCGTCGGGACGGGCGATGACCTGCACGTTCATGCCGTGCTTGCGGTGTTTCTGGGAGTAGTACGGCTCGTAGGCGGCGATGGGGTCGATGGGGATGAGCGTGCCGTCGACGATGACGAGGTCTCCTTTGCCCAGGCCGACGAGGGCCTCCTGCAGGCCGGGCGCCCAGGAGGCCAGGACCTCGAGGGTCTCGTCCACGTACCGCCAGGCGGTTGCGGTGGAGATCCCGAACCCCGTCGCGAGCCGGGGCAGCGTCTCGTTCTTGCGCAGGTGCACCAGCGCCAGTGAGGCTGATCCTTTGGTGTGGACACCCTGACAATGGATCTTGATGGTCCAGGGAGGGATGTCCAGGTGGGACGCAAGTCTCCGTATCCGGAGGAGTTCAGGAAGGACGCCGTCGCGCTCTACCGCGCCGCGACCGGGAAGCGGACGTACGCGGCAGTGGCCGCAGATCTCGGCATCACCACGGAGCCGTGCCCGGACGCCGTGACGCGGGCGGGAGCGAGGCGGAGGAACCGGCCCGACTGCGGGCGGAGAACGCCCGGCTGCTGAAAGCGGAGAAGGAGTGGCAGCTGGAACGCGAGATCCTGTGCCGGGCAGCGGCCCATTTTGCTCGGGAGGTGAAGTGATCCCTCACCGCTGGGACTTCATCTCCGCCAACCGCGCCGACTACTACCGGCATCTGGCCAGCGAGCAGACCCGTGCCGAACGCCAGGCCGAGGAGAAGCGGACCGTGAGCGAGATCCGCGCCATTCACGCCGAACACCATGGTGCCTACGGCGCTCCGCGTGTCCATGCTGAACTGCGGGCGAGGGGATGGAGGATCAACCACAAGCGCGTCACCCGTCTGATGCGGATCAACCACATCGTCGGGCGGCACCTGCGGAAGAAGAAGCGGACGACGATCGCTGACCACACGGCGCCGCCCGCGCCGGACCTGGTCATGCGCGACTTCACCGCGGACACGCTGAACACCAGGTGGTGTGGCGACATCACCTGCATAGCCGCCGGGACGCCCTGGCTCTACCTCGCCACGGTGATCGTCATCTGCTCGAGGAGGGTGGTGGGCCGGTCGATCGCCGATCACATGCGCACCTCACTGGTCACCGACGCGATCGAGACGGCCGTGGCCGCCCGCGGCGGCCGGGTGAACGGCGCTGTCTTCCACACCGACAGGGGCGTCCCATACGGTGCGGCCGCCTTCGCCGAGGTGCGCCGCCTGCACGGGATCCGCCGCAGCATGGGACGCGTCGGCTCGAGCGATGACAATGCCCTCGCCGAGTCGTTCTTCCAAGGCCTCAAACGCGAATTGCTCCACGGGAGGAACTGGACCTCGAAGGCACAGACGCGGCTCGAGCTGTTCCGCCGGCTGTCGTACTACAACCGGCGCCGTCGGCACTCCGCGCTCGGCTACCTCACTCCAACCGAATTCGAACAGCAACTGACCACGTCACCTACGCTGTCACTCGTCGCGTGAAACCCGGTGTCCACACCCGGGGATCAACCTCAGCGGAGAACAGCCACCAGCCCATCAGGCAGCGTGAACGGGCGATGAAAGGCTTCCGCGACACCGGTGCAGCCCAGCGGTTCCTGTCCGCATTCAGCGGCATCTCACCCCACTTCCGGCCCCGCCGCCACCGGCTGTCCGCACACGACTACCGAGCCGAAATGACCGTCCGCTTTGCGATCTGGGAGCAGATCACCGGCGCCGCCGGCCCCTCCACCACGGCCTGAGCACAACCCGGAACCGGGCTCCACCACACCACGACGCACCATCAGACACCTACCCACCCAACAACGTGACAGCACCTCCCGTAGCGTTCAGCGTTCCGTACGCCTACTGGTGCATCGGCGGCACCGCCCTGTATAAGGACGCCCTGAGGAAGGGCGCCGTCGCCCAAGACGTCCCGGTCAACCACAGCCCTCGCTTCCCCTCCGTGCTCCAGCCCGCCCTGGACACCGGCGTCACCTCCCTCACCGCGGCCGCGCTCGCCCGGCTGGCGCCCTGAGCCCGTTGCGGCCCGCCCGGGCAGACAGCCCGGTCGTCGGGGCCGGTGGGCGAGGGTCCACGTCCGGAGGGTGGTGGAGGCCGCCGGGGGATCCGTACTCCGTCGGCGCCGGACATCGCGGTCGGCAGCGGACCGCTCGCCCTGGCGGCCGGGGCAGATCCGCCTCCCTCCGGCGCCGCGATCCAGAGCTGGTCCGAGGCGGGACGCGCGGCCGTGGAGATCCGGCTCCGGTTAGCCTGGGCGCATGCGTGTCACCAGGGACCTGCCGACGCTCGCCGCCGGCGAGGTGGACGTGCCCTTCGTGATTCAGGGGTATGAGGAGGTCGTCGACGCCGATACCGCGTGGAACGAGCACTCGCACCCGTGGCACGAGCTCCTCTGGAACGAGCACGGCACGTCCACCGCCGTGGTCGGCTCCCAGGTGTGGTGCATCACACCGACGCTGGGACTGTGGATGCCGGCCGGGCAGCTGCACTCCGCCTCCGCGGTCGCGGGCACCTCCTACCGCGCCCACTTCTTCCGGCACGGCACGGAGTCGGCGCTGCCCGACGTGCCGGTGGCCGTGGAGATCACCCCGCTGCTCCAGCTGCTCCTGGAGCGGCTCGAGGAGGCGGAACTGCCGCCGAGCTCCCGGGCTGTGACCGAGGCGATGGTGCTCGACGTCCTGCGGCCGTCGCCCCGGGCGCTGCTGGTGCAGCTGCCCACGTCCTCGTTGCTGCGGCCGATCGTGGACGGGGTCCGAGCCGACCCGGCGGACCAGCGGACACTGGCGGGCTGGGCCGCCGCCCTCGGCTGCAGCGCGCGCACGCTGACCCGCGCCTTCCGTGCCGAGACGGGCACGAGTTTCGCCCGCTGGGTTGCCTCGGTCCGGGCCCAGCACGCCGTACAGCTCCTCTCCCTTGGATGTGAGGTCGACGTGGTAGCCGACGGGGTCGGCTACCGCTCGGCGAGCGCCTTCGGCGCGGCCTTCCGGCGGACGACCGGCATGACGCCCGGCAGGTTCCGGGCGCGCTGAGAACGTCGGTGCGGACGCCTTCCCTGCGCCGGAGCCATCTGCCCGCATGTCCCGATCGCTACAAGGGCTGTCGAAAAGGCTCGATTGATCAGCGCGCCTTCGCTCCATACGCTGTGCAGGTAAGCCTTACCTAACTTGCCATAGCAAGTCCGGTGCCCTGCTCCACGACCCACAGTCCGCGGTCCGGACGTGCGAGTCCCGGCACCCCGACTGAAAGCGAAACCGGGTCGATGAGAACTCCACGCCTGCGTGCGCTCGCCCTCGCGGCGGCCCTCCTGTTCGGACTTACCGCCTGCGGCGGCGGGTCCGCAGACAAGGACGACAGCAGCTCCGCCGGCGCCGATGGCGCTGGCCAGTTCCCCGTGACGATCAAGCACGCGCTCGGGGTTACCGAGATTCCCTCCAAGCCCCAGCGCGTCGCCACCGTGAACTGGGCCAACGACGAGGTGCCGCTCGCCCTCGGCGTCGTCCCCGTCGGCATGGCCAGGGCCAACTTCGGCGACGACGATGGCGACGGCGTGCTGCCCTGGGTCGAGAAGCGGCTCAAGGAATTGAACGCCAAGACCCCGGTGCTGTTCGACGAGACCGACGGCATCGACTTCGAGGCCGTCGCCGACACCAAGCCCGACGTCATCCTCGCCTCGTACTCCGGATTGACGGAGCAGGACTACGAGACCCTCAGCCAGATCGCCCCCGTCGTGGCCTACCCCGAGGCCGCCTGGGCGACCCCATGGCGCGACATCATCCGCCTCAACAGCAAGGCCATCGGATTGGCCGACGAGGGCGACGAACTGATCGCCGACCTCGAGAGGCAGATCGAGAAGACCGCCGCGAAGTACCCCCAGCTCAAGGGGAAGACGGCGATGTTCATGACGCACGTGTCGTCCAAGAACGTCAGCCAGGTCGGCTTCTACACCACCCACGACACCCGCACGCACTTCTTCACCGACCTCGGCCTGAAGATCCCCGCCAGCGTCTCCGGACCGTCCGGGGCGACGAAGAAGTTCGTCCTCACCAAGAGCGCCGAGCACATCGACGACTTCAACGACGTCGACATCATCACCGGCTACGGGGACGACAAGGGCGAGCTGCTGAAGGCCCTCAAGAAGGACCCGCTCACCTCCAAGTTGGCCGCCGTCGAGCGGGACTCCGTCTACCTGCTGCCCGGCAGCACCCCGCTGGCCACCGCCGCCAACCCGACCCCGCTGTCCATCCCGTACGTCCTGGAGGACTACGTGAAGGCGCTCGCCGAGGCCGCGGACAAGGCAGCGTGACCGTCACCGAGACCCCGCCCGCGCCGGACACCGCCCCGCTGCGGCGTCCGGCGCGCGTGCGCGTCACCTGGCTCCTCGTTGTCGCCGCGGTCCTGCTCGCCGCCATGACGGCCTCCCTCGCCTTCGGCTCCCGCGACGTCGCCTGGGCCGACGTCTGGGCGGCGCTCGGCGGAGCGGAGGCCACCTTGGAGGAGGCAGCGGTCGCCAACCGCGTACCGCGCACCCTCCTCGCCGTCGCCGTGGGCGCCGCCCTGGGCCTGTCCGGCGCGGTCATGCAGGGCGTCACCCGTAACCCGCTGGCCGACCCCGGCATCCTCGGCGTCAACATGGGCGCCTCGCTCGCCGTGGTCACCGGCATCGCCCACTTCGGCCTGGCGTCGGTGTCTGGATACATCTGGGCGGCGATGACCGGAGCGGCCGTGACCGCAGGGTTCGTGTACGCCGTCGGCTCGCTGGGCCGAGGCGGCGCCACCCCGCTGAAGCTGGCCCTCGCCGGGGCGGCCATCTCGGCCGCGCTCGCCTCACTGGTCAGTGCCGTCGTCCTGCCGCGCAACGACATCTCCGACACCTTCCGGCTGTGGCAGATCGGCGGCGTCGGCGGTGCCACCCACGCGCAGCTCGGCAGTGTCCTGCCGTTCCTCGCCGTTGGCTTCCTCGTCTGCCTGGCCTCCGCCCGCGCCCTCAACTCCCTCGCCCTGGGCGACGAGCTGGCCGCCGGACTCGGTGAGCGGGTGGCCCTCGTGCGGGCCGGCGCCGCGCTCGGCGCGGTCATGCTGTGCGGCGCGTCCACCGCCGTCGCCGGCCCGATCGCTTTTGTCGGACTCGTCGTACCGCACGCCTGCCGGCTGCTGGTGGGCGTGGACCACCGTTGGCTGCTGCCGTTCTCCGCGCTGAGCGGCGCCGCCCTGCTCACGGTCGCTGATGTGGTGGGGCGGGTCGTGGCCCGGCCGTCCGAGATCGAGGTGGGCATCGTGACTGCGTTCGTCGGCGCCCCCTTCTTCATCCACATCGTCCGCCGGCAGAAGGTCAGATCACTGTGAACGCCCCCGTCGTTACTGCCCCGCCCACACTGCGCGCGGTCACCCGCACGCGGGTCCGCCGCGCGTACCGGCGACGGCTGATCGTCTGCGCCCTGCTGGTCCTCGTCGGCGCCGCGTTCGCCACCACGCTCATGGCCGGGCACACCTTCTCCCCGGCCTCCGACGTGCTGCGCGTGATTATGGGCGAGCAGGTGCCGGGCGCCTCCTTCACCGTCGGCACGCTGCGGCTGCCGCGCGCGGTGCTCGCCCTGACCGCTGGATTCAGCTTCGGCATGGCCGGCGTCGCCTTCCAGACGATGCTCCGCAACCCGCTCACCAGCCCCGACATCATCGGCATCAGCGCGGGGGCGAGCGCGGCGGCGGCCATCGCCATCGTCACCTTCTCGCTGAGCGAGACCCAGGTGTCCGCGCTGGCGATCGCCGCCGCGCTCGGGGTGGCGCTGCTGGTGTACGTCCTGGCGTTCCGCGACGGGGTCGCCGGCACCCGGCTCATCCTGATCGGCATCGGCATCGCCGCCCTGCTCGACAGCGGCACCTCCTACGTCCTGTCCCGGGCCGGTGAGTGGGACCTCCAGGCGGCGATGCGCTGGCTCACCGGCAGCCTCAACGGCACCACCTGGGAGGAGACCGCGCCTACCGTCCTGGCCGTGCTGGCGCTTGGCCCGGTGCTGCTGTTCGAGGGCCGCAACCTGAGCGCACTGAGCCTGGGTGACGACACGGCCTCCGCGCTCGGCGTCCGTGTCGAACGCACCCGCGTCACCGTGATCGTCGCCGCCGTCGGGCTGATCGCGTTCGCCACAGCGGCGGCTGGACCGATCGCCTTCGTCGCGTTCCTCTCCGGGCCGATCGCCGCCCGGCTCACCGGAACCGGCGGCTCCCTGCTGGTGCCGGCCGGCCTGGTCGGCTCCCTGCTCGTCCTGGTCGCCGACTTCACCGGCCAGTACGCCTTCGACACCCGTTATCCCGTGGGCGTCGTCACCGGCGTCCTCGGGGCCCCCTACCTCGTCTACCTGATCGTCCGCACCAACCGGGCCGGAGGCTCACTGTGACCACGTCCCACACCCTCGCCACCGAGGACCTCACACTCGGCTACGGTGACCGCGCCGTCATCGAGGGCCTGGACCTAACCCTCGCGGCCGGGCGCATCACGGTGATCGTCGGCGCCAACGCCTGCGGCAAGTCGACGCTGCTGCGCTCGATGTCCCGGCTGCTCGTCCCGCGCACCGGCCGGGTCGTCCTGGACGGCAAGGAGGTTCACCGCACCCCGGCCAAGGAACTCGCCCGCATCCTCGGGCTGTTGCCGCAGTCACCGGTCACCCCCGAGGGCATCACCGTCCTCGACCTGGTCGGCCGGGGCCGCCACCCCCACCAGCGGGCCTTCTCCCGCTGGACGGCCCAGGACGACGCCGCGGTCGCCGCCGCGCTGGAGGCCACCCACACGACGGAACTGGTGGACCGGGCGGTCGACGAACTCTCCGGCGGCCAGCGCCAACGCGTGTGGATCGCGATGGCGCTGGCGCAGCAGACCGACCTGCTGCTGCTCGACGAGCCCACCACATTCCTCGACATCAGCCACCAGATCGAGGTCCTCGACCTGCTGACCGACCTGAACCGGACCCGCGGCACCACGATCGTCATGGTCCTGCACGACCTCAACCTGGCCGCCCGCTACGCGGACCGGCTCGTCGCCCTGGCCGCCGGACGGCTGCACGCCGCTGGAACGCCCGAGGAGGTGATGACCGAGGACACGGTCCGGGCCGTCTACGGCATGGACAGCCGCGTCATCGAGGACCCGGTCTCGGGCAAGCCCCTCGTCCTGCCGATGGGACGCCATCACGCGACGACCGGGGACACGGAAGCCACCCTCGTGTCGGAGTCGGCCGGGAACCGCTGACCATGCACGCCAAGCTCGCCGCAGTGCTCCCCGACCTCACGCCCTGGCGCTCCTCCCGCGACTTCCGCCTCCTGTGGGTGCAGGGTCTGGTCACCTACCTCGGCAGCGTGATGGCGCTGATCGCGCTGCCGCTCCAGATCAAGGAACTGACCGGCTCACCGCTCGCGGTGGGCGCGATGGGCGCC
>NZ_LGCN01000239.1 GCF_001279005.1 Streptomyces caelestis
CCGGTTCGGCCTTGGCCTCCGGCTCGGCCGTGGTTTCCGGCTCCGGCTCGGTCTCCGGCGCGGAGGCGGCCTCGGGCTCCGGCTTTGTTTCAGGCTCGGGCTCGGGCTCCGGTTCGACCTCGACCTTGGTCTCGGGCTCCGGTTCGACCTCGGCCTTGGCCTCCGGCTCTGCTTCCGCTTCGGCCTTGGCTTCCGGCTCGGTGGCGGCCTCGGGCGCGGCCTCGGCCTCGGTGGCGGCCTTGGGCTTCGCTTCGGGCTCGGGGTCTGTGCCCGGTTCGGTTTCCGGTTCCGGCTCGGCCTCGGTGGTGGTCTTGGGCTTCGCTTCCGGCTCGACGTCGGTCACCGGTTCCGCCTCGGCCTCGGGCTCCGTCTTGGCGTCTGCCGCGGGCTCGGCTGCGGGGGTCGACTCGGTTTCCCGGGCGGAAGGCGAGGAGGCGTCCGAGCGGGTGGGGCCGGGGACCGTGATGTTGTCGAAGGCCGCGGAGACCAGGTCGTGCTCCTCGCGAGGCTCCGGTACCGAGACCGTGGAGGTCGGCGGGGTGGGCTCGGGGGACGGGGACGGGACCTTCGGGGCCACCGGCTCCGCCGGCTCCGCCGGGGACGTGCTCGCCGTCTCGGCGGCGTCCACCGCACCCCCCGCTTCGGCGGACTTCGCTTTGCGTGACCGGCCGAACGCGTTCCGCAGGAGAGTGAGAATGCCCATGTGCGCAACCCTTCGCGTGAGTTGATGCCCGTCAATCCCTGGCCAGGACGGACACGTAAGGTTAGCGGCCTGCAAGGGCGATCTTGGGCAGGGTGGGGTTTGCGGAATCGTATATGTCAAGGGTGCGATTCGGCCCGGCGTGACGTCCCAGACGCTGCCGCGGGTTCACTCACCGTTCACCCCGATGCCCGGCTACCGCACGTATGTGCTCCTACGGTCACGCTGACACCACGGGCACCCAAGGAGAGAACGTGCGAAAGCTGCTGCCGTTGATCGGAACGCCGTCCGGTTCCCACCCCGGCGGCCGGTCCGCCATGACCTGCCGTTTCCGGTGTGGTGACGCCTGCTTCCACGAGGTGCCCAACACCAGCTCCAACGAGTACGTCGGCGACGTCATCGCCGGCGCCCTCAGCCGCCGCTCCATGATGCGGGCCGCCGCCGTCGTGACCGTCGCCGCGGCCGGCGCCGGCGCGGTCGGCGTCGCCACCGCGCCCGAGGCGCAGGCGGTCCCCGCCGCCAAGGGCGGCCACGGCAGCCACAAGCCCAAGGGCGCCCGCGGTCTGCGGTTCACGCCCGTCGCCCCGAACACCGACGACGCCGTGACCGTGCCGGAGGGCTACCGGCAGAACGTCGTCATCCGCTGGGGCGAGCCCATCCTGCGCGGCGCGCCCGCCTTCGACCCGGAGAAGCAGAGCGCCAAGGCGCAGGCCGGGCAGTTCGGGTACAACTGCGACTTCCTCGCCCTCCTGCCGCTGCGCGGCGAGCGCGACCGGCAGCTGCTCGTGGCCAACCACGAGTACACCGACGAAGTCCTCATGTTCCGGGACTACGACGCCGACAACCCCACCCGCGAGCAGGTGGAGATCGCCTGGGCCGCGCACGGCCTCGCCGTGGTCGCGGTGGAGGAGGAACGGCGGAGCGGCAAGCTGACGCCCGTCACCCGGCACCAGCTGAACCGGCGCCTCACGGCCACCTCCGAGTTCCGGCTCACCGGGCCCGTCGCCGGGTCCGACCTGGTGAAGACCTCCGCCGACCCGAGCGGCACCAAGGTGCGCGGCACCCTCAACAACTGCGCCGGCGGCACCACCCCGTGGGGCACGACCCTGCACGGCGAGGAGAACTTCAACCAGTACTTCGCCCACGGCAGCCGCGCGACCGACAAGCGGTACGGCATCGGGACCGGCGCCACCGAGCGCAAGTGGGAGCGTTTCGACAAGCGGTTCGACGTCTCCCAGGAGCCCAACGAGGTGCACCGGTTCGGGTACGTCGTCGAGCTGGACCCGTACGACCCCCACTCCACGCCCCGCAAGCACACCGCGCTCGGCCGGTTCAAGCACGAGGGCGCGACCGTGCGGCTGACGCACGACGGGCGCCCGGTCGTCTACTCGGGCGACGACGAGCGCTTCGACTACTTCTACAAGTTCGTCGGCAGCAAGAAGATGCGGCACGGCAACAGCCGCTCCGCCCGCGAGCACAACCTCTCGCTGCTCGACGAGGGCACGCTGTACGTCGCCGAGCTCACCGGCGACTCCCCGGCCATCGAGATCGACGGCACCGGCAGGCTCCCGAAGGACGGCGAGTTCGACGGCGGCGGCCGGTGGATCCCGCTGGCCACCGCCACCGCCGACGGGGCCGTCTCGCACGTCGAGGGCATGACCGCCGAGGAGGTCTTCGTCTTCACGCGCCTCGCCGGCGACAAGGTCGGCGCCACCAAGATGGACCGGCCCGAGGACATCGAGCCCAACCCGGTCACCGGCAAGGTCTACATGGCCCTCACCAACAACTCCAACCGCGGCAAGACCGGCTACGCCGCCGCCGACGAGGCCAACCCGCGCAACTCCAACAAGCACGGCCACGTCCTGGAGCTGACCGAGCGCTGGAACCGGCCGGAGAGCACGACGTTCGCCTGGTCGCTGTTCCTGGTCGCGGGCGACCCGGAGGACCCGGCGACGTACTTCGCCGGGTTCCCGAAGGACTCCGTCAGCCCGATCTCCTGCCCGGACAACGTCGCCTTCGACGACCACGGCAACCTGTGGATCTCCACCGACGGCAGCGCCCTCGGCTCCCACGACGGCCTCTTCGGCGTCGCCACGCGCGGCGACCGGCGCGGTGAGCTGAAGCAGTTCCTCACCGTGCCCAACGGTGCGGAGACCTGCGGTCCGGTCATCCAGGACCGGCGGGTGCTGGTCGCCGTGCAGCACCCGGGCGAGGTGGACGGGGCGACGGTCGACCGGCCGGCCAGCACCTGGCCCGACGGGCCCGGCACGTACGTCCGCCCGGCCGTGGTCGCGGTGTGGCGCGCGGACGGGCGGGACATCGGGGTCTGAGGACACCGGGGCCCGAGGACACCGGGGTCCGACGCGGGGGTTCGGGAGCGGCCGGATCAGGGGCCGGGGACCAGGTCCTGATCCAGCCACTCCCGGTACGCCGGCGCCTGCCGCGCCACCTCCCGGTACGCCTCGGCCAGATCGGGGTAGACGCCCTCCAGCTCCGTCTCCGTACGCGCCGCCAGCAGCAGCCGTACGCCCAGCGGGTCGCCGTGCAGCCGGCGGACCGCCGTCTCGGGGCGGGAGGGCGAGGTCGGCTGGCACACGGTGACGACCTCGCCGAGGGCGACCAGGGACGCGGCCGTGTGGTAGTCGCCGTGCAGCACGCGCGGGCTGATCCCGGCGGCGTGCAGGATCCGGCGTACGGCGTCCCACTCGCCGTCGACCGCCGGGTCGACCATCCAGCGGTCGCCGGCCAGGTCGGACAGGTGGACGACCGGGCGCGCGGCGGCCGGATGGTCGGCCGGCAGGGAGACGCACTGCGGCTCGCGCTCGACGAGGACCCGGACGCGCAGTCCCTCGGGTATGCGCAACGGACAGCCCTCGACCTCGTGCACGAAGGCCACGTCGAGCTGCCCGTCGGCGACCATGCGCAGCAGGGCGTTGGCGGAGACGTCCATGTGCAGGGTGGGCTCCTGCCAGTGCCGGCGCAGTCGGCGCAGCCAGCCGGCCAGGGCCCGGCTGGCGGTGGAGCCGATGCGCAGCTGCCGGCCGCCGACGGCGGCGGCGCGGGCCTCGGTGACCAGGGAGCGCAGCTCGGTCACCAGCGGGCGGGCGCGGCTGAGCACCAGCCGGCCCAGCGGGGTGGGACGGCAGCCGGTGCGTGCGCGTACGAACAGGGCACCGCCCAGCTCCTGTTCGATGCGCCGCAACTGCGTGCTCAACGAGGGCTGGGCCACGCCGAGCTGGCGTGCGGCACGGTGCAGACTGCCGGTGTCGGCGATCGCGCACAGCGCCCTGAGGTGCCTGACCTCAAGCTCCATGCCCTGGGAGGGTAAGGCGGAAGTCCAGGTTTCACCAGACACACAAATCCCGTCTGTTCAGGCGGAGTCGGGCGTGTGCGGCCGGGTGTCCGGAGTCGGTCGATAGGGACGTCCTATCACCGGTTGCCATCATCACAGCCGCCGCACAGGCGCACACACTCCTCGGTGTCATGTGACTCAACCCCCACCACGAGGAGTCATCGATGCGCATGCGCATGCCCCTGTCCGTGCTCACCGCCGCCGGCCTGAGCCTCACGGCCCTCGGCCTGGGCACGGCTCCGGCGACCGCCGCCCCCGTGGACGCCGCCTCGTACGCCGCGTACGACGGTTCGCCGGAGGAAGCGGCGGCCAACCGGGCCTTCTTCGAGGCCGTACTGAAGTCGGCGGCCGAGAAGCGGGCCGCGAACCCGACGAGCGCGGCCGCCGTCACCGTCGTCTACAACGCCTCCCGGGCGCCGTCGTTCGCCACGCAGATAGCCCGCAGCGCGCAGATCTGGAACGGCTCGGTGTCCAACGTGAGACTCCAGGCGGGCACGTCGGGCGCCGACTTCTCGTACTACGAGGGCAACGACTCGCGGGGCTCGTACGCGTCCACCGACGGGCACGGGCGGGGGTACATCTTCCTCGACTACCGGCAGAACCAGACGTACGACTCGACGCGGGTGACCGCGCACGAGACGGGGCACGTGCTCGGGCTGCCGGACCACTACTCGGGGCCGTGCAGCGAGCTGATGTCCGGGGGCGGTCCCGGGACGTCGTGCACCAACGCGTACCCCAACTCCGCGGAGCGGTCGCGGGTGAACCAGTTGTGGGCGAACGGGTTCGCGGCGGCGCTGGACAAGGCGGAGAAGGCGTTGCAGAAGTCCTCGCGGTAGCCGGTAGCCGGTAGCCGCACGGTGCCGTGGCGGCCGGGGGGTGTGTCGGCTCGCGGCGCCCACCCGTGCCGCCGCGCCCACCCGTGCCGCCACGCGGCACGACTGCCCGCGGCTACGTCGCCTCGTGCAGGGCCAGGCCGACCACCCGTGTCCGAGGTGGTGGCCTTCCGCTCGCGGGTGCGATGCCCGAATCCTCCCTCACAGAGGGGGGAGCGTGGCGGGTGGTCGCCGGGGACGGCCGTCCCGGGCGGTCGCGCGGGACGGGGACGCGCGGCGGTTTCCGGGGCGGCCGGTCAGCCAGGAGGCCAGGGCCACCGTCAGGCCCAGGGCGAGGAGGAGCCAGGACGCCGTGCGCAGGGTGGCGGTGAGGGCGTCGTAGACCGCGGCCGCCGCCAGGCGGTGGACGCGGTCGGGCAGGTCGGCCAGGGTGAGCCGGCGGCCGACGGCGATCGCGAGGACGAGCAGGGCGCCGCCCAGGGCCGTGCCCAGGCCGGTCGCGGTGAGCGCGCGCCGGCGGCGGGCGGCGACGGCGATCCCGGTGGCGGCGAGGGCGACGGCCGCGAGCGGCAGCCAGAGGGCGGCGGCGTCCAGCAGGCGGTACCCCTTCCGGAGCCCGGCCACCTCAGTGGCCGGCACCACCGCGACCTCGGTGTGCTCGACGGGGATGCGGTGGGCGAAGGGCATGCGGTCGGCGGCGAGCTGCGCCCGTACCGGCGTGGTGACGAGGGCGAGGTCGACGGTGACCGGGCCGGGGGCGGTCGCGTCGTCGCGCAGGGCGCGCAGGACGGCGTCGTGGACGGCCCTGTTCCCCGCCTCCCACGCGGTGCGGAACGCCTCGGTGCGGGTGAAGGAGCGGATCGCGTCGTGTACGAACGGGCCGAGGGGGGTGTCGGCCGTGCCGGCCGTTCCCGTGCCCAGTTCCCGTACGACCTCGTCCCCCACCGCGTCGGCGACGGTGTCGCGTACGTCGGGGTCGGCGGCCAGCGGGGCCATGGCGCCGACGTACCGGCCGGTGTCGGCGAGGCCGAACGTCACCCAGGCGGCGAGGGTGCCGCAGGGGGCGAGGAGGCAGGCGAGGGCGACGAGGGTCGCGGAGAGGGCGGTGCGCAGGCGCGTACGGCGGTCGTCGTGGTGGAGGGGCACGTCTCCAGGCAAGGCGGGGGGGCGGCCGGTGCGCGAGCGCGGGGGCGCGTACGGGGGTACGGGACTGCCCGAACGGGGGGGCGTGCGTGGGTCGGTGCCGGTGCCGGCCGGGGGTGTTCGCGCGGCCCGGCGTCTGCGGGGCGCCTCCCCCGGAGGGGGCGCCCTCAGCGCCCACCCGTGCCGCCCCGGGGGTGCCTCCCAGGGCTTCGAGGCACTGGGGGAGGCACGACGACCGGCCGCGGAGTACGGGAGGCTCACTTCAGGCGGTGGCCCGTCGCGTCCTCGTGGGTGTAGAAGCGGTAGAACATCGTCAGGAACACCGCCGCCGCGACCAGCAGGCCCAGGATCGTGGAGCGCAGGACGCCGGGGCTGGGGGCCTGGATGACCAGGAAGCCGAGCGCGCTGCCGCTGAAGGCGGCCCAGAGCACCGCGTGCAGTTCGCGCCGCACCTTCGGGCCCAGGGCGAGGAGCGCCATGAACACCAGGGAGAACCCGAGGCCGGCGAAGAAGCCGTACAGGAAGTTCTCCACGGTGATCGGCCCGCCGTAGCGCCGGTTGGCCGCCACCCAGTAGCCGTACACGACTCCGAGCAGGACGGGTACGACGACCTTCGCCATCCGGTGGGTCCGTGCGCCGAAGACGTCGGTGGTGCCGGCCGGCTCGATCATGCCCCGGGGCCGGGGTGCCGCGTGCGTCATGAGAGCACTCCTCTCTCCTCGCCCCCGCCCCACCAATGCACACCCCTGCGGGCCCGTCGGCAAGTGGAGACCGGATGCGGGCCGCACGGCGCCGTGTTTCGCTGGGGCCGTGAGTCCGGGCAACGGGGGATACGGCCTGCCCGACCGGTACCCCCCGGCCGGCCGGCGTGACGTCGTGCACCGGCACGAGATGCTGCGGCTGAGGGGCCGCAGCGTCACCTGGGTGCCGCCGTTGCTGCTGCTCGTGGGTATCACGGCGCTCGACTACAACACCACCGGCGAGTTCCGGACCATCTCCTGGATCGTGCTGGTGCCGGGCATCGCCAGCGCGATCTGCGGGGTGTGGTGCACGGCCCTGTTCGGCGTGCTCTCCCTCGTCGCCTACACCCTCGTGGACAGCGCCTGGCCGCACCAGTTCCAGGCGGGGCTGCCCGACTTCATCCTCGTCTCCGCCGGCGGCGTCCTCGCCACGCTGGCCTGCGTGGTGCGGGTGCGCGGCGAGCGCCGCGCGCTGCACATGCGGGACGTCACCGACACCGTGCGGCGCACCGTGCTGCGCCCCCTGCCGCCGGACTGGGGCGGCCTGGAGCACGCCGGGGTGTACCTCACCGCGGACACCCAGGCCCGTGTCGGCGGCGACTTCTACGACATCCAGCCGGGCCCCCACGGCACCCGGGTGCTGGTCGGCGACGTCCAGGGCAAGGGGCTGGGCGCGGTGGAGACGGCGGCGGTGCTGCTCGGGGCGTTCCGCGAGGCCGGCTACCACGAGACGGAACTGGCGGCGGTCGCCGACCGGCTGGAGGCCCGGATGCTGCGGCACCGCGAGTACACCACGGCGCTCGGCCGGGACGACGGCGACCGCTTCGCCACCGCCGTGCTGCTCGGTTTCCCGGCGGACCGCACCGACGTGGTGGACGCCGTCGTCTTCGGCCACGAGCCCCCGCTGGCCGTCGGCCCCGGCGGCGTACGGCCCCTGCCGGCCGACGGAGGGCTCCCGATCGGCTGCCGCGACCTCGCCCCCGACCCGCCGCCGGTGTGCCGGGTGCCGGTCGCCACCGACGAGACGCTGCTGCTGGTCACCGACGGCGTGACCGAGGCCCGCGACCGCACCGGCGACTTCTACCGGCTCGCCGACGACCTGACCCGGGCGGTGGCGGCGGACCCGCGGGTCGTCGCACCGGGCCGGCTGGTCGCCGTCGTACGGGACGGGACGCTGCGGCACAGCCGGGGGCACCTGGCCGACGACACCACCGCCTTCGCCGTACGACGGATCCGCGCGCCCCGCGCGGCGGAGGGCGAAGGCCCCGAAGGGGGACGTTCACCCCACTGACATCACCCCGCGCGGCCGCAGCGGTTACCGTGCTGCGGTAGGTGATCGACAGGGGGAGGGACCATGCCCGGAACCGTGCTGCTGCTGGCGGCCTCGCCGCTGGGCCGCGGGCGGCTGGTGGACGCGGCGTCCGTGCTCCCGGTCCTCGCGGCGGTACCGCCCGCCGTGCTGTCCGGCGCGGACACCGCGAACGTCGTCGAACTCGCCGACCCGCTGGAGCCGCAGGCCGTGCTGACCCGGCTGCGTGCCGCCGCCGCGGCGCCGGGGCCGCTGACCGTGTACGTCACCGGGCAGCTCCAGCTCGACCGCCGTCAGCGGCTGCCGCATCTGGCGCTGGCCCGGACGACCGCCTCCACCGTGCGGTACACCGGGCTGCCGTGGCACTGGTTCCGGGAGGAACTGCGGCTGCGCCCGGCGGGCGCCACGACGCTGTTCCTCGATCTGCACGCCGACCCGGAGACCTGGCAGGCGCTGGGCGCGGCGCGCCCGCCGGGCCCGCTCCCGCTCGACTGCGGCCCCGACAACGCCGTCTACGGCCGGGTCGCGCCCCCGCCGCCCCGCCGCGGGGTCGCGGCGCCGGAGTACATGAAGGCGGTCGCGACGATCCTGCGCAGCGGATGGCGTCCACCGGACGAGGAGCTGCACCGGCAGGCGCTGACGCGGATCGCCCCGGAGAACGCGGGCGCCGATCTGCCGCTGGCGCGGAGCGGGCCGGCGCCGGGCGATCCGCACGCGGCCGTCACCGCCGCCGTGCGCTCCGGCCGGCACGCGGACGCCGACGCGCTCGCCGCGCGGCTGGAGCAGGCGGCCGCCCTGGCGCACGGGCCCGCCTCCGAGGAGGCGCTGCACTGGACGGAGGTCCGGGCGGACCTGGCGATGCTGGCCGGGGACGCGGCGCGCAGCTGCCGTACCTGGCTGGCCGTCGCGAGCGCCCGGCTGACCGCCGGGCAGCCGGCGGACGCGCCCGCCGTCGAGACGGCCGTGGACCGGGCGCACCACCAGTGGGGTCGGATCGGCGATCCGGCCAGGGCCCGTGAACTCGGCGCGGTGCTCGCCGAGTTGCGCGGCCGGGTGCCGGGGCGGCGCGAGGGGGCCCTGGACCACGTGCGGCGGCAGTTGCGGCAGTTGCAGACGCAGGGCTGAGTGCCGGCCGGACCCTCCCCAGCGGGCGACGGCGGTGCCATGATGGTGAGTCATGGCTGAGGGGGACGGCGTGGCCAACCAGGGCATCCGGGTACGGCTGGACGGGACGGCGACCGAGCGCGACATCGGGGCGCTGCGCAAGTGGCTGGAGCGGGAGGAACCGCTCGACGAGCGGGTGCGCGCGGGCGAGTTACGGATACAGGAGCGGCCCCGGACGGACGGGACCGGCACCCCGATGGGCGTCGGCATGGACATCGTCCTCGTCGTCACCGGAGCGGCCGCCTCCGTGTTCTTCCAGGAACTGCTGGACCAGGTCAAGCGCGCCGTGTCGGCCTGGCAGGCCAACCGGCGCGAGGTCGAGGACGGCGCACCGCCCGAGGACAGAGTCGAACCGGTGAACCTCGACGACAGGTAGGCCGGTGACTCCCCTCGACCCGCGCGGGCTGGTGAACAGGGCGTTGCTGGTCGGCGTGTCCGAGTACGACCTCACGGAGCCGCCGCACGGCGTGCCCGGTGACCTCCCGGCGGTCAAGCACAACCTGAACCGGATGCGCGAGGCGCTGGTGCGCGGGCGGGTCTTCGGCGAGCGGGAGATCGAGGTCGCCCGTTCGCCGTCCCTGGACGACTTCGGGCGGGCGCTGCGCGCGGTGGCCGGGGAGGCCGAGGGGGTGCTGCTGCTCTACTTCGCCGGGCACGGCGCCATTCCCAGCGCGGGCGACGAGCTGTTCCTGCAGATGCGCAACGCCAGCGTGGTCGCGGGCGGACACGCGGTCTTCCCCGGCGCGGAGATGTTCACCACCGTGCTGACGGTGCTGGCGACCAGCCCGGCCCGGCGGATCGTGGTGATCCTCGACTGCTGCTTCGCGGGCAACGCGGCGCGGGTCTGGGAGCACTTCGACGACAAGCGGCGCGTGATGCTGCTGATGAGCGTGCAGGCCAACCACCGTACCGACGCCGGGGATCCGAGGGAGCCGACGCCGTTCACCGCCGTCCTCGCGGCGCTCCTCGACGAGGACCGCGACACGACGCTGTCGGACCTGGCCGACCGGTCGCGGGAGAGGATGACCGCGCTGGGCCTGCGCACCCTGCGCGACGATCCGTGGGAGCCGCAGCTCCGTACGGAACGGGGCATGGACGTGCTGCTGAGGCCCGGCGGCGGGCAGGACCCGCCGGCGCCCCCGCCCCGCCCGTCGGTACCCACCCCGCCTCCGGGGCCCGCCCCGCCTCCGGGGCCCACCCCGCCTCAAGGCCCCTTCCGCGCCTTCCCGGCCGTGCTCCTCGCCCTGGCGCGGGGCCTGCGCGCCGCCCTGACCGACCGCTTCCGCACGCCCGGTCCGCCGCGCCCGTCCCGGCGGGCCGTGACCCGGATCGTCCTCGCCGCCGGCCTCCTCGGCCTCGGCCTCTACGGTCTGCCGAGGTGGACCGGGGGTGACGAGGCGGCCTGCGCCCCGCCGCTCGAGCTGCGCGTGCTGACCGACCCGGACCTGGAACCGACGGTCCGGGCCGCCGCCGACGCCTATCTCACCTCCGGGGAGAACACCACCGGCGACGGCTGCCGGCGCACCGGTGTCACCGTCTACAGCGCGGGCTCCTCGGACGTGGTCGACGCGCTGCGCGCGCAGACCGGCGCCTGGCAGGAGCCCCGGAACGAGGACGTCAACCCGCAGCGGGACATCGGCCCGCAGCCGGACGTCTGGATCCCCGCCTCCCGCGCCGACGCCGACCGGGTCGAGGCCGGCCGGGACACGGACGCCGTGGCCGCCCTGGAGCCGGCGGAGGAGCCCCTCGCCTACTCCCCGGTCGTGCTCGCCGTCCCGGACGCCCTCTCCTCCGAGGCGCTGGACGACCGCGTCGGCCGCCCCCTGAGCGAGATGGTCGACCGTCTGACCGCGCGGGACGGGAACGCCGCGGTGCGCCGCCCGGACCCGGAGTTCACGGACACGGGCCTGCTCGCCACGGTCGGCCTGTACGGCGCGGACGCGCGCGCCGTCGCCCGCGGTGAACGCATGGTCGCCCAGCCCGGTCCGCCCTCCCCCACGGCCGCCGAACTGCTGTGCACGCTGCCCGACGACGACGCCGTCGACCACCGCACCGCCGCCCTGGTCCCGGAGTTCCTGTTGCGCAGCGGCGTCGGCTGCGACGCCACCACGCGCAGCACGCGGTACGCCCAGTACCCCGAGGACGTCCCCGGCGTGGAGCCGGTGTACGTGCGGGTCCGCTGGCGGGGCGCCGACCGCGACGAGCGGGAGAGGGACGCGTCGGCGGACGGGTTCCGCGACTGGCTGGCCGGCGAGCGGGGGCGCGCGGTGTTCGCCCGGGACGGCTTCCGCTCCGCGTACGACCGGGAACTGCTGGACGCCCCGCGGGACGGCGAACACATGCTGCACGCGCCCACCCCGCTCGTCGAGTCGGCCGGCCGGGACGCGATGGAGCGGGCGCTGCGCGCCTACCGGGACGCGGGCGGTCCGGGGCGGGTGCTGTTCCTGCTGGACAGCTCCGGTTCGATGATCGGCCAGTGGCAGGGGCCGAGCGGCGGTCCCGGTCTGCTCAGGCAGTCGCTGGGCGGGCTGGGCGAACGGGACGAGTACGGCGTGTGGGCGGTGGCCGGCACCGGCGACCGGCCGTACGGGACGCTCCTGCGCCTCGGTCCGCACGGACGCGCCGACGCCGCGCGGGCCCTCGACGCCGGCGCCCGGGTCCGGGACGCCGAGGCCGATCCGCACGCGGCGCTGCTCGCCGCGCTCGACGAGATGGGGGAGCGCGGGGACGACCGGCGGCCCCAGCTGATCGTGCACATCACCGACGGCGAGGACAACGGCCGGCTGACCGGCGAACGGCTGGACGACGTCCTCGACCGGGCGCGCGCGACCGGCGTCCCGGTGACCGTGGTCTCCCTGCAGAGCGGCGGCTGCGACCCGGGCCGGCCGGACCGGCGGATCGCCGACGTGAGCGGCGGGCGCTGCCTGGACCTCGGCGACGACCTCGGCGCGGCCCTGCACGACGAGGTCGCCCGCACCGGAACGGGGGAGGGCTGATGGTCCGACGGCTCGCCGCGCTGCTGGCGCTGCTGCTGGTGCTCGCCGCCTGCACCGGCGGCGGGGACGGCGGCGCACCGGCCGCGCCCACCGCGCGGGACGTGCCCGGCACCATCGTCGTGGCCAGCGGCCGTGACGTCACCGGCAAGAACGGTGTGCGCCGGCGGCTCATCGACGCCTGGAACCAGCGCGAGCAGCGGGCCGGCACGCAGTTCCGCGCCCGGCTGGTGGAGCTGCCGGGCAGCGCCGACGAACAGCGCAGCCAGCTGCTGGGCGCCCTGCAGTCGCGCAGCGCCGAGTACGACGTGGTCAATCTGGACGTCACCTGGGTGCCGGAGTTCGCCGCGGCCGGGCTGGTCCGGGTGCTGCCGGAGGAGCTGGTCGACGAGGACGTCATCCGGTCCGTGGCCGGGACGGCCCGGTGGGGCGGGAAGGTGTACGCGGTGCCGTTCAACAGCGACGTCGGCCTGCTGTACTACCGGCGCGACCACCTGGCGCGGGCGGGCGTCGAGCGGCCCGACCTGAGCGGCGGCCTCACCTGGGAGCGGCTGCGGGACCTCGTCGAGACCCTCGACGGCCGTCCCGCGCGGGGCGCCTACCGCAAGGGCTGGACCACGCAGCTCGCCGCGTACGAGGGCCGTACGGTCAACGCGGTGGAGGCGTTCGCGTCCGCCGTGCGGGACTTCGCGCTGGTCGACGAGGAGGGCCGCTACACGGGGACCGTCGAGGAGCTGGCCGCCGGGATCGCGGAGCTGCGCCGGCGCACCGAGACGCCGTACACGCTCCAGGACGCCTTCCACTCCGACGAGGCCGCCTCGCTGAGCGACTTCGCCGAGGGCCGTACGGCCTTCCTGCGGCACTGGCCGTACGTCTATCCGGCGTTGTACCGGACGTTCACGCGGGAGCAGCTCGGGGTGGCCCCGCTGCCCGGGCGGGCGGTGCTCGGCGGGCAGAACCTCGCGGTGACCAGCGCGTCGCAGCGGTCCGGGAAGGCGGCCGAGCTGATCCGGTTCCTCACCGGCCGGGAGAGCGAGCGCTGCCTGCTGGACGCGGGGTTCGCCGCCACGCGGGAGTCGGCGTACGGGGACGGGGTGCGCTGCGCCACGGCCGTCGCGGGGCCGTCCGCGTCCCCCACGGGGGAGGGCGCCGACCCGGTCCCGCGCGACGCGGGCGGCCGTCCGGCCTACGCCCGCACCATCCTGCTCCCGGCCCTGCGCGACGCGGTGCACCGGCCGAGGACCCCGCTGTACGGGGCGTTCACCCAGACGTTCACCGCCGGGCTCGGCCCCCTCTTCGGCGACGCCCCGCCGACGGACGAGGCCCTGGCCGAGCAGCTGGACGAGGCCCTGCGCAAGGCCCTGCCCGACTGACGAACCCGGCCGCCCCGGACGCCCTCATGGACTCCCCGCCGGTCCGCCGGGCCGTGCCGTCCGGCCGCCCGGCCGGCCGTACCGCCGGTCGGTGCCGGTTCGTCGCTGCCGGACCGTGCCGTCCGGCGGCCCTGCCGGGCTGTCGTCACCGGCTGCCGTTCCGCCGTCATGGACTTCCTGCCGGGGTGGTGCCGCCCGGCCGCCCGCCAGGCCGTACCGCCGGTCGGTGCCGGTCCGTCGCCGCCGGGCTTCTCCCGGGCTGTTCCCGCCGGGCCGTGCCGTCCGGCCGCCCTACCGGACCGCCGCCTCCACCGGTGTCGTGGTCCGGCGGTCCGGCTCGGGGTCGACGTCCTTGGCCGGGCCCGCGTTGGCAGCCAGGGCCAGCGCGGCGACCGCGGCGACGGCCGCGGCGAGACCGCGGGCGTAACGCTCGGTGGTGCGTGTGCGTTCCAGCACGGCGACCTCGCAACAGCAACGGGTTAAGCACGTTTAATCCACGGTTTAACCTAGGGGCTGTCGGACGCGAACGGCAAGGGGCACTGGGGGAGTTGGCGTGGGGGAGCGGGACGAGCCGGCGACCATCGGACGGCGGGTGCAGCAGTTGCGGGTGGAGCGCGGACTGACCCAGCGGCAGCTGGCGGAGCCGGTGTACACGCCCGCGTACATCTCCACGCTGGAGGCGGGACGGGTGCGCCCCTCCGACGACGCGTTACGGCACCTCGCCGGCCGTCTCGGCGTCGCGTTCGACGAACTGGCCACCGGACGTCCCGCCCGGCTGGTGACCGAGCTGCACCTGCGGCTGACCGAGGCACGGCGCACACTCGCCGTCGGCGAGACGGAGGCCGCGGTGGAGCAGTACGCCGGGCTGCTCGCCGAGGCGGAGGCGCACGACCTGGCCGAGGAGCAGGCCGCCGCACTGCTCGGGCTCGGGGAGTGCGCGCTGGAGACCGGCGAACTCGTCGAGGGCCGCCAGTACTTCGAGCGGGCCGAGGACCGGCTCGCCGAGGCGCCGCTGCCCGCCCGGGCGCCGGCGCTGCGCGGGCGGGCCGTCGCCCACTACCTCGCGGGGGAACTGCGGTACGCGGTTTACCTCCTGGAGTCCACGATCGACGAGCTGAACCGGGGCGGCCTGCACGACCCGGACGCCCTGCTGCTGCTCTACGCCAGCGTGATCGGCCCGTACATGGACATGGGCGCGCACGCGCGGGCCGCGCAGGCGGCGGAGTTCGCGCTGGCGCTCGCACCGCAGTCCGGAGACCCGGCGCTGGTGGCGCGCATGCACCGGTCGGTGGCCCGCACCCTGCTCGCCGAGGGCCGCCTCGCCGAGGCGGACGCCTCGCTGGCCAAGGCGGCGGAGCTGTACCGCGGGCTGCAGCTCCGCACCGAGCTGGCCAACTGCCACTGGATGCGCGGCTACGTGTACGCGCAGAACGGCGAACTGGAGTGCGCCGAGAAGGAGATGCGCCAGGCGCTGGAGATGCTGTCGGCCAAGCGGGCGTCCCTCTACAGCAGCCAGGTGACCGTCGAGCTGGCCGACGTCCTGCACCGGCGCGGCGACTCCCGGGAGGCGGCGGCCCTGCTGGAGGACGTGCTCGGCGGGCTCTCCCCCGAGCGGGGGGCGGTGCACGCGGCGGCGGCGCACCGGCTGCTCGGGATCATCGCCGAGGACGCCCGCCGGGCGGAGCAGGCCGAGGAGCACTACGTCCGCGCGATGAGTCTGCTGGAACGCGCGGGCGCGGCCGGCGACCTGGCCGACCTGTGCCGCCTCCTCGGCGACCTGCTGCGCCGCACCGGCCGCGTCGAAGCGGCCCTGGACGCCTACCGCACCGGCCTGGGCCACCGCACGGCCCCGGGCACCACGACCCTGGGGCCGGCCCCGGCGCAACCCCCGGTCTGACCGTTTCGGGGCGGACGGGCCGGGTAGTCGGGGCTCGGTTCCGGGGAGGACGGCCGAAGGAGGCGGTGGGCGTGTGGCCCAGGGACGGCCCCGAGGGCGACCCGGGCCGGGAGGACGACCAGGTGAGGGACGCGATCACCGCCGGGCTGCGCGACGCCGAGCCGGCCGCCGTTCCGGGACGGCTGTGCGCGGTGGCCGTCGCGCTGCTGCCGGTGGACGGTGCGAGCGTGTCGCTGCGCGGCGACGGCATGCCCGTCTACCTCGGCGCCTCCGGTCCACGGGCCGCACGTCTCGCCCAGCTCCAGGCCACCCTGGGCGACGGCCCCTGCCACCACGTCCTGGCGGCCGGCGCGCCGGTCCTCGCCCGCGACCTCGCCGCCGCCGGCTGCGCCGACCGCTGGCCCGTCTTCGCCCAGCAGGCGCTCGGCGCCGGCGTACGTGCCGTGTACGGCCTGCCGCTCGGCAGCGGCGCCGTCTGCGTCGGCACCCTCGACCTGTACCGCGACACCCCCGGCGGGCTCACCGACGGCCAGCTGCGGGTGGCCCGGCTCGTCGCCGGCGTCATGACGGTGGCACTGGTGGACCTGCCGTACGACCTCCAGGGCGGCGACGAACCCTGGCTCGACGGACTGGCCGCCGACCACGACCGCGTCCACCAGGCCGTCGGCATGATCATGGCCCAGCTGGGCGTCGGCGCCGACGAGGCCCTGGCCCGCCTGCGCGCCGACGCCTTCGCCCACGACCGTACGGCCCTGGAGGTCGCCCTGGACGTGGTCGCCCACCGCCGCCGCTTCGACACGCCCTGAGCGCACGGTTGCCTACCCTTGACGGTCATGGACACAGCCATCCTCTTCCTCACCTGCGTCGTGATCCTCGGCGTCATGACGATCCAGGGCCACCTCTCCCGAGTCGACCGCCGTGCCGCCCGCGTCGAGCGCAAACTCGACGCGGTGATACGGCACTTGGACATTCACGAGGAGGTCCCGGGGAGGGACGAGATCCTCGCCCTCGTGCGTCGGGGGAAGAGGGTCCAGGCGATCAAGCTGTACCGCGAGACCACGGGCGCGGACCTGGTCGAGGCCAAGCAGGCGGTGGACCGCCTGGCCTGATCGCCCGCTTCCCGGAGGGGCCCGGCCGTCAGACCCGTACCCGCGCCTGTCGGCCGACGTCCGCCAGGCGGTCCGCGCCGAGCCGGCTCATCGCCCGGATGACCTCGGGGAGCACCGCGCCGAGTCCGCCGTTGGTGAGGGTGATCGTGTCCTCGCCGACGCGGACCGCCGCGAGGTTCACGGTGAGGCGCGTCGGGACTCCGTCGGACGCCTCCCCGATCATCGTCAGCCGCAGTCCCGCCCGCGCGTCGCCGGCCTCCGGGAGCGGGAGTTCCGCCACCTCGACGCGCTGGGCGCCGGCCCGGGTGGTCGTCGCCTCGAACCGCCCGCACGTCTTGGGCAGCGTCCTCATCCAGTCCAGGACGCGGTCCACGTCGGCGGTCGGGTGCGCGGCGACCTGGTAGCGCAGCTGGGAGTCGTCGGAGGCGTCGTCGAGCGTGGTGGTGGCGCTCGGTCCGGCCGACGGGCCGAACAGCTCCTCCGTGTAGAGGACGTCGAGCAGCCGGTGGCAGTCGGCGTCCTCGGCCTTCGCCTTGAGCATCCCGTCCCGCCAGGTCGCCGCGCCCCGGCTCGCCGTCCACGGCTCCCCCAGGTCCGTCTCCGTGATCAGCGCCGCCCGCAGCTGCTCCTCGCTCAGCTCCGACGGGCCGGGCGAGGGCTGCTTCGCGGCGGGCGAGGCGGAGGACGCGGGGGCGGCCGGGGGCTCGGACACGCCCGCGGGCAGCGCGCGCGGCGCCTCCCGGTCGCCGGCCACGCACGCCGCCGCGGTCAGCAGGGCCGTCGCCGACAGCGCGGAGACGAGAAGGGTGCGGGCGGCGGCCGGGGCATGGGTCATCGAGGTGCCTCCTGGGGGAACCGGGCCGTCCACGAGCGGACGTGCTCCTACGGCACCATCCCCTCCGTCGCCCCACCAGCGAGGCGGGCCGTCCGGGTGAGCCGCCCGGGGGGAGAACGGCTCGCCCGCCCCGTCCCCCTGCCGGCGTCGCCGGCATGCGGCGCGCCCACTCGTCCCGCACGACGCCGCCGGACCGGGTCCCGGCGCGCCGACGGTCGACACCGACGAAGCCCCGGGGCTTCGGCGCGCGTGGTGCTCGCCTCACGACCACGAGGAGCCCACCGTGCGACACGGCCACCGACGTCTCGGCCGTGAGCCGGGCCCGTTCGGCGCCGACCCGCCGAGGGGCGCGGGACTGCCGCACCGGCTGCCCGACGGAGCCGTCGTCCGGCACACCCCGCAGGAGCGCGTCCGCGAGGCGGAACACGCGGCCGGCCACCGGCACGTGTACGCGCCGCTGCTCGGCGAACGCGAGCCGCACGAGATCCCCGGCCACCGGGACCACCGCAGCGAGGAGATGTTCTCGCCCAGGGAGCCGGGGCGGACCAGGTCGTCCTGCCCGCGGAGGAGGTGCCGCGGCGGATCGCGGACCGCGCGGCGCTGCTCCGGGCTCCGGGCTCCGGGCTCCGGGAATCCGCGGAGGGGCACGACACGCACCCGGGGGAGGGGGCCCCGTCCGGTTCACCGGCCGGGGCCCTCGGTCCCGCGTCGGCGGGTGCGGGCTCCACGGGGGCACCCGGTCGCCGGTTCGATTGCGGCAAACGGGGGTGAAAGTGCCGTACGCCACACCCGTCGGGAATGGCTCCACGCTGCCGGTGCGTTCGCTTTTACGGTGTTCTGCAGAGATTCTCCGCAGGCACCCGCACGCACCCAGAGGAGACCGCGTGACCGACCGCACCTCCACGTCCGACACCAGGCCGCCGCACCCCGCCCCCGACACCACGCCCGACCTCTCCTCCAGGGACCCCGACTGGTGGCGGCAGGCCGTCGTCTACCAGATCTACCCCCGCAGCTTCGCCGACGCCGACGGCGACGGACTCGGTGACCTGCGCGGCATCACCCGGCGCCTCACCCACCTCGCCACGCTGGGCGTCGACGCCCTGTGGATGAGCCCCTTCTACCCCTCCGAGCTCGCCGACGGCGGCTACGACGTCGCCGACCCGCGCGACGTCGACCCCCGCCTCGGCACCCTCGACGACTTCGCCGAGCTCGTCGCCGAGGCCCACCGGCTCGGCCTGAAGGTGATCGTCGACGTCGTCCCCAACCACACCTCCCACCAGCACGTCTGGTTCCAGGAGGCGCTGCGCGCCGGGCCCGGCTCCCCGGCCCGCGACCGCTACGTCTTCCGCGACGGCAAGGGGGAACAGGGCGAGCTGCCGCCCACCGACTGGCAGTCCGTGTTCGGCGGCAGCGCCTGGCAGCGGGTGCCGGACGGACAGTGGTACCTGCACCTGTTCGCCGCCGAGCAGCCCGACCTCAACTGGGGGCACCAGGAGGTCCGCGACGACGTCCGCACCACCCTGCGGTTCTGGGCCGACCGGGGCGTGGACGGCTTCCGGATCGACGTGGCGCACGCCCTCGCCAAGGACCTCGACGAGCCGCTGCGCGACCTCGGCCACCACGCCTCGGGCGGCGAGGCCGCCCTCGCCGACTTCCCGCCCGGCACCCACCCCTTCTACGACCGGGACGAGGTGCACGAGATCTACCGCGACTGGCGCAAGATCCTCGACGCCTACTCCCCGCCCCGCATGGCCGTCGCCGAGGCCTGGGTCCCCGGCGAACGGCGCGCCCTGTACGCCCGTCCGGACGAACTGGGGCAGGCCTTCAACTTCGAGTACCTGCAGGCCACGTGGAACGCGGAGGAGCTGCGGCAGGTCATCACCGGATCGCTCCGGACCGCGCACGCCGCCGGCGCCTCGGCGACCTGGGTGCTCTCCAACCACGACGTCGTCCGGCACGCCTCCCGCCTGATGCTGCCGCCGGACACGGACGAGAACGCCTGGCTGCTGTCCGGCGGCCACGCCCCCGCCGTCGACCCGGACGCCGGACTGCGCCGGGCCCGCGCCGCCACCCTGCTGATGCTGGCGCTCCCCGGCTCGGCCTACCTCTACCAGGGCGAGGAGCTCGGCCTGCCCGAGGTCGCCGACCTGCCCACCGAGGTCCTCCAGGACCCGATCTGGGAGCAGACGGGGCACGTCCGCAAGGGCCGCGACGGATGCCGGGTGCCGCTGCCGTGGACGACGACCGGTCCGTCGTACGGCTTCGGGGCGGCCGGTGCCTGGCTGCCGCAGCCGCCGTCCTTCGCCGCGTACGCCGTCGAGGCGCAGGACGGGGCCGAGGGCTCGACCCTGGAGCTGTACCGCACGGCCCTGCGGCTGCGCCGCAAGCTGATCGACGGCGAGACGCTGAACTGGTCGGAGGAGACCCCGGCGGGGGTCCTGCAGTTCGACCGCGGCGACGGCTGGCGCTGTGTGACCAACCTGTCCCCCGACCCGGTCTCCCTCCCGGCGGGCGAGGTCCTGCTGACCAGCGCACCGCTGGAGGACGGCCGGCTCGGCCCGGACACCACGGCCTGGCTCGGCCACTGACCCGAATACCGCCCCGGCCCGCCGCGGCCGGGGCGGCGCAAGGCGGAGAGCCGGAAGGCTCCGCGGGGGCCGGCACCGGCTCCGGGCCGCCGCCACCCCGAACGGCGTCAGCGCGTCGAGCGAGCGGGTCCGGATCACCGTGGGGGACGCCGCCCCGGCACGGTGAGGTCACACGTGCCCGGGGCCTCCGCTGCCGAAGGCGCCGCTGGATCCGGGCAGCCAGCGCTTGCGCTGCTGGTCCTTGCCCGTTCTGGTCGCGGAGTGGTGGAGTTCGTAGGGCATGAGCCGTGAGCCGGTCCTCGACGTGTTCGGCATCTCGTCCGGCTCCCGGATCTCCCGCATCTCGCGGACCGCGCCACCGTCCGGCATCCTCGGCTGGTCCTCCGAGGTGGGGCGGGGCTCCTCCTGGTCCATGTACCGCATGCCGACCCGTACGGCCCAGACCAGCGCGCCGGCCACGATCATTCCGCCGATGAAGGCCACGAAGACGGTCCACCTGGACGGACCGGCGGCCAGAACCACATACGTTGCCGTGTTCATGTTTTCGAGTATGGACGAGGAAATGAGATAAAGCGCACGGAATGCCCGGTCTTGTCACGCCCGTGGCCCGCCCCAGCGGGCGGCCGGCCCCGTGGCGTGGCAGATTGCGGCCAGAGGAAGGCCGGGACGGGCCGTCGCGTCCCCACGTGTGCAGCTCGGGGCCCGCCCCCGGCCTTCCCCGCCGCCCCCGCGCTCCGCCGCGACCGGGGCGGGGTGGCGGAGGTGGCTCACATGGTCTTCGTCGGGCAGGAGGTCGGCGCGACGCTCCGTCGGCGCTTCACCCGCCTGCGCCACCCTCGTCGGCGCGGTCCTCCGCGGCTGGGCGACGGGCGCGACGACGGCCGGAGGAACGGATCCCATCCGCACCGCCCTCGCCGGGCCCGGCGGCGTCCTCGGCTCGTACCGCGTCCGCCCGGACGGGGCATGACCGCCGTACGGAGTCCACCGCGGAACGTGCACAGGACATCTGCCGTCGCCACGGCAGTTTTTCCGCCGGGCCGACTAGAGTTCCCCTTGGGGAACCCGTCCCCGTGGCGGACCGTGTCCACCGTGGTCCGCGGAAAGGTGCGTATGCCTTCGGAAAGTCAGCCGTACGCCGACGGCCGGCAGCCGGACCAGGACCGGCTCCCCGTCGCCGACCGGCTCGACGACGACCACTTCCCGGCCTACACCATGGGCAGGGCCGCCGAACTGGTCGGAGCCACACCCGCTTTCCTCCGCGCCCTGGACGAGGCGCGGCTGATCACCCCGACGCGCTCGGGAGGCGGTCACCGCCGCTACTCGCGCCACCAGCTGAGGCTGGCCGCCAGGGCCCGCGAACTGGTCGACCAGGGGACACCGGTCGATGCCGCGTGCCGCATCATCAGCCTCGAGGACCAGCTGCGACAGGCCGAACACGCCAACGAGGAGCTCCGCCGACGGGGCGCGGGGGCGGCCCACGGAGGCCGGTGAAAATCTGTTCCCGCCGAAACAGGATTTCCGCCCCCGTGAACAAAATCTCTTTCCCTAAACACCCGGCGGCGCTTTATTCCAGTGATTTTCCTCGCTTGCCGTCGACTTCCTTCGTGCTAGGCTGACGCCAGTTGCAGTTGTGGTTGCCAGTTTGCTACCGGGTCTCCGGGCAGGTGATCATCGCGACGATGAAGGGATTCGTAAAGTGCGAGTCCCAGCACTGTCTCAGGAGAATTGATATGGCCACCGGTACGGTGAAGTGGTTCAACTCGGAAAAGGGCTTCGGCTTCATCGAGCAGGACGGCGGCGGCGCCGACGTGTTCGCCCACTACTCGAACATCGCCACCTCCGGCTTCCGTGAGCTCCAGGAAGGCCAGAAGGTGAGCTTCGACGTCACGCAGGGCCAGAAGGGCCCGCAGGCGGAGAACATCGTCCCCGCCTGATCCAGGCGCAGGGATTCAAGAGCAGGGGCCCGCACTTCGGTGCGGGCCCCTGCTCTTTGCTTTCCGACCTCTTTTCCGCCGCGCTTTCCGCGGGGCCGGTGCGACCGCGCCCCATTCGCCGCAGCGCGTCCACCGCGATCCGCGCGACCGTGCCGATCACCGCGCTGTCCGCCGGAAGAGTGGCCGCGGTGTGCGCGGTCCGGGTGAAAACGGCGACGCGCACGTCGTCGGACGGGAAGCCCGACGCCTGGCGTCAGTCCTGCCGGGGCGCGGCCTGCTGGACCACCTCGAAGGACCACAACGTGGCGTCCGTGGCGGCCGGCCGGGGCTTCTCGCCCGGCGCCCCGCCGTGGGCGGCCTGAGCACGGTCGGACATCCAGCGCTGGAAGTCCTCCTCGCTCCGCCAGCGGGTGTAGACGAGGTAGGTGTCGGTTCCCTCCACCGGACGCAGCAGCTCGAACCACTCGAACCCGTCCGAACCCTCCACCGCTCCCGCCCGCGCCGCGAACCGCCGCTCCAGCGTCTCGCGCTGCTCCGCCGGGACCGTGAGTACGTTGATCTTGACGATGCTCATGTCCCGATTGTTCCGCAGGACCGGCCCGGGACGCGGGGCGGGGCCCGGCCCGTGCGGGCGCGTCACCCCGGCGGGAGGTCAGCCGAGGCAGATCACCAGCAGGCAGAGCCGGGAGGAGTCCGGCTCGGCCGCCGGCGGTGTGGAGGGAGCGGAGGGGGAGGCCTGGGAACCGTCACCCTGGTCGATGCCGCCGTTTCCGTCGCCGCTGCCGGCGGCCGGGGGCGACGACGCCGGCGGGGCGACCGTGCCGGAGCCGGAGCCGGAGCCGGAGCCGGAAGCCGACGCGGATTCCGAGCCCGCTCCCGAGCCCGCTCCCGTGTCCGCGCGCGCACCGGAGCGGGAGACGGGGTCCGGGGAGGTCGTGCGCGGCTGCGACGGCGCCGCCGGGCCGGAGGCGGCGGCGCCGTCGTCCGTGCGGGTGTCCGACGGGGTGGTGGGCGCCGGTGCGGCCTCGGTGGCCGCCCGTCCGCGCCCGTCGTCGGCCGAGGGCGACCGGTCCGTACGGTCCGGGGAGGCGGTGGCCGGGGCGTCCGGGTCGTCGTACGGGGCCGCGGGCCCCTGCGCGCCGCCCATGCCCCTGAGGTCGGGCGCCGTGGCGGCCTGGGTGCGGTCCGTGCCGCTCCGGTCCGTCGAGGCGAGGGTCAGCCCGCCGCCGACGAGGGCCACGGCCGTCGCGACCAGGGCCCGCCGCTGGGTCTTCTTCCAGCGGACCAGCTGCCGCCGCCGCGCCGCCCGGCCGGTGCCCGTACCCGTGGAGGCGGGCACGGAGGCGGCCGGCCGTGGGGCCGGGGGAGTGGGCACGGCGCCGGGCGCGGCGGCCGTCGCCGCTCCGGGGACGGTGCGGCCGCCGATGACGGCGGGCGCGATGTCGGGGGCGTAGGCGCCGCAGCCCGGGCAGACCAGGGCGCCGTTCAGATGCCGGCGACACGTGGAGCAGTAGTCCATCCGCTGTCTTCCTGAGTTGAC
The DNA here is from genome assembly GCF_001279005.1 of Streptomyces caelestis. GTDB lineage: Bacteria > Actinomycetota > Actinomycetes > Streptomycetales > Streptomycetaceae > Streptomyces > Streptomyces heliomycini. The sequence continues at coordinate 23,511 of NZ_LGCN01000239.1, forward strand.
GTACCGACGCCGATGCCCGCCGGGGCGACCGGTCCGGAGCAGGTGACAGCCACGCTAACGACGCCTCCGGCCCACTGTGTGCAGTCCGTGTGCCGCTCCTGCGCACATTTCCCGCGCAGTCCGCGAGAGTGCCGTGAGCACGCACGCCGGACCGCCGCGCAACGGACACAGTCGCCTGGTCACCCTGCTGCACTCGCCCGGAAGGCACCCCCCACGTGAACCTCCGCACCACCCCCCACACCCGCGCCGCCTCCGTACGTCGTCCCGTCCTGCTCCTGACCGCCGGCCTGTCGGCCCTGTCGCTCACCGCGTGCGGCGTCGTCGGCGCGGTGAGCGGTGACGACGCGCCCGCGTCGCGGGACAGGAGCTACGACATCACCGTGGGCCTGCTGCTGCCGGACAAGGACACGGCGCGCTTCGAGAAGTTCGACCGCCCGCTCTTCGAGGACCGGGTCTCGTCCCTCACCGACGAGCAGGGCGAGGTCGTCTACGCCAACGCCGAGGGCAGCAAGGACAAGCAGGGCGAGCAGTTCCGGAAGATGATCGCCGACCGGGTCGACGTGATCGTGGTCGACGCGGTGGACTCCGAGGCCGTCGCGACGGACGTGGAGAAGGCGAAGGAGGCGGGCATACCCGTCATCGCCTACGACCGTCTCGCCGAGGGCCCGATCGACGCGTACGTCTCCCACGACAACGAGCTCGTCGGCCAGGTGCAGGGCCGCGCCCTCGTGAACGCGCTCGGCGAGGACGCCGAGAACAGCAAGGTCGTCGTGATGCACGGCGCGCCCACCGACCCGAACACGAAGCTCTTCCGCAAGGGCGCGCTCGGCGAACTGGACGGCGAGGTGGACATCGCCAAGTCGTACGACACCAGGCAGTGGCTGCCCGAGGCCGCCGCGGAGAACATGCGCGAGGCGGTGAAGGAGGTCGGCGCCGGGGACATCGCCGCCGTCTACTCGGCGAACGACGGCATGGCCGGCGCCGTCATCGAGGTGCTGGAGGAGGCGGGCGTCACCGACCTTCCGCCGGTGACCGGTCAGGACGCCGACCTGGCGGCGGTGCGGCGGATCGTGGCCGGCACGCAGTACATGACGGTGTACAAGTCGTTCCTGCTGGAGGCGACGGGGGCCGCGGACATGGCGGTGGCCAAGGTGCAGGAGAGGTCGATCCAGTTCGACGCCCTGGCGCGGGACGTGGTCGACAGCCCGACGCACAAGGACATCCCGGCGATGCTGGTCCCGGTGGTCGCCCTCACGAAGGAGAACATCGGGGCCACGGTGGTCCAGGACGGTGTCTACACCGTCAAGGACATCTGCACCGGGGCGTACGCGGCGGACTGCGCGGAGATCGGCCTGACGTCGTAGGAAGCAGGAAGCAGGAAGCAGGAAGCAGGAAGCGGGAAGCGGGAAGCGGCCGGTCCCCCGGAGGAACCGGGGGCCGGCCGCCGCCCGGCTCCCCTACGGGGTCACCGTGTTGCCGCCGAAGCCGACGACCAGGCGGCCGTCCGAGGCGAACGACCAGTTCAGCGCGCCGGAGTAGCCGGCGCACCGGGAGCCGTTGGAGCCGGACCAGAACTGGTTCGAGCCGTCGACGCTGCCGATGGTCCTGTCGTTGGACCCGCTGCCGCTGCGGCACGAGGTGTTGTCGCGGAACACCGAACTGCCGCCGTCGAAGTTGAAGTTGCGCTCGGCGTTGTCGATGCTGACGTTGCCGGAGACGGTCATCGAGCCCGGGTTGCTGTTGTACGTGAACCCGTGCTTGCCGTTGTCGTAGGCGATGCTGCGCCGGATGACGTGGTCGACCTCGATGCCCTCGCCGCCGAGCTTGTAGCCGTTGCGGTCGCCGTTGCCGGCCTGGCCGCCGTTGCTGAGGGTGCCGTTCTCGTAGGCGAGGGAGTCCTCGATGGTGACCGCGCCGATCGGGCCCGTGTCGTCCTTGGTGTAGAGGTCCCAGCCGTCGTCGATGTTGTTGTGGGCGACGGCGTAGCGGAAGACGTTGCCGGGACCGGAGGTGAGCTTGGCGGCGAAGCCGTCGGCGTCCTCGCCGTCGGAGTCGGCGTTGTCGTGCGACTCCGCGCTCAGGACGAGGTTGTTGGAGGGCCACTGGTCGCGGGGCGTGTCGGAGGCCATCCGCGAGAGCTGGAGCCCGGTGTCGCGGTTGTAGCGGGTCACCGTGCGCTCGAAGACGTTGTTGCTGCCGCCGACGAAGATGCCGTTGTCCCCGGCGCGTTCGACGACGATTCCCTTGACGTGCCAGTACGACCCGTTCACGGCGAGCCCGCGGTTCGATGAACTCTCGCTCTGCGCGGAGAAGTTCAGTACGGGCGTCTCGCCCGGGTAGGCGGCGAGCTCCGTACGGTCGCCCGGGGTGCCGTTGTTGCCCGCGGGGATGGTGACCGTCTGGGAGTGGTGGTACGTGCCACCGCGCAGGTAGATCGTGCCGCCGGGGGTGATGCGGTCGATCGCGGAGACGAGTGTCGTCGGGTCGGACAGGGTGCCGGACGCGCCGGCGCTGCCGCCCGGCGCCACGTAGAGCGCGGAGGCGGGCGGCGGGGTGGTCGTGCCGCCGCTCGTCTCCACCTCGAGGTAGTCGACGTTGGGCAGTCCGGCGGACGACGTCGGGCTGAGCCGCACGGTGTTGCCGCCCGACCGCACCGGCACGGTGAACGTCTTCGTCGTCCAGCCCGTCCAGGCGCCGGTGGCCTCGAAGGAGGCGGACGCGACCGTGCTGCCGTTCACCACGATGTTCGCGGCCCGTGCGCCGCCGCTGCCGTTGGCGAAGCGCACCCGGAGCGTCGCCGTCTCGGCGGCGGGGGCGTTCACGGTGAACTGGACGTAGCCGCCGGTGCCGTTGGTGCCGTTGCAGAAGCCGCTGCCGGAGTATCCGGACCACTCGGTCTCGACGGCGCCGGTGCAGACCGCCGAGGACCCCTCGGCCTCGTAGCGGACGGTCGCGGCCTGCGCGGGGGCGCCGGACAGCGTGACGAGCGCGCCGGCCAGCAGGCCGGCACAGGCGAGGGCGGGTCTCACATGCATCGTTCGTCTCCAGGTTCGGTCGGGTGGGGGGCGAGCTCATCGGTGAGTTCGAGTCCGTGAACGGAGAAAGCGCTTTCCGGGACGGTAGAGGCCTGCCGTGGGCACGTCAATAGTTTCGGCGATGAATCAGATTCACATCCATGAATGGTCGTTCGTCACGTCACACCCCACCCGGCCGGTGCCGCCCCGACGCACTGTGACGCAGCGCACACCGGGTGGAGCGATGACTCCTTCCCCTGCCGTCGGTCGTACACCCGACACCATCGACGCAAGGAAGGCCCGGCCATGACCCACACGCTCGGCGCATCCCGCTCTCTCGCCCCCGCTCCGCCCACGTCGCGTCCGGCGGCACGGTGGACCGCGGCCGGCGGCGTGCTGGCGGGCCCGCTGTTCCTCGCGGCCGGCCTCGCCCAGGGCGCGGCACGGGAGGGCTTCGACTTCACCCGGCACGCGATCAGCCAGCTCGCCCTCGGCGGGGCGGGCTGGATCCAGACGGTGAACTTCCTGCTCGCCGGGGCCCTCCTCGTCGCCGGGGCGGCCGGTCTGCGCCGGGTGCTGGACGGCGGCGCGGGCGCGGCCTGGGGCCCCCTCCTCGTCGGGGTGTGCGGCGTCTCGTTCTGGGCCGCCGCGGCCTTCCCCGCGGACGCCGGCGCGGGCTTCCCCGCCGGCTCCCCCGACACGGCCACGCTGAGCGGGCACGGAGCCGCCCACATGGCCGCCGGGATGGCCGGCTACCTCGCCCTGTGCGCCGCGTTCGTCGTCCTGGCCCGCCCGCTCGCCGACCGCGGTCACCGCGGCTGGGCCGTCGCCTCCCGCCTCGCGCCCGTCGCCGTGCTCGCCGGGTTCGCCGGCTCCGCCGCCTCCGTCCTGGCGTTCACCGCGGGCGCGGGCCTCGGCCTGCTCTGGCTGACCGCCCTGACGGTCCGGCTGGCCACCACCCCGGCGAACCACTGACCGGCCGCCGCGCCCCGGCCCCCTCAAGACCTGACCCCTACGACCTGACCGATCACGAGACGGGAGCACCTCATGACCGACGCGGTGAAGGGCCCTGCCGGCTACTTCCCCTCCATCGAGAAGAAGTACGGCCGGCCCGTCGCCGAGTGGAAGGAGCTCATCCGCTCCTCTCCGCTCACCCGGCACATGGAGCTCGTCGGCTGGCTCAAGGCCGAGCACGGACTGGGCCACGGCCACGCCAACGCCCTGGTCGCCCACACGCTGGCCGAGGACCGCGGCAGGTGACCGGGCGCGGGCGGCGGGTCGGGCGTCCTCGTCCACGTGGTCCGGCAGACCGAAGAGCGGGAAGAGCCGCGCGGTGTCACGGAAGGCCGTGATGCCCGTGACGCGGTCGCCGGAGAACTCGACGACCTGGAGGGCCCAGGGCTCGTAGCCGGCCCGGTCCGCACGGGGGCGGTACTGGCCGAACGCGGGGGAGCCGTTGGCCACCGTCGGGACCAGGCGGGGCCCCTCGAGCCGCTCCGTCGCCGTTTCCGGCCCGGCGCCCCCATGCGGCACCCCTCCCCTGGAAAGCCACGCCCCGGGACCACGTCCCCGGGCTGCCGCCACCCTAAAGGGGTCCTTTCACCATGCCCGTCCGGGGCGCGCGGCCCGGCGCCGCACCTCGCCGCGTCGCCGAAACGCCCACGCGGCTCCTCCTCCCGCCCGGCTTCGCTCGAGCGGGGGACCCCCGTCGAGGACGCTCCTGGTGAAAGGACCCTCAAACCGCGGGCTGCCGGGCCGCGGCTCCCGGTGCGGGCCGCCGCGCCCGGCGCAGGAACGGCGCCTCGATGACGTAGTACGACAGCAGGGCCATCAGGAGGGTCAGCACGGCCGTGGCCGGCAGGAGTCCGTCCTTCATGCCGAGGGAGGCCAGCAGCCGTACGACGGGGTAGTGCCACAGGTAGACGCCGTAGCTCAGGTTGCGGCCCACCCAGGTCAGCGGCGTGAGCGAGAGCAGCCGGGAGAGCCCGCCCCCGGGGCGCAGTTCGAGCGCCGTGACCAGGACGGCGGAGAGCACCGCCACGCACAGGAACCCGACGGTGTACCAGGCGACCGTCCACGGGCCGGCGTCGGCGGTCACCGGCATCCGCCAGGCCGCCAGCGCCAGCAGGCCCAGCGCCGGCCAGGCCAGCCGGCCCGCCCAGGCCCGCAGCACGGCCAGCCGGGGATCGTCGGCGCGCAGCCGCGCCAGGACCACGGCGACGAGGGCGCCGGCCAGCAGCTGGTCGGCGCGGGTGTCGGTGCCGTTGTAGATGCGGTGGGCCGCGTCCGGCTGCCACAGGAGGCAGCGCCACAGCACGGGCAGCGCGCACAGGGCCGCCGTGCAGAGCAGCACCGTGCGCGCCCGGGCGTGGCGCAGCAGCACCAGCAGCGCGAGCGGCCAGAGCAGGTAGAACTGCTCCTCCACCCCCAGCGACCAGGTGTGCGCGAGCGGTCCCGTCAGGTCGCCGTACGGCCCGGGCTCCGCGGCCCGGACGACGTTGACGAGGAACAGCGCCGACAGGCCCGCCGCCGGCAGGGAGTCGTCGAAGCCCCACAGCGGGGTGGTCACCGACAGGATCGCGCAGACCGCGCACACGGCCAGCAGCGCGGGGACCAGCCGCAGCCAGCGCCGCCGGTAGAAGGGGAGCAGGGCGACGCCGCCGGTGCGGGCGTACTCGGCGAGCAGCAGCCGGGTGATGACGAAGCCGCTGATGGTGAAGAAGACGTCCACGGCGACCGAGCCGCCCGGCAGCACGTCCGGCGCCACGTGGTAGACGAGCACCAGGGCGACCGCCACCGTCCGCAGCCCGTCCAGGCCGCCCACCCGGCCGCTGCGCGCCACCGCGGACGGGAAGCCCCGCCCTTTCGGCGGGGCGGGTCTGCCGGAGCCGCGGGGCTCCGCCCTTCCCGTGTCGAGTCCGGAATCCTCCGCTGTCGCCGAGCCCGCTTCCTGAGCCATGAACGAGATCGCTTCCCGTCTGCCGACTACTGGGGTGACCCGGTGCGTCTGTCCCGAAACCACGCGCGCATGCCTGCCTGCGGCCGTCCGGACGGCCCGGTCACCCGGCGGGGGCTACGATCCGGGCATGGCGCTGAGCGTGCGGGACGTGGATCGCTTCGAGGCCCTCCGGCCGCGGCTGGAGGCCATCGGCTACCGCCTCCTCGGCTCCGCGAGCGAGGCCGAGGACGCGGTGCAGGAGACCTTCCTGCGCTGGCAGGCCGCCGACACGGGCCGCATCGAGGTCCCCGAGGCCTGGCTGACGAAGGTGCTCACCCACCTGTGCCTCAACCAGCTCACCTCGGCCCGCGCCCGGCGCGAGACCTACGTGGGCGAGTGGCTCCCCGAGCCACTGCTCGCCGGCGACCGGATGCTCGGCCCCGCCGACACCGCCGAACAGCGCGAGTCGGTCTCGTACGCCGTCCTCACCCTGCTGGAGCGCCTCACCCCCAACGAGCGGGCGGTGTACGTGCTGCGGGAGGCGTTCGACTACCCGCACCGGGAGATCGCCGCGATCCTCGACCTCACCGAGGCCGCCAGCCAGCAGATCTTCCACCGGGCCAAGAAGCACGTCACGGAGGGCAAGGCGCGCACCGAGATCGACGGGGCCGCCGCCCGGCGGGTCGTCGACGAGTTCCTCGCCGCCGCCGCCAGCGGCCGGACCGAGCCGCTGGTGCGGCTGCTCACCGAGGACGCCGTCGCGGTCGGCGACGGCGGCGGGAAGGTCCCGGCCCGCGCCAAGGCGTTCGAGGGCGCGCTCGCGGTCGCGACGTTCCTGCGGGGCCTGTTCAAGCCGGGCAAGGCCAAGCGCGCCCTCGTGGGCGGCTCGCCCGGCATCCACGTCGCGACCGCCAACGGCGACCCCGCCCTCGTGGCGGTCCTCGACGGCCGGGTCGTCGGCATCATGTGCCTCGCGGTCACCGCCGAGGGCATCACCGCGATCCGCAGCCAGGCGAACCCCGACAAGCTGGAGCGCGCGACCCGGCTCTGGGCCTCCACCGACCACGGCGACCCCCTGTTCACCGCCTTCTGACCGTCATGTGACCCACATCACACTTCGCTCCTGTCAGGAAACGGCGGGCCGCCCGGTTCAAGGGGCGACCCGCGAAGAGCCGACGACAGGAGCAGGGAAATGCAGCACCGCATCATCGTCCTCGGAGCCGGATACGCCGGAGCCGTCGCGGCCGGCCGTCTGGCCAGGCGGCTGCGCCGGGAGGACGTCGCCATCACCCTCGTCGACGCCGAGCCCGACTTCGTCGAGCGCGTCCGGATGCACCAGCTCGCGGTGGGCCGGGAGCTCAGGCCCCGGCCCTTCGGCGAGATGTTCGCGGGCACCGGCGTGGAACCGCGGCGGGCGACGGTGACGGCCGTGGACGCCGACCGCGGGACGGTCACCGTCACCGACGGCACCGGGGGAACCGGGCGGCTGACATACGACACCCTCGTGTACGCCCTCGGCAGCGGCTGGAACACCCAGGGCGTGCCCGGTACCGCCGAACACGCCCACGAGATCGCCGGCCGTCCCGGAGCCCTCCGGCTGCGCGAGCGCCTGGCCGGCCTGGAGGCGGGGCGGTCCGTGGTCGTGGTCGGCGGCGGACTCACCGGTCTGGAGGCCGCGTCCGAGATCGCCGAGTCCCGCCCGGACCTCGACGTCTCCCTCGCCGCCCGCGGCGACCTCGGCGACTGGCTCTCCGCCAAGGGCCGCCGGCACCTGCGCGAGGTCTTCGGCAGGCTCGGCGTCACCGTGCACGAGCGGGCGTCCGTCACCGCCGTCGGGGCCGACCGCGTCACCCTCGCCGACGGCCGTTCCCTCCCGGCCGCGGTCACCCTGTGGACCACCGGCTTCGCCGTCCACCCGATCGCGGGGGCCACCACCCTGAAGACCGGCGACGACGGCCGGATCGTGGTCGACGGCACCATGCGCTCGGTCTCGCACCCGGACGTGTACGCCGTCGGCGACGCGGCGCTGGTGGCGGGCCCCGGCGGCAAGCCGCTGCGGATGTCGTGCGCCTCGGGCGTCCCCACCGCCTGGCAGGCCGCCGACGCCATCGCGGCCCGCCTGACCGGCGGCAAGCTCCCCAGGACGCCGCTGCGCTACGTCAACCAGTGCATCTCGCTGGGCCGCAAGGAGGGCCTGATCCAGTACGTCACCGCCGACGACCGCGCCGTCGACGCGGCCCTGACCGGACGCCTCGCCGCCCTCTACAAGGAACTGGTCTGCAAGGGCGCGGCCTGGGGCGTGACCCACCCGACCCTCGGCGTCCCGACCCGCCGACGCGGCGTGGTCCGCGAGCCGGCCGCGCAGGACCCGGCGGTCGGGGCCGCGGCCTGACGCGCAGCCGGCCGCGCGCGACGGGCGGCGGCCGGGGACGACGTCCGTCGTGCGCCGGCCGGTCCGGGCCCGCGGGGTCAGCCCGAACCGGCGTCGGCGCCGCGGGCCGCCCGGTCCGCGGCGCGGCGGTACTCGGCGTTGATGCGCTGGGCCTCTTCGAGCTGGTCCTCGAGGATGACGATGCGGCAGGCCGCCTCGATCGGGGTCCCCCGGTCGACGAGCTCGCGGGCGCGGGCGGCTATCCGCAGCTGGTAGCGGGAGTACCGGCGGTGTCCGCCCTCCGAGCGCAGCGGAGTGATCAGGCGGGCCTCGCCGATGGCCCGGAGGAAGCCGGGGGTGGTGCCGAGCATCTCGGCGGCCCGGCCCATGGTGTAGGCGGGGTAGTCGTCGTCGTCCAGACGATTGCTGAGTGGAGTGTCTGCTGGCATGTCACCTCGTTGTACAACGCGTCGAGGGGCCCTGGTGCCGTACGGCACCAGGGCCCCGAAGGAAATTCAACACCATCGGTCGGCCCTCATGCTGTGCCGACCTTCTTTTTCCGCTACCCGGCCCGGTGGGGGCGGGGGTGCGGGGATCGCGGTTGCGTGACCAAAGACCACCATCCGTTCCGGGGTCCTGCGGTACCCGGACCGGAAGTCTCCCGGTGCCGGGCGATCCTGATGGCGTCTGCTCCTCCGTTCTTTCCTCTGAACCGACCACTTGATGAACGGGTACTGCGGTACTACTACCCGCCAGTTCGTGTCTGCCGGGTCTCGCTCGACCGTGTCAACGAGAAGAAGACTAACCACACCGTGCCGCAATGTCTACTCTGACAAAGACAGATTTCGATGTGCGGGCACCGCAGACACCCTGTGGTCCGTGGCGGCGGGGAGCGCTCGCCGGGGACGGCGGGGCGGCGGCGCGGACACGACGAGGGCCCTGCCGACGCGCGTCGGCAGGGCCCTCGTGTCTCTTGGCGGCGGTCTTCCGCCGGTCCTCACACCGCCCGGAAGGCGATGCCCCCGGTGGTGCCGGTGCGTCCGGAGCGGAGCGCGGACGAGGTGAACGGCCCGTCGAGGACGTCCCGCAGCCGGATCCGGTCCGTGTAGGCGGTGCTCCCGCGCAGGACGGCGAGCCGGGCCAGGGTCACCAGGCCCGTGTCCCGGTCGTCCTCGTCGCAGAGGACGAGGTGGTCGACACGGGCGCCGGCCATGAGGGACAGGGCCACCTCGACCGTCATGTCGTCACGGACCCGGGGGCCGGACGCGTCCCCGTCGCCGAACACGGCCTCGGGAGAGGGGTCGTCTCCGAGGTGCTGCGTCCGAACGGGTGTCACGGGTGTCACGGGTGCCTCCTGCCGACGGGGATGGGCGTGCGGGCGCGGCGGTTCTAGGCGGCCGGGCCGAAGTCGGGCCGCCGCTGGGTCCTGCGGCCCCCTTCGCCGCCGGGCCGGCCCTGGCCGGCGCGGCCCCGGCGGCCCCGGCGGCTGCGGGAGGGGGACGACGTGCCACGGGGACGTTCCGCGGGCGGCGCGGCGATGACGACCGGGACTCCGGAGGGGGCCTGGGCGCCGGTGATGCGGCTCAGCTCCTCCTCGCCCGACCGGACCTGGGTGACCCGGGGGGTGATGCCCGCCGAGGCCATCAGCCGGTTCATTTCGCGGCGCTGGTCGGGGGTGACCAGGGTGACGACGCTGCCGGACTCCCCGGCGCGGGCCGTACGGCCGCCGCGGTGCAGGTAGTCCTTGTGGTCGGTGGGCGGGTCCACGTTGTGTGGTCGGTGGGCGGGTCCACGTTGACGACCAGGTCGAGGTGGTCGACGTGGATCCCGCGCGCCGCCACGTTGGTCGCCACCAGCACCGTCACCTCCCCGCTCTTGAACTGGGCCAGGGTCCGCGTGCGCTGCGGCTGGGACTTGCCGCCGTGCAGGGCCGCGGCGCGGACACCGCTGCTCAGGAGGTGCTTGGTCAGCCGGTTCACCGCGTGCTTGGTGTCGAGGAACATGATCACCCGCCCGTCCCGCGCGGCGATCTCGGTGGTCGTCCGGTGCTTGTCGGCGTCGTGGACGTGGAGTATGTGGTGCTCCATGGTGGTGACGGCGCCGGCGGAGGGGTCGACCGAGTGGACGACGGGGTCGTGCAGGTAGTTCCGCACCAGCCGGTCGACGTTGCGGTCCAGGGTGGCCGAGAAGAGCATCCGCTGCCCGTCGGGGCGCACCTGGTCGAGCAGGGCGGTGACCTGGGGCATGAAGCCCATGTCGGCCATCTGGTCGGCCTCGTCGAGGACCGTGATGCCGACGTCGTCCAACACGCAGTCGCCCCGCTCGATCAGGTCCTTGAGCCGTCCGGGCGTCGCGACGACCAGCTCGGCCCCGGCGCGCAGCGCTCCGGCCTGCCTGCCGATGGACATCCCGCCGACGACGGTGACCGGCCGCAGGCCCACGGAGCGGGCGTACGGGGTGAGCGCGTCGGTGACCTGCTGGGCGAGCTCGCGGGTGGGGACGAGGACGAGGGCGAGCGGCCGCCGCGGCTCGGCGCGCCGGCCCGCGGTGCGGGCCAGTACGGCGAGGCCGAAGGCGAGGGTCTTGCCCGAGCCCGTGCGGCCGCGGCCGAGTACGTCACGGCCGGCCAGGGAGTTCGGCAGCGTCGCCGCCTGGATCGGGAACGGTACGGTCACGCCCTCGGCGCCGAGCGTGGCCAGCAGCCGTGCGGGCATGTCGAGGTCGGCGAACGACTCGACGGCGGGCAGCGCGGGGGTGATCGTCTTCGGCGGCGCGAACTCGCCCTGCGGGGCGGGCCGTCCGGCCTGCCGGCTCCCCTGGCCCCTGGAACGGCGCGGGCCACCGGAGCGGGGCGCGCCGGAGCGGGGGGCGCCGGAGCCTCCTCCGGAACGGTCAGGGGTGCGGGACGTGCGGACACGCTTCATGCGGAACCTTCCTTGATGGGGCGCGTACCAAGGAATTCCCGCAGCACATGGGCGGCGCAGAGAATCTCGAGACGAGCCGGATTCGATGGGGGCGGCGTCGGGCCGACGGAGAGGGCGTCACCGGTCGATGACGCGGTGGAGCCTTTCCGCCGCGCGCCCTGAAATGCGCGCGAGCCGGGGCCCGCACCCCAGAGGTGCGGGCCCCAGCTGCGAAGTATGCGTCGTCGCCGGTGTCAGGCGGGAACGATGTTCTCGGCCGTCGGGCCCTTCTGGCCCTGCGCGATGTCGAACGACACCTTCTGGCCTTCCTGCAGCTCACGGAAGCCCTGGGCGACGATGTTCGAGTAGTGGGCGAAGACGTCGGGGCCGCCGCCGTCCTGCTCGATGAAGCCGAAGCCCTTTTCCGCGTTGAACCACTTCACGGTGCCGGTAGCCATGTCATTTCTCCTTCGGAGGCGGTATCGGTAATTCACCTTGTGTGAATTCCGTGTCGCCGTGATGATTAACCCGTCGGAAATGAACCCTCTGGCAACCACACCTGCAACTGGTAACGACGGTAGCACGGGGGGATCGGCCCCGCACGGCCGATAATTCCGTGCCGGTCGGCGGCCGGGGAATACGTGCCGCGCCCCGCACCCGTTTCTCCTGTCGCGGGCACAGATATTGCTCTCCGCGGAGCGCGGGCTTCCTGCCGCGCGCCTCCGTCCGCACCCCCTGTGACCTCAGCCGACGGCGGATCCGCCACCGCCACCCCGGCCGGCGGACCGCCCGGCGGCGAACGCGTCGGGCCCTCGCCGCCGCGACGAAGGTCACATCCGCCGCACCGGTGCGGCGGCCGCCGCCGGAGCCGACGTCGCCGTCCCGCTCACCGGGTGGGACCGGTTCCGCCGGACCGCCCCGCAGGAGGGCCGGGGGCGTCGTCGCGCACCGCCGCCACGCCCTCGCTCCCGACCGGCGGCTCACCGCCGGGCGGGAGCACCGCGGCCCGGCCGCCCGTGACGGACCGGTTCCGGAGGGCTCAGCGCACCGGGAAGCCGAAGGAGTAGCCCTGTTCCTCGAGCCAGGGCAGGACGCGGCGCAGGGCGTCGACGGTCTGCGCGCGGTCGCCTCCCGCGTCGTGGAAGAGGATGGTCGGCCCGTTGGCGATCTCCCGTTCGACGGTGGCGACGATGGCGTCGGCGCCCGGCTGCTCGAAGTCCTTGGTGTCCACGTTCCAGCCCAGCGGGCGCATGCCCCGGGAGGCGGCCAGTTCGCGGCTGTAGGGGGTGAAGGCCCCGCCGGGCGCCCGGTAGTACATCGGCCGTACGCCCCCGGACGCCTCGGTGATCATGCGTTCGGCGTCGAGGATCTCCTTCTTCTGGTAGGCCTCGGACTTCCTGTCCATGGTGGTGTCGTGCGAGACCGTGTGGTCGCACAGCCGGTGCCCGGCCGCGACCACCTCCTTCACGAGGTCCGGGTGGGCCTGCGCCTGCGTCCCCGTCACGCAGAACGTGGCCTTCACCCCGTACTCGCGCAGCAGGTCGAGGACTTGGGGGGTCCAGGCGGGATCGGGGCCGTCGTCGACGGTGATGTTGACGCCGCGCGCCCCCTGGTCCGAGGCGTGCACGATGGTCGCCGCGACCGGCTCGGCGGCACCGCCCGGCGCGGCGGACGCGGTCGCCCTCGGCGACGGGTCGCCCACCACGCCGGCCTGCGCGGTCCACACCGAGGCGCCGACGGCCAGCACCGTCACCCCGAGCGCCGCCCCGACCACCTTGCCGTACCAGCCGCGCCCGCCACCGTGCCGTGCCATGTCCGCCCCGCCCTCGCGTAGTCGCCGTCGTTCCCCGGTCACCCCGGCCACCTGACAGGACGGGGGACGGTGTCCCCGGGATGCGGCCGTTACCGATCGCGGACAATGCCGGAGGAGTTCGCGGACAACTCGACGAGCGCACCGGCAAAACCCCGGGCCGTCGGCCCGCGAGTTCGCCGGGGAGCGGGTGGCGGAAGCCGGACCCGCTCCCGTGGAGGGGGAGTCGGCCGGCGCGCGTGCGCCGACGCGCCGCCCCGGCCCGTCATCACCTCGTCCTCACACGTCCGTGTCACCACTTCCACAGCGCAAACCCGAGTTCGCGCCAACTCCCCGTCAGGGGGCCGGTGCTCTGCGTAGCGGCGGCCCTGTGTTCGAGTGGCGCGTCTGACCTCGCGGTCGTCCTCCCGGACGCGGGCGGGGAGGGCGCCGGCCGCGGTGGGCGCCGGTGCGCGAGGGGTGACGGGGCGGAGGGAGGAAGGGCGTACGGCCTGGCATTCCGCGACTACCGGCCGGTATCGCCGATATGGCGTAATCCGTACGGCCTGGAACCGCGTTCTGTCACCATCGACACCCGATCCGATATCGAGACGTCCGGACTGCGGCGGGGGGCCGGCCATGGGGCTGCTCGGCAACGAGACGGCGTTCGCGCAGGCGCTGACCGCCCAGGAGCGCGAGAGCGTGATGGCCCTCGGCAACCGCAGGCGCTACCCGGCCGACGCCCACCTCCTGACGGAGGGCGAGCGGTCCAGTCATGTCGTGATCATGATCCGGGGGTGGGTGACCGTGTCCGTGGCGACGGACCGGGGGGCCACCCGGCTGATACTCGGGCTGCGCGGCCCGGGTGAACTCCTCGGTGAGATGGCCGCGTTGGACCTGCATCCCCGGAGCGCCACCGTGCGCGCCCTGGGCGTCACGGAGGCCCAGGTCATATCCGGGGACGCGTTCCGTCGTTTCCTCGCCCTGCACCCCCGGGTCAGCGGCCTGGTGATGCGTCAGCTCACCTTCCGGCTCCGCAGCGCCGACCAGGAACGCTCCGCGCTCGCCTCGCTCACCGTGCTGCAACGCCTGGCCGGCCGGCTCACCGAACTGTCGGGCCCCCGGACCGCCGGCCCCTACACCCCGTCCGGGACGACCCTCTCGAACGGCTCCCCGGCCGTCGTCGTCCAGCTGGCCCAGGACGAACTGGCCGCCACGATAGGGGCCACCCGGGAAGCCGTCGCCAAGGCGCTGCGGCTCCTGCGCACCCAGAACGTCGTGCGCACCGGCAACCGCATGGTGGAGATCCTCGACCCCGCCCTGCTCGCCCTCCTCGCGGAAGGGCATCAGGAGTAACCCCCGCCCCGCCGTGTGTAAACGGCTACAGACGCCCCCTCGTCCCGGGCCCGATGCTGAGAAGGGGCGGACCACCTCACGAACCACCACTCCGGCAGGACGAACGATCTCTTCGGCAGGCGGACAGGACCCACAGGGGGGTACGGGTGAACCACGGCGCTCTGGAACTCACCGAAGCACACTACGAGTTGGTGATCAGCGTCGATGCCAGACGTTCCGGCGAGTACGACGACGTCGACAGGCCGCGGATGCGCGAACGCGTCTACCGGGTGGTGGAGACGGCGTTCACCCACGCCAAGGTGGCGCGGGACGCCGTGCACATGGAGGACCGCGGTGACGGCGTCCTGCTGTCGGTCGCGAGCCGGATCGCGGTGAGCCGGCTGCTCGGCCTGTGGCTGGTCGAGGCGCACGAGAAGCTGCGGGACGAGAACCGCGGTCTGGCCGTCCCCCTCGGGCTGCGCATCGGCATGAACGTCGGCCCGGTCCGGCACGACGGCCGGGGCATCAGCGGACGCGCCGTCGACCTCGCCTGCCGGCTCGCGGACTCCTCCGTCGCCCGTGGACTGCTCGACGCCGAGAAGGCCGACCTCGTGCTGGTGGTCTCCTCCTCCCTGTACGAGGACGTGGTCGGCGGCGGCGGCAAGTTCATCGAGCCCGCGCACTACTCCCCGGCCCGGCTGGCCCTCAAGGAGGGCGAGGTCACCGCCTGGTTCCACCTGCCCGGGCGGCCCGCTCCGGAGATGCCCGACGCCGTGCCGGCCGCACCGCCGTCGCCGGCCCCCGCCGCCGGTCCCCCGTCCGCCGCCGGGCCGGACGCGGCCCGGTCCGACGACGGCGACGGCGAAGGCGACGGGACCGGCGAAGGCGACGGGACCGAGGACGACGGCGGGACCGAGGACGACGGCGGGACCGAGGACGACGGCGGTGGCACGCCCGGCGACCGGCCCGACCGCTCCGGCGTGCGCTACGACGTCGCCGGCGACGTGTCCCACCACCACCACAACGAGTACCGGGGGACCGTGCACATCGGCCGGAACACCGGCCGCGACGCGGAGCTGGGGAGGGGCTGAGCCGGGTGAGCGACGACGAGCAGGCCGGCGGCGCGGCCGACGACGCCCCCGGGCGGCGGGACGAGGGCCGGTCGTCCGACTCCGACGGCAAGAAGGCCGGGGACGACAGGGGGCGGGGCCGGGAAGACGGGAAGGGCCGGGACGGCAAGAGGGGCCGGGGCGACAGGAGGACCGGGGACGAGCGGTCCCGCGACGACGACCGGGACGAGGACGACGACGAGAAGTCCGCCGAGGACGAGGACGACGACGAGGCCGCGGAGAAGGAGCGGGAGAGGGAACGGGAGCGCGCCGCCGGACGGTTCAAGGAGCGCACCCGGGACCCCCTCGCCGACGAGCAGGGCGAGGAGGGGTCCACCGATCTCGCCGCCGCCGCGCGGACGCGCCGCGCCACCCGGCAGCTGTTCGACGTCCGCCGGGACCTGATCAGTTTCGCCCACTCGCGGCTCCAGAGCGCCCACATCGGCGACAACATCAACCTGCTGCTGGGCTCCCGGCACCCCGGCGCGGGCATGCGCAGCGGCCCCGTGCCCGAGGAGGAGCTGCGCAGGCTCCGCCGCGTCCACGTGGAGCCGCAGGGGTACGTGCGGCTGCGCAACGCGCTCCGCGCCCGCCGCCTGCTGGTGCTCGGCGCCGCGCCCGGCACCGGACGCACGAGCACGGCGCTCTCGCTCCTCGACGAGGTCACCCAGCGCCCGGCGGACGCAGCGGACGCCGTCGGCCCCCGGGTGCTGCGGGTCGATCCGGAGGGCGGACCGAGGCAGCTGGCCCGGACGCTGGACGGCGGGGAGGAAGAGGTCCGGCGCGGTACCGGATACCTGCTGGAACCGTCCCTCGCCCGGCCCGGCGCGCTGCCCCCGGACGAGATGGACCTCGACGAGCTCGCCGCGGCCCTGGACCGCCGCGAGGCCTTCGCGGTGATCGTCGTGGCGGTGGGGTCGGCGGCTAATCCGTTGCTGGCCGGACGGTACGGCATGCTCTGCCCGCCCGTGCCCACCGAGGAGCTGCTCGCCACCCGGCTGCGCGAGCGGCTGGAGGACCGCACCGCAGGGGCCGGGGAGGACGGGACGACGCCGGCCGAGCTGGCGGCCCGCGCACAGGCGCTCGCGGAGCGGGAGGAGGTCAGGGACGCGGTCGGGCTCAAGGACCTGCGCCCCGCCGAGGCCGAGTTGCTCGCGTCGCTGCTGGCCGGGCACGTGCTGGGGGACGTCTCGTACGAGGAGCTGCTCTCCGGCTGCCGCAGCCTCGCCGCCGGGCAGGCCCACGAGTGGTTCGCCGGGGTGGACCGGGCGCTGACGGCGTCCCCGGCCGGCACGGAGCGGCCGGACGGCGGGGCGGGACGGTCGGACACGGCGACGCTGTTCCACCCGGTGGCGTTCCGCATCGCGCTGGCCGTGCTGGGCGGGGCCTCGTACAGCGCCGTGGCCACCGCCGCCCACCTGCTGACCTGGGAACTGTCCGTGCAGTCCGACCCGGACCACACGCCGGCCCGCCCGCTGTTCTGCGACGACCCGGAAGCGGACCGGGCGCTCTCGCGCGCCGAGGTGGTCGACGGCGAGGTCGAGGTGGACGGGCACGACGTCCCGGCCCGGCTGATCTGGTACCGGGGCTCCGCCCTGCCGTCCGCGGTGCTGACCGAGCTGTGGGACCGGCACTTCCCGGTCCGGGCGCCGGTGGTCCGCTGGCTGCGGCTGCTGGCGGACGATCCCCGTCCACAGGTGTGGATGCGCGCCGCGGTGGCCGCCGGGGAACTGTGCGCACGGGACTTCGACCACGGTTACACGGAGCTGGTCCGGCCGCTCGCCGAGGCGGACGCGTTCCGCCGGCGGATCTTCGCGGCCACCACCATGGACCAGGCCGCCGGTCACGACTCGCACCGCGGGACGGTGCACAAGCTGGTCGGCGACTGGAGCAAGCACGGCAGCGATCCGCTGCGCTGGACCGCGGCGATGGCACTGGGCTACGGCAACGCCGCGGCCACGACCGACGACACGCTGGACGCCCTGGCCCGGATCGGGGTCCGGGACGACGGGGAGCAGTCGGCCATCGCCTCCCTCAACGTCGTCCGGCTGCTGACGCTGCCGGACGCCGCGGAGGTGCTGGAGCGCGTGGGGGAGTGGACCCACCACAAGCGCGAGCCGTACCAGGAGCTGGGCCTGGCGACCAGCGTCCGGCTCGCGCTGAACACGGTGGAGGAGGTGCTGATGGACGACCCCGACTCCCCGTTGGGGGACCGCGGTGACTGGCCGATGGCGCTCGCCCTCGCCGCCACCCGGCCCGAACTGGTCCCCCGCATGGCGGACTTGTTGTGGACCGCGCTGAACACGGCGCGGTCGAAGGACGTGGCGATGGACGCGCTGGAGCAATTGTTGCGCTCGGCCGTGCGCAAGAGCGGCGCCGAGTGGACCCGGCCGGGGCTGGCGGCGCTGCTGCCCGCGCTGACGACCGAGGAGCACGACCGCCGGCGGCTGGACTGGCTGCTGCGCCGCATGATGAACGACCCGGAGAAGCCGCTTTCCGACGCGAGGGCGCGAGACCTGTGGTGGCTCGCCGTCGCACCGGAGGAGGGACGGCGCCGGGTGGGGGCGCGCCGGGAGAGGACACGCGAGGAGGGGATCCATGGCTGAGGACGGGAACCGGGCCGCGGGCGCGGGGGACGACGAGAACGAGGCCGGGGAGGAGGCGGCATACGCTTCCTCGGGCCCCGCGGGTCCGTACCTGAAGGACTACGCCACGCTGGCGGACGGGGTCCCCCGGGTGAGCGCCCGGTCGGCGCTGGTGCGGTTCTACCGGAACGGCGGCTACAGCGTGATCAGGGCCTCCGGTGTCGAGCACGTCGACAAGAGGGCGCTGGCCAGGCCGCGCGGCATCTGCGAGATCGCGCTCGGCACCTATGTGACGCCGCTGCAGATGGAGTTGCCGGCCGCCGGCGGGACCACCTTCTTCAAGGCCGAGGTGGACATCCAGTGGACCGTGACCGACCCCCATCTGGCCGCGCTCGAGGTCGTGACCGACGTCGCCGGCCGGCTCACCTCCCCGGTCCTGGAGCGGCTGCGCGAGGTCACCACGACCTACCGGGTGACCGAGGCCGAGCAGGCCAACCGCGCCATCACGCGGGAGTGCGCCGGCGGACGGTGGTCCGACCTGGGCTCCGAACTCGGCCTGCGGGTGCGGTTGTACGTCCGTCTCCGGGCGGACGACCGGACCATCGAGTACGCCGACGAGGAGCGGGACGTGCACGCCCGGGCCAAGTGGACCCGGCTGCGGCAGGACGAGTTCCGGCGCATGCTGCAGGGCGGTGAGCTGGAGCAGCTCAGCTTCATGCTGGCGGCCGATCCGGACGAGGCCAAGGACTTCCTGGAGAAGATCCGCCAGGAGGGCAGGCAGGACGAGAAGGACCGGGTCGCCCGGCTCTTCGCCATGGCCGCCCGTGGTGAACTCGCCACCGCCGACGTGGAGGCACAGGTCCTGAACCTCCTCAACCAGGGCATCGGCCGGCCCGTGGTGGGGCCCATCGGCATGATGCCCGTACGCCGCCCGGTAACGCGGCAGCTGGAGCCGTCCGCCGACCGTCCGTTCAACCCGGACTGGGCGTCGGACGAACCACCCCGGCGGCCGTCCCACCGGACGGAACCCGACCGGCGCGGGCCCGGCGGGAGGAGCCCTCACCCGGGCGATGACGCCGGTGACGACGAGCCGCGCTTCCGGGACCGGCGGCAGCCTCGCCGGCCCGAGCTCTCCTCGGGAGCGGACGACGCGTACGACGGGCCGCGTCCCCGCGCCGCGCGGGGGACCTACCGGCCTGAACCGTACGATCCGGGTGACGGCGGGCCGCGTCCTCGCACCGGGCGCGGGACCTACCGGCCGGAGCCGTACGGTCCGGGCGATGACGCCGGTGACGGCGGGCCGGGTTTCCGGGACCGGCGGCGGCCCTACCGGCCCGAGCTCTCCTCGGGAGCGGACGACGCGTACGGCGGGTCGGGCTCCCGCACCGGGCGCGGGACCTTCCGGCCGGAGCCGTACGGTCCGGGTGACGACGCCGCGTACGACGGGGCGCGTCACTCCGCCCGGCGCGATGCCCACCGGCCCGAGCCGTACTACCCGGACGAGGACCGCGATCAGGAGCCGCCGCGTCGCCGTGGACGTTCCGGGGGCGAGGGATGGCCCTGGACGGAAGAGGACCGATGACCGCCGGAAGCGGGGGTGGGACCTCCCCCGGCCCGGTCGGGCCTGTGCCGGACGGGGGTCGGCACTGCCACGACGGGTCGGGGGAGCGCATCGCCGAGCGGCTGCTGGACACGGCCCGGGAGGACGTCGGCCGGGCGGACTCCAAGGCGGCCGTGCTGCTGTCGGGCACGCTGGCGCTGCCCGCGTTCCTGGTCGGGTGGCACGGCAGCCCCCGCTGGGACGGGTTCGCCGACGTGACGCTGGTCCTCGCCGGGGTGCTCTGGGCCGTCGCGGTGAGCGCGCTGGTCGGGGCGCTGATGCCGCGCACCGGCACGGTCCGCGGGCGGGACGGGGTGACGTACTTCGGCGATCTGGTGGGGCCCCTGGACCCCGTGGGGCTGGCCGCCCGGATCGCCGAGGCCGGGCGTGATCCCACCGGGTGGCTGCTCGTCCAGGCCGTGGACGTCAGCTCGATCCTGTCCGCCAAGTACCGGGCCATCCGCTGGGGGGTGGGCTCGCTCGCCCCGTCGACGGCGCTGGCCGTGCTCTGGGGCCTGACCGCGCGCTGACGCGCGGCCGGCCCCACCGCACGAGCCGGGGCGGAGCACCCGAACGCGGAGCACCCGAACGCAGAACATCCGAACGCAGAACAGAGACGAACCGAGGAGCGGGGGACGCCGTGGGAAGAGTCACGGGAGGACGGCAGTCGGGAAGGAGCCGGGTGCGCCGTGCCGCGGTCTCGCTGGTGGGCGGCACCGCGGTGTTCGTGTCCCTGGTGGCGCCGGCCGGCCGGGACCCGGTGCCGGCGGCGGACTCCGCGCCGGCGTTCCCGTCCGTCAACTACGCCGTGGCCGTGGACGAGTCGGCCAGCCTCACGCCCGCGGACCTGCGGGCCGAGAAGGCCGCCGCCGCACGGATCGCGCTGGGTGACGTCTCCTCGTCCTCCCACGTCACGGTCTTCGGCTTCGCCGCCGCCGAGTCCGACGACCAGCGCGCGGTGGACCCGGTGTGCCCGCGCACCCCGCTGGACGCCGCGGGCCGCGAGACGATCGGCGACTGCGTCGGGAAGCTGCGCGGCCGCGAGGAGGGCGAGGGCACCGGCACCGACTTCCCGAGCGCGATCCGGCAGGGCGTGCACGACCTGACCCGCGGCACCGACGCGTCGGAGCCGCGGGTGCTGTTCCTGCTGACCGACGGGAGGATGGACGTCGCCGACAGCCCCAAGTACGGCGACCCCGCACACCGCGAGGCCGAGGGCGAACGGCAGTTGACGGAGGCGCTGAAGGACGCCGCCGCGCAGAACGTCCAGATCTGGCCGCTGGGTTTCGGAGCCGACCCGGACCAAGAGCAGCTCGACCGGATAGCCGCCGGCGGGTATCGGAAGGGCTGCGTCGAACTGCCCTCCGCCACCCCGAAGGCCCACAAGGTCTCCGGCGCGAAGGACATCGGCACCACGCTGGAGAAGATCTTCGCCGCCGCCCACTGCCTGCGCCACGAGGAGGGGCCCGCCCCCAAGCGGCCGCCGGCCACCCTGGAGATCGGGATCTCGCCGCTGGCGACCGTGGGCAGCATCGTCGTCGACAAGGGCGACCCCGCGGTCGAGATCACCTACGTCGACCCGTCCGGTGACGAGGTCCCGACGTCCGGGACGTACAAGAAGTCCCGCTTCGAGCTGGCGGGCGGCAACGGCGCCGTCGAGGCGCTGAAGATCGTCGACCCGCTGCCCGGCACCTGGAAGGTGAGGGCCGAGGCCCCCGAGGGGCACCGCTCGCTGCCGGTCGCCGTCAGCGTGCTGTGGCAGGGCGAGCTGCGCGGCGCCATCACCATGGACCCGCCCTCCCCGCAGGCCGGGGAGAAGGTCACGGTGACCATGCGGCTGCAGACGCGCGAGGGCTACGAGATCAAGGACCCGCGCGACTACGCGGGGCTGCGCGTCCGCAGCGAGCTGACCGGGGACGGCTTCGACCCGCTGGCCCTGGACCTCGCCGACGACGGCGAGGGGGCCGATCCCGGGGCGAGCGACGGGTCCTTCACCGGCACCGCGACGATCCCGCGGGACGCCGACGGGGAGCTGAAGGTGAGCGCGACCCTCACCGCCTCGGGGCTGAGCGCCGACACCCGCAGCGAGAGCGGCGAGGTCGCACCGGGCCAGCTGCCCGTCAGGGCCGTGCTCGACCTGCGCGCCGCGAACGCCCACCCCGGCACGGAGGTCGCCGGGAACCTGGACGTGAGCAACACCACCGACGTCCCGCACACCCTGCGGCTGTCCGTCGCCGACGTGAAGGACGGGCTGCTCTCCGTCGAGCCCGCCGAGATCACCCTCGGGCCCGGCGAGAGCGGCACCCGGAAGGTGACGGTCGCGGTCGCCCCGGCGGGCGCCTTCGGGGACCGCCTCGGCGACGGGCTGAGGCTCGCCGGCACCGTCACCGTCGTCGACACCACCGACGACGACCGGACGCTGGTCCGCTCCCCGCTCTCGGTGCACGTCACGCCCGAGCCCGGGATCGGGGAGAGGTACTGGTGGGCGTTCGCGTCCGGTGCCGTCCTGATCGCGCTGGCCGCGGCGGCGGTGGCCGCCCGGCGGCGGCTGCGCCGGCGCCGGCGGGACCCGTCCGGCCTGGTGCTGCGGCTGGTCTCGGAGGACGGCACCGTCCTCAACGAGCACACGGCGGGACGCGGGAACGGCAAGCAGTGGTACGAGTTCGCCGTCGCCGAGGCCCACCGCAGCCCGCGCATCGAGCGGCGCGCCCACGGTCCCTACGCGGTCCAGCGCCGCCGCGAGGGCGGAGCGGTGCTCCGCAAGCAGGGCGGCAGCCGGACCCCGGTGCCCACCCACGGCCAGGTCCCCCTGACCGACACGCTGAGCCTCGCCCTCGGCGAGGAGACCCGCACCACGAGGCGCCGGCCGCAGACGGCCACCGCCGGATCCGGCTCCGGATCCGGCTCCCCCACCGGCGGGGCCGGAGGCGGGACCAGGGGCGGATACGACGACAACCCGTACCTGTGACGCGAGGGGAGCGGGCCGGACACGCCACCGACCCGCCCGCCCCCACGCGCACCGCACCGCGGCGCGGACCGCACACCGCGCGCAACCACGGACGTACCGAGCACGAACCGGCGGCCGCGCCGGCCGTCAAGCGGGGAGGAAAACATGAAGATCTTCCAGCCGATGCTCTTCGTCGGCCTGGGCGGCACCGGAGGCCTGGTCGGCGCCGAGCTGGAACGCAGGCTGCGCGCCGAGCTGTGCGGCCCGGACGGCATGGCGCTCAGCCGACAGAGCGGCCGCGCCCCCTTCCAGCTGCCCGACTGCCTCCAGTTCGTGTACGCGGACTACAGCGAGAGCGACCTCAGGAGGCTGCCGCAGTTCACCGTGGACCCGTCGCTGCGGCCCGCGTACGCCCGCACCTCCCGGGCCACCCACAACCTGCTGCCGAACTTCGACAGTTCGCCGGCGGTGACCAAGATGCTCCGCGCGAGCATGCGCGGCGAGGTGGCCGACTGGCTGCCGCCGGTGGTCGGCGAGCCGGAGGTCACCCCGCTCCGCAGCGGCGCCGGCCAGCTGCCCACCGTCGGGCGCGCCGCCCTGTTCGCCACGCTCCGGCACGGCCTCTCCCCGGTCCTGGAGCCGCTGCTGCAGGCCATCGACGCGATCGCCAAGGCGGCGGGCGAACTGAGCGAGTTCGGCGGCGGCAAGGTCAACGGCTGTGACGTGTTCGTCTCCTTCTCGGTGGCCGGCGGCACCGGCGCCGGGATCTTCCTGGACTACCTGCACCTCATCAGCCATGCCTTCCAGCTGCGCCGCTTCGACGGGGTGAGGATCTATCCGCTGGTGGTGATGCCGTCGTCGTTCTCCGCCGCCACCGGCGGCGGCTGGGAGGCGGAACTCAACGCCGCCCGCGCGCTGGTCGACCTGTTCCGGCTGGTGGACCGGCAGAACGCGCCGCGGGAGGGCGCGGAGATCGGCGACCTCGACCACGACGCCGGCTTCGCCGTCCGCTACCCGGGCACGCCCCCGGTCCGGCTGCGCACCGGCGTCCTGCCCACGGCGTTCCTGTTCAGCCCGACCGCCGGCATCCGCGCGGACGACCTGCGCCGTTCCATCGTCTCCCTGGTGATGTCGCTGATCGGCACCGAGCTGGGCGACGGCCGCGCCCGGGGCCGGAGGACGGCGGCCGACGACGACTACCAGACCTTCGCCGCGAGCTTCATCAACCGGGGGGTGGCCCGCAGCGCCCCCTCGCCCACCGGGATCGGCCGGCAGGGCGTCTCCACCAGTCTGGTCGCCTCCATGACCGCGCCGATGGACCAGTTGGCCGACCTGGTGGCCGGACGGCTGCTGCGGGAGGCGGTCACCGACCTCGTGGAGCGGCCGCGCGCCGGGTTCAAGGACGACGCGGTGCCGATGATCCGGCAGCTGTTCGCCGACTCCCACCTCGAAGACCTGTGGGAGCGCAGGCAGTTGCCGGTGCCGGAGCCCGATCCGCTGCCGCGCGGCGGCAAGAACATCGAGCAGGCGCTGGGCGAGCGGATCGCGGACATGCAGCGGCTGCTGGCCGACCTGCGGAGCGAGGTCGGCCGGTCGGCCGTCACGATGGCCGACCGGTTCGCCCCGCGCCCCGCCGTCGACAAGCTGCTGCGGAGCGTGGACCCCTTCCTCGCCGAACGGGTCGTCCGGGGCGTGCCGGGCCACGAGGACCCGATCGTCAGGCGCGGCTTCCTCGGCATGCTGGACAACCGCTCCCGCGCGCCGCAGCGCCCGCCCGGGGTGACCGAACAACCGCCCAAGATCCCCCGGATCAAGGGCCAGCTGGCCGGTCTGGCGCCGGCCCGCTGGGGCGACGAGGAGGTGCAGGCGGCCATCCAGGAGCAGGACCTCTGGTACCAGTGGCGCTGCCGGTCGATCTGGCACGAGGCCTGGCGGGAGCAGCACCAGCACTGGCAGCCCCAGGCGGACGCGGCCGGGGACGACGTCGTGCGCCTGGTGAACGCCTTCCGCCGGCACTGCGACCAGGAGCCCAGGACCTCCGAGCAGAAGGCCCACGAGCTGTACGAGGACCGCACCGGCATCTCGTACCTGCTGCCGCCGCAGCGCAGCCTCAACTACTTCTACGAGGACGTGGTCCGCCGGCTGGTCTACCGGGAAGGGCTGCGCGAGACCGACGACGAGTCCGCGCTCCTGCTCAAACTGGTCGACGGGGACACCTGGCGCCAGGTCCTCGCGCTCAGCCGCCGCGACCCGGAGGGCTCCGTGGCGCGGGCGAAGGGGCTGCTGGAGGCCCGGATCACACGACTGTTCGCCGAGCGGGGCGCGCGTCTGGAGCAGCATCCGCTGCTGCCGGCCATGGGCACGCTGCTGGCCGCCGCGGCGGGTGACGCGGACGCCAGGGAACAGACCAGCAAGGAGACCCTCGACCTGTTCGTCCGCAAGCTGGCCGTGCTGCTGCCGGTCGGCTTCACCCCGGAGGGCACCGGGCCGCTGCGGATCCTGGTCACGCATCCGCGGGTGCAGGCCGTGGAGGAGGTGCGGGAGTACCTCGGCAAGACGCTGCGGCTGCCCACGGACGCGAACAACTCCGTGGAGTACCGGGGGGTGGAGAGCGACTCGATCACCGTCGTCCTCTTCCGCAGCGAGATGAGCCTCATCCAGGTGCCCGAGGCCCGCAAGGTGCTGCGCCAGTGGGCCCGCGCGAAGAAGTTCGAGGAGCCCCGGGACGTGCTGCGGTGGCGGCAGCGGACCGGATTCCGGGACAGCTGGATGGTGAGCAGCGAGGAGGACCGGCGCGTCATCCTGCACCGGCTGCTGTGCTGCATGTGGAACGGCCAGGTGGACGTGCTGGACGGCGACCCGTCGTCGCCGGAGCGGATCCGGCTGAGGCTGTTCCCCGAGCGGGGGGCGAACGTCCCCGGCGTCCGGCTGAGGCTGGACGACTTCCCCGGCGGGGTGTCGAGCTGGGCGGAGCTGCTGCGGTCGTACGAGCGCTGGACGGTCCTCGACGACAGCCGGGCCGTCGAGGACCACTGCCGTGAGCTGATGAAGGCCCAGCCACTGGGCCTCTCCCGGGCCGGCAGCGAACCCCACCCCCTCTTCACCGACCTGGTCGAGAAGGTCGCCCCACGCCAGCTGGAACTGCTGGCCGAGCGCCGGGAGCGGGGCGGCGAGCGGGTCGAGGGCTGGGTGCGGCCGCTGTGGGAGTTCTGGGCGGAGACCCTCCCGGCCGCCCTGGACGTGGAGTTCGGCAACCAGCGCGCCGTCCAGCCGACCCTGCGCACCCTGCTGGAGCACGTCCGCGGCGGCGCACCGGCCCGCCCGCGGACCCGCGACGACCTCCCGGAACCCCGGCGCCGCCCCGAGGCCGACGACGACTGGGGCACCGCGCCGTTCGGCTCCTTCGAGCGGCCGTACGGCGACGAGCGCGGCGCGGGGGAAAGGGAGGGACGGGACGTACGGGGCGCCGGCCGGGACGACGGGAGCGGCTCCCGCGCCGGCGACCGCGGCGACCGCGACGGGGACGACGGCGGCCGTCGCCGTGCCGCCCGGGACGCCCACGACGGCTACGACGGCTACGGCGAGCCCGGCGACAGCCGTCGGAACGGGCAGGACCGGGGCGGCCGGGGAGGCTGGGAGGCCCGCGACGACCGGCACGGCCGGGACCGCACCGGCGACCGCGACGGGGCGGAGGACGGCCGTCTTCGTGCCGCCCGGGACGTCCATGACGCCTACGACGACTACGACGACTACGGGGAGCCCGGCGACCACCGTCGGGACGGCCGGGGAGGGGACTTCCCCCGTCCGGGTGAAGCGGGGAGCCGGGGAGAGCGCGACGAGGAGTACGGGACGGAGGACGGGGGAGGGCGCCGGTTCCCCTCCGGGGACCCCGACGACCTGCCCCGGGCGCCCTGGGACGACGACACCGACCCGCGCGGCCCCTGGGGCGGTGACGACCGGTGAGCGTGTCCCAGGACTCCAGCGCCGTCGTCCACCTGGACCTGCGTGCCGGGGCGGCGGCGCTGCACAGCCCGTCCGCCGTGCGGGACCGGGTCGCCCGGGAGCTGGGCCGGGCCGGGCTGCCGGAACCGGACGACCCGCTCTTCCTGGTGGTCGACACCCCGGCCGGGCTCACCGACCACCAGCCGCAGTACGAACTGCTCGCCGGCTACCGGGCGGTGGGCGAGGTCAGGCTCCTGGTGCTGCTGGTCGGCAGCGCGCCGGGCGCGTTCGCCGGTGAGGAAGGGGGGTTCCAGCCCGACCGGCGGCTGCTGCGCCCCGCGGTGCTGCGTTCCTCGGGCGCCGCGCTGCTGTGGGCCGGCGACCTGCGCTCCGCCCGCACCGCGCGGGAACAGCCCGCACCCGACGACGCGGACGCGCTGGCCGTCCTGGTGGACGTGCTGTCGGTCCCGGACGTCTACCTCGGCGTGCTGCACGGTGTCCGGTCGCTGCCCGAGGCCGTCGCCGCGCCCGGAGTACGGCTGCTGGAGCAGGACCTGCCGCCGGAGGTGCGCGACCGGGCCTGGCGCGACGCGCTCAAGCGGTTCGCCGGCGAGGACGCCGAACTCGCGCCGGACGTGCTGTCGGCCGCCTCGTCGGGGGCCGACCTGCCGGAGCCGCTGCGCGGCCTGGTGGAGGGCCGGGGCGGCCGGGACCCGGGACACCGGGAGCCCGGCGGCGTCGCGGACGACGCCCACCGCGCCTGCGCGGACGCCCTCGACCACGCCGAGGACGCGCTGGCCGGGCTGCGGGCCCTGCCCGGTCTGGTCCGGTCCTCGCGCCGGGAGGCGTTCGAGGCGGACGTCGACCGGGCGCGCCGGGCGGTCGACGACTACCGGGACCTCGTCGCCACGGCCCTGCGCGGCGGCGGTGAGGCACGGTCCGCCGCGGAGTCGGCGGCCCGGCTCGCGGCGCTCGGGCTGCGGGTGCCGTCGGCCGAGGGGCTGGGGGAGCGGATCGGCGAAGGGCTGAAGGAGTTCGCCTGGAAACTGCTGGGTCAGGGGATCGCCCTGCGGTCGGTGGCCCAGCGCTTCACCGGTCTGGCCGGGCGGGTGGAGCCGCTGCCGGGTTCGGCACTGCTGCCGAGGCTCGCCGCGCTCCCCCACGCCCGGACCGACGCGCACGGGGACGTCCCCGGAGCCGGGTCCGCGCGCACGGCCCGGCCGGCGGGCGCCGCGGCGGCCGGCCCCCTGGCGGCGGCCGGGGCGGGACTGCTCGGGGCGCTGTGGTGGGGGGCGTTCCTGGCGCTGGCGGTCGTCGTGCCGCTGCTGTTCGCCGGCACGGCGGTGCTCGGGGCGGCCCGGCTCCGGGACGCGGGACGTCCCGGCCGCCGGGCCGTGGCCCCCGGGGCCGCGGCGTTCGGCGGCGCCGTGCTCGGGGCGGCGGTGGCGTACGCGACCGAGCCCCCGGTCTGGCTGGGCGCCGCCGGTCTGCTGGCCGGTCTGGGCGTCGCGGTGGAGACGGTGCGCCGGCTCTGGCGGGCGGCGGCCGCGGCCTGGGCGCCGGGGCGCGCCACCGCGGTACTGCGTCTGACCCTGGACGAGCTCGACGCCCTGCTGGCCGAGGCGGTCCGGGAGCACTGGGCCGTCGAGGAGCGCCTGTACTGCGCCGACGCCGCCCTTTCCGTCGCCGGCATGCTGCGGGCGACGGCGGCCGCCGCGGAGGCCGAGGCGGCGCCCGACGCGGAGCGGCCCGCGCCCGCCGGGGCGTCCGGCGGCTTCGGTCCGGCCGGGGCCGGGGGTCCGGCCGACGACCCCTGGCTCGTCGACTACGCGGACCTGGAGCCGGACGACGCCCCCGCCGGACCCGACGACGGGGACGGCGACTGGGCGAGCGTGTACACCTGGGAGGACGGGCCGTCGTGGGACGAACCCGCCGAGGAGCCGGGCCGGGACACGAGCGCCGGGGATCTCCGGGAGCACCGCGTCCAGGGGGCTCCGCGCTGGCTGCAACGGGAGAACGGCGAGGGCGGGCCCGAGCTGGTCGCCACCCTCTCCGCCGACCTGACGGACGCCGCCCTGGAGGCGATGAAGCACTACTGGGGCGCCGTCGAACGCGGCCGGGCCGGCACCCTCGCCGTCCGGCGCACCGAGGAACGGGTCCGCGAGCTGCTGTCGACGGCCCGCCGCCACCTGCGCCACAACGGAGTCCTGACCCCGCCCCCGTTCGCCGCCGCCCGCCGCGTCCGCGCCGGCTCGGCGCACCTGCTCGGCACCGACCCGTACGGGCTGGCCGAACTGGTGGGCGCGGAGGCCGACCGGCAGACCGTGGTGCAGCTGTCCACGCCCGAGCAGGGCACGCTGCTCAGCCGCGACCCGGCGGCCGCGGTGTGGCTCAGGTTCGCCCCCGCGGCGGTACGCGACGAGGTCGAGAAGGCCTGGGTGCCGAGCGGCTCGGTCCGCCTCGAGGACGTTTTGTGGACGTCGTCGGGACGGTACGCGGGCCTGGTGCGCCTCACGCCGCTGCGGATGGGCGTGGTGGAGACCGTCCGCTCCCGGCACGGCTCCGCACCCGACGGGCCGGACGCGGACGACGGGCCGGACCCGTACGGCGCCCCGGACCCTTACGGCACCTCGGACCCGTACGGCACCTCGGACCCGTACGGCGCCCCGGACCCGTACGACCGGAGGCGCCCGGGCAGGCCGAGGAACCCCTACGACCGGACGGACCCGTACGACCGGACGGATGCCTACGACCGGACGGACCCGTACGACGGGCCGGGCGGCGACCGCCGGGGGGACGGCGACCTCTGGTGAGCCCTGCCCCGCATCCCGGCCCGGCGCCCATGGCCGGGCCGGTGCCCACGGACGAACGAAAGGACCGCCGGTGACCAGCATCCCGCCTCCCCGGCCGGAGGGACCGGGCGGTACGCCTCCGGACGAGCTCACGTTCACCGTCCCCCCGGGAGGACGGCGCACCACCCCGGTCCGGGTCGGCCCGGAGTTCCGCCGCGACCGGCTGCTGCCCCAGCTGATCCGCAAGGCCGTGCTCGACGACGAGGGACAGCAGTGCGTGCAGGTGCGGCTGAACGCCAAGGACGCCGCGAACCCGGCGGCGCGCGCCCTGCTGGACACCGAGGCGGGCGCCGCCCTGCGGCTGCACCGGGCGCTCGGCGACACGGAGTACGCGGCGCTCTTCCCGCGGATCATCGGCTACGAGCTGGACACGGCGGAGCCGTTCCTGCTGTACGACCCGCCGCGGGGCACGTCCGTCGAGCGGCTCCACGTGATGTCCGCGACCGACCAGGAGCACTTCACCCGGGACCTGCTGCTGGCCGTGTACCTGATGGAGGGCCAGGGCCTGGTGCCGCGCGGCGTCTCGCCCGCCACCGTGCGCTGGGACGGCGCCGGGATCCAGCTCTGGGGGCTGGAGTCGGTGGCCCGGACCGGGCAGCCGAGGCGTCCGTGGGGCCGGTCGCCCTTCTGCCCGCCCGAACAGCGCCGGGGCGAAGGGCTCGCCGACTCCCGGGACGCGGTGTGGAGCACGGCCCAGGTGCTCTACCAGCTGGTGACCGGACGGCCCGGACCCGCCGACCGGGCCCCCGCCGACCTCGGCGAACACCGCAGGCTCGACCAGACGCTGCGCGACGCCTTCGCCCCGCGGGCGGCCGACCGGCCGACGCCCGCCCAGGTGCTCGACGTGGTGGCGCCGGGCGCCGCCCGGCGCGCCCGGCTCACGGTGCCGGCCGACGGGACGGCCACCGACCACGAGGCCTTCGACGAGGCGCTGCGGCGCAAGCGGCAGCACGCGTCCGTCACCCGGCCCCGGCGGGAGTCCGCGGCGGAGGACGGACTCGGAGACGGCGAGGTGCTCTGCCCGTACTGCCTGGAGGCCATCCGGCTCGACCTGACGAAACTGTTCGTCACCGACAGCCGCATGCAGTACAAGCCGCTGGACCTCAAGGGCGTCAACAACCCCGTGCGGCAGCACGACGTCATGCGCGGCGCCGTCCAGAAGTGCACGGCGGACCCGGACTTCCCCGAGCACTTCATCCCGGTGCCCTACCTGATGTACGGCCGCCCGCTGACCGTCGCGATGGTCGGCCAGTCCTCCACCGGCAAGAGCCACCTGCTGACCCAGATGATCGCGGCGATCACCGACGGCGGCCTGGAGCCGTTCGGGCTGAAGTGGCAGTCCGTCAATCCGGAACAGCACGCGAAGTTCGTACGGGACCGGGTGCAGCCCCTGCGCAACGGCGAGGTCCTGGACCACACCGCCGCACTCGGCCTGGAGGACTTCGCCCGTTTCGTGGAGTCCCTCCTGATCACCGACGCCCGCGGGCGGGTGCGCCCGGTCGCCTTCTTCGACCTCGGCGGCGAGGACCTCGTACGGACCGACGCGGCGCTGCGGTTCCTGCTCGGCGTCGACGCCCTGGTCTTCGTCGTCGACCCGGCGCTGGCCCTCCCGCTGCCGCAGCTGGACCACGTCAGGGAGCGCTGGGGCGTGGAGGTGAACCCGGACGGCGACCTCGCCTTCGGCACGGTCCTGGACCGGCTCCCGAAGAACGGCGGGTACCTGGACGTGCCGGCCGCGATGGTGCTCGGCAAGGCGGACCTCCTCAGGTTCCAGCCGCCCGTCGACCGGTGGCTGGACCGGCCGCCGGCCACCTCGCTGGACCCCGGGCTGGTGCGCGAGGAGAGCCGGGACGTGTACGCGCTGCTGCGCCGGTACGCCGGCCCGGCGTGGCTGCGTCCCTTCGACGCGATCCGCCGGTGCACCCTGCACGTCGCGTCCGCCACCGGCGGTCAGGAGGACCGGGGCCGCTACCCGGCGGGGGCGGGGCCCCGGCGGGTGGTGGAGCCGCTGCTGGCGCTGCTGGCGATGCACGGACTGATCCAGGTCCCGGGCGGTGCCGAGGCGTCCGCCGTGGGGGAGGCGCCCGCGTTCGAGTGGACGCCGGCGGAGGGGACCGGAGCCCCCGAAGGGGCCGGACGGTCCGGTGGGGCCGGGGCGCCCGGCGCGGCCGAGAGAGGGGAGACCCAGTGAGCGACTTCCAGGACCGGAACCCGTTCCCCGACGACCCGGCGGGCCCGCGCGGACCGGAGGGCGGTGGTGGCGCCACCGGCGGCTCGGTGCACCAGGTCGTCTTCCGGTGGGACGGCAACCACGGTCGCCAGGGCACCGGCATGAACGCCGTGGCCCACTCCTGCGACCCCGGGCGCGCCGGGGAACTGGGCCGGGAGCTGGGCCCGTTGCTGTGGGTGTCCGGCGCGGCGGCCGCCCGGCCGAGCGTCGTGCGCACGCTCTCCCGCGACGGCGACGTCCTGCTGGTCCAGCGCTGGCCCACCACCGATCGCGGCGGCCGGCCCAGCACGGTCAGCCACGTCCTGATCGGTGACCGCCAGGCCCTGGGACCCGGCCGGTGCCTCGGTCTCGCGTACGGCGGCTGGCGCGAGCAGGCGACGGTCGAGCAGGCGTCCGGGCGCCGGCCCCGGATCGACTGCGCGAAGCTCGACGCGCTGGCGGAGGGCCGGCGGCCGGGCATGCTGGAGCTGTTGCCCGGGG
Organism: Streptomyces caelestis; assembly: GCF_001279005.1. Lineage (GTDB taxonomy): Bacteria > Actinomycetota > Actinomycetes > Streptomycetales > Streptomycetaceae > Streptomyces > Streptomyces heliomycini. The sequence goes on from NZ_LGCN01000239.1 coordinate 55,606, forward strand.
TCGAGCGCGCGCTGATCCTCGCCACCGCGGAGTTGCTGCGCGACCCGGCGCAGCGCGTGTCGCTGCTCCTGGAGGAACAGGCGCCGCGCGGTTGGCCGCGCCGGGACGAGGTGCCGTTGGTCTACCTGGGCCTGTTCCTGCTGTTCGGCTCCTGGCTGGGCCGGCCGTGGACGTTCGCCACCTGCGACGCGGTGGACACGCACCCCCTGCGGCTGATGTCCGTCCCGCGCTGGGAGCCGGACTCCGGCGGCTTTGGCCCGCTGGCCCGGGTCGTGGGCCGTGTGCCGGACCGGGTCCGGTTCGAACACCGGGCGGCGGCCCGGCTGGTGGGACACCTCCTCGCCCATCGGCAGGCGCCGCCCGGCGTGCCGCAGCTGGCCGACGGACTCGCCGACGGGGCGTCGTGGAGCTGGGAGCGGCGCCGCGCCCGGCTCCAGGAGATCCTCGACACGAGCCGCCCCTCCGGCGCGAGGTCCGCCGCGCCCGCACCGCGCGCGGCGGACCCGGGCCGGGAGGTGAGACAGGACCGGGGGGACCGGGAGTGGTACCAGGACGAGGACCGGAACCGGGACCGGGAACCGGACCACCGGGTGGACCGCCGGGTGGAGGAGGAGGCCCGCACCACGACCGCCCCGGAGCCGCCCCGTGAGCCGTATCCGGAGCCGGAGCCGCGCCGTGAGGCGTATCCGGGGCAGGGCCCGGACCGTGAGCCGTATCCGGCGCCGGGCCGTGAGGCGTACCCGGAGCCGGGTCCCCACCATGAGGCGCATCCGGAGTCGCGCCGTGAGCCGTATCAGGAGCCGGATCCCCACCATGAGGCGTATCCGGAAGCGTCCCGGCGGCCGCATCCGCACTCGACATCGGCGGGCCGTTCCCCGGCCGCCCCACCACGCCCCCTCCAGGCCCTTCGGTCCGGCGTCCACGGCCCCGGTGAACCGAACGGCCCCGCGTCCGACGACGGCTTCCCGACGCCCGTGCCGGCCACCTCGAACGATCACGACGCGCACGACGCGCACGACGTGTATGACGTCCTTCACCGCGAACTGCGCGCGTACCGGCACAGGGAGGACGACGGCGGCCGGCGCGGCATCCTGACGGCCGACCTGCGCACACGGTCCGACGAACTGCTCCTGCGCGAGCTGTGCTCCGGCGAACTGCCTCCGGACTCGGTGGACCTGGTGCTGGACGAGCTGGGCAGAGCCGACCGCGTCGAGGCGCGTGACCCGGAGACGCGGCACAGGCTGTGCGCCGAGGTGCTCCGCAACGGCCTGTACCTCACGCCGCGGGGACCGGGCACGGAGCACGCGTCGAGGAAGGCCCTGGTCGACAGGGCGGCCGAGCTCTTCACCTGGGCCGTCGCCCCACTGGCCCGGGACGGACGCCACCTGCGCGATCTCCAGGAACTGCTGTACCGGATGAGCCGGGACCCCGACCCCCTCACGGGCAACTGGCTCCGGCGGAGCATCGTCGAACCGGCGAACGGCCGGCCCCCGGACCTGCCGCCGGTCCTGTGGAGCCAGATCGTGCGGGACGCGATGAACAGGAACGACAGAGCGCCCTCCGTCCCTCCGGCGCCGCGCCGCACCGCGGAGCCTCCGCCGCCGGCCCCCGCACCGGACCCGCCGACCGCCGTGGCCCGACTCACCGACCTGATCAACAAGCCGGGCTGTGTGACCGTGGGCGCGTGCGTCCTGCTCGTCGTGATCGCGGGGTTCATCGCGGCGGTGGTGCTCACCACATGACGCGGCGGCCGGACGGGCCGCGGGAGCCGCCCGGGAACGACGGGCCGGCCTCCGGGACGGAGACCGGCGGGGGGATCCGCGCGGCGGCCTGCGCCGTGCTCCGCGCGCAGCGCCGGACGGGGCGCCGCGCCGGGTACGTGGCCGGCTCATGACACGACGGGAGCCCCGGCCGGCCTCATCCGCCGGACGCGGTGTTCCGGCATCCCGCGCGCGAGCGCAGGGCCCGGCCACCGCGGTGGCCGGACCCTGGAGGGTGGAGCGCGTCTTCGGGACGCGTCACCATCGGTACCAGCGACTACGACCGCCGCCGGCCGAGGTGGAGCGCATGACGAAGCCGAGCAGCCAGAGCACCAGAACGGCGATGGCGATCCACCAGAGGATCTTCACGGCGAATCCGGCGCCGAAGAGGATCAGGGCGAGGAGCAGAACCAGCAACAGGGGAACCATAGTTATCGACCTCCTGGGCCACCGTTTGCCCGGTGTCGGCGCCGTCATTCACCGATGGCACCTTGTTTGTGAAGGAAAGGTGGGGGAACGCGATCTGCACCGAGACAGCGGCAAGAACGCTACGAGGAGGCGTGTTCCATGAGTGCCGGCGAGAAGGCCAAGGCGAAGACCGAGCAGGCTCAGGGCAAGGCCGAGGAGGCTCTGGGAAGCGCCGTCGGGAACGACCGCATGGCCGCCGAGGGGCAGGCCAAGAAGAGCACGGGTGACGCCCGCGAGGCCAAGGAGAAGACCAAGGACGCCTTCAAGCACTGACGCCCCCGCGGAGCGGGAGAGGGGCCGTCCCGGCACGAGTCGGGACGGCCCCTCTCCCGCGCGTCCGGGCACTCGTCGTGGAGTCGCGGTCGCCGCGGCCGTCCTTCGGGTCCGGTCGCGCCGCCGGCCGGCCGGCGTCCGCCGGGTCTCGCCGCGCACGGAGGCGACCGGCACCTGTTCGGGTACGCAGCCGGTGCACTTCGCGTTGTGGCAGGGGCCGGCGGTCCACACGGGGACGTGGACGCCCATCGTCCTGTGTCGTTCCAGGACGGCGTTCACGGGGTGCTTGCACGAGCGGCGCACGTGTTCGGTCCGGGGCGCCGCCGACTGCTCTTCCGTTCCGGACGCATCCGAACATCACCCTCCCTTCAACCCTTCCCGGGGGTCCCTTGAAGGGATTCCTCCGGTGATCGGGGCCGGTCACCGGTCCTCGGCACGGTCTTCGGGCGGGCCGGTGCCGGCCGCCGGCGGCGCGTGCTCGTGGCCGGCGGGCGGGGGGCGCAGCAGGCTGAGTGCGACGGAGGCGCTCAGGATGACGGCGATGACGGCGAGGCTGAGCGGAGAGGGGATCTCGGGTACGGCGGGGCTGATGAGCTTGTGGGACGCCTGGAGGATGAGCTTGACGCCGATGAAGGCGAGGATGAGCGCCAGGCCCTTGCTCAGGTAGTGGAACCGGTCCAGCAGGCCCGCGAGCATGAAGTAGAGCGCGCGCAGGCCCAGGATGGCGAAGGCGTTGCTGGTGTAGACGATGAAGGCGTCGTTGCTGACGGCCAGGACGGCGGGCACGCTGTCGACGGCGAAGACGAGGTCGGCGGCCTCGATCGCGGCGACGACGGCGAGCAGCGGGGTGGCGACGCGTCTGCCGGCTTCCCTGACGAAGAAATGAGGGCCGGCGTATGCGTCCCGCACGGGGACGACCTTGCGGAGCAGGCGTACGGCGACGCTCTTGCCGGGGTCGAAGCTGTCCTCCTCCCCCTTGAGGATCTTGTAGGCGCTGTAGAAGAGGATGGCGGCGAAGACGAACAGGACGGCGGTGAAGCGGCTGACCACGGCGACGCCGGCGGCGAGGAAGACGCCCCGGAAGACCAGGGCGCCGAGGACGCCGAGGAACAGGACGCGGTGCTGGTAGGCGCGCGGGACGTTGAAGTAGCCGAAGATCAGCGCGAAGACGAAGAGGTTGTCGACCGAGAGGCTCTTCTCCAGCAGCCACGCGGTGGTGTACTCCACTCCGGCGGTCGTCCCGACCACGAGGAAGACCACGACGCCGAAGGCGATCGCCAGTCCCACCCAGACCCCGCTCCAGGCGGCGGCCTCCCGGAATCCGATGACGTGGGCCTGCCGGTGCGCGAGCAGGTCGACCGCCAGGGACACCAGCACGGTGACGGCGAAGGCCAGCCACAGCCACAGGGGAACATCGTGCACGGGCCCGACCCTTCGAGCGCGATCGACCGGCGGTCTCCCTTCGAGTCTGGTCCATGGGAGGACGGGTGTCTCCTCGACACGTTCCCTCCTGGCGCGACCTGGCCCGACCTGGCCGCGGCCGACCGGCCGGGCCCTTCAAGGAACGAGAACCACGGTCCCCGTGTCTGTCTGCCCGGCGTTCCCAGAGGTAACTTGAGGGAGAAGGCCCCTGAAGGAGGGCGATTCGATGCCGTGGTTCGTATGGCTGCTCGCCGCCGCGGTGCTGGGCGTCGCGGAGTTCTTCACCCTGACGCTGGTGCTCGGGCTGCTGGCGGGCGCCGCGTTGGTCGCCGCCGTGGTCGCCGGTGTCGGCGTCGGACTTCTCGGCCAGCTGGTGGCCCTCGGAGTGGTGGCGGCGGCGGGCCTGGTCGTCGTCCGTCCTGTCGCGCTGCGGCACAGGGAACGGCAACCCCTCGTCCGTGAGGGAAGCGATGCGCTGATCGGCAAGCGGGCCGAGGTCGTGCAGGAGGTCACCGCGACCCGCGGCCTGATCAAACTCTCCGGCGAGGAGTGGTCCGCCCGCGCCCTCGACGAGAGCCTGGTGATCCCGGTAGGGGCGCTGGTGGACGTCATGGAGATCGAAGGCGCCACGGCCGTCGTCTACCCCCGCGCACTCCTTCCGTGAACCCCATGACCCCATGACCCCGTGAACCCGTGAACGGCTGAACGCACAGCAACGGAGGCACAGTGGATCCAGTCGTCATCCCCCTCCTCGTGGTGGTCCTCGTCGTCGTCTTCCTCGTGGCCTCCACCGTGCGGATCGTCCCGCAGGCGCGCCGCTACAACATCGAGCGGTTCGGCCGGTACCACCGGACGCTGCAACCCGGCCTGAACCTGGTCCTGCCGGTGGCGGACCGCACCAACACCAAACTCGACGTGCGCGAGCAGGTCTACTCGTCCGATCCCAGGCCGGTGATCACCGAGGACAACCTCGTGGTGAACATCGACACCGTGCTCTACTACCAGATCACCGATCCGCGGGCGGCGGCCTACGAGGTCGCCGACTACCTCCAGGCGATCGATCAGCTCACCGTGACCACGCTGCGGAACGTCATCGGCAGCATGGACCTGGAGGAGACGCTCACCTCACGCGAGGAGATCAACTCCCGGCTCCGCGCCGTCCTCGACGACGCCACCGGGAAGTGGGGCATCCGGGTCAACCGCGTCGAGATCAAGGCCATCGATCCACCGCACACCATCAAGGAGGCGATGGAGAAGCAGATGCGGGCCGAGCGTGACAAGCGCGCGGCCATCCTGCACGCCGAAGGGGAGCGGCAGGCCAAGATCCTCACCGCGGAGGGCACGAAGCAGAAGGACATCCTGGAGGCCCAGGGCACACAGCAGGCCATGATCCTGCGGGCGGACGGCGAGGCCAAGGCGGTGGAACTCGTCTTCCAGGCCGTCCATCGCAACAACGCCGACGCGAAGGTCCTGGCCTACAAGTACCTCGAGACGCTCCCGCACCTGGCCGGCAGCGACAACAACACGTTCTGGGTGATCCCGGGGGAGCTGACCGAGGCGATCCGGACCGTCACCCGTGCGTTCGGCGACCAGTCGACGGAAGGTCCCGCAGGACCCGCTTCCCCCGGGGAAGCGGCCACCGCCGGCGACGGCGGTACGCCGGACGCCGGCCGGACCCCGCAGCTCGACGCGGGCTCGACGGTCTCCCTCGACGCCGCCGCGGCCGCCGACGAGGCCGAGCGGCAGGCCGCCGCCGCGGTGAGCGACGCCAAGGCGGAGGCCGAGGCCGCGCAGTCCCCCCAGGCGCCGCGCCGAGGACGGACGTCCGGCGACTGATCCCACCATGACCGTCCTGGGGCCCCGGACCCGGGCCCGTTCTCCCGCGGAGGACTTCGACCACCCTCGTTCCTGCTGAGTGCGCGACGGCCTTCGAGCCCGCCGAGGAACGACAGGCCGAGGTTCTCCGGTGCGGGCGGATGGTGACGCGCACCGGTCCGGGAGGACGCGGCCCGCGCGTTCCCGGACCGCTCGTCGACGGCGCCCCCGTCGCTCCCCGGCACGCGCCGTCCGAGCGGGCACCCAGGAGGGACATGCGCACCGCCGGTCCAGGTGCGGGCGGGATCCGCTTACCTCCCAGGTCATCGACCCCGGTGCGCCGGCATGCCATGCTCCCGGCGTACGGAGCCCGACCGACCGGAAGGACGCCATGCCCGCCTACGCCATAGCCCACCTGCAAGAGGCCGCCCCGCACCCGGAGATCGCCGAGTACATCGAGCGCATCCCCGCCACCTTCGAGCCGTACGGCGGACGCTTCCTCGTGCACGCCACGCAGCACGAGGTGAAGGAGGGCGGCTGGCCCGGGCACGTCGTGGTGATCGGCTTCCCCGGGATCGCCGAGGCGCGGGCCTGGTGGGACTCGCCCGCGTACCAGGAGATCGCACCGCTGCGCTCACGGCACATCCAGGGCGACATCATCCTGGTCGAAGGCGTCCCGGAGGGCTACGACCCGACCGCCACCGCGAAGGCGATGCGAGAGGCCCTGCCCGCCGAGTAGCCCCCGGGCCGGGCCCGGACGACGGACCGGTACCCCTTCCGGCCCGTCGCGATCTCCGTACGGCCACCGAACGACCCCTTGCCGTCACCGCTGCCGGTACAGGTCGCCGCGGACGTCGCGCGAGACGAGGTCCGTCCTGCCGTCACCGGTGAGGTCGCCGGCCGCGACGACGGCCGGGGCGCGGCCCTCACCAGGACCGGCACGCTCAAGGTCACCGGCGCGGCCCCGGTCCGACGGGACCACGCCACCGCGGACGGCTTCGGCGAGGTCCTCACCCTCAACGGCTCGGGCGGACCGACGTACCGGTACGGCACCGGCACCCTGACCAGTAAGAAGACGGGGTCCGGCTGGCCGACGAGCGCGGTGTTCGTGCCGTACGGCGACCGGTGCAACGACGTTCTCGTGCGGTACGGCAGCGGCGCGCTGCGCGCCCACCGGCCCGCGTGCGGAGCGGCGGTGACCCCGTCGACGGCGTACACCTCGCTGGGCACCAGCGGCTGGACGCAGTACGACGTGCTGACCTCGCCCGGGGACGTCAGCGGTGACGACCGGCCGGACCTGATCGCACGCCAGGCCTCCACCAAGGACGTCCGCCTCTACACGGTGACGAGCACGGGCAGGCTGTCGGCACGGACGAAGATCGCGTCCAAGTGGACGGGCGACAAGAAGGTCGTGGGCGTCGGCGACCTCAATGGAGACGGCCACGGCGACCTGCTGGCCCAGGACAAGTCGAACGAGCTGTGGCGCTACGACGGCACCGGGACGGGACCTTCCGCGTCCGCATGCCTCGTCCTTCGGCGCGGGAGTGCCCGTGAGACGCGGAAACATCCCACCCGTACACAAGCCCCGGGTCACCGGCCCGGGGCTGCAAGCCGGCACATCCCGGGGGCCCGGCGCGGAAGGGGCTCGCGGAGCGATCGCTCCGCTCCGCCGTATGGCTGGTGGACGCGCGGTCTTCGACCGGGACCCGCGGGTCGCTTCGCGGCGATGCCGGTGGAATCGGAGAATGCGGCGTCGGAGCGGCATACCTGGCGGTGAGGGCGAGCGAGGACGGGCCATGGCCGGTGCGAGCGGACGAGAAGGACAGCCCGTTCACAGGGGGAAGGACGTGAACCGGCTGTCGAAGGTGTTCGAGCTCGACCCCGCCGGACTCGACTGGCCGCGAGCGGTGATGGTCCTGGACGTCGCGCTGGTGCCGCTGGTCGTCTTCTGGGAGATCGGACATCGGCAGTACCTTCTCAGCGCACTGTTCGGCCTCCTGTTCGCGGCGCTGGACGACCCGGGAGGCGGCTACGGCCGCCGCGCGTCGCACATCGCCGTCTTCGCACTGACCGGCGCAGGGGTCACCGCGCTGGGGTTCGGCGTCGGGGGACACGCCTGGGGCCGGCTGGTGCTCGCGGCCGTCGCGGTGACGCTGGTGGCCGGTCTGGCGATCGCCTTCGGGGTGCGCAGGTTCGTCAGTGCCCTGCTTCTCAACCTCTGGTTCATCGTCGTACTCGGGCTCGCGTTCGGCTTCCACCATCACGCCCGCATCACCAGCCACACCTGGGCTCAGACGCTCGCCTGGGCCGGAGGCGCGGCACTGTGGATCGTGATGACGTTCATCGGGTGGCTGCTCCACGGGCGCGAGGACCGGCCCCAGCCGGTCGCGGAGATCCCCGGTGACACCTCGAGGAAGAAGCTGACCCGGCCGTTGGTCATGTTCGCGGTGATCCGGGCTCTGGCCGTCGGCGGCACCGTCGCGCTCGCCTTCGGGCTGGACCTGCCGCACGGCTACTGGATGCCGATCGCAGCCGTGGTCGCGATGAAGCCGAGCCTGGAGCAGGCCGTCCTCGTATCCGCGCAGCGCCTCGCCGGCGCGCTGATCGGCGCCGCCGCGGCCGCGCTGCTGCTCCTGCTGCCCGCCGGTGAACACGGACTCGGGCTTTTCGCGGTCGAGCGCGGACTCGAAGTGGTCGCGCTCGTCCTGCTGGTGCACGGGGTGGCGATCCGCTTCTGGAATTACGCGCTCTACTGTGCGGCCGTCGCCGCGGGGGTGCTCATCCTGGTGGACCTTCCGCAGCCCTCCGACCACACCGCCGAGGGTTACCGGGTGCTGTGGACGTTGTGCGGCGTGGGAACCGGCCTGCTCGTCATGCTGCCGGCAGGCCTGCTTGCCGGACACACCGCCAAAGCGCCGGCACCACCGGGCTGAACCGTCGACCAGCTGCTCACGGGTGGTGTCCTTGAGGAGGTAGCCGATGGCCCCGGCCTCCACTCCGCGTTCGATCTCCGCGTCGGTGTCGTAGGTCGTGAGGATCAGCACGCGGGTGCGGGGGAAGCGCGCCACGATCTCGGTCGTGGTGGCCACTCCGTCGAGCACCGGCATGCGCAGGTCGACCAGGGCGACGTCGGGCTCGTACCGCTCGACGAGTTCGAGGGCCGCGCGGCCGTCGCCCGCCTCGCCGACGATCCCGATGCTTGTCTCGGAGGCGAGGAGAGCCACCACTCCGGCCCGCATGACGGTGTGGTCGTCCACCACGATGATGCGAATCGCTTCACCGGTCACTCCCGCGATCCGTCGGCCGGTCACGCCTCCGCCCCGCTCTCTCCCGGCGCCTGGGAAGCCAGGGGAATCAACGCCATTACCCGCGTTCCGTCACCCATCGAACTCGTCACCGTCAGCCTCCCGCCCAGCTCCGCCAGCCGTTTGCGCATCCCGTCCGGACCGAAGCCCGCCGCCTCCCCGACCACGAATCCGGTCCCGTCGTCGGTGATCTCCAGTTCCAACCCGTACGCCTGCCGCGCCAGCACCACGCCGACCGTGTGGGCACGACGCTCCATGACGGGCAGGTGTCGCGCTGAGGGGCCCACTTTCCACTTGGGGTCTGCCGGTGCGTGGGCCGACTACGCCGTGCCGTTGCGAGCGCACACGGATGAGCGGTCTCACCCGGGATGACCCGGGGCGGCGTGTCCGCCGCTGCCCCGTTCTCCTCCTTCTTCATGGCGCGGGCCTCGGCCTTGAGGATGCGGGCCGGCTTGCCTGCGGAGCGGGCCGGCTCGGGGCCCTTCCCGGCGAGGACGACGGCTGTGACCACGATGAGGATGACGGCGAGTTCGCCCGGTCCGAACATGGTGTCCTGCTCTCTTTTCCGGGACCCGGGCCCGTCCGGCGCGCGCGTAGCGGCAGTGGCGCTCAGAGGTGGGGCGCGATGGCCGGGAGCAGGTCCTGGAAGGTGCGGCCGGTGGCGGGTGCGCCGATGGCCTTCATCTGCCAGCCGCCGCCGGAGCGGTGGACCTTCGCCATGATCTGAGCGGTGTGGCCGCCGCCGCCGGTGAGCGTGTAGCGGGCCAGTTCGGCGCCGGTCGTCTCGTCGACCAGGCGGCAGAAGGCGTTCTGCACCTCGGCGAAGGTCTGGCCGGTGAAGGAGTTGACGGTGAAGACGATCTGGTCGATGTGGGCGGGCACGCGGGCCAGGTCGACCAGGACGGCCTCGTCGTCGCCTCCCGTGCCCGCGCCGCCGGTGAGGTTGTCGCCGGTGTGCCGGACCGAGCCGTCGTCGCTGACCAGGTGCTGGAAGAAGACGACGTCCGTGGGCTGCCCGGCGGCGAAGAGCACTGCGGAGGCGTCCAGGTCGATCTCCCGCGCCCCGGTGAGCTTGGCGAGGAAGCCCTTGCGGGGTGCGGCCTGCCAGCCGAGGCCCATGCGGACGGACGTCAGGGCGGTGCCGTCGGACTTACTGAGGCTGATCTGCTGGCCCTTGGTCAGGTTGACCGACATGAGAGGGGTGCTCCTTCGGGTGGGTGGCGGTGCGGGAGTCGTGGGAGGGGGCGGTGCGGACGCCCGGGGGCGGGGTGGGGCAGGTGGGCGGATCCTCGCGGAGGCACCGCCGCAGGTGGGGCAGGAGGCCCCGGTCCAGCAGGGCCCGCTGCCAGTTCTCCCGCGCCTGCTGCAGGCGCGCCGCGTGGGCGGTTCCGCCGCCGTCGCGTATCGCCGTCCTCAGCATCGCGGCGAAGGCGAGGAGGGCGCCGGCGCCCGCGATCAGCGTCAGGACCCATCCGGCGGTGAACAGGGAGCCGGGGAGCGGCCCTTCGGCGTCGGCCAGTCGCAGCAGGTGGCCGAGGACGAGCAGGACCGCGGCGGATGCGGCGGCGACGAGCGGGGTGAGTACCGCCAGGGCGGGCAGCAGGTTGCCGGCGGCGGGACGGGGCGGCGGGCCGGGCTCTGCGGACGTACGCAAGGCGAGGTACGCGCCGTATTCCGCGCGTGCCGCGGCGGCTGTCTCGTCGGCGTCCCCGAGTGCGCGGAGGCGCAGTCGCGCGGTGGCCCGGCCGGTGGGGTCGGCGCTCAAGGCCGCCTGTACGTCCGTGGTGGTGAGGGCCAGGTGCAGTACCGCTTCGAAGTCCGGCCTGTCCTCCGGGCGAAGGCGCAGCGGGTCGGCCACATGGTCTCCTGACGGGGGGAAGGCTTCGGCGGTGCTCTCGGAGCGGCGGGGAGGCGGCGCCGGACCTGTCCCGAGGGGGGAGCCGGTCCGGCGCGGCCTCCGCGGGGTGTCAGACGCCGACGCCGAAGTCGGCGGCGATCCCGGCCAGGCCCGAGGCGTAGCCCTGGCCGACCGCGCGGAACTTCCACTCGGCGCCGTTGCGGTACAGCTCTCCGAAGACCATGGCGGTCTCGGTGGAGGCGTCCTCGGACAGGTCGTAGCGGGCGATCTCGGTGCCGCCGGCCTGGTTGACGACGCGGATGAAGGCGTTGCGGACCTGGCCGAAGCTCTGGCCGCGGTTCTCGGCGTCGTGGATGGACACCGGGAACACGATCCTGTCGACCTCGGCGGGTACGGCCGCGAGGTCCACCTTGACGGTCTCGTCGTCGCCCTCGCCCTCACCGGTGAGGTTGTCGCCGGTGTGCTCCACCGAACCGTCGGGGCTCTTGAGGTTGTTGTAGAAGACGAAGTGCTGGTCGGACAGGACCCTGCCGGACGTGTCGAGGAGCAGCGCGGAGGCGTCGAGGTCGTAGTCGGTGCCGGTGGTGGTCCGGACGTCCCAGCCCAGACCGACCAGGACGGCGGTCAGGCCCGGTGCCTCCTTGCTGAGCGAGACGTTGCCGCCCTTGGACAGGGAAACTCCCACGGTGTACTCCTTCTCGGCAGGTGCGGTCGAGAGCCGCGGCGCGGACCCGGACTCAAGAATCTACATCACTGTAGAGGAAACGGGAGGGGGTGCGGCCGCGCCTCGGGCTCGGTGCGGTCGCACGGTGTTCCACGTCAGTCCCGTGAGTTGCCGAACAGCAGGCGGTAGGCGATCAGCAGCACGAGTGCGCCCGCGATGGCCGAGCCCCAGGTCGCGGCGTCGAAGAACGCGCGCTGGACCGGCCGGTCGAGGAGTTCCGCCGACAGCCAGCCGCCCAGGAAGGCGCCGGCGATGCCGATGAGCGTCGTGCCGACGCAGCCGCCCGGATCGCGGCCGGGCAGGATGGCCTTGGCGATCGCTCCGGCGAGGAGTCCCAGTACCAACCATGCGATGACACCCATGTCCCGATGCTCCCTTCAGTGGTCCTTCTCGTGTGCGGGCATGCCCTGGGGCAGCTTTAATTCTACAATCTTGTAGAGGGTGTGGCGGGGGATCTTCGAGGCCCGTCGGGTGGCGCGACGGTCCCGGGGGCGTCTATACGATGTCCGCGCGGGAAACGGACGGCGGCGGAAGGGGTACAGGGCGTGACGGAACAGCGGCAGCGTCCCCGGCGGCGGGGGCAGGGTGAGCTGGAGGCGCTGGTCCTGGCGGCGCTCAGGGAGGCGGACGGCCCGGCGACGGCCGGCTGGGTGCAGGACCGTCTGGGCGGCGACCTCGCCTACACGACCGTCATCACCATCCTGACCAGGCTGCTGGCCAAGGGGGCGGTCACGCGGGAGCGTGCGGGCCGGTCCTTCGCCTGGACGCCGGCGTCGGACCAGGCGGGCCTGGCCGCCCACAAGATGCGCAGGGTGCTGGACTCCGAGAGCGACCGCGAGGCGGTGCTGGCCAGCTTCGTGACCGGCCTCGGCCCGGACGACGAGCGGCTGCTGCGGGAACTGCTGGGTCAGTCGAGGAACGAAGGGGAAGACTGAAGCCTCATGGGGGTGTTCGTCTTTCTGCCGCTGGTGCTGCCCTTGACCGCGTGGCCGATCGCGCGCCTCGCCGAGCACCACCTGCACCCGCGGACGGCGACCCGGCTGCTGACCGGGGTGGCCGCGGTGATGGCGGTGTGCAGCACGGTCTGCCTCGGCCTGGTGATGGTGGTCGGCACCGCCCAGCTGCCCGGCAACCCGCTGCCCGACGGCTGGTCCGACCCCGAGGTGCGCGCGGCGGTGCCGTTCGACGAGGTGGCCGGCAAGGCGGCGATTCCCGCCCTGTGCGCGGTGCTGGTGGTGTGCGGCCGGTCACTGTGGCGGCACGGCCGGGTGCGTCGTGGCGCCCACCGGGCGCTGGCCGGACTGCGGGAG
>NZ_LGCN01000240.1 GCF_001279005.1 Streptomyces caelestis
CCCAACAAGCCACCCTCTGCCAACTCTTCGCCGACACCCTCGGACTCCCCCACATCGGCACCCACGACAACTTCTTCGACCACGGCGGCCACTCCCTCCTCGCCACCCGCCTCATCAGCCGCATCCGCACCCACCTCAACCACGAACTCACCATCCGAGACCTCTTCGAACACCCCACCGTCCACGACATCAGCAACCACCTCACCACCCCCACCACCCCACGCCCCGCACTGCGCCCGATGCGCCCGACCCCCGCCGGCCGGGACACCCGGTGACGGCGGCCTCATCCTCTGGAGCAACCGTGAAGGAACAAGAGTTCTCGGTCGTCGCCGGCGCGACGGTGCACCGGTGCCTGGCCCACCGGGAGCACGAGGTGATCGACATCGTCGAACAGGCCTACCGTCTGCACGGGGAGGGCCGGACGATCAACCCGCCCTCGTACTTCCTGCGCTTCCCCGACCGGCCCACGTCCCGCATCATCGCCCTGCCCGCTTCGCTCGGCGGCGACATCGGCGTGGACGGCCTGAAGTGGATCTCCAGCTTTCCGGACAACCTGGCTCACGGCATACCCCGCGCCTCCGCGGTCCTCATCCTCAACGACGCCAGGACCGGCTCTCCGTACGCCTGCTTGGAGGCTTCCATCATCAGCGCGGTACGCACCGCCGCCTCCGCGGCTCTCGCCGCCCGGCAGCTGACCCGCAACCGGCCGACACCCCGCCGGATCGGGTTCGTGGGAACCGGTCTCATCGCCCGGTACCTCTACGACTATCTCTCCGTACTCGGCTGGGACCTCGAATCCGTGGGGCTGTACGACCTCTCGACCGAGTACGCCCGGAGTTTCGCCGGCCATCTCGAGAGCAGGACTCCCGAGGCCGCGGTGCGGGTGCACACCTCGGCGGGGGAACTGATCCGCTCCAGCGACGTCGTCGTCTTCGCCACCACCGCGGCCACGCCCCACGTCACCGACCCGGACTGGTTCGGGCACCATCCCGTGGTGCTGCACGTGTCCCTGCGCGACCTGGGCGGCGAAGTCATCACGGCCGGCAGCAACATCGTCGACGACGTCGATCACGTCCTGAAGGCCGACACCTCGGTGCACCTGGTGGAACAACGCACGGGAACGCGTGACTTCATCGACGGCACCCTTTACCAGGTGCTCACCGGGGACGTCGAGCCGCCCGCCGACCGCACCGTGATCTTCTCCCCGTTCGGGCTCGGCGTGCTGGATCTGGCGGTCGGGCACTTCGCCTACCAACAGGCTGCGCGGGCACATGAACTGCTGCGCGTCGACGGTTTCTTCCACGACGTCGACCGCCACCGCAGTCCCGACCCGGTGGGCGCGCCGACCGCCCTCGGCACCCCCGACGGTGCCCGATGAGCGGCGCGACGCCCCTCGGCGAACTCCGTCTGGTCCCCGGCACCGCGGCCCTGGCACGGGCCCGGGCGCTGCGCAACCCCATGGAGGTCGACGTGGCGAGCGCGGTGCTCGATCACGTCGCCCGGCACGCCGAGCAGGACGCGGACCGCCCCGCGGTGGTCCACGGCGATCGGGTGGTGACTTACCGGGGGCTGCTGGAGCGCGTCGGCACGCTGCGCGTCGAACTGCTCGCCCGCGGCTGTGGCGCCGGTGACGTCGTCGCGGCGACCGGGCTGCGCTGCCCGGACAGCGTGGTGGTCCTGCTGGCCGTGGAGAGTGTCGCCGCCGTCTACCTGCCGGTGGATCCCGAGTGGCCGGCCGACCGCATCGCGGACGTCCTGGAACGTGGGGGGGCCCGCTGCCTGGTCGACTGCACCCCGGCGGTCACCGGCGCGGCCCGGGAGGCAGCGGCGCGCGTCGGGGTGAAGCCGGTGCCGGTGCCGGACTCCTCGACGCCGGACGCCCCTCTGCCGTCGGTCGGGGAGCACGACCGCTCGCGGGAAGCCCGCTACACGATCTTCACGTCGGGGACGACGGGCCGTCCCAAGGGGGCGGTCGTCGAACACCGGGGCATGATGAACCACTTGTGGGCCAAGGTGGTCGACCTGTCTCTGGGGCCCGCGGACACGGTGGCCTTCACCGCGCCGCTGGTCTTCGACATCGCGGTGTGGCAGATGCTCGCACCCCTGCTCGTGGGAGGCACGGTCGCGGTCGTCGACGACGCCGACCTGGCCTTCCCGCGGCGGCTGGTGGGTGCCCTCTCCAGGTCCCGGACGAGCGTCGTGGAGCTGGTGCCCACGGTGCTCGGCTGGCTCGTCGACCAGGTCCGCCGCGAGGGCCCCGGCCCCCTCGCCGGTCTGCGCTGGGTCATCTCCACCGGTGAAGAGTTGCGGCCCGCTCTGGCGAAGCGCGTGGTGGAGGCCTTCCCGGACGCCCAGGTGCTCAACGCCTACGGTCCCACCGAGTGCTCCGACGACGTGACCCACCAGGTGGTGGGAGCGCCGGAGACGGCGCTGGACCGACTGCCGGTGGGCGCCGCTGTGGCCAACGCCGTTCTCCACGTGCTGGTCAGGGAGTCCGGCGACCAGTGGCGTACCGCCGAAGAGGGCGAGCCGGGCGAACTGTTCGTCGGAGGGCTGCCGGTCGGGCTGGGGTATCTCAACAACGACGCCACCACTCGGTCCGCCTTCTTCGAGGACGTCATCGATCCGGACTCCCCCACCGGCCGCCTCTACCGGACGGGCGACCTCGCCCACGTGGAGGACGGCAGTGTCCACTATCTGGGCCGCGCCGACCGGCAGGTGAAGGTGTCAGGGGTGCGGATGGAGCTCGACGAGGTCGAGGTGGTGCTCAGTCGCCACCCCGCCGTGGAGAGCTGCGCCGTCGTCCTCGGCGAGGCACAGGGGCACGCGGTGCTCACGGCCCACTACAGCGTGCGGCGGCCCGTCACGGCCGACGAGTTGAAGGAGTACCTGAGCGCCCGCCTGCCCGCCGCGATGGTCCCCCGCCGGTGGCGGCGGTGGGAGGCGCTGCCGCTCACCCGCAATGGGAAGACCGACCATCGCGCCCTCCGGGACGTCGGCGCGGCGGAGGTCACCAGCCCGTGACGCTCGCGCCGGGCCGACGCCCGCACAGCACTGAGTACATACCGACAACACGGGGAGCACAGCCGTGAATCAACCTTGGGAAGATCGTTTCGAGGCCTTGCTGGAGGCCCAACTCGGCCCGGTCGCCGGCACCGGGCTGACCGCGGACGACGACCTCTTCGAGAAGGGCCTGGACTCCGTCGGCGTCGTGGCCCTCGTTGTCGCGGCCGAGGAGACCTACGGGATCGTGTTCCCGGACGAGGCGCTGGACCGGGAGACGTTCAGGACTCCCGGATCGCTGTGGGCCACGATCTGCGGCCTGCTCTCCCCGGTGCCGGACGGCGGGGGGAACGGATGATCGTCTCCGTCGCCGGCACGGACGGCGCCGGTAAATCCACCGTGACGCGGCTCGCCGCCGAACGCCTCACGCGTGCGGGAGTCCCGATCGAGCGCGTCGAGCGGTGGGACATCGTGGACAACCCCCGGTATCCGGCGGCCCGTCTCCTGCGCCCCGACGTCCCGACCGCCAGGACCTGCGTGGCCGACATGCCGGCCGGCCCCCGCTTCCTGTTCCTGATGTGGTCCATCGACATGGCGCTGGTCGGCCGCGCGCCAGGGAACGGGCGGGACGGCGCGGTCACGCTCCTCGACGGGTACTGGATGAAGCACGCGGCGAGCGAGATCGCCTACGGCCTGGACCGGGCGTGGGTCGAATCGGTCGTGGCGGGCCTGCCGCCCTCACGGACGGTGGTCTACCTCAGACTCGAGCCGGAAGAGGCCTGGGAACGCAAGGTGGGCCGGGATCTGGTCCCTTACGAGTGCGCCATGGACCCCGCGTGTTCCCGCGAGAGCTTCCTGACACACCAGCGGCGCATCCTCGACGTGCTCGACAGCTGGGCATCGCGTTTCGGGTGGCGGGAGATCGATGCCGCGCAGGCCCTCGACACGGTGGTGGACCACGTCGTCACCCACGTGGCGGGGCGAGTCACGGACGATGCGCACCGGGCGGCCTCGGCCGCGGAGACGGGGGCCCGGTGAGCGACGACAGCGCCACCGGCCACGGCGCGCCCCGCACCGTGGTGGTCAAGGTGGGCGGCAGCCTTGTGTCGGACAAGCGCAGCGACCACGACATCGACGAGGCCGCCGTACTGGACTACGCGAGGCTCGTGGCGGACCTGGCACGGTCCTACCCGGGACGCGTGGTCCTCGTGGCCGGGGGCGGCGCCCTCGGGCACGGTGCGGTGCGCCGGAAGGAACACGACGGCCGGCTGGCCCTGTTGCCCCTGACTCGGGCGACCTTCGCCGTCAAGTGGGTGTGGACCGAGGCGTTCCGCGCCGTCGGGCTGCCCGCCGTACCACTTCAGGCGATGGCCATGTACGCGGAGGGCGGGGACGGTCCGATGTTCCAGACGGGCGTGGTGTCCCGGCTGCTGGGCACGGGCGTCCTTCCCGTGCTCTCCGGGGACTGTGTGCTGACGGCCGACGGCGACCTGCGCATTCTGGGCAGCGACCATGTGCCCGGGATCCTGCTGGACGGCTCCTTCGGGCCGGTCCGGGTGGTCGCGCTGACCGACGTGCCCGGTATCCACACCGGTCGCACCGGTGACAGCCCGGTCGTGCCGTACCTGGACGCGGCGGATCCCTCCCGCGCCTACGCGTACCTGTGGCCGACCGCCGCCTGGGACACCAGCGGTGCCATGCGCGGCAAGGTCGACGCATTCGTCGCACATGCCGCCCGGGGTGCCGAGTGCGTCATCGCCCGGGGCGACCGCAAGGCCGCGAGTCTGCGCCATCTGATGGCTCCGATGGCCGACTGGCCAAAGGACCTTCCGCGCACGGTGATCTCCCGCAGCCGCCCGGCCTAGGGCTGTCCGAAGCCTGGCGCTCCCGGTCAACCGTCCACATCTTCGATTTGGTGGAGTCCCTCATGTCATCTTCTCCCGCCCCGGCCGGCTCGCGGCTGCAGGGCCGCGTGGTCCTGATGAACCCCGGGCCTGTCAACGTGTCCGAGGAAGTCCGGGCCGCACTGTCGCTGCCCGACCTGTGCCATCGTGAACCTGAGGCACTCGCGCTGATGCAACGCATCAGGAGGAAGACCGTACTCCTGTGCGGCGGTGACGAAAGTCATGCCGCCGTCATGCTGGCGGGGTCCGGGACCACGACTCTCGAGGCGGCCCTCTCCTCGATCGTTCCCCGCGACGGACGTCTCCTCGTGATCGACAACGGCCACTACGGCGAGCGGCTGAGCCGGATCGTGTCGGTGCACGGCATTTCCTGCGCGCGCCTGGAGTTCGGCTGGGGCCGTCCCGTCGACGTGACGGCCGTGGACCGGGCCCTGGCCGAGGATCCGTCGATCACGCACGTCGGACTGGTGCACCACGAGACGAGCACCGGCATGCTCAATCAGCTGCGGGAGATCGGGGCCGTGGTCGCACGGCACGGCCGTTCTCTGGCCGTCGATGCCATCAGCAGCCTCGGGGCCGAGGAGCTCGACCTGGCTGCCGACCACATCGACTGGTGCGTCGGCACCGCGAACAAGTGCCTTGAGGGGTTCCCCGGCGTGAGTTTCGTCGTCGCCCCGCGCGAACGGCTGGCCGGTCTGGCCGATGTCCCGGCGCGGACCTTCTCGCTGGACCTGCACCGCCACTTCGTCGCCCAGGAGCACGACGGCGCACCCGCGTTCACCCTGCCGCTGCAGGTCATGGCCGCCTTCGACACCGCGCTCGACCTCGCCCTGCGGGAGGGCACAAGTCGCCGCCACGCGCGGTACACAGCCCTGGCCGAGCGCATTCGCACCGGTCTCACCGAGCGCGGCCTGGCGCTCCGGCTCCCCGCTGCCCACCGGGCAAGCTCACTGACCGGCGTCGCGCTCCCTGACGGACTGACCTACGAGGAACTCCATGACGGTCTCAAAGCCGAGGGGTTCGTCGTGTACTCGACCCAGGAGAACGGCGCCCGGGAGTTCCGGATAGCCAACATGGGCCAGCTCACCGAGGAGGACATCACCGGCTTCCTCGCCGCGTTCGACCGTGTCGTCGACAAGCACCCGGGAGAGGGCCGATGACCGGCACCACCTGTTCCGCGCAGTCCGCAGCGCCCGGCCCCGGCCCGGGGCAGGAGGACGCGCGCGCTGCACGCGTGACCTTGGCGATCATCGGCGCAGGTCCCAGCTGCACTTATGTGCTGGACCGACTGGCGGCAGCCACCCGGGACGCGGCCGTCCCGCTCGGTCTGGACATCCATGTCTTCGACAAGAGCGGACAGTTCGGCGCCGGTCAGGTGCACAGCCCTGACCAGCCGGCCACGAGCTATCTGAACCGCATCGTCGGCCAGGTGGGCTTCGCCGCCGACGAGAGTGTCGTGGACGCCGGGCCGCTCCTGGATCCGGCCGAACGACCGACCCTGCTGGAATGGTGCCGCAGGAGGTTCCGCGAGACCGGTGACCCGGTGTTCGACCTGACGGCCGAGGACTGGCCGAAGCGCTATGTGCATGGTCAGGCGTTGCGTGGCCAGTTCGACCTCTATGTGCGGTTACTGCGGCAGCAGCCGGGGGTGCGCGTCTGGCTGCACCCCGACGAGGTCGTTGATCTGGACGACGGCGGCAACGACGACGGGCTGACCGTGATCACCGCGTCCGGCGGCCGGCCGGTGCGCGCCAGTCATGTGCTCATGGTGACCGGGCACTCCTCCAACGACCCCCTGAAGTATGCCGGTCCGCGGCAGTGGGCGGACTTCGCCCTCGGGCACCCGGCGGATTTCGTTCCCTCCGCGTATCCGCTGGACCAGGCGTTCAGGCCCGGTACGGCTGGTCCGGAACGTGTCGTCGGATGCCTGGGAATGGGCCTCACCGCCATCGACGTGATCCTCCACCTCACGGAGGGCCGAGGAGGCCGCTTCGCCCCCGGTTCCGACGGACTGCTGGAGTACCGGCCCTCCGGTGCCGAGCCGGCCTCGATCGTGGTGTTCAGCCGGGCGGGACTGTTCACGTTCGCTCGCCCCTACAACGCCAAGGAGCGCAATCCGCGCGAGTTGGAGCACCGCGGCACATTCCTGGTCGAGGAGGCCGTGGACCGGCTGCGCGTCTCGGCCGGGCTGCCCGTGCGGGTGGGCAGGAAGATGCGGCGGCAGCTGGACTTCCGGGGGCATCTCCTGCCCGTCGTGGTCCTGGAGATGGCCCACCTGTACTACACCACTCTGTTCGGGCACCGGTTCGGTGTGGCAGCGGAGGGCGCCGCACGGCCGGAGTACGAGGCGTTCCTCGACGACGGCGGAGCGGGAGCTCCGTCGGACGCGTCGGTCGAGCGGCTGCTGGCGCCTCTGGAGAGAGCCGTCGACGAAGCGGTGTCCTGCGTCGACGGCGCCCTGTCGGGAAAGGAGTGCGACGCGCCCCGGCCGCCCTGGGCCGAGGACGCGCTCACCCGTTTCCTGACAGTGGTGTTCGGTCCCGAGCAGGCGGACAAGCTGCTCGCCCTCCGGGACGATGCGGGCGAGTTCGCCGCCGCCGTCGCCGCGGCGGACTCCCCCTTCCGGCACCACAGGACAGCGGAGGCGAACCGCTTCTCGTGGGACCGTATGGTCGAGCCGGTCCCCCGCGACCGCTACACGAATCCGCAGGAGTACCGCGAGGCACTGCTGGACTTCATCGACGTCGACCACCGCTGGGCCGCCCAGAACAATCTCTGGAACCCCGCCAAGGCAGCCGCCGACGGCGTATGGCGGGACCTGCGCGACGTCCTCGCGTACGCACTGGACTTCGGTGGCCTGCGAGCATCCTCGCACCGGGACTTCCTCGACGTGTACATGCGGCACCACAACCGCTTGTGCAACGGTGCCGCCCTGGTCGTCATGGAGAAGATACGCGCGCTCGTCCGGCACGGTCTCGTCGATGTCTCGGTCGGTCCCGAGGCTGTGGTGGAGACGGACGAGGGCACCGGGCGGTTCCGGGTGCGCGGTCCCCTCACCGGGGCGGAACGCCAGGTGGACGTGCTGGTGGACTCACGTGTGCACCCCTTCGACGCCGAGAAGGACGCGCACCCCCTCTATCCGAACCTGCTGCGCCGGGGGCTGGTGCGCAAGTGGACCAATCCTGGTCGGGGTGAGGCCGACTTCTCGCCGGGTGGGCTGGACCTGACGGACGCGTTCCACCCGGTTCGGGCCGACGGCCGCACCGACAGCCGGCTCACCCTGCTCGGCCCACCGAGCGAAGGCGTCATGTTCTTCCAGCTGGGGGCGCTGCGGCCCCACCAGAACCACCACGTGATGCAGGACATCCTGCTGTGGCTGAAGGGCTTCTGGTCGGACGTCACCGACCCCGGAGCCGCACAGGACGGTTGAGCGACACCGCCGTTCAGCAGACGGTGCTGGGCTCGATCGGCCCGGGCACCGTCCAGTCCCGGGGAGGGCGCCAGTCACGCCATTTCTCCCACCACGGAGTGCCCTGGGCGAGCAGGTCCGTCACCTCGGCCGCGGCCTGGCGTACCTGGGCCGCCTCCGACACGGAGAGACCGCCGCTGCGCTCCAGTTCGTGGAACTCCGCCACGTCCTTCCAGCGGTAGGGGGAGCCGTCGCCGGGGATCCACAGGTCAAGTTCCAGGTCGAGGGTGTCGAAGCCGTGCGCGGTGCGCCGCATGGGCTGCTGGAAATTCACGTACCACCCCTCGAAGGCGCTGCCCTTCCAGCGGGGCCACACCGCGTAGGCGGCGGCAGACCGCTGGATCTGGAGGACTCCGTCGGACTGCCAGAACGGGTCGATTTCGCTCCAGGGGTGGGGGCCCCATCTGAAGTCACCGGTGCCGAAGGTCAACGGTGTCCCCTCGGCCAGGTAGACGACCAGCAGATCGCCTTCGTCGGCGACGACACGGACCGGGTAGAGGAGCCATTCCCGGCCGTCCAGCATCTCGCGACGTGCGATGACCTGTCCTGGGGTGAATCTCGCCTGCATACGCCGACATTACCCTTCCCCGGCCTTCGGGCCTTCCCCGATGGGTCCACCACCGGCCGGCTCAACCGCCCGGCATCCGGGCCTGGTTGGTCTTCCTGACCGCGATGAAGTACTTTGCCGGGGTCCTATGGACCCCCAGCCCGGAGTGGAGAGCGAAACGAATGCCCGCCGAGCAGCAGCCTTCTACGATGCGTGAGTTACTCCGGAGCCTTGATGTGTTTTCCGGCGATCTGCCCGAGTTTCATCCGGAGGCGGCACCGGACACGCCGCAGGAACTGTTCACCGCCTGGCTGACGGAGGCCGTCGCGGCGAATGTACGGGAACCGCACGCCATGACGCTGTCCACCGTGGGGAAGGACGGCACGCCCACCGCCCGGGTGCTGCTGCTGAAGGACGTGGGTGCGGGGGGCTGGAGCTTCGCCTCTCACGCGGCCAGCCCCAAGGGCCGGGACCTGGCGGCCGCGCCCACGGCGGCACTTACGTTCTACTGGCCCCAGCAGGCCCGCCAAGTGCGGTTGTGCGGAACGGTTGCGCCCGAGAGCGAGGAGCGCAGCGCCCAGGACTTCCTCGCCCGGTCCCTGGGGTCCCGCGCGGAGGCGTTGGTGGGTATGCAGAGCCGTCCGCTGGACGATCCCAAGAGTGTTCTGGCGGCGACCGAGGAGTCACTCGCCCGCCTGAAGCGTGAGCCGGACCTCGTCGCCGAGGAGTGGACCCTGTACACCCTGAGCCCGAACAGCGTCGAATTCTGGCAGGGCGACAAACAGCGCAAGCACATCCGGCTCGCCTACCTTCGCGCCGACGACGGATGGACCACGCAGTTGCTGTGGCCCTGACCGCGAAACGGGCGACGAAGGACGAGCAGTCACTTTCTCGGCAGCGTTCAGCTTGATCCTCAACCTGTGCGGCGGGGTCACGAGGCGGTCGGCTTCTTCGTTCGTGGGGTCGTGCGGGGCGTGTGGACGTCGTGGCGCGGAGTGGGCCGGGTGTCCTGTCGGCCTGGTGATCGTCCGGGGCCGGGTCGGGGGGTGTCCCCATGTGAAGCTTCCCCTTGATCGTGGCCCCCTGGAGGCTGGGATCTTGAGGTTCCGGAGGAAGCAGCAGCAGGTAGGAAGCACGTACCCGAAGCGGTACACCGAGGAGTTCAAGCGGGACGCGATCGCGCTCGTGGATTCCTCGGGCGAGACGGTCACCGTGGTCGCCCGGGAGCTCGGTGTCAGCTCGGAGTCCCTGCGCGGCTGGTACCGCCGGGCCAAGGCGGACCGACCGGGGCGAGGGCGAGTCCGGTGGACTGAGCGGCGTCGAGCGCGAGGAGCTCGAGCGGCTGCGCAAGGAGGTCCGCGAACAGCAGCAGACGATCGAGATCCTGAAAAAGCGACGGCCTTCCTCGCGAAGGAGAACGACCGGTGAACGAGCTGTACCGGTTGATCCATGCGGAGAAGGCGACGTACCCGATCGTCCTGTTGTGCCGGGTGCTGAAGGTTGCCCGCTCCTCCTCCTGCGCCTGGTGCGAGGGCGAGGCCGCCCGCCGTGCTCGGCAGGCCGCCGACGACGCGCTCGCGCACGAGATCGTTGTGCTGCACGTTGCCTCCCGCAGGACTTGCGGTGCCTCGCGTATCCACGCCGAACGGCGCCGCCCGGGCCGGCGGGTGACAGGCCTGGCACACGGGTGGTCCGGTGAGCCGTTCGGCCGCCGGTGCGCCCCAGCCGTCTCCGGGGGTTCGGGGCGCACCGGCGGGTGCTCACAGCACCTCGAGCTCCGCCGCGCCATCGGCCGCCAGCTCCTCGGTGACCCGCGCGGGGTCGAGCACGTCCGCGGCGAAGTGCACACCGGGAGTGATCGCTCCGTCGAGCATCCGGAGAGCGGCTGCGGCGGCGAGGAACCCGCTCAGCTCGTAGGAGTCCGGGGCGCGCAGGACGAGTCTCGCGGTGGGCGGGCCGTCCGTCGCTCCGTCCCAGAGCTGGAACTCCTGTCCGTACCAGGCTCCGTGGCGCCGCACGTCCTCGTCGGCCGCCGTGACCAGGTCAGCGGTCTCCGTGCTGTCCAGCGCCCATGCCATGGCCAGTTCCTCGGCCAGGCGCCCGCCACCGAAGACGGTGTACCAGCGCACCTGGCCGATGTCCGTGGCCCGGGCCAGCCGGACTGCCTCGGTGGACAGGAAGGGGAAGGCGTCGACGGGTGCGGGGAAGGCGTCGAGTCGCACCCCTCGGCGGGGGGCCAGGGCACGCTCCCGCATCCGGCCCTCGTGCCAGGCGGCCGCCGGCGTACCGTGCTCCGGTCCGCGGCCGAGCAGCACGTCGCCGGCGGCGGCCGGGGTGAGCGGCGCGACACCGCCGACGTAGGCGTCCAGTGCGACGGGACCGGTGGCGCGGGCGGCCAGCGCCCGGGGCAGTAGCGAGGACAGGCCCGGCAGCGCGCCGGCGGACAGCACGGCCGCACGTCCGGCCGTCACCCATCGCCCGGCGCCCCCGTCGGCGGACAGCAGGTGGTGGACCGGGTCGTCACCGGCCGCGTCGACGTAGTCCGCGCCGCCTCGCAGCGCGGCCCGGGCGACCGCGTCGAGGACACGGTACGAGGGCCCCGCGCAGTTGACGACGAGCCGGCACCCTTCCGTGAAGCGATCCAGCGAGTCGGGATCGGTCAGGTCCACCGTCAGGGCGCCCACGTCCGGTCCTCCCTTTGGGAGGCCGGCGACCAGGGCTTCCGCCCGGCCCCGGTCGCGGCCGGCCACCAGCAGGGGGTGGACACCCGCCCGGTGGAGCCGCCGTACGACCGCGCTGCCGACTGCTCCGTAACCGCCTATGACGCCAATGGCCGCCGGGTGTCGCACCGGTGTTCCTCCTGTTTTTCGCTGACTTGGTTGATGAAAATGATAATTATTATCGTAGTCATTATTCGACGGACCAAGAAAGACGTGACGACGATGTACGACGTGATCGTGGTGGGCGGAGGGCCCGCCGGCCTCAACGCGGCGCTGGTCTCCGGGCGTCAGCGCAGGCGAGTCCTCCTGCTGGACTCGGGCCGCCCGCGCAACGCACCCGCGGCGCAGATGCACATGTTCCTCAGCCGGGACGGCTTTCCGCCCGCCGAACTGCGCCGCGTGGGCCGGGAGCAGCTCACCGCCTATCCGAACGTGGCCGTACGCGAGGCGACCGTCACCGCCGCCGCGCCCGAGCCGCGGGGGTTCGCCCTGACGCTGGCCGACGGCACCGTGGAGCGAACCCGGAAGCTGGTCCTCGCCACGGGGCAGGTCGACGTGCTCGACGAGCAGGTGGAGGGCCTGTCCGCGCTGTTCGGCCGAGGGGTGTACCACTGCCCGTTCTGCCACGGCTGGGAGACCAGCGGGATGAGCCTGGCCGTCCTGGGGCACGAACTGCCGCAGGTCATGCAGGCCCTCTACGTGGCCGACCGGTTCAGTGAGGACGTGATCGTGTGCACCGACGGTCACCCGGTGCCCGAGCAGGCCGCGGGCCGTCTCGCCGAGGCCGGGATCGCCGTGGAGGAAACGGCCGTGACCCGCCTCGAAGGCGAGGAGGGCGCCGTCCGCCTGGTCCTCGCCGACGGGCGGGTGCTCGAGCGGCAGGGCGTCTACCACCGGGCGCCCACCCGTCAGCACTCCCCGCTGGCAGAGCGGTTGGGGTGCCTGATCCTCCCGGACGGCTGCGTGCGGGTGGACGAGTTCCAGCGCACCTCCGTGCCCGGTGTGTACGCGGCCGGTGACACCGCCCGGCTGGAGGCCCTGCCCGACGCCCTCACCTTCGTGATCACCGGTGCCGCCGACGGCGCCCGTGCCGCGGTCTGGCTCGACCAGGAGCTCTTCCGCGAGGACGCCGGCCTGGGCGGCTGAGACCGAGGTGCGGCGGGAGCGGTCCCGCTCCCGCCGCACCTTCCTCACCGGTCGTCCGGTTCGCGCAGAGCGGCGGCGAGTCCGGCCACCGTGGGCTGCCGGAGGAAGCGGCGGGGCGTCACCCGCCCCAGCCCCTCCCGCGCGAGCGACGCGAGCATCCGCACCGCGAGCAGCGAGTCACCGCCGAGCGCGAAGAAGTCGGCGGTGCGTTCCTGCACCGGGCAGTCCAGCAGCTTCCGCCAGTGCGCCGCGACGGCTCGTTCCACATCGTCCCGGGGCGGTCCCGGCTCCGCTCCGCGCTCCGCCGCCGGTACGGACAGGCGCCGGCCGGATGTCTGCCGGGCCGGCCCGTCCTGCTCACCGTCGACCGCGTCGGGCAGTCCGACCACGGCGGCCCAGCCCTCCGGTTCGACCAGCGATTCCACGGTCGCCATGAGATCGGCGAACATCCGGTCGACGTCCGCTCCCGCGAACAGCTCCTCCACCAGCGAGAAGACGACCACCAGCTCGCCGCGCAGCTCGAACAGCCGTACCTCCAGGGCCACCTGGGGCGTCCGCAGCTGCTGGTGGTGGCTCAGCAGGTCGATCGCGCCCAGCGGCCCGGCCTCCTGGGGCACCTCGCTGCCCAGCGCCGCGTCCACGCCCAGGGTGGACTGGAAGACGACGGGTGCCACCGGGCGGTGGGTGCCCCGGCGGCGGCCCAGTTCGCGGGAGACCTCCACGCCGGTGATCAGGTTGTGAGCGAGTGCGTCGCCGATGTCCTGCTGCGCGCGGCCGGCCAGGTCGGCGAAGACGGGGGCCGCCGGCAGCTCGACCGGCAGGAGCATGGTGGAGGAGAAGGCCCCCACCAGGCGGGACACGTCGGGGTGGAGCGGAAGGCGGTTCAGCTGGAGGGTGTTGAGCAGGAAGCGGCGGTGGCCGCAGGCCCGGGCGACGGCGGCGGCGAAGGCGGCGAACATCGCCGCGGACGGGGTCACCCCGTGCTCGGTGCACAGCCGGCGCAGAGCCGACCAGCGCTCCGGGGCGAGCACCGCCTGCCGGGTGCCCATCAGGGTGGGGCGCACCTCGGCGGGGTCGGCCACCAGCGGCAGGGCCGGCGGCAGCGGGAAGTCGTCGAGGCGGTCCCACCACCAGTCGCGGTCCTGCTGCCACGCCTCGGTGCCGGGCAGGTCCCGCAAGGTCGTCACGTAGTCGCCGTAGTCGATGTCCAGGGGCGCGAGGACGGCGTTGTAGTCGGAGACCAGGGCGAACAGGTCGCGGTAGAAGACGCCGGAGGACCATCCGTCGATGATCAGCAGGCTGGTCGAGGAGTGCAGCCGGGCGCGGTCGCCGGGCATCAGCGTCAGGCGCATGTCCAGACCGCAGCCCCGGGACGGGTCGGGGCCCTCGGTGCTCATCTCGTGGCGTATCTCCGCGAGCCGGGCCGCGGCCGTCTCCTCGTCGGCGTCGCGCAGGTCGGTGACCTGGAGCTGCGGTACCGCCTCCGGGTCGTCCAGGGGCAGGATGCGCTGCCGGCCGTCGGGCAGGATGCGCGCCCGCAGGACGGCCTGGTGCTCGGCCAGGCGCTCCAGGGCGTCCTGCAGCGCCTCGGGGGCTTCGTCGGCGTCGATGTCCTCCAGCCCGATGTCCACGTAGTGGTGTGCGGAGCGGTAGGACAGCTCCCAGGCGTCCTGCTGGCCCACGAAGTAGCCCTGCTGGAGCGGCAGGAGCGGGAAGGGTGCGTCCGGGTCCTCGCGCCGGCGCAGGTCCAGGGGCAGCGGGCGCAGGGCACCCGTTCCCGATCCGGCACTGCGTTCGTGGACGAGGGCGGCGAGCTGCGCGGCGTTCTGTTCGACGCGGACGTCCGCCAGTGCCAGCGGGGTGCCCAGCCTTTTGCGGAGCATGGCGGCCATGCGGACGGCCAGGACGGAGTCGCCGCCCAGGCTCAGGAAGCTGGCGTCCGCCGGTACGGCGGCCAGGTCGGTCTCCAGGGCGTCGGCCCACACGGCGCGGACGGCGTCGACCAGGTCGGCCGAGGTCTGCTCGGCGGTGTGTTCGGGTGCGGATGCGGAGGTCAACAGAGGGCTCCAGTCGGGTCGGTGGGGCGGATGATGCCGTCCACGGCGTGGATCCGTGGGAGGGGCGGAGCAGGGGGCAGGCGGTCGGCGAGCGCCGCACGGACGCGGCCGGGGTCCGGGCGGGCGCCGTGCGACCTGACACGGCCGGCGATGACGCGCTGGCCCGCCGCGGCGAGGGGATGCCCCTCGTGCGGCAGGACGGGCAGCGGGTCGAAACCCGCCGCGTCCAGTTGCCGCGCCCATTCCCCGGCGGTGAGGAAGACCCGGTCCTGGCCGGCCCGCAGATCCGTGAACCACTCCTGTTCGCCGGGCTCGGGCGACATCAGCAGGTACATGGAGGTGAGCGCCTGGTAGTGCTCCCGGCACGACTCGACCAGGACCAGCAGTCCGCCGGGGGCCATCAGTTCCCGCAGGGCCGCGAGGCAGCGTCCGGCGTGCCGTGCGTTGTGCAGGACGTTCGCCGCCAGGACGACGTCCTGGGAGCCCGGTTCCAGGCCCTGTTCGAGCGGGTCGGCCTGGATGTCGAACAGGGCGTGCCGCAGGCCCGGGCGGTCGCCGAAGACGTCCCTGGCCGCTCGCAGGAAGAACGGGGAGACGTCCGTGAACAGGTAGTCGACGGGCGTGTCGCCGAGCGCCTCCAGGACGGCGCCGGTGGTGCCGCCCACGCCGGCGCCCGCTTCGAGGACGCGCAGGGGGGCCGGCCCCGTCCGGCGGCGGGACTCGCCGGCGATCAGGGCCGCGGCGGCGTGGTTGGCCCAGCGGCTGGGGACGCTGTCGCGGTAGTTGCCCTGCGCGGTGCCCGTCTCCCCGTCGGGGAAGAGGACCTCCTGCAGGGACGTGCGGTCCTGGAGCAGCAGCGGGAGCCGTTCGGCCGCGGCCCGGAAGAAGCGGGTCATGGACGCCGGGTAGCCCAGGCCCGCGCAGGCGCCGTCCAGCTCGCGCAGTGCCCGGGCGTGGCCGCGGCGGTCCGGCACCGCGAGGGAGTGGTGGCGACCCGTCGCCGCGTCCAGGTGGAGCCGGTTCTCCGCGGTCAGGGTGCGCAGCCAGCGCCGTACGATCCACGCGTGCCGGGGTGCGACCGCCAGGGTTTCGAGGATCTCGTCGGTGCGGGGCCGTCCGCCGTCGCGGAACAGACGGGTCCGGTCCAGTACCCGGGCCACCGTCGACAGCGCCGTCTCGTCGAGCTGCCGCATCAGTGCCGGGAGAACGGTCAGGTCGGTCCCGAGGACGGCGGCGTCACCGGCCTTCGCGGCCCGGCCGGCGGCGCGGGCGTCGTCCCGGCCGGGACCGGACGACGGGCGCGCCGCCGCAGGCGGACCCGTCACCAGCAGGGCGGCCTGCCCACCGCCTCGCGCCAGCTGCCACTCCGTCACGCCGGGCAGCCCGGTGAGGATCTCGTCGGTGAGTGCGCCGTTCACGCGCGGCCGTCCTCGACGACGTCCACCACGGTGATCGCCGGTGGGATCGTGTCCGGTTCGGCCCGGCGCAGGTGGTCGCGCAGCGCCTCGGGCAGACGCCGCCGGACGAACAGGGGGAACGGCTCGTGGGCCACCGGGCCGGAGGGCGCCGGGAGGCCCTCGGCCGCGGCGGGCGCGCAGTCGGCGGGAGCCGCCACGGCCAGCGTGCGCGGGTCGGCGGCGTCGAGCAGTACGGCGGCGTCCGCTCCCCGCAGTGCCTCACGCAGGGCGTACGGGGTCACCGCCCCGGGGGCGTCGTGGAGCAGGGCGTTGGGGATGCCGTGGACGACGACGGGACCGCCGGCGAGCGCGTCGCGCAGCGCTTGCGGGACATCGCTCCCCCGGTGCCCCTTCCAGGCCGTGCGGCGCACGTGCTGGGTTCCCGGTCCGTCGGTGTGCGGGCCGACGCGCAGGACGACGTCGTAGCGATAGCGGGTGAGTTCGGTGTCCTCGGCCATGGTGCGGGCGTGCACGCTCATGCGGACCGGGCGGGGCCGGGCCGCGACCGCCGCGGCGACGGCCGCCGGGGTGAAGGACAGTTCCTCGTCCGCCTCGGCGGCGGCCGCGGCCCTCGCGGTGATCGTCGTGCCGTCCGCCTCGGGGTCGCGGGCCCGCTCCAGCCGTCCGAAGTGGTCGAGCAGCAGGCCGGAGTGCCGGATGTCCCCCACGATCACGGTGCCGCCGTCCTCGACCGACGACAGCGCCCCGTGCAGGACGGTGGTCAGGTAGGCCAGGTCGGGGAAGCACTGGGTGACCGAGTTGAGCAGCACGCAGTCGGGGCGCGCGCCGGGGCCGAAAGCGGCGTCCATGGCGTCCCGTACCCGGGGCGCGGCCGTCTCGTGGGCGGCGGCCCGGACGAACGCGGTGCGGGGCAGGCCGGCCGCGGTGAGGCGGTCCACCGCGACCTGGGCGACGTCGGCGCCGGCGTACCCGTCCAGGTGCGGGTGCAGGCGGTGGGCGAGCAGGCCGGTGCCGCAGCCGAGTTCCAGGAGCCTCCTCGGGCGCTGGGCCAGGACGAGGTCCACGGTGCGGTCCACCCAGTCCCGCATATGGGCTTCGGGCAGCGGTGCTCCGGTGTCGGAAGCCCGCCACCCGGACAGATCGAGGTCGTCGGCGTGCCGCCCCTCGGCCGTCTCGTACGTCCACTCGTAGACCTCGGCCCACTGCTCGAGGTGCTCGCGCATCAGGGGGCCCGGCTCGGGGGCGGCGGTCACGGCGTCCGGGTGCGGGACGACCCGGACGCCGCCGTCGGGTGCGGGGTGGGCCCGGGCCACCCAGGGGTGGGCGGCCAGCAGGTCCGCGATCCGGCCGGTGTGTTCAGCCGTCGTGTGGTCGGACACCGGAGTGCTCCGTTCTCTCGTCGAGGGGGTGGTCGGGGGTCGTGTGCGGCCGTGGGACCAGGCGTCGCCCGGTCAGGTGGAGGACGCGGTCGGCGCGGGCGGCCGTGTCGGCGTCGTGGGTGACGGTCAGGACGGCGGGGCCGTTCTCCCGCAGCCGGTCCAGCAGGTCGAGGACGAGTCGTGCCGAGTCCGGGTCCAGACCCGCGGTGGGCTCGTCCAGCAGCAGCACGTCGGGCTCGGCGGCGAGCGCCCGGGCGAGAACCACCCGGCGGCGCTGGCCGCCGGAGAGCGCCGCCGGTCTGCGACCGGCCAGCTCGGCGGGGAGTCCCACGGCATCGAGGAGTTCCCGTACGCGTTCCCGTCCGGCCGCTGCGGTCGCGCCGTGGAACACCTTCAGCGGCCGGGCCACCGCTCGGCCGACGGTGTGCGCCGGGTTGAGTTCCGCCGCCGTGTCCTGTCCGGCCAGTTGGACGGCGCGCAGCGTCCGCCGGTCGCGCGAACGGGTCCCGGCGGGCAGCGGGCGCCCGCGCAGCAGGAGTTGTCCTGCGGCCGACGGGCGCCGGCCCGCGAGGGCGTGCAGCAGGGTCGTCTTTCCGCTGCCCGACCGTCCCGTGACGGCCAGCCAGCCGCCCGCCGGCAGGTCCAGGTCACCGGCGTCGAGCAGCGGTGTGCCGTCCGGGGTGCGCAGGGCCAGGCCCCGCGCCGACAGCACGGGCGCCGGGGACGGGGCAGGGTCCGCCGCCATGCGGGGCGGACGCCCGGCCTGTGGTGACGCGGGACCGGCGATCGGGCGGAGCGGTTCCTTCCACGGGGTGCTCGTCATCCGTCCACGCACGGCGGCGGTCGCACGTGGTCCGGGCCGCACGGTGGCGTCAGCACGGGCGGCCGGGTGCGCGTCACCGGCGAGCACCAGTGTCCGGTCGGCCAGCTCCGCGGCCAGCCGGGCATCGTGCGTGACCAGGACGACGCACCGGCCGGGGGTCCCACGGCGGGACCGCACCTCTTCGGCCACCAGGTCGGCCGTCGCGCGGTCCAGTGCGGAGGTCGGCTCGTCCAGGACGAGCAGCTCCGGATCGGTGCACAGGGCCCGGGCCAGGGCGACCCGTTGGGCCTGTCCGCCGGAGAGTTCTCCCGTCCGCCGGGAGGCGAGTCCGGGTGGAAGGCCCAGCCGGTGCATCAGGGCCTCGACCCGCAGGGCGCGGGCGGCGGCGTCACCGGTGAACTCCTCGCCGATCAGCCGGTCCACGCGCCACAGCGGATGGAGGGCCGCGCCGGGGTCCTGCGCCAGCCAGCCGCACCGGGCACGCCGCCACCGCCGGGCCGTCCGGCCGGGTGACACGGCCGCACCGCGCCAGCGCACGGTGCCCGCAGCGCGGTGCAGTCCGTCCGGGAGGACGTCGAGCAGGGCGCGCAGCAGCGTGGATTTACCGGCACCGGACGCGCCGGTGACGGCCAGCACCTGCCCCGGGCCGACGCGGACGTCGACCGGCGGCAGGACGGTGGCTCCGTCGAGGGCACGGCGAACGGTCAGACCCTCGGCCGCCAGCAGCGGGGCGTCGGTGGGAACGAGCCCCTCGTGGACGTGGGCCGTCATGCCGCCTCCCCCGGAACACGGGCGGCCGTCCGGGCCGCCGCGGCGAACACCCAGGCGCAGCCCGCCAGGGGGATCGCCGGCGCCAGCAGCGCCCAGGGGTTGAGTGCGGCGCCGGGCAGGTTCTCACTGAGCATCAGGGCCCAGTCGGGGTCCGGGGGCTGGGGCCCCAGACCGAGCACGGCGAGGGCCGCGGCGATCTGCAGTGCCGTGACGAGCCGGAGCCCGGCGTCGGCGGCGACCAGACGGCGCAGGGCGGGCAGCACCTCGTGGAGCAGCACGGCGGGCGTGCGCTCGCCGCGCTCGACGGCGGCGTGCACGTGCCCGCTGTCGCGCAGCTGCGCGCACTGTGTGGCGACCACCCGCGCGGTCAGCGGGGCTCCCGCGAGCACCGCCGCCACGACGACCGCCGTCGCCCCCGGCAGTGCGGTGGCCAGCACCAGCGCCAGGACCAGGGCGGGGACGGCCAGCAGCAGGTCGCACAGGGCCCGTACGGTGCGGGCGGTACGGTCGCCCGACCATCCCGCGGCCAGGCCGAGACCCGCGCCGCAGACGACGGCGGCGAGCGCGGCGAGCAGGGACACGGTCAGGAGCTGGGTGCCCCCGGCCAGGACCCGGGACAGCACGTCGCGCCCCAGGACGTCGGTGCCCAGCGGATGCCGTCCGCCGGGCGGCGCCCAGGGGGCGGCGACCGTTCGCTCCGGTGGGTGCGGGGCGGCGTACCGGCCGAGCGGCACGCACACCAGCAGGGTGAGGGCCGCGGTCACGGACACCGAAGGACGGACGGCCTTGGGGAAGAACGGCGGAGGCGCTCCGGTCATACGGTCCTCCCCGCCGTCGCCACCGACGGGCCGGGGCCCCCCGGCACCGTGGTGCGACGGGCGGCCAGGTCGGCCAGGAGCATGCCCAGCAACAGGACGGCTGCCGGGAGGAGGGCCGCGGCCTGGATGACGGGGACGTCCCGCACCGCGACGGCGGACACCAGCAGCTGCCCGGTGCCCGGATAGCCGAAGAGGGTCTCCGCCAGGGCGGTTCCCGCCACGAGACCGCCGGCCAGCAGGGCCGTCACCTGAAGCGCCGGCGCGTACAGGAAGGGCAGGACGTGCCGGTGCAGCACGAGCGGGGCGGGCAGGCCGCGCAGCCGTGCGTCGGCCACATGAGGGCGGCGCAGGGTGTCGGCCAGCGCCCCGCGCAGCAGGACGGTGGCGAACGCGGCCGAGGGCAGCGCCAGGGTGAGAGCGGGCAGTGCCAGGAGCCGGGGGTCCGCCAGGGGCGAGCCGCCGGGCGGCAGCAGGGACACGGGGGGCAGCCAGCCCAGCAGCCCGGCCAGGACCGCGCCGAGCACCGCCGCGTGGACCGGCTGCGGCACGGCGGCCAGTCCGGTGGCGGCCGAGCCGCCCCGGCCGCCGCGCAGGTACGCCACGGTCAGGGCCGTCGCGGTGAGCAGCGCGGTGACCGCCAGCGCCGCCGCGACCAGGACGACGGTGGCGGGCAGCCGTTCGGCGAACAGCGTCGCCACCGGCTTGCCGCCCGCCAGCGAGTGTCCCAGGTCTCCCCGGATCAGGCCGGACAGCCAGTCGAGGTAGCGCACCGCGGCCGGCCGGTCCAGCCCGAGACGCTCCCGCTCCGCCGCGACGTCCTCGTCGGAGGCCCGTCCCGCCGTCCTCAGTTCCCCGGCGTCACCGGGGAGCAGTTCGGTGGCCGTGAAGACCACGGCCGTGGCGGCGACGGCCAGGGCGGCGGCCCGGCCGGCCGGGCGCAGGGCGCGGCCGGCAGTGCGCAGAGTCACGTGGCCATCCACACCTGGTCGATGAACATACGCTGGAATCCGGGCCCGTCGGGCAGTCCGCGCACGCCCGGCGCCGCGAGGTCCAGGCCGTCCCCGGTGCCCCAGACGACGTAGCCGCCGTCCTTCCACAGCTCGCGCTGGATGCCGGAGAGCAGCTCCTCGCGCCGTGCCTCGTCGGCGGTCGACATGGCCCTGGCGAAGCCGTCGTCGAAGCTCTTGCTGCGCCAGGCGGTCTCGTTGGTCGGGGAGTCGGACAGCAGTCCGACGCGGACGAGGTCGGGGAAGGAGATGCCGCCGTAGTAGCCGGTGTAGAACGCCTTCTTGGCGTAGACGGCGGTCCAGTAGGTGTCCGCCGGCTCGACCTTCACCTCGGCGTCGACGCCGATGTCGGCGAGCTGCTGGGCGTAGAGGGTGGCCGCGGTGTCCATGCCGGGGTAGGACGTGGTGGTGTGCAGGGTGACGGACAGTCCGTCGGCGTGGCCCGCCTCGGCCAGCAGTTCCTTGGCCTTCTTCACGTCGCGGGCGCGCTGCGGCAGGTCCTCGGGCGCCGAGGGGTCGTAGGGGGTGGGGAGGTCGTTGGCGACCTTGCCGTAGCCGAGGAAGACGGTGTCGACCAGGGCCTCGCGGTCGGCGGCGAGGCGGAACGCCTCGCGGACCCGGGGATCGTCGAACGGCTCGGTGTCCAGGCGCATGACGAACGGGTACTCGGTGACTCCGTCGCGCCGGACGACCTGGGTCTTCGCCGAGGGGCCCGCGCTCTTGACCGCGGCGGGGCTGACGCTGCCGGCGACGTCGGCCTGCCCGGAGGCGACGGCACCGGCCCGTGCCTGTGGGTCGGCGACGGCCTGGATCTCGATCCGGTCCAGGTGCGGGCGCTCTCCCCACCACGTGTCGTTGCGGGTCAGGACGGTGGTCTGGGCACTGGTCCGCTCCACCCGGTAGGGGCCCGAGCCGGGGACGGGGCGGGAGAAGTCCTCGGTGCCCTCCGGGACGACGAAGGTGACGGATTCCAGGGCCCGGGGCGCGTCGGCCATCGGGGCGCGGGTGGCCAGGACGACGGTGTGCTCGTCGGGGGCGGTGGACTTCGCCATGTCGAAATCGGCGAGCCGGCCGTAGTTCTCGGCGGCCTTGCCGCCGATGCGCCGCAGGGAGTACAGCACGTCGGCGGCGCGCACCGGTGTGCCGTCGGTGAAGCGGGCGTCCTCGCGCAGGGTGAGGGTCCAGCGGTCCATGGCGTCGTTGGGCTTCCACGACGTGGCGAGTCGCGGCCGGGTCTTCCCGTCCTCACCGGGGACGGTCAGGACGTCGTAGGTCAAGGCGAAGCGCAGGACGTCGGACTCGTTGCCGAGGCCGCCGTGCGGGTCGTCACTGGCGGTGGCGGGGGACCCCGCGACGGCGTACCGCAGGGTGCCGCCGTCGACGGGCGCGCCGGTGCGGGAGGCCGGGGTGTCGGCGGCGGGTGTGCCGGAGCAGGCGCTCAGCAGCAGGGCGCCGACCGCCGCGAGGGCGGTGAGGGCGGATCTGCGGGACAGAGGGCTGCGGGGTGACGGGTGCTGGTGCATGGTTGCTTTCCGCGAGAGGTTCGTGGGTCGGGGGTGGCCGCCGGACTCACCGGCCGGTGTGTACGGCGGCCAGGGCCCGGTCGATCAGGGCGGCGGTCCGCCGTACTGCGGGGTCGTGCAGCAGGGAGTAGTGGTGGCCTTCGACGGTGTGGGCGTCGACGGGACCGCTGACGTGCGGCAGCCAGCCGAGGGCGGGCAGGTCCGCGGCGTCGTCGACGCCCATGCCGACGCCGGCGTTGTGCGGCGCGGGACGGGACGCGGCGATGAGCAGCAGTCGGGTGGCCGGGTCGGTGAGGTGTCCGGCCCTGTGGTCGGCCAGCGCCCGCAGGTGGCGTTCGAAGACTTCGAGGCGGGTGTCGGCGGTGTCCCGGGGGCCGAGCAGGCCGGCCGCTCGTAGCCGTTCGGTGACCGACCGGCGTACCGCCGCCGCGTCCGGGGCGGTGCGGATCGTCTCCGCGTCCGCTCCGAGGTCCAGATCGAGGTCGAGGAACGCCTCCAGCGAGCGCAGGTAGCGGACGGCCGCGAAGGCGGTGTCCTGGGCGCGGCCGGCGCCGCCCAGTGCCCGGATGCGGTCGGGGGTGTTGGAGTCGATCAGGACGAGGAGGTCGGTCCGTTCTCCGCGTCGCTGGAGTTCCACGGCCATCTGGTGGGCGACGGTGCCGCCCATCGACCAGCCGCCCAGCAGGTAGGGACCCCGCGGCTGGTGGACGCGCAGCGCCGCGAGGTAGCGGTCGGCCGTCTCGGCGATGGTCCGCGGCCCGGTGCCGCCGGTCAGGGCGGGGTCGGTGACGGCTACGACGGGCCGGCCGTCGGTGAGGAGACGGGCGAGTTCGCCGTAACACAGTACGTCCCCGCCGGAGGGGTGCATCAGGAACAGGGGGCGGTCTCCGTTGCCGTCGCGCAGCAGCATGGCCGCGTCGGTGTCGGGGGCCGGGCCGGGAACGGTCCGCTTCCTCACCGTGGGGGCAGGCCGCCGCGCTTCACGGGCCGGGGCGGCGGGCGCGGTGCGGGGCTCCTCGGTGTCCCACGCCCGCGGTGCGTCGGCCAGTCGGCGCACCCGCTCGGCGTAGGCGGCGAACGCCGCGTCCGCCTCGTCGGCGGGCAGGGCGTTCTCCTGGACGTCCCACTGGAGCAGGAGCGCCCCGTGCTGCTCGATCACCTGGTGGTCCAGCCAGGTCTGCGGGGTGCTGCTCACGCCGTACACCGGTGTGCCCGCCCAGTCCAGGTCGTGTCCGCCGCCGAGCGGCCCGGACAGGCCCAAAGCGCTGGTGAAGACCACGGGAACGGACTCGGTGCGGCCGGTGCGCGAGGACTTCTCGGCCAGCAGGTCGAGCGCGGAGAACTCCCGGTGGTCCAGGTCCTCGAAGAGGGTGCGCTGGGCCCGTACGGCGGCGTCGGCGAAGCAGCGGGTGTCCGAGCGGTCCACCTCGTGCAGCATCAGCGAGGTGAAGTCACCGACCACGGCGTCCGCTCCGGGAAGGTGCGCGGGCCGGTCGAAGAGGGTGAGGGTGACGGCGAAGCGGTTCTGCCCCGACCAACCGGCGAGGGCCTCGCCGTAGGCCGCCAGCAGGACGGCCGTGGGGGTCAGCCCGCGCCGGGCGGCCTCGGCCTTGAGGGCGTTCCAGCGGTCCGGCTCCAGACGGGCGGTGCGCCGTGCGAAGCGGGGCCGGTCCCCGGGGCTCCCGGCCCGGACGGGCAGCGCGGGTGCGCCGGGCAGGTCGTCCAGCCTGGCCCGCCAGTAGGCGGCGGCCCGCGCGTGCTCCGGGCCCTCGGTACGGCGCCCGAGTGCGGCCACACAGTCCGCGAAGGTGGTCTCCGGCGCCGGCAGCCGGGCGTCGGGATCGTGGTAGAGGGTGCGCAGTTCGCGGTCCCAGATCAGGTAGCTGGCGGTGTCGCACACCAGCACGTCCACGTTGACGAACAGCCGGACGACGTCGCCGGGCAGTCGGGCGGCCCGGATGTCGACCAGGGGCCAGCGGCCCGGACGGGGTTCGCGGCGCACCATGCGGGTGCGCACACGCTCCAGCTTCCGGGCGCGCTCGGCGTCGTCGTCCTTCGTCAGGTCCTGCACCCGGATCCGGTAGTGGGGCACCTTGTCGAGCACCCGGTTGAGGCCTTCCGGTGAGACGACCGCGCGCAGCATCGGGTGGCGGGCGACGACCGCGTTCCACGCCGTTTCGTAGCGGTCGGTGTCCAGGCCGGGACAGTCGTACTCCAGGTGGAAGGAGCACGGGACGTCACCGAGGCGGTAACCACCCGATCCGCCCACCCAGTAGGCGTGTTGCACCCGGGTGAGGGGGAACTCCCGAGGGCCGTCGCCGGGTTGCGGAGACGGTCCGCCCGCGTCCTGGGGCGTGGCGGGAGCCCGCCGGGATTCCCCGCCGGGCAGCATCGGGGCCAGGGCCGCGATGCTGGGCCGGGCGAGCAGGTCCTGCAGCCGCAGGTCGGCACCGTGGTCGTCGCGCAGCCGGGCGAGCATGCGGGTGGCCAGCAGGGAGTGCCCGCCGAGGGCGAAGAAGTCGGCGTCGCGGTCGGTGACGGGGAAGCCCAGCAGGTCCGACCAGACCTCTGCCAGGAGTGTCTCCGCACTGGTGGTGCATCCCGCACCGGCCTGCGGCTTTGCCGGGGGCTCGCCGGGAGCCGGTGCGACGGAGGCGGGTACGGCGGTGGGCGTGCCCGCGGTGCGGGGCGCGAGGTCGGCCGGCGAGACGGCGACGGAAGCCGGGGCACGGCCGCCGGCCGCGAGCGCCAGCAGACGGTCCACGGTGCGCATGCCGTCCGCCAGGCCGATCGAGTGCCGGGATGCGACGGTGCGTTCGCTCCGGCCGGGCCCGACGCGCCAGCCGTCCCAGGCCACGCTGATCCAGCGGGGTGTGTCCGGGCCCGCGTGGTGCTCGTGCTCGGCGAGGGCGTCCAGGTAGCGGTTGACGGCGGCGTACGGGGCGAGGCCGAGGCCGCCGACGAACGCCGTGGCGGAGGACATCAGCAGGACGGTGGCCGGGCGGCGGCCGGGCGGGAGGCCGTGCACGGCGTCGCGCAGCGCGAGGGCCGCGGTGACCTTGGCGTGCGCGTGCGCGCGCACGGCCTGCTCCTGGGTGGCCCGCAACGGCGCGACGGCGGCGGAGGCGACCACGCCGGCGGCGTGCACGACCAGGTCCAGCGGGCCCTCGCGGTCGGTCAGTTCCCGCAGCAGTTCCGTCGTGGCGGCGGCGTCCGCGGCGTCCGCGGCACGGACCTCGATGTCGGCGCCGGAGTCCCGCAGGGCGCGGATCGTCTCCGCCCGTTCGGCTTCGGCGCTGCCGGGGGCGGGGTCCGGGAGGAGCCCGGCGCGGCCGGTCACCACGACCCGCCGTCCGGAGCGGGCCAGGTGCCCGGCCAGGGCCAGGCCCACGTCCCCGAGTCCGCCGAGGATCACCGCCGTGCCCGTCCCGCCGTCGGTGACGGCCTGGCCGTCCGTGTCCGGCGCGGGTGCGGACGGTCGCCAGGGGGTGATGCCGCGCGTCCAGCGGTGTCCGCCGCGCAGGGCGCACTCGATGCCGTTCGGGCCTCCCGCCAGCAGGTCGGCGGCCTCCGCCGGCACGGTCCGGACGTCGTCGGCGTGCGGCGGGCCGGCCGGCAGGTCCACCGAGCGCCAGCGCAGGCCCGGGAACTCCTGGGCGAGGACACGGGGCACGGCGAGGCCGGCGGCGGCGTGGGCGGCGGGCCGGTCGGTGCTCTCCACCTGCTGGGCGTCGTGGCTGAGGTGCAGCAGGCAGGTGCGGTGCGCCCAGGAGGCGGCGGCCCGCGCCACCTCCGCGAAGTGCAGGACCGACGCGCTGACGGTTTCCGCCGGGTCGTCGCCGGTGTCACCGTACGGGCCGATCACGACGATGCCCTCACACGGGGTGCCGGGGTCCCGGACCACCTCGTCGAGGGTGACGGTGCCGGCCCCGGCGGCGGCGAGTGCGGCGCGCACCCGCTCGGCCGAGGGTGAGCCGGGAGGACCGGCCACGAGCCAGCGGCCCCGCAGCGCCGGCCGGTCCGCCTCGACGGGAGGCGTGCGCCGCCAGACGGGCAGTTGGAAGGGCTCGGACTCGTCCGGGGCGGCCTGCCCGGCGCCGTGGCCGGGGCCGGCCGCCGTACTGGCCCGTGCGGCGGCCGACGCGGTGGCGGCCGGCGGATCGATCCACAGTCTGCGGCGCTCCATGGGCAGGCCCGGCAGGACGACACGGCGTCGCCCCGGGCGGTGCAGGGCCGCGGCGTCCAGGGGGACCCCGTGCGTCCACAGTTCTCCGGCGGCCGCCAGCAGCGCGGCACGTCCTCCGCCGGGCTGCTCACGGTCGGGGAAGGCGGCCAGGGTGGCCAGGAGCTGCCGGTGTCCCTGCTGACGTGCCAGTTGGAGCAGTGCACCGCCGGGTCCCGCCTGGACGAGGACGGCCGGCCCTTCGCCCAGGGCGGTGGCCAGGGCGTCGGAGAAGCGCACGGTGGAGCGCAGGTGCGCCACCCAGTGGTCGGCGCCCGGAGCGGTGTCCAGCAGTTTCCCGGTGAGGGTGGTGGCGAGCGGGATGCCGGGAACACGCGCCCGGACGGCCCGGGCGGCCGCGCGCAGTTCGGGCAGGACGGGGTCGACCAGGCGCGAGTGTGCGGCCGCGTCGAGGGAGAGCCGCACGGTGCGCTCGCCGCGTGCGGTCAGGGCCCGCTCCGCTTCGGCCACGGCCGGCGAGGGTCCGGAGACCACACAGGACCGCGGGCCGTTGACGGCGGCCAGATCCAGTTCCGGGTGGTCGGCGAGCAGGGCGAGGGTCTGCCGCTCGGTCAGCGGGACCGTCAGCATCACTCCGCCGCCGGCCGCCCGGGACATGCCGCGCGAGCGGACCGCCACCAGTGTCGCGGCGTCGGACAGGGACAGGGCGCCGGACAGCACGGCGGCCACGTACTCGCCGAGGCTGTGACCGACCACCGCGTCCGGTTCGACGCCCCAGGAGCGCAGCGTGCGCGCGGCGGCCAGGGAGACGGTGAACAGGGCGGGCAGTCCGTGGGCGGGGTCGCGCAGCAGCCGGCGCGCGTGCTCGTCGGAGGGGTCGGCGGTGATCAGCGCGGTGAGGCCGGTACCGGTCCCGTCGTCGAAGAGACCGGCGCACTCGCGCACGGTGCGGTCGAACTCCTCTTCTTCTGCGCACAGTTCGCGACCCATGCCCGCGTACTGCGCTCCCCCGCCGGGGAAGGCCAGCACGATCCGGGGCGGGGTGGGGCCGGGCCGGCGCCGCGGGGCGGCGCGCAGGGCGCGGCTGTCGGTCCCCGCCGCCCCGGTGATCACCGCGGCGGCGCGGTACGGCAGCGTCGCGCGGCCGGTGTGCAGGGTGTGGGCCGCGTCGGCGGGCGCGATCTCGGTGGTGCGGAGGGCTGTCGCGGTGGCTTCGGTGAGGCGGGCGAGGGCGTCGTCTCGGTGCGCGCTGAGCAGGGCGAGCTGCGGGCGCGGATCGGCGGGCGGTTCCGGACGGACGGGGGCGCTG
The DNA here is from genome assembly GCF_001279005.1 of Streptomyces caelestis. Classification (GTDB taxonomy): domain Bacteria; phylum Actinomycetota; class Actinomycetes; order Streptomycetales; family Streptomycetaceae; genus Streptomyces; species Streptomyces heliomycini. The sequence continues at coordinate 28,078 of NZ_LGCN01000240.1, forward strand.
CCCAGGACGACGTGGCAGTTGGTGCCGCCGATGCCGAAGGAGCTGACGCCCGCGTACCGGGGCCCGGTCCAGTCGGTGGCCTCGTGGACGACGGTGAAGGGTGAGCCGTCCAGCCGGAGGTCGGGGTTGAGGGGCAGGGCGTCCAGGGTGGGCGGCAGTACGCCGTGGTGCAGGGCGAGTACGGTCTTGGCGAAACCGGCTATGCCCGCGGCCGAGTTGGCGTGCCCGATGTTGCTCTTGACCGAGCCCAGGGCGCACCAGGCCGGGCCGGTCCCGCCGAAGACGCGGCGCAGCGCGGCGACCTCCACCACGTCGCCGAGGCGGGTGGCGGTGCCGTGGGCCTCGACGTAGGTGATGTCCCCGGGCGTGAGACCGGCCACGGCGAGCGCCTCGGAGACCACACGGGCCTGTCCGCGCGGCGAGGGGGCGGTGAAGCCGGTGCGGTCGCCGCCGTCGTTGTTGACGGCGGAGCCGTGCAGGACGGCCAGCACCGGGTCGCCGTCGGCGAGGGCGTCGCGCAGTCGCCGCAGTACGGCCACACCGACGCCCTGGGTGTGCACGATGCCGGTGCCCTCGGCGGAGAAGGTCCGTACGTGCCCGTCGGCGGAGAAGATCCCGTCGGGGACGTGGAGGTAGCCCCTGCCCTGCGGGACGATCAGGGAGGCGCCGCCGGCGAGGGCGGTGTCGCACTCCCCCGCCAGCAGGGACTGGGCGGCCAGGTGCACGGCCACCAGCGAGGTCGAGCAGGCGGTGCCGACCGCGACGGCGGGTCCGGTGAACGCGAGGCGGTGCGCGACGTGCAGGGGGAGGTAGTCGGCCACACCCGCGAGAGCCGCCTGGAGGCTGCCGACGGGATCGGTGGCGGAGGCCGCGTACCGGTCGGCGAGGTTGCGGGCGAGGTAGTCGCTGTGGGCGGCGCCGGCGAAGACGCCCACGGCGCCCGCTCCGGCGCCGCCGCCGTGTCCGGCGCTCTCCAGGGCGCGCAGGCACGCTTCGAGGAAGAGCCTCTGCTGGGGGTCCATCACGGCCGCTTCGGCGTCGGTCAGGCCGAACGGCTCGGGATCGAACCGGTCCTGTCCTTCGATGACCCCGCTGACGGGTATGTGGGCGGGGTTGGCCAGCAGCCTCGCCGGGACGCCGCGTCCGGCCAGTTCCCGCTCGCCGTGCCGGGTCAGTCCGCTGCGGCCGCCGACGAGCAGGTCCCAGTAGGCCGCCGTGTCGGGGGCTCCGGGGAACCGGCAGTCCAGGGCGGTGACCGCGATCAGGTCGTCGCCGGTCTCGTGGTCGGGCCGGGGCGTGCCCGGCGTGTCTCCCAGGGAGGAAGTCGGTTCGGTCATCGTGTGGTCTCCTCGGCCAGGGCGCGTGCGGCGACGCGGGAGGTTCTGCGTGTGGGCCGTTCGGACCGCTGGGAGGCGGAGGGCCCGACGGCGTCGGCGCCGGCGTCGGCGCCGGCGACAGTGGCGGCCCGGTCGGTGTCCGGGGCGCTCTGGGCGGTGATGCCGGCGGCCAGGGCCGCGACGGTGGGGTGTTCGAACATGTCCGCCAGTGCGAGCCGGGGCGCGATGCCCTCCCGGAGCCTGCGGTGGGTGAGGACCAGGGTGAGGGAGGTGGCCCCCAGCTCCTTGAAGGTGCTGTCGGGCGTCACCGGCACGTCGGTGAAGTCGGCCAGGATGCCGGTCAGGGCTTCCAGCACGGCCGGCGCCACGGGCGCGGCCGGGCCCGGCCCGCGGTGCCGGGGCGCCTGGCCCGGTCCGGTGCCGTACCGTTCCGGGGCCGAGGCTCCGGACGCCGGACCGGTGGACGGGGAGGACGCCGGGAAGTCCCCTGCCCGGGGGCGGCAGACCACCTCCGCCAGTCCTCCGGGACCCAGGAGCGGAACTGCGGCCTCGCCGTCGGCGGTCCGCGCCACATGCCGGAGCCATCGGGCCGACGCCTCCAGCGCCTGGTCCGGCCGGAGCCGTCCGGGCCGGACCACGACGGCGGCCTCCAGGCCCAGGGCGGTCGCCTCGGCCAGCGCGGCGGCGACCCAGTCCCCACCCGGGGCGGACTCGACGGCGGCTCCGGCCGGAACAGTACGCGGTGTCGCGGTGGGCTCGGCCGCCGCCTCGGCGACCGGGGCCGGCCCGTCGGCGCCGGTGGTCCGGTCAGCGGCGGGCGGGGCGGTCAGCGCCGCGTGGTCGATCTTGCCGTTGGCCGTCACCGGCAGCTGGTCCAGGATCACGAACCGGCTGGGCACCATGTAGTCGGGCAGCCGTTCGCGCAGGACGTCCGCCAGTTCCCGGGCGGTCGGCGGTTTGCTCGCGCCCCGGGGCGACAGGTGCGCCACCAGTCGTGGCCGTCCGTCGGGGCCGCGTACCGACGACACCACGCACTGGCGGACCGCCGGATGGCGGGCCAGCACCGCCTCCACCTCGCCCAGTTCGATGCGGTGCCCGCGGATCTTCACCTGCCGGTCCACGCGCCCGAGGAATTCGATGGCGCCCTCGGCGGTCCACCGGCCGAGGTCCCCGGTGCGGTACAGCCGGCGGCCCAGCACGGGGTGGACGGCGAACCTCTCGGCGGTCTGGACCGGATCGGCGGTGTAGCCGCGGGCCAGCCCGTCACCACCGATGAACAACTCCCCCGCCTCGCCCACCGGGCAGGGCGCGCCGTCCTCGTCGAGGACGAAGAAGCTCTGGCCGCGCAGCGCCCGGCCGTAGGGGATGCTGCGCCACCCCGGATCGACGTGTCCCACCGGATGAGCGATGGACCAGATGGACGCCTCGGTGGCTCCGCCCAGGCTCATCACCTCCGCCTGGGGCGCCAGTCGTCGCAGCCGGTCGGGCAGGGTCAGGGGGATCCAGTCACCGGAGAGCATCACCAGGCGCAGGGTGCGCAGCGCCCCGGTGGCCTCCTCCGGTTCCGTCTCCGCGTACTCGACGAGCATTTCGAGCAGGGCGGGCGCGGTGTTCCACACGGTGACACCGTGCCGGCCGGCCTGTTCGAGCCAGTGCTGCGGGTCGCGCTGCCGAGCGGGGTCGGGCAGCACCAGAGAGCCGCCGGCGCCGAGGACGCCGTAGATGTCGAACACGGACAGGTCGAAGCTGAGCGCCGACAGCGCCAGCACCCGGTCGCCGGGACCGAGGGCGAACCGGTCGACGATGTCGTCGACGGTCGTGCGCGCGGCCCGGTGCTCGATCTCCACGCCCTTGGGGCTGCCGGTGGAACCCGAGGTGAAGATGGTGTAAGCGATGTCCTCGGGACGTGGGGCCGTGAGCGGTGCCGCGGGGCCGTCAAAGCCCGCGGCGGCTCGGGCGGGGCGCCCCGCGGCGGTCAGGCGGTGAACGGTGACGCCGTCGGGCCAGTCGGTCCTCACACCGCGGCCGGTCAGTGCGTGCCGGACCCCGGCCCGCTCGCAGACGGCGGCTATCCGCGCGGCCGGCCAGGAGGGTTCGACCGGCAGGTAGCCCGCCCCGCTCAGGCTGACGCCGAGTACGGCGGTGACCTGCGCGATGCCCTTTTCGCAGGCGACGGCGACCATGTCGCCGGGCCCCACCCCGTGTGCGGCCAGCAGTGCCGCGGCGGCGGCGGCGTTGTCCGCGAGGCGGGCGTGGGTGACGGTGGTGGAGGAGGTGCGCAGGGCGGGCCGTCGCGGATGCCGCCGGGCCGCGTCGGTGACCGGATCGTGCAGCAGGGGGCCCGCGTTCGGGAAGGGCACGGCGTCCAGGGGCTCTTCGGGGTGGAAGGACGGGTCCCAGCCCAGGGCGGTGTCGTGCCAGGCGTCGGGGTTCGTCAGGGTGTGGAGCAGGCGCACGAAGGCGTCGAGCAGGGCCGGTACCCAGCCGTCGGGGAACGCCCCCTCGACGGCGTCCCAGGCCAGGCGGAGGCGTCCGCCCTCGTCCCACACGATGTGGTCGAGCAGGACCTGCGGGGTCTGGGAGATGCCGTACACCTCCTGTCCGATCCAGGACGCCGGAGGCTCCCCGACGCCCGCGAGACCCACCCCGCTGGTGAACACCACCGGGTGGCTGAGCGCTCCCACCGGCGGCGATTCCTGCCCCCGCAGCTCCCTGAGCACCTCGACGCCGGACACGGACCGGTGGTCCAGGTCCTCCCAGAAGCGACGGTTGACGGCGGTGGCGTAGTCGGCGAAGCCCTTCCAGTCGGCGGGGGCGAAGCGTGGTGTGCCGACCAGGGCGGTGGTGGTGAAGTCGCCGACCACCCCCTCGGCTCCGCTCTCGTCCTCCGGGCGGTCGAACAGGGTGGTGTTGAGACAGATCCGTTCCCCGGCTCCCCACCGGCCGAGGACGACGGCGAAGGCCGCGAGCAGGGCCGCGGTCGGCGTGACCGCGTACTCGGTGCACCGGGCTCGTAGCCGGGTCCAGGTTTCTGCGTCGAGCTCGGCGGCGGAGCGGACGAAGCGGGGCGGGGTGGTGTCGGCGGGCTCGCGCAGCAGGGGCAGCCGCGGCGACGGCGGCAGCTCAGGGACTCGTTCGGCCCAGTAGGCGTGGTCACGGGTGCGCCGGGCCGCCCACTCCGGGTCCCCCGAGCGGGCGCGCTGGAGGTCGGCGAACCGGGTTGCCGGCTCGGGAAGCCGGTGGTCGGGGTCCGCGACGAGGCGGCCCCACTGACGCATCAGCAGCATCCAGCCGGTGAGGTCGGTCAGGAGCACGTCCACACCGACGTGCAGCCGGGTCCGCCCGTCGGGCAGCAGTGTGGCGTGGATGTCGAACAACGGCCACGACTCCGTGGGCCGGTTCTGGTGGGAGCGCTCCCGCCGCTGGGCGGACAACGTTTCCCTCACCTGTTCGGCGGGCTCGCCCCGCAGATCGGTGACGCCGATCCGGTAGGGGCCGGGAGCGGCTGCGATGCGTTGGCGGCCCCGGTCGTCCACCGTCATGCGCAGCATCGGGTGGTGATCGACCAGTCGGTTCCAGGCGGCTTCCAGCCGGGCCACGTCCACGAGCGGGTCCGTGCCGCCGGGTGTGCGGTCGTACTCGTAGTAGTAGAAGGTGGCCACTCCGCCCAGCGGCATGCCCTCGGCCCGCCCGGCCAGATACGAGGCCTGAATGGGCGTCAGGGGGAAGCACCCCTCCTCCGTCTCCTCGCCGTTCCGTGCACCGCCGGGCTCCGCCCCCGCCCGGCCCTCGGCGCCGAAGGGCTCGGGATCAGTCACCTTCTCCGGCAGGTGACCGGCGAGCAGACGGTCCGCCACCGCACGGGCCGTCGCGCCGTTTCCCAGCAGGGCGGTCAACGGCAGGTCCCGGCCGGTGCGTTCACGGATCCTCCGCCTCAGCCGCACCGCGGTGAACGATTCGAGCCCCAGGGCCGCGAGCGGAGTCGTCCGTGCGACCTCGTGGGGTGGTGTGCCGAGGACTTCGGCGATGCAGTCGATGACGCGGGCAAGGAGGTCGTCGCTCGGCACAGGCTGGTCCATCCGGTCTCCGTCAAAAGGCGGGCAGGGCAACGCCTCCCCCGCAGAGAGAGCCGGGGGAAGCGGAACACCGTTGAACCTAGTTGAAAATGATTATCAGATCAACCAACTTGTGATGCCGGATCACTCACGCGCTCGAGAACGCACAGCCCCAGACCGGAATCACCGGTCCGGCGCAACACCAGCCCCGCCTCGGCGACTTCGGCCGCCAGCGCGCCCTCCGTCGTGACCCACCAGCGGTATTCGACCGACGCCCCGGCCAGCGGCCGGCCCTGACGCAGGACGCCGTAGTCCATGCGCCAGGTGATCTCGTCCGCCCCCGTGGGACGCGCGCTCGCCCAGCCCTCGTACTCCAGTTCGCCGACGACGACCCGGGCCGTCCGCACCCGCTCCACCTCCACCGGAGTGAACGGCGGGGCGAGGTTGAACACCAGCGCTCCACCCGGGGCGAGTTGCCGGGCGGCGCGGCCCCACAGCGCACGCCTCTGCCCGGGCGGCAGGTGGCCGATCATGTTCAGCGCCACCACGGCCCGCACACCGTCGGGCCAGTCGACGCCCGCGCAGTCGCCGGGAACCACCGTGACGCGCTCGCGCAGTTCGTCGGCTTCATGGACCCGGGCGAGCAGGACGGCGCGCATCGCGGCGGACGGTTCGACGGCGAGCACCGGCGTCTGCGGCAGCGCGTCGCAGATGACGCGCACACCCCGCCCGGAACCGGCCCCAAGGTCCACCACGGCCCCGGTCCGGGCGCGGACGTTCGACAGGGCGTCAGCCAATGCCGGGGCCAGCGGCTCCCACGACTCGGCGATCAGGATGTCGAGGTATTCGGCGGACCGCTCATAGGGGTCACTCATCGCTGCTCCAGACACTCGTCGTCTCGTGGCTACCCCCGCACAGTAATCAGAAATGAATTTCATTACTAGGAGGGGGTGCGGGACGCCGCTGCGGCATCGGTCGGCTCCGACGAGCCTCCTGCGGCTCTGGCCGCCGACGGCGAACCGCCCGCCCGTGGCGGGCGGTGGCGCACCGCAGCATCAGCAAGCCTCAGGAGACCGCCCATCGCCTCGCCTGCGGACGGCTCGGCACCACGGTCGAACACCTGGCCCGTGCCGCCGGAACACGTGGAGCCATCGAGGAAGCCTTCGGGCGCGTCGAGCCGGCGGAGTCGGCAACGAATCGGGAGTGTCCTGCGACTTCACGACCGGGACGCCGTGGTCTCGATCGCGTCGAGGGCGGCGACAGGGGAAGTGCCCCGGATGTGGGCGGCGGACAGGTCGATGACGACCCGGACGAAGCCGGCGGCGTACTCGAAACGGCCGTCAGAAGATCGTCGCGCGCCTCCTGCGACCCCGGTGCCAGGCCTGCGACGACTGGAGGCACGAAGCCGGGCTTCCGGCGTACCGCAACGGTCCGAAGGTGAACGATGCCGCCTTGGCGGCCACTTTTCTCACTCTTCGCCTCCGGCGCGGTGTCCGAGCGCAGCCACTGCGGTGCCGCGTCGCTGTCAGCCCCGGCCCGCACCGCGCTCGTACCACCGGCGTGCAGGCGCTTCTCCACGCCCACCAGCCCGAAACGGCTTGTCGAGGGGACGGCAGGTCAGCCACTACGACAGCCGGCCGGTGCGGCAAGGAGGCAGGGAAGTTGACGTCATCTCATCTCGGTGCGCCGAACGGGTTCTGCTGGGTGGACGTCAAGACGCACGACGTGCCGGGCACGGCGGTCTTCTTCTCCGCCGTGCCGGGCCGGCGATTCGCCGTCGGCGAAAGCGACGGGCGCCGCGCGACGAAGATCTCCGCCGACGGTCATCAGATCGGCGGCGTGAGCGACCTCGGCTCTCCGCTCCGCCCACCGGGCACTCCTGCGCGCATCGCCCACTACCTCGCCGTCATCGCCACCCTGATCCACCCGGTCGGCGCGGCCTTCTCCCTGTGGCAGACGCACCCCTCCCGCCGATGGGCCACATCGGCGCACACACCACAGCGCATGGTCCTGGCCCGCCCCCACCCCGAGCAGTCCTGCCGCTTCCACCGGCACGTGCTGGGCACAGTCCCCGGCTGCGCGGACTTCGTCCCGGTGGACGGCCTCGAGGAGCACACACTCCGTCGGGAGCTCCTCGTCGCCGTCGACGACCCGGACACCGTGGCCGCCCACGCACGCGCTCCGGGAGAGGGAATGCCGTCGGACCCGATCACGCCGGCAACCAGAGTCCGACCGGCCCGGACGGGCTGACGTTCCGCCTCCGGGCTGCCGCCTCGTGAAGCCGTCGGGAAGGCGGCTGCCAGGAGCCGGTGCGTGGTATCGGCCGGTGGCCGAAGATCAGGCCGAGGCATCTCGCTCGGGGCGTGCGGCATCAAGTCGAGTGCGGAGGGTGGCGGCGAAGTCCTCGGCCCGGGCCAGCTGGACGCGAAGCTCCTCGATCTTGCGGCCGGCGTCCTGCTCGTAGTTCCGTACTCGCTCCAGGAGCGCCTCGCGCTCGGCGCTGTCAGCCGACTCGGGATCGTCGAGGCGGTCGGTGGCGTCGAGCAGGTCGCGCATCTGCTCGAGGGTGAAGCCGAGGGGCTTCATACGGCGGATCACCATGAGCCGCTGCACGTCGTTGTCGGTGTAGAGGCGGAAGCCGCCCTGGGAGCGGGCGGAGGGGGTGACCAGGCCGGTCTCCTCGTAGTGCCGGATGGTGCGCAGGGACAGCTCCGTACGTGCGGCGACCTCGCCGATCTGCATGTGCTTGTCGTCCACGCCCGTGGTCCCGGCCCTTCCCGTCGTGGCGGGCCGCGTCCCGTGCGACCCCACCGATCTCTACTCTAACGTTAGGGTAGAGTTGATGACGGTGAGGGCGGCCCGGCTGCCCCGTCACTGCTGTTCCGGGACCGATGACGCCCCCGGCGAAGATCCGATTCTTGCAGGAGAGAGCGTGCGCGAGTCCATGACGCCGATCGCCGCCGCCTGCCCGCCGTGACTTTTCACCCCGGGACGTGAGCCGCCCGGCCGTCCGTGCGCGCCTCGCGTCCCTCCCCTTCTCGACTTCCGGCCCGTTTCGAGGGCCGTCCGCGGGGTGCCGGCCCGGCCCCCGCGTCCTTTCCGCGCGCCCCGACCCGCCGGCGGAGCGTGCCCGAGCACGACAGGTGCCCCTCTCCTTGTCCTCTGTTGCTGTGACTCCCGCCGCACGTCTGCGCGGCCTGAAGCCCGACTGGCTGCGTGATCCGAAGGTCTGGCGCACCGAGGTGCTGGGCGGCCTGGTGGTCGCGCTCGCGTTGATCCCCGAGGCGATCTCGTTCTCGATCATCGCCGGCGTCGATCCCGCGATCGGGCTGTTCGCCTCCTTCACGATGGCCGTGACGATCGCGGTCGTCGGCGGCCGACGGGCGATGATCTCCGCCGCCACCGGAGCCGTCGCCCTCGTCATCGCGCCCCTGAACCGGGAGCACGGCTTCGGGTACCTGGTCGCCGCGGTGATCCTCGCCGGCGTCTTCCAGGTCGTCCTGGGCGTGCTGGGAGTGGCGAAGCTGATGCGGTTCATCCCGCGCTCGGTGATGGTCGGTTTCGTCAACTCGCTCGCGATCCTGATCTTCATGGCCCAGGTTCCCGAGATGACCGGCGTGCCCTGGCCGGTGTACCCGCTGATCATCGGCGGGCTGGCGCTGATGGTGTTCTTCCCCAAGGTCACCACCGTGATCCCGGCGCCGCTGGTCTCCATCGTCGTCCTGACCGTCATCACGGTCGCGGCCGGGATCGCCGTGCCGACCGTCGGCGACAAGGGCGCCCTGCCGTCCTCCCTGCCCGTTCCCGGTCTGCCGGACGTGCCCTTCACCCTGGACACCCTGACGACCATCGCCCCCTACGCCTTCGCGATGGCCCTGGTCGGTCTGATGGAGTCGCTGATGACCGCGAAACTGGTCGACGACATCACCGACACCCGCTCCAGCAAGACCCGGGAGTCGATCGGTCAGGGCGTCGCCAACGTCGTCACCGGGTTCTTCGGCGGTATGGGCGGCTGCGCCATGATCGGCCAGACCATGATCAACGTGAAGGTCTCCGGGGCCCGCACCCGTCTGTCGACGTTCCTGGCCGGGGCCTTCCTGATGGTGCTGTGCATCGTCTTCGGCCCGGTCGTCTCCGATATCCCGATGGCCGCCCTGGTCGCCGTCATGGTCATGGTGTCGTTCGCGACGTTCGACTGGCACTCCATCGCCCCGAAGACGCTTCGGCGGATGCCGGCCGGGGAGATCACCGTCATGGTGATCACGGTCGCCTGTGTGGTCGCCACCCACAACCTGGCCATCGGCGTCGTCGCCGGCTCGATCACCGCCATGGTCGTCTTCGCCAAGCGCGTCGCCCACCTCGCCGAGGTCACCGCCGTCACCGACCCCGACGGCACCACCGTGGTCTACCGGGTCACGGGTGAGCTGTTCTTCGCCTCCGTGGGCGACCTCGTCGGCCGGTTCGACTACGCGGGCGACCCGGGCAAGGTCGTCATCGACCTGTCCGCCGCCCACATCTGGGACGCCTCCTCCGTCGCCGCCCTGGACGCCGTCGAGACCAAGTACAAGCAGCGCGGCAAGAGTGTCGAGATCACCGGCCTCAACGACCCCAGCGCCGACCTTCACGGCAGGCTCACCGGCGAACTCTCCGGCAGTCACTGACCTCGCGCCGCATGAACACCGCAGAGGACCCCGGTCCAGCAGGCCGGGGCCCTCCCGTCTCGTCCTGGCGCTCCACTCGGGTGAAGGGCCGCGGTGGGTGCCGAAGGTCCACGGATCGCCCTCCGGGTCCTGCACCGTCCACACGGACGCCGCGGCGCCCGACCCGAACCGGGTCTCATGCGGCGCTTCGGCAACCTCGCCGCCTGCGTCGACCACCCGCTGGTGCACCGCGTCCGCGTCGTCGCTCACCACGTAGAGCGCGCCGGCACCCGCCCGCATCCGCCCATGCACACCGTCGGCGTGCCGGGTCGAACCGAACACCAGCGCACCACCGCCAGGTCGGCGCAGCTCGGCGTGCCCGATTCCGCCGTGCTCATCCGGCGCGGCGACCACCTCCGTGAAGCCCGGCACGTCGGCCAGGGAGCGCATCGCCGCCCTCGTGTCGTCATCATCCTCGCGGCCGACCAGCCTGATCGGGCTGCGGCTCCCGGAGTCGCGCCTGCTGCGGATCGGGGATGTCCGCTGGGATCCGGGCCGGTTCGGCAAGGTCTTGCTGAAGGGCAGGGGCAGCCAGGGCCGTGGCAAGAAGGAACGGCTCGTCCCGCCGGCCAACGGATCCCGCGACCTGCTGGAATGGTGGGGCACCGGGCCTCGCAGGGAGTTCGACGACAAGATCGACGACCCGCGGGTCCCGCCGTTTCCCTCCGAGCGCAGATACGGCGACGGCTCCAGTCGGCCGGTGGACCGACGACGCCTTGCGGACCGGGCCGGCCGAGGCGGTCGCACGGCACGAGTTCCAGGCCCGGCTCATTCGACGTGAAACCGACCCTGCCGCCGCTATCGGGACGTGAGGAAGCGGGCGTTGTCCGGCAGCTGCTCGCGGAATCTGTCCGGAATCGAGCCCATCAGCCACAGCCAGCGCGCGCTTCGCACGATCTCGTCCTCGAGCAGGCGGTACGGGCGGTCGACACGGCTGGTGTATCCGGTCTCGGGCGGGCGCCCCTGCTCGTCGGTCCAGGTCATGTAGTGCCGTCCGTCGACGCGCAGCACGCGCCGGCCGTCGGGGTCCTGGTCGCCGAGCGCCCGGTAGCCCACGCAGGTCAGCCAGAAGTCGCACGAGCGGCACACCCGCCAGAGCGCCATCCGCTCGCCCACGCCCGCGACCTCCGTCGCCGATCCCTTGCCCGGGCACAGCTTGCAGTCGAACACCTCATACCGCACGTGCGGGTACGCCCTCCATCGAATCACCGCTCGCCCTTCCTCGATGCCCGGCCGTCAGCCCTCTTGGAGGGCTGCCCGGCCCGGGGTGAGCACTGTAACCGGCTCGATCGCCCCAACCGGCGTCGTCTGCTCGATGCCGCCACCCGCGGGGATCAGCCAGGCCACCGGCCGCGCCGCCTCACCCTCGAGGGCGGTGGCCCGCGGCACACCGGTCCGCCCCGACACCGTGTCGCAGACCGGACGGCCGAGGAGCCGGTGCTCTTCGTGATCAGGACGGGCGTCCGCGCTGAACCGAGCGGCGTCGACCGACCATCCACGCCGGATGCCGGAGGGCGTCTGAGACCGGGCATGGGACGATTCCCCGGTGACTCGACATCCGAACCGTGACCGCTCCCTCGAGGAGCTGGAGAACGACCGCTGGCCGGCCCCGCCGGCCGACGCGACTCGCCTCATAGCGACCGCGCACGCGCTTCGGCGCAAGCCGATCGGTGAGCTGACAGTCGAGGACATGAGGCTGCTGATCGGGCAGAACGAGGGCCTGCCCCACCTCCTGCCGCCGGCACTGGAGGTCCTGCGGCTGGATCCGACGGCGGAGGGTCACACGTACGAGGGTGATCTGCTGTACGCGGTGCTGACCAGGAGTCCGGAGATCTGGAGCACGTCACCCGAGCTCGGGCGTGAGCTTCGCCTGATCGTCTCGGACCTGAGCGATCTGGCACCGCACCTCGAGCGCGAGGTGGAGCGGTTCCTGGCTCTGTAGCACGCCGGCGACACCGCTCTGCGGGTGCCCGGGCGGGGATTCCCCTCGCGCCCCCTGGCACGCATACGGCCGAACCGGGGGCGGTGTGCGCGCAGCCGGGCGGGGGCGCCGGTCAGCCGGGTTCGTGCCCGGCGGCCACAGGCCGTCGCCGTGACCGGTGTCCGCCGGGCGGGTTCGTGGTGTGCGGTCCACCCTCCCGTTTCGCCTGCGTGCCGGTTTCCTCGCGGCAGGCCGGGGAGCGGAGGCAAGCTGTTCACCTGCGGTTTTTGAGGGCTGGGATGTCACAGCAGCGGCCAGTAGGTGGGTGCGTCGCGGACCCGGCCGCGCTGACCGGTGTGGGCGCCGGAGCTGGCCTTGGAGTAGAGCCAGGGCTGCTTGGTGATGTCCGGCTGGCGGGCGCACTCGACGTGGACCCTGGCGCCCCGGGTCAGCCGTCCGTAGGACTCCTACGAGGTGCCCGGTACCTTGCGGAGGTTGACGTTGCGGACGTCGCCCCTTCCGTTGAAGTTGGCGTCACGGGTGCACGTGGCATGGCCTCCGACGGCGGCCGCAGCCGGCGCCATGGCAGCGGATCGTGCGGACCGGTCCCGTCTGGCGGGTCGGCGATCGCCTCGCCCGTCCCCGGGGCGGACCGGAGCAGAAAACGGCCGGTGACAAACCGGTACGGCAGGCGGCCCAGCCGCCCGTGCGCTCGACGGCTGCATCGGCCATGTGACCGGCGAGCGTCCCCACGGGGCCGGCGATGCCGGCGGATCCGGTCCACGGACCGCCGGGCAACCGCGGCGGCACCACCGTGCCGTCGCGGTTGCCCGGCGGGCATGGGTGTGCGTCCGAAGGCCTGTCGCCACCGGCGGACGGCCGGCGCGGGGCGCTGCCCCGTCGGCGACGGCGTCACATGGCGGTCGGGGCCGTTCGGCTTCCCGCCCCGGAACGCGGATGTGCCCCCTCTGCCCGCCGGCGGGACGGGGTCCGCGGCCGGTCCGCACACCGACGGCCGCGACCAGGTCGTCCGCGGCGCCGAGGGGCACGGGCCGAAGCCGGTCGCGGCAGTCATCACCGAGACCGCCCCGCCCCCGGAACGGCGACCCGGAGAAGACCCGGCGTCCCCTGCCGTCCGAGCCCGGCCCCTGCAGCACTCCGGACGCCGTGGTCGTCCGCACGGACCTTCCCGGTCACCACGGTCAGCCCCACGTCACGGACGGAACGAGTCGGCGACGGCGTCCGCGAAGCCCTCTGCCAGAGAGGTCGGCACGGACGTGTCCGGGAGAGCGGCGCCGTCCTCCCCGCAGGCCGGCGCGGCCGCCGCCCGGACGACGGCCCGCAGCTGGGCGCCCGGGAACGTGGCGGCGTACGCCTGCCAGTCGTCCGCCGCGTACGCGCGGGCCAGTGCGTCGCCGACCGCCCGGGCGTGGGCCTCGGCGAAGGCGTCCGCGTTCGCGTCGGTGCTCAGCTCGGCGTACCGGTGGCCGTAGGCATCGGCGTCCGCGTGGGAGTGCCCGTTGGCGAGGGCGTAGTCGCGGGCGTCGTCGTGCGCCTCGGTGTACGCGCCCGCCCGGTCGTAGGCGTCGTGGTACTTCCTGAGCAGCACGGGCCGGAGCGCGGTCCTCCACGTCTCCTCGGCGACCCGGGCGTCCAGGGCCGCGCGGTGCAGGTCCGCCGGCGCCGCGAGGCTGCCCGCCGGACCGTCCGGAGCGGTCCGGGCGAGCAGGGGAAGGACCGTGCCGGCCTGCCAGACGTGGACGGCGCGCAGACCGGCCGCACGCGCTCCTGTGGCCAGGGCCCGGTGGATGCGGTGCGCCCAGGTCTCCCGGGCACCGGGGGGCAGCTGCTCGTGCAGCACGCCCGTCAGCTGCCACAGTGCCTCGGGGACCGGCGGCCCGCCGGCGAGACGGGCCCGCAGGCCCACGACGAAGGTCTCGCTGTCAGCGGTCGCGCTCATGGGACGCCTCGCTCCTTGGTGGTGGGCCATGGGGCTCAGGCCTGCGGGCGGGTGCCCTCGACGGCCACCCGGCGGCCGTAGCGGGTGTGCGGGAAGTAGTCCCAGACGGCGTGGTGCTGCACACAGCGGTTGTCCCAGAGGACCAGGGTCCGCGGCTGCCAGCGCACCCGGCAGTGCAGCAGCGGAGTCCGGGCGATGTGGGCGTAGAGCAGTTGCAGCAGCGCGTCGCTCTCGGCCCGGGACAGCTGTGCGATGTGGGACGTGTAGGGGGCGTTGACGAAGAGGAGCTTGCGGCCGGTGTCGGGGTGGCGGGTCACGACCGGGTGCTCGTTGCGCGGGACGTCGTACTCCGGCGGCGGTGTCCGGCCGGCGGCCGTCCAGGGCAGGGCGCCGTCGTGGATCGCGGTCAGGCCGTCGAGGAAGGTCCGCATGGCCGGGGAGAGCAGCTCGTAGGCGAGGTGCATGTTGGCGAACATGGTGTCGCCGCCGCTCCCGCCCGCGGGGACCGTGGTGATGTGCAGCGTGGAGCCGAGGGAGGGCTCGGCGTCGGCGGTGCCGTCGGCGTGCCAGCCGTTGCCCGCCACCATCCGCGACTCCCCGGTGGCCTTGATCTCCAGAACGTACGGGTCGGAGTCCTCGGCGGCGAGCGCCACGGGGTGCAGTGGCCCGAAGAGGCCGGCGAACCGCTTGTGCTGTTCGGCGGTGATGTCCTGGTCACGGAAGACCAGGACATGGTGGTTCAGGAAGGCCTGCTTGACCTCCTTCTCCTGCTGGGGTGTCAGCTTCCGGGCCAGGTCCAGGCCGGACACCTCGGCGCCCAGCAGCGGGGTGATCGGGTCGACCGAGAGGGTGTCGTAGGGCTCGGCCGGTCGGGTGGTCAGGCGTTCGACGGCCTGCAGTGCGTACTCCTCCATGGAGACCTCCGTGGGACGGGCGGGTGGGGCGGGGACGGGCCGGACGTGCGGATCCGCGGTCACAGTCCGCGGTCGAGGAGTTCGGCCACCAGCAGGCGGCCGAAGGCGAGGTTGCCGTGGATGGTGTCGTCGGCCCGGCAGAAGGCGTCGCGCTGGAGCCCGGAGCGGTCGGTGACACGGTCGCGCAGGTCGACGGTCTCGACGCCCCGCGCGGTCAGTTCGCCGTGGAGGACCTCCTGGGCGGCGAAGAAGACCCGCGGGTCGGACATGCCGGGGACGCGCTGGGGCGGCATCAGGGCCACCACGCGCAGGCCGAGGCCGACCGCGTGCTCGTAGAACGCGAGCGCGCCGCGCGCCATGGCCCGTACCAGGTCGGCGAACAGGCCGCTGCGCAGGAAGCCGGCCGGGTAGGCGCCCAGCGGGTCGCGGTGGACCGTCCAGTTCTCCCGGGTGGCCACCGTGTGCGCGGCGAGGCCGAAGGTGCACACGAGCGGCACCGTCAGCCGGTCCAGTGCCGGGACGCCGAGGGCGTCGAGGAACTCCCGGTACAGGCGCTGCGCCTCGGGGTCGTGGAAGACGACGTCGCCGCCGTCGGCGTCGGAGAACGGGCCCAGGAAGTCCCGGCCCGAACCCATCGGCCCGCCCTGGAAGGGCAGGTGGGCGGCCTGGGCCGCCCTCCCGACGCACGCCGCGTGGGAGTCACCCAGCAGGAGGAATCGCGCCGGGGCCGTAGTAGTCGAGTACGGCGTCGTCACACCAGTGGTCCTCTCCGCCGGCGACGGGGGTGGAAGGGCGGGCCGGTTCCGTCCGGGACGTCCGGCCGTGCAGGGCGTCGAAGAAGTGCCGCATCACGAAGGCCACTCCGTCGGCGCTGACGGTGCGCAGGTTGGGCTCGTAGAAGGCCGCCCGGTAGGGGAAGCCGGTGACGATCTCGTACGACGGGAAGTAGTCGACGTGGTCGAGTTCGTCGGCGAGCTGTCCGGCCGCCGCGCGCAGTACGGACTTGGAGTGGGTCGTGGCGACCAGGGCGTGCCGTCCGGTGGCGGTCGCCGTCAACGGTACGGGGGAGACCGTCAGGACGGTCCGCAGCCGCGGGTTGAGGGAGCGGGCCAGCGCGAGGGCTTCCGTCAGGTCGTGGTGCACCTCGATCGCCGTAGGGGTGTGCAGGACGTGCCGACCGGGGTCGAAGGCGCCCCGGGCGGTGCCCGGGCACATCGGCAGGACGGTGCCGTGGGCGGTGTCCCGCCAGGCCTCGGTCAGCCCGAGGGTGAAGACGAGCACGTCGGCCGTCTCAAGGGCGGTGCGCACCGCGCCCAGGGTGGTCTCCCGGGACGCCAGCAGCTCGTCGGGGGACGGGAAACCCCCGGGTTCGAGGGTGGGGCGGTACGGATCGTGGCAGCGCCCCTCCTCGTCGCGCCAGACCTCCGGGGGCGGCCGCTCCACGCCGAGGGCCCAGGCGAACCACTGTCTCAGCGCGGCCGCGGTGTGGACGTTGCCGGTGCGGAAGGAGAAGCGGCCGTAGCCGCGCGCCTCGCGCCCGGTCCGGTCCAGTCCGGGGGGAGCGGGTTCGGCGTCGTACCAGTGCATGCCCTCGGCGAGGAGGGCGGGGCCGATGTGCCGGGCGAAACAGGAGCCCGCCGTGACGACGGGGTCGTCCTGGCCGATCGTGAACTTCGGTGCCCACAGCTCGCCGATGTCCGCGGGATCGGGTTCGGCGACGGCCGTGCGCCAGAAGGATCTGGCGGGCAGGCGCGTGTAGGGATGCTCCACGGTGGGTCTCTCCTTCGAAGCCGCCGGGATCAGTGGAGGGGGGCGGGGAACGGGCGTCCGTCGCCCTGGGGTGCGGGCGGCCCGGTGGGCCCACGCGCCCCTTCGCGGGCGTCGGGCCGGTGGTCGGCCGGGGCACGACGGGCGAGGTCCTCCTCGATGGCGGCGGCGACGGCCCGGACGTGAGGTGGGGCGACGAGCGCGTAGTGGTCCGCGTCCACGTGCAGGACACGCGGGGGCGTCGGCAGATGGGGCTCCCAGTCGGTCGCCGCGGCCGGCCCGGGCGCGAGGGAGGTCACGTCCCAAACGGGCCGCCCGGCGAGCCAGACGGTCGCCGGGGTGTCGGTCAGCCGGGGCAGCCGGTGCCCGGCCATGGCGGCCAGATTGGCCCGGCAGCACCGGGCGAGGCGCTCGGCGTAGTCCCGTCCCCGCTCGGACAGCCCACCGGTGCGGTTGCCGCTCAGTTCGCGCGCGAAGACGGCGTCCACCTGACGGTCGTCGTAGGCGGCGGCAGCCGCTCCGGCGGCCGGCGGCGGCGGGTCGAGCAGGTAGAGGCCGTGCACAGGACGGCCGGCCCGCTCGGCGACGGACGCCATCGACAGGGCCGTCCACGCTCCGAACGACCATCCCGCCAGGCTCAGCCGCCGGCCGGGATCCGGGAACGTGGCGCGGACGGCCTCCAGGTACCGCCCGGCGCGGTCGGAGATCGAACGGGCGGGCCCCCCGGGGGCGCGCAGCGCCGGATCGGCGATCAGGCACACCGTCAGCCGCTCGTCCAGCGCCGACACCAGCGGCCGGTAGGCCTGGATGTCGCCGCCGACGGGGTGGAGCAGGCAGAGCACGTCGTGAGCGTCGCCGCGCTGCCACACGTCGACCTCCACCTCGGCGCCGTCGGCCGGGAAGCGGCGGGCGGCCGCTCCGAGGTGGCCGAGGATCTCGGTGAGGCTGACGCGGTGGCTGAGCCGGGACAGGTCGAGGTCGGCGCCGTAACGCCGCTTCACCTCGTCCACGAGTTCCAGCAGGGTCAGTGAGTCCGCGCCGAGGTCGTACAGGGACGCCTCGGGGTCGAGGCCGGCGACGCCGAGCAGTTCGCACACGGCGGCGGTCAGTTCGGCCGCGAGGTCCGCCGGGGCCTCGTCCGCGGCCGGGGGGAGGTGCCCGGACGCCGGGGTTCCGGCGCCCCCGCCGTGCGGGGGGCCGCCGTGCGCCCCGGAGGCGGCGCGCGCCGGCTCGTAGAAGCGCCGCGCCTCCTCCAGCGGCGTGGTGCTCACCATCAGGTGGGGCAGTCGCAGGCTCAGGGCCTGCTCGAAAACCTGCACGCCCTCCTCGGGGGCGAGGGCGACGGCCAGGTGCCGCTGGTGCCGGGCGTCCCGGCTCAGCGCGCCCTGCGCCATGCCGACCTCCCGCCAGGCGTCCCAGCCGATGCCGCACCGAACGGTGCGGCCGGTGTCGCCGTCGGGCAGGTAGTGGGCGAAGGCGTCCAGCAGGCCGTTGGCCGCCGCGTAGTCGAACTGACCGACACCGCCGAGCAGGGCCGCCATGGACGAGCAGTGGACGACGTGGTCGGGACCGTGGCGGGCGATCAGCCGCTCGACCAGCAGGGCGCCGCGCAGCTTGGCCGCCGTCGCCCTCCCAGCGGCGGCGGGATCCCGCCGCACCAGCAGCGCCCCGGCGGCCGTACCGGCCGCGTGCACGATGCCGGCGAGTCCGTGCAGGTGGGGTGCGAGGCGTTCCTCGATGCGGTCGAGGTCCTCGTCGGCGAGGTCCGCCTCCACCACGCTCACCCGTTCGGCCCACGGTCGCAGTGCCGTCGGCGGGACGGCCCGGCGGGCCATCAGGACGACGCGGTTGTCCGGTTCGCGCAGCAGGCGCGCGGCGACGCTGGTGCCGATGCCTCCGGTGCCGCCCAGGATCAGGTGGGTGCCGACGGCCGTCGGCCACTGCCCGCCGCCGTCGTCGGCGGGCGGCGCGGCGACGGGCTGCGCCTGGCGGTACCACCAGTAGCCGTCACGCAGAGCGACCACCCGCTGGGTGAGCGTGTCGTCGAGCAGCAGGCCGGACAGGTGGGGCACCCAGGCGGCCGGGTCCGCTCCGGGGAGATCGGCCCAGCGGAAGGCCAGCCGTAGTTCCTGCCGGGGGATCTCGACCGCCGCGGCGAGCAGACCGGCCTCCGGCCGCCGGACGGCCCCGATGACGGGCTGCGCCCCCTGGGAGAGCAGCCACACCCGCGGCCGCCGTTCGTCCGGGACGTCCGCCAGGGCCCGGCACAGCGCGGCGACCGTGTCGAGGCAGGCCCGGCGTGCGGTCTCGAGCGAGCGTTCGCCGACCTCGCCGTCGATCGCCAGGGGAAGGGCGTGCAGCCAGTCGACGCCGTGCGTTCCGGACGTCGTGGTGACGTCGGCCAGGACGGCGGCGAGCTGCGCGGCGTCGGCGGGGTCCGCGTCGTAGCGGTCGCCGCTGTGGCGCTCGAGGGCCTTTCCGGCCCGCACCCGCACCACCCGGGCGTAGTGCCGCTCCAGACCCCGCCAGGCGGCCGGGCCGGTCTCCGGCGCGGCGACCACCACGACGGTGCGCCCGGCGTCGGCCGTGCCGGTACGGGCCCTGCGCAGTCGCGCCCACTGCAGCTGGTGCAGCCACCGGTCCGCGGGGAGTCGCCCGGGGTCTTCCGGGGCGGGGCCGAAAGGGGCCGGGGGCGGCGGTGCCGCGGCGCGCGGGAAGTCGTACTCGGCCAGGTCGAACGCGGGCGGCGGGAAGTTCCACGGCGCCTGCGCCGGGCCGGCCGGCCAGACGAGGGCGTGCCCCGCCGTCCATGCCTCGGCGAGTTCCCGCGCGTCGCCGCCCGGTGCCGGCACACGTCTCTCCGGCACCGGAGGAAGCGCCGGTGCCGGCGCGTCCGCCGGGTCGAGGGAGCGCAGCCAGGACACCGCGGCCACCGCGTCGGGGCAGACCGCCGCCGCCCGGTGGGCGAGCGTGGGGCGGCCCGCCTGGAGGTGCCGCAGAACCTGGGGATAGCTTTCCGGACGGGCGTCGAGGTAGTCGGCGATGCGGCGGGCGTCCGCGCGCAGGGCGGCCGGTGAGCTGCTGGACAGCACCAGGCAGGGCACGGGGCCGGGCCTCTCGTACGGGTCCCGGACCGCAGGGTCGTCCGGCTTCTCCAGCAGCAGGTGCGCGTTGGTGCCGCCGATGCCGAAACTGCTCACCGCGGCGACGCGCGGTGTGCCGTCGGGCCACGGTTCGGCCGCGGTCGGTATCCGGAACGGCCCGTCCTCGATCTCCGGGTTGAGGCGGTCGAAGTCCACTGTCGGCGGGACGATGCCGTGGTGCACGGCGAGTACCGCCCGCACCAGCCCCACCACGCCCGCGGCCGCGCCGAGGTGCCCGAGCTGGCTCTTGGCGGACGACAGCGCGAGCCGCGCGTCGTCGGGCAGGTCGTAGGCCTGGCGGAGTGCGGTGGCCTCCACCGGGTCGCCGAGCCGGGTGCCGGTGCCGTGCGCCTCCACGTAGCCGACCTCCGTGGCGACGCGGCCGCTGCGGCGCAGCGCGGTGCGCAGCGCGGCCCGCTGCCCGGCCGGCGAGGGGGCGCTGTAACCCGGTTTGGCGGAGCCGTCGTTGTTGAGGCCGGAGCCGGTGAGAACCGCGTACACGGTGTCCCCCTCACGGCGGGCCGCGGCGAGCGGTTTGAGGACGACGACGCCCACCCCGCTGGCTCCGACGGTGCCGGCCGCGTCCGCGCTGAAGGGTCGGCAGTGGCCGTCCGGCGAGAAGATGTGCTGCGGCCGGTAGGTGTAGCCGTCGGTGAGGTCGGGGTCGACGAGGACGCCGCCGGCGAGCATCACGTCGGCGTCGCCCTGGCGCAGCAGTCCGGCGGCGACGTGCACGCCGACGAGGGAGCTGGAGCACGCCGACTGCACGGTGAACGCGGGCCCGGTCAGACCGAGGTGGTAGGCGGCCTTGGTGGCGAGGAAGTCCTTCTCGTGGTGCAGGGCCAGCCGGAAGGAGTCCGGCAGCGCCGCCGGGTCGGCTTCGCGCAGCACGGCCTGGAAGTACGTGTTCTCACCGCAGGCGGCCACCAGGCCCGTACGGCGCAGGTCGGGAGCGGCGATACCGGCGTGCGCCAGCGCCTGCGCACAGGCCATGAGCAGGTGACGCTGTTGCGGGTCCATCAGCCTGGCTTCCTGGGGGCTGATGGTGAAGCGTCCGGGGTCGAAGGCCAGTGGCCCGTCCAGCTGGCTGCGGGCTCCCACGCGGCCGCCGGCCGCCGGGAAGTGTTCGATGCCCCGCCCCCCGGAGGTGACCAGGTCCCAGAAGGCGGCCAGGTCGGTGGCGCCGGGGAGCCGTACGGCCATGCCCACGACGGCGATCGGCTCGTCGGCGGGCCCTGCGGCGCCGGCGTGCGCGCCGGTACGGGGTGCGTCGTCGGCGGGGAACGTCACGTCCGCGGGCGGGTCGTCGGACGGGGCGGGGCCGCGGTGCGCGCGGTTGGTGCGGGAGGGGCCGTCAGTCCCTGACGCGGTCGGCTCCGTCGGCCGGGAGGCGCACCGGTCCTCCACGAGGCGCGCCAGTTCCCGGATCGTGCCCCGTTCGAAGAGGTCGGGCACGGTGAAGGGCAGGTCGCTCTCACGGGCGCAGCGCAGGTGGAACCGCATCAGGTCCAGGCTCGTGGCCCCGGCGTCGAAGTACCGCCGGTCCACCGCGACGGCCTTGCCGGTCGCCTCCTCGAACAGCGCGGCCAGGCGGCCCTCCAGCGCCGACGCCGCCGGTGCCGCGGCGAGCGGCGTCCGCAGGTCGTACCCGGCGGCGGTGGGCGCGGCCCGGCGGTCCAGCTTGCCGCTCGGGGTGCGGGGCAGGGAGGTCAGCCTGCGGAACCGGCCGACGCGTACGTAGGAGGGGAGCAGGCCGGACAGGTGACGGGCCAGGTCCGCGGGGTCGGGGTCCTCGGCGTCCCGGTACTGCAGGCACGCCACCAGCGCGCCGTCGGCCGCGGCGACGACCGCGTTCGTGACACCGGGGTACTGCAGCAGGGCGGCCTCGACCTGGCCCAGTTCCAGCCGGTGTCCGCTCACCTTGACCTGGCCGTCCTCGCGGCCCGCGTAGTGCAGCAGCCCCCGCGTGTCGAAGCGGGCGAGATCGCCGCTGCGGTAGAGCACGCCCAGCTCCGGGTCGTCGGTGAAACGGGTGCGGTTGAGGCCGGCGTCGCCCAGGTAGCAGCGCGTCGCCATGGGGCCGCCGATCAGCAGCCGGCCCGTCACTCCGGGCGGGACGGGGAGTCCGCCGTCGTCGACCACCCGCAGTACGGCGCCCGCGACCGGCCGGCCGATGGCCGGCCGCAGCGGCCAGGCGGCGGGGTCGCCCTCCAGGCACAGACCGGAGACGACGTGGGTCTCGGTGGGGCCGTAGTGGTTGAACAGCCGGGCTCCGTCCAGTCCGGCGAACCAACGGCGGATGGCGTCGGTGCACACCAACTGCTCGCCGGCGGTGATCACTTCGCGCAGCCGGGACGGGTAACGGCCGGTGCGCGCACCGTGTTCGGCGAGCAGTTGCAGGGCCACGTACGGCAGGAAGACGCGCTCCGCTCCCCCGCTTTCCAACTGCTCCAGCAGTGCGGGCACGTCCTGCCGCCAGTCGGGCCGCACCAGGCGCAGCAGGCCGCCGGAGCAGAGGGTGGTGAAGATCTCCTGGAAGGAGACGTCGAAGGACAGCATCGAGAACTGCTGCGTGACGGCGGCACGGTCCAGGCCGCCGTCGGTGCGCTGCCAGGTCAGCAGGTTGCAGAGGGTCCGGTCGGAGACCTGGACGCCTTTGGGAGTGCCGGTGGAGCCCGAGGTGAACAGGGTGTACAGCGGGCGCAGGGCCCGGTGCGGCGGAGTGGCGGGCACCCGGCCGGGAGCAGGGGCTCCGGCAAGGGTGACCGGATGCCGCGGCAGGCCGGGCGGCGCGAGCGCGTCGAGTGCCCCGGCCCGGCCGGGGGCGACCAGGACGCACACCGGGTCGGCCTGCACGAGGACGTGCCGCAGCAGGGAGGGCGGGTAGGACGGGTCCAGGGGAACGACGGTCAGGTTGAGGCGGGCCGCGGCCAGGAGGGCCACCACGTGCTCGGCCGAGGGCTCCAGGTACAGGGCGGCCGCGGCCGGCGCCTCGGGGTCGGCGGGCAGGCGGGGGCGCAGTTCGGCGGCGAGGGCCGCGGCCCTCGCGTCGAGTTCGGCGTAGGTGAGCGTCGCCCGCCCGCCGGTGACGGCCGGGGCGTCGGGAGTGCGTCGCACCTGTCGGGCGAAGCCTTCGGCGACGGTGGTGAAGTCGGGTGTCCTCGCGGCTCCCCGGCCGGGGTCGGGGAGGGCGTGGCGGTAGGGGGCGACCAGGTCGCGCAGGGTGACGCCGGCTTCGTCGATGAGCCGGTCCAGGGCCTCGCGGAAGAGGCGGGCCGCGGCCTCGGCGCGGTCGGCGCCGAAGTCGTCCCGGTACTCCCACAGGCAGTCGAAGCCGGCCTCGTGCTCCACCACGGACAGGGTCAGCGCGCACTTGGCGCCCAGCGGCCGGGGGTGTTCCGGCCGGACGGAGCAGCCGGGCAGCCGCAGCGCCGAGAACTCGGTGTTCTCCAGGACGAACAGGAAGTCGAACAGGGGGCCGCCGTCGCGGAAGGGATGGTCGGCGAGGACGTCGGCCAGGGCGACCTCCTGCCCGTCCAGCACGGCGCGGGCCGTGCCGGAGTGCCTCTCCAGCAGTGAGCGCAGTGAGCCGTCCGGGTCCGTCGCCAGGGGCAGCAGGACCGTGTTGGCGAACATGCCGACCACGTCGTCGAACTCGGGCCGGGACCGGTTCGCCACCGGGGCGGCGACGAGCGGACGGCTCTGGCCGGTGACGCCGTACACGCTCCAGGCGAACGCGGCCAGCAGCACCTGGAACCTGGTCAGGCCGAGCCGCGCGGCGAGCCGGTCCAGTGCGCCGCGGCGGACCAGGTCGATCGGGGTGCGCAGCAGGCGGGCCGTGCGCGGCGCGGGCGCGCCGTCCGCCTCCGGGGCGGGTGAGGAAGGACCGGCCTCGTCGTAGTGGGCGCGCAGGCGGGCCCGGCGGCGCCGATAGGCGGGGCTGTCGTGCCATGTCCGCTGCCAGTGGGCGAGGTCCAGGGTGGTGACGGCCGGTGACCGCGGTGCGGTCGCCGGGCGGCCGTCCACCGCGGCGGCGTAGTCGGCGGCGAGGTCGCGGAAGAGGATGCCGAGCGACCAGCCGTCGACGGCGACGTGGTGCAGGTGGAGCAGGATCAGTCCGCCGCCGTCGTGCGGCAGCCAGGCCGCCCGCAGCAGGCGGCCCCGGCCCAGGTCGAAGGCGGGCGCGTAGAAACGCTCGGCGGCCGTCTTGGGATCCTCGCCGTCGCGGGCTCCGACCGGCCGCCACGGGTCGTAGGGGTCGCCCACCTGCTGCGTGAGGCCTTGTGGCGTGGGCACGAGCCGGGTCCGCAGTGCCGGGTGCCGCTCCACCAGCCGGCGCAGCGCGCCGCGCAGGGCTTCCGGGTCGACGGCGCCGTCGACCCGGAAGGCGAGCGGGACGTCGTAGGACCGGTCCGCGGGGTCCCGCCTGTGCATCAGCCACAGGCGTTCCTGTTCGCCGGTGGCGGGCGCGGCCGACGCGCGGGTGACGGGTACCGGCGGATGTTCGCCGGCTGTGGCGTCCGGGGCGAGGAGGGCGTCGGCGAGGGCGGCGAAGTCGGCGCGCAGGACCAGCTCCTGCGGCAGGTCGACGGCGAACCGCCGCAGGGCCTCGAAACGGAAGCGCAGGGCCTTCAGCGAGTCGCCGCCGCTGGGTATCCAGCGGTCGCCGGGTCGGAGACCGGTGACCGCGAGCACCTCCTCCGCGAGGTCCAGGACACGCCGCCGGCCGGCGTCGACGTGCACGTCGTCGCGGTGTTCACCGCGCCAGGGGGCGCGGGCGGCGTCCAGGAGGGCGGAGCGGTCCACCTTGCCGTTGGCGTTCAGGGGCAGTTCGCCGACCAGGTGGGTGTGGTGGGGCCGCATGTACGACGGCAGGGAGGCGGCGAGGTGCCGGTCGTAGGCGTCGTAGGAGAGGTTCTCGCCCGGCGTGAGGAAAGCCAGCAGTTCGTTGCGGCCGGCGTCGTCGCGGCGGGTGCACACGTACGCCTGGCGGACGGCGGGCAGCGCCAGGATCTGGCGCTCCACCTCTCCGGGTTCGATGCGGAAGCCCCGCACCTTGACCTGCCGGTCGGCGCGGCCGACGTAGCTCACCAGGCCGTCGGCGTCCTGCCGGACCAGGTCGCCGGTGCGGTACCAGCGGTGTTCGCCGCCCCCGCCGTGCGGCAGCCGCACGAAGCGCCGCCCGGTCTCCGCGGGCAGGTTGCGGTAGCCCCGTGCCAGGGCCGGTCCGGACAGCAGCAGTTCGGCGACCTCTCCCGGTTCCGCGGTGCGTCCGTCCTCGGTGCGCAGCAGCACGCCGGTGCCGGGCAGCGGGGTGCCGATGGGCACCGTGTCGCCGTCGAAGTCCCGGGGGACGGCGTGGCACAGGGCGAACGTGGTCGCCTCGGTCGGTCCGTAGGCGTTGTGCAGGACGGTGCGGGAGCCGGGGTTGTCCGCGTACCAGCGGCGGACGACGCGCGCGTTGAGCTGTTCGCCCCCGAGGAGCACCTGGCCGGTGCGGGAGAAGCAGTCGGGGACCTTTTCCACGACGGCGTTGAACAGGGCGACCGTGACGAACAGCGTGTCGATGCGGCGCTCGTGCAGCGCGGCGGCGAGCCGGTCGGGGCTGCCGGCCTCTTCCTCGTCGAGGACGACGCAGGTGCCGCCGGTGAGCAGCGGGGTCCAGACCTCGAAGCTGAGCGCGTCGAACGCGGGATTGGACAGGCAGCCGTAGCGGCGGCCCGGCCCCAGTTCGATGTAGCCGGGCGCGGCCAGGCGCAGAACGCCGTCGTCGGTGACTTCGACGCCCTTGGGCCGGCCGGTGGTGCCGGAGGTGTAGAAGACGAAACCGGTCGTCGGGGTGCACGGTCCGGTTTCGCGCGCGGCCGGGCCCGGGTGTCCGGTGGTGCGCCGCGCGGCCGGAAGGGTATCCGGTCCGTCCTCCCCGAGGAGCAGGTCGGCGGTCAGGGCGGTCAGGTGGTCCGGGACGGTCTGCCGGTCCGTGGAGTCGTGGACGACGGCGACGGCTCCCGAGTCCTCCAGGATGTGCAGCTGCCGCCCGGGCGGGCTGAGGCGGTCCAGCGGCACGACGGTCGCGCCGGCCCGGCGGATGCCGAGCATGACGCTCACCAGGCGCCAGGAGCGGGGGAGGCGGACGGCGACCGACCGCCCGGGGCCCACGCCCCTCGCGCGCAGCCGGTCGGCCACCCGGGCGGCGGCCCGGTCGAGTCCTGCGTAGTCGAGGACGACCGCGCCGTCCTCGACGGCGGGTGCGTCGGGGGTCCGGCGGGCCTGGGCGAGGACGGCGTCGGCCAGCGAGCCGGGCGTCGCCCCGCGGTCGTGGTGCCGGGGGGTACGGTCGTCCATCACACCGCCCCCGCCCGGGAGGAGGCGGAGGGCGTCGCCCGTGGTCCGGCCGCGTGTGCCGGGGCGCCGTGGTGGGCGAGTTCGGCGGCGAGTATCCCGGCGACCCGGGCGGCCCCGGCGCTCTCCAGCATCTCCCAGTGGTCGCAGTCCACTGCCTCCGCCCGGAACCCTCCCCGGGCCCGGGAGCGCCAGAAGTCGCGCACCTCGGCGTGGAGTGGCGTGTCCCGGCCGCCGGGGACGGCCTGGGCGAGGACGACCCGTGCCGGGGAGCCGGCGGGCACGTGGTCGCGGGCGGTCAGACGGTTGTGGTTGTAGACGCGGAAGTACCGCTCCACCTGTGCGTCGTCGATGCCGGGGTACATCCCGTTGAACCTCACGAGTTTGTCGCGGAACTCGGCCATGTCCACGGCGGTGATCCCCGCGCGGGCGGCTTCGTCCGCGGTGGCCTGGGTGTCGAGGAGGACGACGCCGACGTCGGTGCGTCCCGTCCGGGCGAGCAGCCGCCCCATCTCGTGGGCGACGAGGCCGCCGTAGGACAGGCCGGTCAGGACCACCGGGCCGCCGTCCAGGGGCCCCAGGAGCCGTAGGTACTCCTCGGCCATGGCCTCCACCGTGGGCAGGGCGTCC
This sequence comes from Streptomyces caelestis, assembly GCF_001279005.1. Taxonomy (GTDB): domain Bacteria; phylum Actinomycetota; class Actinomycetes; order Streptomycetales; family Streptomycetaceae; genus Streptomyces; species Streptomyces heliomycini. The sequence goes on from NZ_LGCN01000240.1 coordinate 54,847, forward strand.
TCGCCGGGGTTCACGCCCGGGGACTGGATCCCGTACACGCCCACCGCGTCGGGCAGGAGCGTGGCCAGCGGGAGGTAGCAGAACGCGGTGCCCCCCGCCGGGTGCACGCAGACGACCCGGGCGCCCCGGCCGGGGCGGAACTCGATGACGCTGCCCGGTGCGCGGTGGGCGGCGTCGTCGCGCAGCAGTGCGCCGAGGGACTCGATGGTGGGGCGCAGCATGATCTCGGCCACGGGTATCCGACGGCCGAAGGTCTCGGCGACGGCGTGGGCCACCTTGATCGCGGACAGGGAGGTCCCCCCCACGTCGAAGAAGTTGTCGGTGATGCCCATGCCGGGGTGCGACAGGACGTCCCGCCATATCCGGTACAGGGCGTGCTCGACGTGGTCGCGCGGGTTCGCCGTGTTGACCTGGTCCGTCTCCTGTTCCCGGGCGAGGCGCAGCAGTTGTGGGCGGTCCAGCTTGCCGCTGCGGTTGAGCGGGAGTGCGGGCAGGTCGGCGAAGACCGCCGGGACCATGTAGTCGGGCAGCCGGCGCGCCAGGGCGGTGCGCCACTCGTGGGTGCTGCGGGGCGGGGCGGTGCCCCGGCCGATCCCGGCGACCAGCCGGGGCCTGCCGGTGGCGTCGCGGTCGGCCAGCACCACGGCCTCGCGGACGCCGGGCAGGGCGGTGAGCGCCGCCTCGATCTCGGCGGGCTCGATCCTGAAGCCCCGGAGTTTGACCTGGTCGTCGGCGCGTCCGACGTAGTGCGCGTGGCCGTCCGGCAGGCGCCGGGCGAGGTCCCCGGTGCGGTAGACGCGCTCGCCCGGCACGAACGGGTCGGGCAGGAAGCGTTCCTCGGTCAGGTCGGGACGGTTGAGGTAGCCGCGGGCCAGGCATGCGCCGCCGAGGTACACCTCCCCCACCACGCCGGGCGGGACCGGCTGCATCCGGGAGTCCAGTACGTACAGGCGGGTGCGGGGCAACGGGCGCCCGATCGGGCACTGCCGTTCCAGCGGCCGGGGGTCGTAGTAAGCGGTGCTGTAGAGCGTGGCTTCGGTCGGACCGTACCCGAAGCAGATCCGCAGACCCGGCAGGTGCCGCGTCATGCGGTGCAGCGCGGCCTCGGTGAGCGACTCGACCCCGGTCAGCAGCTTGCGCAGCCTCAGCCCCCGCAGTCGCCGGGCGGGATCCTCGTCGATCCACTTGACGTAGGCCGGGGGCAGGAAGGCCTGTTCGACGCCGTGCTCGCGCATCCAGTCCAGGAGTGCCTCGGGATCGCCGCGCACTTCCTCGGGGACGATGTGCAGCACGCCCCCGGTGGTCAGCGGCAGCAGCAGTTCGTGCACCGACGCGTCGAAGCCGATGCCGGACCAGGCGGAGCCGGCCTCACCGGCGGGCGTCCCCATGCGGGTCTGCCAGGCGGCGAACAGGTTGAGCACGCTGCGGTGCTCGACGGCCACGCCCTTGGGCCGGCCCGTGGACCCGGAGGTGAAGATCACGTACGCGAGCCGGTCCGGCGCGTGTTCGACTGCGGGGGGCCGCCCGCCGGTCGCGCCCTCCGCCTCGACCGATTCCAGGTCCAGCCACCCGGCCGGCCGCTGGGCGGCGTCGTGGTCGCTGAGCACCACCGGGCAGGCGGCGTCCTCGACCATGTCGGCCAGGCGGTCCTGGGGCTGGCCGGGGTCGAGCGGGAGGTAGGCGGCACCCGACTTGAGGATGCCGAGGACGCCCACCACCAGGTCGCAGCCGCGGGTCGCGTGCAGCCCGACGACGTCCCCCGGGCGGACGGACCGGGCGACGAGGGCGTGGGCGAGGCGGTTGGCCCGCCGTTCCAGCGCGGCGTAGTCCAGGAACCGGTCGTGGCACCGGACCGCCGGCTGCTCCGGGCGCGCGCGCACCTGGGCCTCGAAGAGTTCGACGAGCCCGGACGCCGACTCGAAGGGCACCGCCGTGGCGCCGTCGGCCGCCTCCTGCGGCGCCGCGTCCCGTTCGGCCGGCGCGGGGGTCCCGCCCTTGCCGCGGTCCGGACCGTCCTCGTCGCGCGCCGCGGCGTCCCAGCCGGTGATGAGGCGGCGGCGCTCCCGCTCCCCCATCAGCTCCAGCGCGGCGATCTCGCGGTCGGGGTGGCGTGCCATGTCGGTGAGCAGGCGCCTCAGGTGGTCCGCCCACCGCTGGGCGGTGGCATGGTCGAACAGCGCCGTCGCGTAGTCGAGGTGGCCGACGAGCCGTCCGTCCGTCTCGGCCGCCGAGAACGCGAGGTCGAACTTCGCCGGGGCACGGTCGATCGGCAGCGGCGCGGCCTCCACACCGGGCAGGTGCAGAAGGCCGCCGCGGTCGGGCTGCCAGGCCAGCATGGTCTGGAAGACGGGCGAATGGGCCGCACTGCGCGGCGGGTTCACCAGTTCGACGACCCGCTCGAAGGGCAGGTCCTGGTGCGCGAGGCCGTCACGGACGACGGCCCGCGTCCGGGTGAGGGCCTCTGCGGCGGTGGGTGAGCCGGACAGGTCGACCCGCAGGGCCAGGGAGTTGACGAGGAAGCCGATGAGATGTGCGGCGCCCGGGCCCCGCCGGTTGGCGACCGGACTTCCGACAACGATGTCGGATTCGCCCGTCAGCCGTGACAGCAACACCGCCCATCCGGTCAGAACGGCGACGAAGAGGGTGCCGCCGTGCCGCCGTGCCAGTGCCCGCAGGGCCGTCGTGGTCCCGGCGTCGAGGGCGAACTCGACCCGCCCTCCCGCGAAGTCCTGCTCCGGCGGGCGGGGCCGGTCCGTGGGAAGGTCCAGCAGGGGGGGCGCACCGTCCAGGGCATGCCGCCAGTACGCCTCCTGTCCGGCGAGGGCGCCGCGGAGCACGGCCTCGCGCCGGGTTCGGGCGTGGTCGGTGTACTGGTGCTCCAGGGGAGGCAGAGGGCTTGGGGTCCCCTGGAGCAACGCCTCGTACACCTGGCCGAGTTCCCGCATCATGACGTCCATCGACCGGCCGTCGTAGACGCTGTGGTGGAACGTCAGCAGCAGTGCGTGGTGGTCCCGGCCGAGCACGACGAGACGGCCCCGTGCCAGCGGGCCGGCCGCCAGGTCGAACGACGCGTCGGCTTCGTCGGCCTGGACCGCGGCCAGGCGTGCGGCGGGATCGTCCGCGCCGGTGAGGTCCTCGACCGTCAACGCGTAGCCCGCGCCGGGCGGGTCGACGTACTGGAACACGGCTCCGGCGTCCTCCACCAGCCGCGTGCGCAGGGCTTCGTGGCGGTCGCTCAGCACGTCCAGCGCCCGCTGGAGGACGTCGCGGCGAAGCGGACCGCGCAGTGAGTGACAGACCGTCTCGTTGTAGGCGGACACCCCACCGGGTAACTGCGCCAGGAACCACAGCCGCTGCTGGGCGAAGGAGGCCGGATGGATCCGTACCGCCGGATCGGCGACGGGCCCCGCACTGAGGGGCGGGGGCGAGGAGACGGGAGCGGCACGGCGGGTGTTCCGCATCGGCGGTATTCGACCTTTCCTGTCCTGTGCGACGGGATATGGGCCCGGTGGCGCGGGATCACCGCGGGCGGGGTGTCCGGGCCGTTCCGGGAAGTCGGGGATCGCCGCCCCGACGGCTCGGGGAGCACGGCGGTGACCACGGCTCCGGCTGCGACGACGAAGCGTGCGAACGGGACACCGGCGAGGCGCCCACGCCCCACAAGGGGGCCTTCTCGTTGACACGCTGCCGGGAAAACAGGGGCGACGACTTCGCTGCCGCGTCTTTACGGCTCGGCCGCCCCGCCCGGTCAGAGGGGAGGAAAGAAATACGGCACTACCCGTTGGTCAGGGCCCCTCCACAGACTTCATGACGGATCGGTCGGCGGCGCGGCCCTGAATCGCTTCCGATCCGTTTCGGCACCGCGTCGGCGTGAAGCGATCTTCGACCAACACCCAAGCCCTGTCAATGACGACTTCCATGGGAGCCGCTTTCCGCGCAATGGTGAGAAACATGCGAGAGGTGGCACGCCGGTGCAGGCACCGTGCCGAATCGGGCGCATTACCGCCATTCGCCGATGTCGACGTCCGCCACCTGCCACGATGCCTCCCGGTGAGGGACCACCCCTCGACCGGCGACCACACAGGACACCCGGACGGGGACTCAGAGTGATCGATTTTGCCGACGGGTGATCGGCACTCGGTCGAGAATCAATGACGCCCTGCTCGCCTCGGGAACACTCGACTGCCCGATATCCAGCTCACGCGCATTCATATGTGCCGTCCGGCCGACCGCTACGGTCGAGCCGATTCCTCATGAGATTTGCCGAATCTCTTTCCTCATGCGTATCGGCAGGCCGACAGGGAGCCGTTTCCCACCTGACGGACGGTTGGACCGGTGCTCCCGGCAGCGAACACGAAGCCCTTGATGAACGGATTCACGACCAAGATCACCAGCTCACCAGGAGCTTTCGCGTGTTTTCCACCCGTCCGGTATCGATCTGTCCAGCCGCGCTCTGCGGCACCTCTCCGGCCCTTCCCCCCTCGCCGCCGTCGGGTCGGCCCCGGTGACGGCGCCCGGCCTTTGGCCGGCGGGCCTTGGCTCCTGATCTTGGGCACGGGTTGTGCGGCTTTGGTCAGCGTGGTCGACGTCGTTCGGAGTGCTTGCTCGGAGGCGGTCGGGCTGCGACGGCCGAGGCGGGAGTGGCGTCGGAGGGCGTTGTAGTGGTGAGTCGGCGAAAGCGGTCCGGGCGGGCCCGGCGCTCGGCGTCCCGGACCCGGCGGTCCTGGAGGATCCCCCCGTTCGCAGGTCGCGTTGAACGACTCGGCGAGTGCGTTGTCCGCGACCGGGCCCCGTGATCGCTGTGGAAAACGGTGCCGGGGAGGCTGCCGCGGGTCCGTTCAGCCGTGTGCGGGGCGTCGATGACGGGGCAGGCCCTCATGTGGTGCGGGCAGGCCCGCATGTGGTCCGCGATCGCCCACTCCGCCAGGCGGCGCGACAGTCTGCCGGAGCCGGCCGACCGGCCTGTGGGCGCCGACGGACCTCCTTGGACGACAGGGCCGCAGATGCCCGAGGGACCCGGACGTTCCGGGGCACCGAGGCGGCGCCGCTCCGATCAGATCCGATGGTGATCGATGACAGGGTGTGCCGACGGGTGGGGCCCGTTCCTTCGTGCGGAAGGGGCTCTCGGCGGCGAACCCGGTCCACGAGCGGGTCTCGACCGACCGGCAGAGCCTCGCCCCGGAGGGGGACGCGGGGCTCCAGCCGCCTTCACCCGGCCCGGCACCCGGAGTTCGGCGAGCCGCTGACCTGCGCGCGGCCGGGCGACGTCGTGCACCTCTCTGAGATGTTCCGCCTTGTGCGCGGCGCCCAGCCCATCCTCGACTCGCTCGACGTCCTCCACCGCGACCGTCCCGCCCTGCCCGTCCACGGCGGGACCGCGGGCCGCCGAGGCCAAAGGCGGCAAGGGCGTCCGCCGTCCGGCCATCACGGCTGCGCAGACCGGCACCGTTCGCACCGCATGCCCGGAGGGCCGGTCCGTCGACGCCCCGGCCCGCGAGTACGGGGCGGCCGCGGCGCCGTCCCTACGGCCGTCGCCGCTCTCCTGTCCGAGCGCACCGCCGGCCGTGCCGACCACGGTTCCATCGGCCCCCGGGACCGTGCCCCGCATCCACCGGACCAGGAACCGGGCCGAAACGGCCGTCCGCTTCGCCGGCCGGGGCCACATCACCGGGGTCGCCGGCACGGCCGCGACGGCCTGAACACGGACCGGGACCGCAGGCCCTCGCTCCCCGACACGCCATCGGACGCCCAAGAAGCCGACAACGTGGCAACGCCCGAGGAACGGTCCGGGACCGCCGAGTTCGAGGACGTGCTTCTTCAGACGGAGGGGCGACGTTGTGGTGCGGATGCGGCCGGCGTCATGTCCGGCAAGTAGTGACGGACGAAGAGGGTGGCGACCAGGTCCCGCCGACTGCGGACGCCCGTCTTGTCGAACACCGCCTTCAGATGGTCCTGGACCGTGTGCGGTGACAAGCCGGCACTACGGCTGATGTCGACCGTGGACCGCCCTCGCAACACCAGGGCCATGATGTCCCTCTCACGAGGGGTCAGCCCGTATGCCGCGGCAATCAGCGCGATGCGCTCGGCGGGACCGGCCTGTTCGACGACGACGGCGGTGCGGGCCGAGGTCGTCGTGGGTTCCTCCAGGCGCCAGGCGTGCAACCGTACCCGGCCGTGCCTACGGCTGTGCATCCACGAAGTGTGGGAGGGCGCGGCCCCTGCGGCCCGCACCGCCGCTGCCACCGCGTACACGGCGGGAGGCAGTCCGCGGTCACCGGATGGCACGTCGTCGGTGTGGACCAGGTCGTCGAACCACATGGCCACGGTGGGCGTCGCATGGACCACCTGGTGGTCGCCGTCCAGCAGCACCAGTCCCGGCGCCGTCTCCGAGACGTTCTCCTCGGCGAGCCGCGTCAGGTGCAGCCGGCGCAGTGCGCTCCCCAGCGGCTGGACCAGCGACGCCGCCACAGCCAGTTCCGGAGAGCCGAACGGGGGCGAGTCGTCCGCGCGGCCCATGACCAGGGCGCCCCACGCCCCGTGTCGGTCCCGCAACAGCACACGTAACTCGTCGCGGAAATTCAGGGGCCGCATGATGTCGCGGTACCGGGGACTGAGGTCGAGGTTCCCGCTCGTCTCCCGGCTGAGCAGGCCCACCGGCGTCGGTCTGGCCGCCAGATCCGACAGGTCGTTGGCATCCCCCTCGCGGTACTCGATGTCGAGCATGCGCGGCATCATGGCGGGCGGCAGGCCGTCCCGGTAGTCACCGCCGGTGTTCATCAACGTCTGCGGGTCCACGGTCACACAGGCGTATACGTCGAACCGCAGCACGGGCCGTACGACCCGTTTCACCGCATCGAAGAAATCCTCGATACTCCGCGCGGACTGCGCCGCCCGTGCCACCGCGTCCCCGATTCCGCCGACCCGCGTTACTCCTCCGTGGCGCCTCATGGTCCGAGGCTAAGCGTGTACAACGGTTCCCGAGCCCGGTTTGCGCAGGTACTCGTGCCTCCGCTTCCGTGCCCGGGAACCGTCGGTGTCCGAGACGCTCGATCGACGCCTCGGTACAGGTCAGCGGTCGTTGTGCAGGACGAGGTTGAGCTTCGCCCAGTCCTTGCCGCCGTTCTCCCCGTTGCGGAGCGTGATCTCGCTGACCGTCGAGGTCTGTCCCGCGGGGACGTAGCGGTTGAAGTTGTACTCGGCGTCGAGATCGGTGTTGGTGTCGTTCGTGCCCTCGTAGAACCGCAGGGTCACATAGATCATGACTCCGTCGGTGGCGTCCGTCTCCGCGGACACGTGCTTCTCCACACGGATCTCGCCCCCGCACGTGGTCTCCCACCACGCCGACGGCGTGCGAACCTCGTTCACCCACCCCTCGGAGGCGACGTCGCCGCTGCAGTACGTACCGGCGGCGAAAATGCCCTCGTCGTCGCGGATCGTGTAGGTGCCGGTCAGAGCGATGTTCCGCCACACGGAGGCCGTGACCGCGTTCTCCCCCGCAGGCGCGGCCGCAACAGCAACCGGAGCTCCCGCCACCGTCAGACTCGCGACGGCTGTGGCTGCGGCCAGCATCCCCATGGTCTTTCTTCGTATGGACATCTCTTCCCCCTCGTTGTCGTCACCGAACGCGCCGAAGGCGGCTCACCGCCATCGACCGGGTAAAGAGTGCCGTGGCCGGCCGGCATATCCCATCCCAGACATCTGGGGGGGCTCACCGCCGGCGCCCCGACCGTCCGGCAGCAGTCCGAACGGCCCGGCCCGCACCGGACGAAAGGCGCCGCGCCGCCCCATGGCCGACGAGAGCCGCCGAGGTCCGCCGCAGGCAGCGCATGGACGGCGACCCGTCGGCTCCGGACCCCCGTCGGCGTTCCGGCCGGCAGGCCGGGACGCTGTCGGCCGCAGCCGGCGCCACGGCCACGCTCACGCACCACGCGGGCACCGCGCCGGACCCCTGCCGGCGACAAGGGCGGCCGCGGGTATCGCACATCTCCGCGCAGGGGCAGTTCACGGATGTCCGCGACCAGGACCAGGATGTGCTCGCCGTTGCGCTCACCGGCGGCGACCGGCACGACGTCACCCGGTCGCCGCCGCTGGTGGATGCGGTCCCTGCGCTCCGGGGCCCGCGGGGGCGTCCCCGCCACGGACTCCGACGCCGGCAGGCGGACCGGGGTCATGGCTTCGACAAGTACCGCCGCCGGCTGTGGAAGCGCGGCGTCAAGCCGATGACCGTCCGACGAGGCGCCGCCCACGACAGCGGACTTGGCACAGTGCGCCTGGCTGCACCGGTTCGAGCGTCTGCGCATCCGCTACGAACGCCGAACCGCCCCGCACCAGGAGCTGCTGCGACCCGCCTGCTCGATCGTCTGGCCGCGGCGGCGCTCCCGGTCATTCCGGCCCCGGAAGTGCGGGGACCGGTGGGCCGTCCAGTGCGGGGGGAGGAGATCCAGGCTTCCCGCACACGGTCGGAGGGTTCGTGCGGGGCGCCTGGGCCGCCATCTGGACTCTCTGTTCACCTGGTCCGCCTGCTTCCTGGCCGGCGGGGCGGAGCCCGGCCGTCCGGGGGACGGCCGGGCTCCTCGGGGTCACGCCGCGGTGGACGGGAGCCTCAGAAGGTCAGGCTCCAGCCGTCGAGGTATCCGGGGTCGACGGTGAAGATGCCGGGGGTGTTGTCGGTGACGCGCAGCTTCCACGTGCCGTTGGCGGGCACGGCCGACGCGTCCACGGTGAACGTGTCGTGGAGTTCCGTGCCCTCGTCCCAGACGAAGTCCTTCACCAGGATCACCGTGCCGTCCTCGGCGACGAGGTTGATCACCTGTCCGCCGATGAAGTCGTGGACGAGGTCGACGGTCACCTTGAGGTCGTCGGGCGCGTTGCCGGCCCGCCCCGTGACGGTGATGGGTGACTCGACGGTGACCCAGTTGGGGATGTCGACCCGGGCCGGATTGGTGAAGAAGTCCCCGCCGGAGGCCAGCACGGACCAGGCGAAGGAGAGTTCGCGGGTCTCCGAGGCGGAGTTCGTGACGGTGACGACCGTGGAGAAGTCGCCCGCCGCCGTCGGGGTTCCGCTGATGACCCCGGTGGCGGTGTCGATGCTCAGTCCGGCCGGCAGGCCGGCCGCGGCGTAGCCGAGAGCGCCGGGACGGGTCGAGACCGCGTCGATCCGCAGTTCGGTGGGCTGGCCCACTGCGGACTTCTGAGTGGGCGGAACGACGGCCGCGATGGTGTTGACGTACGAGGGGCCGACGTTGACCGCGGCCCAGGCGTTGCCGACGGCCGTGTACGCGCCGTCGGCCATGCCGAAGAGATCGTCCGCGGCCCGGAGGGTGGCGACGCGGGCGCCCGCGTAGTCGGTGCGGCTGGTCATGTAGACCGTCAGGGCCCGGTACCAGATGGCGGCGGCGTTCTCGATGCCGATGCCGGCGACCGGGTTGCCGTCGTAGGTGGGGCTGTCGTACGCGATGCCGCTGATGGTCTTCCGGCCGCTGCCTTCGGCGAGCAGGTAGAAGAAGTGGTTGCCCACCCCGGAGCTGAAGTGGGGGTCGAGCTTCCTGGTCTCGGAGGTCCAGTAGTCCTGGGACGTCCCCTTCGAGGAGGCGTCCTTGGAGGGCCGGTCCATGTACCGGATCGGCCGGCCGGTGCCGCGCAGGTCGATCAGCTCGGCCATGGTGTAGTCCGGCGCGTCCAGCGGGTTGTCCGCGTAGAACTCCACGGCTGCGGCCATGATGTCGCTGGTCGCCTCGTTGAGGCCGCCCGACTCACCCGAGTAGTGCAGGTTCGCGGTGGCGTAGGTGACGCCGTGGCTCATCTCGTGGGCCACGATGTCCATGGAGGTCACGGGCCGGGCGTCGCCGATGCCGTCACCGTAGGTCATGCAGAAGCACAGGTCGTCCCAGAAGGCGTTGGCGTATCCGCTGCCGTAGTGGACCCTCGAGCGGGATCCCACCCCGTCGTCGGCGATGCCGTTGCGGCCGAATCGGTCATGGTAGAAGTCCCACGTCTTCTGTGCGCCGTACGCGGCGTCCACGGCAGCCGTCTGCTCGTGGGCCGCGGTGCCGTCGCCCCAGTGGTCGTCGTCGTCGGTGAGCAGGCTCTGTGTGTTGTCCTGGGCGAACGAGTAGGTCCGGTGATTGCCGCGCGCCGGGTCGGTCAACTCGTACGCGGTGCCGTTGTGGACCGAGCCGATCCGCACGGGGCCGCTGTACTGGCTCCGGCCCTCACCGGCGCGGATCTGCTCCGCGCTGTGCAGTTGCTCGCCGGTGGTGGCGTCGGTCACCACCTGGAGGCGGCTCGGGGTGCCGTCCTGCCGGACGCCGGTGACGAAGGTCTCCCAGGCCAGCACGGGTTCGCCGGAGCCCGCCCAGACGACTTGGCGGGGGGCCTGCGGAGTGGCGGCCTTGGCGGTTCCTTTTTCCTTGCCCGCTGCCAGCGCCTCCTTCCTGGCGGCGCCGACGGTGACGGCGGGCTTGGTCGTGTCCACGGCAATCTGCGCCGCGGTGGCCTTGGTGACGGTCCTGGAGTCGCCGTCCTGGTGGACGACCAGGTCGCCGCCGAGCACCGGGAGCCCGGCGTAGGTGCGCTCGTAGCGGGTGTGGACGGTACCGTCCGCGTCCTTGACGACATCTCTCGGCACGAGTTTCTCGCGGTCGCCGAGCTTCAGCCGGCGGGCGGTGGCGGCACCGTCGGCGGCGGCCGACTCGAGCAGCTTCTCCCGCTCTTCGGCGGAGAGTTCGACGCTCCCGGACCCGGGCTCGGGCCGGACCTCGATCCGCCGGGGCGCCCGGTCCTTGTCCTCGGCGAAGGCGGCCGGTCCCGCAGCCGTGACGGCCGGGAGCAGGAGCGCTCCCACGGTGAGCGCCGCGATCAGTACCGCGCGCTTGCGTGGAGTGGCCACGTCCCGACGAGGGTGAGATCCGGATATCGGAGCATGTCTTAACAGTGACGGTATGTCAGTCATTTCTGCAGCTCTCCTTGTGTCCGGCCGTACACGCGACGGCCGGTGACGCGGATGCCGGACGCGAACCGGCACAACCGGCCCCAGGCAGCGGTGCGCATCACCTGGAGCAGCTCGATGCTTTCAAGAAATTAAGCAAACGGGCAGGGGCCCTCGGCTGATTGTCCAAATCCCACCAACCGATCAACTGCTCTTCGAACTCACCCGAACAGAAACTTACTTGAGGCCACACTTTCCCACATCAAGCCTCTGAACAGCAGTTTCAGCGATGAATTTTCCCCAAGAAGAGCTCTTCCCGCCGCTGGAGGGCGCGCCCGCAGTCCACAGACAGTCAGATCACCTTTGCGCCACCCTCGGATCCGCATGTCACCTGCCGGCCATCCGGATGTAACAGAGTGAACGACTGACGGAACTCACCTTCCTTTACCTTCGACTACTTGAAGGCAAATGAGGACTAAGAGTATGTATCGCCGACGAGTTCGTGCACGGCAGCCAGTGAGGCGTCGAAAGCCGTGGCGGGGCTCGGTGTTCACATCGGGTCGTGCTGCCGACAGGTCCGCGGTCTGCTGACGGCGGGGCGGGGTCCGCCGGTTCCACGGGTCAGCGATGCCGTGTTCGACGCGGACGCGTCGTGAGGAATGTGTCTTGTGCTGCCGCTCGCACATCTCCTCGTACCGGTCGGGGGCGCTCTTCTCGAACGTGCGGTGCGGTGGGGTGATCACTTGTCCGCCGGCCTGCGCACCCGGCGTCGGCGACGATCTCCACGGCAGGCCCCTGGGCCAAGAGCCCGATCGGTCCCGGCCGACAGGCGTGGAGGGATGTCCGCGCAGCTTCCCCGTGCGGTCGGACTGCAGAACAGCACCCGCTCGCCTTTGCCCGTGACCATCACGGTCCTGACGGCGTTCCGCCTGCGCTCACCGGGAGGAACGTGTCCCGGTCCTTGCGCTCGGCGGCCGGGCGTCGGACGCGGATCTCGGTGCCGCCGATGATGCCGGTCCTCCCGCCGGCGCCGGTGGTCGACGACCTCGGCCAGGATCCGCAGCCGCACACCGGCGCCGACGGGGCAGCGGTGTTCAGCGAGCAGGGGTCGCACTTCCCCGACGGCCCGGGGATGGTGGAGCGGTTCACGCCGAACCGGCAGGCCGTGGCCGCGTTCAGCCGCGTATCGCACCGCGTCCGATCACCGTACGGACCCGAGCGGGTCGTGGATCGCAGTTGCCGTCAGGGCCAGGACGGCGAGGTCGTCGCGCAGCCGTTCGCCCCACCAGCGGTGGGCGTCGTCCAGCAGTGCGGTGGCCACGTTCTCAGCGGGAGCCGGCTCATCGGCCGGTGGGAGGGAGGCGACGACGGCAGCGAGGTCCTCCGGACCGCGCTGGTCCACGGCGCCGGCTCCTTCGGTGAAGCCGTCGGTGTAGAGCACCAGGGTGTCGCCCGGTCGTAGTTCCACTTCGGTGACCGGGTGGTGTGACGTCTCCAGTACGCCCAGCAGGGTGCCTCGTGTCTCCAGCGGCGCCGTATCACCATTCGCTCGGCGCAGGAGCGGAGCGGGGTGGCCGGCGCTGGCGATCTGGAGGCGGGCGGGGGTGCAGGTGGCGTCGATGACCACGTAGACGAGGGTGCAGAAGGGGGTTTTCTGGCGGCGCAGTGCGTTGTTGATCAAGCTGAGGACGTGATCGGGGTCGCTGGTGTGCTGGGCTGCGGCCCACAGGGTGTGGCGGACCAGGCCGGTGATGGCGGCCGCGTCGGGGCCTTTGCCGCAGACGTCCCCGAGGACCAGGACGTGGCGGCCGTCGGGAGCGGTGAAGGCGTCGTAGAAGTCACCGCCGATGTGCAGACCCTTGCTGAACGGTGCATAGCGGGCGGCGAGATCGAAGCCGCGCAGCTCGGGCAGTCGGGGCGGGAGCAGGGGACGTTCGAGGGCACGGGTCGCCTCGCTGAGGCGGTTGAACAGGCGGTCCTGTTGCGTGCCGACGGCTATCTGGTCGGCGATGTTCTCCAAGGTGGCGAGGACGGTGGCGGGCAGCGCCAAGCGCGTGGTCAGCGACAGCACACCGAGCAGCTCCCCGCCGGAGACGAGCGGGAATCCAGTGAACAACCCTCGGTCGTTCGTCAGTCGATCCGCGTGCGAGTCGGTGCGGGGCGGGACGTCCAGGTACGGGCGGCGTGCCGCGACGACCTGGTGCGCCAGGGCGCGCTGAGCCGTCTCGCAGGAGATGCCGGGGGACTCGTCGTCGTCCTCGGTGCAGATGGCGTGGACCAGTTCGCCGCGGGCGTTCAGGTTCCAGATACAGACGCGGTCGGCGCCCAGGCGGTCGGTGGCGGCGCGTACGCATCTGTGCAGGCGTTCGTCCAGTGGTCCCGGTGCCGTCATGGCCGCGGCGACTTCGGCGGTGAGCAGAGCGTGGCTGGTGCGTTCGGCGAGTCTGCGCTGGGCGTGCAGGCGGTCGGTGACGTCCTCGGTCAGGACGAGGGTGCGGCTGCGTCCCTCGGTGTCCAGGACCTGCCGTACAGCCATGCGCAGGGCCTGAGAGGTGCCATCGCCGCGGACGCGTTCGAAGACCGCGTCGGGCTCGGCGTCACGGCGTTGTCCGGGAGTGGTCAGATGGTGGTGAAGCGCGGTTCGTTGATCCTCGGGGAACAGGTCGGTCACCGGCCGGCGCACCGAGTCCGGCTCGGTCAGATCCAGGACGTGGGCGGCTCGTCGGTTCCAGGCGATCATGGAGTCGCCGTCCAGCATGAGCACACCGATCGGGGCCTGGGTCAGGAACTGTCCCAGCAGCCGCCGCCCCAGCTGCCGGTCGATCGAGATGCCCGAGGACAGCCGCTGTTGGGCCGCGGCCTGCGCCGCGGCATGCGCTTGGCGGCGGGTGAGTCGCCGGAGCAGTTCACGCACCATATGGGTCATCCGCTGCGCTGTCTCGCCGCCCGCCACACGGCGAACGACATCGGAGGAGAACAGGAGCGGGAGTACGGCGAGCTTGTCCTCCGTGGCGGGGGTGGTCGTCACCACGACAGCCAGATCCGCGGGGTGCGGCCGCAGGGAGTGGACGACGCCGACAGGCGCCGTCACCGTCTCCCCCAGCACCACCACCGTGGGCCGGCGCAGGCCGGGCGTTCCGCCGGTACGGGCCGGCACGTCCTCAGCGGTGCTCAGGAGGACCTCGGCAGTCGCGGCCAGCTCGGCGGTGACGGTGGTGGCCGTCTGCCGGGGGAGGTCGACCAGCAGCAGCAGGGGCAGGCTGTGGTCCACTGTTTCAACTCTCGAGCAGGGGTTCGTCGAGCAGGGCTCTGCCGGTCCATACCCGCAGCAGGTCGGTCACCGGGGACATCACGTGCGCGGCGCGGGCGTCGCGCAGCATGCGGTGCAGGGGTGAGTGCTCGCCGTAGCCGATACCGCCGACCAGGGTCAGGGCGTCGTTGACGGTGGCCTCGGCGGCCTCGGCCACCTCGGCCTTGGCGGAGGCCAGCCCCAACAGAGCCTGAGGTGCACCGATCTCAGCCTCGGCGGCGGCATGGTAGATCAGCCGCCGGGTGCGTTCCACGCGCGCCCACATCGTGCCCAGTCGGTGCTGGACCACCGGCTGGGCGGCAGCGGACCGTCCCACGCGCGCCTCCCTGTGCCGTAGCAGGTGGGAACAGGCCTCCTCCAGGGCCGCCGCGGCCACCCCCAGATAGGTGCCGGCCATGGCCATCAGGAAATAGGGGGCGACGACGTTGAAGACGTACCAGATCTCATCGCCCTCCTCCCCCAGCAGGCACCAGTCGGCGATCTCGGCGCCGCGCAGCTCCAGACCGCGCGAGGCGTTGCCGCGCATGCCGAAACCCTGCCACGACGGTCCCCACTCCAGTCCCGGCGCGGTGGCGTCGACCACCGTGCACGAGAACTGGCCCGGCGGCTTTCCCGGCCCGGCGGCCAGGGTCGACAGGACATAGGAATCCGCGTGGCCGGCGTTGGTCACGAAGCTCTTCGCTCCGGTCAGCCGCAGCATGCCCTCCCCGACACGCTCCATACGGGTCTGCGGCAGCCAGAACTCCCCGCCCGTCCCCGGCTCGGACAGGGCCAGAGTCGTCAGATGCTCACCGGCCGCAATCGGCTTCAGGTAGCGTTCCTCCTGCCGGCGACTGGCCTTCGCAGCGATCACCGCCGAGCCGACGAGATGCATACCGAAGCAAATCGACGTCGAGGCACAGGCACGCCCCGTCGCCTCACCGACCTGCGCCACCGCCAGCAAGCCGTGCCCCATCCCCCCGCACTCGGCCGGCATCACCAGCCCGCCCAGCCGGGACCGCAGCGCGGCCATGCCCTTCTCCGGCCATCTCCGCTCCTCGTCCACGGCCGCGGCCTCCGGGGCGAGAACCTGCTCACCGATCTCTCGCGCCGTGGCCACCGCAGCCCCGAGCTCCACTCCCACCAACGCTGCACTCCGCTGCTTCATAGGGCCCGGTCGACGGCATCGGCGGGCACGACAGTCCTCCTTCGGCGCACTACTGCCAGACGCCCACGCACCTCAACTCTACGGCGTACTCGGTCATCGCTGACAGTCGGCTCCGGAGGCCGAGGTCGCCGCCTTGCGGCGGGAAATGCCGTGCTGAAGAAAGAACGCGCGACCCTGCGTGAGGCGGCCCGGTGTTTCGCCTCGGCGGCGGGCTGCCGAACTGCTGCCGGTCCGTGAGGGGCCCTCAGCGCCGTTACGGTGCCAAGCGGTTGTGCCGCACCCCGGGCGTCACCCGCTCGAGCTTCTCCACTGGAGCCGGAGTGCACCGCCGCGAGCGGCCCGCCGAAGCCGACGACCGCGCCGTCCCGGGCCGCTGGGAAGGCGAGCAGCCAGTCGGTCATGTCCGGCACACACTGATCGCTGTCGGCCCCCTTCCCCGTGCCGCCACCCCCTGCAGCCGTTCTTCATCTTCCGGGTTCGCTGTGCTCGTCCCCGCACGGCCGGGCGACGCGACCAGCGGCGCGGCGAGCAGTGCCGCGGTGTGAGGCACGCGGACGGAACTGCCGGCGTCCCCCATGAGCCCAGCACGTGACGCCGGCTTCGGCGAGGTCGTCGACGGCTCCGTCCTCTTGGCGCCGCCGTCAGGTCGTGTCTCGAGCGGGGCCGGACGGGCGGAATCCGTGGCAGCCGCCCGAACGGATCGGTCAGGTCCTGGACGTTCATGCCGTGGCGCTCGCATTTCCCGGATGCCACGGCCGGCAGTGGTCGATCGGCGGCAGGGTGGCGTCCAGGATCACGAACGCAAGGCGGCCCCCGCCCCACGTCACGTCGGACGAGGCAGGGGTCCGGCGTCGTCACCGTAGGGCGGTCTCCGAACCCTCCGGAAGGGAACAGCGGGCAGTCCGCGTGGAGTTCGTGGCCCTCGTCGACCACCGTGGCGTTCGCCGTCCCCGGATGGATTCGTCGCGTCTGCCGTGCCGGCCGTTGCCCACCTGCCGCGGGTCGGTGACGTGGGCAGGGCACAGGCGTGCAGTTCCACGACGCGTCCGCCGCTTCGCCGGGCCCACGCCCGTGCCTCGTCCTCGTAGCGGTCGAGCACGCCGACGTTGTCCAGGGGACCGAGTCCACCGGCGCCCAGGAAGGCGGGCCGGTCCGTGTTCAGCGGTCGGTCGAGCCACAGGCGCGAGACCAGGAAGGGAGGCGCGCTGCGCAGGCGCGTGATCCGTCGTCGCCGTTCCCGTCCTCCCAGGGGCGGCGAGGCCCCGACGGGGCGCCGCAGGCCCCGGGCGTCCACGGCGAGCACCACGGCGTCGACGGCGTGCTCCCCGGTCGCCGCTCCTGCCCCGGTCATGACTTCGAGGGCGGAGCGCCCGTCGATCGTCCTGGGGTCTGCGGCGCGGAAGGCAGGACTGTTCGCGGGCACCGCGCCGCCGTGTGGTCCGTACCGGTGAAGCTTCTGGTGCCGTTCCCGCCGCTTCGGCGGGGCACCAGGTCGTTTTCCTATGCTCACGGCATGGTTCAGGTACAGGAACGGCCGGGGCTGCACCGCGGGCTCGGGGGTGATCGGCGGGCGGCCTGGTCACTGGCTGTGGCCGCCGTGCTGTGCCAGATTCCTTACCCGCTCGTGTCCGGTCCGCGGCGCGACGTGCTCACCGCCGTCGGCGTGGTGGTCTTCTGCCTGGCGTCCCTCGCGGCCGCCGCGCTGCGGCACGGTGTGCGGGGCCCCTTGGCGCTGTTCGTGGGGGCAGGGCTGGGGGGCCTGGCGGTGGAAGCCGTGGGGGTGCGTACGGGTTTCCCGTTCGGCGCCTACCACTACACGGGCTCTTTGGGGCCGAGCGTGGCGGGGGTGCCGGTGGTGGTGCCTCTCGCCTGGGTCATGATGGCCTGGCCCGCGCTGGAGGCCGGGCGCGTACTGGCCGGGGGCCGAAGGCGCGCCCGGACGCGTCCGGCCCGGGTGCGGACGGCGGTGATCGGCGGGTGGGCGCTGGCCTCCTGGGACGTCTTCCTCGACCCGCAGATGGTTGATGCCGGTCACTGGATCTGGTCGGACCCCCACCCGGCGCTTCCCGGCGTGGAGGGCGTGCCGCTGACCAACTTCGCCGGGTGGGTGGCCGTGTCCGTGGTCATGGTCGCCGCCATGGACGTCGCCTCCGGGCGCTCGGTGCGACGATCCGCCGGGAGCGGCGGGCACGACGGCCCGGCCCTCATGCTGTATCTGTGGACCTACGCCTCCTCGGTGACGGCCTGCCTGGTGTTCTTCGGCCGCCCGCAGGTGGCACTGGTGGGCGGAACCCTGATGGGCCTCGTCGCCGTGCCGCTGGCCGTGCGGATGACGGGTGCCGTCGGGAGACGAGGGTGAACCGGTTCCGTCCCGTGCGGACGATGGTCGCGGCGGGAACGGTGCTGGCGGCCGCCGGTACCGCGCACAGCGCCTGGAACAGCACGGCCCTGCGGATCCCGCCGCCGGATCCGCCGCCGGTGACCGAGTACGTGTCCCTTCTGATGCCGGTGCGCAATGAGGCCGGACGGGTCGGTCCCGCGCTGCGGTCGCTGCTGGCGCAAGAACACCTGCCCCGGGCAGAGGTCATCGTGCTCGACGACCAGTCCACCGACGACACCGGTGACGTGGTCCGTCGCCTGTGCGGACCGTACCGGCACGCCCGGGTCGTGCGCGGCACGGCGCCGAAGCCGGGTTCTCCGGGCAAGGCCCATGCCTGCCACCAGCTCGCGTCGCTCGCGCGGGGCAGCGTGCTGGTCTTCGTGGACGCGGACGTGGTGCTCGCGTCGCATGCGGTGGCGTCATCGGTGGCGCTGTTGCGTTCGACCGGGCTCGACCTGGTCTCCCCCTTTCCCCGCCAGGCCGCCGAGGGACCCGCCAACCGGCTCGTCCAGCCACTGCTGCAGTGGTCGTGGCTCACGGCGCTGCCGTTGCGGAGGGCGGAGGCCTCACCGCGGCCGGCGCTGTCCGCGGCGAACGGCCAGTTCCTCGTCGTGGACGCCACCGCCCTGTACGGATGCGGCGGCTTCGCCGCGGTCACGGACGAGGTCCTCGAGGACATGGCACTCATCCGGGCTCTGAAGCGGGCCGGCGGTCAGGGCGGGATCGTGGACGGCAGCCGGATCGCGAGGTGCCGGATGTACGACGGCTGGCGCGACCTGCGTGAGGGGTACGGCAAGTCCTTGTGGACGGCGTTCGGGTCCGGCGGTGGCGCGGCGGCGGTGTGCGCCCTCCTCGTCTGGGCCTACGTGGTGCCCCCGTTGGCAGCACTGCGGGGATCGCGCTGGGGAGCGGCCGGATACGTCGCGGCCGTGACGGGACGGACGCTGACCGCGCGGCGCACGGGTGGGCGGTGCTGGCCGGACGCGCTGGCTCACCCGGTGTCCGTGGGACTGCTGGTGGCGCTGACGGCGCGGTCCTGGCTCGGTCACCGCCGTTCCACGTTGACGTGGAAGGGCAGGCCGCTGCGGGGGTGGCACTGAGGTGGCCCGCGTCGCCGTGATCGGTGCCGGCATGGGCGGGCTGGCGGTTGCCGCCCGGCTCGCCCGTCAGGGGCACCACGTCACCGTGTACGAGCGAGCGGCCGTGTGCGGAGGCAAGCTCGGCACCGTGCGCCGAGACGGTTTCGCCTTCGACACCGGGCCGTCGCTGCTGACCATGCCCGAGGTCTATCACCGGCTGTTCGCGGACACCGGCGCTCCCTTGGAGCGCTGCGTACCGCTGAGACCGGTGGAGCCGGCCTGCAGCTACCGGTTCGCCGACGGGACCCGGCTGGCGATGCCCGGTGACCCGTGCCTGGTGCCCGGTGCGCTGGACGAGGCGCTGGGCGAGGGGGCCGGAGCTCAGTGGGCCCGGCTGCACGCGGCCTCCGGCGAGCTGTGGCGGTTGGTGGGCGAGGACGTACTGCGGCGTCCGCTCGGCGGTCCGGCGGGACTGCTGCGCCGCTCGGCCCGTCCCCGCGATCTGGCGGCTGTCGCTCCCTGGCGCACCCTGCGGGGCACCGGCCGACGGTACCTGCGTGATCCCCGGCTGCGCATGTGGCTGGAGCGCTACGCCACGTACAGCGGCTCCGATCCCCGGCGCGCGCCCGGTGTCATGGCGGTGGTCCCGTACGTGGAGCAGCGCTACGGCACCTGGTACGTGCCCGGTGGCCTCCGCCTGCTGGCCGAGGCCGTGGAGCAGCGTTGCGTCGACCTGGGGGTGCTGTTCCGCTACGGCTGCGGGATCACCGCGGTGGACACCTCGGGCCGGGGCGTCACCGGTGTCCGCCTGGCCGACGGCGGCACGGCAGCGGCGGACGTCGTCGTCTCCGGCGTCGACGCCGCGGTCCTTTACGGACGCCTGGCAGCGGACCGGCGCGGACACCGGCCTCTGACCGCCCTCGCACGTGCTCAGTCCTCGTTGGCCGGGTTCGTTCTCCTGCTCGCGCTGCGCGGGCGGGATCGCCGGGCACCGCACCATCGGGTGCTGTTTCCGGCGGACTACGACGCGGAGTTCGACGCCGTTTTCGGCGCTCCGGCCCGTCCCGCCGCCGACCCGACGGTGTACATCAGCTCTCCGGACGACGCCGCGCTGCGTCCCGATGACGCGCATGAGGCGTGGTTCGTCCTGGTCAATGCCCCCCGGCACTCACCGAGGGGGGCGCCCGGCACCGTCGACTGGACCGTCCCAGGGCTCAAGGAGTCCTACGCCGAGCGGATCCTGGACATCATGGCCGACCGCGGCACGGACGTGCGCCGGCGCCTGCTGTGGTACGAGGCCCGCACCCCCTTCGATCTGGAACACGCCACCGGAAGCCCGGGCGGAGCCATCTACGGCACCTCGTCCAACGGCATCCGCGCCGCTTTTCTCCGGCCGGCCAATCGCTCCCCCGTCCCCGGGCTCTTCCTCGTCGGCGGATCCGCCCATCCCGGCGGCGGCCTTCCGCTGGTGGCGCTGTCGGCTGAAATCGTCGCAGCGCAGATCGGTGACGCCTGATTCCGCGGGACCCTTACTTCAGCGTCCGCGCCACCCCGGCCGCCAGGTGCAGGAAGCCGACGGCTCCGGCCACCGTCCAGCACACCGCGCACACCGTCGCCCAGTCCCATCCCGTCCCCGGCGTGCCTTCGGACAGCAGACCGCTTCCCAGGCACGCGACCGCGCACAGCACCACCCGCAGCGGCCGTTCGGCGACGCTCAGCGCCCCGATTCCGCGCATTCCCGCCGCGTTGGCCCGGGCCCGCGCGTACTCGTGCAGCTGAGCCAGAAAAGCGGCCGCCAGGCACCAAGGGGCCGGCGCCCCCAGGACGTACAGGATCACGACGAGCAGGAGGTCCGCCACCCGGTCGGCCAGAGCGTCCACCACGGCGCCCAGAGGGCGGGCCCGGCCGGTGACCGCGGCGACCGCGCCGTCCAGCCCGTCGAACAGGCCGGACAGGACGACGAGCGCGCAGGAGGCCAACGGCCACGGGCCTCCCGCGGCCGCCGGTCCCACGGCGGCGGCAACCGTGAGGGGACCGGCCAGCGAGAGGAGATCGGGCGGCACGGCGCGAAGCGGACGTGCGCGGGCGCAGCGCTGGACCAGCGCCACCCACGTCGGGACCAGAACGCCGCCGGAGGGTTCGTACCCTCCGTGGAGCTCGGCCCACCGTGCCAGGGCGTCGGCGCGGTCGTGCGCCCCGGGGCCGGTGAACACCCTCCTGCGGCCGTGGGAGCGCGCTCCTGCGGCCCCGGTCGTTCCGGACCCCGGCCGGGTGGCGGGATCGCCGGCCAGGTGATCGCCCGGAGTACGGCTTCTCCGGAAAGGACGGGGCATCGCGAGAAGGGGGCCCGCGCGGCTGTCCAGACAGAGCATCAGCCGGTAGCCGACGAGCAGGACCGCGTGCAGCAGGTACAGCCACAGGCCCAGCGCCACGGTGACACCGGGGACGACGAGTCCGCCGAACGGCACGCTCCAGTCGACCGGGACGGCCAGGAACACCACGAAGCCGCAGAGGAAACCGCACAAGAACGCCCCCGTCACGAACGCGGCCAGGACCGTCGCCCGGGAGCCGGCGACACCGACGCCGACGAACCGGAAGACCAGGAGCACCTCCGTGGAGAGCAGGAGCCACAGCAGGTGGAAGGCGAGGAGGGCGGACACCGCAGGGCGCCAGCCTCCGGCGTCGGCCAGTCGGGCCAGCGCCGGACCGGCGTACAAGGCGGCGCCCATGAGAAGCGGGGCCGCCATCAGTGCGGGCACCAGTCCCAGCCTGCCCCGCCAGCCGGTGAACGTGTCGTCCTCCGCCGCGACCGGGGACACGTGCAGGAAGCCTCGTCGCAGCCCTTCTCCGTACAGGGTGGCGGGCACCAGCGCGATGGCGAGAGCAGGCCAGGACAACTGGACCACCGCCTCGGCCAGGGTCCGCAGTCCTGCCTGCACTCCGTGCCCGTACGGAAGCGCGTCCGCGATCCGCGCCACGGCCCGCCGGGTGTCGTCCCCGCCGAGCGCGGCCGCGCACAGTCGGAGCAGCACCAGCGCCAGGGGAACGACGGAGACCATCCCGAAGAAGGAGATGCCCGCTGCCACCAAGGCCACCTGTCTGCCGTGCAGACCGTCCCGCACCTCGCGGACGAGCAAGCGCAGCGCGCACCGCCGTGTGTGCGTAGCACCAGTCGGCACCGGTCGCTCCTCTGCACGTTCCCTGACCGATATGCGCGCTTTGGACGACAATACACAGGACGTCGCGCGACAGCAGCCCTTTCACGGGCCCGCGTCCGCGTCGTCGCCCCGGTGCCGGTTCCGATCCTCACCGGTCGGCGAACGGGCCTGGTCGCGGACCGTCCCCGCGCCGTCAACCGGCTGTGGGCGCGACTGCCCGGACTCCTCCCCGGCCTTGAGCGGGTTCTGGACCTCACGAACACCGGCCCGCTCATCCTGCTGACCGGCCACCAGACCCCGGCCGCCCTGCGTCTGCTCGGTACCAGGCGGCCGGCGGCCTGGCTACGCGACCGCAGCGTTCGCAACGCCGACCAGCTCACGGAGACGGCCTCCCAGGCCGCCGGACGCCGGGCGCCGGCACACCAGCCTGCCCGGCGAAAGGCCGACCGCGCGGACGGTGCACACGCCGGCGCAGGAGGTGAGGACTCTCCACCTGCAGGTCGCCGAGCTCGACAAGCTCATCGAGGCTCGGTTTCGCGACCCCCGCCACTTCGATGTGATCACCGGCATGCCCGGGTCGGGCGTCATCCTCGGTGCCGAGTCCCCGGCCGCCTCGCCGACTTCGGCGGCGCGCCGGTTCCCCGTACCTCGGGCAAGATCAGCGGGAACCTGCGTCGGGGCGCAGGAATCGAGGACAAGCCTCGTGTGCGTCCCGTTCCGGATCAAGAGGTGGTCGGGGGCCTCACGCCGCAGGGGTCCAATGATCTATTCGCGATGCGCGTTCGTCCGAGGGGCCGACGGTGCGGTCCTGACGATGTGGACGTCGTCGGCCTCGAAGACCGGACCGCATCGAAGGACTCGGTGCACTTCGCGTCCCGGTCGCGGAGCAGGAAATGCGGCGAGTCCACCCGAATGCCCAACTCGACGGCGGGGTTTCTTGCCTGTTGCACCGTCCAGGACCCGGTGGGACGGGCGGTCACCCCGGCGACGCGCAGCCTGCGTGTGCGGTGTTCGAGGAACACCAGCGCGTGGACCCGGCGCAGGCCGGCCAGGTCGACGGGGACGAAGTCGCAGGCGGCGGTGCCCTCGGCCTGCGCGGTCGGGAACTCGCGCCACGTCGGTCCGCTGCGGTGAGGATCTCCCGGACCGTCGTCGAACCGACCGGGTGTCCGAGCCGGACCGGTCCCCCCGGGTCCGTCGACAGCCCCAGCGGGGATCTCGCTTGACGAGCTACAGGACCAGAGCCTTCACCGGACTCGTGAGTTGCCTGCGCGGCAGCACCGCCGGAACCGCGAGCAGCCTGCGTACCACCCGGTACACCGGTGAGACGATCACCCGGACATGGTTCCAGCAGACCGTGATGCCGCGCCGGCCCTCTCCGGGCAGCGGCGATGGGTTTCCGAACGGTACAGGGGCGCCGACGGCGGTGGCTCGGCGCCCGCGACGCTGTTCGCGCCGCGGGCCAGGGCCTTCGGGCATGGAGGCGCACTTACGGGAGGACGATGTCGCGGCCGGGTCCGCCTTCGAGGACGTCCTTTCCGGCGCCACCGCAGACGAGGTCGTCGCCGCCTTCGCCGTCCAGTGTGTCGTTGCCGGGGCCGCCGAGGACGATGTCGCGTCCGTCCCCGCCCATGGCGTGGTCGTCGCCGGGGCCGGCGTGCACGATGTCGTCACCGCCGTGGCCCTCGATCATGTCGTCGCCCCGGCCGCCCCACATCTGCTGATTGCCGCTGTCACCCATCAGGTGGTCCATGCCGTCGCCGCCGTGCAGGACTGCGGGTCCCATGACCATGTCGTTCCCCGCGTCGCCCAGCACCGTGCGTGCGGTGTGGGCGTGCAGTTCGTCGTCGCCGGGGCCGCCGCTGACGGTGCCGATCCCGGGGGTGAAGGCGGCGATCGTGTCGTCGCCGTCGCCGAGGAGGACGTCGATCCTGTCGGGCCGGGGGCTGTCGGCGGGCAGTTCGCAGACGACGGAGGTGGTGTCCTCGGGCCTGGAGTACGCACAGTGGTCGCCCGGTTCGAGCGGGACCACGTCGCCGAAGCCGATCCGCCGGATCCCGTCGCTGGTGTACATGGAGAATATGTTGAGGTTGTTGGCCTGTCCTGCAGCGGCGGTGAAGACGATCGACTGAGTCGCCCAGTCGGCTCCGACACGGGCCTTCGCCTCGGCGGCGGCCGCCGCCGGGCTGACGGCGAGGCCGGCGGTGAACAGGGATACGGCGACCGCGCTGGCGGTGGCTCGTTTTCGGTTCATGAGACCTCGTCTCGGTGGAGTGACGGTGGACCGACCTGCTTGGCGTGGTGCTGCCGGGGACCGGGCGGCCCCGGTCGTAAAGGCAGTCTCCCCTGCTGGTCCGGATCCGCAAGACCGCGAATTGACGCGGCGTCACGGTAAGCCGATGCCCCTCCGGATGCGACGGTTGGGCTTCTTCGGTCAGCATGTTCCCGCTGTCGCCGCGACAGGGTTCATTACCTCAATTCTGTCTCAATAAAGGCGAGTTGGCCTAAGCAGTCGATGGCTGGGATTGCCGGAGGAGCGGAAGGCGGCTGCCCGGGTGCGGACGGAAGGGCTCCGCCTTCAGGCGGAACGAAGCGCGGTCGGAGCGTCGGGTGATCGACCGGGAGGAGCTCGTCGAGGCCCTGGCCGCTCCGGACGTGGCGGGAGTGCCCGCTGCGGGCGCGCGGGGCGGTATCGGCCGTGGCCGAAGAGGCCCTTGGCGCGGGCACTGTCGTGTCGCACCGGCACGAGGCGGCGACCGTGGAGGTGCTCGCGGTGGACTGCCGACGGATCGTCCAGCCGGTGGCCGCTACGTGGGTGAGGGCGGAGGGCTCGGCGGGGGAACCGTCATCAGTGGGGGAACCGGCGACGGCCGAGCCGCAGCCCATGCCGCCCGCTCACCGCGGGGCAGCCCTGTCCGGAACGGCCGTGTCGGCCAACGCGGAACGGACCCGGGTGTGATCAGCGAGGCCTCTTCTCCATGGCCTGGCCGACGGTCCACCGGGAAGTGTTCCGGCGCCTGGTCCACGAGCGTCTTGGGGCCGCGGCGGCCCAGGTGAACGGGAGCGCGCCGAGACCGATCCGCGTTGCCGGCGGCTTCCCTCGCTACGGCATCCATGCTCCAGCGCCGTCGGTTCGGATCCGAGGAGTACGCACGTTCCCGCTGCGTGCCATCGGCCGCGTTCCCCGCCCGATGCGCCTACCGTCACAGCTCCCACCAGGCAACTTGCCCGGCGGGGCCGATTCTGGTGTACGGAAGCGCACCCTTGGGACCCGGGATCTCGCGTGCCGGGGAACTGGACAGCCCTCACGCCGGAACCAGGTCTCGTTGCCATACCGCGAACGCTCCTCCCCGGCATCGCCCCGCACACCAGTCCAGGTCACGTCCTCGCTTTCCGGCCCCGGGAACGGTCCCGGCTCCCGACCCCCGGCTCGCCACCCATCCCTGTGATCAACTCCGTTTATTTCATTGACATTTCACTCAGAAGACGTACCGTTGGGAGCGCTCCCATAACAGTCTTGCAACTGGAAGGAGTTCCCCCCACATGCGTACACAGAGCCCGTTGACCGGGCGTTCACGGTCGTCCCTCCGCCGGCCTCTCCAGGCACTCGTCATGGTGTTCGCCGTGGTCGTCGGCGCATTGGCCTGGTCGGCCCCCGCCCAGGCTCACGGCACCATCGTCAACCCCGCCTCCCGCGCGTACCAGTGCTGGAAGACGTGGGGCAGCAACCACACGAGCCCGGCCATGCAGACCGAAGACCCCATGTGTTATCAGGCGTTCCAGGCCAACTCCGACACCATGTGGAACTGGATGAGCGCGCTCCGCGACGGCCTCGGCGGCCAGTTCCAGGCGCGGACCCCCGACGGGACGCTCTGCAGCAACAACCTCTCGAGGAACGCCAGCCTGGACAAGCCCGGGCAGTGGAAGACGACCAACATCAGCAACAACTTCACGGTCCAGCTGTACGACCAGGCGTCCCACGGCGCCGACTACTTCAAGGTCTACGTGAGCAAGCAGGGCTTCAACCCCAAGACCCAGACCCTGGGCTGGGGCAACCTCGACTTCATCACGCAGACCGGTCGCTACGCCCCGGCGCAGGACATCAGGTTCAACGTCAACACCTCCGGCTACACCGGACACCACGTCCTGTTCGTGATCTGGCAGGCCTCGCACCTCGACCAGGCCTACATGTGGTGCAGCGACGTGAACTTCGGCTGAGCCGGAGAGCGCCGCGCACGGCACCGGCTTCGGCCGGGCGCCGGTAACCCGCCGCCCGGCCGACCGAGCCCCGTCGGGGCAGGGGACCCATTGGGTCACCCTGCCCCGACGGGGCTCCCTGCGTTCCTGGTGTGAACACGCCCGATCGCGCGGCAGTCTCCCGGCATCAGCGTCACCCCTCGGTCACAGAAGGCCGACAGGCCGCAACTTTCCCTGTGCGCCGTGGATCCAACCTGTGACCGCGACCCGTCTTCCCCGCGCATGGGAGCAGATCATGACCCACAGACGTTCCACGGCGGTTGCCGCCGCGTCGTTCCTGCTGCTGAGCGGTGTGGCCCTCACCGCCGCGCCCGCGGCCTTCGCGGGCACGCCCGGCGGCACCTACGCCGACGACCGCGACAGCGACTTCGACGGCGACGGTTACGACGACGTCCTGACCGGCGCTCCGGGCGGCACCGACGGCGGCAAGAAGGGGGCGGGCTACGTCACCGTCCAGTACGGCGCCGCGAGCGGCATGGGCACCGCCACCAGCGTCCCCCGGGTCCGCACCGCCGTCTTCGGTCAGGCGACCGCGGGGGTCCCGGGCTCCGCCGAGTCCGGTGACGGCTTCGGCACCGCCGTGGCCACGGGGGACCTCGACGCCGACGGCTACGACGACGCGATCGTCGCCGCGCCGGGCGAGGACGAGGGTTCCATGAGCGACGCGGGCCGGGTGACGGTCCTCTACGGATCCCCGGCCGGCCTGACCCCCGCCCGCAGCGTCGCCCTGAGGTCGGACGCGCCCGCGGCGGACGCCCGGTTCGGCCTGGCCGTCGCCGCCGCCCGGCTCTCCGGAACCGCACCGGGCGACGTCCTCGCCGTGGCCGACCGCGGGGGCGTCTCCCTGTTCACCTACGGCGCCGGCTCCCTGGAAGGAACGGGCCGGCTCGACACCGCCGGTGTCCCCGGCCGCGACTCGGTGCAGCCCGTTTCCCTGACCACCGGGAACTACGACGGCGACGGATACGCGGACCTGCTCGTGTCCGGCAGCAGCCTGGAGGAGGACTACAGGCCCCGGTCCTCCCTGTACATGGGTGCCGCGGACGGGCCGGCCTACACCCGCGACCTCGCCGGCGGCTCCGCCACGGCGTCCGGCGACATCAACGACGACGGATACGACGACCTGGTCTACGGCAGGCCCGACAAGCCCGAGGACGAGAACGAACCCCTCACGGGCGGATCCGCCGGCGTCTACCTGGGCTCCGAAGACGGCATGGAGAACGTGGACGAACTCGGCACTCCCGCACAGGTGTGGACCCAGTACACCGCCGGTGTGCCGGGCACCGCCGAACTCGGCGACGGCTTCGGCGCCGACGTCTCCCTCGCCGACATCGACGGTGACGGCTACGCCGACCTGGCCGTGGGCGTGCCCGGCGAGGACATCGGCGCCGTGGCGGACGCGGGCGGGGTGCGGATCCTGCGCGGTTCGGCCGCCGGGCTGACCGCGGTGGGCGCGAAGTCCTTCGACCAGAACTCGGCGGGCGTGCCCGGCACGGCGGAGAAGGGGGACCGCTGGGGCGGACAGGTCCGGCTCGCCGACACGGACGCCGACGGCCGCTGCGAGCTGCTGGCCGCGGCACCCGGCGAGAACACCGGCGACGGGGTGGTCTGGTGGCTCGCCGCCTCCACGACCGGGACGGTGAGCACCGGATCATGGTCGTACGGCGGAGGCTCACTCGGCGCTCCCGGAACCGACGCGCGCTTCGGTACGTCGATCGACGAGTGAGCCGACGCGGGCGCCGCTTCGCCGATCGTGCGGCGGACAGGTCCCGTCACAGGGTTCGTCAGGGGGCGGCCTCGGGGCCGCCAAGTCCCGCCGTGCTGTCCGAGCGGGCCTGAGGAGACCTTATGCGGGCGTGATGCGCACCGCATGCGTTGCGCGGCGAAGGAGGGACGGCTCCGGATCGCCGAGGCGGCCATGGGTGACGGCTGTACGAGGTTCGGGGCGCGTGCCGGGTCTGTGATCCGTCGTCAGGCGGCTGCCATCCGGCGGAGACGGCAGGGTCGGCGAGGTGGTCGCACGGTGCTTGGGCGGAGGAACGTGTGAGGGGGCCCGGCTGACGCCGGGCCCCCTCTTTCGTAGCGGGGACAGGATTTGAACCTGCGACCTCTGGGTTATGAGCCCAGCGAGCTACCGAGCTGCTCCACCCCGCGTCGGTAAGGACACTCTACACGGGTTTCAGAAGCCGGCGGGGACGTCGGCCGCGGACGACGTTCTCGGCCTGGGGGCACCGCCTCGCCCATGAGCTCGGCTGTCCGGCGGTGGACGGCCGGTTCCGCCTCCAGTTCGGCGATCCGCCGTCGTGCGGCCACCGGCTCGGCCTGGTCCTCGCCGGCCGACACCGGGCAGTTGCCCGGTGTCGGCGAGGTGCTGACGGCGTCAGACGTAGATCGTCTGTTCACTGGCGCCGAGGTCGTGGGCAATCCGTCGGACGGGCCGGCCGGCTTCGACGGGAGCGAGGACCTCGTGCCGGAACTCGGCCGGGTGACTACGGGGTACGGAAGCCTCCTTGAGTGTCTGGAGCATCTTCCGGCCGACAAGGTGACTCCACCGGGCCCGGGGCGCATCAGAGCCTCCATCAGACCCGGAGCGGTTCGGTTCCGGCGCGAGGTGCGCGGTTTCGCTGTCTGTGTCTTGGTCAGCGGGCCGGTCGTGCTGTGGTCGTTCGTCCGCTCAGGAGGGCGGTTTCGTAGTCCTTGAGGGTGCGGCCGGCTGTCCATCCTCGGGACTGGGCTTTGGACACGTCCAGGACCACGGAGTGCGCCAGTTGGTCCACGGCGTAGCGGGTGAGCGGCGGCTCCGCGCGCGGGCGCAGTCGGGCCGGCGTCCGGGCGGCGGCTGCCGCGGCCCGGGCCGCGGGCAGCGGGATGTGGCCGATGCGTGTCCGTACGCCGTGGGCGCGCAGGACCGTCCGGATCGCTTCGTCCCGGTCGTAGGGCGTCGGGTCGGCGATGTTGTAGGCGCCCGGCGGCCAGTCGGCGGCTGTGAGGCAGGCGTCGGTGAGGTTCTCGACGGCGGTCAGGCTGAGGCGGACGCTGGGTCCTGGCAGCATGAGCAGGCCGTGGCGGACGCGGGAGAGCAGCCGGGGCGCCAGGTGCGGGTCCCCCGCTCCGTAGACGGCCCGCGGTCGCAGTACGACGGCGCCCGCGGCGAGTGCCAGTGCTTCACCGGCGGCTTTGGTGCGGCCGTATGCGTTCAGGTGTCCGCGCACCGGATGGTCCTCGGTGATGCGGGCTCGCCCGGGGATGGGCGCGTAGACGCTGGCGCTGCTCACCCACACCACCGGCCGGCCGGCGGCCGCCTGCAGCAGCCGTGCCGTGCCGTCGACGTTGACGGCGTGCATGGTGGCCTCCGCCGTGGAGCCGGGCGCGGGGTCGCCGACGGCCGCCGCGCAGTGCACGACGAGGTCGGCGCCGGACAGGTCCGGCACCTGGCGGGTGGCGTCCCAGGGGGTGTGCCGGCCGACCGGGCCGGGGCGTCTGCCGACGCACAGGACGTCGGCGCCGCGGGCGGCGGCTGTGGTGGCGATGTGCGAGCCGCAGAAGCCGCTCGCGCCGGTGACGGCGATGGTGGTCATCGGTTTTCCGCGGTTCGGCGGGCGTCGGTCGCCCGGATGGTGAGGGAGCGCCAGGTGGGCAGGGCCGCGCGCCGGTCCACGCGGGCGCGCAGGATGGCAGGGCGGTGGGGGGCGAGTGCGGCGAGGACGTCGTCGAGCTGGGTACGGGCCAGGCGTGCGCCGGGGCAGGCGTGGGGGCCGGCGCCGAAGACGAGCTGGGCCACGGCGGGTGGAGCGGGGTGCCGGGCGTTCGGTGGTTGGTCATGGGCCCGTGCGGCGTGCCGTGCCACCAGGAGCAGGCGGTCCCCGGCTCGTACCGGGCAGCGGTCCAGCTCCGCGTCGGCCCCCGCCACTCGGGGCAGCAGCGGGGAGGGGGCGGTCACTCGCAGTAGTTCGCCCACCAGGGCCGGGCGCAGTCGGTCGTCGGCCGCCTGCTCCCAGAGGCCCGCGTCGGCGCACCAGGCGGCGGCGCGCGGGAGGGCGGCGACGGTGGTGTTGACGGCGGCGAGCGCGAGCATGGCCCGCAGGGCCGGTCGGGTGGTTTCGCCGGATGCCGGGGTGAGCAGTGCCTCCAGTCGTGCCGTCGCTCCGGCGGCCGTGCGTGCGCTGCCCGGTCGCCGGGGACCGGGCAGGTGGTCGCGTACGGCGGCGGCC
This sequence comes from Streptomyces caelestis, assembly GCF_001279005.1. Classification (GTDB taxonomy): domain Bacteria; phylum Actinomycetota; class Actinomycetes; order Streptomycetales; family Streptomycetaceae; genus Streptomyces; species Streptomyces heliomycini. The sequence continues at coordinate 85,316 of NZ_LGCN01000240.1, forward strand.
GCCGCCTCGGCTGCCGCCGCGGCGATGTCCTGCGGGTCGCCGCTCGTGCCCAGCAGCACGCACACGGTGGCTCCGGCCAGTTCACGGGCCAGCGGTACGAGGTCGACGTCGCGGCCCGCGCGGAGCGGGGCGAGGCGGCGGTCCAGGACGTTCTGCCACACCGGGCGCAGTCGCTCCACTCCGGCGGTGCCGAGTTCGTCGGCGATGGCGCGTCGGGTGGCGCGGTGCTCGGCGCCTTCCTGGTCGAACAGCGTGCCGCCCTCGGACAGTTGTCGGGCGGCGCCGCCGGTGGTGCCGGTGGCGGTGCGGTTCAGCGGGACCTGGGTGAGGGCCTGTCGGTAGGGGGTGGCGCCGTGCACCAGCACCGTGCGGCCGATGCGGGTGACCGTGCGGCGGCGGGCGGCGGCGAGGAGGGCGAACAGCACGGGGTGGGAGCGGGTGTACACGCGCCGGTCGCGGCGCCGGGCGGCGCGGAGTGTGGATGCGGTGGGGGTGGCGGGAGATGTGCTCATCTGGCGTGTACCTGTTTGGGGTCGGTGGGCCGGCAGCGGTGGTCCCCGTACTGCGGGAGGGTCCGGTGGGCGTCCCGGGTCCGTAGGCGGCGCGGGCCGGTGCGGGCCGCCATCGGCTCGGCACGGGTGTCGCGGTCGTTGTGCTCATGCGTCCGGGGGAAGAGGACGATGTCCTCGGGCGGTCCCTCCATCGGGGTGTGGGGTGTGCCGCCGCAGCGCGGGTGGGGCGCGGCCGCGAGGGCGAGGGGGTGGCCGTGGCGCAGCATGTGGGGTGTGCGGTGGCGCGGGTGTCCGGTGCGGTGGTGCCCGTGCGGTGCGATCGTCCCGGGGGCCGTCGGGAACAGGTGCCGCTCGGCGGGTGAGGGCTGCTCGTCCCGGCGTGGCAGGCCGCGGCCGCGGGCCGTCTGCGTTCCTCGCGCGAGCTCTGCGCGCGTCTGAGCGGTCCGGTCGGCGACGGGCAGGCAGTCGGCCGTGCGCACGAGCCGTCGGGGGCCGTGTGTGAGGGCGTACCGGAAGCCGGTGTCGGCGGCGCCGGTGTTCCGCTTCTCCTCGCGGACGAGGTGTGCGGGGAAGGGCGCGGTGGCGGCGCGGTGGCGTGCGAGGGCGGCGGTCGCGTCGGTGGGGGCGTTGTCGACGACGGTGCGCGCGACGCCGGTGTCGCTCCGGGAGGCGAGCGCGGCGGGGGCGGTCATCCCCGGCTCCGTTCGGCGAGGCGCCGGGCGGCGAGGCGCGCGGTCTCGGCACGGTCGGGCTTGCGGGAGCGGCCGGACACCGGGATGTCGGCGAACAGCACCGCGTCCGGCCGGGCGGTGCCCATGCGCTCCAGCGGTCCGTGCAGGGCTGCCCGCAGCGCGGCGCGGTCCGCCCCGCCGCCCGGCTGGACGACGGCGACCAGGCGCTCGTCGCCGTCGCCGGCCGGCACGCCCACGAGCAGGGCCAGTTCGACGCCTGGTACGTGCAGCGCCGGCTCGTACAGTCCCGGGTAGATGTTCTCGGCGCGCCGCAGGACCATGTCCTTGCAGCGGCCTTCCAGTACGATCCGGCCGCCGTCGAAGCGTGCCCGGTCGCCGGTGGCGACCCACGGGTCGGGCTCTTCGCCCAGGTAGCGGTCCCGGGCGGCGGGGCCCGACAGCAGCAGTTCCCCGCGGGCGTCGGTCTTGGCCGCCACTTCGGGAAGGGGCGTGCCGACCAGGTCCCCGTCGCCGGTGAAGGCGGCCTTGTCGGCCTGCTCGACCGCCGCGGCGGGGAACAGCTCGGTCAGCGCGTAGACGCCCCACGCCTCCTCGGCGCCCGCGCGCTTGACGCGGGTGAGCAGGTCGGCGCTCGCGGGGGCCGAACCGGTCCACACCCGTCCGCAGAACCGGCCGTCCTTCGCGAGCAGCTGCCGCAGCTGTGGCGGCGTCAGATAGGTGGCCTGCGGCGCGAGGCGGCGCAGTTGCCGTGCCAGGACGTGCGGCGAGCGGGCGGGCAGGGCCACCGGCGCGCCGCTCGCGAGGGACGGCAGGAGGACGAAGAAGGTGCCGCCGAGGACGGGCCGTCCGGGCTCGGGCCGTACCAGCTCGGTCACCGTGGTCATGCCGGCGGCGAGCGAGGAGCGTGTGTGCACCACCGCGCGGGGTTGGGCGGTGGTGCCCGAGGTGAAGACGATGACCGCGTCGCCGTCCTCGTCCATAGGGGGCGGCAGCGGTACGGTTCGGACGTCGGCGTCCAGGGCCGGGGCGCAGCCGGGCGCTCGGGGTCCGATGGTGGCCACCGGTCCCAGCTCGGCGAGGTCGGGCAGGGCCAGGCGGGCTCGATGGGCGAGCGGCCGGGCCCATCCGGCGGCGGCCTGGGCGGCGGCGTCGGCGAGGACGATGCCGGGGCGTGCCAGGGCGAGTCGGGCACGCAGTACGTCCGCTCCGACGCCGGGGTCGAGCACCGCGGCGCGTGCCCCGAGCCGGTGCACGGCGAGCATCACCGCGAGGGCGCGGGGTCCGGGCCGGACAGCGACGCCGACGGTGGCGCCGCGTGCGACGCCCCGTCCGCGCAGGGCGGCCGTGTAGCGGTCGGCGAGGTCGGCCAGGTCTCCGTAGGTGGCCTTGGTGCGTACGGCGCCGGTGCGGGTGGCGCCCAGGACGGCGGGCCGGCCGGGGTGGCGCCGCAGGGTACGGGCGAGGGTGTCGAGCATCAGCGAGGGTCCTCCCCGTGGCGGCCCGGGCCCTTGTCGAGGTACCAGCGGGCGGTGCCGACAAGGCCGTAGGCGCGCAGCCGGCGGGTGGAGTTCTCCACGAGCATGCCGGGGGCGTGGACGATGGCGGTGGTGCGGCGGCGCACCCGGTTCAGGAAGAGCCGGTCGGTGGGGGACGGGCGGCGTGGCATCCCGCCGACGGCCTCGTACAGTGCGGCCGTGACGGCCATGTTGTTCCCGGCGTGCATCCGGTAGGGGGTGAGGTAGCCGTGGCGGCGATGGTGGGCGGGGCGTATGCGGCCGAAGAGGGCGGCCGTGCGGACCAGCAGGCGGAAGGCGGCCCGTCCCAGCGGCCCGTGCTCGTCGCGGCGTGCGTCGACGCGCCCGCAGACCAGGCCCGCGCCGCGCCGCAGGGCGCCGCGGGCGCCGGCTGTCCAGCCCGGGTGCGGCAGGCAGTCGGCATCGGTGCGGGCCAGCCAGGTCGCCCCGTGCTCGATCGCGTACCGGAAGCCGGTGTCCACCGCGCAGCCCACGCCCTTGTCCGGCTCGCTGAGGACGTGGACGGGGAAGGGCGCCCAGCGGGCGAAGTCGTGGGCGAGGGCGGCGGTGCCGTCGGTGGAGGCGTTGTCCACGACGACGAGAGTGAAGTCGCGGTCGTGCTGGGCCGCGAGTGCGTTCAGCGTGGCGCCGATGCGTGCGGCCTCCTGGTGCGCGGGCACCACCACCCACAGGGTGCTCATGTCTTCTCCCAGACCATCGTCATGATGCTGACGCCGCCGCCCAGGCCGACGAACAGGACCCGGTCGCCGGGGTGCAGCCGCTCGTGGACGCGGTCGAGCTGGACGCCGAGGGTGGCGCTGGCCATGTTCCCGAGCTCGGGCACGGTGACGACGAGCCGGTCCCGGGGGACGCCGGTGAGTTCGACGAACCGCTCCAGGTACGGCACGGTGACCTGGTGCACCAGGATGTGCCGGAAGTCGTCCCACGCCAGTTCGGTGCGTTGCCGCATCCGGTCGAGCACCGATGTGCCGACCTTCTCGAACACCTCGCGCAGCTCGCTGCCGTCACCGTGGAAGTAGGTGTGCTCGTCCCCGCGGGGGTGACGCGAACCGCCGCCGAAGATGCCCCCGACCGACCAGTGCCCGGAGTGTGTCTCGGTGTCCACGTCGAGGATGCCGCCTTGCTCCACCGGCTCCAGGACGACCGCGGCCCCGGCGTCGCCGAAGGTGTATCCGGCGAAGCCGTCCCGTAGCTGGTCGGGGCCGGACGGGGCGTGGCGGACCGCACGGCTGGGGGTCTCCCCGGTGACGACCAGGGCGCGGCGGGCACGGCCGGCGAGAATCATCGCCCGTGCCGTGTCGATGCCGTTGACGAAGCTGTTGCACGCGTTGGTCACGTCCAGCGCGTGTGCCCGGGAGCCGAGTTCGGCTTGGACGATGTGCGCGGTCGCCGGTTCGGCCACGTCCCGGGTGGCGGAGGCGAACACCAGCAGGTCCACGTCGTAAGGGGTGAGAGCGGCCTTGTCCAGTGCGGTGCGGGCGGCGCGCACCGCGAGCGTCGAGGCGTACTCGCCCTGCGCGGCCGCCCGGCGTGAGGTGATGCCGGTGACCCGTTCGAGGATACGCGCCGGCAGGGGCAGCCCTGAGGCCGCGGTGATCTGTTCCTGGAGCTGCCGTGACGTCACTTCGCGTTCGGGGAGGCAGGAGGCCACCGCGGTGATGCCCACACGGGGGCGCCCCGGGTCGAAAGCAGCGTGGTGTATGTGCATGCGCCGAACGCTATGAGCGGGTCGGGGCGGGGTGCTTGAGTACGGGTACTCAACTGTCATGGGTGGTTGGCCGTGCCGGAGAGACCAACGGCTGCGGCGTGAACTCTCCCCCGGTGATGCCGGACGCGGTGGAATCCGCCGCGGATCCGGGTGACAGGTGGTTCGCCTCGTGCCCCTCCCCCTCCCCCCTGGAAGCGTGTACGGCCCGGCCGGCAGATCACCACGCACGAGGACCGAACCGTGACCGGGACCGCCGTCGCCGTGGAAGTTCATCGCCCTGCCGCCACCATGCCCGAAGGATGACGTGACCGGCTGCCGGCCTCACTGCCGGTGCACGTGTCCCCGTACTCGGCGGAGCGCTCACAGAAGGTACGCCGACCGCAGGAGCGGGACGCCCGGATCACGAAGCGCCGCGGCGACAGGCGCATCACGGACGGTACCGCCGGCCGCTGGGTCACCACTTCGGCCGGGACGCTGACCGGCCGGCACCGCGGGCCCCTCAGGAACAGGGCTCCAGCACCTCTACGACACCGGTCTCGGTGTCGTAGCTGCGCAGGGCGATGAGCCGGGCTGGCATCGGCGGTGCCGGCAGCAGTTCGGGGACCCGCCGGCCGGCGAAGGCACCTGCCCGCCGGGTACGGCCGAGGGTGATGTGCGGGCTCCAGCGCCCGGGTTCGTGGAAAGGGCTGAGAGTTCCGGGCGGGCTGTCCGAGACGACCGCCTCCCACACCCGGCGGTGCAAGCCGGTCAGCGCGGCGTCGCGGTCCAGTGCCCAGGCCAGCACCGAGGTGGGCCGCTCGAAGCGAACCACGCCGGTGAACCGCACCGGCAGCGGCAGGGCGGCGGCCACCTCGGCGAGCTCCCAGCGGATCGGGGCGGTCAGCTCCGGGCAGGCGGCCAGGGTGAGGTGCGGGCTGTTGGTCGGTGAGCGGTGACGCGCCTGACTGGGCAGCCCCGCGTCCGCGAGCCGCCGCCAGGCCTCCCGGACCGCCGACTCCGCCGCCTCGTCCAGCAAAAACTCGACCGTGCGCACCACCGCAGCCTACCGGCGGTCTGTGCGTGAGCACGCCCCTCACGGACAGACCGCACTGTCCGGGAAACACAACGGAACACGGCAACGAGACCGATCACCAAGGTGTCGCTTCCGGAGGTGGGGGCTCGCTGATGTCGTACGCGCATCCCGGACGAGACTCGTGGCCGGCTTGTCGTGAGGTCGGCGGTGTCGTTCCCGCGTCCGGAGGAGCGGCGGTTGCTGACGGCCGCGGCGGGCGCACCGCGCTCGAGGTGGAGGCGGAGCTGTTCCGGCCGGTCCGCTGGGCGAGCTGTTGAAGGCGGGTGACGTCGGCCGGGTCGGAGTACCGCCGGCCGTGGTGCACGTGACGGCCGTCGACCAGCACGATCCCCCGTTCGAAACGGGCCGGCCACCGCGCCCGCATCCGACCGTGAGCATGCTGCGCCGCGGCCTGTCCTCCCGCGAGCTTCCCAACGGCAGCCGTCTCGACGGCGCGGCGGCCAGACGATACCGATCAGCCGGGCGGACGTCCTGGCCACCTGGCACAGTCCGGCCACATTTGTCATGCGCAAGCCAAAAGACTAGGGTGTCGGGGTCAGCACCGCCGACGCGGACGCCTACCCGCACGTGTGGCGGGTGTCCGCGGCCATGCTCGGCGTCGACGACGAGTACATCCCCGCGACCTGGGAGGCGGCCGAGGCCCAGTCCCGGCAGGTCCTCGACCCGATCCTGCTCCGTACCGCCGAGGGCGATGCGCTGACCGACGTCCTCCTCGGCATCGTGGCCGAGATCGACGGTGGTCTGACGCGTCCCCTGATCAGCGCGTTCTCCAGGTACACGCTCGGCGACCGGGTCGGCGACATGATCGGGCTGTCCAAGGAGCCGCTCCCACAACCGCCGATCGCGACGGCCTGGCCGCTGCTGGTGGCCTTCCGCGAGGGGCTGATCCTCCTGCCCGGCATCCCGGCGATCGTCTGGACCCTGGAGGAGGCCCTGCGCCGGTTCGTCCTGCTCTTCCTCGCCGAGGCACAGCCGGTCAGCATCGAGATCCCGGACGCGAACCGCCCGTCCTGACCGCCCCTGCCGGCCGACAGCCGACGCCGGAGCCCGGCGCCGCTCGGGTCCCGGCCCCGCCGGGGCAGTGGCGCTTCCTCCCCCTGCCCCGGCGGGGCCGGGACGCATCACCGGCCGACATGTCCAAAGGCTTTGCCAGGGCCGCCGAGGAGCCCTTCGCGCACGCGTCCGCACCGGCGGACTCCCCCGGACCGAGCCCCTGTCCCCACCCCGCCGGCCGTACGGACGGACAGTCGTCGTGTCGCACCGCGGCGGGCGGTCCGGGTCCGAGGAAGGCCCGGGCCGTCCTCCCGGTCACCACTTCAGCGGCAGAGCGGCGAGATGCCGGTCGAGCAGGCCGGAGATGATCCGGTGGTCGCGGAGCGAGGGGTGCCAGTCGCAGCCGAGCCGGTCCAGGCCGGGATCGTCGTAGTACCAGTGGCTGACCCGGTCGTCCCCCCGCGCGTTGCGGTCCTCGACGATGCCTCGGGCGGTGTCGGCGAAGGCGGTGCCGGACACCGGGGTGGCGCTGACCACCAGGAACGTCTTGCTTCCGTAGCGGGACCGCAGCTTGTCGAGGAAGCCGTGGTAGGCGCTCGTGTAGGCGGCGATCAGCTCGCTCTGGGTGGCCCACGGCTCGCCCGGGTGGAGCGGGGTCGAGAAATCGTTGATGCCGAGGCCGATGACGACGACCTGCGGCCGCCAGCCGCGCGGCTTTCGCCAGACGTCGCCGACGACGTTCAGCAGGGCCCGGTCGTAGTAGGTGCGGTAATCGGTGCCGGGCTCACCACCGTTGTAGTTGCGGACCATGCCACGGCCGGAGAACGCGTTCTGCTGGTAGTCGGCGCCGAGCTCTCGGGCGGTGAGGGCGCCGAAGGCGAGGTCCGCGTTGCTGTTCCGGTCGACTCCTCCGTTGGCGGAGCAGTCGCGCGTAGCCGACACGTTGCCGTATCCGGCGGTGAAGGAGTCGCCGATGAACTCGATCTGCCTGCTCCGCGCCGCGGGGGCGGCGAGGACCTCTCCTCCCCGAGCGGCGGCGAATCCGCCGAAGCGGCCGGCGGCCCACGGGCTCTCCGTCCGCTTGACGAGCCGCACGGTGTGCTCGGTGTCGGTGAGATTCCTGATCCAGGACGTGGTGCGCCCGGGAGTAACCAGTGTGCCGACGGTCGTTCCGTCGATCTGGACGTCGTAGTCGTTGGCGGGGTCGTCGAGCACGATCCCCACGCCGGTACCGCGGAACCGGCCTTCGAAGGCGATGCCGGGCCAGGTGTACCGCACCGAACCGTCAGCCGCCTTCTTGACCCGGCCCACCGTGCGGAACCCGCCGAAGGCGGAGGACGGCCGGGAGCGGTGGGCGACGGACGCCTGGGAGGGAGCGGCCGCGGCGGCGGTGACGCTCGCGGCGGCGGCCGTGAGCAGTGCCCGCCGGGAGAGGTGGGGAGCGGTGCGCATGAGCGGTCCTTCCGGTGTCGGGAGATCTGCACGTGCGGTGGTGCGGGAGCGCTCCCCTCATGGCCGTGCCGGTGCGGTGTGGGGAGTGGTCGGTGTCGACGGGTACGGAAGACGCCGATGAGAGGACCGGTCGCCGGCCGGTCCGGCGCGGTGCCGGACGGCTCACGGAGGCGGCGGGCCGGCGTCGCCGGTCGGCCGGAGCAGCTCGGCCAGCTCCCTCTTGAGCACCTTTCCGCTCGATCCCAGGGGCAGACGGTCGAGGAAGACCACCCGCCGGGGGCGCCGGTAGGCCGCGATGTGGCGTTCACCCCAGGCCACCAGGGAGTCCGCCAGCTCCGCGCCCGGCGTCAGACCGTCCCGCGGCACCACCACGGCGCACACCTCCTGGCCGTGGACCGGATCGGGGAGCCCGACCACCGCGACCCGGGCGACCGCGGGGTGCCGGAGCAGCGCGTCCTCGACCTCTCGGGGGTAGACGTTGTATCCGCCCCGCAGGATCACGTCCTTCTTGCGGTCGACGACGGTCAGGTACCCCTCGTCGTCCAGCGTTCCGAGGTCTCCGGTGCGGAACCAGCCGGCGACGAACGCGGCGGCCGTGGCATCGGGGTCGTCGACGTATCCGGCCATCAGGTTGTGCCCGCGCACGACGATCTCGCCCACCTCTCCGGCGGGGAGCGGCTCCACGGTGTCCTCGGCCTCGGGGCGGGCCACGGCGACCTCCACGCCCCAGACCGGTTTGCCGACCGTGCCGGGTCTCCTCGGCCAGTCGCGCTGGTTGTAGGCGACGCAGGGGGACGTCTCGGTGAGGCCGTACCCCTCGTAGACCGGGCAGCCGAAGCCGTCCTCGAACGCGGCGAGCGTGTGCGCCGGCAGGGCCGCACCCCCGGAGTAGGCGCGTTCCAGCCTCGGCCGTACGGGACGGCGGGAGGCCGCCTCGACGAGGGCGAAGTACATGGTGGGCACGCCCATCAGGACCGTGCACCCCTCGGTCTCCATCAGGTCCAGCGCGTCCTCGGCGGTGAACCTCCGCATCAGCACCAGCCTCGCCCCGGCCCGGAAGGACGTCCCCATGCCGCAGATCTGGCCGAAGGTGTGGGAGAGCGGCAGGCAGCCGAGCAGCACGTCGGCGGAGCTCATCTCGAAGGGGGAGAGCATCGTGGTGGCGACGTTCATCACCAGGTTGAGGTGCGTGATCGCCGCGCCCTTGGGGCGGCCGGTGGTGCCGGAGGTGTAGAGGATCACCGCGATGTCGCCCGGGGCGCGGGGCACGGGTCCCGCCATCGGCGCGGCGGTGGCGGCGAGTTCGTCGAGCGCGGGGTGCGGGTCGTGGCCTTCGCCCGCGCCGACGGTGAGGACGGGGGTGCCCGCCGCCTCGGCCGCGGGCTCCGCCTCCCCCAGTGACTCGGCCGAGCAGACGAGGGCCCGGGCTTTCGAGTGGCGGAGGATGTAGGCGATGTCGTCGGTCTTCAGCAACACGTTCACGGGCACGGCGGTCGCGCCGAGGGCGAGGATCGCGAAGTACGCCATCGGAAAGTGCGGCGAGTTGGTCACCAGCAGGCCGATCCGGTCGCCGGGGCCCGTTCCCCGCTCGCGCAGCACCGCCGCGTACCGGAGCGCCGAGCTCCAGAGCGAGCCGTAGGTGATCCGCTCGGCGCCGGCGACCAGCGCGATGCGATCCGGCCACCGGCCCGCGGAGTCCGAGAGGATCGTGGCCGCCGAAAGCGTCGAATTCCTGTAAGCACTCATCACGACTCCGCTTCGCGTTCCGGTAATCGGCGGTCATCGGCCGTACGGCAGCAGGAAACGTATTCTGTGCAAGTCCCGCGGTGGATCCTAGGATGAGCCCGACCCATTGGGAAGCGGAAAAGGAGCGGACCTTGGACATGTCCCCGTACATGGACTTCTTCGTGCGCCTCGCCCACGAAACCGGTGATCGAAAGCGGGAGTTCCTCGAACTGGGCCGCAAGGCGGGCCGATTCCCTGCGGCGAGCACCTCGGATGGCGAGATCTCCATCTGGTGCAGCAACGATTATCTGGGTATGGGGCAGCATCCGGACGTCCTGGACGCGATGAAGCGCGCCGTGGACGAATACGGCGCCGGATCAGGGGGTTCCCGGAACATCGGCGGCACGAATCACTGCCATGTGGCTCTGGAGCGCGAGTTGGCCGACCTGCACGGCAAGGAGGACGCCGTTCTCTTCGCCTCGGGATATTCGGCCAACGAGGGATCGCTGTCGGTGCTCGCGGGTGTCGTCGACGACTGCCAGGCGTTCTCGGATTCGGCGAACCACGCGTCCATCATCGACGGGTTACGGCACAGCGGCGCCCGCAAGCACATATTCCGTCACAACGACGGGCAGCACCTGGAGGAGCTGCTGGCCGCGGCCGATCCGGACCGGCCGAAACTGGTCGTCCTGGAGTCCGTGCACTCGATGCGGGGCGACATCGCGCCCCTGGCGGAGGTCGCCGGTCTGGCCAAGCGGTACGGAGCCGTCACGTTCCTCGACGAGGTGCACGCGGTCGGCATGTACGGGCCGGAGGGTGCGGGGATCGCGGCTCGCGCCGGTCTCGACTCCGATTTCACGGTGGTGATGGGGACCCTCGCCAAGGCCTTCGGCATGACGGGCGGCTATGTCGCGGGACCGGCCGTGCTCATGGACGCGGTACGGGCCCACGCCCGTTCCTTCATCTTCACGACGGCGCTGCCGCCCGCGGTCGCGGCGGGCGCGCTCGCCGCGGCACGGCATCTGCGCGGCTCGGTCGTGGAGCGGGAGCGACTGGCGCGGAACGCCCGACTGATGCACGGGCTGCTGCGTGAGCGGGGCATTCCCGTGCTGTCGGACGAGTCCCACATCGTCCCCGTCCTGGTCGGCGAGGACGGGATGTGCCGGCGGATGTCGGTGCTGCTGCTGGAACGGCACGGCGCGTACGTCCAGGCCATCGACGCGCCCAGCGTCCCGGTCGGTGAGGAGATCCTGCGGATCGCGCCCTCGGCGGTGCACGAGCCCGATGAGATCCACCGGTTCGTGGGCGCCCTGGACGGCGTCTGGTCCGAGCTGGGGGCGGCCCGGAAGGTCTGAGGCCCCGCGGGTGTCACCGTCCGGGAGGGCCGGGCGGAGCGGGCCCGGCGTCCGCGGTCGCGTCTCCCGGACCCGTGCCGCTCCAGATCCTGCCCATCTCGGGGGATGCCGCCATGACCTCGTCGAAGGCGCCCGATGCCTCCACCCGCCCGTCCACGAGCACCACCACGCGGTCGGCCGCGCGCAGCAGCGCCGGCCGGTGGGAGACCGCGAGCACGGTGCGCGTCCCGTCCAGCAGCCTCTCCCACAGCAGGTGCTCGGTGTCCGGGTCCAGGGCGCTGGAGACGTCGTCCAGCACCAGGAGTTCGGGGCCGCCCGCCAGCATGCGGGCGATGGCGGCGCGCTGGACCTGTCCGCCCGACAGGCGCAGGCCGCGCGGGCCCACCACGGTGTCCGGTCCGTCCTGCATCGTCGCGAGGTCGGGCTCCATCACGGCGAGGCGGACGGCCTCGTCGAAGGCCGCGCCGTCCCGGCCCAGGAGGACGTTCTCCCGCACCGTCCCGCTGAACAGCCGCGGGACCTGCGGGGTGTATCCGCAGCGGGGTGCGATCAGGAACGAGGCCGGGTCGGTGACGGGTTCGCCGTTCCACAGGACGGTGCCCCCGTCGTGCGGCAGCAGTCCGAGCACGGCCCGGACGAGGGTGCTCTTGCCGGAGCCGACGCGGCCGGTGACCACGGTGACGGTGTGCCGCTCCACCACCAGGTCCACGTCCGCTATGCCGTGCGGTGTGCCGGGGTGGCGGGCCGTCAGGCGGCGGACGGTCAGTTCCCGCAGGGGCGACTCCCCTGGGGGCAGTCCCCGTGCGGGCGATTCCCGCGGGGACGGGGCGGGTCGCGGGTCGGTGTCCGGGGCGGCGGCCTTCTCCTCCGCTTCCGGTACGAGGGGCGGACCGGCCCGCTCCGGGGACCACCGCAGCCGGCCGCCGAGGAAACCGGCGACCCGTCCCAGCGCCACGGAGACCCGCTGCAGCCGTACGGACAGCATGCCGATCGAACCGAGGGCCTCGGTCAGGACCTGCAGGTAGAAGGCGAACAGGGCGAGGTCGCCGACGCTGAAGGCCCCCTCGTCCATCCGGCCCGCGACCAGCAGGAGCACCATGGCGACCCCGATCGGAGCCGCGTTGCCGATCACCGTGCGCTGGACGACGGCGTACAGTTCCTCCCGCACCGCGGCTCGGGCACGGACACCGTTCAGCCGGGTGACGTGCGCGGCGACCCGCGGTTCGGCGGCGGCCGCCTGCACCGCTCCGACGGCGCCCACCATCTCCCGCAGGGCTCCCGCCACCTCGCCGGACGCGGCCCGGGTGGCGCGCCGGTAGCGCAGGAACCGGCTGTGGGCCAGTGCGGTGACCAGCGTCAGCAGGACGAGGAGGGCGAGAAGGGCGCCGGTGACCGCGGCGTCGACGCGCATCATCACCGTGACCGACGCGGCGACGAACAGCCAGTGGGCGAGGTTGGTCGGCGCCCAGGCGACGAAGAACCCCGTCTCGTCGACGTCCTCGCCCACGGTGCGCAGGGACTCACCGGGCGTGGTGCGGGCGGTCACCTCCGGCCCGCGCAGAGCCGAGCCGAGCAGGGCGTGCCGCAGCCGGGCCGTGGTGCCGTACTGGACCTTCGGCTCCAGCCTGGTGATGATCACGCCGAACTGGAGAAAGAGGCGTCCCGCCTCGATCCCGGCCACCAGGGCGATGATCAGCCATACGCCGCCGTCCGCGCCGAGCGCGTCGAACAGCCGCTGGAACAGCAGCCCCACCGCGAGCGTGCCCAGCCGCAGGAGGATCCACAGACCGGTGAGGGTCCAGTAGACGCGGGCGGACCCGCGCAGCACGTCCACGAGCCGCCCGAGGACGGACCGCCGCTCGGCTCCCCCGGCCGCGGGCCCCGTCCGTTCCCGCTCCGCCTCCCGGTCCGCCGGCCCTCCTCCGTCGTCCGCCCGCTCCACGGGCCGCAGCCGGGTCACGGCCCGTCCCCCGTCCCTCACCGGGCGGCCCCCGCCGTGCGGAGGAGTTCGTGGAAGTGCGACGAGGGGTCGGCGGCGAGGGCGGTCCGCTCCCCCTCCTCGGCGACCTCGCCGTCCTCCAGTACCAGGATCCGGTCGGCGTTGCGCAGCAGGTGCGGCCGGTGCTCGACCACGACGGCGGTCCTGCCGTCGAGAAGCCGCTCCAGCGCGGGCACCAGAAGCCGCTCGCTGTACGGATCCAGCCGGGCCGTCGGCTCGTCCATCAGGACCAGTCCCGGATCGCGCAGGAACACCCTGGCCAGCGCGAGTTGTTGCTCCTCGCCCGCGGACATGCCGCGGGCGCCGGCGCCGAGCAGCGTGTCCAGACCGTCGGGCAGGGTGCGCAGCCAGGGGCCGAGCCCCGCCTCGCCCAGCGCGGCGTGCAGCCGGTCGTCGGAAACGGTGCGGTCGAAGAAGGTGAGGTTGTCGCGCAGTGCGGCGTGGAAGACGTGCACCTCCTGCGTGACCAGCGCGACCCGGCCGCGCAACGCCCGGGGGTCGAGTTCCGTCACGTCCAGGCCTCCGGCCGACACCGTGCCCGTCACCGGCCGGTGGAGCCCGAACAGCAGCCGCACCACGGTGGACTTGCCGCTCCCGGTGCGCCCCACGACGCCGAGGCGTTCGCCGGGGCGCAGGGTGAAGGAGACGTCCCGCAGCACCGGCTCGTCGGGCTCGTAGGAGAAGGAGACCCGGTCGAAGCGGACGCCGGGCCGCCCGGCCGGCAGGGTCCGGTTCCCCGTGCGGGGCGCCGTCCCGTGGCCCAGCAGGTCCCTCAGCCGCTGGACGCTCGCGGCGGCGTCCTCCAGGTCGCGGAAGCGGGTGGTGACCGCGAGCAGGGGGCGGCGCAGCAGCATGGCGTAGGACAGGGAGGCGAAGGCCGTCCCGGTGGAGAGCTGGCCGCGGGAGTGCAGCCAGGCGCTGACCGCCAGGGCGAGGACGACGCTGACGGCGGACAGGCCCTGCACGGTGGCGGGCCAGCGGGCCGAGACACGGGCGGCCTCCCGGGCCTTGCGGTACAGGTCGTCCTGGCGCTCGCCGAGTTCCCGCAGCGTGTACCGCGCGGCCCCGTTGGAGCGCAGGTCCTCCGCCGCCGCGAGGCGCTCCTCGAGGAAGCCCTGCAGGTCCGCCGCCACCCGCTGCCGTGCGGTGACGAAGGGCATGGCGCGGCCCACCAGGGTCCGCAGCAGCAGAAGGGTGCCTGCCGCGAACGGGGCGAAGACCAGGGCGAGCCGCCACTCCAGCCGGAACAGGGCGACGAGGACGCCGACGATCAGCAGCGCCTGGGCCAGCAGCTCCAGCAGCAGCGCCGACATCACCGCGGCGAGCCGGGTGACGTCGCCGTCCATCCGCTCGACGAGTTCGCCCGGAGGATGTGCGCGGTAGAAGTCCGGCGGCCGGCTCAGGCAGTGCGCGACCAGGTCCGCACGGAGCCGGTCGGTGCTGCGCCAGGCCAGCCGCGAGGACAGCGCCTCGGTGCCCGTGGTGACCACGAGCACGCCCAGGGCGGCGGCCAGGGACCAGGCGGCCAGGTCCGTCAGCGCGCCGCCGGAGTCGCCCGAGAGCGTCCCGTCGATGAACCCGCGCAGCAGGTAGGGCGCCACGAGCTGGAGCACGATCCCGGAAGGGACCAGCAGGGCCAGCAGCGTCATGGCGGTCCGTTCGCCGCGCAGGTAGCGGACGAGCATGGAAAGGTGCCGTAACGGGCTGCCTGCCAACGTATCCTCCCCCATTCGCCCGGCGGCGAACGACCAGCATAAAGTCCCCCGCGTCTCCTTGTGAATGACACCGGAATGCCGATTGCGCCCCTCCCGACCAGGGACTGAAGCATGCTATTGCTCGTGATTGACGCGTGCTGTTAGACTCCCCAGGTCTCTTGGTCCGGACATGTGTTTCTCGACGCCAAAAGCCTGGTCAGCCGCGTTCTTCACCGCCGCACAGCGCCACGGGCGTCCGGGCGGTCGGACCGGTCGATCCGGAGGCAGACGCGCGCACGTGCACCGAATGCACCGCCCAAGCACCGCCTTGAACAGCCACATGTGAGCGAAACAAGGGGGATTCATGCCGAGCGACACACGCGGTACGGACTCAACGGACGACAACGTTCTGGTCACCGGTGCGGCCGGTTTCATCGGATCGCATCTCGTGACGGAATTGAGGAGTTCCGGCAGAAACGTTGTGGCGTTGGACCGCAAGCCATTTCCTGACGACTTGGAGAGGCGGCCGCCAGGCCTTTCCGGATCACTCCGGACGATACGCGGCGATCTGAACTCGCTCCGTCTGGCGGACTGCCTGGAAAACACCTCGACGGTGTTCCACCTGGCCGCATTACCCGGGGTCCGCCCGTCGTGGACCCAATTCCCCGAGTACCTCCAGTGCAACGTACTGGCGACCCAGCGCCTGCTGGAGGCCTGCGTCCAGGCCGGAGTGGAACGCGTGGTGGTCGCCTCGTCGTCCAGCGTGTACGGCGGCGCGGACGGCGCGATGAGCGAGGACGACCTGCCCCGTCCGCTCTCCCCCTACGGGGTCACCAAGCTCGCCGCGGAGCGGCTGGCCCTGGCCTTCGCCGCCCGGGACGACGCCAAACTGTCGGTCGGCGCCCTGCGGTTCTTCACCGTCTACGGTCCCGGACAGCGCCCGGACATGTTCATCTCCCGCCTGATCCGGTCGACGCTGCGCAACGAGCCCGTCGAGATCTACGGCGACGGGACCCAGCTCCGCGACTTCACCCACGTGTCCGACGTGGTGCGCGCGCTGGTGCTGGCCGCGGCGGTCCGGGACCGGGGCAGCGCGGTCCTGAACATCGGCACGGGGAACGCCGTCTCGGTCAACGAAGTGGTTTCCATGACCACCGAGTTGACCGGATCGCGCCCGTGCACCTCGTACGGCGCGGCCCGCATCGGCGACGTCCGCTCGACCACCGCCGACGTCCGGCGGGCGGCCGGCGTCCTGGGCTTCACGGCCCGGACGGGACTGCGCGAGGGACTCGCCACCCAGATCGAGTCGACCCGGCGGTCGCTGGCCCGCGAAGCGCAGGACGCCGTCGCGGTCGACGGTTCCACGGCGTCCGCACCGCGGCTGTAGCCGGCATGTGCGGATTCGTCGGATTCAGTGACTCGGGCTTCGCGCGGGAGGACAGGTGGGCCACGGCCGAGCACATGCTCGCCGCCGTGGCGCACCGCGGCCCCGACGGCTCGGGCCGGCTGCACCACCGGGGCGTCACCCTCGCGCACTGCGCCCTGACCTTCACCGACCCGGATCACGGCACGCAGCCGTTCGTCTCCGCGTCGGGAGCGACCGCCCTGGTGTTCAACGGCGAGATCTACAACCACGCCGAACTGCGCGCCGAGCTACGGGCCGCCGGCGTCGCGCTGCGCACCGGCAGCGACACCGAGGTCCTGGTGGAGCTGTACGAGTTGCGGGGAACGCGGATGCTCGAGCGGCTGCGGGGCATGTTCGCCTTCGCCCTGCACGACGCCCGTACCGGCACCACCGTGCTGGCCCGCGACCCGATGGGCAAGAAGCCCCTCTACTACACCCGGGTGCCGAACGGCATCGCCTTCGCCTCCGAGCTCACCGCCCTGCTGCGGCACCCCGCCGCACCGCGCGTCCCCGATCCCGGCGCGCTCGCCGACTACCTGGTGTTCCAGGCGTTCTGCGCCCCCGCCTCGGCCGTGCGGGGAGTGAGCAAGGTACGCCCCGGAAGCTGTGTCACCCACGAGCGCGGAAAGTTGCGGGAGACCGAGTTCTGGCGGCCCCGCCTCGCCCCCGGCAGCGGAGCGCGCCGGGGTCCCGGACTGCGGGAGGCCGAGCGGCAGTTCGAGGAGTTGTTCCGGGCCGCCGTCGCCCGGCGCGTCACCAGCACCGACCGCCGCCTGGGCGTGCTGCTCAGCGGCGGACTGGACTCCAGCGCGGTGGCCGCGGTGGCCCAGCAGCTCCGGCCGGAGCGGCCGGTGCCCACCTTCAGCGCGGGGTTCGTGGACCCGGACTTCGACGAGAGCGACCACGCCCTGGCGGTGGCACGCCATCTCGGCACCGAACACCATGTGGTGCGGATCGGCGGCCCGGACCTGGCGGACGTGGTGGAGTCCGAACTGGCTTACGCGGACGAGCCGTTGGCCGACCCCTCCCTGCTGCCGACGCGTCTGGTCTGCCGGGCGGCCCGCGCGCACGTGCGGGGCGTCCTCACCGGTGACGGCGCGGACGAACTACTCCTGGGGTACCGCTACTTCCAGGCCGAGCGGGCGATCGAGCTGCTGCTGCGCGTTCTGCCCGCCCCCCGGCTGGAGGCTCTCGCCCGGCAGCTCGCGCGCCGGCTGCCGGCCCGTTCCGGCAACCTTCCCGTGGCGGCGGCCCTCGGTCTGCTGGCCAGGGGACTGCGCGCCTCCCCCGAGCACCGCTTCTATCTCTCGACGGCACCCTTCACCCCGGGTGAGCTGCCGGAGGTGCTCACCCCCGAGGCCGGGGCCGAGCTGACCGGGCACGATCCGTTCGCCGAGATCTCACGCCTGCTCCGGGACCAGCCCGGCCTCTCCCAGGTCCAGCTCAGCCAACTCGCCGTGACGACCCACTTCCTGCGGGACGTGATCCTCACCAAGACGGACCGGGGCGGCATGCGCAGCGCCCTCGAACTGCGGTCGCCCTTCCTCGACCTGGACCTGGTCGAGTACGGCAACTCCCTGCCCACCGGCCTGAAACTGCACCGGTTCACCGGCAAGTACCTGCTGCGGCGGATCGCCGCCGACTGGCTTCCCCCCGCCGTCGTGCGCAGGACCAAACGGGGCTTCCGCGCGCCGACGGCCGCTCTGCTCCGCGGGGAGCTGCGGCCCCTGCTCCTGGACACCCTCTCCACGGCGTCGCTGCGCCGCGGCGGTCTGTTCGACACCGGGGCGGTGCGCCTGCTGATCGACGACCACCTCGGCGGCCGGCGGGACACGTCCCGCAAGCTGTGGGCCCTCCTGGTCTACCAGCTCTGGGCCGAGAACCTGACGGCCCGGCCCCGCGCCTCCGAGTCCCCCGCGTACCCGGCCCTCTCCTAGGAGAACCATGGCTGCTCCCGACCGACCGCACATCCACGTGCTCTCCCCCCGGACCTGGGGCGAGTTCGGCAACTACCTGGCCGCGACGCGCTTCTCCCGCGCCCTGCGGAGCGCGATCGACGCGGAGGTGACCCTCCTGGAGGCGGAACCGATCCTGCCGTGGATCGGGGAGGCCGGGGCGGAGATCCGGACCATCTCCCTGGAGAGCCCCGACGCGGTGGTCCGCAACCAGCGGTACATGGCTCTCATGGACCGCCTCCAGACGCGTTTCCCGGAAGGGTTCGAGGCCGACCCCACGCCCGCCCAGCGGGCCGACCTGGAGCCCCTCACCCGGCATCTGCGCCGTACCGCCCCGGACGCGGTGGTCGGCACGAAGGGGTTCGTGGCGAGGCTGTGCGTCGCCGCCGTCCGGCTGGCCGGAACGTCCACCCGGGTGGTCAGCCACGTGACCAACCCCGGGCTGCTGCACCTGCCGCTGCACCGCAGCCGGTACCCGGACCTGACGTTGGTCGGCTTCCCCCGGGCGAAGGAGCACCTGCTCGCCACGGCCGGCGGCGACCCGGAGCGCGTACGGGTGGTGGGGCCGCTCGTCGCGCAGCACGACCTGCGGGACTTCATGACCAGCGAGTCGGCCGCCTCCGACGCGGGCCCCTGGGGCGCCGGTCCGGGCCCGGACCGGCCCCGGGTGATCGTCTTCTCCAACCGGGGCGGGGACACGTACCCGGAGCTGGTGCGGCGCCTCGCCGACCGGCACCCCGGCATCGACCTCGTCTTCGTCGGCTACGGCGACCCCGAGCTGGCCCGTCGCACCGCGGCCGTCGGACGACCCCACTGGCGGTTCCACAGCGTGCTCGGGCAGAACGAGTACTTCGACTACATCCGCCGTGCCTCCCGGTCGAGGTACGGGCTCCTCATCTCGAAGGCCGGCCCCAACACCACCCTCGAGGCGGCCTACTTCGGCATACCGGTGCTGATGCTCGAATCGGGGCTGCCCATGGAGCAGTGGGTGCCGGGACTCATCGACGAGGAGGGGCTGGGCCGCGCCTGCGCCACACCCGAGGAGCTCTTCGGCACGGCGGACGACTGGCTGTCCCGCCCCTCGGTGATCGAGGGGCACAAGAAGGCCGCGCTCTCCTTCGCCGACTCCGTGCTGGACCAGGACGCGGTGACGGACCGGATCGGAGCCGCCCTCCGGGCCCTGCTGGAAGCCCGGTGACCGTCCGCCGCGGAGCCGCGCCCGCCCCCCGCCTCCTCCTGGTCGCGGGGGCCGGCGGGGTGCGCGCGGAGGGCGACGCGGAGGTGCGCCTCGGGCACCCCCTCACCGGCGACCACCTGGACCCGGGCCCGCCGGCCGAAGGCGTCTTCGCCGGGTGGCGCTGGGACGGCGAACGCCTGGTGGCCCGCAACGACCGGTACGGCGTCCGCCCTCTCTTCTACCGGTCCGGCGGCGCCTCGCTCGCCCTCTCCCCCGACCCGCTGGCGCTGCTGCCGGACGACGGGCCCGCCGAGCTGGACCACGACGCGCTGGCCGTCTTCCTCCGGCTGGGGTTCTTCCTCGCCGAGGACACCGCCTTCGCCGGGATCCACGCGCTGCCCCCGGCGGCCACGCTCACCTGGGACACCGGCGGGACGCGGCTTCGGTCCGCAGGGCTGCCGTGCCCCGGACCCACCGGGATGACCGAGGAGCAGGCGGTCGACGGCTTCATCGACCTGTTCCGCGCCTCGGTGGCTCGCCGGGCGCCCGGCGAGCCGTACGAACTGCCGCTCAGCGGCGGCCGGGACTCCCGGCACATCCTGCTCGAACTGTGCCGCCTGGCAGCGCCGCCGCGACGGTGCGTGAGCGGTTCGAAGTTCCCTCCCGATCCGGGGGCCGACGCCCGCGTCGCGGCCGCTCTCGCGGCCCGGCTGGGCCTGCCGCACACGGTGGTGCCCCGTCCGCGCGCGCAGTTCCGCGCCGAACTGTCCGCGCTGCCCGCGCAGGGCATGACGACCCTGGACGGCGCGTGGACCCAGCCGCTCCTGGCCCACCTGCGCCGCCACAGCCGCGTCTCCTACGACGGACTCGGCGGCGGGGAGCTGGCCCAGAACCCGAGCGTCGCCTTCATCCGGGCCCATCCCTACGATCCCTCCGGCCTGCCCGGCCTGGCGGACCGGCTGCTGGACGCGGGCCGGACCGGCCCGCACCTGGAGCACCTGCTGGGTCCGCGCACGAGCGTGCTGTGGAGTCGGCAGGCGGCCCGGCGGCGTCTGGTCACCGAGCTGGCCCGGCACGCGGACAGCGCCTGCCCGCTCAGTTCCTTCTTCTTCTGGAACCGGACCCGGCGCTCCATCTCCGCGGCCCCGTTCGCCCTGGGCGACGGACGGCTCGTGACGCACACCCCCTATCTCGACCACGCCCTCTTCGACCACCTCGCCGCGGTGCCGCGCCGGTTCCTGGTCGACGGGACGTTCCACGACCGGGCGCTGCACCGGGCCTTCCCCGAGCACGCGGACCTGGGTTTCGCCTCGTCGGCGCCCCAGCTGCACGGGCCCCCGCTGGTCGCGCACCGGCTGGCGTACCTGCTGCGGTTCCTCGCGCACGCGGTGGCCGTGGAACCGCGGTGGTGGCGCAGCCCCGACCGCTTCCTGCAACGGCTGCTGGCCGCCGGCCGGGGGCCCGGGGCGCCGCAGCGCGTCAGCCGGCTCCAGCCCCTGGCGCTCTATCTGTTGCAACTGGAGGGCTTCGCCACCCGGCGGTCCGGCCACCGGTCCTAGCGACCGGACACCCGCACACCCGTCAGACCCGCACACCGCACCCGACCACAGCCGCAGGGCCCAGAAGGAGCGCACCGCATGCGGAAGACATTGCCCGTGATCAGCACAGGTCCCGCCGCGGGGACGGCTTCGGGCGGCTGCTCGACCCCGGCCGCGGCCCCGGCCCGTTCGGCACTGCCGCTCTGGCGCAAGCGCAGGCTGCGCATCGCCCTCGTGCGCCACCACGACCTGTGCCTGAACACCCGGCAGATAACCCGGGTCCAGAAGCGGGCCGGTGTACTGCCGCACCTCGGACTGGGCTACATCCACACCGCGCTGAAGTCGGCCGGGTTCCACAACGTCATCCAGGTCGACACCCCCGCCCTGGGCCTCGACAGCGAAGGGCTGCGCAAACTGCTCGCGGACTTCGGACCGGACCTGGTCGGGGTGAGCACCACGACGCCCGGCCTGCCCGGCGCCATCGAGGCGTGCGAAGCGGCCAGGAGCACCGGGGCCAAGGTGATCCTGGGCGGGCCGCACACGGAGGTGTACGCGCAGGAGAACCTCGTCCATGACTGCATCGACTACATCGGCGTCGGCGAAGGCATCACGATCATGCCGGAACTGGCGGAGGCGATGGAGCGGGGCGAGGACCCGGAGGGCATCCGCGGCCTGGTGACCCGCAAGCACGACGGTGGCGCCGCGCCCATGGTGAACCTGGAGGAGGTCGGCTGGCCGGAACGCTCCGGGCTCCCGATGGACAGCTACTACTCCATCATGGCCCCGCGGCCGTTCGCGACGATGATCTCCAGCCGCGGCTGCCCCTTCAAGTGCAGCTTCTGCTTCAAGCAGGCCGTGGACAAGAAGTCCATGTACCGCAGTCCCGAGGACGTCGTCGGCGAGATGACGGAGCTCAAGGAGCGGTGGGGGGTGAAGGAGATCATGTTCTACGACGACGTGTTCACCCTGCACCGCGGCCGGGTGCGGGAGATCTGCGCGCTCATCAAGGAGCGGGGCCTCAAGGTCCGCTGGGAGGCGCCCACCCGCGTCGACCTGGTGCCCGAACCGCTGTTGGAGGCGATGGCCGGGGCCGGGTGCGTGCGCCTGCGGTTCGGCATCGAGCACGGCGACACCGAGATCCTCGAGCGGATGCGCAAGGAGAGCAACATCGAGAAGATCGAGAAGGCGGTCACCTCCGCCCACGAGGCCGGGATCAAGGGCTTCGGGTACTTCATCGTCGGCTGGCTCGGCGAGACCCGGGAGCAGTTCCGCAAGACCGTCGACCTCGCCTGCCGGCTCCCCCTGGACTACGCCAGCTTCTACACCGCGACGCCCCTGCCCGGCACCCCCCTGCACACGGAGTCCGTGGCCGCCGGCCGGATTCCGTCCGACTACTGGGACCGGTTCGTGCGGGGCGAGTTCGACGCGCGGATCGGATACCTGGTGCCGGACGCGCAGGAGCGTGCCCAGCGGGCGTACCGGTCCTTCTTCATGCGCCGTGCGATGGTCGGGCCGCTGCTGTCGCACATGGCGGTGACCGGCCAGTGGCGCAACACCCTGGACGGCCTGCGCAGCCTGCACCGGTCCACGTCCAACACCGAACGTGACTTCTGAGCCCGCGGCCCCGGCCGCCCCGCGTCCGCCGGCCCGTCCGGGGCCGCCGGTCCCCCTCAACCGTCCGCTCGGGCGGCACAGGCGCCGGCCGTCCGGTGAGGGATGGCTGACGCACCATCTGCGCAGCACGATGGCCCGGGGTTTCAGGCCCCCGGAATCCTGGGACGTCCCGGTCCGGCACGTGCTGCCGGGGCTGCCGGCGGACGGGACCGTGCGGGCCGAGGAGGCGGCGGCGGCGCTGCGCACCCCCGCCGGGCAGCCGGGCATCGCCATGGTCGTGCCGACCTACGTCGCCCGGACCGGCCTGGCGCGGCAGCGGGAATGGTTCGGCGCGTTGCTGGACCAGGCGGCCGCGGTGGCCGGGGACCATCCTCGGGTGCCCCTGGTGCTGTTCGTCGGCATGCAGTGGTCGTCGGCCGGCGAGGAGGCGGAGTCGCTGCGGCGCCTGCGCGTGCTGCTGGACGACGCCCGCGTCCGGCTGCCCGGTCTGCGGGTCTGCGGTCTCTCGCTGCCCGGGCCGGGCAAGCCCCGTACCCTCAACGGGGCGATCGCGGTCGCCGAGCTCCTCGGCTGCGCGGGCGTCGGGTGGGCCGACGACGACGTGGCCCTGGAGGACGGCTGCCTGTCCCGGCTGGTGCGGGACTTCCTGGCGGCGGGGTGCCGCGGCGCGGTCGGCGCGACCAAGATCGCGCACACCCACGCGTACGCCACTTCCCGGCTGCTGTCCCGGGCCAAGGCGATCGCCGCGCCGGCGACGAACTACCCGCACGGCTGCTGCCTCCTGGTGGCCACCGACGTGGTGGCCGGCGGGCTGCCGGGGCGGTACGTGTCCGACGACGGCTATGTGTGCTTCCGTCTCCTCGACCCCGCGCTGCCCGACCCGCTGGCCCGCCTGCGGCTGGTTCCGGACGCCCGGTGCCACTACTACGTGGCGGGGCCGGCCGGTGAGACCCGCCGCAGGATCCGCAGGCTGCTGCTCAACCACCTCGTCGACGTCGCCGACTGGCCGCTGCCCGTGGTCCGTCACTACTTCGGCCACGTCCTCTTCGGCGGCATGTGGCCCCTGACCGGTTTCGACTCCTCCCACGGCGCCCGCCACGGCGTGCAGAAGGCGCTCATCAAGTGGCTGTACTTCGCCTGGTTCGCGGGCATCGGGGGCGAGCTGTACGCGCGTGGACTGTGCGGCAGGCCGCTGCGCGGCATCGAGTGGGCCCCGTACTCGGACCTCCGCAGGATCACGCCGTCGTCCCCGTCGCCCGCCGCGTCCCCACCGTCCTCCTCCACGCGTCAGGAGAGCTGATGAAGGTACTCTCACTCCACTCCGCCGGGCACGACACCGGCGTCGCCTACTTCGAGGACGGGCGACTGGTCTTCGCCGTCGAGACCGAACGGCTCACCCGGGTCAAGCACGACCACCGCTGCGACGTCGCCCTGCGCCACGTGCTCGCGCAGGAGTGCGTGGACACCGACGGCATCGACCTGGTGGCCGTGAGCACGCCGGTGCGCAGCGGGCTGCTGCGCATCCCCGACATGGACCGGGCCCTGGAGCGGACGGCGGCGGGCGCGCTCCACCACCGGACCGTCTGCGAGATGCTGGGACGCCGGGTGGAATGCGTCGTGGTCACCCACGAGGTCTCCCATGCGGCGCTGGCCGCCCACTACGCGGGCTGGGAGGAGGGCGCCGTCGTCCTCGTCAACGAGGGCCGCGGACAGCTCACCCGCAGCTCCCTGTTCCGGGTGTCGGAGGGGGCCCTGAAGTGGGTCGACAAGGACCCGCTGCCCTGGTACGGCAACGGCTTCGGGTGGACGGCGATCGGGTACCTCCTCGGTTTCGGCCCGAGCCCCAGCGTGGCCGGCAAGGTGATGGCCCTGGGCGGCTACGGGCAGCCCGACGCCCGCATCCGCGAACAGTTGCTGGCGGTCGACCCGGACGTGATGAACGACCGGGACCTCGCCGAACGGGTGCGCGCGGACCTGGCCGCCCGGCCCGAGTTCGGCTCCGGGTTCGAGACGGCCTCGCACGTGGTGGCGACGTTACAGGAGATGTTCACCGGGGCCGTCCGGGAGGTGCTCGACCGGTACGTGACGCGCACGGACGCCGGGGCGGGCCCGATCGCCCTCGGCGGCGGCTGCGCCCTGAACATCGTGGCCAACTCGGCGCTGCGGGCGGAGTACGGACGGGACATCGCCGTCCCGCCCGCCTGCGGGGACGCGGGGCACCTGACGGGAGCCGGCCTCTACGCGCTCTCCCAGGTGGCCGGTGTGACACCGGAGCCGTTCGCCGTCTACCGCAACGGCGGGGGCGACAGCCGCGCCGACGTCCTGGAGGCGGTGGAGCGCGCGGGACTGCGGGCCGTCGACTACGACCGGTCCGAGGTCGCCGGGGTGCTGGCCGCGGGCGGGGTCGTGGCGCTGACGCAGGGGGCGGCGGAACTGGGGCCGCGCGCGCTGGGGCACCGGTCGCTGCTGGGCTCTCCCTCGGTGCCGGGCATGCGCGAGCGCATGAGCGAGAAGCTGAAACAGCGCGAGTGGTACCGGCCGCTGGGCGCCGTGATGCGCGACGAGCGGTTCGCCGCGCTGTATCCGGGGCAGGCGCCGTCGCCGTACATGCTCTTCGAGTACCGGCTGCCGGACGGGACCGCGCCCGAGGCCCGGCACGTCAACGGCACCTGCCGGATCCAGACCCTGGGCCCCGGCGAGGACCGGCTGTACGGTCTGCTCGACGCGTTCGAGGGGCTGACCGGCGTGCCCGCGCTGATCAACACCTCGCTCAACGGGCCGGGCCGGCCCATCGCGCACACCGCCCGGGACGTACTCGACGACTTCGCGCACACGGACGTCGACCTCTTCGTGTTCGACGACCTGATGGTGCGGGGCGGTGCGGCACGCTGACGCCGGGCCCCGGGTGAGCCGGCCGGAGGGGCTCCGGCCGGCTTCCGGTCATCCGCCCAGGTGCCGGGGGACGAGCCGGGTCAGCACGTCGTCCGTGTAGAGGTGGACGACCTGCACCAGGCCGGGGGCGCCGGGGGGCGCCTGGACGGCGGCCAGCGCCCGCCCGCGCAGTTCCTCCAGCTGGGCCACGACGTCCTGGCCAGCGACCGCCCCGGTCCGCATCAGATGGGCGAGGTTGCCGTCCCGCTCGCCGTTGCGGTCGTAGTCGGTCAGGTCGTCGGCCGTGGTGATGGTCAGGGCGAAGGCCTCCGCGAACTCCCTCACGGCGTGGCCCGGTTGGCCGTCTCCGCCGCAGGCGGCCGCGAGCGCCCCGTAGCGGCCCAGGAAGGCGGCGCCGTAGGTGCTCGCGTGGGCGCGCCACTCCTGGAGGTTCGTCGCCCGGCTGCGTTTGGTGCCTATCTGACCGCCGCAGAGGTAGACGGCGTCCCGCTCCAGGATGTCCGTCACCGCCTTGGGCTCCCGGGCGAGGGAGGCCAGTTCGTGGAGGGCCCGCAGATGCAGGCGGAGGCAGACACAGGCGAGTTCGACCCGGTCGAGGCCGGTGTCGTCGTCCATCAGGTCGTCGAGGAGCTTCATGGAGACGATGTCGAGGGCCAGCGCGCGGGAGACCGCGGCCCGCCGGTCGGGGTCGGTCGTCCACTCGGTGAGGAAGTGGGGGACCCGCAGGTACAGGCGGAGGGCGGCGGTGTGGGCCACCAGGTCCGGCGATCCCCCGGTCTCGGCGACGCAACGGGTGACGTGGTCGCGGTTGGCGGCCTCGGCGGCGAGCATGGACCGCGTGTAGTCCGCGGGCAGGGCCGTGACCGGGGCGGCCGTCACCGCCCGCTCCCCGGGCGGGCCGGGGCCGCGGAGCGTTCCCCGCCGATCTCGGCGAGGGTGGCCCGCCAGTCCGGGTGTTCCAGCGCTCCGGCGAATCCCACGCGGTCGGCCCCGCTGTCGAGGTAGTCGGTGACCTGCCGGCCGGTGCGGACGTTGCCGCTCACGAAGAGGACCTGGTCGGGTCCGAGCCCTTTGCGGAAGTGCCGTACGACCTCGGGGGGCACGTGGTCGTTGCGCGAGTACAGGTAGACCATGTGGAAGCCGAAGGTACGGGCGACGTGGAGGTGCCGGTCGATCTCCTCGGTGCTCGTGGTGCTCACCGGCATGGTGCCGAGCAGGTCCCCGGTGCGCCGGTCCTCGCCGAAGGTGAGGGCGACGGTGAGGATCAGCTCGGGCCACTCCTCGCGGGGTATGCGGCCGGGACAGGCGGCCAGGGTCTCCAGGAAGCTCTTCCACACGAAGTAGTCGTCGCCGGAGCCCAGCAACGCGGGCAGCAGCACCGCGTCCGCGCCGCGGACCACCGGGAACCCGGCCCCCGGGCGGGGTGGGAAGTGCAGGACGACCGGCAGCGTCGTGACCGCCTTCACCGCCGCCACGTACGGTTCCATGTGCGACTCGAACGACTCGTAGTCCGTGCTGGCCAGGATGACGGCGGCGAAGCCCAGCCGCGTGAGTTCCGCCGCCTTCTCGACCGCCTCCGTCACCGGGACCTTGAAGGGGTCGATGATGTGGACGGGACCCGGCCGGTGGTCGCGCAGCCGGGCGAGTACACGCCCCGGCTGCCAGAGCGGTGGTGCGGCGTGGAGTTCGGTGTGGTGGTCGAGCCGTGGTAAGGCGTTCACCAGCGTCTTCCCCCTTGTCGTCCGGGCGGGTCGCGCGACGAGGTGCCGGCCGCGTCACGCGTTCGGATGAGGTGTCGCACGTTCGGGCGGCTGTGCGGGGCGCCCTGACCCTCGGGGTCGTTCCCCGACCGGTCGCGAGTGACCGGCGCGGCGTCGCCGATGCCGGAGCGGGCGCCTGCCCCGGCGCGCCACCTCGCGGTGTTCCGTCATGCTCGTACGGAGGGCCACCGGGCCGTTTTGGCATCCGCCGAGGCCGGGGTGGAGGAGGAGCGCTCCGGAATCCTTCGGCGAGCCCGCCCGGCGGATTCACCGGCGGACGAACCAAGGGCCTCGTTCACGTGCTCCCCTTCCATTGGAGAGACGAACAGCGGGTCCACCGGGCCGCGTCGAGAACAAGGAGCGGCAGGGCGGTTGCCGATACTACACGCGTTCGTTTCCACGGGGTAGGGAGACTTTGCGCGACGGTTATGAAGGCCGGTCGCACCGAAGTCCGCGCACCGAAACAGGAACGCCCCGGCACTTTGCCGCGCGGGGCGTTTCCAGCGGTCCGGGGCGTAATTCACGCGAATTGCAGATGGCGTCGGCGCCGCAATCGGCCCGCCATCACGCATCCGCTCGCCGCGCCCAGCAGCAGCGTCACTCCGACGGCGTGCGTCACCCCGGAGGCGAACGAACCGGCGTCGGCGCCGTCGACGGCGTAGGTGATGATCTCCCGGGTCGACCAGAAGGGCAGCGCCTTGGCCGAATCCTTGGCCGGGTCCATCACCATCTGGGCGCCGATGACGGAGATCAGCAGCAGGGCGCCCTCCATGTCCCTCGGCACCACCGCCCCGAGCAGCAGCCCCAGGGGCACGGCGACCAGCGTGGTCAGCAACAGTTCCACCAGGACGGCCTGCGGGTGCTGCACGTCCTGCCCGACCAGGATCACCACCGCGTAGAGGGCGCTGACGCCCAGGCCCGCGGTGAGGAGGGCCAGCAGGCGCCCCGCGAAGAGCTGGAGCGGACGGAACCCGGAGAGGGCCAGGAGCGGTTCGATCTCCCGGCCGCCGACCGTGGAGAAGAGGGCCGCGGCGCTGACCGCGAAGCCCACGCCGAGGCTGGCGAAGCGGACGGCCTGCCCGGTCTGGTCGTAGCGCCCGAGGTAGAAGACGAGCGGGACCAGCAGCAGCAGGCCCAGCACGCCTCGTCGGCGCAGCAGTTCGCGGAAGGTCATGTCCGCCATCCGCAGGGTGGCTGTCATCGGATGCCCCTGTCCTTGCCGGGGGTGAGATCCAGCACCTGGTCCACCTGGTCGAGTTGGTTGAGCATGTGGGTGACCACGACGACGGCCCTGCCGGCCTCGCGCCATGCCCGGACGCTCCGCCAGAAGTCCACGTACGAACCGTGGTCGAACCCCTGGTAGGGCTCGTCGAGCAGCAGCAGGTCGGGGGCGCCGAGGGCCGACAGCACGACGTTCAGCTTCTGACGGGTGCCACCCGACAGGTCCTTGGCGAGGACGCCCCGCGCGGGGGACCAGTCGAGCTCTCCCGCGAGTTTCCGGCCACGGTGGTCGGACTCCTTGCGGCTCAGACCCCGGCCGGCGCCGAAGAGGGTGAAGTGCTCCCCGGGGGTCAGGAAACCCATGACGCCGGCGTTCTGCGGGCAGTAACCGAGGCTGCCGGAGACGGTGACCCGCCCCTTGTCGGGGGAGATCAGGCCGGCGCAGATCTTGAGCAGGGTGGACTTGCCCGCCCCGTTGCCGCCGACGATCGCGGCGATCTCGCCCGCGTGCACGACGAGGTCCACACCGGTCAGGACGCGGCGGCGTTTGTAGCGCTTCGCGATGCCCCGCGCCTGCAGGAGGACTTTACGGCCGGCGGGCTCGGACATGCCGTGGAACCCCTCTCGGGCACCGACGGAATAGCCCATGGCTGCCACCTTTCTGCCGACCGCGACAAACGGCACGCGTTGCCGGCCTCAATGGTCAGGATGTGTGTCCCGGCCGGGTTCGCCGCCCCGGCCGACGCTCGCGGACTCAGCCTGCCACACGCGGCGTGCGGGGCGGCCGGGGCCGCGATTCCCCGGAAGTCCGGGTCTCCCGCGAGCCGGTTTCGGGGGATCCTACGGGGCGGCCGGCCGGTGGCGGGATCCCTGCCCCGCATTTCGGCCATCTGTTTCCCCCGCCCGGAACCGCTCTTGCAGGCCCGCCCAACGGCTGGTTAGCGTACCGACCCAGCCACACTCATCGCTCACTCGTGCGTTGCCCGCATTCGTGTTCAATTCGCCTCTTCCGGAGTTCACCGCCGGAACGGGAACCGGTGGGCCGCACCCCGTGTCAGGACCAGAGGGAATTTCCGCTCGGAACGACGAAGGGGACGTGGATGCGCGGGGGGACCGTGGACCGTCGTGTGTGGTGGCAGCGGGCCGTGGCCCGTGGTTTCGCGCCACCGCCCGCCCGCCCCACCCCGTTCGTCCTGGTGGGACGCGAGGGACCGGACTCGGACGTCCGCGGCGAGGTGCGCGAGGACGGCGTGAGCGGCGTGCGGCCCGGCGGGGCGGCGTTCCCGCTGCCGTCCGGTGGCCTCGGGGTGCTGCTGCCCACCTATGTGGGGCGGTGCGACGCCACGGCGCACGAGCAGACGTTCCGTCATGTGCTGGACTCCCTGGCGGAGGTGCGGCAGGCCCACCCGTCCCTTCCGCTGTCGGTGTGGGTGGGTCTGCAGTACGGTCCCGGAGAGGACGAAGAGGCGCTGCGCAGGCTGCGCCGGCTGGCCGGGCTGGTCCCCGAGGACCCGGACCTCACCCTGGTCGGCCTGGCCCTTCCCGGGCCGGGGAAGCTGCGCACGGTGAGCACGGTGCTGCGGCTCTCCGAGGATCTCGGCTACTCGGGCTGGCTGTGGACGGACGACGACGTCGAGATCGCCCCCCGCTGCCTCGCCCTGCTGGTCTCCCGGTTCCTCGAACGCGGCGAACGGGGCGCGGTCGGGGCGCACTCGGTGGCACTGGCCCGGGAGACGGCCACCTCGCAGGCCATGGACCGGGTCTCGGGCGTCACCGCTCCGCCGAAGGCCTGCCCGGCGGCGGCCTGTCTGGTGGTCGCGACGGACGTGCTGGGCACCGGCATCCCGGTCAGACGCCTGACCGACGACGGGTACGTGGTGTTCGAGCTGCTCGACGCCGAGGCGGCCGATCCGCTGCACGACCTGGAGGTGCTGCCGGAGGCCCGGATCAGCTTCTACCGCGTCAGCCGCACCCACGACACGTTCCAGCGGCTGCGCCGCTCCCTCTACAGCCATGTGACCTGCGTCGCCGACTACCCCTGGCCCACCTCACGGGTCTACCTGACCCGGGTCCTCTTCCACGGCCTGTGGCCGCTCGCGGCCTGGGACGGCAGCCGCGGTCCCGTGCGCGGCGTGCAGCGCTGGCTGATCAAGGGACTGCACTTCACCTGGTTCTGCGGCGTGGCCGGCTCCCTGGCGGTGCGCGGTGCGACGGGACGGCCCCTGCGCCACGTGGCGTGGGGCGACGAGGGGGACTTCCGCAGCCCCACCGTCGAGGAACCCGCCGCGGGAGCGGCTGCCGGGCACTGACACACGAGGCCGCCCCGAGGGCGGCCCGGAAGGAGACCCGATGGCGACAGCCGGTCCGACCGGGGCGGCGGTGACCGTCATCCTGCCCCACCACGACTGTGCGGCGTACCTGGGTGCGGCCGTCGCGTCGGTGCTCGCCCAGGACCGTCCGGACCTCCGGCTGACGGTGGTGGACGACTGCTCACCCGACGAGAAGTGGGTCCCCGAGCTCCGTCCGTACGCCGGCGACCCGCGGCTGACGGTGCTGCGCACCTCCCGGAACGTCGGGCACCTGCGGATCAAGAACAAGGTCCTGGAGTCGGTGGACACCCCCTACGTGGCCTTTCAGGACAGCGACGACATCAGCCTGCCGGGCCGGCTCCGCCATCAACTGGCCGCCCTGGAGAAGGACCGTGCCGACCTGGTCGGGTGCGCCTACTCCTGCATCGACGAGGCCGGCCGCACGACGGGGCGGCGACGCATGCCCCGCAACGGCAACCTGTGGATGCGGCTGGGGCGGACGACCGTGCTCCTGCATCCGTCCTCGGTGGTGCGGCGCTCGGTGCTGGAGACCCTCGGCGGCTTCGACGGCACCGTGCGGCTGGGCGCCGACACCGACTTCCACCTCCGGGCGGCCCGCCTGTACCGGCTGCGCAGCGTGCGCAAGGTGCTCTACCGGTACCGGATCTGGCCCAAGTCGCTCACCCAGGCGCCCGACACCGGATTCGGGTCCGCGCAACGACGGGCGTACACGGAGGCGATGACCGCCCAGGAGGAGCGAAGGCGACGGGCCCGCACCCGTGAGGAGCTGCTCCCGCTGCTGATCGCCCCGCCCAACGACATCGACTTCACCCTGACCCGGGTCGAGCTCGGTTAGGGGCGGGTGTGGACGACGTGGACGGCGCTCCGGCGGGGAACGCGGACGCGCCGCTGCCCCGGATCGCGGTGGTGGTGGCCGATCCGGACGGCGACGGGGAGCGCACGGTGCGCGCTCTCCTCGCCCAGACGGTGCGGCCCGTCTCCGTGACGGTGGTGACGGCGGCCTCCGGGCCGCCCGGAGACGGCCCGGCGCCCTGGGACGACGGCGCCCGCTCTTCCCGTACGGCCGGGAGCCCGGACGACGCGGGAGCGCCGGCCGTACGGGTCGTCCGGTGTGCCCACGAGGAACTCGGGCCGGCGTGTGTCGACGCGGCCAGGAACGCGGGGGCGCCGTACGTCGCCGTGCTGCGCGGCGGCGACGAGGCCCTCCCCCACTGTCTGGAGCACCTGTCGCGGGCGGCCCGCGACGGCGGCGGGGACGGCGGTGCTCCGGTCGGCCTGGTGCAGTGCGGCACGCTCGGGCTGCGGGACGACGGTCTCGTGGACGGGTTCACCCTGCCGTCCACGGCCGCCGGCCCCCCGCCCTCTCCCCGGGACCTCCTCGACGGCGCCTACCTGGTGCGGCGCGCACTGCTGGACGCGGAGCGCTCCATGGCGGCCTGGGTCGCCCTGCCCATGCTGCTGGTCCGTCGGAGGACCGGCACCGCCGGGAACCCCGCCGTCGCCCTGGCCCCCGGCATGCGCGTCGTCCGGCGGACCCGCCTGGTCCGGCGCGGACACCGGGCGCCCGCCGCCGCACCGCGCGACAAAAGCACGCCCCGTCTCGTGTCGGTGGTCGTCCCGGTGCGCGACGGCGCCCGCACGCTCGCCGCCCA
The DNA here is from genome assembly GCF_001279005.1 of Streptomyces caelestis. GTDB lineage: Bacteria > Actinomycetota > Actinomycetes > Streptomycetales > Streptomycetaceae > Streptomyces > Streptomyces heliomycini. Next base: position 117,597 of record NZ_LGCN01000240.1, read on the forward strand.
GCTGACCGCCCTGTCCCGGCAGACCGGCGCCGTTCCGTACGAGGTCCTGGTCGTGGACAACGGCTCGACGGACGCCACCCGCGAGGTGGCCGAACGGGCCCGCGCCGGACTGCGGAACCTGCGGATCGTCGACGCGTCCGACCGCCCCGGGGAGAGCCGCGCCCGCAACCGGGGCATCGCCGCGGCGCGCGGCGACTTCGTCGCGTTCTGCGACGCGGACGACGTCGCCGACTCCGGCTGGCTGGCCGCGATGACGGAGGCGGCCAAGGGGGCCGACCTGGTGGGCGGCGGCCTGGACACGTCCGTGCTCAGCCCTGCCCACACCGACGAGCAGCCCCTGCCGATGGACGCGCAGACGGACTTCCTGCCGTTCGCCCGGGGAGCGAACTGCGGTGCCTGGAAGGACGTCCTGACGGCGATGGGCGGCTGGGACGAGCGCTACCGGGGCGGCGGGGAGGACATGGACCTCTCCTGGCGCGCCCAGCTCTGCGGCTACCTCGTCCGTTACGCGGGCGACGCCGTCATGCACTACCGGCTGCGGGAGGACCTGACCGCGCTGGCGAGGCAGAAGTGGAACTACGGCCGTTCCGGCGCCCAGTTGTACGCCGCGTACCGCCGCGCCGGATTCCGGCGGCGGGAGGGCCGGGTGGTCGTCATGAACTGGTGCTGGCTGGTGCTGCACGTTCCGGACCTGGTGCGGTCGCCCGCGCCGCGCCGGCGCTACGTCCGTTACGGGGCGCGGCTGGCCGGGTTCCTGGCGGGAAGCGTGCGGCGGGGCGTCCGGTACCTGTGAGGACCTGCTTCCGGTGCACGTGAGGACGGAAGGCCGTACGGGTGGGGACAAAAGCCCGGCACACGTGAGCAGGGGCGGCGCCCGTGAGGCGTGGAGTCCGTACGTGAGACGGCGCGCCGGACGGGTCCGGCGCACCGTCCGCCCGGATCAGACCAGCCGGTGGCCGGTTTCCGGCGCCACGGAGTCGCCCTCCATGGCCCGGCAGGTGGCCCGCAGGGCGGCGACGACGGCGTGGTCCTCCCCCCAGGCGTCGAGGTCCGGGCCGTCCCCTGTCTTCAGGGCCGGCACCGGCACCTCCATGATCTTCGGGTGCACGTACCGGACCGGGGTTTCGGAGGGGGCCACCAAGGACTCGGTGAGTTTCTCCCCCGGTCTCAGTCCGACGTAGTGGACCGGAAGCTCCGCGCCCGCCCGCGCGATGACCCTTCGTGCGATGTCGAGGATCCGGACCTGCTCCCCCATGTCCAGCACCAGGGCGTGACCGACGCTGCCCAGCGCGGCCGACTGGACGACCAGTTCCACGGCCTCCTGCACGGTCATCAGATAACGCGTCACCCCCGGGTGGGTGACCGTCACCGGGTTTCCGGCCGCGACCTGGCGGGCGAAGACGTCGAGGAAGGACCCCTGGCAGCCGAGCACGTTGCCGAACCGCACGCTCACGTACGGCCTGCCCGCCTGGATGGCGGCCGCCGCGGTGAGTCCCTCGGCTATGCGCTTGGAGTATCCGAGCACCCCGACCGGGTCGACCGCCTTGTCGGTCGAGATGTTCACCAGGAACGCGACGTCCGCGGCCAGCGCCGCGTCCAGGACCGCCCGGGTGCCGAAGACGTTCGTCTTGACGGCCTCGCCGGGGAACTCCTCGAGGATGGGGACCCACTTGAGGGCCGCCGCGTGGAAGACGATGTCCGGTCGGCACCGGTGGAAGAGCCGCGTGAGCCCCCTGGAGTCCCTGATGTCGGCGAGGAGGATGCCGGGGCGCACCGACGAGGGGCCGTCCGCGACGCTGCCGGCCGCCAGGTGAAGAGCCGTCTCGTTGCGGTCGAGCATCATGAGGCTCTCGGGTGCCCACCGGCTGAGCTGCCGGCACAGCTCCGATCCGATGTAGCCGCCGGCCCCGGTGACCAGGATCCGCCGGCCGCGCAGGAATCCGGCACTGCTCTCGAGGCCGGTCCTTATCCGCTGCCGACCGAGAATTCCTTCGAGGTCCAGGGCGGGATGGTCGCCGGTTGGCAGGTGCGCACCGTACCCTGCGGAATTATCGTCAAACATGCAGTCACACTTCCTTTTTGACAAGAGCCATGACTGATGTGCCGACCGACACGACGAACTGGACCGACGTGTCGTCTTGGTGCTTTCTTCGCCGACACCATTGCGCTGTCTTCCCGGGGCGTTGTGCCCGAGGACCACATTCCGGCGGCCGTTCGCCACCTGCCGCACCGGCTCCGTCGACGTCGGGCGGATCCGCGTGGACGTCCGGAGGCGGCCGGGATCGTCACCTTATCGAGGGGCGGGCCGGCGCGGGGCGATTTCCTCGACCGCCGCCGGACACGCCCGGCGGCGCCGGGCGGTGAGCCGGGCCGGCTCACGGGCCGCCGACGCCGAGGAATTCGCGCGCGCCCCGCAAGCGGGTCCGGACCCGGGCCCGGGTGGCGTCGGTGACGAGGCGGATGTCCAGCCCTCCCGGCGGGTCCACGTCGCTGCGCAGCCCGGCCGGCAGCCGGGCGGGGTCCAGTCCGTCGCGCCGGGCGATGAGGACGCCCAGTTCGTGACGGTTCATCGCGTCCGGTCCGGCCACGTGGAACACACCGGATCCGTCCGACTCCGTGATCTCCAGGAGGGCGGAGGCCAGATCGTCGACGTGGACCGGGCAGCGGGTGTCGTCCGTGAACAGGACGCCGGCGCGGGTACCGGCCGCGAGGGCGTGCACGGCCTTCTCGTGGGCGGACCGGCCATGCCCCACGATGAGCGAGGTGCGCACCACTGCGGCCTCGGGCACCGTCACCCTCACGGCCGTCTCCGCCGCGGCCTTGGCGGCTCCGTAACGGGAGACGGGGTCGGGGAGCGCGTCCTCGCGGTAGTGGACGTCGGCTCCGGAGAACACCGCGTCGGAGGAGACGTGGACCAGCCGGCACCCGGCCCGCGCCGCGTGCAGGGCCAGCCGGACCGCGCCGTCGGCCGTGACCGCCCAGTCGGTGTGCCCGCCGGCCGTGTTGATCACCGCGGCCGGACGGGCCCGGTCCAGTACTTCTTCCATCCGCCCCGCATCACGCAGGTCGGCCCGGTACCAGGTGACCGGCAGCAGGTCTCCCGGGGTGGTCCGGTAGGTCGCGGCCACGTCCCATCCGGCGGCCACGGCCCGGCGGAGCACTTCGCGCCCGAGGAACCCGCTCCCGCCGACGACAAGCACTCTCACGCATCGCCCCCCTGACGTCCGGACTTCCCCGATCGCTCCCAGGAGTACGGGGGATGGCCCACGCGACCGTGTCGAGCCGTGATTCCTGGGGGCCGATGCTACTGAAGGCCGCGGGTCACGGGGAAGGCGCCCGCCGGACGGCTTCGCCGGTCAGGGAGGGGCCGGGGAGAACCGGTGGGCTGCCGGTGCTCAGCGGCGGTACGCGGCTGCCGCGATCGTGACGAAGGACCGGATCGACGGGTTGGTGTCACCTTCGTTCCGCACGGCCACCACTCGGCTCGGCACCATGTCGATCAGCGGTACCACGGCCGGCTCCGCGGGCAGGTCGTGTCCGGGCGGCACAAGGCCGGCCGTGCCGTTCCACGGCACGGCCCGCAGGCATTCCCGGACGGGCGCCGGCCGTGTGGGATCCGGTCTTCGCCGGCGCCCCCGCTCGTGGAGGCAAGCGGGCCCTGCGGTCGCGCCACAAACTGCGCGCGCCGCAGCCGCACCACCCGGCCGGGAGGGCCAGGAGGTGAAGGCCAGGGGCAGGGGATCGACCGCGCTCGCCGTGCCGGGTCTCCGGCTCAGTGATCGGCACCCCGGTCCGCCGTGGCCCCCCTTCCCTCGTTCTTCCGCGCCTTCCTTTCCTCCTTCTGCGCCTTTCCCCGGTTCCTCTCGGCCGTTTCGGACGTGCCGGGCCGTTCGCCGGAGGTCTTCGCCCCGGTCCGCTTCTCCCTGTCGGGGAGGTTTGTGGTCAGGCCGCCCCGAGCACCGTCCGAGTGGGAGCGGGGCGTTGAGGCTCCGGCGCCGTGTGCGGCTGTCCCGGCGCCTGGATTCCGGACCGGATCAGCCGGGGCGGAACGAGGGCCTCGTCCCGAAGAGGCGTCACGGGGCGGCTCGGCCGGGGCGTCGGGAACGGAGGACGACGGGGCCGTGGATGCCGTGTCATTCCCTTTGGCGGCGGTGTGCGGCGGGGCGGTCGGCGCGGAGGAGCGGCTGACGGCCCGTGTCTCCTTCTCGCCGCTTTCCTGGTGTGAGGAGCCGTCAGGGAGGGCGAGGGCAGTGGTCAGCGCGGCAGCGAGCGCGGCAGTCCCACCGGCGACCAGCATGCGGCGCCGTGCGGCGGCGGCTTTCGGTCCGGGCGCGCTGTCCGCGGGCAACGGGTTCGGGTGCGTGCTCTCGGCATCCCGCACCGGCCTCCGGCTCGGCGCGACGCTCGTAGCGCGGGGCGCGGAGGGGACGGTCACGGAATCCGCCGTGCCGGCGAGGGCGGTCAGCATCCGGGCGCACTCGTGCGCCGTCGGGCGTTCCCCCTCGTCCAGGGCGGTCATCTTCCGCAGCAGGGCCGCGAGGTCTTTCGGCAGGGAGGCGGGCAGTACGGGCCGGCGGTGGAGGCGTGCGACCGCTGCCTCGAGAGGGCTTCCGCCGTATTCGAGCCTGCCTGTGAGGCACTCGAGGAGTACGAGACCGAGGGCGTAGATGTCGGCGGGCCGGCCGACGGGCCGGCCGAGCACCTGCTCGGGGGACAGGTACGCGGCGGTGCCGATGAGTGTGCCGGTGGCGGTACGGGTGGTGGCGTCGAGCAGTCGGGAGATACCGAAGTCGGTCAGGTGAGGACGCCCGGATGCGTCCAGGATGATGTTGGACGGCTTCACATCACGGTGGACGATCCCCGCTTCATGCGCGTGGGCCAGGGCCTCGGCGAGGTCGGCGCCGAGGGCGGCCGCCGCTTCGGGGGACAGAGGGCCTTCGGTGATGCGGCCTTTCAGCGTGGGGCCTTCGACCAGTTGCATGACCAGGTAGGCGCGGTCCTTGTGCCGTCCGGCGTCATAGGCCGTGACCAGCCCGGGATGTTGCATCCTGGCCAGAATGACCGCTTCGTCCTGGAAACGTTCCTCCATGTCGAGGTCGGCTCCAGGGCGGAAGACCTTGACGGCTACCGGTCGCCTCAGACGCAGGTCGAAGCCGCGGTGGACGTCGGCGGCACCGCCCGAGCCGAGGAGCGCGTCCAGACGGTACCGTCCGGCCAGCACCGCGGCGGAATACCGGGAGGTCAGCGCCAACGCCGACTCGCGGAGCCTCATTCCATCTCCTACTTCTTCGAAGAGGTGTCCGTACAGGCGCTCGTCGCCTACGGGGTTCCGGACACACGTACCCGTGAGGGATCGGGCTACCCCGACGGCCCGGCGGCCACCGGTCCGCCCGCCCAAGACCCGGGCGATCAGCCGGTGAAGCCCTTGCGACGGGAATGGTCACCGGTCCGGACACCGATCCCGCCGACGACGTCGACAAGCCCGTACAGGACCACTGGCCGCGGCCGCGAAGACCTCACCCGGCGCCGGCCGTCAGGACGACTCCACCGCCGCGCCGGAGGAAACCGCGGGAAACCCTTCACCCCGCGCTCCTGGCGACGGCAGCAGACCGGAGATGGGAGCAGGGGTCCTCGGCGGCCGCCCGGGGGATGCGCATCCTGTGCAACAGGTCACGCGTGAGGCGATGGCCGTCGGTGGCGCGCCAGGTGACGCCGGGGTACCGCGAACGCAGATGCGACAGCGCCCTGGTGCCCAGTCCGCTGTCACGGAACGAACCGTCGATGACCACGTCGGTGATCACGCCCTTGGCGCACTCCTCGCACGTCCGGTAGGTCACCTGGCCGACCACCCTGCGGATATGGACCAGCAGCAGGCACTCCTCCCCTGCTGCACCGGGCGCGGGCGACTGCAGCAGCCCGACCGCGCGATAGGCCAGGAGCCTGCGCCGCCACCGGCCCCTACGCCGTCCGGCGCGCCGGTGCCTGCCTCCGCTCCCCCGTGGCGACACGACGGACTGCGGCTCCGGCGACCGACCGTGCGCGACGTCCCTGACGGGTGTGTGATCGTGATGCATGGAGTAGCTGGTTCCCCGTTGTGCGGGAGCGATGTCCGCGTCTCCCCCGGTGGAGCGGAACCGGTGAAGGCCGCGTTCCCCGTCCGTCGGCCGGCGGTCCACACCGACACCGTCCGCCCGGCGATCTGCCGAGGAAGCCTCCGGTCGTCAAAAGGCCGTCAAAAGGCTGCGTGCCAGAGGGACGGGGAGGCGGCCCGCCCTCGGGTTCACCCTCGGCACGGCAGTACACGCTGAAAACGCTCCCTGTTTCCTCCGGGTCCGGAAGGACGCGCACACGCTCGGCGCACCGGCCGGGTGACGTCAGTGTCCGCCGGATGCCGGAGTGCCTCGTGTGAGAGAAGGGGCGACGGGCAACGCATCCTGCATGCGCATCGTGGTCACCGGGGTGACCGGAAACATCGGTTCTGTCGTCGTGCGGCGCTTGCGTGCCGAGGGCGGGCACGACCTTGTGGGTCTGGCCCGGCGGCTGCCCGAGGGCACCGACAGCCGGGGCGTCGACTGGCGCTCTGCGGACCTCAGCGTCGAGGCCTGCCACGGCACACTCGTCGAGGCCTTCACCGGCGCGGACGCGGTCGTCCACCTGGCATGGGGCTTCCAGCCGTCCCACGATCTCGCCTATCTCACCGAACTCGGCGTCGGCGGTACCCGCCGCGTGCTCCGGGCCGTCGCCGACACCGGTGTCCCGCACCTGATCCACATGTCCTCGGTCGGGGCCTACTCACCGAAGAAGGACGACCGTCCGGTGGACGAGTCCTGGCCCACCGGAGGCGTGCGCAGTTCGCGGTACAGCCGGCACAAATCGGCGGCCGAACACCTCCTCGACCGGCATGAGGCCTCCGGCGCCGGCACGCTCGTCACCCGCCTCCGGCCGGGAATCGTCGGGCAGCGCGCCGCCGGCAGCGCTCTCCTGCGGTACGGCGTGCCCGCCCTCGTGCCCTCCAGGGTGCTCGGTCTGCTGCCGGTCCTGCCGATGGACCGGAGGCTGACCATCCCGATGGTTCACACCGACGACGTCGCCGAGGCGATCGTCACGGTGTTGCACCGGCGCGCGGCGGGTCCGTTCAACCTCGCCGCCGACACGCCCGTGACCGCGGCGGTCCTCGCGGACGCGCTCGGCGCCAGGCTGGTGCACGTGCCCTCCGCCGTGGTCCGCGCCGTCATGTCGGCCGCCTGGCACGCACGCCTGCAACCGGTCGACACCGGGTGGCTCGACATGGGCTTCGCGCTCCCGACGCTGGATACGACCCGGGCGCGCACGGAGCTCGACTGGGCCCCGGTCAAGGACGGCCCGCAGGTGCTCGCCGAGGTGATCGAGGGCATGAGGGAGGCCGCGTCCGGCCGGACACCCGTGCTGCGCCCACGCACCGTCCTCGGGGCGCTCGGCGACGCGGCCCGTCGTGGACCGGTCGCTGTGCGGCGACGCCCGTGACCGCCGGCACGGCACCGACGCGCTCCGGACCGCCGCCCGTGGTCGCGCTGCTCTCCGCCGCCCACGGCGGGCCGGCTCTGGCGGTCGCCGCCGTCGCGGGCCTGCTCGCGCTCCGCGGCGACCTGTACCCGTTCGACACCGCCGTCGTCACCGCCGCGGTACTCGCCGGTCAGCTCACGATCGGCTGGGGCAACGACCTGCGGGACCTCCCCCGCGACCGCGCCGTCGGCCGGACCGGCAAGCCGTTGGTCACCGGAGCCCTCCCGGTCGCCTGGGTGGTGCGCGCCCTGGCCGTGGCCGGACTCGCCTGCATCGTGCTGTCCGCGCTCGCCGGACGGCGCAGCGCGCTGGTCAACATCGTCCTCGTCGCCGGCGCGGGCCACGCCTACAACCTGGGGCTCAAGGCGACCTGGTGGTCGTGGGCGCCGTACGCCAGTGCCTTCGGGACGCTGCCCTCGGTCGTCACCCTCGCCGGCCCCGCCCCGGCCTGGGCGCCGCTGTGGACGACCGGCGCCGGAGCCGCGCTCGGTGTCGGGGCGCATCTGCTCAACACGCTGCCCGACCTCGCCGACGACGAACGCACCGGCGTCCGCGGCCTGCCGCACCGGCTCGGCGAGCGCCTTTCACGCGTCCTGGCCGCCGTGCTGCTGGCCGTCGCCTCGCTGCTGGCCGTGCTCGGCCCCGCCGGGCCTCCTCCGGCGTGGGCGCCGGCGGTCCTCGCCCCGGTGGCGGTCCTCGTCGTGCTCACGTGGGCCGCCCACGGCCGTACCCCCTTCCGGGCCGCGGTGGCTGTCGCCCTGCTCGATGTCGTGCTGCTCGTGGCGGCCGGTTGATGGCGCCTGCATCCACTCGCTGGGACCTCGCGGTGGTCGGCGCCGGACCCGCCGGCGCCGCCGCCGCCCTGGGCGCACTGCACGCCGACGCGGGTCTGCGCGTCGCCCTGCTGGACCGGGCGGGCTTCCCGCGGGACAAGGTCTGCGGCGACGGGGTGGCCCCGCACGTCCTCGACCTCCTCTCCGAGGTCCTCGTCACCGGTCTCGTCGACGACCGGGTCCCGGTCGAGCGTCTCCGCCTCGGCCGGGGCGGCCTGGCCGTCGAGCGGCGGACGGCCCGCCCGGCGTGGGTGGTGCCGCGCCGGATCTTCGATGCCCGACTGGTCGACGCGGCCGTCGCCGCGGGCGCCCGGCTCCTGCGGCACCGCGTCCGTGATCTGCGGCGGGACACCGACGCGGTGATCCTGGACGGGGAGGTCTCCGCCGCGGTCGTGGTCGGCGCCGACGGCGAGCACTCGGTCGTCCGACGCGCGCTCGGCCGCTCTCGCGGTCCGGTGGCCCTGGCGCTGCGCGGCTACGCCCCGGTCGCACCCGGGCGGCGAGGCGTACAGGTCATCGAGTTCGGCACCCGCCACCAGCCGTCGTACGCCTGGTCCTTCGACCGCGGTGACGGCCACGCGAACGTCGGATACGGCGAGGTCCTCCACGGAGGCCGGCCGGCGCCGACCCGCGCCCAGTTGTTCGAGCGGCTGGAGGTGCTCCTGCCCGGCGCGGCCGAGGAGGGACGGGACTGGGCCGGGCACCTCCTGCCGCTCTCGACGGCACGCTGGCGCCCTCCGGCCGGTCGCGTGCTGCTCGCGGGCGACGCCGCCTGCCTGGTGAACCCCCTGACCGGAGAGGGCATCCACTACGCCGTGGCCACCGGCATCGCGGCCGGTCGCGCCGCCGCCGCAGCCCTACGGGACGGACGGCCCGAGCGGGCGGGAGAGCACTACGCCCGCATCACCCGCCGGATCCTGTTGCCCCACCTGCGCCACACCGCTCTGGCCGCCCGGCTCGCCCGCACCACCGGTGTCCTCGAGGCCGGGCTGCGGGCTTCGGCCGCCGACCAGCGCGTCTTCGACGACTTCGTCGAACTCGGTCTCGCTCGCGGCCGGTTGACCCCCACCGTCGCGCTCGGCCTCGGCCGGGCGTTCCTCACCCCCATCCGTCCGACCGGCCGCCCTCGGGAGCCAGCATGACCATGCGTGTCCTCAGTGTCTGCGGTGTCCTGCCCCATCACCGCTACCGGCAGGAGGAGATCACCGAGTCCTTCGTCGGCATACTGGTCGAGGATGCGGTCGACCGCGGCGTCGTCGAACGGTTCCACCGCAACACGTGCGTCGAGACCCGGCACACCGTGCTGGCGCTGGAGGAGTACGCCCGCCTCGGGGACTTCGGCCGGTCGAACGACGCCTTCATCCGGATGGGCGTCGAACTGGGCGGTCGCGCGGTCGTCAACGCGCTCAAGGAGGTCGGCCTCACGCCGACCGACGTCGACTTCATCGTGTCGTGCACGGTGACCGGTCTGGCCGTCCCTCCGCTCGAAGCCCGCATCGCGGCGGAGATCGGGCTGCGCCCCGACGTGGTGCGCATGCCCCTGGTAGGCCTCGGCTGTGTCGCCGGCGCGGCCGGCGTCGCACGCCTGAACGACCTGCTGCGCGGCCGTCCGGACGGGGTCGCGGTGCTGGTGTCGGTCGAGTTGTGCTCGCTCACGTTCCAGCGCGAGGACACCTCGCTCGCCAATCTCGTGGCGAGCGGCCTGTTCGGGGACGGCGCCGCGGCGGTGGTCGCAGTCGGTTCCGGGCATCCGCTCGCACGGTCCGACGACCCCGCCCGCCCCGAGGTCCTCGCCTCGCGCAGTCGTCTCTACCCCGACTCGGAACGCATGATGGGCTGGGACGTCGGTTCCGGCGGATTCAGGATCGTGCTCGACTCCTCGGTCCCCGACCTGGTGCGCCGGTACGTCGGCGACGACGTTCGCGGCTTCCTCGACGACCACGCCCTCACCGGCGACGACATCGGCTGGTACGTCGCGCACCCCGGTGGTCCCAAGGTCCTGGAAGCACTGCAGGAAGTGCTCGGGATCGAGCGTGACGCCCTGGGAGTGACCTGGGACTCACTGCGCCGGATCGGCAACCTGTCCTCCTCCTCCGTGCTGCACGTCCTGGCGGACACGCTCGCCGACCGCCCTCCGCGGCCCGGCTCCCACGGGCTCATGCTCGCCCTGGGCCCGGGCTTCTGCTCCGAACTCGTGCTCCTGCGCGCCCCGGGAGGATGAGAGGTGAGCGGCGAGGTTCTGTTCACCGTCCTGGTCCTGGCCGTCGGCCTGGAACGGGTCGCCGAACTGTTCGTGTCCCACCGCAACGCCGTCCGGAGCATCGCGCGGGGCGGTGCGGAGGCCGGGCGGGGCCACTACCCGTTCATGGTGGCACTGCACACGGGCCTGCTGGTCGGCGCGCTCGTGGAGGTACGGGTGCGGCAGCCGGACGCCGTACCGGCCCTCGTCTGGACCATGCTCGCCCTCGTCGCGGCCTCGCAGACGCTGCGCTGGTGGTGCGTCGCCACCTTGGGCCGGCAGTGGAACACCCGGTTGATCGTCGTGCCCGGCGCCGCGCGCGTGACCGGCGGCCCCTACCGCCTGCTCCGGCACCCGAACTACCTCGCCGTCGTCGTCGAGGGGTTCGCGCTCCCGCTGGTGCACTCGGCCTGGGTCACGGCGGTCGTCTTCACCGTGCTGAACGGATTCCTGCTCGCCACCCGCGTCCGCGCCGAGGACACCGCCCTGGCGCGGCTGGCCTGAGGAGGGTCTCATGGATCTCCTCGTCGTCGGTGGAGGACCGGCAGGTCTCGCCACGGCATTGCACGCGGCTCGGGCAGGCCTCGAAGTCGCCGTCTGGGAGCAGCGCGCCGGCACCCTCGACAAGGCGTGCGGCGAGGGTCTGATGCCGGGTGCCGTCGCCGCCCTGGCAGCGCTCGGTGTGCACCCGCCGGGACACGACCTGTGGGGCATCTCGTACGTCTCCGGGCCGCGTCGGGTCGACGCCGACTTCCGGGCGGGGCCGGGCCGCGGGGTACGTCGCACCGTCCTGCACGCGGCGCTGCGCGAGGCGGTGCTGGCCGCCGGCGTACGGATCGAGCAGCGCACGGTGCGCCGTGTCGAGCAGGACGAGGACGGTGTCGTGATCGACGGCACCCGTGCCGGCCACCTCGCCGCTGCGGATGGCCTGCACTCGCCGATCCGCCGGTCCCTGGGTCTGCACCGGCCGCGTCGGGCCCACCGGCGACACGGGCTGCGCCGCCACTACGTGCTCGCCCCCTGGAGCGACCGCGTCGAGGTGCACTGGGCCCGTGACGCGGAGGCCTACGTGACCCCGGTGGGCGACGGCCTGGTGGGCGTCGCGGTGCTCACCGCCGGCCGCGGACCGTACGACGACCACCTCGCCGCCTTCCCCGCATTGCGGGAGCGGCTGGCCGGAGCCGGACCCGCCGGACCGGTGCGCGGGGCGGGGCCGCTCCGCCAGGACACGCACGCACGCACCGCCGGCCGGGTGCTGCTGGTCGGCGATGCGGCCGGTTACGTCGACGCGCTGACCGGTGAGGGCGTCGCGCTGGCGCTCGCGCAGGCCTCGGCGGCGGTGCGAGCAGTCGTCGACCATGACCTGGCGGCGTACGAGCGGGAGTGGCGACGACTCACCCGGCGCCATCGCCGGCTGACCCGGGCGCTGCTCGGCGCGACGAGGATCCTCCCGGTCCGCTCAGCGCTGGTGCCCACGGCGCAGCGGCTGCCGGGGTTGTTCTCCGCGACCGTCGATGCGCTGGCGCGTCCGGCGGGTACATGATCCGGCAGGCTTCGGACACCTGCGCCGCGTACGGACGGAGGAATCCGACGCCGTCCGCGGGGACGATGACGGCCGCCGCGGTGCGCCGCGATGAACCCCGGCTCGTTTCGGCTCGGCCTGGCACCGAAGGGCGCGGGGTGGCACCCTGCCTCATGGCCGTCGTCATCGGTGACGGATGCCCAGGAGCTCTTCGGGGGCGACCACCGGACGGACCGAGAGCGCGCGGCCGCGTCGGCCGGCATCGACTTCGTCACGCTCAAGGAGGGCCTGAGCCCGCGGATCAGCCGCGGCCCGAGGACGTGTGCGTGCCCGGCGCCGGGCCCCGAAGGGGACGCTCCTGCGCGTCGGTGAGCAGGCCGACGGGGGAACGGGAGAAGCCGCAGCAGCAGGCGATGCCTTCACTCGGACCGGTCTCGAGACGGTTCGCATCCCCTCCACGACGGGCTCGTCGGCGGTGGCGCCGGCGAGCCCCAGCCACAGCACGCGCTTGCCCGCGAGGCGGGGCCCGCTGCGGCCGCGGGCGAACCCGTGGTTCCCCACGTGGTCGATCCAGCCCTTGAGGACGGCGGGCGCGCTCTGCCGGTACATCGGGAAGACAGCGACGACACCGGCGTCGAGGATGCGCCGCACATGGGCGTGCGCTTCGTCCGAGTACGCCTTCTCCCTGTCGCCCCGGTCGGGCCGGTGCGACGCGCCAGGCATTCGGTTCCCGGACGGCAGGGGGGCTTTTCCGGGAGTGGCCGTGTGGTGCGGTGCGCGTTCGGAGCTGCTGTCCGGGTTCCTGAAGAGCCGGCCGCGGTCACCCGGCCCGGCCCGAACGGTCTGATCTTCATCACGGTGTCGAGCACGTGATCAAACGGTGCGGCACAGGGCGTGGTCGATGAGGTGGTGCAGTGCGTCCTCCTGACGGGCCGAGGTCTTCGGGTCCGCGGAGCGGCTGTGCGCGGAGACGGTGACAGTGCGTCGGCCGTCCACGGTTGCCGCCGCCCGGATCACATATCCGAAGCCGCTCCCTCCGTGCCCGAGGTAGCCGCCGCCGCAGGACAGGGGTGTGAAGAACAGGCCCAGGCCGTCCCGGGTGTCTTCCGGGTGACCGCTGTTCTCCGGCACCGGCACGGTGTTCTGCAGGGCGGCGAGTTCGGCGGGCTTCAGCAGCTGTCCACTTGCCAAGGCGCCGAAGAAGCGGTTGAGGTCGCGGGCCGTGCCGGTCATCGAGCCGTCGGCCCCGCTGTCGAAGGGACGGTAGGGGATGGTGGTGTCGACCATCGGGCCGTCCACGGTGAACTGCTGGTAGTTGGCCGTGTGCGGATACGGAAGGAAGGGCCGGGTGCCGGGGGTGCCGGTGTGCCGCAGGCCGAGCGGGCGCAGGACGCGGTCGTGGACCTGCTGTTCCCAGGTGCGGCCTGTGATCTTCTCAATGATCATTCCGGCGAGCACGTAATTCGTGTTGGAATACGCCCAGCCGGCGTCTGCCCGGAAGGCGGGTTCATGGCGCATGGCAAGGCCCATCAGCTCTTCGGGCTCGTAGGCACGCCACCGGTTGGCGAAGTAGGTCCGGGCACCGGGGTCGGGGAAAACGTCGTGAATGTAGTCGGACAGGCCACTGGTGTGCTGCAGCAGGTTGCGGACGGTGATGGTCCGGCCGTCGTTTCCCGCACCGGACACCACCCCGGGCAGCAGCTGCTCCACCGTCTGGTCGAGGGAGATCCGTTTTTCACCCACCAGTTGCAGCATGACGGTGGCGACGAACGTCTTGGTGGTACTGCCCAGGCGCAGGTAGCCGTCCCTCGGAACCGGGCGGCGAGTGACCAGGTCCCCCACCCCGGAGCGGGCCGTGACCGTCCCGCGCGGAGTCTCCAGACGGACCGTCACCCCGGTGACCCCGGTGTCCCGCAGTGCGTCGGCGTCACGCTGCACGGACCAAGCCGTGTCGGTGGAGCGCGGCGCGGCCGAAGCCGCAACGGACGGCAGAGACGACGCAGCCAGTGCCAGCACCGCAGCCGATAACCGTGAACGACGAAAGATCATGACCCGAGACCAGGAACAGCGAGGGCGGCCGGCCATCCGGGATACGCCCGATCTCGAGCGGGTGCCGGCCGGATGGACATCATGCCGCTGAAGCCGGGTGCGTGAGGTCGGCGACCGTCGTCGGAGCTGTCGGTGTCGGGCACGGTGGAAGCCGGTGAGGCCGGTGTCGGGCCGGTGGATGACGGACACGCTCCGGCACGCGGCTTCGGCGAGCCGACGATCTCCTCGGACATGCGCGCGGAGCAGGGCGCCCGCAGGATCGATGCTCCGCGTGGCCGCGAAGCGGGCCCGTCGTCCGCGTGCGGTTCGGCCCGTCCCCGTTTCGTGCGGTGGGTGAACGCCTCGGGCGTCGCCCCGTCGGCGAAGCCGTTTTGGCAGTCGTGGCCGAGGCGGTCGCCGAGGAGAGGGGCGGCGACGTCGTGCACCGGCCGGCGCCCGGCTGCCGTCCTGCCCCGGTCGGAGGGTGTCGGACCGCGCAGGGTGTCGAGCGGCGACCTGGGCTCGGGGCCGGGCAGCGCACGCGCGTCGTTCGGGTTACCCTGCCAAGAAATGTCAGTCGGCTCCGGAGGCGTGGTCGTCTCCGGCCGGCGGGACGCCTGTCTCGGGGTCCCTGAGACGGACCGTCTCCACGCCGCGGCGCTCGGACCGGCAGCCGTAGGACGGCACCGGGGTGACTCGAAGTGCACGACAGGGGAACCGGAAGGGAAGCCCTGACGCACCAGGGGAGGCCGGGTGTCCGCGCGCCCGGCTCCCTCACCGGAGGAGAGACCACGATGGCGCACGAAGACGACGCCCGGCAGGCCGTGCCGAACACGCCGGGAACGCGCACTGACGGTGACGGCGTCACGCACCGCCGACCACTGCGGGAGCGGCACGTCGAGGAGACGGTCGAGGTCGGGGTGCCGGTGCGGACGGCGTACAACCAGTGGACGCAGTTCAAGACCTTCCCGCGCTTCTCGACCGTGGTGCACGGCGTCGAGCAGATCAGGCCCGCCGTGACCGTCTGGACCATCGGCTACGGACCCCTGCGCCACCGCTTCGCGGTCGAGACCGTGGAGCAGGAGCCCGATGCCTACCTGGCCTGGCGCGGTCTCGAGCAGAACCCCTCCCACCAGGGCGAGGTCGAGTTCAGGCCGACGGGGCCCGGGAGCACCGCGATCACCGTCCGGATGCTCCTGGAACCGCGGGGAGCCGCGAGGTTCCTCACCCGCTCGTCCAGGGTCACCCGGCTGACCGCCCGGCTGGTGCGCGGCGAGCTCATGAGCTTCAAGCGGTTCATCGAGGGGCTGGGGCAGGAGGGCGGGGCCTGGCGCGGCACCATCCGCAACGGCCGTGTGCAGCACGATCGTCCGGAACCCCCCAGGAGCCGTGTGGCCCAGTGGCCCGTCGGCTGACCCGCGCACCGGACACGGCGAGAGAAAGGCGAACCGATGCAGAATCCGCCCGGCGAGGAGCCGGAGACCACCCTCTCCGTGACGCCGCCGAAGAAGTGGGCGGCCGGAGTCCCCGCGGTCGTGCACGCTCTGGAGTACTCCCTGGCGCAGACCTCCCCGCGCAAGACCGGGGTGGACCTGCTGGCCATGAACCAGGTGGGCGGGATCGACTGCCCCGGCTGCGCGTGGGCGGACCCGGCCCCGGGCCGGCGCCATCGCAACGAATACTGCGAGAACGGCGCCAAGCACATCAACGACGAGGCCACCACGCGCCGGGTCACCGCCGACTTCTTCCGTGAGCACAGCGTCTTTGACCTCGCCGCCCGCTCCGACATGTGGCTCAACCAGCAGGGGCGGCTCACCGAGCCGATGATCAAGCGGCCCGGCTCCGAGCACTACGAGCCCATCGGCTGGAACGACGCCCTGGACGTCCTCGCGCAGGAACTCCGGGCGCTGGCCTCCCCCGACGAGGCCGTCTTCTACACCTCCGGCCGCGCCAGCAACGAGGCCGCCTTCGTCCTGCAGCTCTTCGCCCGCGCCTTCGGCACCAACAACCTGCCCGACTGCAGCAACATGTGCCACGAGTCCAGCGGCTTCGCCCTGAGTGAGACCCTGGGCACCGGCAAGGGCACCGTCAGCCTCGACGACCTCCACCACGCCGACCTGATCTTCCTGGTCGGGCAGAACCCGGGCACCAACCACCCGCGCCAGCTCACCGCTCTGGAGGAGGCCAAGCGGGGCGGCGGCCGGATCGTGGCGGTCAACCCGCTGCCGGAGGCCGGGCTGCGGCGCTTCAAGAACCCGCAGAAGCCGAGCGGGATCGTCGGACGCGGCACCCAGCTCGCCGACCGTTTCCTGCACATCAAGCCCGGCGGCGACCTCGCCCTGTTCCAGGCCCTCAACCGCCTGCTGCTGGAGGCCGAGGACGCCCGGCCCGGCACCGTCCTGGACCACGACTTCATCGACGCCCACACCACCGGCTTCGAGGAGTTCGCCCGGCACACCCGCACCGTCGACTGGGACGACGTGCGCACGGCGACCGGATTGACCCGCGAGGAGATCGAGAAGGTCCGCGACGAGGTCCTGCGGAGCGAACGCGTCGTCGTCTGCTGGGCGATGGGCATCACCCAGCACAAGCACGGCGTGCCCACCATCCGGGAGATCGTCAACTTCCTGATGCTGCGCGGCAACCTGGGGCGCGCCGGCACCGGCGCCTGCCCGGTGCGCGGCCACAGCAACGTCCAGGGCGACCGCACCATGGGCATCTGGGAGCAGATGCCGGACACCTTCCTCGACGCCCTGCAGAAGGAGTTCGGTTTCGACCCTCCGCGTCCGCACGGCCTGGACTCGGTGAACTCGATCAAGGCGATGCGCGAGGGCCGCATCAAGGTCTTCCTCGCCCTGGCCGGCAACTTCGTCCGTGCCGCTCCCGACAGCGAGGTCACCGAAGAGGCGATGCGCTCGTGCCGGCTGACCGCCCACATCTCCACCAAGCTCAACCGCTCGCACACCGTCTGCGGCGACACCGCGCTGATCCTGCCGACCCTGGGGCGCACCGAGCGTGACGTCCAGGCCGACGGCGAGCAGTTCGTCACCGTCGAGAACTCCATGAGCGAGGTGCACACCTCCCGGGGCCGCCTCGAACCGGCCTCCCCGCTGCTGCTCAGCGAAGTCGCCATTCTGTGCCGGCTCGCCCGCCGCACCCTGGGCGGCAAGGCGGAGATCCCCTGGGCCGAGTTCGAGGGCGACTACGGCACCATCCGCGACCGCATCTCCCGCGTCGTGCCGGGTTTCCACGACTTCAACGCACGGGTGACCCGCCCCGGGGGCTTTCAGCTGCCCAACCCGGTCAACGAGGGCGTCTTCAACAACAAGGTCGGCAAAGCCCTGTTCACCTGCAACGAGAGCGTGGTCCCCCGGGCGCCCGAGGGGCACCTGCTACTGCAGACGCTGCGCTCGCACGACCAGTGGAACACCGTCCCCTACACCGACAACGACCGCTACCGCGGCATCCACGGCAGCCGCCACGTCGTACTCGTCAACCCGGCCGACCTGACCGGACTCGGCCTCGCCCAGGGCGATCGCGTCGACCTCGTGAGCGTCTGGGCGGACGGCACCGAGCGCCGGGCCGAGAACTTCGAGGTCGTGTCCTACCCGGCCGCGAAGGGGTCGGCCGCCGCCTACTACCCGGAGACGAACGTCCTGGTGCCGCTGGACAGCGTCGCGGACATCAGCAACCAGCCCACGTCGAAGGGCATCGTCGTCCGCCTCGAACCCACCCTCGACCGGACACGGCCCGCACCCGCCTGACCGGCCGCACGACCGGGAAGCGAAGCCGGTGGCCCCGCGTCCGGCGGGACCATCGGCTTCGCTTCCCGCAGGACGCCATTGACGCGCGTAGCTCGTTGCCGCACTCTGGGCTCCGGTTGTTGTCGACTCAACGGTCGGGAGGCCGGAATGTTCGGACGCGCGTCACGCCTGCTTCTCTCATTTGTCATGCTCATGACTGGCATGGTGGCCGGGATGGGCGTCGCGGCCGGAACCGCGCATGCCGACTCCTGCTACACCTGGAACCGCTCCCTCTCCCAGGGGTCCTCCGGCAGCGACGTGACCCAGCTCCAGATCCGGGTCGCCGGCTGGGTGACCTCCGGCGAGCGGCTCTCCTACGACGGCCAGTACGGCGCACGGACCGCCGCCGCCGTCAAGAAGTTCCAGGCCGCGTACGGACTGAGCGCGGACGGGGTCGCCGGCCCCTCGACCTTCAGCAAGATCTACGCTCTCCAGGACGCCGACTGCACGCCCGTCCACTTCAGCTACGCCGAACTCAACAAGTGCAACTCCGACTGGTCCGGCGGCGCGGTCTCCGCGGCCACCGCCAAGTCGAACGCGCTCAAGACCATGTGGAAGCTGGAGGCGATGCGGCACGCCCTCGGCGACGTCCCGATCACCATCTCCAGCGGCTTCCGCTCCCGCGCGTGCAACAACGCGGTCGGCGGCTCCGCGACCAGCCGTCACCTCTACGGAGACGCGGCCGACCTCGTCGGCTCACCGTCCTTGTGCCGCCTCGCCCAGCAGTCCAGGACGCACGGCTTCTCGGAAATCCTCGGCCCGGGCTACCCGGGTCACAACGACCACACCCACGTGGCCTTCGACCCGTCACCGTACTGGTCGGCCCCCACCTGCGGCATCTGACCGACGGGGCTGTCGCGGGGATCGGCCGACGGGCGATCCCCGCGACAGCCCCGGGCCGGTGCACCACCACATCCCTGGGACGACCGCGTCGCCCGGCGTGCAGGCGTCGGCCCCGCCACGCCGTACCGGCGCTTCCCGACCGAGCAGGCA
The DNA here is from genome assembly GCF_001279005.1 of Streptomyces caelestis. Classification (GTDB taxonomy): domain Bacteria; phylum Actinomycetota; class Actinomycetes; order Streptomycetales; family Streptomycetaceae; genus Streptomyces; species Streptomyces heliomycini. The sequence goes on from NZ_LGCN01000240.1 coordinate 136,557, forward strand.
CTGATCGTGGAGACCCGCGCCGAGCAGCGGCGGGCCTGTCATGCCGCCGTTCATGACGCCCTCGCGGACGCGGACCCGTGGCACGGGTTCCGGAACCCGGTCGAGCGGATCTGTGGACTCCACGCGCACAGCCGGGGATTCGCCGACGCCTTCCCCGAGGCCATGGACTTCGCCGCCGGCCGGGAGCGGACTCCGGGCGCGGCCGGCGAACCGGCCCGCCGCGCCCAGGAGACCGGCCGATCGCGCCCCGGCTTCGTCGTCGACGACCTGATCCTCATGCCATGGCCCACCGGGGCCTCCGGGACACGCCGCGCACCGCCCGGTTCGCGGCCTCCCGCCGCTTCGCCGCCTACGTGATCGGGGGCATTGCGCGCCGCCCCGGAGACGGGAGCGCCTACGCCACTGCCGCCGGCACCATGCCTGCGGTGCGCACACTCACCCGGCACGCCATGGACCCGTCACCTGGAGGTTCGGCGGTCCTCGCGGCTCAGTGGACTGGCCGGGTCCCTGCCGCCAGGGGCCGTGTGTCACCGGGCCGGGAGCGACGACGGCGCAGTCCGTTCACGTGAGCGCGGCCGAACCCCGCGCACCGGCGGAGCGCGTTCCGCGGGGGACGACGACGCCGCGTCGACGCATCAGTTCCTCCACCTCGCGAAAGCTCGGCAGGAAGCGGTGACGCAGTCGGCGGTGAGTACGGTGGCGCCCCCGGTCGCCCGCATCCTCTCCATGCCGCTGAACGTGCCGGGCGCGCGAGGGACCGGCCTCGCCGGCCGTCCGGGGAACACTCATGTCGATCTTGTGCAGCTTTGCGGTCGACGGCATGGAACCCGGACGAGGCCGCTCATCTCGCCACGCGGCACCTGTCGACTTCGTGATAGCACGGAGCGACCAGACAGAGAGGGCCTACGACGTCATGGGCATCTTCAGCCGCCGCCAGACAGACGTGATCGAGCCGACGCCGGTTGCCGGCGCCGGTGTGCCCGCAGCGAGGGCCTCGACCACCGGTGCCGCACTGGATCCGACGCTGCGGGCGTTGACCGGGCGATGGACCATCGACCGCCCGCACAGCCGCATCGGTTTCTCTGTCCGTCACGCGATGGTGACGACGGTTCGGGGTGCTTTCAGCGACTACGACAGCACTCTGTACTTCGACGGGGCGCGGCCCTCCGAGTCGCGGGCCGACCTCGTCATTCGGGTTGCCAGCGTCGACACGGGCGTGGAACAGAGGGACGCGCACCTCATCGGCCCCGACTTCTTCGACGCGCGGCGCCACCCGGAGATGGTGTTCCGCAGCACCTCCGCCTTCCACGAGGGCGGGGAGAGCTTCCGCATGACGGGAGAGCTGACCATCCGCGGCGTCACCCGGCCCGTCGACCTGCAACTCGACTACCTCGGCTCGGTCCTGGATCCGTTCGGGTACGAGCGAGCCGGCTTCGACGGCACCACCACCATCGACCGCACCGAGTGGGGCCTGGCCTACGACCAGCGCCTCAAGAACGGCGGCGCCATGGTGAGCGAGAAGGTCCGGTTGCAGTTCGACATCTCCGCGATCCGGGTCACGTCATCACCGTCCTGATGGGCTCCCTCGCCCTCCAGAGGCGCTCGCGTCGCCGAGGAACGGCTTTCCGGGGTTCTGCGCCTTCGGCCGGTGGAGGCGTCCCGCCCGCTCATCGGCAGCGCGCCCGCCCTGTCCTCTCCCCCGCCGACGTGTCCTGTCCGACGGCGGCACGGCGCGGCGGCTCCGGCCCCCGCGCGGTACCGGCGAGCGCACCCCGCCCCCGCACTGTGTCCGTGCCTGCGGGGAGCAGCCCGCGTGAAGCGTCGCCGGGCGTACAGCGAGGGCGAAGGCGCGGACGACTTCGGCGAGGCCGTGCCGTTCCGGCTCGAAGGCGAGCACGGCCGCGTCCTCGCCGTACGTCTGTCGTCCTTCGGCGCACCGGAGGGCGCCGACGCGGTGCGAGGGTCGTGTCGCTGCCGTCGCGGTGCCGGGCCGGGATCGCTCAGGCGCCCGGAAGGAAGAGACAGAACGGGTGACCATGAGGGTCACGGAGGACTCGTACGTCCTTTTGGGGCTGGTGGTCCTCCAGCGTCGCGCCCAGGGCGCAAGCCCGCTCGGTCTCCGCCTCCAAGTCGTCGACCTGCAGGTCCACGTGTGCCTGCATCTGCTGAGTACCTGATCGCTGAGGCCACACCGGGGGCGTGTGATCGGCTTCCAGTTGGAAGCTGAGACTGGGGCGGTCCTGTTCGGGATCCCGCAGCCGGACCCATTCGGGGTCCCGCTCGATCTCCTGCCAGCCCAGCAGGGCACGGTAGAAGTCGGCCAGCGCGGGCGGATCGGGAGTGCCGAGGACAAAGGCACCGAGCATCGTCGTCATGCCCCCACCCTGCCCCCGGCGCCCGCCCCCATGCATCGGCCCGCGCAGGGGCGGACCAGTGCCGGTCCAGAGGTGCCGGGCGCCCCTCCTGCGGCCCGTGAGCACTTCTGCGAGCGGCCGCCGGACCGGTGCCCCTGGCCACCCGCCCTCCGCCGGGCATGGGCCGGCTTCGCCATGACGGACCGGCCCCCTGAGCCGCCCGCGACACCGTCGAACACCCTGTCATGACCTACGCCCGCAGCGACGCCGCCGCCCACCAGGTCGTCGAAGACCCCCAAGAGCGAACGCGAACGGCGCGACGGCCACCCCGCGGCCAGGTGACCGGGCACCGGGCCTCGACGTGCCTCCTGGCCCGAAGTCCAGGGAGCACGTCAAAGCGGCTGTCGCCCGGCGAGAGCACCTGCGGGCTCGTCCAGCAGGGCGATGCGGGCCGTGATGCTCTTGCCGACCGGCTCGCGCTGCGCCGCGAAGCCCTGGCAGACGGCCATGACGATCTCCAGGCCGTGCTGGCCCACCCGGCCGGCGTCCGCGGCCCGGGCGAGCGGCAGCACCGGGTCGGAGTCCCACACCCTCACCTCCACGGTGTCACCGATGACGCGCAGATCCAGCAGCGCCGGCCCGGGAGCGTACTTGCGGGCGTTGGTGACCAGCTCGCTGACCACCAGTCGGGTCACGTCGATGGCACGCCGGGAGACCGGCAGGCCGTGCTCGGCCTGGACGCGAGCGAGGAAGTCGGCGGCCAGGTGGCGGGCATGGGCGATGTCGGCGCCGTCCCCGTCCAGGGCGATCGTGGTGTGTATGCGCCGCTCGTCCGGCGCCGCACCGTCCGCGCCCAAGGGAACTGGATTCATCCCGGCCACCTTCGCCACCCCGTTCACACCTCGCGCGTACCCGCGCAGGGACGGGTGACGCCTCATGTCCCTCTGTCGTCTCCGTCACACACGGGCATCACCCGGTGCGTGCGGGGCAATCACCGGGTGAAGGTTTGGTGTGTAAGTATCACTGACATGTCTGAGGGAAAAGTGGCGAACAGCAATCGGGCTGAACAGCGGGAACAACTGTCGGTCGCAGCCACCGCCACTGACGGCGTCCAGGTGCTGAACCCGGCCGGGGAGATCGATCACCACACCGGCGATGCCCTCCGCCACGCCCTGGACGTCGCCCTCACCGCTCACCCCCGTGTCGTGGTCGACCTGGGTGGGGTGACTTTCATGGACTCCAGCGGCATCAACGTCCTCATCGCCGCTCATCACGCCCTCACCCAGGCCGGCGGCTGGCTGCGCCTGGCCGCGCCCACGGACACCGTGATGCGCACCCTGCAGATCGTCGGCGTCGACGCCGTCATCGACTGCCACGACACCCTCCGCCAGGCCCTTGCCGACTGACCGCTGCGACAGGTCGGCCATGCGCCGGCCGGCCGTGACCGAGGCGTGATCACTTTCGTGGGCGGAAAACCCGGCGCGGTCCGGTCGCTGCGGAGCGGCCGGCCGGGTCCGGCGAGGCGACATGCGCCGGGGCGATGCCGGGGGATCCGTGGCCGCGTTCGAACATGCCGGGCGAGCGGCATGCGAGGCCGAGGCAGGAGGCGACGACGGTGGCCAGCGTGCGACGTGGCGCAGGTACGCCGCGTCAGTGGGGGACATGGGCCCGCCGCCTCTCCTCGAGGACGGTGATCGTGCGCGCGCACCAGTCGCGGTTCTCCCGTTCGAAGGCCACGCCGCGCAGACAGGTCAGGTACGGGCCGATGCGGTCGCCGTGACGGAGGAACTCCTCTTCCGTACGGTCGCCGCGCAGGCGGCGCAGCAGGGCGCCGAAGAGGTCTATCTTGGCCTGGGCGATCCGGGCGCGCTCGGTGAGCTGGGCGACGAGCGCGGCGGTGTCGACGTGGTCGGCGGCCTGGACCTTGACGAGCAGGTCGTCGCGGACGACGGCCGGCTTGGCGGAGGCGGCCGTGAAGGTCTCCAGTTCCACGAGGCCGGCGTCGGTCACGTGGAACAACCGCTTGTTCGGCCGGCTCTCCTGCAGCACCTCCCGGCCCGCGACCAGCCCTTCCTTCTCCAGCCGGGTCAGCTCGGCGTAGAGCTGCTGCGGCTGTGCGTACCAGAAGTTGGCCACACCGACGTCGAACGCCTTGGCCAGCTGATAGCCGCTGAGCTCACCGTCGAGCAGCGCCGCCAGCACGGCGTGCCTCAGTGCCATGGGATCCCTTCCTCACATGCCTCTGTCCCCCAGAGGGATATTCATGGTACTCATAAAAATGAGTAATCATATTGATGACTATGAAGGCGGGGCCTTTGAACACTCCCGACCGTTTCCGCGCAGCCGTCGACAACCAGGACCTCGCGGCCCTGGACGACCTGTTCACCGACGACATCCGCCTCTACAGCCCCGTCACGTTCACGCCCTTCGAGGGCAAACCGGCGGTGCTGGGACTCTTCAGGGTCCTGCTGCGGACCTTCGAGGACTTCCGGTACATCGGCCACCACACCGGCACCGCGCAGACCAGCGGCGACGCCACCACCGCACCGTCCGCAGTGCTGCTCTTCCGCGCCAGGGCGGGCGGCAAGGAGATCCACGGCATCGACCTGCTGCACTTCGACGACGACGGCCGGATCAAGGAGTTCACCGTCATGGTCCGGCCCCGGTCCGCCGTGCACGCCCTCGGCGAGGCGGTCCTCGCCGGCCTGGTCGCGGACGGACCGGCCCCGGCGCCGCCCCCTCCGTAGGCGGCCCGCGGGCCAGGGACCGAAAACCGGCTCCCCGGCCGACCGGACGTGCCGAGTGGTCCGCGGCGGCTGTCGATCAGCCGGAGGGCGGGAAACCCGGGAACGTCGAAGTGATGCGCGGCGCCGTCCAGGCGCTCCGGTTCGGGTGTGCGCGATCACGACCGGACGCAGGCTCGTTTCCTCGGTATCGCAGAACCGGCCGAAGCCCCGCCCGTGGCGGTCGTGGTCGACGTCATGCGTGCTTTCACGGTGGCCGCCTGGGCCTTCGCCCGAGGAACGGAAGAGACCGTTCCCGCCGAGTCGCCGGACGAAGCCCTGGCACTCAGAACTCGCCACCCGGACCGGGTGGCGCTCAAGGACGGTCCGCCCGCGCCCGGGTTCGACACCGTCGACTCGCCGGGCCTGCTGCGGTCCGTCGGCCTCGGCGGACGGACCGCCATGCGAGAAGACCACCGCGGGGACGGCCGGCGCCCTCGCGGTCAAGGAAGCCTCGCTGCTGCTGCGCGCCGGCTTCGTGGTGGCGGAGGCGACGGCCCGGCTCCTGCGGGCACGCCGGTGCGACAGCGTCATGTTCGTGGTCACCGGCGAGAACGGGCGGGCCGAGGAAGACCCGGCGTGCGCCCGGTACATCGCGCGGAGGGCCGCCGGGGCCGGTGCGGATGCGGCCGGGTTCCTCCGCCGCGCCGACGCGTCGCGAGCCGCCGAACTGCGGGAGGGCGTGCGTCAAGGAGCCCACCCCGACGACGTCGCGCTCTGTCTCGCACTCGACCGGTTCCCCTTTGCCATGGCGGCGGCCCCGGAGGACTCGCTCATGGTCCTCCGGCCGCACGCCGCGTCTTCGCCGGCCGACGGGGCTTCGCTCCGATCGCCGGTGAGGTCCGTGCCGGCGCGGGCCTGAACGCCCTCACCCGCGCACGGACGAGAAGGGGCCGTTCGTGATGCGGTGGGTTCCACCGCTCGACGCTCCGCTGTTCGATCGGCACAGGACGGCGAAGACCGGTCGACGGCGGTCGGCCCGGGTCACGGAGGCCGACCGGGGTGGTCGAGCCGCGCGTCCCGCTCGTCGTCCCGGACGCCCGGCGTCCCGGTCCCGGCACTCGTCCCGTCGAGGAAGTCCCCGCTTTCGCCCGCGAGGCCGGCCACCGGCGTGTGACGCCGCGGACCGACGGCCATCCGGTGTCCGGCCGATGAGTTCCGCGGCGTTCGGCGGTCGTATCGTCGAAGCCGTTGGCGAAGGGAGTTCTGATGCGCAGCGTGACCTATTCGATGAGCGTCTCACTCGACGGTTACATCGTCGGGCCGGACGGCGACTTCAACTGGACGGCGCCCGACGAGGAGGTCTTCCGCTTCTGGATCGACGAGATTCGAGACGTCGGCGTCCACCTGATGGGACGACGGCTGTACGAGACGATGCTGTACTGGGAGACCGCCGACCAGGACCCCTCGCTCGACGAGCCGGCGCTCGAGTGGACCGCGCTCTGGAAGCCGCTCCCCAAAGTGGTGTTCTCCAGCACGCTGTCGACGGTGCAGGGCAAGGCCCGCCTGGCCTCCGGCAGCCCGGCGGAGGAGATCGAGCGGTTGCGGGCCGAGCCGGGAGAGGGCGACATCGCGATCGGCGGCGCGACCCTCGCCGCCGAGGTGGCGGCGTCGGGCCTGATCGACGAGTACCGGGCCGTGGTCTACCCGGTGCTGGTGGGCGGTGGCATTCCGTTCTTTCCCCGGCGCGAGCGCCGGGTGGATCTCGAACTCGTCGAGACCCGCGCCTTCAGCTCGAAAGTCGTCTACCTCCGCTACCGCGTGGCACGCTAGGCCGGGCCCGAGAAGGCCGCTGCCTCGGCTCGCTGCGGTGCTCCTCCCCCGGCCCGCCGCCGGGCGGGTCCACGACGCCGTCGAGCGACACGAAACCGGTGTGCACCACGTCGCGCATGCTGCTGTCTGCTCATGACCGGGTGAGTTGCCGGGTCCCCACTGGATCGCGGACGTGGCAGCCGTCTTGGACGGAACCGACGTCCGGCGCGCGTCGTCCACCGCACCGCCGCCCCATGGACGCTCATCCGGAACGTCCGACCACGAGCCGGCCCGGCCCTGTGGCCCTCCCCCTCGAAGGTGCAGGAAACCAAGGACCGAGAGGGGGTAAACGGCAGTCATGGACGGCACACGATCTCAGCAGGACGAGCGGGGCCGACAAGAAGCCCGGGCCCGATGGACCATGTGGACCTGGCAATGGGCCAGGTGGCCGGCCCTGATCCTCGCGGTCAGCTGGGCGGCCAGCTGGATCGGCAGTCTCAGCCGGGGTGAGCGGGGACAGGATCTGTGGTGGCCCCTGGCCAGTACCGTCATCTGGACAGCGGTGACCGTGAACGGCTTCGTGACCTGCCGCCGGATCAGGACGACGACTCTGCCGTCCCTCACCCGTCGGCCATCCGCCTGATCACCTCGCCCGGCCCGTCTCCCCGTTCCCCGTCACCTCCCGCCGCTGGGGGCGAAGTCCTCCAGCAGGCACAGACCCGCCCAAGCGGACGGGTCCGCCGGCGGGGGCGGGGCTCGAGCAGCGAACCGGGAGCCCAGGGTCGCCCGGTCCCCTCGGTGCGCACACCTCCGCATCCCCCACGAGGTGTGGCCGGCCTCCGTCTCGGCCGGCGTCGTGCGGCGATCCGTTCGACATCGTTCCGTGTCAAGGGGGTTGAGGGGGAGCGGCGGCGTACTCGTCGCCGCCGCTCGGCCGCACCGGAGCCACCGTTCTGGCGGCGCTGCGCATACCGGCGACCACCACGGCCCCGGCCGAGAGGACCGGCACGGCAAGCCTCCACATGCTGCGCCCCTCGGCCGGGCGCCGCTGGGCAGAAGTGCGGGCAGCGGCGCCGGCGAACACGGAAGGCGGCGTCCTCCGGCGACGTGTGAACATCCGCTGCGAGGCGGTGGGGCGACGCGGACGCCGCCGTGAGCGCTGCGGACGTCATGGCCGGTGCTTGTGCGCGAACACCCACCGGTTCCCCTCCAGCGCGTCGTTCGGCTCGGGAAGGGGGCCGCGTCCGTGCCGGTGGGTGAAGTCGAAGGGGGTGTGCACCGAGGTGGACCAGCCCCTGGCCGTCAGGTCGCCCGCGGAGTCGGGCCGGGGCCCCTTGTCGAAGAGGCGGAGCAGGTCGATGCCGATCCGCTCTCGCGTCGCCGTGTAGATCGCGCTGTCGCGGTACTCCAGCAGATCCTTCTCCAGCTTGGCCTCGAAGGCCAGTGCGCTGCCTTCGGTGGTCAGCCGGTCCACCGTGTCGACGAGGTACGTCTCGACGGGACTCGGCAGGTAGAAGAGCAGTCCCTCGGCCAGCCAGACGCTCGGCGCGGCCGGGTCGAAGCCGGCGGCGGTCAGCGCGGTGACCCAGTCGGCGCGCAGGTCGACCGGTACGGGGACGCGCTTCGCCTTCGGGGCGGCCGACAGGTCCGTGAGCACCCGCTGCTTGAACGCCAGCACGCCCGCCCTGTCGATCTCGAAGACCGCACAGTCGCAGGGCCACTCCAGCCGGAAGGCGCGGGTGTCCAACCCCGCTCCGAGCAGGACCACTTGACGGGTGCCCGTACGCACCGACCGGAGGAGGAAGTCGTCGAGGACCCTGGTCCGCAGGCCGAAGTAGCGGGCGAACCGCCCCCACAGCGGATCGCCGTCTCCGTCCGGGACCTGCTGGATGCGCACCGGCCAGTGCGCGCACGCCGGGGCGGCGCGCACGAAGTGTTCCGCGTAGACGTCCTGGGCCAGGCTGTCGGGGCGGTGGGTCTCGATCGCCCGTGCCGCGGCCACCAGGAGGGCGGTCAGACCCACGCCCGCGTCCACGCCTCCCACGTCGGTGTGCGGCGACGCCGTGCCGGCCGTGTTTCGTCCGTCGGCGGGAGTGGGGACCACGGGGCGCCCGCTTGCCGGGTGCGGTGAGCCCGCGGTGCCGTGTGCCTCGCTCATCGGTTTCTTCCCTCCGGGAGCAGGACGGGTTTGACCACGCGGCCCGCGTCGCAGTCGCGTTCGGCCTCGTTGATGTCGGCCAGCGGGTACGTGCGGATCAGTTGGTCGAAGGGGAAGCGTCCGGCCTGCCACAGCCCGGTCAGCCGGGGTATCAGCAGTCCGGGCACGGCGTCCCCTTCGCAGATGTGGCGGATGCTGCGGCCCCGGTCCAGCGTGCCCGGTTCGAGCGGCAGCGCGGTGTGGAGCCGTGCCACCAGGCCGAGGCTTCCGGTGGGGCGCAGTGCCCGGAGCGCGTCGTTGATGAGCGGGGACGAGGCCGTGGTGTCCAGCGCGTACTGCGCGCCGCCGTCGGTGAGCCGCCGGATCCGTTCGGGCAGTCCGGCCGTTCCGGCGGGCAGCGGGATCGCGCCGAACCGCTCGGCCAGGGCCAGCCGCCCGGGGTGCCGGTCGACGGCCACGGTCAGCGCGCCGGCGGCGGTGGCCGCCATCACCGCGGCCAGGCCCACCGCTCCCGCGCCGAAGACCGCGAGGGTGTCGGCGGGGCCGGCGCCGAAGGTGTTCAGCACGGCTCCGGCGCCGGTGAGGAAGCCGCAGCCGAGCGGTCCGAGCAGTGCGACGGGCAGTGCGGGGTCGACCCGGACCGCGTTGCGGGCCGGGACGAGCGCGTACTCGGCGAACGAGGACTGGCCGAACCACCGGGGCGCGAGCGCTCCCCCGGTCGCGTCGGTGAGCCTTGGTGCTTCCTCCTCGCGCCCTCCGAAGAGGTTGAGGGAGGCGAAGGAGTCGCAGTGGGCGGGGGACGCGCCGCGGCAGTTCCGGCAGTGTCCGCAGGAGTCGAAGCTCAGCACGACGTGGTCACCGACGCCGATCGCGGTGCCCGGGCCGCCCGTCCGCACCACGATCCCGGCCCCCTCATGGCCGAGCACCGCCGGCAGCGGGCTGCGACCGGCCGATCGCCGGACCGCGAGATCGGTCCGGCACATCCCACAGCCCGTGATCTCGACAAGGATCTCGCCGACGGCGGGTTCCGTGCGCAGGGTCACCTCCTCGATCGCGAACGGGTCCTCGTACGAGCGCAGTACGGCCGCCTGGAACCTCACGTCACTCCTCCTGCGGTCGGTGGACGACGAACGGCCGGAGGTTGCCGTAGAACCCCCACGGTCCGCCCGCGATGCCGACACCGCTGTTCTTGACGCCCGCGAAGGGCTGGGCGAGGGACAGCTCGGCATGGTGGTTGATCCAGGCCGTGCCGCATTCGAGCCGGCCGGCCACCGCCTCGGCCCGGTCGGGATCGGCGCCCCATACGGATCCGCCCAGTCCGAAGCCGGTGCCGTTGGCCGCGTCGACTGCTTCGTCGAGGCTCCGGTACGGAAGCACCGGCAGGACGGGTCCGAACTGTTCCTCGGTCACCACCGGGCTGTCGGGTGGGACATCGGTGAGGATCGTGGGAGCGAAGAAGCAGCCCGGCCCGTCCAGCCGGTGGCCGCCGGCCGCCGCCCGGGCGCCGTCCGCCAGGGCCCGCTTCGTGACCTGCTCGACGCGGGCCAGCTGAGGGGCGTTGCTGACCGGGCCCAGCCGGGTCTCCGGGTCGAGGCCGGGCCCGACGGCGACGGTCTTCGCGCGCCGGGCGAGGGCTTCGACGACCTCGGCGTGGAGCCGTGCCGGTGCGTAGACGCGTTTGACCGCCATGCAGACCTGCCCGCAGTTGCGGAACGCCGCCCAGAACAGCCGGTCCGCGATCCGGTCCACCTCGACGTCGTCCAGCAGGACGGCGGCGTCGTTGCCGCCCAGTTCCAGGGTGACCCGGGCGAGCGAGGCCGCCGCCGCCCCGGCGACGGCCCGCCCGGTGGGCACCGAGCCGGTGAAGGTGACGTGGCGGATGCCCGGGTGGGAGGCGAGGCGGGCGCCGAGCGGTTCACGGCCGGTGACGACGGTCAGTACGTCTTCGGGCAGGGCGGTGGCGAGGACGGAGCCGAGCAGTCGGGTGGCGAGGGGGGTGAACGGGGACGGTTTGAGGACCATGGTGTTGCCCGCCGCGAGCGCGGGCGCGAACTTCGCCGCCGCGAGCTGGAGGGGGAAGTTCCACGGCACGATCGCGGCGACGGGTCCGAGGGAGCGCCAGCGGATCTCGCTGTGCACGGGCCGGCCGTCGGTGATCCGCCGGGTTCTGGGGGCCAGGTCCGCGAAGTAGCGCAGGCGGGCCGCCGTACGGTCGATCTCCGCGTACGACTCGGCCAGGGGCTTGCCCTGTTCCCGGGTGAGCAACCGGGCGAGGCTGCCGCCCGCCGTCTCCACGGCGTCGGCCGCCACGCGCAACGCGGTGGCGCGGGCGGCGGGATCGGCGCGCCAGCCGCGCCAGGCCCGGTGGGCCCGGCCGACCACGGCGTCCAACTCGTCCGGATGCTGGTCGGGGACCTCGTCGACGGTCTCCCCGGTGGCCGGGTCGACGACGCCGAAACGCGCGGTCCGGCGTCCGGGGGCGCGGCCGGGTTCGGGGGCGGGCATGCCGCTGGTCACTTCCCGGCGGGGACGCCGACCGCGTGCTCCCGGGCCTGCCGGTCCATCTCCGCCCGGAAGGCGGCCACCAGACGCGGCTGGATCCTCCCGGCCTTGCGGTCGCCGCCCGCGCAGACCGCTCCGCGCACGCCCACGATGTCCGTGCCGATGCGGGTCAGCGGACCGAGGTCGGTCTGTTGGACGCTGCCCGCGAGGGCGGCGAGCAGACCGGCCGCATGGGCCAGCCGGACGAACTCGGCGCACACGTCCGGCGGAACGTGGTCGAACAGCCGCGTCCCGTCCTTGACGGCGGTGTCGAGCATGGCGGCGTCGGCGCCGGAGCGGGCGGCGATGTGGGGCACGGCGAGCGGATTGACGCAGCCGATCCGGTGGGCGTCGGCGTAGCCCGAAGCGACGACGAGCGCTTTCGGGCGGTGGTCCTTCACCGCCCGGACGACCGCGCTCATGACCTCGACACCCTGCTCCGGCGTCGTGCATCCGTAGAGGCCGACCTTGATGTACGTGGCGCCGGAGACGACCGCGCCGAGCGCGGCCTGGGCCACCGTACCGGGCTTGTACGGGACGTCTCCCACGGTGGCGGACACCGGTTTGTCCGCCGGGACCGCGTCACGGATCTCCCTGATGACCCAGGGGAAGTTGGCGCCGAGCGAACCCTCGTCGGGCTTCTTGACGTCGACGATGTCGAGGTGCTCCGCCGACTTCGCGCAGTCGAGGGCCTCCTCGACGCCGTCCGGGGAGATGAGAAGCAACACCATGGGCTCCTTCCGCCGCATGTCCGCCTGGCCGAGGGACAGGGGTGCGGATCACCTGGTTCGTGTGCGGTGCGTTCATCATTTCCGCGGCCCGTGGGCGTCGGTAGAGCGTGCGGAAACCGGATGGGGCGTCGTCGGCGCACCCAGTGCGCCGTGCGCGCCGGTCCGAACCGGCTCCCGCCCGATCCGCGGTGTTCAGGAGCGGTTCCCGCCATGAGGTCAGGAGGCACGGGAGAGGCGAAGGCGGGAGATCTCCGTTTCCGGCGGCCCGCCCGGCGACGGATCGATGCGTGTTCCATGCCGGAGCGGCGCCGTTTTCATTCTTTCCGTTGAACGGCCCGTCTTCCCCGGGGCGCCGGATTCCGCAGCCCGCATAGTGACAGCGCGACGGCCCTACGACCGGCCGGCCGGAGGTGGACTTTCCCGCTCCGCGCGGGTGTTCGCCGCACCGTACGGCACGGCCGGCGCGCACGACCGTCCCGTCCTCTGGTCCGACGAAAGGCAAGAGCCCATGCGGAACGAAGCGATCAAGCGGGTCGCACTCGTGTTCACCCTGTTCGACGTGGACGGAAACGAGGTTCTGGAAGCCGACGACTTCGATCTGATGAGCAGCCGGGTCGCCGCCGCCGTCCCCGATGCCGACGAGGCGCGGAAGCAGGCCATGCGTGCCGGCTTCACGCGCTACTGGAACACGCTGGCCGGTGAACTCGACAGCGATCACGACGGCCGGATCACTTATGACGAGTACCGGGCGTGCGTCCTGTCGCCGGAGCGCTTCAGCGGAGCGATCGACGAGTTCGCGGCCGGCTTCGCGCGCCTCGGCGACCTGGACGGCAGCGGTACCGTCGCCCGACCGGTGTTCATCGGCATGATGAGGGGGGTCGGTTTCGACCTGCCGAACATCCATGCGCTCTTCGACGCCTTCGAGCCCGATGACGACGACCGGATCCGGGTGGACGTCTGGGAAGCCGAGATCAAGAACTTCTACGCCCCTGACAAGGGCGGTATTCCCGCGGACCTGCTGGCGGTTTCCCCGGCAGCCTGATCGGCACGGCCCGGTGGCCCGCTCCGTGCGGGGCGGGCCACCGGGCTCCCCGTCCGCTCGGCTGCGGATCCCGGGGCGGCCCGATGCCCCTTCACGTCCGGGAGTGGACGCGCGGCGTGTGCGGGACCGTGCACGCCCTCGGCCACGGCACGAGCCGCGACGTCCTGTTCGAAGGAGCCCGTATCGTCGCCTCCGGACGGGCGGAGACGTCGAACGCCTGTGAAGCGCCGGCAGGGCCGGCGTACGTGCCCGCCCGGCGCGGTGGAGCGGGAAGCCGCCGGCCCGGCCTCACGGCCGAGCCGTCCGCGCATCCGATCGGTGACGACGCGGAGCGGTACCCGGGGTCTGTCCGATGGGGCGGCGGTGAGCCCTGAGCCCGGGTCCTCCGGCTCCGGGGTCCGTGCTCCGCCGCTGTGCCCGGGCCGCCACCGGTGTGAGAGGCGGGCGGCCCGGGCGTGGTCAGTGGTGGAAGCCGATGCGGGCCGAGTCGTGGGGGTGTCCCTGGTCGAGGTGCTCGATCGCCCTGCGCATGTCCTCGGCGAGGAGTTCGATCTCGTCGCGGTCGACGCCGTGCCGTACGAGGACGCGCTGGATCACGGTCTCCTGGCGGTCGGGCGGGAGCGGGTAGGAGGGGACCTGCCAGCCGCGCATGCGGAGCTGGTCGGACAGGTCGTACAGGCTCCAGCCGGTCGAGGCGGGGTCGGTCAGGGTCCAGGAGGCGGCGGGCAGTGCCCCGGTGCCGTCGTAGAGCAGGGTGAACGGGCCCATGTCGGCGACCTGTCGGGCGAGGTGCTGTGCGGTGTCGGCGCAGGCCTGGTGGACGCGCCGGTATCCCTCGCGGCCCAGGCGCAGGAACAGGAAGTACTGGGCGACGACCTGGCCGCCGGGGCGGGAGAAGTTCAGGGCGAGGGTGGGCATGTCGCCGCCGAGGTAGTCGACGTGGAAGACCAGGTCCTCCGGCAGGGCCGCCTTGTCGCGCCACAGGGCCCAGCCGACGCCGAGCGGGGCCATGCCGTACTTGTGGCCGGAGGCGTTGATCGAGGCGACCCGCGGCAGTCGGAAGTCCCACTCCAGGTCGGGGTGGAGGAACGGCGCGATGAAACCGCCGGAGGCGGCGTCGACGTGCAGGGGGACGTCCAGGCCGGTCTCCGTCTGCAGGCGGTCGAGTTCGGCCGCGATCTCCGCCACCGGCTCGTAGGTGCAGGTGTAGGTCACCCCGAGGATCGCCACGACGCCGATGGTGTTCTCGTCGACGTACCGGCGCAGTTGGTGTGCCTGCAGGCCGGTGGCGCCCGGTTCCACCGGCACTTGGCGCAGCTCCACGTCGAAGTAGCGCGCGAACTTCTCCCAGCACACCTGCACCGGCCCGCACACCAGGTTGGGCCGGTCGGCCGGCCGGCCGGCCGCGCGTCGGCGGTCGCGCCACCGCCACTTCAGGGCGAGGCCGCAGAGCATGGCGGCCTCGCTGGAGCCGGTGGTGGAGCATCCGACGGCGGACTCGGCGCTGGCGGAGCCGACGGGGGCGTGCCACAGGGAGGCGAGGATGTTGACGCACCGGGACTCGATCTCCGCGGTCTGCGGGTACTCGTCCTTGTCGACGATGTTCTTGTCGAGACACAGGTCCATCAGGCGGCGGACCTCGTCGTCGGCCCAGGTGGTGCAGAACGTGGCCAGGTTCTGGGCCGCGTTGCCGTCGAGCAGCAGCTCGTTGCGCAGCAGCTGGTGGACGACGTGCGGGGGCGCGGGCAGCTCCGGCATCGCCCGCTTGGGCAGGGGCTTCTCACTGATCGGTGACGTGAAGACGTCGGCGGCCGGATCAGCGACCGTCTCCTGGGCGTTGTGCAGAGCCACCGTCGGCACCTCTCGCGTCGTCCTGCCGTGTCCCTCGGAGACTACGGGCGGGAGCCCGCGTCCGGCAGCGGGCGTACTCCACCCGGGTGGCGCGGCAGGTGGTGGAGCCCGTACGCCGGACAGCGCCCGGCCACCGCCGCGGTCGGGGGCACGGCCGGACATCGCGCGGGCCCGGCCATGGCCGCTCTTGCGGTACGCGGACGGCCGTCCCGCCCCGCTGCCGCCGGGTGGGACGAACGCGTCGAGAACCACAGCGGGTGCCGGGCGCCTCGCCCGGACGACGCTCACCTCCCTTGCCCGGGTTCCTCGGGCGGTGTCACACGCGTGGGGCCGGGCTGCGCCGTCCTGACCGGGCGAGGGAGCGGCGCCCGGTCAGCCGGAGGCCCGCGTGTCCCCGTCCGCCCGCCTGGTCCGCCGCACGGTGGTGAGTGCGGCGAGCACCGTGCCGACGGTCACGATCGTCAGTCCGCGCAGCCACACCTGGGCCTCGATCTGCGTGGCGAGCACGACGCAGGACGCGATGCCCAGTACCGGCAGTGCGGTCGGCGTGTGGAAGTGGTCGGCTTCGCCCGGCTCCCGGCGCAGTACCAGCACCGCCGTGTTGACCAGGAGGAAGACGACCAGCAGCAGCAGAACCAGGGTGGACGCCAGGGTGGCGACGCTGCCGGTGAGCGCGAGGAGCATCGCCGGCAGCGTGGTGACCGCGATCGCGGCCCACGGTGTGCGGCGGCCCGGCAGCACCTTGGTCAGCGCAGCGGGCAGCAGCCCGTCCTTCGCCATGCCGTAGGCCAGGCGGGAGGACATGATGCCGGTGAGCAGCGCGCCGTTGGCCACGGCGACGAGCGCGATGGCGCTGAACAGGCGGGGCGGCACGCCGCCCGCCTCCTCGACGACCTCCAGCAGCGGCCCGCTCGACCCGGCCAGCCGGGCGGTCGGTACCGCCGCGGACGCGGCCATGCCCACCAGCACGTACACGGCCCCGGCGGTGGCGAGGGCGCCGAACAGGGCACGTGGGTAGGAGCGCCGCGGGTCGCGGGTCTCCTCGGCGACGTTCACCGAGGTCTCGAACCCGACGAAGGAGTAGTACGCCAGTACCGAGCCGCTCAGCACGGCCGCCGCCGTCCCCTTCTCCGGGGTGCCCAGCTGCGTCAGCCGCCCCACGTCGCCGTCGCCGCGCAGCAGCAGCCACGCGCCGAGGACGACGATGACGGCCAGTCCGCCCACCTCGACGACGGTGGCGACGACGTTGGCGCGGGTCGACTCCTTGATCCCCCGTGCGTTGACCAGGGCGAGCAGGGCCAGGAACAGCAGGGCCACGAGCCCCACGGGCAGTGTCACGAAGGCCGACAGGTAGTCGCCGCCGAAGCCGCGGGCGAGCGCCGCCACGGAGACGATGCCGGCGGCCAGCATGCAGAAGCCCGCGACGAATCCGGCGACCGGGCCGAAGGCGCGCGTCGCGTAGTGGGAGGCTCCGCCCGCCCGCGGATACTTCGTCGCCAGCTCGGCGTAGGAGGCGGCGGTCAGCAGCGCCAGCAGCAGCGCGACGACCAGGGGTACCCACACCGCTCCCCCGGCGTCGGCCGCGACCTGGCCGACCAGGACGTACACGCCGGCGCCGAGCACGTCGCCCAGGATGAAGAAGTACAGCAGCGGGGTCGTCAGCGCGCGCTTGAGCGCCGTTGTCTCCTGTGCCCCTTCCTGCTCCCCCGTTTCCACCGACACCCTGGTCCCGACTCTTCTCGTCATACCGGCCCGTGTCCCCCGTACCGCGGGATGCACGCTCGGACAACGGTCGCCGCACGGATGTGTCGCGTCACACCGGCCGTGCGTCACGAACGGGCCGGCGGCTTCCGCCCCGTGGTCGTCGGCGGCCGGAGGAAGGAAGAACGACAAGCGCGGGGAAGGGGGCCCGTACGGCGGCCCCACCGGGTGTCGGCGCCTCGCCCGCGCGGGTCACGGCCTTGGCCGCCTGACGGCGAGCCGCGTCCGCCGGCCTCGGACCGGGCTATCGCTCCGGATCCCCGGTGCGCCGGCGGCGCACGGCGACGGCCGCGACGTCGTCGTCGAGCCTTCCGCCCGCGTAATGGAGCAGGTCCGCGTGCAGCCGGTCCAGCAGCGCACGGGGCGGCGCCTGGTCGTGCCGCCGTGCCCAGTCCGCCAGCGGGAAGAACTCGCCGGCTCGGTCGCGGGTCTCCGTCACGCCGTCGGTGTAGAGCAGCATCTGGTCGCCCGGGGCGAAGGCGACGGTGTCCACATGGTAGTGGTCTCCCAGGAGCGCCGAGAGGTTGAGGGGGGTGGAGGCGAGAGTGGGCTCGAGAACGTGGGTCTCCCCGCCGCGCACGAACACCGGTGGCGGATGTCCGCAGTTGAGGATTCTGACGTGCTCGTCGCCGTGCGGGATCTCGGCGATCAGGGCGGTGGCGAAGTGCTCCGTCTGGTCATCGGCGGGGACCGCGGCGCTGTAGCGGGACATGGTGATCTGGAGCCGACGGATGACGGCCCTGAGGTCGGGTTGGTCGTACGCGTGCTCCCGGAAGCAGTTGATCACCGCGGAGGCGGCTCCCACCGCTGACAGGCCCTTTCCGCGCACGTCGCCGATGAGCAGCCGGACTCCGTACGGCGTGTCGGCGGCCTCGTAGAAGTCGCCTCCGATCCGGGCCTGCTCCTGGGCGGCCAGATACAGCGACTCGATCTCGACGTGCCGGACGCGGTGCGGCAGCGGCCGCAGCAGCACCTTCTGAGCCGCGTCGGCGACGAGCCTGACCTGGAAGAGCGTCTCCTCCCGCTGGAGTCGCAGATGGCTCGTGTATGCGGCCGTCAAGGTGACGGCGGTGATCGCGGCGGCCGTGTACGGCGTCCCCAGATCGGAGTAGACGAAGCTGAGACCGATCATGATCAGCAGGCAGAACGTCCCCAGCAGGACCGTCGGGAGGACGGGCCACAGCGCGGCGGCGAGGGCGGGGGCCGCGGGCAGCAGCCGGCTGAAGGCGATCTCCCTCGGAGTGGAGAACGCCAGACCGGCGATGAGGAGGGTGACGACCACCGGTGACAGCAGCACCGCTTCCCGCTGGCCGCCGTTCGGACGACGACGGTGCCGGAGCCTTCCTGAGCCGATCACAGAAGTGATCCTATCGGGATGATGCGGACATCGATCCGCGACAGCGCAGGTGCTCGTGTCCGGTGATCAGCCGCTCGTGCGGTTTTCCGGCACGGCCGGACGGCGGCGACGGGTCCTCCCCCCGCACGCCGTGGGGCCACGGGGACGGGTTCCGTCAGGAAGCCGACGCCGTGGCCCGGCAGCCGGGGCACAGGCCCCAGAAGGTGACCGCGGCCTCCCGGATGTCGTACTCCTCCGGCAGTCGCGGCTCGATGCAGGGCGCCGCGCCCACCGTGCACTCCACGTCGCGGATGGAACCGCAGGCGCGGCACACGAAGTGGTGGTGGTTGTCGTGGCGCTCGGTCTCGTAGCGGGTGGGGTGGCCCGCGATCTGGGTGGATCGGACCAGACCGGCGTCCGTGAGGGCACGCAGCACGTTGTAGGTGGCCTGCAGGGACAGGCGGCCGATGATCCGCTGAGCACGCTCGCGCAGGGTGTCGGCGTCGAGGTGACCGCCCGAGTCGGAGACGGCCATCAGCACCGCCATGCGCGGAGCGGTCACTCGCATACCCGCCGTACGCAGCCGTTCCGCGGCCAGGGCCATCGGTTCGTCGGCCGCGCCGGGGGTCGTCATGCCGCCTCGCCCTTCGCGTCGCCGTCGAGACCGCGTGCGCAGGGGTCGCCGGAGAGCTCGAACCACACGCTCTTGCCCCCGGGCCCGCCCTCGCAGCCCCACTGTGCGGCCAGCATGTCCACGAGGAGAAGTCCGCGACCGCATTCGTCCTCCGGACCCGCGTCGGCCGGGCGGGGAAGGTCCGCGCTGCCGTCGCTGACCAGACAGCGAAGGCCGGAGACCCGCTCGAGGGTGAGGTGCAGCGGGCCGGAGGCATGACGCAGTGCGTTGCTCACCAGTTCGCTGACCAGCAGCTCGGCGGTCGACACGAGGTCGTCCAGACCCCACTGCCGCAGCACGTCGCGTATCACGGCCCTCGCCGAGGAGCACGCGGTCGGCGACCACGGCAGGGACCAGGGCCCGCCCACGAACGATTCCACGTGGGTCCCGGCCGCCGCACCGGACGGCAGGGCGGTGGCCGGTCGCTGAGGGCCGGGGACGGCCGCATCGGCGACCGTTCCGCCCGGGGGGGCTTCCCGGGGAGCTGTGCGATCCATAAAAGCGCGCTTTCGAGGACGGGTGCGATCTGCCTTACGACCGTACGCTTTTTCTTGAATCGGTCAAGTATATGGATTACATCCTTTCTCATGATTCCATACGTTTTCCGACGCACGTACCGCGACCGCCGCCCGCGATGCCGGCCGGGCGGGATGGCGGGCGGGCGGGATGGCGGGCGGCGGCCGCTTTCAAGCTCTTCGAGGGAGCGGTCACGGTTCGGGGATCGCGTCGCCGCCCGACCGCCCCACGGCGAGATCTCGCACGCGTCCCGAACGGGCGTGGTGATCCGCGGGGACACCACCTGGGACGGGGTGGCGCGCGGACGGACACGGGAGGAGCCACCGGCGGGGACGGTTTCGTCGCCGGTGCGAGGATCCGCCGGCGGGACTCCTCCAGCGGAGAAGACGTGCTCCGCCCCTATTCTCGTCTCCTTGACGAGAATGGGGTTCCTCATTATCGTCAAGGGGACGAGAAAAGAGGAGCTTCCATGGCCGACATCACCCGGCGCCTGGGCTGGCGCCACCTGCGCTCCACGCCCACGGCCCACATCCGTCACCACCGCGGCGGCAAGCTGGTGCACGACGGGCCAGGGCTCGGCTTCTGGTTCCGTCCGTTGACCGCCGCGCTCTCCGAGGTGCCGGTCGAGGACCGGGAGCTGGCCATGACCTTCCGCGCCCGCACGGCCGATTTCCAGGACGTGTCGGTGCAGGCGACCGTCACCTACCGGATCGGCGACCCGGCACTCGCCGCCGCCCGCCTGGACTTCTCCGTCGACCCGGACACCGGAGTATGGCGCGGGGCCCCGCTGGAGCAACTGGGCACACTGCTCACCGAGACGGCCCAGCAGCACGCGCTGGACGTACTGGCCCGCACCCCGCTGTCCGCGGCGCTGGTCGACGGGGTGGCCGCGGTGCGCGACCGGATCGCGACGGGCCTCGACGCCGAGCCACGGCTGCCGGCCACCGGGATCGAGGTGGTGGCCGTACGCGTCATGGCGGTGCGTCCCGAGGCGGAGGTGGAGCGCGCGCTGCGTACGCCCGCCCGGGAGCGGATCCAGCAGGAGGCCGACCGGGCGACGTACGAGCGGCGGGCCGTCGCCGTCGAACGCGAGCGCGCCATCGCCGAGAACGAACTGGCCAGCCAGATCGAACTCGCCCGCCGCGAGGAACGGCTGGTGGAGCAGCGCGGGGCGAACGCGCGCCGCGAGGCGGAGGAGGGAGCGGCGGCGGACCAGGTGCGCGCACAGGCCGAGGCGGCACGCACGGTCAGGCTCGCCGAGGCCGAGGCCGCCCGTTCGGTGGCGCTCGCCCGCGCGGAGGCCCAGGCGGCGCGCGAGGTCGGCGAGGCCCGGGCCGAGGCCCAGGCGGCCTGGCTGCGCGTCCACGGCGATGTCGACGTGGCGACGCTGCACGCGCTCACCGGGACACGGCTGGCGGAGAACCTGCCGCGCATCGACAGCGTGACCGTCTCCCCGGACATGCTGACCGAACTGCTGGCCCGGCTCGGCGGCGGGGCCCGCGGATGAGTCTCGCCCCGCGGGCCGTCCTGGTCCACCGCACCACGGAGTACGAGGAACTGGTGGCCCGGCACGGCACCCACGGACAGGCCGCCTTCTTCCTCTCCTCCCGGGGCCGGGACCTCGGGGAGGTCGCCGAGCGCCACCGCCGCGCGCACCGGGCGCTGGCCGAGGTGGCGGCCGCGGTCCCGCTGACCTGGCGGCAGGCCCGGGTGGAGCGGAGCGACCTGGACCGTTTCCTGTTCGCCCCGGAGGACATCGTGGTCGTGGTGGGGCAGGACGGACTGGTGGCCAACGTGGCCAAGTACCTCTCCGGGCAGCCGGTGATCGGCGTCGATCCCGAGCCGGGGCGCAACCCCGGTGTACTGGTGCGGCACCGGGCGGCCGACGCGGCGGCGCTGCTGCGCGGCGCCTCCACCGCCCGGGCGGACGAACTCACCATGGTCGAGGCCGTCGCCGACGACACCCAGCGGCTGGTCGCACTCAACGAGATCTATCTCGGCGCCGTCGGACACCAGACGGCCAGATACCGCCTGGGCCTGGAGGGCGACGGGGGTGTCGTCGAGGCTCAGGCTTCCTCCGGGGTGCTGGTGGGTACGGGCGCCGGCGCGACCGGCTGGCTCCGGTCGGTGTGGCAGGAGCGGGGCAGCGCCCTGCACCTGCCCCACCCCACGGAGGACCGCCTGCTCTGGTTCGTCCGCGAGGCCTGGCCGTCGCCGGCCACCGGAACGTCCCTGGTGGCCGGCGAACTCGCCGCCACCGGCCGGCTGTGCCTCACCGTCGAGTCCGAACGCCTCGTCGCCTTCGGGGACGGTGTGGAGGGCGACGCCCTGGAGCTGACGTGGGGGCAGACGGTACGGGTGGGCAGGTGCGAGCAGCGGCTGCGGCTGGTGACCCACGTTCCGGGGCGGCGGTGACTCGAGGGGCGGAACGCCGGGTGCGCGCGGGGAACCGCGCCGGGGAAGCCGAGCACCACCGGCCGGACCGCGGCCTGCTCGCCGGTTCTCCACCACTCAGGGCACCGATGGCACCGGCCACCGGGACACGTGCACCGCTCGTTTCCGCTTCGGGCTGCCGGCTCCCACGAATGTGGCTGACCGCATCCGGCCGGCGACGTCACTCCTCCTGTCCGAGGCCGGCGAGCACCTCCCGTGCGGCACGCGTGCCCGAGGCCAGAGCGCCCTGCACCGATCCGGTCGCCCGGTGGTCCCCGCACACGTGCCTGCCGGGGCCGAAACGGGTGGTGCGGCTCAGCGGCCAGGGCGGAAGCATCGCGGGGAGCGCGCCCTGGACGGTGCAGGCGGCGACCTGGCCCCAGTCGCTCGTGTCGACGCCGTACAGGCCAGCCAGTCGGCGGCGCACCTCGTCCGCCGCACCGGGCCGGTCCGTTCCCAGCACGGAGGTGGAGACCAGTGCGGTGCCGGGCGGCGCGTACCCGGAGGCGACCTCACTGAGCACACAGGTGTTCAGGACCGCTCCGGTGCCGTCCACCATCAGCGTCGGTTCCGCCAGCGGCGTACCGGCTGCCGCGTGGTAGTAGGTGGTGACCGTGCGTGCGTCCGGCACGGACAGGCCCGGCAGCAGGCGGCCCGCGGTGGCGGCGTCCGTCGCGACCACGACGGTGGGGGCCGGCAGTTCGGTGCCGTCCCCCAGGAGCACCCCCTCGTCGGTGATCTCGGCGACGGGCGTTTCGAGCCGCAGGACGCCGTCGGGCAGACCGTCGGCGAGCCGGGCCGGCACCGCTCCGATGCCGGTGGCGGGCAGACACAGGGATCCGCGGACCATGCTCCGCCAGACGAGGTGGAAGAAGCGCGCGGAGGTCTCCAGCCGGTCCTCCAGGAAGACACCGGACAGGAACGGCCGCAGTACGTGCGCGATCACCGCGTCCGAGAGGAACGCCCGGGACAGGGCCTCGGAGGTCGGGCGGTCCGCACCGCGTTTCAGAAGGCCCGCCGGCAGTATCGCGTCGCGGGCGGTGAGCGCCGCCAGCGCGGCCAGGTCACGGGCCGCGAGGATCCTCCCCGGCAGCAGCTCACGTGCCGCACCCGGACTCCGGGTGGGGTCGACGAGGCGCACCGGCCCGGTCGGAGTGTGAGCGATGATGCCGGGAGTGAAGGGCCGTAGTTGGAGGCTTCTCAGGTTCAGGCGCCGTTTCACCTGTGGATACGAGGTGTTGAACACCTGGAAGCCGCGATCCAGCAGGAACCCGTCCCGCCGGTCCGTACGCATGCGGCCTCCCACTCCGTCGGACGCCTCCAGCAGAGCCACCCGCAGTCCGGCACGGCACAGATCCAGTGCGCAGGCCAGGCCGGCCAGGCCCGCACCGACGACGACGGCGTCCGGTGTCCCGCGGTGTTCGCCGGTCATGTTCCTCCTCGTTCGACGCCGTATCCGTGATGCGGGGCCGACGGGCCTCGGCCGCGGCCGCCGATCCAGCGGACCACGTTCCCCGGGCCGGCGCCAGACGTCACGACCGCGTGCCCCGGACGACGACACGTCACCGGGCGGCCACCGACTCCAGGACGGCGACGGCCCCGGCAAGGCCCGTCGGGCGCACCGCGCCGGCCACCGCCTGCCCCGTCCAGCCCGGTCCGAGGGTCAGGACGACCGGCTTGCGGCGAGCGCCGCGCACGCCCCACTCCAGGCCGGCCACGTGCTGGGCCAGCGGCCGGCTGGCGGTGGTACGGGACTGCGCCCACAGCCCCACGGCGGCCGGCCCGGTCCTGCGCACCGCCGCGACGAGGGACTCGACGGGCAGGGCGCCTCCGAACATGCGCACCGGAACGCCCCGCTGAGCGAGCGCGGCGGACAGCACCTCCAGCGCGAGTGTGTGGTTCTCCCCCGGTACACAGGCGAGCACCACGGTGGAGCCGGGCCGGTCGGCGACCGTGTCGGGCGTGGTGCGCCGTAGCACGCCGGAGACGTGCCAGGACAGGAAGTGCTCGACCTCGACGTACCTCTCGCCCGATGTCTGCCATTTACGGCCGACGGCCTGCAGCGTGGGCACGATCACCTCGGTCCATGCGGCGACCAGTCCGTGCTCGGTGACCGCGTCGAGCAGGAGCCGGTCCAGCGCGGCGGCGTCGAGCCGCAGGGCCGCACGGGCGACGCCCTTGCACTCCTGGCGCACGTCACCGAGGCTCAGCCCGCTGCCCGCCCGGCTGCGGGACGGCGGTCGCCGCGCCCCGGCGGCCGTCTCGCCAGCCGGGGCCACGGCCGGCGGCTCCTCACCGCGCGCCAGGCGCGCGGCCTCGGCCGGGGGCAGGCCGGTCGCCGTCAACGCGCACATCCGCTCCAGCCGGGCCACGTCCCCCGCGGTCCAGCGCCGGTGCCGGCCGCCGGTGTGGCCGTCGGGGCCGAGTCCGTAGCGGCGATCCCACGTACGGACCGTGGTGGGGGCCACCCCCAGACGCCTCGCCACCTCGCCGGTGGTCAGTCCACCGCCCGGCGGGACGCCCTCGCCGTCCCGGTCGCCCCGGTGCTCACCGTTCTCCGTCAGCGCGCTCATGACTCCACTGTACGACGCACAAACGACGCATGTTGTTTGCATCGTTTGTGCCTCCAAGACTGAGACCACCGCACGGCAGGAGGAGTCAGGCCATGAGCACCCGCACACGACCCACCACCGCCCTCGTCCCGCCCGTGGAGGAGACCCGGTACGAGGAGGAACTGGCCCGTGGGCTCGTCGCCGCCGACGAAGAGGCGTTCGCGGCGATCTACCGGCGCTGGGGCCCGCTCGTCCACACCATGGCCTCCCGGTCCCTCGGTGACGCCTGCGAGGCCGACGACGTGACCCAGCAGGTCTTCATCGGCGCCTGGCGCGGGCGGCACGGTTTCCGTCCGGAGCGGGGTGTGCTCGGCGCCTGGCTGGTCGGCATCACGCGCCGCAAGATCGTTGACGCACTGGCCGCCAGGACGAGGCGCCTGTCCCTCGTCGACTCGGCCGCCCACGACACCGCCCCCACCGGATCGGCCACGGGGGCGCCGGACCACGTGCTGGACCGCGTGCTGCTCGTCCAGGCCCTGGCCCGGCTTCCGCACGCCCAGCGAGAGGTGCTGTGCATGGCGTTCTACGAGGACCTGACGCAGGTCCAAATAGCGGAACGCACCGGCCTGCCCCTGGGAACGGTCAAGAGTCACACCCGCCGCGGCCTCCACCGGCTGCGGCTGGCGATCGAACAGGATCACGTGCCCGGCGCGGGTGTGTGACCGGACCGGAGAAGCGGTGCCTCGGACGCATCCGCGGCGCCACCCGCCCGAGAAACAGGACCGAGACCCCGCAGCGTGCGGAGACTCCGTTCGAAGGGATGATCCCCATGACCTCCCGGACCCCCCTCGCCATCGCCGCCTCGGCCGGCGCCTGCGCACTCGCCCTCGGCGCGGCCGCACCCGTCATGGCGGCCCCCGACAAGGCACAGGACACGTCCATGGTGTCCGTCTTCCACGGCATCCCCGGGATGACGGTCGACGTCTACGCCAACGGCGACGAACTGCTCAGCGACTTCGAGCCCGGCACGGTGACCGAGCCGCAGTCCCTCGATGCCGGGACCTACGACATCCAGGTCTTCGAAGCGGGCCAGGGCCCCGACGGCACACCGGCCCTGGAGAAGGAGGTGAAGGTGACCGAGGGCGGCAACGCCACGGTCGCCGCCCATCTCTCCGCGGACGGCAAGCCCCGGCTGACGGCCTTCACCAACGACGTGTCGCAGGTGGACGCCGGCGAGGCGCGCCTGACGGTCCGCCATGTCGCGGCCGCGCCCGCCGTGGACGTACGGGCCGGCGGACAACCCGTCTTCACCGACCTGACGAACCCCGACGAGGACACCGCGGCGGTCGACGCGGGCACGGTGAACGCCGACGTCGTCCTCTCCGGGACGGACACCGTGGCCATCGGACCGGCCGACCTGAACCTCGACGAGGGCACGAGCAACGTCGTCTACGCCTGGGGCAGCGCCGAGGACAAGAACCTGGCTCTGGCCACCCAGACGTTCAACGGCATGGAATCGACGCCCAACGCCGTCCATGCGGGCGGCAGCGGCGCCGCCGTCACCCCGAACTCCTCCGAGCAGTGGCCGGCCTGGGCGGCCGCGGCCGGAGCGGTCACGGTGACCGGCTTCCTGGTGGCTCGCCGGGTCTCGGGCCGGCGTGTCTGACACCGCACGACGGCTGACCGTGACGGCTGTCGCCCTGGCAGCCGTCCTCGGCGTTCCGGGTCCGCCGTCGGAGCCGGGCCCGGCTCCGACGGCGGACTTCGGAGCCGCACCGTCGGCACACCGAGCCGCGGCCGTTCCACTCGACGGCACGACGCGGCCCGGGGCCGGCACGGCCCGAAAGACGCCACCCGAGCACGTCGAGGTCCCCGGCATCGGTCTTGCCGCGCGTGTCGAAGGCGTCGGGGTGACCCGGCAAGGAGCCCTGGCCGTCCCCGAGGACCCCTCCGTGGCAGGCTGGTACCGCTACGGCCCGGCCCCGGGGAGCCCTCGGGGGTCGGCCGTGCTCGTGGGGCACGTCGACGGCGACACGGGTGAACTCGGCGAGTTCGCCGCCCTCCGCGACGTGGAGCGCGGCGACCGCGTCGAGGTGCGGCGGGCAAAGGCGGGCCCGGCGGTCTACCGCGTCGTCTCACGTGCCACCGTGCCGAAGGACGAGCTGCCGCCGTCCGTCTTCCGCAGGAAGGGCTCTCCGGTCCTCACCCTGATCACCTGCGCGCCGCCGTTCGATCCCGGGCGGGGAGGCTACCTGGCGAATCTCGTCGTCACGGCGGAGCCGGTGACGAACTGACGGCACTCCTACGGGTCCGGCCGGCCCGTGCACGCAGCGGTACGGAGCCCGAGACACAGGAGGACGCGGTGGGTCACGTGGAGTCGGCGCACTTGCTGGAGCTGGCGCTGGGGCATGCGTCCGGTGACGAGGACGCCGGCGCCCTGCGGCACATTTCGACGTGTCCGCGCTGCCGGGAGGAACTGGAGCTGACGACCCGCGTGCTGACGGCCGCGCGCAACGCCGAGGCGGCGGACCTCGTGGCCGTGCCCCCCGAGCGGGTGTGGCAGGGGATCGTCCGGGAGCTGTCGTATCAGGCCGCCACGCCTTCTCAGCCCGGAGAGCGCCCCGTCCGACGGTCCGCCGCCGAGACGGCGGGCGCCGGCACCCGCGCGGGTCTGCTCGCACTCGCTCTGGTCGTCGGCGTCGCCCTTCTCCGCCGGTTCCGGGTGAGGGCCGGCCGCGGGCCCGTCCGGCGGCTTCGGTCCCCGCGGTGGCGCCGTGCGTGCCGAGCCCGCCCCGGGTGACGGGGGCGGGGGCGCCGGTGGCCCCGCCCCCGGCGGAGCGGTGTCCCACGCACGGCCGGCACGCTCGCACCGGCTGCGTTCTCCCTTCCCGTGGGCACCGCCCTATTTCTCCCGTGCCTCGCCGCGGGCCTGCTGGAAAGCGTCCGAGATCGTCTGCGCGGCACCGGACAGCACTCCCTTGGTCGCGCCCCGGGCCCCCGACTCCTTGATCCGTCCGGGGAGTTCGGTCAGCCCGGGCGGCTTGCGCGGTCCCGCTTCCAGATCGAGGCGGTTGCACGCCTCGGCGAAGCGCAGGTAGGTGTCGACGCTGGCCACCACGATCCGGACATCGATCTTGAGTATCTCGATACCGACCAGGGAGACCCGTACGAACGCATCGATCACCAGCCCCCGGTCGAGAATCAGTTCCAGTACGTCGTACAGACCGCTGGACCCTCCCCCACCGCCCTGCCGCGCCGCCACCGTCATCGCGCCCAGCCCCTTTCCCGTGCCCTGCGGTCCCGTCCGGAGTTTCCCTTCACGTCCGGCCGTCGACATCCAGGAGCGTGGCGGCGGCCGCACGAGGGCCCGCGGCTCCCGGTCGCCGGACGACCAGCGTCTCCCGCGCGGACGTCCGCCCCGTCCTACGCCTCGGATAACCCGGAACGGCACACTCACGCCCTGCACTGCACGCCCGAACCCGGAAAGCCTCTCCCTCCGGGAGCACGACGCCTCACCACCCACCACAGGGGCCGTCCTCAGCGCGGCGCGCTCTTCTGCCGCCAGGCCGTCCACGACACGTTCCACGCACCGAAGCCGTTCCCCGGGGCGACCACGCCCTCGGTCTCCTCGCCCGTGAGCTCGAACGGGTCGCCCGGCCGTACCTGTCCGTAGCACCTGGCCGCGTCCACGTCGCTCATGCCCATGCGGACCGAACCGCGGTTGGCGTTGCCGAAGTGGGAGGCGTTCCACGGGGCGGCGTGTGCGTCCACGCCCGACCAGGTCAGCCGCGTCGAATGGTCGACCCTCTTGCCGCAGGCGCCGCCGGGGCCGACCGTCTCCTGGGGAACCGGCACCGAACCGACGGCCGCGTCCGCACCGAGCCGCCCCCGGCATCCGCGCCCGGCTCGACCCGCGCCGCTTCGACATCGTGATCGCCGACCTCGTCGGCAACGCCCCGCGGCACGAGGGCGCGCCCGTCACCGTGAGCCCGCGCGGCGAAGCACGCTCCCCCGGCCCGCGCGTACTGGTCACACAGGTCGCCGCCAGCGGACCCGGCATCCGGCCCGACGTGCCGCCGCAGGTCTTCGACCGGTTCCACAAGGCCGACGCGGCGCGTACCCGGTCGGCGGGCAGCGGCCCGGGGCCGGCGATCGCCCGGAAGAACGTACGGCTGTACGGCGGGACCGTCCGCGCGGGGGACCTCCCCGGGGGCGGCGCAGTCTTCACCGTCGAGACACCGCTCCGCCCGGAGGAGGCCGACGGACGAGGCGTGCGCGATGGCCGCACAGCCGGCGCTGAGCCTCGGCAGCCTGGAGGCCGTGCTCAGCGAGGCCGCCATGTCCCTCGCGAACCTCGTCCGGCTCGGGGTGGCGCCGACCACCACGCTGCTCGGGGTGACGCGGCCGGCGGCGCCCGGCCGGATGGCCGAGTCCGAGGGGACCGCTGTCGCCTGACGCGGCCTCCCCGCAGTGCGAAGGCGCACGCCGACGTGCCGTCACCGCGGCGTGCGGGCACCGCCGGCGGCCCCGGTGAACGTCCGTACCCGGTGGTCCGGCGCCTGCGCCGGTTCGTCCGCGGTGACGACCGCGCCGGGGCGGCCGTCTGCTTCGCTTCCCGCCGGTTCCAGCCTCACCGGCGGGTGAGCACGCGGAACCTGTTGCCGTCGGGGTCGGCCAGCGGCACCGCGCCGTCCCCGCCGTGGGCGGGGCCGAGGCGCTTCGCCCCGAGGGAGAGCAGGCGCTCGACCTCCGTCTGCTGGTCGTCGTCCGGCGCGAGGTCGAAGTGCAGGTCCTTGCCGGGGTCCGGCAAGAACGGCGGACCGCCCCATGTGATCTTCGTACCGCCGTGGGGGGACTGGACGGCGGTCTCCTCCTCCTGGTCCCAGACCAGCGGCCATCCCAGCGCCCGGCTCCAGAAGTAGCCCACGGCCTGCGAACCGTCGCAGGCGAGCGCTCCGATCAAGCCGCAGCCGGCGAGGAAGGCGTTGCCCGGCTCGAGGACACAGAACTCGTTGCCCTCGGGGTCGGCGAGCACCACGTGGGAGGCGTCCGGTTCCTGGCCGACGTCGGCGTACCGCGCGCCGAGGCCGATAGCTCTGGCCACGGTTTCCCGCTGGTTCTCCGGGGAGGAGCTGGTCAGGTCGAAGTGCAGCCGGTTCTGAGCGGTCTTCCGTGCCCGGGCAGGACGGAAGCCGAGACGGTAGCCGGCGTCGTTCCCGGACAGCAGGGCGACACCGTCGTCGTAGTCGTCGGCCCCCTCCAGGCCCAGGACACCCGACCAGAACCGCGCCAGGTGTTCGGGCCGGTGCGCGTCGAAGGAGATCGCGAAGAGTCCGCTGCCCATTGCGTCACGCATCCTCGGTCCGTCGAGTGTCCACTGCCGGAAGGACGCCGCGCCGGCGCCTCGAACGAGGATCCTACGGGCCGGCCCGCCCCGGTCGCACCCGGGTATTCCGCGGCCCCGCGTGCGGACAGCCGGGACCGTGGGGCCCGGAAGCCGTCGATCCGATGAGGGCGGCCACCCGACGACACTCCCTCGGCCGGCCGGCCGAGCGGTGGGCCGTGGAACGGGTCCCCGCTCGGACCGCCGGTGTCCCCCACCCCGAGCCGATCGGCGCACGCCTCCGTGGTACGCCCGCGCGGTCGGTTCCCGAACGCGATCAGGACGCCGTTCCGCCAGGGCTCGGACAGCCGGGACTTGCCGGACGCGTCGCCCCGGCCGGCCCGCTCCGCGCGGCCGTCGGTCACGGAGTACGGCCCCGACCGCAACGGACGCCACTTCTCCACAGTCTTCTCATACAATCCGACTCACAATAGGGGGGAATCATGATCCATCACGCCCGTTCGGCCCTGGCCGGCGTTCTGACCGCGGCATTCCTGGTGGCCACACCCGCCGCGGCGTCCGCGCCCGGCACGGCGGGGCCGTACACCCGGACCGTGGAGAAGGGGCACGTGCTCGCCTGCGCCGGAACAGAGGGCGGGACGCGTGTGGACATCGAGCTCTACGAGAATTCGGCCTTCGGCACCCACGTCCAGGTGTCCGTGCGGACGGCCGAGACCGTGTACGTGCGCGGCGGGGAGACGGACGGCGGCCTGTTCGACGGCGGCACGATCTCCCGCCGCCTGGTCGTCGAACCGAGGGAAGAGGCGGCCAGGTCCTCGCAGACGGTGGTCATCAGCGGTTCCTACGCGCCCGCAGGTCCGCGCGAGCGGGTCCACGAGGTGCACGACGAGCCGTTCGGCCCGGTGGTGACGAAGGGGTGGAGGGTGCCGCTGTCGGCTGTCGTCACCGTGAACGCTCTGGGACAGCGGGTCGGCCTGGCGTGCGACCCCGCCTTCGCCTTCGACCTGAGGGTCCGCCGCCCCGCCGGCAGCGTGGACCGAGCCTGAGGCAGGACCTCACTCCCGGCGACGGCGGACACCGTCCCGCCACGCGTCGTTCTCGACGCCGGGGCGCTGCCGCAGCCGGCTTCGGCCCCGTACCGCATCTCCCGGGCCCCGACATCACATCCCGACAGGCACCGGCGAACCCGATATCTCCTTTTGACCGGACGCCCGTCCTCACGAACGAGGTGACAATCCCATGGACATCGTCGATCTCGCCGCGCTCGGCGAGTCGTTCACCCGCGATCCCTACCCCGTGTACGCCCGGTTACGGGCCCAGGGGCCGGTGCACCGCATCCGGATGCCGGAAGGGGGCGCGTCGGCCTGGCTCGTCGTCGGATACGAGGCCGGGCGTGCCGCCCTCGCGGACCCCAGGCTCTCGAAGGATTGGAGCAAGGCCTCCCCCGACCTGCCGCTGGGTGCCGTCTCCTCCGGCCCGCACATGCTGAGGGCCGACCCGCCGGACCACACACGGCTGCGCAAACTGGTGGCCCGGGAGTTCACCACGCGCCGGGTGGAGGAGCTCGCCCCACGCGTTCAGAAGACCACCGACGCGCTGCTGGACCGGATGCTCGCCGCCCCCGACGGGCGTGCCGACCTCGTCGAGGCGCTGTCCTTCCCGCTGCCGATCGCCGTGATCTGCGAGCTGCTCGGCGTACCGGGCCTGGACCAGGAATCCTTCAGGACCTGGTCGAACGACGCCCTCGGGGCCTCCGACCCCGAACTCCGCAAGGCCGCAGCGGCCTCGATGGCGCAGTACCTGGCGACGCTGGTGGAAGGCAAGCGTCAGCAGCCCGGCGAGGACCTCATGAGCGCGCTGATCCACAGCTCGGAGGAGGACGGCGACAGGCTGTCCCGCGAGGAACTCCTGGGCATGGCCTGGCTGTTGCTCGTGGCCGGTCACGAGACCACCGTGAACCTCATCTCCAACGGCGCTCTCGCCCTCCTGAACCACCCGGAACAGCTGGCCGCCCTGCGCGCGGATCCCTCGCTCATGGACAACGCGATCGAGGAGATGCTGCGTTATGAGGGCCCCCTGGAGACACCCACGTTCCGCTTCACCACCGAACCCGTGTCCATCGGCGACACGGTCGTTCCGGGGGGAGGCGAACTCGTCCTCGTCGCCCTGGCCGACGCCAACCGGGATCCCGCGCGTTTCCCCGCACCCGACCGCTTCGACATCACCCGCGACGCCCGCGGCCACATGGCGTTCGGCCACGGCATCCATCACTGCCTGGGCGCCCCACTGGCCCGCCTGGAGGCGCGCATCGCCTTCAGCACCCTGCTGCACCGCTGCGCCGACCTGACCCTGGACATCCATCCGGCGGCCATCACCTGGCGGCCCGGGATGATGATCCACGGTCCGCGCAGCCTGCCCGTGCGCTTCACCCGGTAGGCCTACGGCGAAGGAGCCGGGATCGAGCCGAACAGCAGTGCGGGGCCCCGCCAGGACGTGCCGGCGGGGCCCCGCATCCCGTGTCGTTCCCGGTTCGGCGGTCGGGTCAGTGGTCGGAGTAGCTGAAGTCGCCCACGGTCCAGGCACTGACATCCTCGATCGCGATGCGGTACATCCCGCCCGTCTCCGGAATGCCCACCGTGCCCTGCAGGATCCGGGCGACATGGAAGTGCAGATGCGTGGGCGGCCCGTCCTTCTCCTCGGGAGCGCCGAAGACAGCGGAGAACTCGTTCAGTTGGGCGGAATCCGTCAGCACCTCCGACACCCTCTGCCGCCACACGGCCTCAGGGGCCAGGCGACCGGTGATGACGGCGCCACCGGCGACCACGGTCAGCGACATCCGACTGCTCCGCCCGGATTCCACGAGGGCGGCGATGTTAACGATCAGCTCGTCAGGCTTCGGCATGAGACCGGATTCTATGCACTGGCCTGCCTTTCCGTACGAGGCCTCCCTCGGAGGGGCGCAGCGAACGGACAGAGTGCCGGCATGCGCGGAGGCGACGGTCCTTCTGATCGGCGGGCCGCCGCTCTGCCTTCGCTCCTGTGATCAGGATCTCCGGTGCGGCGAAGCGGCTCATGGTCGGCCGCGCCCTGCGCAGCAGTGAGGCCCCGGACCGCCGCCTCGGGGCCGAGCGGCTACGGGGATCGGGCACCCGCGCCTTCAGGGCGGTGGCGAGCCCGAAGGACGCGGGGCTCCACCGTTGAGCGCGCCGTCGTATGCGGCAGGAGCCGGCCGCGGGTGCCCGACGTCGGCCTACGCGGCCAGTGTCTCGTCCTCGCGGGAGACGCTCGTACGGTCGGCGTACTTCGCGA
The DNA here is from genome assembly GCF_001279005.1 of Streptomyces caelestis. Lineage (GTDB taxonomy): Bacteria > Actinomycetota > Actinomycetes > Streptomycetales > Streptomycetaceae > Streptomyces > Streptomyces heliomycini. The sequence goes on from NZ_LGCN01000240.1 coordinate 169,693, forward strand.
GCAGGGCGTCCGCCGTGAGGAGAGCCTGCTCGGCGGTGCGGGCCCCGGTCATCACGCACAGCGTGTACGTGGCGTCTTCGAGAGCCCTGCTGGTGTAGCCGGTGGGACGCACGTCGTGTTCGATGCGCGCCTGAGCGAAGCGTGCCAGCACGGCGCGCAGCTCCTTCTCCGCCGGAAGGATCATGGTGATACCTCTCCCCTCACGAGTCCCTTCCGCAGCACGGCCGGTCGCACCGCGGGGAAGTGACTGCCTCCATGGCGTCTGACGACCACGGTTCACGACCGGGCGGCGTCAGGCGAAACTCCGGATGCCCCGTATCGAAGGGCCTACTCCACACTCCCCGCCGCCTTCGGTCCGCCCGTGTCCGCGCAGTCGGCGCTCAGGTGCCGCCCGGTCGCCCGGCGAGCGACCTCGGCGGCCGCTTCGCCGCGGCGGGTTCGCCGCGGCGGGTTCGGCGCGTCTCAGCAGGCGGCGGCTTCTTCCACCGTCTCCCGTGTCTTCAGCACGGTGTCGACTCCGGTGAGTTGCAGAAGCCGCCGCAGCTGCCGCGTCGGCGCGGCCACGCGCAGGTCCGTCGCCTGGCGGGTGAGGATCAGCAGGTTCAGCAGCGCCGAGTCCGCGAAGGTGACGCCGGAGGCGTCCAGGACCACTCTCGAGCACTCCCTGGCCGCGGTGGCCAGCGCGTCCGTCAGGGGCGTCACCGAGGAGCTGTCGTAGGAGCCCCGTGCGCCGACGACCCGGACGCCGCACCATTCGTACTGCACCACCGCGGCCTGGTCCAGGACCTGCAGCCGGCTCCCGTCGGCGCCGCTCGAGCGCCTCGTGACCTCTTCATCCGAAGACACCCTCAGATCCCTCCTGCGTCTCCCCCGACCAGATCCCGTCATCCATTGCGCGAAAAGTATGTCATGCATCCAGTGTCCGGCAAAAGTGGTCTGTAGAATGCGGCGCATGGTTGAAGTGCCTGGATCTCACTCCGGATGGACGTTCGTCACCAACCACGCGCGCGTGCTGGCCACCATCGCCGACAACCCGAACGTCCGGATCCGCGACATCGCCGCTCACTGCCGGCTCACCGAGCGTGCCGTCCAGCGGATCATCTCCGACCTCGAACAGGACGATTACCTCTCCCACACCCGTGACGGCCGCACCAACACCTACCGCATCGAGCCGGACAAGGTGCTGCGTCACCCGGCGGAAGCGGGTCTGACGGTGGCCGCACTGCTCTCCCTGCTCGTGCAGGACGAGACCGACCGTGCGAGGAAGCCCGGCGACCACTCGTCCCCCCTGGCCGGCGCCGGCGGTACGCGGTAGCAGCGGGTCGCGCCGCACAGGGCGGCGCACGCCCTCCTGGAGCACACGTCCCGGGTGGACGCGAGGACGGTGGTACGGGATGGCCGTGCCGGCCCGGGTCGCCGTCGCACGTGTACGGGGCCACTCGTCCACCACGCCGCCCCCGGGGCCCGGGAGGCGGGGCTGTGGGTCGCGTCCGCCTGCTCCGTCAGGGCCGAACCGGCGTCGACGGCGAGGCGCGGCGGCACGGGCGTGCTTCCGTGTGCCTCCTCGCATGCCCACGGCGTCGGGGCGGGCGGGAGGCCGCGTCGTGGGAGAGGTGCCCGCGAAGGCCGCGCGAGCGATGTCCACGGGATCGGCGTCCTCGTCCGCCGCGGGTCCGGATTGGGGCGGGGCCGCGGGGGCACGCGCACCCCACGACGGTGGAGGAGTGATCGACCATGGCCGAACGATCGACGGCGACGGCGAAGCAAGGGTCTCGGACAGTGGGCCGTGAGGACGCCCGGACGCCGCCGCTGCGGCCCGGCGACTACGAGCCGGCCGACTACGCGGCGATCGTGGTGCGCGGTGCCCGGGAGGCCGGGGTCTCGCCCCTGCTCGTGATGACCGTGCTCCACAACGAGGCGTACAAGCCGCACCATCCCCTGCTGGAGCGGTTGTGGCAGTGGTGGAAACCCGGGGCGTCCTTCGGTCTGGCCAACATGCACCGGGCGACGTTCGAGCGGGTCCGGCGGACGCACGGCCTGCCGGGACGGTGGCAGGACCTGCGCGACGACCCCGCCTTCGCCGTCCGCACGGCCGCCCTGCACCTGAAGGACCTCGACCGGAGCCTTCCGGGGCGGCACGTACGCCGTTACACCCGCGACGAACTCCTCGCCCTCGGCTACAACACGGGCGAACGCAACATGCGCGCCTTCGCCCGGGGCGTCCCGCCGGGCCCCATGGCACGGTCGTACCTGCGTCGTTTCCGCGCCCATCGGGAACGAGCCGCCAAGGCCCTGGCCGACGGAGGCGAGCCGCGCGAGACGGTCACCGGCCGGCACCGCGACGGCGCCCGCCGGCCACATCGGCCGGCGGGATGACGACGGGTGGCGGCGCCGCGAGGACGGCGTCGTGCGCGGCACGGGCCATGGGGCGGCGATCCCCGTCAGGACCGCCGCGCCCGGCGGGCGGCCGGGACGGCTCCCCTCAGGTCACCGGCCCCGCGGCCGGCGGCGCGGGGTCGTAGGCGGCGTCCCGGGTGAGGTCCCGCAGGCGGAGCGCGGCGGTGAGCAGGTCGCGGTGGCTGGTGTAGAGGGCGTTGACGCCGAAGCGCAGCAGGTCGGGCGCGCGCATGTCGGCGATGACGCCGCGTTCGGCGAGGGCGGCGACCAGTCCGCGGGCGTGGGGGTGGCGGAGGGTGACCTGACTGCCGCGGCGACCGGGATCGGCCGGAGTGACGGAGCTGAAGCCCAGGGGGGCCAGGAGTTCGTCCGCACAGCGCAGGAAGAAGCCCGTCAGGGACAGGCTCTTGGCGCGGACCCGGGTCAGGTCGACGCCGTCGAAGGCGGTGAGGGCCGCTTCCAGGGCGAGCAGGGACAGGATCGGCGGGGTGCCGATGCGGGCGCGGGCGATGCCGGGGGCGGGCGTGTACTCCTGGGCCAGGCCGAACGGGTCGGCGTGGCCGGTCCAGCCCGGCAACGGCGTTTCCAGGCCGGTGTGGTGGCGGTGCGCCACGTAGAGGAAGGCGGGGGCGCCGGGGCCGCCGGAAAGGAACTTGTAGCCGCAGCCGACGGCCAGGTCGACGCCGAGGGCGTCGACGTCGAGGGGCAGGGCGCCGGCCGCGTGGCACAGGTCCCACAGCGCGAGGGCGCCGGCGTCGTGGGCGGCCCGGGTCAGCGTCCGCATGTCGTACAGCTCGCCGGTGCGGAAGTCGACGGGCGCGTAGCTGACGACGGCGACCCGGCGGCCCTCGGCGGCGAGGAAGCGCGGGAGGTCCGCCGGTGGCACCCGCCGTGCCTCCAGACCCCGGCGACGGGCGACCGCGTCCGCGAGGTAGCGGTCGGTGGGGAAGTGCCCGGGGTCGGTGACCAGCAGCGGGCGGCCCGGGCGCAGCGCGACCGCGGCGTCGAGCGCGGTGAACAGCTGCACGCTGGTGGAGTCGCCCGCGACCGTCTGCCCCGGCGCGGCCCCGATGAGCGCGCCGATGGCGTCCCCCACCCGCAGGGGCGCCTCCCACCAGCCGGCCGCGTTCCAGGAGCCGATGAGTCCGGTGCCCCACTGGCGCCGTACGACGTCGTCGAGGGCCGCCGGCACGGCGGCGGGCAGCGGGCCCAGGGAGTTGCCGTCGAGGTGGACGGTGTCCGGCGGGAGCAGGAACCGGGCGCGGAGCGGGGCCAGGGGATCGTCGGCGTCGAGCCGTGCGGCCCGCTCGCGCAGGCCGGCCGGCGCGGAGAGTGCGGTGGTCATCGGTGTGCGGCCTCCTCGCCCGTGCGGCCGGGGTTCCCCGGGGTGGCGGCGGCCGCCATCTCCCGGAGGGTGTCGGCGACCGCCCGGGCGCCGGGTGCGCCCGGTTCGATGAGGGTGTAGTGGCCGGTGCCGGGCAGGACGACCGTCCTGAGGTCCCGGTGCACGGCCGCGTAGTCGCTGAACTGGCTGAGCGGGACCTCCTCGTCGGCGGCCCCGTGCAGCAGCACGGTGGGCACCCCGGTGGTGCCGGCGCCCCGCAGCAGGGTGAGGGGGTCGACCTCGGGCAGCCGCTCCTCGAAGTTCTCTTCTCCACCGAGGAGTTGCAGCGCAGCGCCGTCGCTGAGGTCGTCGCGGCGGGTGGCGGTGAGGTCGGTGATCGGCGCGAGGGCGAGCACGCTCGTCGGCAGGGTGCGCGTGTGCCAGCGCGAGCCGGGCGGCAGCAGCCCCCGGGCGGCGCACCACAGCGCGAGGTGTCCGCCGGAGCAGTGGCCCGCGAGGACGTAGGGCCGCCCCTCGGGCAGGGTGTCCACGATGCGGGCGACGTCGTCGAAGGTCTCGGGGTGGCCGCCCGCACCCCCGGAGCGGCGGAAGCCGGGGAGCAGCACGTCGAAGCCCTGCTCGAAGAGGTAGGCCGCGAACGGGGTCAGGTGCATCCGGTCGTAGCGCCAGTAGCCGCCGTGCAGCAGGATCACCAGCGGGGCGTCGGGGTCGTCGGACGGCCAGGCGTCGTAGGACTGGTGGGGGTGGTCGCCGTAGCGGCCGTGCACCGGTGCCAGCACCGGCTTCAGGCTCAGGACCCGCCGCTCCTCCTCGGCCGCGAAGGCGGAGATCGCCCTAGACGTCACCGCGCACCTCCCACAGTTCGGGGAAGACCGGCCGGGCCGCCCGCTGCTCCAGCCAGGCGAGTCCGGCGGAGCCGGCGCTGCCCGGCTTGGCGCCCATGGCGCGGCGGACCACCAGGACGTGGTCGAACCGCCAGCGGGTGACGAGTTCGGCGATGTCGGTGAGCAGTTCACCGAGCGCCAGGTGGGGGTGGTGCCGCGGTCCGGCGTAGACGTGCCGCCAGGCCTCCACCACCCCGGGGTCGCCGGTGTAGGGGCGGGTCACGTCCCGCTCGCGGACGTGACGCGGGACGGGCAGGCCCTGGCGGTGGAGGTGGGCCAGCACCTCGTCGTACAGGGACGGTTCGCGGTAGGTCTCGGCGAGCGCCTCGTGGACGGCCGGGTCGCCGCGGTGGGCGCGCAGCAGCCCGGCGGACTTGTCGCCGAGGAGGAACTCCATGTGCCGGTACATCGCCGACTGGAAGCCCGACGCCTGACCGAACGCGGCCCGGAAACCGTTGAACCGGGCAGGGGTCAGCGCGGCGATGGGCGCCCAGGCGCCGCCCAGGGCGGTCAGCGCGCGGCGGCTGCGCTCCAGCGCGTCCATGGCCTCGGGCAGGTCGTCCTTGGCGAAGGCCACCCGGGCCGTGCGCCACTCGTGCACGATCAGGGTGAACCACAGTTCCATCACCTGGGTGGTGACGAGGAAGCCCATCTCGTCCGGGGCCTCGGTGAGCGGGTGCTGCAGCGAGTTGAGGACGGACGCGTGCACGTACGTGTCGTAGGGGCTGGCGCCCGCGAAGGGCCGGGTGGGGGCGGCGTCCGTCACCGGCTCGTCGAGGGCGGACGTGCGGTCGTTCATCGCATCTCCTAGGGGTGCGGACGGGTCACACACCGAGGTGGGCGCCGCCGGAGGCGTCGATCCACTGGCCGGTCACCCAGCGGGCGTCGTCGCTCGCGACGAAGGAGACGACGTCGGCGATGTCCACCGGGTCGCCGAGCCGGCCGAACACGGAGGCCTCGGAGTAGCGGCGGCGGATCTCCGGGACGGCGAGGGTGGGGTTGATCTCCGTCTCGGTGTAGCCGGGCGCGACGGCGTTGACGGTGATGCCCCGGGGTCCCAGTTCCTGGGCGAGGGAGAGGGTGAGGTGGTCGAGGGCGGCCTTGGTCATGGTGTACGAGACGATCGCCGGGAGGGCGACGCGGGTCGCGACGGAGGAGATGTTGACGATCCTGCCGCCGTCCCGCAGGCGGTCCAGGCCGCGCTGGATGATGAAGAACGGCGCCTTGGCGTTGATCGCGAAGACGCGGTCGTAGTCGGCCTCGGTCACCTGGGCGATCGGGCGGGGGACGGTGATGCCCGCGTTGTTGACGAGGATGTCCAGGCCCGCCGGCGCGTCCTCCCGGGCCAGGGCCCGGTCGAAGGCGGACCACAGGGCGTCGGCGTCGCCGGGCACACCGAGTTCGGCGTGCACGGGGAAGGCGCGGCCGCCGTCGGCCTCGATCTCCTTGACGGTCCGCTCGGCGGCCGTCAGGTCGTGGCCGTAGTGGACCGCCACCAGGGCGCCCTCGCGGGCGAGGCGGCGGCTGACGGCTCTGCCGATGCCCCGGCTGCCTCCGGTGACCAGGGCGGTCTTCCCCTCGTGTCGGGCGGTGACGGTCATCGTGGGTCTCCTTCGCTGTGCGGTGGCGTGGTGTGCGGGTCAGGCGTCGAAGTCGAGGGTGATCTCGGGGGTGCACGGCCGGGACCGGCAGACGAGGGTGTAGCCGGCGGCGCGGTCCCGCTCGTCCAGGGCGTACTGGCGGTCCGCCGTCACCTGCCCGGACAGGACCTTCGCGCGACAGCTGCCGCACACGCCCTCACGGCAGGCGTACGGCACGTCGGGGTGGGCGCGCAGCAGCGCGTCGAGGAGGGCGGGGTCGTGCGGCAGGGCGGTGGCGGTACGGCGGCGCCCGCCGAGCAGGGCGGTGACCCGCGTCTCCCCCGCCGCCGGCGCCGGTCCGGCCGGCTCCGGCGCCCGCTGTGCCGTGCCGTCGGCCGTGAACAGCTCCCAGCGGACGAGCGACGGATCGGTCCCCCGGCCGGCCAGGACCCGCCGTGCGGTGTCGAGGAGGCCGGGCGGTCCGCACAGGGCGAACGCGGTGTCCGGGCCGGGGCGGGCGTCCACGGCCGCCAGCAGGCGGCGCAGCCCCGCCGCGTCGAGCCGCCGTGCGAGCGGGCCGCCCCCGCTCCCCGCGTCCTCGCGGGTCAGCACGTACAGGACGGTGAAGCGGTCGACGAACTCATCCTTCAGCCAGGCCAGTTCATCGGCCAGCACGGCGTCGGCGGAGGTGCGGACGGAGTGGATGAGGCTGACGCGGCAGGCCGGGTCCCGGCGCAGCGCGTGGGCGGCCATCGGGGCCAGGGGGGTGATGCCGGTGCCGCCCGCGAGGAGGACGTGGTGGGCGCCGGGCAGCTCCGGCAGGGCGAAGGCGCCGGTGGGCGGGGAGAGTTCGAGGCGGTCGCCGGGTGCGAGCCGGGTGGTGGCGTGGTCGCCGAAGCCGCCGGGAGCGGACCGTTTGATCACCAGGCGGAGCGTCCCGGGTGCGTGCGGCGGCGGGCAGATCGAGTAACTGCGGCGCAGTTCGGTGCCGGCGCCGCGGTGCCGGACGGTGACGTGCTGGCCGGGTCGGTGGGTGAAGACGTCGCGCAGCGCGGCGGGCACGTTCAGGGTGACGGCCACCGTGTCGGCGGTCAGGGGACGGACCTCGGTGACGTCGAGCGGGTGCCGGCCGGTGCGGCGGGGCGAGCCGGTCGGCGCCTCGTCCGGGGGTGCGGGCGGGAGGGCGGCGGTGTCCACGGTGTGTCTCACAGTGCGGTCAGGTGGGGGAAGGGCTCGCGGCACGCCGTGCACCACAGCATCGACTGGCAGCGGGCGGGCCCGAAGGGGCTGTGCGGCCGGGTGGCCCGTGAGCCGCAGTGCGGGCAGGGCACCGCGACCGGTTCGACGGGGACCGGGCCGGCGGGGGCCGGGGACACGGGCGGGGCGATGCCGTGCGCGGCGAGCCTGCGCCGTCCCTCGGGAGTGATGCGGTCCGTCGTCCAGGGCGGTGTCAGAACCTGCCGGACGCGGCCGTCGGGGTGGCCGCAGGCTGCCAGGACGTCCCGTACCGCGGCGGTGATCTCGGGCATCGCGGGGCAGCCCAGGTAGGTGGGCGTGATCTCCACCTCCAGTACGCCGTCGGCGCCCGGGGCGACGGAGCCCACCACACCGAGATCGCCCAGGCCGATCACCGGCAGTTCCGGGTCCGGGAGCGCCTCCACCCGCTCGCGCACCTCCTCGGCGCAGCGGCGGGCCGGGACCGGCCCGCTCACCAGGTGCCCCCGGGGAACTGCCGGCGCACCGACTGCAGTTCGGCGATCAGCGGACCGAACTCCTCGGTGTGCAGGCCCGAACGGCCGCCCCTGGCCGTCCAGGTGGGCGTGGGGACGGTGAGTCCCGCCCCGGTGACGACGCCGGTGACCCGGTGGAGCCACGCCTCGCGCAGGGGCGCCGGAGAGGGCACGGTGCCGGACGCGGCCAGGCGGCGCAGCACTTCGTCCTCCTCGAAGAGTTCACCGGTGTACGGCCACACCCGTTCCAGGGCGTGTCGCATGCGGCGGGCGCTCTCCTCGGTGCCGCGTCCCAGCGTCACCGTCCAGCGGTCCGCGTGCAGCCGGTGGAAGGCGACCTCCTTGCGGGCGCGCGCCCCGAACGCGGCGAGTTCGGGGTCGGCGCAGTGCGCGAGCGCCTCGTAGTACAGGACGGCGTAGTGGCTGTAGGCGAGCTGGCGGGCCACGGTCGTCGCGAAGTCCCCGTTGGGGAGTTCGGTCAGCAGGGCGTTGGTGAACCGGCGTTCCGGGCGGGTGTAGGCGAGGTCGTCCTCGGTGCGGCCGGTTCCGTCGAGCCGGCCGGCGCGGGCGAGCAGGGCGCGGGCGTGGCCGATCAGGTCGAGGGCGATGTTGGACAGGGCCAGGTCCTCGTCGACGGTCGGCGCGCGGGTGATCCACTGGCACAGGCGCTGTCCGAGGACCAGGGCGTCGTCGCCGAGGCGCAGGAGGTGCAGGGCCAGGTCGGGGGCCGCGGGCGGCGGGCCGTCCGGCGGGGGGCCCGGACGCACCGCCGGGACGTCACTCGTCGTGCTCACCTTCGGGGCCTTTCTCGGTCAGCGGCGCGTAGTGCTCGGGGTAGCGGTACGGCTTGTGACGGGCGCCCGCGAAGTACGGGTCGCGTTCGTCCGGGGAGGCCGCGTGCACGGCGTCGGAACGGACCACCCACAGCGACAGCGGATCGCCCCGGCGCGTGTACAGGTCGCGGGCGGCGGCCAGCGCCGCGTCCGGGCCGGCCGCGCGCACCGACCCCACGTGCTGGTGGGCCAGGCCCCGGCGGGCCCGCAGGAAGACCTCCCAGGACGCCGGTGCGCCCTCCCGTGCCCCGCTCATGCGTCCTCCCCTCCCGCCGCGTCCGCCCGGGCGGCGTACGCGGCGGCGGCCTCCCGGACCCAGGCGCCGTCCTCGTGCGCGGCCCGGCGGTGCGCGATCCGCTGCCGCGCCCAGTGGGTGTCGTCGCCCAGCGCCTCGCGGTAGGTGTCCCAGTCGACGGGTGTGAAGTCGTAGTGGCCGCGCTCCTCGTTCCAGCGGATCGCGGGGTCGGGCAGCGTCAGGCCGAGGCGTTCGGCCTGCGGGACGCAACTGTCGACGAAGCGCTGGCGCAGTTCGTCGTTGGTGTGGCGCTTGATGCCCCAGGCCATCGCACGGCGGGAGACCGCGGCTCCCGGCGCGGCGGTCCGCGCGTCGGCGCCGCCCGCCCCGGTGTCGGGCGGCCCGAACATCAGCGCCACGGCCGGCAGCCACCAGCGGTTCACCGCGTCCTGCGCCATCTCCTTCTGCTCCGGCGTCCCCTCGCACAGGGCGCGCATCGTGTCGTAGCCCTGCCGCACGTGGAAGGCCTCCTCCTGGCAGACGCGGCGCATGGCCCGGGCGTACGGCCCGTAGGAGGTACGGCACAGGGGCGCCTGGTTGATGACGGCGGCGCCGTCCGTCAGCCAGGCGATGGCACCGGTGTCCGCCCAGGTCAGCGCGGGGTGGTTGAAGGTGGCGGAGGCGCGCTGCCGCCCCTTGTGCAGGGCGTCCAGCAGGTCGGCGCGGTCCACGCCGAGCGTCTCGGCGGCGGAGTACAGGTACAGGCCGTGGCCGGCCTCGTCCTGGACCTTGGCGAGGAGGACCGACTTGCGGTGCAGGGACGGGGCCCGGGTGAGCCAGGCGCCCTCCGGCTGCATGCCGATGATCTCGGAGTGGGCGTGCTGGGCGATCTGGCGGACCAGCATGCGGCGGTACCCGTCGGGCATCCAGTCGCGCGGTTCGATCGTCTCGCCGCCGGCGATGAGCGCGTCGAAGCGGGCGGGCAGCCCGTCGCCGTCCGCGGAGGGGGTGGCACCGGCCGTGGCGCCGGTGGTGGTCCGCGCGGTCACCGGGCACCGCCCGCGCGTCCGGGGTCCGCCGTGGCGGTGCGGCGCTCCGGGCACCGCCCCGGGGCCCGGACCCGTACCGGCTGCCTGGGCACTCGCATCACTCCTTCGGCTCGGATCCGCCCGCGTCCGGCCGGGAGCGGGCCGGGCGGAGCGGATGGCTTCGTTGCGGTAAGAGGGCGGGCGCGCGCTCCGGCTATCCCCGGCGCGCGAGGTTCGGGCACGTGACAAAGGTCACGGGCCGGCCCGGGGAGTGGGACCGGGCCCCGCCGCCTCTTCAGGAGGTGACAGACGTATACCGCGCGGCGGCCGGCACGCCGAGGCGAAAGGGGAAACCATGAGCACCATCAGGGAGTTGCTGGTCGAACTCACCGGTACGGCCGAGTACGCCGACCAGGTCGGCGACGACGTCGACCTGGCCGCCAGCGGCATCGACTCCGGGGACCTGGTGCGCCTCGTCCTCCTGGTCGAGCAGCGGCTCGGCGTGGAGATCACCGCCGAGGACATGGAGGAGCTGCACACCATCGGCGACTACGAGCGCTTCGTGGCCGGGCACGCGGTCGCCGGTGCGAGCGGCGGTGCGTGATGTGGCTGACGCAACTGCTGGAGCGCAACCGCCAGTGCCGGCCCGGCCGGACCGCGCTGGTGGACGAGGAGCGCAGCGTCACCTGGGCCGAGTTCCACGACCGCACCGTCGAGCTGGCGCGAGGGCTGGCGGAACTGGGCATAGGGCGGGGTGACCGGGTGGCCGTGCTCGCCAAGGACCGGATCGAGGTCCTGGAGAGCTACTTCGCGCTGGCCCGGCTCGGCGCGCTGTTCGTGCCGCTGAACCACAGCCTGGCCGGGCCCGAGATCGCCGGGATCGTCGAGCGCGTCGGGGCGGTGGCCGTCATCGGCGAGTCCGAGCTGCTGGACCGGCACCCCGAACTGCCGGCGTCGGTGCGGATCCGGCTGGCCCTCGACAAGCCCGCCTTCGCGGCGCTGGGCACCCTGGCCGCCGAGCGGGACCTGCCGGACGTCGCCGACACCGACCCGATCGCCGTGCTGCACACGTCGGCGACCACCGGGCAGGCCAAGGGAGTCACCGTCGACAGCGCGTCGCTGCGGGCCATCGCCCTCGGCTGGCTGGTGATGGCCCGCCCCACCGACGACATCGTCATGGTCAACTGCTGCCCGCTGTACCACGGCAGCATGGTCGTGTCGCTGACCTACCTGGCGGCCGGCGCGACGGTCGTGCTGATGCCCGGCTTCACCCCGCAGCGGGCGCTGTCCGCGGTGGAACGGCACCGCGCCACGCACATGTGGCTGGTGCCGCAGATGCTGCGCTTCATGCTCCAGGCCCGGGCATCCCACCGTGCCGACCTGTCCACCCTGCGGGAGGTCCTGTACGGGGCCGCCCCCATGCCGCTCGACGTCTACGCCGACGCGGTCGAACGGCTCGGCTGCGGCTTCCGGCAGGTGTACGGCATGACCGAGGTGGGCGGCCCGTTCGTCACGCTCGGCCCCGACGAGCACCCCGCCCCCGGGGACGTCACCGCCCGCATCCCGTGCGGGCGGGTCGTGCCGGGCATGTCCGCCCGCGCGGTGGACGAGGGCGGCCGGGAGCTGCCGTGCGGTGAGATCGGCGAGATCGTGGTGCGCGGACCGGGCGTCATGCGGGGCTACTGGAACGATCCGGAGGCCACCCGTGAGATCACCCTCGACGGCTGGATCAGGACGGGCGACCTCGGCTTCATGGACGACGAGGGCCGCATCAGCCTGGTGGACCGCACGAAGGACGTCATCATCCGCGCGGGCCAGAACGTCTACCCCTCGGAGATCGAGCGCGCCCTGATGACCCACCCTGCGGTCCGGGACGCGGCGGTCGTCGGGACGCCCGACGAGGACTACGGCGAGGTGCCGCTGGCGTACGTGGCCCTGGAGCCGGGTGCGGAAGCGGACACGGCGGCGCTGCTCGCGCATGTCGCGGGACTGCTCGCGCCGTACAAGCGCCCGCGACGGGTGGAGTTCGTCGAGCAGGTCCCGCGCAACCCCGCCGGGAAGATCGTCAAGAAGCTGCTGCGGGTGTGAGCGTGGACGGCGGTGGACGGCGATGACCGGGCGCCCCGTGCAGACCGGGCCGGCCGCGATGGAGACGTCGTGGCCGGCCCGGGTCGGTTGTGAGCCCCCCACGGGCGTGGTGGGCGCCCTGGCGGCACTGGCCCCGCTCGTGGCCGTCGCCGGGCTGGGCCTGGGGGTCGCGGCCGTCTCGGAGCCGTGCCCGCGGCCGGCCGGGCCCGCCGAGGCGGCCGCGGCGGCGTCGATGCCGCCGCGCCGCCGGCTGGAGTTCCTCGCCGGGCGGCGGGCCGCGCGCCGGGCACTGCGCGCGGTGGGGCTGGAGTGCGGCGAGATCCCGCGCTCGGGACGGCTGCCGGTGTTCCCGCCGGGCCGGGCCGCGTCGATCTCGCACAGTGCCGGGATCGCCGTCGCGGTGGCCCGCGCCCCGGGCCGGGAGGTGCCGCTCGGCTGCGACCTGGAGCTGCGGCCCCTCCCCCGCGCGGCGGCCCGCCTGTTCCTGCGCGCGGACGAGGAGGCACTGCTCGCGGACGAGGACGCGCCGGCCGACGCCGGGGAGGAACCGCGGACGCCGTCCGGTGACGGCGCCCGGTGGTCGGTGACGGAGCTGTTCTCCGCCAAGGAGGCGGCGTGGAAGGCCCTGGACGTGCCGGAGGGCGGGCGCCGGACCGGGCCGGCGGGGAGCCTGCGGGACCTGCGGGCGTGCCCGTCCGGGGACGTCCTGCGCGTCTGTCCGCGCGCGGATCCGGACCGCGCCGTACGGGTGCGGGTGGTGCGCCTCGGAGCGGGGGTGTTCAGCTACGTGGTCGGCCGGGCCTGAACAGGCGTCTCCCGCCCCCGGCGCGCCGGGGGCGGGAGACGGGACGGGTCAGCGCCCCGACGGGCCGTCGTCCCGGTAGGAACGCCGCGCCGCGTCGGCCGCCTTGTCGGTCTTGGCGTCGTACTTGTTGCCCGTCCGCTCGTCGACCATGCGCTCGGCGCCCGAGACGCCCTTGTCGGCCTGGTCGGGGTGGCCCTTGGCCATCTGCTTGGCCTTGTTCATCATGTCGCCCAGCTTGCCCATGAGGGGTACCTCCAGGAGGTGCTCGTGCGTCGTACCCCGCCGCAGGTACCCCTCAGACCGGACGCGAATCACCCCCGGTCGCCCACCCGTGCGGCCATGTTCCCCGCCGGGTGCCGGTTGTCGTGGATGAGCTGGTGGGCGAGGCCGATCTCATCGAAATCGAAGGTCTGGGACAGGCACGGGTCGATGACTCCCTGATCGATCAGCCGGGTGACCTCCCGTGCCTCACGGGCGGTGGCGACGTGCGAGCCCTGCAGGCGCTTCTGCCGCATCCACAGGAAACGCAGGTCGACGTCGCCGTTGTAGCCGGTGGTGCCGCCGCACAGGACGACCATGCCGCCGTTGTCGCACAGGTACAGGGAGGTGGGGATGGTGTCGGCGCCGGAGTGCTCCAGCACGATGCGCGGGCTGCGGCGCTCGCCGAGCACCTCCCAGAAGCGCCGGCCGAAGGCGCGGGCGCCCGACAGCCAGCGGCCCATGGCCGCCTCGTCGGAGGTGTCCGGCAGCCGTCCCCAGTGGTCGAACTCCCGCCGGTCGATCCAGCCCTCGGCGCCCAGCTTGAGGCAGAACGCGCCGCGTTCCTCGCTCGAGACGACCGCGACGGGGACACCTCCGACATGCCGGACGAGCTGGATGGCGATGCAGCCCAGTCCGCCGGCGCCGCCCCAGATGAGCACCGGGTCGCCGGGGCGCACCGTGTGCGGCGGCCAGCCGAAGAGCTGACGGTAGGCGGTGGCCGCGGTCGCCATGTAGCAGGCGGCCTCCGGCCAGGACAGCCGGGCGGGCTTGGGGTGGCACATGTAGTCGTCGACGACCGCGAACTGCGCGAAGGAGCCGTAGTTCTCCTCGTAGCCCCACACCCGCTGGCTGGTGGACCAGGTGGGGTCGCCGCCGAGGCGGACGTCCTCGGCCCTCTCGTCCCAGCGGTTGGCGAGGACGACGACCTCGTCGCCGAGCCGCACCCCGCGCACGTCCTCACCGACCGCCCACACGATCCCGGACAGGTCGGAGCCGCCGATGTGGAAGTCCTCGACGGCGCCCGCCTTCTGCCGGGCGGCGATCACGTCGAGCGGCGAGCCCAGCGCCGCCCAGACGTTGTTGTAGTTGATCCCGGCGGCCATCACCTTCACCAGGACCTGTCCGCGCCCCACGGGCGGGACGTCGACCACCTCGGTCCGGAAGGCGTCGACGGGCTGTCCGTAGCGCTCACGGCGGATGAGCGAGGCGTACATCTTCCGGGGGGCGGTGCCGATCTCGGGCGCGTCGCCGAGTTCGTACAGGTCCTGGGTCGCTCTCACGCTGGCTCTCCTCAACGCGTGCTCAAGGGGGAACGGGGAACGGCGGTTCAGCCGTCGAGGCCGCGCAGGGCCTTGGCGACGGTCTCGCCGATGCGGGCGATCGGCTCGGGTTCGGTCATCTCGTAGTGCCCGCAGGGAACGTGGTGGTCGTGGAGCGTGCCGTCGACGTAGGGCCGCCAGCTGTCGGCCTTGCCGGGCAGCACCGCCAGGTCGGCCGGGGAGCCGGCGGGTTCCTCCTCTGCCGCGCTGAAGAACAGCACGTCCCCGCGGTAGACGCCGGGGGCGAACTGCGGTGCGATACGCAGGTTGTTGCGCATGACGGCGGCGATGGCGGCGGCCTCGGCGCGGGTGACGGGCGAACTCGACGGGTCGGCCGTGACCCGCGCGTCGATCCGGTCCAGGACGGTGTCGACGTCCGGGGGCGCCGCGGCGGGGTCGACGGGGAGTCCGGCCACCCTGGACAGCAGGGCCGCCACCTGGCGTTCGGCCGCGTCGGGGTCGTGGGCGGCGCCGTGCGGCTGGGGGGCGTCGAGCATGGCGAGGAGGTCGACGCGTTCGCCGTCGCGCTGGAGCGCGCAGGCCATGGCGTGGGCGACGAACCCGCCGTAGGACCAGCCCAGCAGCCGGTACGGGCCGTGCGGCTGCACCTGGCGCACCAGGTCGAGGTAGTGGCCGACCATGGCGGCGGCGTCCGGCGCGGGCGGGGCGGCGCCGTCGAGGCCGGCCGCCTGGATGCCGTGGACGGGCTGGTCTCCGCCGAGGTGCGGCAGCAGGCCGGTGTAGCGCCAGGACACGCCCGCCCCGGGGTGGACGCAGAACAGGGGCGTGGCGGCGCCCTCGGCGCGCAGCGGCAGCAGCGGGCTCAGCGCGGTGGGGGCCTTCCCCGCTCCGGTCCCGTCCGGCTCGTCGGCGGCGAGGACCCCGGCCACGGTGGGCGCGGCCAGCAGAGCCGCCGCCGGGACGTCGAGGACGCCGGCCTGGCGCAGCCGGCCCGCCAGCAGCACGGCGCGCATCGAGTCGCCGCCGAGGTCGAAGAAGTTGTCGTGCAGGCCGATGCCGCCGATGCCGAGGGTCTCCTCCCAGAGCCGGGTCACCTCCCGTTCGCGGGCGGTGCGCGGCGGTACGTGCTCCGTCGTCAGCCGGGGCCGCGGGGCGAGGCCGGAGCCGGTGTCCGCGGGGGCCGGGGTGTCGTCGGGCGCGGTGGGGTCCGTGCGGGCGCCGGGAGCGTCGATCCAGTGGCGCCGGCGTTCGAAGGCGTACGGGGGCAGCGGCACCCGCCGGGGCGCGCCCGGCACCGGGGGCAGGGCGCCGTCCACGCCCGCGCTCCACAGGCGCCCCAGCGCCTCGGCGAGGACGAACCCGTCGGACGCCTCGGCCTTGGCGTGCCGCATGGTGGTCACGGTCACCGGCGCCTCGTCGGCGAGCCGGCCGGTGGCGAGCTTGGTCAGGGTGTCGCCGGGGCCGATCTCCACGAGGACGGGGTGCAGGCGGTCCCACAGGGCGGTGATGCCGTCGGCGAACCGCACGGTGTCGCGGGTGTGGTCGATCCAGTGCCGCACGGAGGTGGCCTGGGCGTCGGTGACCCAGGTGCCGGTGACGTTGGTGACGTACGGGATGCGCGGCGGGCGCAGGGTGACCCGGCGGAGGTGGCTCTCGTAGGCCGGCAGGACCGGGTCCAGCACATGGGAGTGGGCCGCGACGGGGATGCGCAGGCGGCGGAACGGGACGCCGCGGCGGGTGAGCCGGTCCTCGAAGCGGGTGACGGCGTCGAGGTGTCCGGCGACGGTGCAGGCTCCGGGGCCGTTGACGGCGGCCAGGGACAGTTCGTCGTCGAGCAGCGGCCGGATCTCCTCGGCCGGGGCGGCGACGCCGACCGTGGCTCCGCCGGCGGAGCCGATGAGCCGGATGCGTTCGGCGACCAGTGGCAGCATGTCCGCGAGGTCGATGACGCCGGCCAGGCAGGCGGCCGTGTACTCGCCGAGCGAGTGGCCGATCAGCGCGTCCGGGCGCACGCCCGACTCCATGAGCGTGCGGGCCAGCGCGTACTCGGTGACCACGAGTCCGAGGAACGCGGAGGTGTCGTCGGGCCGCCGCTCCTCGAAGAGGGCGGTGCGCAGGTCGGCGCCGAGGACGGGCCGCAGGATGCGGGCGCACTCGTCGACGGTGTCGCGGTAGACGGTGTGGTCGCGGTACAGCTCCGCGCCCATGCCGGGGTACTGGGTGCCGCCGCCGGGCAGCAGGAACGCCACGCGGGCCGGGTCGTCGGAGAGCGGCGGGGTGGCGGGGACGGCGGAGCGCAGCGCGTCGATCGCCTCGTCGCGGGAGGCCGCCGTGACGGTGAGCCGGTGGCGCAGCGCGGGCCGGTCGGCGCGCAGGGAGTGGGCCACGTCGTCCAGGCGGAGCTCCGGCCGGCGTGCGAGGTGCCGGGCGAGTGCCTCGGCCTGGCCGCGCAGGGCGCCGTCGGTGCGCGCGGACAGCGGCAGCACCAGGCGGTGTCCGTCCGCGGGCGGGCGGGGCGCGGCGGGGACGGCGGACGGGGCCTCCTCCAGGACGACGTGGGCGTTGGTGCCGCCGATGCCGAAGGCGCTGACGGCGGCGCGGCGGGGGTGTTCCCCCGCGGGCCAGTCCTCCAGGGCGGTGGGCACGCGGAAGGGGCTCGCGTCGAAGTCGATGAGCGGGTTGGGCCGGTCGTAGTGCAGGCTCGGCGGGATCTGCCGGTGCTCCAGGGCCAGGACCGCCTTGATGAGACCGGCGATGCCGGCGGCGGCTCCGAGGTGGCCGATGTTGGTCTTGACCGAGCCGAGCGCGCAGAATCCGGTCCGTCGCGTGCTCTGCCGGAACGCCTCCGTCAGGGCGGCCACCTCGATCGGGTCGCCGAGCCTGGTGGCGGTGCCGTGCGCCTCGATCAGGCCGATGGTGCCGGCGTCGACCTCCGCCTGGGCCTGCGCGGCGAGGATCACCTCGGTCTGCCCGGCGGCGCTGGGCGCGCTGAAGCCGACCTTGCGGCGGCCGTCGTTGTTGACGGCGCTGCCGCGGATGACGGCCCGGACGCGGTCCCCGTCGGCGAGGGCGTCCTCCAGCCGTTTGAGCACGACGGCTCCCACGCCGTCGCCGGAGGAGGTGCCGGCGGCGTCCGCGGCGAAGGCGCGGCAGTGGCCGTCGGGCGAGAACGGCCCGTCGGGCACGTGGCGGTAGCCCAGTGCGGCGGAGGGGTTGAGGGAGACGGCGGCGGCGAGCGCGGTGTCGCAGCGGTGGTCCAGCAGGTCCTGGCAGGCGGTGTGCACGGCGACCAGCCCGGTGGAGCAGGCCGTCTGGAGGGAGACGCCGGGCCCGGTGAGGCCGAGTTCGTAGGAGACGCGGGTGGCGAGGGTGCCGAGGGAGTTGGCGGTGGCCGCGTGGACGAGCGCCACCGAGCCGGGCTGCCCGGCGAAGCGGGGGTACACGTGGGCCGGGTAGTAGCGGCTGTCGCCGCCGCCCGCGTACACGCCGAACGCCTCGCCCGCGCGGTCCCCGCCCAGGCAGCCGGCGTCCTCCAGGGCGTGGTACGCCGTCTCCAGCAGCAGCCGCTGCTGCGGGTCGACGACGGCGGCCTCGGCGGGGCTGTAGCCGAAGAAGCCGGAGTCGAAGCGGTCGATGCCCTCGACGACCGACGCCATCCGGATCAGCGTCGGGTCGTCCAGGTCGCGCGGGTCGCCGCCCGCGGCGAGGAACTCCTCGTCGGTGACGGGCCGTACGGACTCCCGGCCGGCCGCGAGGTTCTCCCAGAAGGCGTCGAGGTCGTCGGCGTCGGGGAAGCGGCCCGCCATGCCGATGACGGCGACGGCGGGGAGGTCCTCGTCGTGGGGTGCGGTGGTGTCGTGCACGGCCTGTGCCTCGTCCTCTCCCGGTTCGGTGGTGTCGTGCATGGATGTCGCCTCGTCCTCTCCCGGCCCGGCGGTGTCACGCACGGCCCCGGTCCCTGCCGTGCCGTGCGGATCGGCGGGCGCGTGCCGCGCGCTGGCGCTGTGCCTGGTCCTTGGCCCGGTCCAGGCCGCCGCTCGGCGGCTCGGACTCGCGCCGCGGCGCCTGTCCGACGGCGGTCGTGGCGCCGGCGCGCGCCGACAGGTGGCGGGCCAGGTCCCGGACGGTGGGGTGCGCGAACAGGTCGACCACCGGCAGGTCGGTGCCGAAGGCGCGGTTGACGGCGGTCCGGGCGGTGACCAGGAGCAGGGAGTTGCCGCCCAGGTCGAAGAAGTTCTCGTCCCGGCCCACCCGGTCGCGGCCCAGTACGCCGCACCACACCTCGGCGATCCGGTCCTCCAGCCGCCGCAGCTCCTCCCCCGCCTCCGCCTCGTCCGGGCGTGCGGTGGTGCCCGCCGAGCGCAGCGTCCAGGCGTCGGACAGGCCGGCCGCGCGGGCGCCGTCGGCCGCCGCGCGGTACAGGGCGCCCAGGTCGGTGCCGTCCTCCAGGCCGACGCGCGCGGCCAGGCGCCGCACCTGCCGCACGGGGGCCACGACGTGGCTGCGGACCCAGGGGGCGGTGCGGTCGGCGCCGATCAGCAGGTGCGGCTCGTCCAGGGAGCGGGCCAGGTCGAACGAGCGCAGCGCGGCGGGGACGTCGAGCAGCCGGTAGCCGCGGGCCTCGGTGAGCGCGGTGAGCCCGTAGCCGCGGCTCATGCCGCGCTCGCGCCACATGCTCCAGGCCAGGGACTGCGCGGGCAGGCCGAGGCCGCGGCGGTAGCGGGCGAGGGCGTCCAGGTAGGCGTTGGCGGCGGCGTAGGCGGCGTTCATGGCGCCGCCGAAGAAGCCGTTCACCGAGGAGAAGGTGACGAAGGAGCCGACCGGGTGGTCGGCGGTGATCCTGTGCAGCGTCCACGCGCCGCGCGCCTTCGCCTCCAGCGCCCGGCGCCAGGCGGCGGCGTCCAGCTCGCCCGCGGGGCGTTCCACGAGCGTGCCGGCCAGGTGCAGCACCGACCCCAGGGGCGCGCCCCACGCCTCGGCGGCGGCCTCCACCGCGGCCCGCACCTGGCGTTCGTCGGTGACGTCGGCGCGGGCGTAGCGGACCTCGCCCAGCTCGCTCAGCCGCGCCGAAGCGGGCGCCTCGGGCGCCGGTGTGCGGCCCACGATCAGCAGCCGGGTGCCGGGGGTGCGGAGCAGGTGCGCCGCGATCTCGGCGCCGACACCGCCCAGACCCCCGGTGAGCAGGGTGAAGCCGTCGTGCGCGGACGGCTCGACGCGGGGCGGGGTGTCGGGGAGGGGGGCGAGACGGCGTACGTGCCGGTGCCCGTCGCGGTACGCCACCTCCGCGCCGTCCGCGGTGACCGTCGCCTCGGCCAGCAGGACGGGCAGCGGGTCCGCGTCCTCCTCCGGTGCGAGGTCGAGGTGCGCGCCGCGCAGCCAACGGAACTCCTCGCCCAGCGACTTGAGGAGTGCGCCCGCCATGGCGGGGGCCGGCGAGGGACGGTCGCCGGGGCGCACGGCCTGCGCGCCCGCCGTCACGTACACCAGGTCGACGGGGTACTGCCGGCCCGGCCGGGCGGCGAGGGCCCGGGCGAACGCGAGCAGTTCCTCCGCGCCGGCCGGGTCGTACGCCACCGCCTCCGGTCCCGCCGTGCCGTGCGGTGCCGTCTCCGGCGCCCGGGTGCGGCGCAGCCCGCCGAGGTGCAGGACGGCGTCGACCGGCCGCCGGTCGTGTTGCAACTGACCCAGCAGCGCCGCGTAGTCGCTCTCCTCACCGGGCCGGACCCGGTGCCGTGCGGCGTCGAGCCGGGTGTACGACGTCCCGTCGCCGACCAGCGTGCACAGGCCGCCGGCGGACCGCAGCGCGTCCGCGAGCCGCTCGGCGAGCCGGTGGACCCGCGGGTCGCCGCCCGTCAGCACGAGGGTGTGCCGGCCGCCGGACGCCGCGTCGGCGGCGGGGCGTTCCGCCCGCTGCCACACCGGTCGCAGGAACCAGTCGGGGACGGTGGTCGCGGCGCCCAGCAGCACCTGGGTCCGGCGGACCTCGTCGTCGAAGTCGCCCGCCTCGAAGCCCTTGCGCAGCCTGGTGCGCTGGATCTTGCCGATCTCGGTCTTGGGGACGGTCTCGCGCGCCACCGGGATCAGGAAGGCCGGGCTGACGCCGATCTCCCGGGTGACCTTGCCGGTGATCTCGCGGAGGGCGCCGGCCGGGTCGGCGGCGGCTTCGGGGACGAGGTGGAAGAACAGGGCCAGTTCGTCGGTGGGCGACGACGGGTCGGTGCGCACCGCGACCGCGGCGGTGAAGCTCCGCTCCACGCACGGCAGTTCCTCGACGCAGGCCTCGATCTCGTGGCTGTAGTGGTTGACGCCGTTGACGATGATGACGTCCTTGGCGCGGCCGGTGATGTACAGCTCGCCGCCCCGCAGGAACGCCAGGTCTCCGGTGTCGAACCAGCCGTCCTCGGTGAACGTCTCCGCGTTGGCCGCCGGGTTGTCGTGATAACCGCCGGTCACGGAGGTGCCGCGGACCTGGAGCCGGCCGGCGTCCCCTTCGGCGAGGACCGTGCCGGTGTCGTCGACGATCCGCATGGCGAAGCCGGGGTAGGGCCGGCCGCAGCTGACGAACGTGCCCTCGGCGGCGTCGGGTTCGCCGGGCAGGACGGCGTCGGTGACCACGGAGCAGGTCTCGGACATGCCCCAGCCGGGGTGCATCACGTGCTGCGGCAGGCCGAACGGCTTCAGCGCGTGCAGGAACCGGCGGGCGGCCGAGGCGACGACGACCTCGCCGGCGTTCATCACCAGCCGCATCGGTGACAGGTCCCAGGCGCGGTCGGCGAAGCGGTGGGACTGCTCGGCGAGGAGCCCGAAGGCGAAGTTGGGCGCCCAGGTGACGGTGGTCCGGTGCCGGTCGGCGAGATCCATCCAGCGCAGCGGGTCCTGCAGGATCCAGGAGGTGGGGGCGTGGATCTGGCGGCAGCCCAGGTACACGTCCCGCAGGTGGAACATCACCACGCCGGTGACGTGGTCGAGCGGGATCCAGTTCAGGGAGACGTCGTCCGCGCCGAGCCCGTTCATCTGCTCGGTGGCGGCGGAGCGGGTCAGCACGTTGCGGTGGGTGAGCCGCACCGCCTTGGGCAGGCCGGTGCTGCCGGACGTCATGAGCATCAGCAGGAGGTCGTCCGGCTCGGCGGGGTGCCAGTCGCGGTCCTCGGGCGCCTCGCGCAGCGCGTCGGCCGTGGTGAGCCGTGGTCCGGTCCAGTTCTGCCGGGCGGCGAGGGCGCGCAGCCCGGCCTCGCGGTCGGCGGAGCACACGATCCAGGGCCGGCCGAGCATCCGCCAGATGCCCTCCAGCTTGGTCAGTGCCGCCGAGGGCGTGTCGTAGGAGGCGGGGACGGTCAGCGGGACGGCGACGAAGCCGCCGAGGACGCAGCCCCACAGCACGGCGAGGAAGTCCTCGCTGGCGTCGCACTGGAGGATGACCCGGTCGCCCGGGCGCAGGCCCGCCCGGCGCAGGCCGGCCAGGACGCGGGAGGCCTCGGGGATCAGGGAGGCGTAGCGGCGCCGGTGTTCGCTGCCGTCGGCGTGGACGTGGACGATGTCGCCCCGGTCCCGTTCGGCGGCGCGCCGCAGGGCCTCGGCCCAGCTCGCCACGGACGGCTCGGTCAGGGCGGGGCCCTCGCTGAGCGCCGGGACGGCGGACGCCCGGTCGGTGCGGGCGGGGGCGGGGGCGGGGCCCGTGCCGCGGTCGGGCAGGCCGGTGTGGCGGCGGTCCAGTTCCACGGGGGCGTGCTCCACCGCCACCTCGGCGGAGGTGACGCCGGGGAGGGCGGTCAGGCGTTCCCGCCAGGCGCCGGCCGCGGTGCGGTCGACGGCGGGCAGGGCGCGCAGCGCCGCGGCGTCGACGGCGCCGTCCTGCGCGCGGGGCAGCGCGTTGACCGCCGTGACGCGGACGGTGCCGTGGCCCGCGCGGTCCAGGGCGTCCTCGACGCGTTCGGCGGCGTCCGCCCGTCCCGGCACCACGTACAGACGTGTGGAGGCGCCGTCGGCGCCGGGCAGGGCGCGGGCGTCGCGGATGCCGGGCACGGCGAGGGCCGCGTCCTCCAGTTCCGCGGGGTCGGCCGCGGCCGGGAGGGGGGTGCGCCCGGGGAGCGCGGGCAGTTCCCCGACGCGGACCCCGGGGTCGGCGCCCACCGCGCGCAGGGCGTCGTGCAGGGCGTGGGTGAACGCCTCGGCGGTGCCGGCGTCGTAGAGGTCGGTGGCGTACTCGACGTGCAGGGTCAGGCCGTCGGGGGCGCCCTCGGGGGTGCGGCGTTCCAGGACGTCCACGAAGAGGTCGAACTTGGCGGTGCCGGTGGCGGTGGGCCGCAACTCGGCTCGGAGAGCGTCCAGTTCGAGGACGGCGGGGGCGTTGTTCTGCAGGGCCAGCATCACCTGGAACAGGGGGTGACGGCCGGGTGTGCGGGGCGGGTTGAGTTCGTCCACCAGCCGGTCGAGGGGCAGGTCCTGGTGGTCGAGGGCGGCCAGGTCGGCGGTGCGCAGCCGGGCGAGGAGCTCCCGGAAGGCGGGGTCGCCGGAGGTGTCGGCGCGCAGCACCAGGGTGTTGGTGATCAGGCCGATCAGGGGGTCCAGCGCGGGTTCGGTGCGGCCCGCGACGGGGGTGCCGAGGACGATGTCCTCGCCGGCGCCGCAGCGGGTGAGCAGGGCGCTGACGGCGGCGTGCAGCACCATGAACAGGCTGGCGCCCTCGCGGTCGGCGAGACGCAGCAGGGCGCGGTGCAGGGCGGCGTCGACGGTGGCCTCGACGTGCGCGCCGCCGCCACGCGGTGCGGTGGGCCGCGGCCGGTCGCCGGGCAGGGTGCACTCCTCGGGCAGACCGTCCAGCGCGGTGCGCCAGTGGGCGGTGAGCCGCTCCAGCCGGCCCGGGCCGTCCGGTCCGGGGGCCAGCAGGGCGCGCTGCCACAGCGCGTAGTCCGCGTACTGCACCGGCAGCGGGACCCACGCGGGCGCCCGGCCGGCCCGGCGGGCCGCGTAGGCGGTGCTCAGGTCGTCGGCGAAGGGGCCGAGCGACCAGCCGTCGGCCGCGCTGTGGTGCAGGACGAACAGCAGCGTCCGCTCGGCGCCGGTGCCCAGCAGCCAGGCGGCGAGGGGGCTTTCGGCGGTGAGGTCGAAGCGGTGCCGCAGCGCGGCGGTGACGTGGGCGGCGGTCTCCGCGGCGGGGCAGTCGACGTGCCGCAGCACCGGACGCAGCTCCCCCGGCGGCAGGACGCGCTGGTGGGGGGTTCCGTCGTGCTCGGCGATCACCGTCCGCAGGCTCTCGTGGCGGTCGGCCAGGTCGCCGAGGGCCGACCGCAGCGCCTCGGTGTCGAGGTCGGCGCCGACCGGGACGAGGAGCGGGATGTTGTAGGTGGCCGCTCCCCCGTCGAGCCGGTTCAGGAACCACATGCGTTCCTGGGCGAAGGACAACGGCACCCGCTGCGGGCGCACGGCGCGGGCGAGGGCCGGCCGGGGCGGGGCGTCGTCCGCCCGCACGGCGAGCCGCCGGGCGAGGGCGGCCGGGGTCGGCGCCCCGAACAGGGCGGTGACGGGGATCTCGGCGCCGGTCTCGTGCCGCAGGCGGGCCAGCAGGCGGGTGGCGAGCAGGGAGTCGCCGCCGAGGTCGAAGAAGTTCGCGTCGATGCCCACCGTGTCCCGCGGCAGCTTCAGCACGTCCTCGAACAGCCCGCACACCAGGGCCTGTCCCGGTGTCCCGGGGCGGGCGCCGGACGCGGCGGCGGTGAAGTCGGGGGCGGGCAGGGCCCGGACGTCGAGCTTGCCGTTCGCGGTCAGCGGCAGCCGGTCCACCGGGACGCACACGGCCGGGACCATGTGCTCGGGCAGGTGCGCGGCCGCGTGGACGCGCAGTTCGGCGGAGCCGACGGGTCCGTCGCCCGCGGGGACGGTGTAGGCGACGAGGTGCAGGGCGCCGTTGTCGGCACGGCGGGGCACGACGGCGGCGCGGGCGACGCCCGGGTGGGCGGCGAGGACGGCCTCGATCTCGCCGGGTTCGACGCGGAAGCCGCGCAGCTGCACCTGGGCGTCGGCGCGGCCGAGGTAGTCGAGCGTGCCGTCGGGGCGGCGCCGGGCCAGGTCGCCCGAACGGTACATGCGGGCGCCGGGCGGGCCGTAGGGGTCGTCGAGGAAGCGCTCGGCGGTCAGCTCGGGCCGGTTCAGGTATCCGGCGGCTACGCCGGCGCCGGATACGTACATCTCGCCGGTGGCGCCGGACGGCACCGGGCGCCCGGCGGCGTCCAGCAGGTGGACGCGGAGGTCGGCGAGCGGGGTGCCGATGACGCTGCCGCGACGCGGGTCGTCCAGGTCGGCGCGGGTGAGGCGGTGGTGGGTGACGTGCACGGTGGTCTCGGTGATGCCGTACATGTTCACCAGCGCCGGGCGGTCCAGGCCGTGCCGGTCGGCCCAGGGGCGCAGCCGCGCCGGGCGCAGGGCCTCGCCGCCGAGGACGACGTAGCGCAACGCCCCGGTGTCCCCGTCGCGTTCGAGGTCGGCGTCGACGAGCTGCTCGAAGGCGGAGGGTGTCTGGTTGAGGACGGTGACGCCCTCGCGGTGCAGCAGTTCCAGGAACTCGCGCGGGGAGCGGCTGACGGCGTGCGGCACGACGACGACCCGGCCGCCGTGCAGCAGGGCGCCCCAGATCTCCCAGACGGAGAAGTCGAAGGCGTAGGAGTGGAACAGCGTCCAGACGTCGTCGGCGCCGAAGTCGAAGTGCTCGGCCGCGGCGGCGAAGAGCCGCACCACGTTGGCGTGAGGGACGGGTACGCCCTTGGGGCGGCCGGTGGAGCCGGAGGTGTGGATGAGGTACGCGGTGCCGGACGGGCTCACCGGCCCGTGCCGGTCGGCGTCGGTGAGGTCGGCGCCGGAGCGGCGGGCGAGGTCCGCCTCGATGTGCGGGTCGTCCAGCAGCACGGTGGGGACGGCGTCCCCGGCGAGGTGCGCGTGGGCCTGTTCGGTGACGAAGGCGACGGGGGCCGCGTCCTCGACGACCAGCCGCAGCCGTTCGGCCGGGTGGCCGGGGTCCAAGGGCAGGTAGGCGGCGCCGGTCTTGAGGACGGCCAGCAGGGCGGGCAGCAACCGCACGCCGCGCTCCAGGGCCAGCGCCACCACCCGGCCCGGGCCGGCGCCGTGTTCGGTCAGCAGCCGGGCCAGGCGGTTGGCCTCGGCGTTGAGCGCGGCGTAACTGAGGTGTTCGTCGCCGCAGGTGACGGCGGTCCGCTCGGGTCCGGCCGCCGCCCGCTCCTCGAACACCTCCGTGAGGGTCCGCTCGACCGGATACGTGTGGGCGGCGGTGTCGCGCGGGTGCTCGCCCGGCAACAGGACGTCCAGGTCGCCCAGCGGCGTCGTCGGCTCCGCTTCGGCCAGCCGGCGCAGCACCGTGAGGAACCGGTCCCGGTGCAGGGCGAGTTCGTCCTCCTCGTACAGGGCGGGGTTGGCATCGAGGGCCAGCCACAGTCCGCCGGGGCGGGCGCCAGGGCGCACCGAGATCTGGAGGTCGTCGACGGCTCCGCCGGACAGGTGGTGCCAGGTGGTGGGGTGCCCGCCGAAGACCGGGGACTCGTCGAACGGGACGATGTTGAGCACCGGCCCGTACAGGCGGCGTCCGGTGCCCAGCAGGCCCAGGTCGCGGCGGAGGAGCTCGCCCCGGTAGCGCTGGTGGCGGCGCAGGGCCTTCAGTTCGTCGGCGACGGCCCGCGCCAGCTCCACGACGGGCGTGCCGGGGGCGGCGGCCACGCGCAGCGGGAGGACGTCGGAGGCGGTGCCGGGGGTGCGCAGGGCGGCGCCGCCGAGCCGGCTCATCGTGGCCAGGCCCAGCACCAGGTCCTCGACGCCGGTCATCCGGTGCAGGTAGGCGGCGGTGGCGGCGGTCAGCAGGTCGGTGCGCCGGACGCCGAGGCGGGCCGCCGCGGCGTCGAGGGCATCGGCCTCGGCGGGCGTCAGCTCGGCGGTGCGGCGCAGGAAGGGCGCGGTGGGGGCGGCCGTACGGGAGGTGAGCCGGGCGGGCTCCGGCAGGCCGCTCAGGCGCCGCGCCCAGTGGTCGCGGTCGCGGGCGTACCGCTCGGAGGCGCGGTAGGCCGCCTCCTCCGCCTGGAGCCGGCTCACCGGCGCGAAGCCGCAGGGGGCCGGCTCCCGCCCCTCGGCCAGGGCGTTGTACGTCTCGGCCAGGCGCCGCCCGAGGAGCTTGTAGCCGTAGCCGTCGAGCAGGAGGTGATGGGCCCTCAGCAGCCAGAGGAAGCGGTCGGGGGCCAGGGTCAGCAGGGTGTGCGCGAACAGCGGGCCCTTCTCGAGGTCCACGGGGGTCGCGAGATCGGCGCGGACGTGGGCCCACGCGGCGGCTCCGGGGTCCTCGGCGCCGCTGACGTCGATCCGGTGCAGGGTCCAGTCGTCCGCGTCCGGGGCGAGGTGGCAGCGGGGGCCGTCGTCGGTGTCGGCGAAACGCAGGGCGAAGGTGTCGGCCTCACCGACGGTGCGCCGCAGCGCGGTCTCGAACAGTGCGGTGTCGAGGGGGCCGTGGACCTCCACCGCCTCCGCGGTGTTGTACGCGGCACCGTCCGGTGCGAGCCGCCCGGCGTACCAGAGGCCCTCCTGGGCTCCGGACAGCGGTCGACGTTCGTCCTCCTGGAGTGACATAGCACAACCCTCACGTGGCAAGCCGTAATGTCCCGGCCGGCGAAGGCCCGGCCGGATCGGACGGGTGCGGCCACCGCCCCGTGCCGCCCACGCGTCTGTGCACGCGCCGGGCGGGCCCACGAGGCGGAAAGGACGTCGCACGCCGAGGGCGGGGGAATCACGTCACCCGCCCCGGTTTCACGTCACAGCACGGTGGTGCACCGGAACCGGCCGGGTCAAGGGGAACGGGCCCTCGGGACGCGGGTTAAGGGATTTCCCTGGAGAACGCGGAGCCGGGGAGTGCGCGTCCCGGCTCAACCTTTAGGGAAATCACGCGACTTCCCATGACGCCGGGCTCTCGGCTGGATTCGGCGGCGTTCCGCCGTGCACTCTCGAAAGGCACCCGGCGCCCCGCGGAAAACCGCGGCGGCAGTCCGAACCCGGGCCCTGGAAACCCGGAATGAACGAGGGAAAGAAGGCTGACGGCATGCATCGTGCGCTGTGTCCGGTCGAGACGCTCTATGTGGGCCAGAGGAGCAGGGCCGTTCTGTCCTGCTCCTTGCGCGGGCCCGTGGACGTCGCGGCGCTGTCGGCCGCGTTCGACGCCATGACGGAGGCGAACCCGCCGCTGCGGTCCCGCATCGAACAGGACGGTGCGGGCCACGTGCTGCGCGTTCTCGGTGAGGCCGAGCGGCCCCGGCTGGTCACCCGCACCGGCGCCGAGGAGGAGGCCTACGCGGCGGAGCTGAACAGGCCCCTCCCGGTCGGCGGCCCGCTCAGCCGCGCCGTCCTGGTCAGCGCGCCGGACGGCGAGAGCCACCTGTTCGTGCTGGTGGTGGACCACACCGTCATCGACGGCCACAGCAGCATCGCACTGCACAACGCGCTGTGGGACCGCTACCGGGCCCTGGTCGACGGCGAGTCCACCGCCGAGGGCGCCGGTCCCGGCCTCCCGCGCCTGCCCGAGCCCGTCAGCCGGCTGCTGCCTCCGGCCGACGACGCCGACACGGCGAAGTACCTCGACGGCCGCCTCGAGGAGACACGGCGGCACCCGGTCGAACTGGTGCCCTACGACGTGCGGCGCCCGTCCGCCACCGGCCACGAGGCCGGCCCGGACGGGCACATCGAGGTCCGCAGACTGACCCTGGATCCGGACCTCACCTCGCGGCTGCGCCGGACGGCGCGCGGCTCGGGCGTCTCCGTGCACGCCCTGATCGCCGCGACGCTGCTGGTCACGGCCCGGCGACGCCTGGACGGCGACGGATCCCGCACCCTCGGCTGCCTCTCCCCCGTCGACCTGCGCTCCCGGCTCTCCCCGCCGCTGCCCGCCTCCGCCCCGGTGCCCGCGGTCACCACCCACCTGCAGGCCCTGGGCGTGTCCGAGTCCTCCGAGCCGCTGGAACTGGCGCGTGCCGTGCACGCCCGCCTGAGCGACTTCATCTCCCGCGGCGACCACTTCCACGAGATGCGCATCACGCCGGAGATCCCCCGCACCCCCGCTCTGCAACTGGCCACGGTGATCGCCACCAACATGGGCGTCGTCCCCGGCCCGCGGCTGCCGGACGGGCTGCGGGCGGTCGACGTGCGTCTGGTGCCGGCCCGCGAGCAGTACTTCCCCCAGGCGGGACGCAGCCCCGTCATGGCGTGCGTCGTCTCCTTCGAGGGCCGGCTCTCCATCGAGTTCCCGCACTCCACCGCCTGTTACAGCCCGTCCTTCATGCGGGCGTTCCGCGACGACGTGCGCGCCGGGCTCCTCCGCTTCGCGACCGCGGCGGAACCCGGGCACGCCCGCGCCGCCACGGGCTGAGCACGGCCCCTCCGTCCGTCCCGACCCCCGTCCGCCCGGCTGCCGCGAGGAGTCCCTGCCCGACATGACCACCGTCAGCGAACTCCCCTCTCCCCTGACGCTGCTCCCCCGAGCCCAGGCGGGCGACGAGCACGCGATGAACCACCTGCTCACCGGCATCACGCCCTACGTCGCGCGCATCTGCCGGTCCATCACCCACGACGACGGCGCCGACGCCACGCAGGAGGCGCTGCTCGCCGTCTACCGCGGCCTGGGTTCCCTGCGCGAACCGGCGGCGTTCTACGGCTGGGTGCGCTCGGTGACGGTCCGCGAGGCCCTCCGCACCGCCAAGCGCTACGGCGAGGAACGCTGCTGTTCACAGGTGGAGTCGCGGCAGGAGGCGAACCCGCTGGACGCGGTGCACATCAGCGACGTGCTGGAGCGGCTGTCCCAGGCGCACCGGCAGGTCCTCACTCTGCGTGCCTACGGGCTCAACGAGGAGGAGATGGCCGAGGTGCTCGCCCTGCCCGTGGGCACCGTCCGCTCCCGTCTCTTCCGTGCCCGCCGCCGGTTCCAGGAGGCGTGGCAGCCCTCGGCGGCGTGAGGGCCGGCGCCTCGGGGCCGGACCCGTACGAAGGCGGCCGTGGCGGTGCGTCACCGTCACGGCCGCCGCCCGGGGCCCGGCGGGCCCCGCCGCGCGCTACCGCACGCGTTCCGGGAGGACGCGCGGGGGCCACTGGCCCGCGGCGAACATCCCGAGCGCGTGCGCCCGCGCCACCAGGGCGGGTCGGTTGGGCGCCTCGAAGCGCCGCAGCATCCGCCCGACGCGGTACTCGATCCCCTGACGGCTCAGATAGAGACGGGAGGCCAGCTGCACCGTGGACGCGCCGCTCGCCACGCCTTCCAGGACCTGCGCGTCGAGGGCACTGAGCACGGGCCCGCCGGAAACCGCCTCTTCGGCCCGGCGCAGGAAAACGACGACGCCGACGGTCGCGCCCGAAGGTTTCCTGACCGCGACTGCGGTGACTTCCGCCGGGAAATTCCGGCCGGTTCCGTCCCGGCCCGTCACTCTTTCCTCGAATCGCCGACGGCGTCCTGAGGAAAGCGCGGCGAACTGTTCCCGCAACCGTGCGGGAACGGGTGAACGGAGGAGGTCGAGAAAGCCGTACCCGCATATCTCGTCGGCGCTCAGACCGAATTGGCGGGCGAATTCGGGTTCCGCGGCCGTGACGACCAGGTCCCCGGGGGACACGTGGGCCGTGCAGACACCCGCCGGCGCGGCGCTTCCGGCCGGGTCGCGGCGGGCGGGAGCGGGCGGAGCGGTGGCTCTCTTCTTCTCGCGGGGCGAGGCGTCGGGGAAACTCGTGGTCGCCACGGACGTACCGTCCTTCTTCCTGCGCGTGGGGGGCTGGGAAGGGTGAGCGGACGCGGAGCGCACCGAAGCGCTGTGCCGGGGTGTCGACGAGCGTCCGGTGACGGCACGCCACCTCGTCGGTGGCCGGGCCGGGTGTCCGCGTCGTCCCGGGTCGGCCGGCGGCGGGCGCCGGACTCCCGGGTGGGTCAGGGTGAGCGGAGCGGGCGGCGCCGGGGCGGCCGGCGTCCGACCGACGCGGATAACGTTGTCATGGCCATTCGATCTCGGCGCCTGCCGCCGGGAGGAAGCCGTCGGGCCCTGCTCCCGGCCTTCGCGAGGGGCCCGGTCGAAAGCTGCGCAGCACGAAAACCTCCACATGACGAAGACGGGATCGCATCAAGGGGGCACCTTCGAGATTAAGGGTCGGCAACCCTTGTGGCAAGGGTTTGCCAAGCGGCCTCGACGGCCTGTCACATCCCCTGCGGTCGGGCCGTTCCCGGGCAGCGCGAAGCCCGATCCACACACTCCTCGTGGAGCCGCAAGCCACCTCGGCGATGGCCGGTTGACCTGCGCTTAACGGCTTGTCGCCCCTTGCCGCGCTTCATAGAGTGTGGACGACCCGCGTGCCCGACCGGGCAGGCGGGGACCGCGGACACCCTGCCGATCGCGCCACGGAACCAGAGGGGAGAGATGCTCGAACAGCCGCTTTTCGGCCGCCGGTTGAAGAGACTCCGGCTGGCACGGGGCCTGAGCCAGGCCGGCCTCGTCGGCGACGGCATGTCGACGGGATACCTGTCACGCCTGGAGTCCGGTGAACGGCCTCCCACCGAACGCGCCGTGTCCTACCTCGCCCACCGGCTCGGCGTCGACGCCTCCGCCCTGACCGGCCCGTCGGACGGCAGGTCCCTGACCGGGGTGCTGGCCGCCGTGACCTCGGCGCCGCCCGGCACGGACGACACGGCGGCTCTCAGCCGCGCGGTCGAGGAGGACGCGGGCGAGGACCCCGCCGCCCGCTGGCAGGCCCTGTGGCTGCTGAGCCGCGCCGCCGGCCGCGACGGCGACTACGAGCTGGAGCGCACACGACTGCTGGAACTCATCGACCTGAGCGACCAGTTGGAGGCTCCGGAGCTCCGGGCCCGGTCGCGCGTCCGGTACGCCCGCTGCACACGCGCCCTGGGCGACATGCGCACGGCCGAACCGGCGGCCGTGGAGGCCCTGTCCGTCGCCCGCGCCGCGGAGCTGTGCGTGTCCGACACACTGGCCGCCCTGATGGCGCTGATCAGCATCGAGACGGAACTCGGCAACCTGGAGACGGCCGGCCGGCACGTCGCCGAACTGGAGCGGGACCTGCTGCCCCGGGCCACGGCCGTCCAGGCGGCCGAAGCGTTGTGGACGGCCGCCGTGGTCAGCAACCGTCAGGGCGACGACGCGACCGCCCGGGCCAGGCTGGACACGGCCCTGGGCCTGCTGGAGGGCAAGGACGACCTGGCCCTGTGGACCCGGCTGCGAGCCGCCGCCACCGCCGCCGCGCTGCAGATGTCACCGCCCCGGGTGGCCGCCGCCGAACGCTGGCTGGACGAGGCCGCCTCCGTCCTCAGCCTGATCGGAACCCCTCTGCAGCTCCAGGAGTTGCGGGCGCTCCAGGCCCATCTCGCCTTCCACCAGGGCCGGCTGGACGACGCCCGGGCCCTCGGTCAGGCGCTGCTCGCCGGGGAGGACCTGCGTCTCTCCTACCGTGACCGGGTGCGGCTGTCGGTCCTCGACGGCCGGCTGATGATCCTGGGGGGCCGCGTCGACGAGGGCATCGCCGTCCTGCAACGGCTCGGACGGCAGGCGACGGAGTCCCGGAACCTCGATCTGGCGGCCCATGTCTGGCAGGCCCTGGCCACCACTCTGGCCGACGTCCGCTCCCTCGGGGCGCGGGCAAAGACACCGGCGGGGGGCGACTTCGGCCGCTGAACGGCCCGCGCACGCCCGGCGCCCCGGTGCGCGAAACCGTGTGCGCGAGGTGCGGCCGGGCTGTCCGTGACGGGCCGGGGCGAGCGGGGCGCCGACGGCGGTCCGCTTCGGCCGGGTGCGGGCCGGTGACGCGGAAGAACGGCTCCGCCCGGTCCCTCGCGCTCTCCGTTCGCCCCGGCCGGCCGGCCCGGGGACGCGAGGCGAGTGCCGGGCGGAGCGGTCGCCGGAGGAGGGGCGCCGCCCCGGCCTCCGGTCAGCGGGTGGCGAGGAGCTCGAGCGTGTCGATCACACGGTTCGAGAAACCCCACTCGTTGTCGTACCACGCGACCACCTTGACGTGGCGGCCGTCGACGCGGGTGAGGGCCGAGTCGAAGATCGACGAGGCGGGATTGCCGGTGATGTCGGACGACACGAGCGGGTCGTCCGAGTACTCGAGGACTCCGGCGAGCGGCCCCTGCGCCGCGGCGCGGTACGCCGCCAGCACGTCGTCGCGCGTCACGTCGCGGGCGACGGTCGTGTTGAGTTCGACGATCGAGCCCACCGGCACCGGTACGCGGATCGAGTCGCCCGACAGCTTGCCGTCGAGGTTCGGCAGCACCAGGCCGATCGCCTTGGCGGCGCCGGTCGTGGTCGGCACGATGTTGACGCCGGCGGCCCGGGCGCGCCGGGCGTCGCGGTGCGGACCGTCCTGCAGGTTCTGCTCCTGCGTGTAGGCGTGCACCGTCGTCATGAACCCGTGCTCGATGCCGGCGAGTTCGTCGAGGACCGCGGCCAGCGGCGCGAGCGCGTTGGTGGTGCAGGAGGCGTTCGAGACGATCGTGTGCACGGCCGGGTCGTAGGCGTCGGTGTTGACCCCGAACGCGAGCGTGACGTCGGCGCCGTCCGACGGCGCGCTGACGAGCACCTTCTGCGCGCCCGCGTCGAGGTGGGCGCGGGCGGCCTCGGCCGAGGTGAAGCGGCCGGTGGCCTCCAGGACGATGTCGACCCCGAGGTCGGCCCACGGCAGCTGCGACGGTTCACGCTCGGCCAGCACCGTGATCCGGCGGCCGTCGACGACGAGCGCGTTCCCGTCGACGGTCACCGGACGCCCGAGCCGGCCGGCCGTGCTGTCGTAGGCCAGCAGCCGGGCGAGCGTGGCCGGCTCCGTCAGGTCGTTGACGGCGACGATCTCGAGGACGCTGTCGCGTTCGAGCAGTGCGCGCAGCACATTGCGTCCGATGCGGCCGAATCCGTTGATGGCGATGCGAGTCATGAGTGGTGTCCCTTCCCTTCGCCACCAGGCTCGCCCGCGGCTCGCACCGCGGACAGTGGCGCGATCGCCATCGTTCGAAAGGATCGTGCCACGGTGCTACTCACCGCGGGTGAAGGTGCGCCGGTACTCGCTCGGTGTGGTGCCGAGGACGCGCTGGAAGTGCAGGCGCAGGTTCGCGCCGGTGCCGAGGCCGACGTCGGCGGCGATCTGTTCGACGCTGCGCTGCGACCGCTCGAGCAGTTCGCGGGCCAGGTCGATGCGGGCGCGCATCACCCACTGCATCGGCGTGTAGCCGGTCTCCTCGACGAAGCGTCGGGAGAACGTGCGCGGCGAGACCCCGGCCCGCCGTGCCAGCGTGTCGAGGGTGAGGGGCTCGCCGAGCCGGTGCAGCGCCCACTCGCGGGTGGCGCCGAAGCGCTCGCCGAGCGGCTCGGGGACGCTGCGCGGCACGTACTGGGCCTGGCCGCCGCTGCGGTAGGGGGCCGCGACCAGGCGGCGGGCCGCGTGGTTGGACGCGGCCACCCCGAGGTCGCCGCGCAGGATGTGCAGGCACAGGTCGATGCCGGAGGCGGCGCCGGCCGAGGTGAGCACGCTGCCCTCGTCGACGAACAGCACGTTCTCGTCGACCCGGACGAGCGGGTGCCCGGCCGCGAGCGCCCGCGTGTAGTGCCAGTGCGTCGTGGCGCGTCTGCCGTCGAGCAGGCCCGTGGCGGCGAGCGCGAAGGCGCCCGTCGAGATGGCGGCGAGCCGCGCGCCCCGGGCGTGGGCGGCGATCAGCGCGTCGACGACGGCCCGCGGCGGATCGTCGCGGTCCGGGAAACGGTAGCCGGGGACGAAGACGATGTCGGCCCACGCGAGTGCGTCGAGGCCGTGGGCGACGTGGTACGCGAGGCCGTCGCCGCCGGTCACGGGACCGGGTGTCGCCCCGCACACCCGTACCTCGTACGGCATGCTCGCGCGGGTCGTGAAGACCTGTGCGGGGATTCCGACGTCGAGCGGCTTCGCGCCTTCGAGCACGAGGACGGCGACGCGGTGCAGGCGGGAGGCGGGCATGGGGAAGAGGCTACGGGGGGCGTGACGTCGATCATCCCGGCGCCGTGCCGGGCGTGCCCGGCCGGCGGCCCGCCTCCTCCTCGGAGGCGTGGTCCGCCGTGATCCGCCGCACGGCCGTCGCGCTTCGGCCCGGAGCCGTTCGGGATGCGGCCGCTACAGGTCGAACTCCAGGTGCTCGATGTCGGTGAAGCGGACCTCCTCCAGCTGGCCGGCGCGGCGGCCGCCGTCCTGGAAGTACACCTCCTTGAGCGCTTCGGCGGCGATCTCCTTGAGCCGCTGGTCGCCGGCGCCGGCCTGCTGGGCGTCGAAGAGACGGGCGGCGTACTGCGGGGGCAGGGCGACGGTCAGGTGCCGGACGCGGTCCTGGTCCGTCGACCCGATCGGCGCGGTGTAGCCGAGGCGGGCGCGGGTGTCGAGGACGATGCCGCCGGTGGTGGCCGCCTTCTGCCGGGCCCTGGCCCGGATCTGCGGCTGCCACCGTTTCCTCACCTCGCGCTCCAGGCGCGCGGCGAGGTCCGGGCGGGGCTTTTTGATCTGGTCCTTCACGTACCGCTCGACGGTGCGCTGGGAGATCCGCAGCGTCCGGGCGACCGCTTTGGTGCCCTTGAGCTGTCTGACCAGGTACCGCATCTGCGCGGGCGCGCTCTTGGGCGCCGGGCGGGTGAACGCCTTCTGCACCGCGGCGTCCAGGCCCTCCCCGAACAGGCTCATCGTCGCCTTCTCCTACTCTCCGTTGTCGATGCCGGTGACGGCGCCGTCCTTGATGTACCGGGCGAGGTTGAGCTCCGGCGCGTCGAACCGGTCGCGGACCTCCTCGCCCCACAGGACGGTCTGGGTGCCCTCGTGCTTGACCAGACCGGGGTTGACACCGAGCTTGAAGCCGCCGGGCAGCGGTCTGCCGTCGCGGTAGGGCAGGAAGTCCAGCGGGCCGGTGCCGTCGGTGGCGTAGACGACGCAGTCGGACAGGACCGCGACCGGGTACTGGCCGGTGAACGCCGCGTGCTTGACGATCTTGCGGTGCAGGTTGATCCGGGTGCGGGAGATGACGGCCGCGCGGATGTCCGGCCGCCAGGTCGGGCGGGCCAGGGCGCGCCACGGCCGGCCCGGCCGCCAGCCCTCGCCGCGCGGGCGTTCGCGCAGCTTGCCCAGGCCGCCCTTGACCGTCGCCTTGATCGCCGAGACGACGACGGCCAGCTCCGGATCGCGTTCCCTGTGGCCGTCCATCGCCGTCAGGAAGTCGGCGGGCGTCAGGTCCGCGTGCACGCCGAGGTCGGCCATCGTGGCCAGGTAGGCGTCCCGCAGCCGCTGGTACCAGCCGTCCAGGTAGCGCCCGTTGTCGTAGCGGACGTAGGCCTCGATCGGGCGGACGTCGTAGCCGAGTTCGACCGCGTAGGCGACGGTGGGGGTGGCGTACCAGGCCGGGCCCTTTGGTCGCTCGCCCTTCGGGGTGAACGGGCTGGGCAGCAGGTCGCCGTCCAGCTCCACCCACTCCTTGCCGGCCTTCACTCTCGACAGGTCGACGTGGGAGAGGTCGACCAGCCAGGAGCCGGGCAGCTTCGGGTCGAATGCCGGAGCCTTGACGTGGGTCGGTGCGCCGAGGCCGACGACCAGGCCGTTGGCCCCGGCGGCGAAGGCCATGTTCACGTCGATGCCGACCAGATGGCGGCGCATGCATTCGGCGTCGGTCATCGGCCGCGCCCAGTCGTACGCCTCCTCGAACAGCTTCTCCGCCGGACCGCGGACGTGGAAGCGGGGCAGGTCCGCCAGGAGCGGGTGCCCGTCGGGGGCCTCGCACGGCGCCGGGTCGACCGGGTCCTTGCCGAGGCTGCCGGGGTTGTGCTCGGAGTGCCGCTTCCCGGCCGGGTCCGGCCCGGAGGCGCGGGTCGGCGGGTGCAGGGCGGTCATCAGCTCCAGGCCGGTGACGGCGGTGGAGCCGCGCGGCGTCATCACCCGGGACGCGTACACGCCCAGCACGCGGGCGAGCTCCGCCGGCGGGAGCTGCCCGGCCCCGCCCCAGTGCCGGGCGTCCAGCGCGTGCCACGACGGGATGCACAGCTGCACGCAGGCCCGCTCGGAGCCCTGCGCGGGGCGGTAGATCCTCGCCCACGGGCCGAAGCCGCGCTTGGTCAGCTTCCAGTCGGCGCGGACCAGCTGCTTGACGACCTTGTGGCCCTCCGGGATGCGTCCGGCGAGCCGCTCCTCCTCGGTGAGGGCCACGGGGAGGCCGTAGCGCCTGAGCGCGGCCTCGGTGAGGACGAGCAGCGGGTCGGCGTCCTTGCCCGGGCCGGACAGCCTCGGCTGCCCGAGCCTCGCCTCCTTCAGCGTCCACTCCACCAGGGACGGCAGGGACTTGGCGGGCACCTCCAGGACCAGACCGCCGGTGCAGTACGCCAGGACCTGCCCGTCCGTGTCGACGTCGACGACCGCCAGCGGCCCGTTCTCGAACCGCGGATCGGCGCCGTCCGCCGGGGCGCCGGCCGGCGCCGCCCTCCGCGCGTGCGGCCGATGTGACGTCGACGTGTTTCCGGCGGTGCTCGCCGGATCCGGTGCGGCGGCGGTGACAGGGGCCCGGGTGTCCTCGTGCGCGGTCACGGCCGTGCCCTCGGGCGCCTGCCCCGTGGACGGGGTCCGTTCCGCCGGAGCGGGCTCGTCGGTGGGCATGTCCGGCGCCGCCGCGGGGGCGGCGACGGGCGCGGGGTAGAGCTCCGCGAGCTTGTCCAGCAGCCGTGCGTACGCCTCGCGCTCCGGGCCGCGCGGCTCGGTCGGCTTCTTGACCGATTCCCAGCCGGACACCGTCGCCCGGCGCACCTTCAACGCGCCGGCCACCTCGTCCAGTGTCAGCCCGTGGGCCTGACGCAGCCGCTTGCGCTCCTCCGCCGGCGGCAGCGGAGCACGGGACGCGACCAGCGCGTCGACCGCGTCGAACAACTCGGACATGGAACACCTCCCGTCCGACACCCTATCGCCCTACCGTACAACTGGCGTGCGTTCACCGTACGAACAGCGTACGGAATGCGTAATTCGCTCTCGCTCGGCTCCTCGGCCGCCCCCGGCCACTCGGCTCGACGAGCCGCGCGTCCGAGGGGCCGTCCCGCCCCACGCGCCGGCCGAGCGGGGCACCCCACGGGACGGCGGTGGCCCGGGAAGTGGCGGTTCCCATGTACCCGCATGGCTATTGACCTGCTCGGATTCGCTGTGCTTCCCTCGGCTTTGGTGGGGGCCTAGGGGGTACCGCCGCCGACTGCGACCGACCGTTCCGGGGCACACCCGGGGGCACGGGCGGCATGCCACGGGTGGTACGCAGAGGCGGATCGAGAGGGCGCGAGGTCCCTCGGGGTTTTGGGGGACGCGGTGGGAACGCTGACGAAGTGGTCGTCGCGTCACACCCGCGTGCACCTCGACCGGGCCCGCCCCGGCAGCGGGCGGCACGAGGCCGGTGTCCCCGGCCGGTTCCCGTATCTCCGTCGAGCGAACTCCCCGGCGCCACCGGAGCCGTGGGCGGGACCACCGGGACGACGCGCGGGGCGCCGGCGAACCCGCCGGAACCCGGGCCGCGTTCTTTCCGTCTTGCCCCGACGGACCGCCCCGTGCGCGGGGGAGAGCGACTCCGGCCGGAAGGCGACGAGCAAAACCCGCCCTGACATGACCGACATCTAGCGAAGCAGCCAAAAGTGATACACATACCACCGCAGAACCTTTCGCGAACGAACCGGAGAACCGCGTTCTTCGCGGGGCGCCGACCGCGGACGGCCCTCTGGACCGCGGCGGGTGCCGTGACCCTCGGGTTCCTCGTCGCGCTGGAGTTCGCCGCGCGTCACTACGGCCTGCCGGGGCCGCTCACCAACCAGGTGCGGGAG
Organism: Streptomyces caelestis; assembly: GCF_001279005.1. Taxonomy (GTDB): domain Bacteria; phylum Actinomycetota; class Actinomycetes; order Streptomycetales; family Streptomycetaceae; genus Streptomyces; species Streptomyces heliomycini. Next base: position 208,017 of record NZ_LGCN01000240.1, read on the forward strand.
GTCGTGTACGCCCCCAAGTCGGGCGGCCTGCTGTACGCCGCCATGGCGTTGATGATGGTGGTGCTCACATGGCGGGAACGGTTCGTCGCGGTGGGTACGGCGATCGGTGTCGACGTCGCCTTCCTGGTGGTCCGGTGGGCGGTCGACGCCGGGACGGCCGGCGGCCACCCCTTCGGCAACGGCGCCCTCTGGGTGATCCTGGGCAGTGCGGTCGTCGCCGTCACCCGCCGCACCGGCCGGGAACGGGTCCTGCTCCTGAAAGGCGTCGGGCTGGCCCTGCTGCTGGTGGCCGGCCGCAAGACCGGTGACACCTGGCTGCTCATCACCTCGAAGACCCGCTCGACGGTGCTCGACCAGTACGTGGCCACCGCCGATCACGCGCTGGGCGACCCGTCGTGGCTGGTGGGCCGGATCGTGACGGCCACCGGTCCCGTCGGCTTCAACTTCCTCGACTTCGTCTACGGCAACCTCGCGGTGGCCGCGGTCGTCGCCGCGCTGTACCAACTGCGTCACGTGGCGGTCGAACGACGCTTCCCGCGCCACCACCTGGTACGCACGTTCCTGGTGATCGGCCTCGTCGGACCGGCCTTCTACATGATCTTCCCGGTGGTCGGACCGATCTTCGCCTACGGAACGGGCGCCGAGCACTGGTCGGCCGTCAGCCTGTGGGCGCCGGACATGCCGCCCAGCGAGCCCTGGGCCGTGGCCGACCTGTGGCCGCGGACCCTGCCGCCGACCGGTACCCCGCACCCCATGCCGTTCGACGGGATCACCCCGCGGAACTGCATGCCCAGCCTGCACACGGCGTGGGCCACCGCGATCTTCATCCACTCCCGGAAGGGCCCCCGCGTCCTGCGGTTCGCGGGAACGTTCTGGCTGCTCGCCACGCTCGCCGCGACGCTGGGATTCGGCTACCACTACGGCGCGGACCTCATCGCCGGCGTGGTGTTCACGCTCACGATCGAGGCGGCCCTGCGCTCGTTCGACCGGGGCTGGGACCGATCGGGGATCCTGCTGGTCGCCTACGGCGCGACGGTCTTCACCGCGTTTCTGCTGTCCTACCGGTTCCTGCCGCTGGCGATGGCCGAGCGTCCCTGGCTGGCCGGGCCGCTGCTCGTGCTGGCGACGGCCTCGGTGATCCACGGCTACGTACGGACCACCGCGTCGTGGGAGCCGAGGACCGCACCGGCGCGGCAGCCGGAACCGCAACCCGAACCGATCTGAGGCGTGCCGCACGGTCCCGTCGGTCCACCGGCGCTCCGACGAGGAGCGCCGGTGCGGGGCACGTGCGGATCTCCTCCGAGGGGATCCGTCATCGTGCGCCGCGCAACCGGAGAAGGTACGTCGCGGTCAGCGCGACGGCACGATCCCCCTCGCACGACAGCCGCAGGAGGGCACGTGACGCCGTGGCTCCCGGGATGTCCGCCAGCGCCTGGGTCAGCCGCAGGCGTGCGGGCGCTTCGGTGCTGTCGTCGGTGAGGCGGTCGACGAGCCCGGTGGCGATCCGGTCCGCCGTCGCGGGGTCGCTCGCCAGCGTGCTCAGCGCATCGGCCGCGTCGGTGTCGTTCCTCCCCTCCACGACCATGTCGATGAGCGTGGGGGCCGCGCCGGCCGCTCCACGTGTCCCGAGTGCCAGGGCCGCGTGCCGCCGGACCACGGCGTCGGAGTGCGCGAGGGCGTCCCGCAGCCGGGCGGCGGCCTCCTCACCGGGCATCTCGGCGAGGGACCGGACGGCACGTTCGCGCACCGCGGCCACTGGTGAGCCCAGGCCTTCCGCCAGCAGTACCGTGCCGTCGTCACCGGATCGCGCCAGCGCCCATCGAAGGGCTCCCGCGACGTTCGGGTCCGTCTCGCACAGCACCGCCTCGACCAGGGCCTCCACCGGTGCCGGGACTTCGTCGGCCGAGGAAAGGGCCGCGCGCTGGCGCGCGTCGGCGCTCTTCGACCCGAGTGCCTGAAGGAGTGCGACGCTGCGAAGGACGTCCTCCCAGTCGGCGGGCTCCGCGGCGTCGATCCGGCAGAGCCGCGTGAGCAGCTCGTTCTCGGCCGCGATGCGTTCACGCGTCCGAAGGATGAGGTCGTCGACGAGCGCCGAGGGCGTGAAGCCGGGTTCGTCGAGCACGCGTCCGATCTCACGCAGCGGCAGTCCCAGCGATCGCAGGCTCTCGACATGGAAGATCCGCCGGATGTCCTCGCCGGAGTACTCCCGGTAGCCGGAGCCCGTACGGCCCGAAGGCCGCACCAGACCGAGCGACTCGTAGTGCCTGAGCATGCGGGCGCTGACCCCGGACCGTCGCGCCACCTCACCGATCAACACGCCCTATCGTCCCTCATGACCGGATCCGCCGAGGGCCACGACGCGCTTCGCCTCCTCGATCGCGAACCCGGATCCGGCGTCCGGGTCGCGCAGCAGTCGTTCCGTGGCGAGCGCGTGCGCGCGCACGCGCCGGTCGGGGGACGTCGTGGCGGCACGCAGGGCCGGCAGAACGGCATCGCCCAGCGCGACCAGCGCCCGGCTGAGGCTCAGCCGTGTCTCCCGCTCACCGCGCCCGAGTTGCCTCGTCAGCATCGCGGCCAGCCCGGGCTCCTCGCCTTCCGGTACGAGCACGACCGCGGCCCGCCAGGCGCTTCGCGCCACCTCGTCGTCGGCGTCGGACAGGAGCTCTCGTGTGATCGCCGGCCACGCCCGCCGGTCCCCGATCTTGGACAGCGTGTGCAGCGCCTGACTCCGTGCCCGCGCACGCTCCGAGCGGACTTCGCGAAGCAGCCCGGGGAGCGTCATGGACACCGGATGGCGGGTGAGGGCCCAGGTCAACATATCGCGGACGAAGAAATCGGTCTCGAGCGCGCATCGTTCGACGAGTCTGTCGACGAAGCACGGCGCCGGCGTCGTACCGGCCACCAGAGCAGCCCTCAATCGCACAGACGAACGATCGTCCTCCAGCTCCTGGAGCACGCGTACCGCATCCGTGTCCTGCCCCGTCGTGGTCATCGCGGCCACCTCCTCGGCAAGCAGTGAAGGCCTTGTCACCGTGTCAAGGTCAAACGGGTCCCTGCGCGGTCGCCGGTCACCCGCCGCGTGCCGACGGAACACCGCCGGGCGCCGCGTCGACAGGCCCACACCATGACGCGCGGCCCGAGCACCCGTGACGACGAGATCGCCGCCCTCCGCCTCGGCGTTCCGGATCGTCCGCCGGACCATGCGCTCGTGGACCACCAGGAGGCGGAATCGGCTCCTCAGCTCCTCGGCTCCTCGGGGTGTCCCGACCGCGCTCGTCGCGGCCGTCGGACAGGCCGCGGCCGGGTGACCGCTCCCGCTGACGCGGGTGCTTCCCGCCTTCGCCCACGGGGTGGCGGCGGCGCGGACCGGCCCCGCGACCGCCGTCGAGCGGCTGCGCGGGGCCGGCCGGGGACCGTGGTGACGCGAGGGTGCCGGAGAGCGGTACGGCTGCGGGGTCCTCGTGGAGGCCGGCGCCGCGGGAGCTCAGGGGACGCGCTCAGCGCGTGCAGTACCAGTCGGGGGCCGACGGCATGTGGGAGGACATCGAGCGGACCCGCTGCCACATGCCGTGAGAATGCCCGGCGTGACGCTGCTGTTCGCCGTGCAGGGCGCTGAGTACCACGAGGCAGCCGGTCAGCGCCGGTACCGCCCACTGGGCATAGGCGAGGCGGCGCTGGGCCTTGTCGGTGTCGATGGGGTGCTTGGCCGCCTTCTCGACGTCCTCGGGGGCGTCCGAGGAGGCCCGCTCCACCTGCTTGCCGAGGACGCGGGAGTAGGCGGTGGCGGCCAGTGCCGCACCGGTGACGACGGTCTTGGCGAGCGTGGCGGCGGCCGCGCCCTGCTGGGTGGCGATACGGGGGGCGTCCGCGGCCAGCATGCCGCCGCTGCCGAACAGATGGACACCGATGGCCGCGGCGTTGACCGGCGTCCACTTCGCCCAGCCGGACGAGGCGATCCGGGCGGTGGCCGTCCGTGTTCCGCCCTCGGACTCGGCGGCACCGTTGAGGCCGACGGCGCCCATCAGTGAACCACCGAACCACGCCGCCAGCCCCAGATCGTGCAGGCTCCGCATGAGGGTGTTGCGTTCGGACATCGGGGACTCCTTCACACGGAGTGAACGGGTGGACGCGGCCGGATACCGGCCGTGTCCACCCTCACCCGCGGAAGGACCGGGTGCCATCGCACGTGGTACGAACGGGTTACTCCCGGCGGGCGGGCCGGTCGGCCCAGCGGCTGCCGTCGAGTTGCCGCGCCATGCGGCCGGGACGGCCCTGTGGGAAACGCCGGCGTGCTGGGTCCGGTCCGGCTCGTCATGGACCCTGGGGGCCGGGGAGGGCATCACCACCGCCAAGACCCGCGTGCTCCAGCAGGAGCCCGAGGTCGCCCTCCTTCACCCGGGTGACCCCTTGCGGATGCCTGTTGGACAGGGCGTGCAGCGGGACGGGGTCGCGGTGCAGCCGACGGGTCGCCGCCGGGTCCAGCGTCGCCGTGAAGCGCCACGGTCGGCGCGGGTCGCCGGACACCTCGTACGGCTCGCCCTCGATGCCGGCCACCGCGGCGATCTCCCGCAGCGGCGCGGCGAAGTAGATCCACAGGCGGTCGCCGGGGGCCGTGCGACGCCACCTGGACAGGCACCACTCCCGGCGAGGCGCGGTCTCGGCGAGTTCCAGCATGCGGTCCTTGCTCGAGGAGCCGCCGTCCGAGGCGGTGTCCGCGGGTTTCACGATGAACAGCCAGTCCACGGATGCTCCTCCGCTCCCATGCGTCCGTACCGTGCCGTACTCGGCAAAGTTCTCCTGTGGTGCTGCCCGGTACGGGAGCCACCATGCCCGGCCCCGCGCACGCCCCCACCGGGTCCGGGGCAGCGGTCCGCATAAGCTGACCGGCGCCCCGTCGCGCAGGGGCACCGAGGAGGGCGGATCATGGGGGTCGCGTCGATCGGCGTACGGCTCGTCGCCGACGCCTTCGTCGAGGATGCGGGCGAGGGGTTCGTGTACTCCTGGCTGGTGCCCGACGACGGACGGCGCGGCTGGATGCTGTTCACCCCGGCGGAACGGCTCTTCCGGGAGTGCGACGCGACGGGAGCCGTCCCGGAGGACGGCATGGAGGTGTGCTTCGCGCTCCCCGAGGACGAGGCGGTGCGCAGGCACGCCCGGTGGGAGGGCAGCCGGGAGTGGCGGGTGATGGTGACGGCGGCCTACGGCGTCTGGAAGAAGTTCCAGGAGCACGGGGAGCCGCCGCAGCAGGCCCACCGCACCTTTCACTAGACACGCCCGGCACATCGGCGCAGAGGGTGCTCACCTTCTCGTGGGCGGCCCCGCCCGGGCGCCCTTCACGTCGGACTCCACCGCCCCTCCCGCACGGTCGGGTCCCTCATCCCTTCCTACGGCTGCTCGGCGCACGCCGGGCCGGGCGTGCGCTCCACCATGCCGGGCTCCGGCAATGTGGCGGCGCGCCAGGTTGCCGACCTGCCCGCATGCGACGGGCCGATGCGTCCGCGTACGGTCCACAGCGACCCGCGCGGTACCGCGCCCAGCGTCCCGGTCCGTCGCTTCCGGGCACCCCACGCCCGGACCCTGCCCCCCTCTGCCACGAAATGACCCGTCATGCCGTACCAGGACCGACCTCACGTCCCCTCTCCCCCGCCCCTCGATCTCGTCAACGACGTCGTCACCCGTTTCGACGCCTACGCCCGGGCCCGGGCGACGCGCGACAGCCTGTTGCCGGCGGCGCGCACGACTCCGCGTCACGAACAGCAGGCCTTCGACGATCTGCAGGCCGCCGTGGTCCGGCTGCGCAGCAGTCTCGGCTGACCACGCCCCCGGCGTCCACGTGCGGCGGGTCCGGCTTTCCACCGCTCGGTCGCGCGCCGCGTCGTGGAAGGCCGGCATCCAATGGTCCCCGGGCGGGAAGTTCCGTGCGCAGGGGCCGGCGGTGCGTCCCGCCGCCTTCTCAGCCGGCCGGCGGGTGGTCCTCACCGCCGAGGCCCTCGACCGTACGCGTCGTGGAGTCGTAGCTGCGCGCGCCGGTGAAGGTCGCCTCCCGGGGTTCGCGCAGCGCGGCGGGCAGAAGGTGTTCGGGCCACCGCGCCGAGGCGCGGCGCGACCGGGCCAGCGTCACGTGCGGGATCCAGCGTCCCGGAGCGTGCAGCGGGTTGAGGCGCCCCGTGGTGGAGGCGAGCACCTCCCACACCCGTCGGTGCAGTTCGAGGACCTCCGCGTCCGCGGCGACGCTCCAGGCGAGCACGCGGGTACGTCCGTCGAAGCGCAGCAGTCCGTCCAGCCGGAACGGCGCGGGCAGTCCGCCGTCGAGGAGTGTGGCGAGCTCCGCCCTGGCCGGGGGGCAGAGGTCCTCGCATGTCGCGAGGGTCATGTGGGGCCGATTGGTCGGGTGCCGGTGCTCCGCGAGGCTGGGCAGTCCCGCGGCGGCCATCATGCGCCACATCTCCCGGACGTGCGTCTCGGTGGCGGTGTCGGGCAGCAGTTCCACGGTGCGCACGACGCCAGCCTACGGGGCCGGGGCGGGACCGCGGGTGGCCGGCGCCGGCGTACCGCCCGGGCCCCGTGGCCGGGCCCGGCCGCCGGCGCCGGGCCCGGTCACGGGGCAGTGCCGTGGAGGTACTCGGTCAGGGCCTTGCCCGGCTGGAAGGAGGCGGAGCCCCCGTCGGTGCGGAAGCGACCGAAACTGCCGGCCACCACCGTCTCCTCGCGTTTGAGCGCCTCGGCGATCACGCCCGCCATGTCGACCGTGCCGAACAGGGCGTCGATCAGCTGCTCCGCGTCTTCCTGGCGGATGTCGTGACCCCTCTGCGCGGCCTTGTCCACGCCGGCCCGGGCCAGTTGGGACTTGTCCATGTCACACCTCTGCTCTTCCTGTCCGGCCGCGTCGGGACGGCGGGCCCGGACCTCGGGGCCGGGACGGACACGGGCGCCGCGAGTCCCCGCCCGGGCCACCGTGCGTCGTACCGGAGCACCGCCGTCGGCACGTCGGTTCCGCGCCCATCACAGTCGCCCGCCCGCACGACTGCCAGCGCTTGCGGCCACATGGAGCAGGCACGCCCGCCGCCCGGCATCGGCGTCCGGAGCAGGACGGCGGTCGCGGCCGCCCGCGGCGGCGGACGGAGGAGAAGGAGCGGGCGGCACGACGTGACGGCTGCGCCGGCGCTCCCGCGCAGGACCGGCCGTACGACAGCACGACGGTCCGTGTCCCGGCAGGCCCCCGGCCTTCGACCCCGCACCGCCCGCGACCGAGCGCGTGTCCCATTTGCCCGATTACCCTGAATCCTGTGGACCCGTATCCGACCCCCCCGGGCAGTGGCCACGGCGACCGGACGCAGCCGGTCGCCGGAGTACGTCCGGAGATCCTCGCCTCCTGGCAGCGCTCGCAGTCGCTCGGCATCGACCGCGAGGGGGCGGCTCTGCCGGTCGAGCGGGACCTGGATCCCGACTCCCGGCTGATCAGGGCCGCCGCACCGGTGCTGGACCGCCTCTGCGAACGGTTCTCGGGCGTGCCGGTGACCGTGGCGCTGGTCGACTCACGGGCGAACATCGTGGACCGGCGGGGCGGCCCGGCGGGGCTGGAGCTGATGGACGCCGCCTCCCTGGTGCCGGGCGCCAATGTCGACGAGCGGTTCATGGGGACCAGCAGCGTCAGCATGGTGCTGAGCACCAGGGCGCCGTTCATGGTCGTCGGCCACGAGCACTTCCTGCACCGTCTCCAGGAGCTGACCTGCGTGGCCGCGCCGGTGCGCGACCCGGTGGGGGGCACCGTGCGGGGCGCGGTCAATCTCTCCGTGCCCCGGGCGCTGGCCGACCCCGGCATGGCGCTGGTCCTGCAGAACGCCACCGACCGCATCGGGGAACGCCTGCTGGAGCTGAGCACGTCCCGCGAACTGGAGCTGATGCGCTCCTTCCGCCGGGCCAGGGAGCGCGGCCGGCACGCCGAGCTGGACCTCGGCTCGGGAGAGCTGTCCCGGGGCGGCGGACCACCGCCCCCGCTGGCCTCGCAGGAGCGGCTGATCCTGCTGGAGCGCGCCGTCGAACTGATCTCCTCGGACGGCGAGGCGTTCGCCGAGGTGCCGCTCGCGGGCAGCCGCGTGGCCGTGTTGCGCCGCCGGGAGCTGCACCACGGCGACGCGGAGGGCGCGGCGGTCGAGGTCAGCTTCGAGGACGCCCCGGGCACGGGGGCGCCGGGCCCGGTCACCGCGGTCGCCCCCGATGGTCGTCACGTGCCGCTCCTGGACCGTCCCGCCGCGGGGGCGGACGCGCCCGGTGCGGCGACGGAGCCGCACGCCGCGCCGGGCGACGCATGGCTGCTGCTGGTCGGCGAGCCGGGCGTGGGACGGCTCGCCGCCGAGGCGCGCGGGCGGCTGTCCCTGCTGAACGAGGCGGGCGTACGGCTCGGCACCACCCTGGACATGTGGCGTACCGCCGAGGAACTGGCGGAGATCGCCGTGCCGCGCTTCGCCGACCTGGTCGTCGTCGATCTGCTGGAACGCGTCCTGGCGGGTGAGGAGCCGCCGCCCGGGCGGCCGCGCCCGGACGCGGCACTGCGCCGGGTGGCGATCTGGGCGGGCGAGGACTCCCGCGACACCCCGGCCGGCGGCGTGGACGAGCCGACCGGCTACCCCGCCGGTACGCCCCAGGCCCGGTGCCTGGAGACCGGGCAGCCGGTGACGGACTCGGTGCTGACCGCCGCCCTGTCCGGGTCGCCGGCCGGCCGGGCGCACCCCGTCGACCTGCTCGGCGGGGGCGTGCACTCCTACCTGGGCGCGCCGCTGTCCGCACGGGGCTCCGTCCTGGGCCTGGCGAGCTTCTACCGCCGCGGCAGGACGAAGCCGTACGAGCAGGACGACCTGACGCTGGCGGGCGAACTGGCGGCCCGTGCCGCGATCAGCGTGGACAACGCCCGCCGCTACCGCCGGGAGCACCACGCCTCCCTGACGCTGCAGCGCAGCCTGCTCCCGCATGTCCTGCCACGGCTGGGCGCCGCCGAGCTCGCCTCCCGTTACCTGCCCGCGGACACCAGGGCCGGCGTGGGCGGGGACTGGTTCGACGTGATCCCGCTGTCCGGGTTGCGCGTGGCGCTGGTCGTCGGGGACGTGCCCGGAAACGGTCTGCAGGCGGCGGCGACCATGGGCCGGCTGCGTACGGCGGTGCGGACGCTGGCCGGGCTGGACCTGTTGCCCGAGGAGGTGCTGGCCCACCTGGACGACCTGGTCAGCCGCACTCCCGACGAGTCGGCCGACGAACAGGACCCGGCGACGGGGGCGACCTGCCTGTACGCGGTGTACGACCCGGTGTCGTGCCGCTGCACGGCCGCACGGGCCGGTCATCCGCCGCCCGCCGTGCTGACACCGGGCGGGCGGGCGCGGCTGGTCGACCTGCCCAGCGGTCCCCCGCTCGGGCTCGGCGGGATCCAGCCGTACGAGTCCGCCACCGTCGACCTGCCCGCGGGCAGCCTGCTGGCGATGTACACCGACGGTCTGCTCAAGGAGGATCGCGGCTACGGGGACACCGACGCGCGTACCGGGCAGCTGCTGGCCTCGCTGAGTCGCGGCGGTCCGGCGCTGGAGGACGTCTGCGACCGGGTCGCGGACATCCTCCGGCCCGGCAGCCCGCACGACGACGTGGCCCTCCTGCTGGCCCGTGTGCACGCGTTGCCCGAGGACCGGGTGGCGACCTGGGAGTTTCCGTCCGACCCCTCGGTCGTGGCACGGGCCAGGGCGGTGACCCGCGATCAGCTCGCCGCCTGGGGCATGTCGGAGCTGGATTTCAACACCGGGCTGGTGGTCAGCGAGTTGGTCACCAACGCCGTGCGGTACGGCGGCCGGGGGCCCGTGGGCCTGCGGTTGCTGCGCGACGACTCGCTGATCTGCGAGGTGTCCGACCGCAGCAACACCTCTCCGCGCATCCGACGGGCGGCCATGACCGAGGAAGGCGGGCGCGGCCTGTTCCTGGTGGCGCAGTTCACCAGCAGCTGGGGCGCCCGCTACATGCCGCAGGGCAAAACGGTGTGGGCCGAGCAGATGCCGCAGCCGGGGCGCCCCGCACCGGAGACGGACGAGCAGGCGCTGCTGGCCATGTTCGACGACCTCGGCTGACCTTCCGGATTCAGCGGCGGCGGCCTGGGGCCGTCCGCCGGTGAAGCGGCCGCATCGCCTCGCGCAGCGACCGACGCGGGAGAACGGGAGAAGCCGTCCCGCGCGTCGTGGCCGCTTCTACGCGCCGCCGTCGGCCGATCCCCTGAAGGACGGGTCCCGCGCGCCGAGGGCCGCGTCGGCGGCCCGCAGATGGCGGGCGACCGGACCGAAGGAGACCAGGCCGCTGCCGCCGCCGGCCGACTCGCCGTCGGCGGCGGCGAGTTCGTCACGGGCACGGCACAGGACCTCCTGGTGTCCCACGGCCGCGGCGGTGCGGGCCAGTACGCACCAGAGCGCCTCCTGGAGGAGGTCGTGGGGTGGGCGGGGGACCGTCGTGAGTGCCTGCCGGGCTCGCTCGGTGGCGCCGGAGGCGGCCAGCAGCAGGGGATCGAGCCACGGTCGGTAGGGGCCGGCGTCGAGGCGGGCGAAGTCGTCGGGGTCGGGCGCGGCGTCGCCCCGCATGACCGGGACGAGCGCGACGAGGACGGCCATCCCCCGGGTGAGTCCGGGCATGCCGTGGCCCGCGGTCTCCGCGAGGAGCTGCGCGTACCGGGGGCGGGCCGCGGTCCATCCGTCGGTCTCGCAGGTGCGCAGGGCCCGGTACCAGGAGGTGAACACCGCGGCGAGCGGCCGTTCGTCGCGGTGTGCCAGCCGGTCGATCTCATCGGCCTCCGCGTCCGCCGCCGCGAGGTCGCCGAGACCGGCGAGGGCCTGGAGACGGACGAGGCGGCCCAGGACCTCATGGCCGGGCAGGTGGTGGTCGACGGCCAGCCGGGTCAGCTCGGCGCCGAGAGCGTCCCGGCGGGCGGCCGATCCGCAGGTGGCGAAGGACTGCATGAAGGCGCCGTTGAGGGCGAACGCGAGCACCGCGGGGTCGCCGAGGCGGCGGGCGAGGCGGACGGCCTCCTCGGCGGCGCGTTCGGCCCGCAGCCGCCAGGGTTCCGTGGCGGCCGCGGCGGCCGCCCGGGGAAGCGGTGCGTCCGCCGCGGCGTCACCGCGTGACTCGACGGCGACGACCGACAGCAGCCGGGCCCGCAGCGCCGGCGGTCCGCCGGGGCCGAGCCGGGCGGCGGCGCGGGCGGCGGTCCGGACGAGTTCACCGGCGCCCGCGGGGTCGTCGGCCCGGGTCCAGACCGCCGGCACGTCGTAGGAACCGATGATCCTCGCGGCCAGCTCCGGGTCCCCGGTCGTCTCGGCCGCGGCGACCAGCTCGCGCCGGTGCTCGCGGGCCTCCCGCAGGCCGGCGGCGCCGGTCACCGCGAGGTCCCGCAGCAGGCCTGCGGTGGCGTGCAGCCGGGCCCGGGAGCGGGCGGGCACCGAGCGGTCCCACGCGGCGGCCGTGCGGTTCCAGACGCCGTCCGCCGCCCCGGTCGGCTCGGTCGCGGAGCCGGTGGCGCCGCCGAGGACGCGGGCCTCGGTGCGAGCCAGGGCGGCTCCGGCGTCCGGTCCGTAGGCGCCGGCGAGGGCCTGGCGGGCATGGGCCAGGGTCTCCAGCGCCTCGCCGTGACGGCCGGACCGGTCCAGAGCGGTCACCAGCAGCACCCATCCGTCCTCCCGCCCCGGGTGTGCGGCGACGTGGGCCCGCAGATCGACGACGGCGCTGCGGGCGGCGCCGGTGGCCAGGAGGGCGTCGGCGCGACGCTCGACCGCGTCGAGGCGGAGCGCCTCCAGCCGGGCCCGTTCCGCGGCGGCCCACGCGGCGGCGGGGAAGTCGGCCAGGACCGGCCCGCGCCACTGGGCGAGCGCCCGGTCCCACAGGGCGACCGCCGCGTGCGGCGGCGCCCCGGCGGCCCGCGCGGCCGCGTCCTCGAACCTCCAGGCGTCCACCGCCTCGCGCCCGGCGCGCAGCACGTAGCCGGGGCCGTCGGTGACCAGCAGCCGCGACGGCTGTCGGGAGAGGCGCCCGGGTTCCAGGGCCCGGCGCAGCGCCGCGACGAAGGTGCGGAGTGCGCCGATCCCGCCGGCCGGGGGTTCGTCCTCCCACAGGTCGGCCACGAGCCGACCGACCGGGACCACCCGGTTGCGGGCGACGAGCAACCGTCCGACCACCTCCCGGTGGCGGGGCGCGCCGAGCGGCAGGGGGACCCCGTCGGAGTCCCAGGCGGCGACCGGCCCCAGCAGTCCGAACTGCACACCCACGGCACGGTCCCTTCGAGGGCGGCGCCGTCCCCGGGGGCGCCGCGTCTGCACTCATCGATCGCTGATCCGGAGCCCGCAGCCTGGGTGACGTCCCCGGACGACCCGGACCGCCGGGCCCGGAACGTCCACTCTGCCACGAGCCGCAGGAGCCGCCGTGACCCACCCGAGCATCCCCGGATTCACCGAGCACCGCGTACCGGTCGACGACGGTCTCGCACTGAACGCCGCCGTCGGCGGCAGCGGTGCTCCGGTCGTGCTGCTGCACGGTTTTCCGCAGACCCATCTGATGTGGCGGCACGTCGCCGCCGATCTCGCCGCCGACCACACGGTCATCTGCCCGGACCTGCGCGGCTACGGCGCCAGCGACAAGCCCGCCGAGAGCGGCCCGGACGTCTACTCCAAGCGCACCATGGCCCGGGACGTGGTCCGCCTCGCCGCCGCACTGGGGCACGACCGCTTCACCCTGGCCGGCCACGACCGCGGCGCCCTCGTCGCCTTCCGCGCCGCGATGGACCACCCGGGCGCCGTGTCCCGGGCGCTCTTCCTCGACGTCCTGCCGACCCTCGACATGTGGCACGCCCTGCACGGCGTGTCCGGCGCGGTCGGCTTCCACCTGTACCTGATGGCCCAGGCGCCGGGCCTGCCGGAGCAGATGATCGCGGCATCCGCCGACGCCTTCTTCGGTCACTTCCTCGACACCTGGACCAACACCCCGGACGCGATCCCCGCCGACGTCCGCGACCACTACCTCGCGGCGTCCGCGGCGGCCGTGCCCTCCGTCGTCGCCGACTACCGGGCCTCGGCCGGCGTGGACGTGGACCACGACACCGCCGACCGGGAGGCGGCCAACCGGCTGGCCATGCCCGTCACCGTCCTCCAGCAGGACTGGGGCGCGGCACTCGGCTACCACGCCCAGGGGCTGTGGAGCGCCTGGGCCGGGGACCTGCGGCACCGCACGGTCTCCTGCGGCCACTTCATGGCCGAGGAGGACCCCGGGCTGGTCGCCGGCGAGATCCGGGCCCTCCACGACCGCTGACGCCCACCGCCCCGCCCGCTCCCCCGGCCCCGAGGGCGGGAGCGGGCGCCGCGCCACCGTGCGCGGCGAGGGGTGTGCCGGCCCGTCAGGCGCGCTTCCGCGTCGGCTCCGGCGCGGGGGGAAGAGCTGCGTCGAGGCGGCGGAGCAGCAGGGGCGTCGCCAGCAGGAGCACGCCGGCCAGTCCGACGGCCGTGCGCGGGCCGAGCAGGCTGCCCAGCACGCCCCACAGGGCCGTCAGGAGCGCGGTCGCACCCCTGGTCGTCACCGCCCAGGCGGTCAGGGTGCGGGAGACCCGGTCGGTCACCGTGCGCTGGAGGCGGTAGGTGGCGTGGACGGGGTTGAAGACCCCGCAGCAGAGGATGAGCCCGAACTCGACGCCGATCACCAGCAGCAGCCCGCCGACGCCCGGCCCCAGGAAGACCAGGCCGACGGGCCAGACCGCGCGCAGCGACCCGGCCACGGCCAGGACCCGGTGCTGCCCGAACCGGGTGACGAGCGGCCGGGCCAGCCGCGATCCGAGCAGCCCTCCGATCGAGGGCGCGGCGAAGGCCAGGCCGTACTGCCACGGTGCGAACCCCAACGGTCCGAGCATCAGGACGACCAGCAGCGGTTGGACGGCCATCACCAGGCCGTTGAACAGGGCGGTGTTGAAGAACAGCGGCCGCAGGGCCGCGTCGGAGAGGATGTACCGCCATCCGTCGAGCAGGTCCTCGGCGCGCGTGCGCGTGGCCTCCCGGCGCCCGGGCCGCGGCTCGTGCCCGCCCGTCGCGCGGATGCACAGGGCCGAGAGCAGGTGGCTGACCGCGTCGGCCGCCACCGTCGCCACCGGACCGAGCAGTCCGATCGCCGCGCCGCCCAGCGGCGGTCCGACGATCGTGATCGTCCAGGACGTGGACTCGAACCGGGCGTTGGCGGCGAGCAGGTCCTCGGCCGGCAGCAGGTTCTTCAGGTAGGCGCCGGAGGCGGCGCGGAAGGTGATGTCGGCCGCCGCGACGACGACCGAGACCAGAAGGAGCTGGAGGAAGGTGAGCGCGCCGAGCGCGAACGCGGCGGGGACCGTCAGCAGCGCCGCGAACCGCGTCAGGTCCGTCGCGATCAGCACCTGCCGCTTGCGGCGGAACTCCACCCACGGGCCGAGCGGCACGGCCGCGGCCGCGCCCACCGCGGCCCCCGCGGAGGACAGTGCGGCGACCTCGGCCGGTCCGGCGTGCAGCACCTGGACGGCGATCAGGGGGAACGCGCCGAAGGCGAGCCAGGTGCCGAGCGCGCTGGTCCCGTACGCCGCCCAGAGCCACCCGAACCGCCGCCCCAGCCGGTTTCCGCTCCCCATGCCGACGCTCCCCGCCTTCACCCGTACAACCGATCCGCGACCGGAAGCATCCAAGCGAGGGCCGTGGCCGGGGATCAAACAACCGCGGACCCGCGGACCACAACCACCGGTTGTGGCACTAGGGTGCCGACGTGGACCTCGACGCCGTACGGACCTTCGTCGCCGCCGCGGACGCGGGGCGGTTCCAGGAGGCCGCCGCCGAACTGGCGATCACCCAGCAGGCCGTCTCCAAGCGCGTCGCCGCGCTGGAGCGCGACCTCGGCGTGCGCCTGTTCACCCGCACCGCCCGCGGCGCCCGGCTCAGCATCGACGGGCAGGCCTTCCTGCCGCACGCGCGCGAACTGCTGCGCGTCGCCGAGCGCGCGGAAGCGTCCGTGCGCCCCGGCCGCCGTCCGCTGCGCGTCGACGTGATCGCCTCGCGCGGTGCGGCGTCGGGCCTGATGCGCGCCTTCCACCGCGCCCACCCCGAGATCGAGCTCGACGTGGTGTGGCTGTTCGACATCGAGAAGGCCGTCACCGCCATCCGGTCCGGTGCCGTCGACGCGTCCTTCCGTGCCGTCGCCGCGCCCGGCCGGCCCCTTCCCGAGGACATCGCGTCCGTCAGGGTGCTCGACGAACCGCTCCAGCTCCTCACCGGCCCCGGCCACGCGCTGGCGGGCGCCCGGTCGGTGCCCCTCGCCCGGCTCGCCGGGCACCGGATCTGGATGCCGGGCGTCGTCCCCGGAACCGAATGGGCCGCCTACTACGACGACCTCGTCGCCGAGTTCGGCCTCACCATCGAGGCGACCGGCCCCAACTTCGGTTCCGACGCGCTCCTCGACACCGTCGCCGACACCCCCGCCCTGGCCACCTTCATGGGCGGGCGGACCCGCCTCGTCTGGCCCGCCGGCCACGACCTGCGCCGCATCCCGGTCACCGACCCGACCCCCGTCTACCCGCACTCGCTCCTGTGGCACCGCGACAATCCCCACCCGGCGCTGGACGTGCTCCGCGCCCACCTCGCCGCCGCATCGGCCGGCCACGACAGCGCCGGGACCTGGACGCCCGGCTGGGTGACACCGCGCTGAACGACCGCTTCCCCGGGCCGTGGAAGCCCGGTGCGGACCGCTCCTCCGGAACGGCCGCCGTGCGCACACCCCGGATGAGCGGCCCCGCCGCGAAGCCGCCGACGGTGCGCGGGCCGTCCCGCCGGCCGGACGCCACGGCCCGCTCGGTCACCACCGCCGTGTCCGGACCGGGGACCACGGCCGGGAGGGCGAGCACCCCCGTGTCCGCGAGGGGCTGGACGCACACGGACTCAGTCCCGCACCCGGGCCGTCTCGCGTTCTCGACGGGCGGCCCCGGAGAACGGTCGGGCCTCATCGGCACGGCGCCACCCGTCCGAGCCGTGCCGTGTTGCCGGGTCCGGCGTCCCCGGCGAGGGGGGTGGCGATGCCTCACCGCGCCCACCGCTTCCACCGGCCGGCCACCCCGCGACGGGCGGCGTCTCGGCGACCGTCGGAGACGACGCTGTTCAGCGGCGTCTACGGACTGGTGCCGGCCAGTGCGCTGGCCGCCGCGCTCGATTCTCCCGGTGAGGCGGACGAGCCCGGCTCCGACGCGCTGTGGGTCCTGCTCACCGCCCTCGCCTCCGCGGCCGCCCACGGCTACGCCCATGTTGTCGCGCACCGGATGTCGGCGGACGGCGCCGGGATCGGACTGCGCGCCATGCCCGCCGAGTGGCCCGTCGTCGTGGCGGCCCTCCCCACCGTCGTGCTGCTGCTGACCGCGATGCCCTCCTGGTGGACGGAGAGCCAGGCGGTGAACACCGCCCTGGTGCTCAACACCCTGCTCCTCGCCGGCTGGGGCGCGTGGACGGCGCGCAGGGCGGGCCGCGGGTGGGCGGCCTCAGTCCGGGCCGGGACCGCCGACATGCTGATCGGGCTGGTGATCATCGCGGCGAACGCCCTGATCAAGTAGCGGCCGTGACCGTCGGCGACCGGCTCCGCCGGGGCCGCCGCGGACGTGCTCCGGCTCCCCGGTGAGCCGGGTTTCCAGGCGGTAGTCGACCGTGACGTCACGGTAGTCCCGGCCCGGCACGACCTTCTCGGGAAGATGGTCGCGATCGCTGTGGCTCGTCGACTCCCGCTCCCCGACGCCCGGAAAGCGGACGGCCGTACGGGGCTCCTCCGTGAAACGGAGACGCTCGCTGTGGACCGTCGACCGGAACGAGATGTCGCGCACCGCGCTCTCCGCCGCCGTTCAGGGCGGCTCTTCCCGTTCACCGGTGGTGCGGCGGCGAGCGGGGCGCGGCGGCGGCTTCCCGTCCTCGGCGCGCACCCGACGCTTGCGGGTGCCGCTCTCGCTCCGGGCGGCCCGGTCCCGGCGCCCGTCCCCCGGCCCGCGCGCGCCCCGTGCGTCCGGCTCGGTCCGGCGTACGGTGCCGCCCGTGGCGTCCGCGGCGGCACGGCCGCCCTTCCGGGCGGCTTCGTCCGCCGTCGCCGCCACCTCCCCGGCTTCGCCCACCACGCTCCCGGCGATGTCGCCGGCCTCCTCGCCGACCGGGCCGGCAGCCGCCCGGCCCGCTCCGGCGCCGACGTCCTCCACCGTGCGTCCGACGTCACGGCCCACCTCCCGAACGGCCGCGCCCGCTCCTCGACCGACGTCCTCCGTCACCGAGCCGACACCGCGGCCCACGTCCCGGACGGCGCCCCCGGCGCCCCGGCCGACGTCCTGGACGGCCCGCCCGGCGCCCGTGCCCAGCTCACCCACCGCTTGGCGGGCTCCGCCGCCGACGTCCTGTACGGCGGATCCGACCCCTCGTGTCAGGTCACGCAGGATCTCCGGATTACGGTCGAGCGTGGTGAGCACCCGGTTGATGATCATGGCGACGTTGTCGAGACGCACTCTGAGCTGGGCCTGTGCCTCCACGCCCGAAATGCCCAGGTGCACGCGGCCGAGGGTGACGTCGGCGCCCACGCTCAGCCTCAGCAGATCCAGCACCTCGGTCTGCAGGGAGACGTGCGCCCGCAGGTTCTCGACGTCCAGGTCGATCTCGTCGACCTTCAGCAGGGGAACGTCCAGGAAGACATCGGGGTCCGCGTCGGCCGTCGCGGCGGTCCCGCGGGAGGCGGCCGCGTCCTCCACCTCGTAGGAGCCCGGCTCCTCGTCGTACGGCTCCGGCTGGGTGTACTCCTCGAGGTCCTCGGGGTCGCCGTCGTACGGGTCGCCCTCCTCGACGGGCGCCTCGTCGTTCTCGCCGTGCTCGTCCATCACCGCACCTCCCCGGTTCGCCGGTCCTCTCGTCCCATCTTGCTGCGCCACGAGGATCACCGCGCGGTCAGCACCGCCCGGCGGCGGACCGGGATCGCGGGGCGACCGCCGCCCGGAGCCCGGCACGGCGCCGTCATGACGACCGGACCGGCCGCAGGGCCTCCAGGGCGGGCGAAGCGGTGGGGACGCGCGGCCGCCCGCCGTCGGCCCGGGTGACCGAGGCCGGTACGGCCCCGCGGTCGCGCACGCGGGCCCCGGCCGTCCTCATCGGGCAGGCGCCCGCCCGCCCGGGGAACCTGCGCGGAGACGGTCCGCCGCTTCACCGAACCCGTTCTGCCCGGCCTCACGCTCCTCGCCCCGCGCAGCCGCGTCGAGTCGAACGGTGGCGAGCACCGCCGCGACCCGCGTACGGTCGCGCGCCTTGCCGTTTCGGCAACCGTGGCGTCTCCTCCAGGGCCGCCGGGCGGCCGCCCCGGGCCTCTCGGGCTCAGGGGCTTTCGGCGTGCCCTGCGAGCGCGGCGGTGTCCGGACGGACGGCGCCGTCCGCGCCCGTGGCGGTCGCCCGTGGCCTCGCCGCGGTGCGGGTCGGCACGGTGAGCACGGCGAGACAGCCGACGACCAGGGCGATGCCGGCCCATCCCGACGGGGGCAGGCGTTCGCCGACGACGAGTACGGCCAGGACGGCGGCGACGGCGGGTTCCAGCAGCGAGAGGGTGGTCGCGGTGCTCGCCGGGACGTGCGCGAGGCCCCGGCCGAACAGGACGTAGCCGACGAACATCGGCACCAGGGCCATGTAGACGCCGACGGCCGCGTTGGACCAGGAGGCGAGGAGCGGGCCTCCGGTGGCCAGCAGCACCGGGAGCAGCAGCAGGCCGCCCAGGCCGAAGACCGTCCCCATGGCCGCGCCGGAGGTGACACCGCGGCTGATCAGACGGTGGGCCGCCCAGGAGTACAGGGCGTAGGTGAGCCCGGCCGCCAGGCCGAGTCCCACGCCGAGCACGGTCTCCCCCGCGGTCCCGGCCCCGGGGGCCGAGTGGACGCCGGAGGCTTCGGCCGCGCACAGCACCACCGTCCCGGTCAGCCCCAGTGCCGCGCCGGTCGTCCAGCGGCGCGTGAGGCGGCGTCCGTCGACGACCCGCTCGATCAGGGCCGAGGCGAGCGGGGCCGAGCCGATCGACACCACGGTGCCGACGGCGACCCCGGCCAGGCGCATGGAGGAGTAGAAGGCCAGGGGGTAGGCCCCGACCGACACCAGGCCGAGCAGCACCGCCCCCTTGTGCGCGCGCAGCCGGGGGGCTTCCCGACGGATGCGCGGAGCGGCGACGAGGGCCTGGAGCAGACCGCCCAGACCCATGGCGACGGCCCCGATCGCGAGCGGTCCCACCGCGGGGGCGAAGGTCGCGGCGGTGCCCGTGGTCCCCCACAGCACCGACGCCACCAGGACGCACACCGCCCCGGCGCCCGTCGTGCCACCGTGTGTCCGGCGCCGGGTCACAACCGGTCCAGCAGGTCGGCCGCCATCGCCCGGGCGTGCTCCAGTCGCGTGCCCGCGCCCTCCAGGCCGGCGCGGGCCATCGCGCCCTCCAGCAGGAACGCCAGGTGTTCCGCCACCGCGCGCGCTTCCCCGGGCCGTCCGGGCAGCAGTTCCTCGAGGTGGCCGGCGAGCAGGGACTCGACCTCCTCCTTGTGCCGGCGCACCACGGCCCTGCCCTCGTCCCCGGCGGGCAGCTCGGCGGCCGCGTTCAGCAGCCCGCAGCCCCGGAACCCGTACTCGTAGGCGCGGGCGGCGTGATCGGCGTACGCGTCGAAGACGGCCAGCGCCCCCTCGCGGCCGTCCCGGACCCGCTCCAGGCGGCGCCGGTACAGGTCCAGCCACTCCTCGTGCCGTGCGTCGAGGTAGGCCCTCACCAGGTCGGCCTTGGAGGAGAAGTTGTTGTAGAGGCTCATCTTCGCCACGCCCGCCTCGGCGGTGATCGTGTCGATGCCCGTCGCCGCCACGCCGTCCGCGTAGAAGCGGCGTGCCGCGGCGGCGAGCAGCTTCTCACGCGCGGTCCCCCGTCGCGTGCCGGGGCGCTCCGCCGCCGTTCCGGTCTCGCTCATCGTGGTCCCTCCCTTTTACTAGGTAGGTCAGTCTACCCAAGAGGTGGCGGGGCGCCTTCTCCGGCGGCCGCCTCCCTCGCGCCCCGCGGGGCCGCGCTCGTCGAGACGGTTGTCGCCCCGCGCGCACCGGGCGACGATGTCCCCCAGCGCATCGCCCTGCGGGAGGCCGTGATGACCGATCCCTGGGTGGCCCTGGAGCCAGGAGCCGACCCTGCCGAGCGCGTACGCGTGCTGCACCGGGCGCACGAGACCTTCACCGAGGCCGGTACGGTGCCGCGCCCGGTGCGCGGCGTGGTCGCCGAGTCGTGGCGGCGCTCGGCGCGCGCCGGGGTGCACCCGGACGGCGCCGCCGACGTCGAACTGACGGGCAGTGACCTCGGGGCCCGCCGGGCCGAGCACCCGCTGGCGCATGTGATGCCGCTGTTCCGGGAGTTGCTGGGCACGTTCGCCTCCGACGGCCGGCACCTGCTGGCGGTGTGCGACGCGCGCGGCAGACTGCTGTGGGTCGAGGGGCACGCGTCGACGCTGCGGCAGGCACGGCGGATGAACTTCGTGCCGGGCGCCCGGTGGTCGGAGAGCGCGGTGGGGACGAACGCGCCGGGCACGGCGGTCGCCGTGGGCCGTCCGGTCCAGGTGTTCGCGGCCGAGCACTTCGTGCGGCGCGTGCAGCCGTGGACGTGCGCCGCGGCCCCGGTCCACGACCCCCGCACGGGGCGGCTGCTCGGCGCCGTGGACATCACCGGCGGGAACGGCCTCGCGCATCCGCACAGCCTGGGGTTCGTGCAGGCCGTGGCACGCGCGGCGGAGTACCGGCTGGCGCTGCCCGTCCCCGGACGCCGGGCCGCCGGCGGGCCCGGACTGGCGGCGCTGGGCCGCGACCGGGCGGTGCTGACGACGGAGGGCCGCAGACTCGGGCTCAGCCGTCGGCACAGCGAGATCCTCGTCCTGCTGGCCGGGCGTCCCGACGGCCTGACCGGTGACGAGCTGCTGTGCGCCCTGTACGAGGACGAGTCGGTGACACCGGTGACGCTGCGCGCGGAGCTCGCCCGGCTGCGCCAGGTGCTCGGGCCGGGGCTGCTCGCGTCGCGGCCCTACCGGCTCACGGTGTCCGTGGAGTCGGACCTCGCCGTCGTCGAACGCCGGATGACGGCCGGCGCGGTCACCACCGCTCTGGCCGCCTACCCGGGCCCGCTGCTGCCCGCCTCCCGGGCCCCGGCGGTCGTACGGCTCAGGCGCCGCCTCGCCGACGGCCTGCGCGCGGCGCTGCTCGCCCGCCCGGACCCCGATCTGCTGGCCGACTGGGTCCACGCTCCGTGGGGCGAGGAGGACGTGGACGTGTGGCGGGCGCTGGCCGCGGTCCGGCCGACGGCCGTGAACCGGGCCCGTCTGGCCGCGCTCGAGTCGGAGCTGGGGGCCCCGGGGGGCCGGGCCCGCCGCGAGGACCGGTAGCACCGCCGTTCTCCCGCAACGTGGTTGCAACGTCCGCCTCCTTACGCTCCGGCGCAGAGCTGCCCAACGGCGGGCGGCGCTGACGAAGGAGGCCAGTTCCGCATGACCCGTTACGCGGCGCCCGGGAGCGAGGGCGCGATCGTCTCCTACCAGTCCCGCTACGACCACTTCATCGGCGGCGAGTACGTACCTCCGGTCGCGGGGCGGTACTTCGAGAACCCGAGCCCGGTGAACGGCCTGCCGTTCACCGAGGTGGCGCGCGGCACGGCGGAGGACGTCGAGGCGGCGCTCGACGCGGCGCACGCGGCCGCGCCCGGCTGGGGGCGCAGGCCGGCGACCGAGCGGTCCGACATCCTGCTGAAGATCGCCGACCGCATGGAGGCCGACCTGGAATCACTCGCGGTGGCGGAGAGCTGGGAGAACGGCAAGCCCGTGCGGGAGACCCTGGCGGCCGACATCCCGCTGGCCGTCGACCACTTCCGCTACTTCGCCGGTGCCGTGCGCGCCCAGGAGGGCTCGCTCAGCGAGGTCGACGAGGACACGGTCGCCTATCACTTCCACGAACCGCTGGGCGTGGTCGCCCAGATCATCCCGTGGAACTTCCCGGTCCTGATGGCGACGTGGAAGCTCGCGCCCGCCCTCGCCGCGGGCAACACGGTCGTCCTCAAGCCCGCCGAGCAGACGCCGGTCTCCATCCACTACTGGCTGAGCCTCGTCTCCGACCTGCTGCCGCCGGGGGTGCTGAACATCGTCAACGGCTTCGGCCCGGAGGCCGGCAAGCCGCTCGCGTCGAGTCCGCGGGTGGCGAAGGTGGCCTTCACCGGCGAGACGTCCACGGGGCGGCTGATCATGCGGTACGCGGCGGAGAACCTGAAGCCGGTCACGCTGGAGCTGGGCGGCAAGTCGCCGAACATCTTCTTCGACGACGTGTGGGAGAAGGACGACGAGCTGCGCGACAAGGCCCTCGAAGGGTTCACGATGTTCGCGCTGAACCAGGGCGAGGTGTGCACGTGTCCCTCCCGGGGGCTGATCCAGCGCGGCAACTACCCCGACTTCCTGGCCGCGGCCGTCGCCCGCACCGAGCTGATCAGGCCCGGACACCCGCTCGACACCGACACGATGATCGGCGCGCAGGCCTCCGGCGAGCAGCTGGCCAAGATCCTGTCCTACATCGACATCGGCCGGCAGGAGGGCGCCAAGGTCCTCACGGGCGGCGAACGCGCCGAGTACGACGGCGACCTGAAGGGCGGCTACTACGTGCAGCCGACCATCTTCGAGGGCGACAACCGGATGCGCGTCTTCCAGGAGGAGATCTTCGGTCCCGTCGTCTCGGTGGCCTCGTTCGACGGCTTCGACGACGCGATCAGGATCGCCAACGACACGTCGTACGGCCTCGGCGCGGGCGTGTGGACCCGCGACATCAACACGGCCTACCGCGCCGGGCGCGCGATCCAGGCGGGCCGCGTCTGGACGAACTGCTACCACGCCTACCCCGCGCACGCGGCGTTCGGCGGTTACAAGCAGTCCGGGATCGGCCGGGAGACGCACAAGATGATGCTGGACCACTACCAGCAGACGAAGAACCTGCTGGTGTCGTACTCGCCGAAGAAACTGGGCTTCTTCTGAGCGCAGGAGAAGGGCGCCTGCCCAGGGATGACGTCCGGCAGGCGCCTTTCTCGAAGCGCATCCGTGCAGCAAGCGGAAACACACCCTCACTCCCGGCGTCTCCCGCCCGTGTCCCAGCTCTGACCATCGGTTCCGGGGCGTTTACGGGTCGAGGTCCCGCCAGAGGCCGTCTGTCCCCGAGAGGCGTACCCGCTCCGGCTCATTCGCAGGACCGGAGGACCCGGGGGCTTCGGGTGGAGCGGTGGGGACCGAGTCGCCGGACGGCTTACAGGACTTTGCCGCCAAAAGCCCCGCGACGACCCGATCGCTGATGGGGAGAGGCGACTCGATCGCCGCTGCGGGACAACGTCGGCGAGGCCGTCCGCGGGATCGGCGGACGACGAGTCGGCGAAGGGGGACGTGCCCGAGATCCGGTCCGGAACGGGCACCGGCAAGGCGCGTCGCCACACCGTGGTGATCAACGCGGACGGCGTCCCGGTCCCTCCGTCCGTCCCCGCGGCGACCGGCCGGTTCCGTACCGCCTTCGTCGGCCGCGTTGGGCCCCGTCGGCAGTCATCGGATGTAAGAGAGCAACACAACGACAGACGTCGGATGACTGCCCGACGGCGCACCCTGCCTTCCGGGAGCCCGATGCACCGGCTTCCAATTGCGCCTTGACGAAGTCTTGTCATGTTCGGTGACGCCATCGTAACGTCCTGCATGTCCGCGAAGACATCGGAGGAATCAATGGCCGTTGTGCACGGCCATTGAACGCCATGCGCGTCGAGACGTCGCGCGGTCCCTCGCACGCTCCGCTCGCCGATCGCCCCGTGCTCCGCTCCAGCCCCGTCCCGGCCGCCCTGCGGCTCCCGTCCGGCCAAGGAGAGAACACCGGCCATGAAGCTCGCCCGTACACGCTTCCGTTCCCGATCCACCGCCGCGGCCGCCGGCGCCGTCATCGCGGCCCTCGCCCTCACCACCGCCTGCAACCGCGACAGCACGGGCGCGGGCGGCGACAAGCCGGCCATCGGCATCGACCTGCCCCGCTCCGACTCCGACTTCTGGAACTCCTACGCGCAGTATCTGGAGAAGGGCATCGAGTCCGACGGCGTCAACGCCCTGCCGTTGAGCAACTCGCAGAACGACGTGACCAAACTGGCCGCCAACGTGCAGGTCTTCCGGAACAGCGGCGCCAAGGCCGTCGTCATGGCCCCGCAGGACACCGGGGCGATCGCGTCCACCCTCGACAGCCTCGCGGCCAGGGGGATCCCGGTCGTCAGCGTCGACACCCGGCCCGACAAGGGCGAGGTCTACATGGTCGTACGCGCCGACAACCGGGCGTACGGGACCAAGGCCTGCGAGTTCCTCGGCGAACGGCTGGGCGGCAAGGGGAAGGTGGCCGAACTCCAGGGCGCCCTGGACTCCATCAACGGGCGGGACCGCTCCG
Organism: Streptomyces caelestis; assembly: GCF_001279005.1. Lineage (GTDB taxonomy): Bacteria > Actinomycetota > Actinomycetes > Streptomycetales > Streptomycetaceae > Streptomyces > Streptomyces heliomycini. Next base: position 232,517 of record NZ_LGCN01000240.1, read on the forward strand.
AGGCGTTCGCGGCATGCATGAGGGAGAAGTTCCCGAACATCAAGGTGTTCGAACTGCCCACCGACTGGAAGGGGGACGTGGCCTCCGCCAAACTGCAGAACCTGCTCGCCCAGCATCCCGATCTGAACGGCGTCTACATGCAGGCCGGTGGTGTCTTCCTGCAGCCGACCCTGGCGCTGCTCGAACAGAAGGGTCTGCTGAAGCCCACGGGCCACGAGGACCACATCACCATCGTCTCCAACGACGGCATCCCGCAGGAGCTCGACGCCATCCGCAAGGGGCAGATCGACGCCACCGTCTCCCAGCCCGCCGACCTCTACGCCGAGTACGCGCTGTACTACGCCCGGGCCGCGGCCGAGGGCAGGACCTTCGAGCCGGGCAGGACCGACCACGGCTCCACCATCATCGAGATCCCGGGCGGTCTCGAGGACCAGCTGCCCGCGCCTCTGGTGACCAAGGACAACGTGGACGACAAGGCCCTGTGGGGCAACTCCGTCGGCCAGTGAGCCTCTCCCTGCACCTCCTCCCCACCTCACCACCAAGGACGGTATCCACATGGCGGACACCGCCACCGCCCCGGCGCACGGCAGCGGGGAGCCGGTCCCCGTGACCGAGGCGACCGGCATCAGCAAGAGGTACGGCGCCACCGTGGCGTTGCGCGACGCCCGTATCACCGTCGCCCCCGGTGAGGCGCATGCTCTGGTCGGCCGCAACGGTGCCGGCAAATCGACGCTCGTGTCCGTCCTGACCGGGCTGCAGGCACCCGACACCGGCACCCTGCGCTTCTCGGGCGCGCCCGCACCCGCCGTCGGCGACATCGACGCCTGGCGTTCCCGGGTCGCCTGCGTCTACCAGCGGTCCACCATCATCCCCGGCCTGACGGTCGCCGAGAACTTGTTCCTGAACCGGCAGAGCGACGGAGCGCTCCGGCCCATCCGCTGGAAGGAACTGCACCGGCGCGCAGAGGAACTCCTCGCGGAGTACGGCGTGGACGTCGACGCCGCCGCGCGGGCCGGGGACCTGACCGTGGAGCAACGGCAGTTCGTCGAGATCGCGCGGGCGCTGTCCTTCGGCACCCGCTTCATCATCCTGGACGAGCCGACCGCGAAACTCGACGCGCGCGGCATCAGCAGGCTCTTCGACAAGCTCCGCGCCCTTCGCCGGCAAGGGGTCGCCTTCCTCTTCATCTCGCACCACCTGCGGGAGGTGTACGAGCTGTGCGGCACGGTCACGGTCTACCGGGACGCCGCGCACATCCTCACCGCGCCCGTCGCCGAGCTCGGCCACCGGGCCCTCGTCGAAGCCATGACCGGGGAGCCCACGGCCGGTGGACCGGCCCGCGTGGCGGTGCCGAGCGGCTCCGGCACCGGGGCCGGGGACGTCCTGACGGTCGAGGGGCTGACGCTCGAGGACGGCTGCCGCGACCTGTCCCTGTCGGTCCGCGCCGGTGAGGTGCTGGGGCTCGCCGGCGCGGCGGCGAGCGGCAACGTACGGGTGGCGGAGGCCATCGCCGGACTGCACCGGGCCGAGGCGGGCGGCATCACGGTCGCCGGCCGGCCCGTGCACGCCGGCAGCGTGCCGTCGGCGCTCGCGGCGGGGGTGGGGCTGGTTCCCGAGGACCGTCACCTGCAGGGACTGGTGCACCACCGCAGCGTGGCCGAGAACGCCACGCTCACCGTGACCAGCCAGCTCGGCCCGTTCGGCACCGTTCTGCCCAGGCGTTCCGGCCGCTTCGCCCAGCGCATGATCGAGGATCTGGACATCAAGACTCCGGGCGCGGCCACTCCGGTGTCGGCTCTCTCCGGCGGCAACCAGCAGAAGGTCGTCGTCGCCCGCGCCCTGGCCACCGACCCGCGGGTACTGGTGGCCATCCGCCCCACCAACGGGGTGGACGTCAAGTCGAAGGAGTTCCTCCTGGACCGGATCCGGCGGGTCGCCGACGCGGGCAAGGCCGCGCTGATCGTCTCCGACGAGCTGGACGACCTCAAGGCGTGCGACCGGGTCCTCGTCATGTTCCACGGGCGTGTGGTCGCCGAGTTCGGCCCCGGCTGGCAGGACGAGCAGGTGGTGGCCGCCATGGAGGGTGTGGCCGGCGCTCCCTGTGCCGCCGCGACGTCCGGATCCCTCGCCACCGATGTGCACGGGAGGTAGTCGTGTCTTCCACCACGGACGTCACCGAATCCGCGGCGGCGGGAACGGGGCGGGCAGCCGCCGCCGAGGACGCCCGGCGCGGGCTCGGCCTCGGGCCCGGCCTCGGCCGTTTTCGTGAACTGTCCCTGGTCCCGGTCATCCTGGCCCTGGGGCTGATCGGCTTCATCGTCTCGCCGGCCTTCCTGACCGCCGACAACCTCATCGGTGTGGCCCAGCAGTCGACCGAGCTGAGCCTGCTGGTCCTGGCCACCGCGTTCATCCTGATCGCGGGGCGGATGGACCTGTCCCTCGAGTCCACCATCGGTGTGGCGCCCGTGATCGCCGTCTGGCTCGTCCTGCCCACCAGCGGCGCGCGGTTCACCGGCCTGGGGCTGCTGCCCGAGTGGACGGCCGTTCCGCTCTGCCTGCTGGTGGGGGTCGTGATCGGCGCCGTCAACGGGTTCCTGATCCTGAGACTGCGGCTCAACGGCTTCATCGTCACGCTCGGCATGCTGACCATGCTGCGCGGGCTGCAGGTCGCCCTGTCCGAGGGTCAGTCGATCGTCGAGCTGCCGTCCTCCTTCACTTATCTGGGCAGGGCGTCCTGGCTGGGCGTACCCGCCGCGATCTGGATCTGCCTGGCGCTGTTCACCCTCGGCGGCAGCGCACTGGCGTGGCTGCGCCACGGCAGGGCGCTGTACGCGATCGGCGGAAACGCGGAGGCCGCCCGCACCGCCGGCATCCGCGTCGACCGGATCGTGTGGGCGGTGCTGATCCTCGGCAGCCTGCTGGCCGCGTTCGCCGGCATCCTCTACAGCGGGCACTACGGGTCCGTCTCCGCCACTCAGGGCAACGGCTGGATCTTCCAGGTGTTCGCCGCGACCGTCATCGGCGGCGTCAGCCTCAACGGCGGCAAGGGATCCGTCTTCGGCGCGCTCACCGGCGTACTCACCCTCCAGCTCGTCGTCAACGTCATGACGCTGGCCGGGGTTCCGCCGCTGTGGAACCAGTTCCTCAACGGCGCGATCATCATCGTCGCCCTCGTCATCTCCCGCTTCGCCTCCGGCGAGAAGCAGGAGTAGCGCCCTGCCGGTCGCCGGCCCTTTCCCGCCCTCACCACGAGGAAAGACACCACCGCCAGGAAGGCAGGACTTTCGCATGCAACGAAGAGGCTTCCTCACCACCTCGGTGGCCACTTCGGCCGCCCTCACCGTGGGGCTGCCCCTCACCGCCCGAACCGCGTCCGCGGCCCCGTGGTCCGCCCCGGAGGCGTCCCGCCTCGTCCTGTGGTACGACAAGCCGGCCGCACAGTGGCTGGAAGCGTTACCACTCGGCAACGGCCGCCTCGGCGCGATGGTGTTCGGCGGTCCGGACACCGAGCGGCTCCAGCTCAACGAGGACACCCTGTGGGCAGGCGGCCCGTACGAACCCGCGAACCCCCGGGGACTGGCCGGCCTTCCCGAGATCCGCCGCCGGGTCTTCGCCGGCGAGCGGGCCGCCGCCCAGCAACTGATCGACTCGACGTTCATGGGCGACCCCCTCGGGGAACTCATGTACCAGACCGTCGGCAACCTGCGTCTGAGCTTCGCGGGCATGGACGCGGGCGAAGTCACCGGTTACCGGCGCGAGCTGGACCTGGACACGGCCGTGGCGACGACGACGTACACCCGTGGCAACGTCGCGTACCGGCGCGAGGTGTTCGCGAGCCACCCCGACCAGGTGATCGTGGTCAGGCTGACCGCCGACGGCCCCGGCGCGCTGTCGTTCACCGCGGCCTTCGACAGTCCGCAGCAGGCCGAGACGTCCTCCCCCGACCGGATCACCGCCGCCTTGGAGGGGACCGGGCAGACCAGGGAGGGCGTCCCCGGCCAGGTCCGCTTCCGCGCCCTGGTCCGCGCGCACAGCGAGGGAGGCGCCGTCCGCAGCGAGAACGGCACACTGACCGTGGACGGGGCCGACGCGGTCACTCTGCTGGTGTCCGTGGGCAGCAGCTACAACAACTACCGGGACGCCTCCGGCGATCACCGGGCCCGCGCCGAGCGGCCGCTGAACGCCGCGGCGGGCGCCCCGTACGGAAAGCTGCGTTCGCGGCACGTGCGCGACCACCGTGCGCTCTTCGGCCGGCTGTCGCTGGACCTCGGCACCACGGAGGCGGCCGCCCTCCCGACCGACCAGCGGGTGGCCGCCTTCGCCGGGGGCGAGGACCCGCACCTGGTCACCTTGCACTACCAGTACGGCCGCTACCTGCTCATCGCCTCCTCCCGGCCCGGCACCCAGCCCGCCACCCTCCAGGGCATCTGGAACGAGGAGCTCTCCCCGCCGTGGGACTCCAAGTACACGATCAACATCAACACGGAGATGAACTACTGGCCCGCGCCCGCCACCAACCTGCTGGAGTGCTGGGAGCCCGTCTTCGCCCTACTCGACGACCTCGCCGAGGCCGGGCGCCGAACCGCGCGGGTGCAGTACGGCGCGGACGGCTGGGTCGCCCATCACAACACCGACGTCTGGCGCGGCACCGCGCCCGTGGACGGCGCGTTCTGGGGCATGTGGCCCACCGGTGGCGCGTGGCTCGCCACCTCCGTCTGGGAGCACTACCGCTTCACCGGCGACCGCGCCGCCCTCCGCCGGCGCCTGCCCGTACTCGAAGGGGCGGTCCGCTTCTTCCTCGACGCGCTCGTGCCCGACCCCACCACCGGGCACCTGGTCACCTGCCCGTCCGTGTCCCCCGAGAACGCCCACCACCCGGGCGTCTCGGCGTGCGCCGGGCCGACCATGGACAACCAGATCCTGCGCGACCTCTTCGACGGCTACCTCGCTGCCTGCGACACGCTCGGCATCAGCTCCCCGTACGGGCAGCGGGTGCGCGAGGCACGTGCCGGGCTGCCGCCCATGAAGATCGGCGCGCAGGGACAGCTGCAGGAATGGCAGCACGACTGGGACGCCGGGGCGCCCGAGCAGCACCACCGTCACGTCTCCCATCTGTACGGGCTGCACCCGAGCAACCAGATCACCAAGCGCGGTACTCCGGACCTTTTCCGGGCCGCGCTGAGGACACTCGAGCTGCGCGGGGACGCGGGGACCGGCTGGTCCCTCGCCTGGAAGATCAATTTCTGGGCACGGGCCGAGGACGGGGCTCGTTCCTTCAAGCTCCTCACCGACCTGCTCACCCCCGAACGCACCGCCCCCAACCTCTTCGACCTGCACCCGCCGTTCCAGATCGACGGCAACTTCGGCGCCACCGCGGGGGTCACCGAGTGGCTCCTCCAGTCCCACACCGACGAGGTGCACCTGCTGCCCGCGCTGCCCCCACAGCTCCCTGACGGACAGGTCACCGGCCTCCTCGCCCGCGGCGGCCTCACCGTCGACCTCACCTGGCGCGGCGGCGAGCTGCGCCGCGCCCGCCTGTCGGCACGCCAGGGCGGCACCGTACGCCTGCGCACCGCCGTCCCGGTCACCGTGCGCTCCGCCGACGGCGCCGCGCCGGAGGTGAGGCGCCCCGAGAAGGCGGTCTCCGTGTTCAGGACCAAGAAGGGCGGAGATTACGTGATCACACCGCGCTGACGCCCCGGGACGCCGCGCGTCGGGATGTGTGCCAGGACGGTGGCCGCCGCGCGCGCCGAAGGCGCCCATGTCAGTCGTGCCGGAGGGTTCGAACTGAGGTTTTTCCGGCCGCGGCCACGGCCGGCTGGACACGAGCCGGCCGTGGCCTCGCATACGGGTGGCGGCCGGATGCCCGGTACCGACGGACAGCCGCCGACAGGCGTCGATCAGCCCCGTCACGCCCCTCGGGCCGGCTTCGCCGAGCTTCTGCCGGCCGCCCGGTCCGGCTGCCCAAGGGCTTCGCGGGGAACAGCTTCATGGTCTCCAGGGCCGCGGAGAGGACCCGCATCGGCTCGGCCGCCATGGCGGGAATCACCGGCACGCCCGGCGTCCGGAGACGGGCGACGAGTCGTTCGTCGTGACCGGGGGACGTCGGCGCGCCCCCGGCCGCCACGGCCCGTGCCGCCTGTTCGGCGATGAGGACGATGCCGGCCACGACGGCCGTCCAGCGCTGTGTGCGTGGTCCGGTGGCATCGTGGCAGAGGGCCGGCCGAGTCGCAGCGGGATCGATCCGGGGGTGCCGCATCGCTCCGGGAGAGCCGATTCCGCGCTTCGTTCCGTCGGACGGTGCGTTCCGAGCCTGATCCTGAATCTCGGCGATCCCCTCGCGAGCGGGCTGCGCTGCGCGGCGGTCACCGTCGTGGAACCGGTACACGACCGTCACCGGGCGCTGGGCGTACCGGGATCGCCGGTCTGCGGGGGAGCTCACCGAACGCGCCCTCGGCGCGGGACGCCTGAACATGCGCAATGTCGACCGCTCATTGAATGAAATGGCACATTGATAGGATGTATTAAAGCTTCAAAGTGGCCGTCTGCCCCTTAACAACGGTTTTTACGTGAGTCTTGACGGCAGATACATAGGATCTCTACCTTCATGGGGAGAACCAGAACGAAGACCGCCAGGAGCAGACCGGGCACAGGGCGCCCCACCACCGTGGTCCGCGAGTGAGGAAGCCAGGTACTTCGACGATCACTCCGTTCCCCGCCCGCGGTGCACACCACCTCTGCGACCGGCCGTGCCGCATCTCGCCGGAACCTTCGGCCGGGGTGCGGCACGGAAACATGGGAGCGCTCCCCTGCACTCCCGCCGTCCGGTCGAGGCGTACTCGTCGCCACGGACGAGAGGCCTTCCGCTCACTTCTGTATCAACGTCCGGCCGGATCGCCCGGACGTCATCGGCACGACAGCGAAGGAGAGACACCTGTGCGCAGGAAAGACAGGAAGAAACGGCAGCCGGGGGGACCTCACTGGTTACCCATGGCCGCGTGGGGCGCGTTGACCGCCGTGGTCATGGCCCTCGGCATGGTGGCCCTGCCGGCTTCGACGGCCACCGCGGCCACCCCGGTCGCGGGTCAGACGTACCGGATCAGCGTGGCCGCCGGCAACAAGTGCCTGGAGATCAAGAACGGCGTCCCCGACGACGGCGCACTGCTCCAACAATGGCA
>NZ_LGCN01000241.1 GCF_001279005.1 Streptomyces caelestis
GCCGGGGGGCGTCCCCCTCCCCGATCCCCCCGGGCCCCGAGCCGGTGCCGAACCCGGAACCCGGCCCGCCGCTGAGCTGATCCGGAGGGGAAAGGAAACAGGGCGGTGGACGGCCGACCGGCCGTCCACCGCCCTGTTCCGGGGGTGCTACGCCGAGACCTCCGACCGGTCCCCGCCCCACAGCGTGTGGAACGAGCCGTCGCGGTCCGTGCGCCGGTAGGTGTGCGCGCCGAAGTAGTCCCGCTGGCCCTGGGTGAGCGCGGCCGGCAGGCGCTCCGCGCGCAGGGCGTCGTAGTAGGCGAGGGCCGCGGCGAAGCCGGGGGTCGGCACGCCCTGGCGGGTCGCCGCGATCAGCACCTCGCGCCAGTCGTCCTGGGCGTCGGCGATCTCCCGCGCGAACGTCTCGTCCGACAGCAGGCTCGGCAGGTCCGCACGGGCGTCGTAGGCGGCGCGGATGCGGTCCAGGAAGGCCGCGCGGATGATGCAGCCGCCGCGCCAGATGGCGGAGACCGCGCCGAGGTCGATGTCCCAGCCGTACTCCTCGCTGCCGGCCGCGACCTCGTGGAAGCCCTGCGTGTACGACACGATCTTCGACGCGTACAGCGCCTGCTCCACCCGGTCGGCGAACGCCGCCGCCTCCGACTCGCCCATCGGCGTCGCCTTCGGACCGGCCAGGGAGCGCGAGGCCTCGCGCAGCGCCGCGTGACCGGACAGGGAGCGAGCGAAGACGGCCTCGGCGATGCCGGACACCGGCACGCCCAGGTCGAGCGCGATCTGCACGGTCCAGCGGCCCGTGCCCTTCTGCTCCGCCTGGTCCACCACCACGTCCACGAACGGCTCGCCCGTGGCCGCGTCCACGTGCGACAGCACCTCGGCCGTGATCTCGATCAGGTAGGAGTCCAGCCGGCCGGTGTTCCAGGTGCGGAAGATCTCCGCGATCCGCGCGGGGGAGTACCCGGCGACATCGCGCAGCAGCTGGTACGCCTCACCGATCAGCTGCATGTCGGCGTACTCGATGCCGTTGTGCACCATCTTCACGAAGTGTCCGGCGCCGTCCGGACCGACGTGCGTGACGCAGGGGGAGCCGTCCTTCGCCTTCGCGGAGATCTTCTCCAGCATCGGACCCAGGGAGTCGTACGACTCCTTCGGGCCGCCCGGCATGATGCTCGGCCCGTTCAGCGCGCCCTCCTCACCGCCGGAGACGCCCATGCCGACGAAGTGGATGCCCTGCTCGCGCAGCGCCTTCTCCCGGCGGCGGGTGTCCGCGAAGTGCGCGTTGCCGCCGTCGATGATCATGTCGCCGGGCTCGAGGAGCGGGGCGAACTCCTCGATCACCGCGTCCGTCGGCTCGCCGGCCTTCACCATGACGACCAGCCGACGCGGTCGCTCCAGCGCCGCCACGAACTCCTTGGCCGTCTCGGCCGCCACGAAGTCGCCCTCGTGCCCGAACTCCTCCACCAGCGCGTGCGTGCGTGCCGCCGTCCGGTTGTGCACCGCGACCGTGTAGCCGTTGCGGGCGAAGTTGCGCGCGAGGTTGCGGCCCATGACCGCGAGTCCGGTGACGCCGATCTGCGCTGAACTGCTCATTGGGGTGGCTCCTCATGACCTCGGTATCGGTACTGCCGGGTATCGGTGCTGCCGGTCGACGCCCGTCAGTCCTGCCGTCGACCATCCTGACGCGCCGCACGTGCGTGCGCACACGCGGGTCGTGCGACACCGCTCAGGCACATACGTGCGGATGCCCCTCGCGCACTCAGCGGGCGCACGCATCCGCGTGCCCCCGCGGACGGGGACACCCGCCCGCGCGCGCTCCCCACGGCGCGCCAATGGGGGCGCAACGGGCGAAAATTCCCGGCCACTTGGCGCGTCCGCGCGGCCGATAGCCGTCTTGTCACGGCTGGTTGGCACCGCTTACTTTTGCCCCTCCTGACGCATTGTCGAGGGGGACTTCCATGGCCGTGCGCGGCCGGCACCGCCGGTATCAGCCGAACAGGATCAACCGGGCCTCGCTCACCGTCACCGCGAGCGGGGCCGGAATGGCGCTCCCGCTGCTGGGCGCCGGCGCCGCCCAGGCGGCCGACGTGGAGACCTGGGACAAGGTCGCCGCCTGCGAGTCCACCGACGACTGGGACACCAACACCGGCAACGGGTACTACGGCGGGCTCCAGTTCACCCAGTCGACCTGGGAGGCGTACGGCGGTACCCGGTACGCGCCGCGCGCGGATCTGGCCACCAAGGACCAGCAGATCGCCGTCGCCGAGAAGGTCCTCGACGGGCAGGGGCCCGGAGCCTGGCCGGCGTGCTCGGCACGGGCCGGACTGACCCGGGGCGGCGACACCCCCGACATCCGGCCGGCCGCCGACACGTCCGGCGGGAACGAGAAGAGCGGCAGGAGCGACAAGAGGGCCGGCGGGTCCTCGGTCGAGGACGTCAAGCCGCACACCACACCCCAGTCCCGCGCGGGCCGCGCGGAGATGTACACCGTGGTGCGCGGCGACACCCTCTCCGGCATCGCGGTGGAGGAGCGGGTCGGCGGCGGCTGGCGGAAGCTGTACGACGCCAACCGCTCCACCATCGGCGGCGACCCCGACCTGATCGTGCCGGGGCAGCGGCTCGCCCTGCCCGACGGAACGGCGAAGGCGGCCCGGAAACCGGCCGAGCCGGCCGGGAAGAGGACCGGGAAGCCGGAGAAGACCGAGAAGAAGACTGAGGAGAAGGCCGAGAAGAAGGCCGGGAAGAAGACCTCCTCCCCGCGCACCGAGGACCGTGCGGACCGCGCCGACCAGACCACCGGCGGTCTGGTCGCCCCGGTCAGCGCCGCGCTCGGCACGCCGTACCACAAGGCCGGATCCGCCTGGTCGAAGGGCTACCACACGGGCGTCGACTTCCCCGTTCCCACCGGCACGTCCGTGAAGTCGGTCGGGGCCGGCACCGTCGTCAGCGCGGGCTGGGAGGGGTCGTTCGGCTACCAGGTGGTGGTCCGGCACACCGACGGCCGCTACAGCCAGTACGCCCACCTGTCGGCGATCTCGGTGAGGAACGGGCAGTCCGTCGGCGCCGGCCAGCGCATCGGCCGTTCCGGTTCGACCGGGAACAGCTCGGGCCCGCATCTGCACTTCGAGGTGCGGACGGGGCCCGGCTTCGGATCGGACGTCGACCCGGTCGCCTACCTGAGGGCGGGCGGCGTCAGGATGTGACCCGCGTCCTGTGCCGGTCCACCACCGCCACCGGCACGTACGGACCGCCGTAGAAGGGCGCGTACGACACCAGCGGCACCAGGGTGGGTCCCGCGTCGTCCGGCGTGCCCTCCGGTGCCGGCACGGAGGCCGGCGCCCGTACGTCCTCGGGGAGTTCGAGTGCGGCCAGCAGCCGCTCGGCGGGGTCGGGGGACGGCTGCGCGCCGGCCCCCGCGGGAACCGCCTCGGGCGCGGGCTCCGGCACGGAGGCCTCCACCGCCCGCGTCTGCTGGTTCTCGTGCGCCAGCCGCTCCGTCGTGAGCAGGATCAGACCGCCGGCCGCCACCACGCCGCAGCTCAGGGCGAGCGCCGTGCCCGTCGTGCCGTAGCGGAAGGTCTCGCCGAACATCGTGATGCCGACCGCGGCCGCCGCCACCGGGTTCACCACCGTCAGCGTGGCCAGCGGGGCCGCGAGGCCGGCGCCCCGGTAGGAGGCCTGGGAGAGCAGCATGCCGGCCGTGGCCAGGACGCCGATCACCGCCAGGGACGGCAGGTCCGCCGCCGAGACCCCGCCGGTCCAGTCGACCGCGACGGTCTTGGTGAAGACGGAGGACATGCCGAACGCGACACCGGACGCGGTGGCCAGCAGGATGCTGCGCACCGCGGGGTGCCGGTGCACGGCGCGGGCCGCGGCCATCAGCGCCACGACCGCCCCGGCCGTCCCCAGCGCCGCCGCCACCCGCTGCGCGGTGTTCAGCGACTGCGCGTCGGACGCGCCGACCAGGGAGAGCAGTCCCGCGAGGCCCACCGTCGCCATGACGGCGCCGCGCCACGCGGTCGCCCCGGCCTTCCGGCCGACGAACAGCGCGGCCATGGGCAGGGCGAACACGATGGTCAGCGCGCCCAGGGGCTGGACGAGGCTCAGCGGGCCGTAGGCGAGCGCCACCACGTGCAGCAGTCCGCCGAGGCCGTTGAGCGCGACCGCCGCCCACCAGCCCGGCCGGCGCAGCGGTGCGAACTGCTGCGCGCCGGGTGAGGCCACCGCGACCTGCTCCTGCACGATCGCTCCACCGGCGTACGCCACGGCGGAGACGAACGACAGCAGCACGGACAACGCGAGGGCGCTCATCGGCTGCTCCTCTGCGTGGGGCCGGGGCGGTGCACCCGGCGCGGCGAACGGTCGGCTTCCATGACCAACACGATGCCGTGCCGGAGTGTTCCCGTCGTCGTCCCTGAGCACCCAATGAGTCCTACTGCCGATGGAGTACGACGGCGGCCCCGTCATCCCCAGGGTGGGCGCCTTGGGGCGCAGGGCCCCTGGTTGCCACCCCTAGGGGCCCTGGTACTCCTGTACGTCGTGGACCTCGACCCGTCGCTCACCGCCCTCCACCGCCTCGGTGGTTTCTTCGTCCTGCGCACGGCGGTGACGGCCGGCCGCCCCCTGCCCACGCTCGCCCAGGCGTACGGGCCGCGGTCCCCGGACGTTCAGGGCGACGTGCTGACCTCGCGGGTCCGCCGGGTCGCCGGCGCCCTGCGCGTCCCCGAGGCGCGGGTCGCCGCGTCGGTGGCCCAGCAGGGGCTCGCCGCCCGCCTGTGGTCCGTGGCCCTCGGGTCCGCCGCCCTCTACGGGGCGGTCCCCGACCTCGCCCCGCCGCTGCTGCGCTGGGACCCGGAGGGCAGCGCCCCCGACGACCTGTGGCTGACCGGGGTGCGGCCGCTGCCCGGCGACGCGGCGACGCTCGCGGAGCTGGTGCTGCACGGCCACCTCGAACCCCTCGCCGCGGCCCTGCGCTCCCGCCACCGCCTCGCGCCGGGCCTGTTGCGCGGCAACGCCGCCTCCGCGCTCGCGGGCGCCGCCCGGGAACTGGACGCCTGGGGGCGCCGCCACGGCCGTACGGACGTCGCCGCCCGGGCCGCCTCCCTGACGGCCGAACTCCTCGCGCACCCCCTGCTCACCGGCGCCGGGAGCCCGGCGGGCGCCGCCTTCCGGCGCCGCAGCTGCTGTCTGTACTACCGGGTGCCGGGCGGAGGCGTCTGCGGCGACTGCTGCTTCGCACGACCGCCCCGCTCTTCCCCACGCGCCCCGTCTGGGTGACCATGAAGAAGGTCGACGTTCGATCGGACAGGGGGTTCACGGGTGCGAGTGGGACTGCTGACACGGGAGTACCCCCCGGACGTGTACGGCGGCGCGGGAGTCCATGTGGAGTTCCTCGCCCGGGAGCTGCGGTCCCTGGTGGACCTGGAGGTGCACTGCTGGGGCGAGGGCAGGACGGACGGTGTGCTGCGCCACCGCTCCTGGACCGCGCTCGACGGCGCCAATGACGCGCTGCGCACCTTCTCCGTGGACCTCGCCATGGCCGCCGCGCTCCAGGGCCGCGACCTCGTCCACTCCCACACCTGGTACGCGGGCCTCGGCGGTCACCTCGCCAAACTGCTGTACGGCGTTCCGCACGTGATGACCGCCCACTCCCTGGAACCCCTGCGCCCCTGGAAGGCCGAGCAGCTCGGCGGCGGTTACGCCCTGTCGAGCTGGGCGGAGCGCACCGCCCTCGAGGCGGCCGACGGGGTGATCGCCGTCTCCGGTGCGATGCGCGAGGACATCCTCGCCTCCTACCCGGCCCTCGACCCCGCCCGGGTGCACGTCGTGCACAACGGCATCGACACCGACCTGTACCGCCCCGACCCCGGCACCGACGCCCTGGACCGGATCGGCCTCGACCGCTCCCGCCCGTACGTGCTGTTCGTCGGCCGGATCACCCGGCAGAAGGGCGTGCCCCAGCTGCTGCGGGCGGTGCGCGGCATCGACCCGGCCGCGCAGGTCGTGCTGTGCGCCGGGGCGCCGGACACGCCCGAGATCGACCGGGAGTTCCGTGAGCTGTACGAGGAGCTGAGCCGGGTCCGCGCGGGCGTGCACTGGATCCCGCGGATGCTGCCGCGGCCCGAGGTGATCCAGCTGCTGACGCACGCCGCCGTGTTCGTCTGCCCCTCGGTGTACGAGCCGCTCGGCATCGTCAACCTGGAGGCGATGGCCTGCGGCACCGCGGTGGTCGCCTCCCGGGTCGGCGGCATCCCGGAGGTCGTGGCGGACGGTTCCACGGGGGTACTCGTGGAGGCGGACGACGCCTTCGAGGCGGGCCTCGCGCGGGCGCTCGACTCGGTCCTCGGCGACCCGGAGGCGGCACGGAGGATGGGCGAGGCGGGGCGGGAGCGGGCCGTCACCGAGTTCGGCTGGGACGCGGTGGCCCGCCGTACGGCCGGACTCTACGAGGAGGTCCTCGAACAGGCTTAGCCCCGCCCGTCCGGGGCAGTCTTGGGGAAATTCGGCGTGAGGGGAGCGGCCATGCGTCGTGGTGGTCCTTCGGTCCTGGGAATCGTGCTGGCGGGCGGCGAGGGCAAGCGCCTGATGCCCCTCACGGCGGACCGCGCCAAACCGGCGGTCACCTTCGGCGGCACGTACCGCCTGGTCGACTTCGTGCTGTCCAACCTCGTGAACGGCGACATCCTGCGCGTCTGCGTGCTCACCCAGTACAAGTCGCACTCGCTGGACCGGCACATCACCACCACCTGGCGGATGTCCAGCCTGCTCGGCAACTACGTCACCCCGGTCCCCGCCCAGCAGCGCCTCGGTCCGCGCTGGTACCTGGGCAGCGCCGACGCGATCCTGCAGTCGCTGAACCTGGTCTACGACGAACGGCCGGAGTACGTGGCGGTGTTCGGCGCCGACCACGTGTACCGCATGGACCCGCGCCAGATGCTCGCCCAGCACATCGAGAGCGGGGCCGGCGTCACGGTGGCGGGGATACGGGTGCCGCGCTCGGAGTCCTCCGCCTTCGGCGTGATCACGCCGGGATCGGACGGACGGACCGTGGACCGCTTCCTGGAGAAGCCGACCGACCCGCCCGGACTGGCCGACGACCCCGAGTGCGTGTTCGCGTCGATGGGCAACTACCTCTTCACCACCAAGGCGCTGATCGAGGCCCTCCACCGGGACGCCGAGGACGAGAACTCGGTGCACGACATGGGCGGTTCGATCCTGCCCCAGCTCACCGAGCGGGGCGAGGCCGCGCTGTACGACTTCAGCGCCAACCACGTGCCCGGCGAGACCAGCCGCGACCAGGGCTACTGGCGGGACGTGGGCACGCTGGACGCGTACTACGAGGCGCACATGGACCTGATCGCCGAGCGCCCCGCGTTCAACCTCTACAACCGGCAGTGGCCGATCTACACCCACTCCGGCCAGCTCTCCCCGGCCCGGTTCAACGCGGGCGGCATGGCGAGCGAGTCGATCATCAGCGCCGGCTGCCTGATCCGGGGACAGGTCACCCGGTCCGTGCTGTCGCCGGGCGTGGTCGTCGATCCGGGGGCCGTGGTGCAGGGCTCGGTGCTGCACGACAACGTGCACGTCGGGCGGGGCGCGGTGGTGCGCGGCGCCGTGCTCGACAAGAACGTCGAGGTGCCGCCGGGCGCGACGATCGGCGTCAACCCCCAGCGCGACGCCGAGCTGTACACCGTGTCCAAGGGCGGGGTGATCGCGCTCGGCAAGGGACAGCTGGTGCCGTAGAGGCCGCTGTGCGGGCCCCGGCCGGCCGCGGCCGCCGGGACCCTTGTCATCTTCCCCGGACGCATGACGGAACCCGGGCCGTCATACCAGGCGCTGTTCCCCGACGACGTCGTACGGGGCGAGTGCGGCGCACAGGACGGAACACGCACAGCACCGGATCCACATCCCGGGCAGCGAGCCGTCGTCCTCCTCACCGACGGAGGATCCGTGCGCACCGGACGACTCGGGAGCCGGTGCGCGCTTTCGCCGGCCGCCGCCCCCGGGGGCACCGGACTCGCCGCGACCGGCCCGGCCGCGGCCGCGGCGGAGGACGATCCGGTGGAGATCCGCGGACTGAAGGGCGGGTACCGCACCCGCCCCCCCGGCGCCTTCGACCGCGCTGAAGCCCGGCCGCATCCAGGAGCCGACCGTCGGCGTGCACGACCCGGCCGACGCCGCGGACGGCGAGAACCCGCCTCCCGGCGAGCAGCGCCCGGACTCCAGCGGCATCCGGTGCACGCCCGGCCCGGGCATCCCGCGGACCGCCCGGACGGAGCCCGTCATCCGCTACCGCGTCGGCTCCCGCCGGCGCGTGAGGGAGCCGGATGCGGCCCGGGTGAAGGCCGCCCACGGGGCCCTCGTCCGGGACGCCTCACGGGCGCGGCCCGCAGGCCGTCCGGCGACGGAGGGCGCCCCGTGATGAACCGTTCCTCCGGTGGGCCGCACCCGTCCGGGTGGCGTCCGTCACTCCGTCAGGCGGTGGCCGTGCCTCGACGGCCCCGTCCACCACCGCGGTCCCGCCCCTTCCGCCGCACCGGCGGGAGGGGCGAAGACGTCACATGCTGTTGACTATGAGTAGCCAGATCGTACTTGACCGTAATCGGCCGGGAGCGATTGACTGCTGATCCGTTCCCGTCGTCGACGCGAGGCCCCGCCCATGACCGCAGACCCGCTCGCCCCTCTCGACCTGGCGTTCTGGAACATCGAGTCCGCCGGTCATCCCATGCACCTCGCGGCGCTCGGCGTCTTCGCCGCCCGCTCGCCCTCCGCGGCGGCCCACGCCGCGGACCTGCTGGCGTCCCGGGCCGCCGCCGTGCCCGGACTGCGCATGCGCATCCGCGACACGTGGCAGCCGCTCGTCCTGCGGCAGTCGCTGTCGGCGCTGCGCCGCACCCGGCCCGCGCCCGGCGAGCCCCTGGCCGCCGCGCTGCGGCAGCCGCTCGCCTCCGCCCTGCGCCGGTCCCTCGCCTTCGGCGGCGCCACCCGCGAACCCGACCCCGGCTTCGACCCCCTCGACCACGTCCGGCTGCACCCGCCGGCCGCCGACTTCCACACCGCGGCCGGCCGGCTCATGGGACGCCCGCTGCAACGCGCCCGGCCGCCCTGGGAGGCCCACGTGCTGCCGGGGGAGGACGGCCTCTCCTTCGCCGTCCTGTTCAAGTTCCACCACGCCCTCGCCGACGGGCTGCGCGCCCTCACCCTGGCCGCCGCGCTGATGGACCCGATGGACCTGCCCGCGCCCCGGCCCCGCCCCGCCGAGCCCTCGCGCGGCCTGCTGCCCGACGTGCGCGAGGTGCCCGGCCTCGTCCGGGACGCCCTGTCCGACGCGGGCCGGGCCCTGGACATCGGCGCCGCCGTCGCCCGCTCCACCCTCGACATGCGCTCCTCGCCCGCGCTGACCTGCGCGCCCAGCGGCACCCGCCGCACCGCCGGCACGGTGATCGACCTCGACGACGTGCACCGCATCCGCAAGAGCGCCGGCGGCACCGTCAACGACGTGCTGATCGCGGTCGTCGCCGGCGCGCTGCGCCGCTGGCTCGACGAGCGCGGCGACGGCAGCGAGGGCGTCGCCCCGCGCGCCCTCATCCCCGTCTCCCGGCGCCGGCCGCGTACCGCCCACCCGCAGGGCAACCGGCTCTCCGGGTACCTGATGCGGCTTCCCGTCGGCGAGCGGGACCCGCTCGCCCGGCTCACGCAGGTGCGCACCGCCATGGACCGCAACAAGGAGGCGGGTCCGCACCGGGGCGCGGGCGCCGTCGCCCTGCTCGCCGACCACGTGCCGCCGCTCGGTCACCGGCTCGGCGGACCGCTGCTCGGCCAGGCGGCCCGGCTCTGGTTCGACGTGCTGGTCACCAGCGTGCCGCTGCCCGGCTTCGGCCTGAGGCTCGGCGGCGACCCGCTCGGCGCCGTCTTCCCGCTCGCGCCGCTGGCCCCCGGTCACTCCCTCGCGGTCGCGGTCTCCACCTACCGCGGGCGCGTCCACTACGGTCTGGTCGCCGACGGCGCGGCCGTCCCGGACCTCGGCCTGCTGGCCCGCGCGCTGACCGAGGAGGTGGCGGCACTGACCGCCGTCTGCGACCGCTGAGGGACGCGGTTTGGCGCCGCGGTCCGGCGCTGAAGTAAAATCCGCCGTTCGACAGCGGATGCGAACGGAGCGCCGCGAGAAGCAGAGCGGGAAACGGCAGCGGCGATGACGGTGACACAGGACGGCCCCGGGGCCACGGACGCGGTGGCATACGGGCCCGGCATCGACCCGGAGCGGCTCGCCGTCTGCCTCGGCGTGCTCGAGGAGCTCGACGAGCTCGACGTCGACCACCCGGACGCGATCCTGGTCCGCCGGGCCACCTCGCACATCTACCGCACGGTCAAGCAGCGCCGCCGCCAGGAGCGCAGGGCCGCGAAGACCGCCCACGACAAGGCGGTCACCGAGGCCACCGCCACGGGCTCCGCCGAGCGCATCGACGACGAGACGGAAGGCATCCTGCCCTCCTCCCGCGTCGAGCCCGGCACGATCGCGGGGATACTCCAGCGCCCGCGCTCCTGCTACACCTGCAAGACCCGCTACGTCGAGGTCGACTACTTCTACCACCAGCTCTGCCCGAAGTGCGCCGCCGAGAACCGGACCCGGCGCGACGCCCGCGCCGACCTCACCGGCAAGCGGGCGCTGCTCACCGGCGGACGCGCCAAGATCGGCATGTACATCGCGCTGCGGCTGCTGCGCGACGGCGCCCACACCACGATCACCACGCGCTTCCCCAAGGACGCCATCCGCCGCTTCAAGGCGATGGACGACTCCGCGGACTGGATCGACCGCCTGGAGGTCGTCGGCATCGACCTGCGCGACCCCGCCCAGGCCGTCGCGCTGGCCGACCGGGTCGCCGAGCAGGGGCCGCTCGACATCCTGATCAACAACGCCACCCAGACCGTACGCCGGCTGCCGTCCGCGTACGCCGCGCTCGTCGAGGGCGAGAGCGCCCCGCTGCCGGCCGGTGAGCTGCCCGCCCACCACGTCATCGGCGCCTTCAACTCCGGCGCGGTCGACGGACTGGCCGCGCTGCCCGTCGGCGTCAGCGGACTCGACGCGCAGAAGGTGGCCGACCTCGCCCTGGTCGCGGGCAACGCCAGCGTGGTCCGGCACCGGGACGGCACCGCCATCGACGCGGGCGGCCTGCTGCCCGACGTCGTCGACACCAACACCTGGGTCCAGACCATCGAGCAGATCTCCCCGGTGGAACTGCTGGAGACCCAGCTGTGCAACTACACGGCGCCGTTCATCCTGATCAGCAAGCTGCGCCCGGCGATGGCCGAGGCCGCGCGCCGGGCGGCCGCCGGACGCGCCTACGTCGTCAACGTCTCCGCGATGGAGGGGGTGTTCGACCGCGGCTACAAGGGCGCCGGACATCCCAACACCAACGCCGCCAAGGCGGCCATGAACATGGTGACGCGGACCAGCGCGCAGGAGATGTTCGACAGCGACCGCATCCTGATGACCTCGGTCGACACCGGCTGGATCACCGACGAGCGCCCCCACTTCGACAAGCTGCGCCTCGCCGACGCCGGTTTCCACGCCCCGCTCGACCTGGTCGACGGCGCGGCCCGCGTCTACGACCCGATCGTGCGCGGCGAGGCGGGCGAGGACCTGTACGGCGTCTTCATGAAGGACTACGCGCCCGGCCGGTGGTGAGGGCGGCGGCCCGGGGCCGTCAGTCGACCATGCCCAGCCGGGTGCCGTGCGCCGCCAGCAACTCCAGCACGGTGCGCCAGTCCTCCAGGACCCCGGCGTCGAAGCAGGCGGTGCGGGCCTCCTCGTCCGCCGCGCGCAGGGCGAGGAGGGCTTCGTCGGCCGGGAGGTCGTACCGGGCGTGCCGGAGGACCAGACCGGCCACCCGCTCGCCGAGCAGCACCCGTACCGCGTCCGCCGCACGGCCGGCCGCTGCCGCCGGTTCGCCCGGCCACAGCAGTCGGCCCACGGGTCGTACCAGGCCCGCCACCTGGAGCTCCTTGTCCGCGGGCCGGCCGCGGCGCAGCAGCGCGGCGGTGCGCAGGGCGTGGTCGTGCGCGTCGACCGGGGCGCCGCCCCGGCCCCCGGCGTCCCGCGTGCCCCGGCACGCGTACAACAGGTCCATCAGCTCCTCGACGGTGCGCAGTTCCATGCGCCGGTCCTCCCGGGAGTAGGCCGTTGCCGTGCGGCAGCAGACCATGACGAGCTTGCGCACCGGCCAACGGGACCTGAACTGCGCCCCGACCATGGGGACCGGTCGAAAGCACCGACGTCCGTGTAATCCGAACGAGTGACCACAGTCGGTCACCTGTATCTGGAAATAGGAGCATATTCCCGCCCGTTGGGTACCGTCCGACATGTGATTGTTACCGTCAGTTTTCAGCGCCATCGAGCGGGGGTCCGCTCATTTGGTTAATCTGTTCCGGACGGACAGCAGTCAGGGTTCCACCCGCACCCACGGTCCGTCATGGGACCAGCCGGTTCACCACGGCCTGCTCTCCCTCGAGTCGCCGGCGCCACCGCGTCCGAACGGTTTTCCATCCAGACCCGAACGGACGTCGGACGCCAGGCGCAGGGCCGACGCAGTACGTCCCGAGGGTGACCGACACATAAGGAGTGCGCGGTGACACCGGAGCAGACGAAGAGCGATCAGCCCCCCAAGGAGCACGCCGAGCGCGCCGCCCGCCGGCCGGGGGAGCTCGGCATCCTCGAGGTGTGGGCTCGTTCGGCCCCGATCCGTCTCGCCGGCTACGAGGACGACCTCGCCGAGCCCCACATCCTGCCCAGCGTCGACTGACGGCACGTGCGGGCGGGACGCGCTCCCGTGGCTGCGGCCGGACGCAGGGCCGGGTCATGATCTCCATGGTGTGGCCGTCCGGGTCGTCGAAGCAGGCGCCGCGCCCGTCGAAGAGGTCGTTGACCCTGTCGGGCTCGGCGGGGCCCGGATCCGCGCAGGAGGTGACCCCGGCCGCCTCGATGCGCGCGACCGTGGCGTCGAACCGCTCCTCGGGCACCGGGAACGCGTAGGGCCGGCCCTGGACCGTCTCGTCCCGCTTCTCGTAGTGGTCGAGAGTCGCGCCGTCGCCGAGGCCGACCGGCGGGAACGGGCCGGACGGGGCGCCGTCCTCGAGTCCCGGTATCCCGGCGAGGAACTCGGCGGAGTACCGGCGGTCACCGGCGTGGACGGCGGTGTGGTTCAACCGGACGTGCTGTGCCGCGGACATGGCTGAACGCGTCTCCGGTGTCGGTTTCCATGGGGGAGGGGGACACGGAGGAGAAGGGCGGGCCGCGGGCTCCGGCCCGGCCGCGTACGCGCGGGGGCGCGCCCCGCACCGGCCTCACACCGAGGCCGGGAGCGTCCTACGTGAATGGCTCACGGCCGACCCGGCGGTCACCCGGCCGATCACCGCGACGCCGTCGCGGTCAGGTCGAGGTGTGCTCGCCCCCGCCGTGGCGTGCGGCCGACTCGTTCTCCTGGGCGAGCCGGCGCAGGGCCATCAGCGCCGGTTCCAGGAGGAAGGTCAGGAGCACCGCCCGCTCGGCCTTCTCCATCGGGTCCGTGACCGTCTCCAACTGCTCGAGATCGTGCCGGGCCGTCCGCTGCGCGAGTTCGGCGTAGGGGAGGAGCGCCTCCCAGTCGTACGCGATGCCCAGCGAGCGCAGGGTCCGCAGTGTCTCGTCGACGGCCTGCCGGGCCGGGTTGTGCTCGGAGACCGACCAGCCCATCGCGTCGACCAGGGCGGCGGCCTCGGGGTTCGCTCCGGCGGGGGCCCCGCCCTCGGCCGCGTCCGGCGTGACGCCGGCGGGGGGCCGGATGCCGAAGGCGATGCCGAGCAGCTGATGCAGGTCGGTCCGGTGTTCGGTCATGGCGTCCAGGACGTGCTTGGCCGAGGCGACGGACAGACCCCGTGCCCCCGTCAGCGCGCGGATCAGGCGGAGTCTTCTGAGATGGGTCTCGTCGTACTCGGCCTGGGTCGCCGCGGTGGCCCGGCCGGGTGGCAGCAGCCCCTCGCGCAGGTAGTACTTGATCGTCGCGTTGGGCACCCCGCTGCGGCGGCTGAGTTCCGAGATTCTCACGTGTTCTCGCTCTCCCTCTGGAAATTGGGTAGTGGCACTGTCTAATCTGGATAGCGTCACTATCCAACTATGGAGACGAGACTACCGTGCCCACCCTTCCCTGGGTCACCCCGCACCCGGCGGGTCCCGAGACCACCCACGCCTTCGTCATGGCCTCCCGCTTCGAGGTGCGGTCGCTGAAGGACGTCCCGCGCTTCCTCCTGAAGTCCCTCTCCGCCTGGGGCCAGGTCCGCAAGGCGCCCGGCGCCCTCGGCGCCTCCCTGGAGGCCCGGCCGTTCGGCAAGGTCTTCTACACGCTGTCCGCGTGGGAGAGCCGGGACGCGCTCCACGCCTACGCCCGGACCGAACCGCACAGGAGCGTCATGACCGGCCTGCGCGCGACGATGCGCGACTCGACGTTCACCTTCTGGGAAGTGCCCGTCGACGGGCTGCCGGTCGACTGGGACGACGCCAAGCGCCGCATCGAGGCCCAGGCGCGGGCCGCCGCCCCGGACGGGCGCGGCCCCGCCCGCTGAACGCCGGCCCGGTCCGGACGGGTGCGGCGCGCCGGGAAGCCGTGCCCCTGGTGACCACCCGTCCTCATCCACGGAGCGCCCCGTACGCGAAGCGACCGCACCCCCGCCGGAGCCCGCCCCGAGCGCGTCCGCCCCGCCGGGGCGCACTCCGGAGCGGCGTCCGGTTCCGGGGCGCCATGGCCCCGCCCGTCGCCCGGGCAGGGCCGGGGCGGACCGTGGCGGCGATCCCCGGCTCCCCGGCTCCCCGGCGACGCGGCGCGCGGGGGCCGGCGGACCGATCCCGTCGAGTGGCGGCCCACCGGGGCCGACGACGGCAGCGGTGACGTCACCGGCTGCTTCCACGAGGCCCACCGCGCCCGCGCCACGCCCACCACCGGCCTCGCCGCCGGCGTCGAGGCGGCCGATCCGCCGGCACACCCGCTCGCGGACACGGGGACGCTCCCCGCTCGACGGCGGCCGGATCGCCGTACCCCTGCGCCCCCTTCGGCCGATGACGCCGCGGCTGGAGGGGGCCCGGCCGGCTCAGTCCGTCAGCCGGCCGCGCAGCCACTCCTCCACCGCGCCCACGTGCGCGGCCGCCGCCGCCCGCGCCGCCTCCGGGTCGCGGGCGGCCAGGGCGCGGTGGATCGCGGCGTGTTCGCGCCGGGTGCGGGCGAAGGCGCCCTCCTCCTGGTAGCCGCGCCAGACCCGGGCCCGGAAGGTGCGCGAGGACAGGCCCTCCAGGATCGCGGCCATCGTCCCGTTCCCCGCCGCCGCCGCGATCTCGCGGTGGAAGGCCAGGTCGTGGGCGAGGATCTCCTCCGGATCGTCGGTGGCGTTCATCGCCGACAGGTGCTTCTCGACCTCGGCCAGCCGTTCCGGGGTGATCCGCGCGGCGGCCAGCGCGGTCGCCGTCGACTCCAGGACGCGGCGCACCTCCAGCAGCTCGACCAGGCGCGGCCCCCGGGACAGATCGGCCACCACGCCGAACGTCTCCAGCAGGTCCCCGGCCTCCAGCCGGGTGACGTAGATGCCCGAGCCGTGCCGGGCCTCGACCATGCCCAGCACCGTGAGCGCGCGGATCGCCTCCCGCATCGAACTGCGGGAGATGCCCAGCCGGACGGCGAGTTCACGCTCGGTGGGCAGCCGCTCGCCGGGCTCCAGTTCGCCCTCCCGGATCATCGCCGTGATCCGCTCGATGGCGCGCTGCGTCACCGTGCCCTTCTGTGGGGCCGTCTCCTCCACGCCACTCCTCCACTCACCCGGTCCGCCGCAGTCTAACGACGGGAGTGGTCAGACCACTACGGGACAAAGACCGCGGAATTTCCGCGCAAGGGCTGTTGTGTTCGCCGAGTGGTCTGATAAATATGCGGCCGTGCCCCGGACTGACGCCCTACCGTCCCCGTCGCCCACCGAAAGGTCCTCCGTGCCCCCGCGACCCGCCCGCATCACCGCCGTCGACACCTACGACGTCCGGTTCCCCACCTCGCGCGAACTCGACGGTTCCGACGCGATGAACCCCGACCCCGACTACTCGGCGGCCTACGTCGTGCTGCGCACCGACGCCGCCGACGGGCACGAGGGGCACGGGTTCGCGTTCACCATCGGGCGGGGCAACGACGTCCAGGTCGCCGCGATCGAAGCGCTCCGCGGTCATCTCGTCGGACGGTCCGTCGACGAACTCTGCGCCGACCCCTCCGTCCTGAACCGCGACCTGACCGGCGACAGCCAGCTGCGCTGGCTCGGACCCGAGAAGGGCGTGATGCACATGGCGATCGGGGCCGTCGTCAACGCCCTCTGGGACCTGGCCGCCAAACGCGCGGACAAACCGCTGTGGCGCCTGCTCGCCGAGGCCGACCCCGCGTGGCTGGTCCGCCAGATCGACTTCCGCTACCTCACCGACGCCCTCACCCCCGAGGAGGCCCTCGCCCTCCTGCGCCGCGGCCGGGATGGCGCCGAGGAACGCACCGCCCTGCTGCTGGAGCGCGGCTACCCCGCCTACACCACCTCGCCCGGCTGGCTCGGCTACGACGACGGGAAACTCACCCGGCTCGCCGTGCGGGCGGTCGCCGACGGTTTCCGCCAGATCAAGCTCAAGGTCGGCGCCGACCTCGACGACGACCTGAGGCGTTGCCGGGCCGCCCGCGCGGCCGTCGGACCGGATGTGCGCATCGCGGTCGACGCCAACCAGCGCTGGGACGTGGACGAGGCGATCCGCTGGACCAAGGCCCTCGCGGAGTTCGACCCGTACTGGATCGAGGAGCCCACCAGCCCCGACGACATCCTCGGCCACGCGGCCGTCCGCCGCGCCGTCGCCCCGGTGAAGGTGGCCACCGGCGAGCACGCGCAGAACAGGATCGTCTTCAAGCAGCTCCTCCAGGCCGGCGCCCTCGACATCGTCCAGATCGACGCCGCCCGGGTCGGCGGCGTCCCCGAGAACCTCGCCGTCCTGCTGCTCGCCGCCAAGTACGGCGTCCCGGTGTGCCCGCACGCCGGAGGGGTCGGCCTGTGCGAACTCGTCCAGCACCTGTCGATGTTCGACTACGTGGCCCTGACCGGAACCACCGAGGACCGGGTCATCGAGTACGTCGACCATCTGCACGACCACTTCCTCGACCCGGTGGTGATCCGCGACGGCCACTACACGGCGCCCCTCGCGCCGGGGTTCTCCGCCGCCGTGCGCCCGGAGTCCCTGGCGCGCTACACCTATCCCGACGGCGACTTCTGGGCCGCCGACCCGGACACGCAGCAGGAGAAGGAGCGGACCGCATGAGCGACTTCGAGGGCCTGACGGCCCTGGTGACCGGCGGCGCCTCCGGCATCGGCCGGGCCACGGCGGACCTCCTGGCGGAGCGCGGCGCCACCGTGGCCGTGCTGGACCTCGACCCGTCGACGGTCGCCGAACCCCTCACCGGACACCGCGCCGACGTCACCGACGACGCCTCGGTGCGTGCGGCGGTGGCCGCCGCCGTCGACGGCCTGGGCGGCCTCGACGTACTGGTCAACAACGCCGGCGTCGGCGCCCAGGGCACCGTGGAGACCAACTCCGACGAGGAATGGCACCGCGTCTTCGACGTCAACGTCCTCGGCATGGTCCGCACCGCCCGCGCCTGCCTGCCGCACCTGCGCGCCTCCGGGCACGCGGCGATCGTCAACACCTGCTCCATCGCCGCCACCGTGGGCCTGCCCCAGCGGGCCCTGTACAGCGCCACCAAGGGCGCCGTGTACTCCCTCACCCTCGCCATGGCCGCCGACCACGTCCGCGAGGGCATCCGCGTCAACTGCGTCACCCCGGGCACCGTCGACACCCCCTGGATCGGCCGGCTGCTGGACGCGGCCGACGACCCGGCCGCCGAACGCGCCGCCCTGGAGGCCCGCCAGCCCACCGGCCGCCTGGTCCCGGCCGCCGAGGTCGCCGGCGCCATCGCCCACCTGGCGAGCCCGCTGTCCGGCGCCACCACCGGCACGGCCCTCACGGTCGACGGCGGCATGCAGGGACTGCGGCTGCGCCCGGAGGCCCGGTGAACAGCCGCCGGCTCGGCCGCAGCCGCGTCGAGGTCACCGCCCTGGCCCTCGGCTCCGCCGGCATCGGCAACCTGTACACCGAGGTCGGCGAGGAGGCGGCGCACGAGGCGGTGCGGGCCGCCTGGCAGCGAGGCGTCCGTTACTTCGACACCGCCCCGCACTACGGCATCGGCCTGGCCGAACGCCGCCTCGGCGCCGCCCTGCGCGAGCACCCGCGCGACGCCTTCACGGTCTCCACCAAGGTGGGCCGCCGCCTCGAACCCTTTGACGCCGGCGGCGACGACCTCGCCCACGGCTTCGCCGTCCCCGCCACCCACCGTCGCGTCTGGGACTTCAGCGCCGAGGGCGTACGCCGCACCCTGGAGGCGAGCCTGGAACGCCTCGGCCTGGACCGCGTCGACGTCGTCTACCTCCACGACCCCGACGACCACGCCGAACAGGCCTTCCGCGAGGGTTACCCGGCTCTGGAGAGACTCCGCGCGGAGGGCGTCGTCGGGGCGATCGGCGCCGGCATGAACCAGACCGCGATGCTCACCCGCTTCGTCCGCGACACCGACGTCGACGTCGTCCTGTGCGCCGGCCGCCACACCCTGCTCGACCACAGCGCCCTGACCGACCTGCTGCCCGCGGCCCTGGCACACGGCACCTCCGTCGTCGTCGGCGGCGCCTTCAACTCCGGCCTGCTCGCGGACCCGGGGCCGGGAGCGACGTACGACTACACCCGGGCGCCCGCCGAGTTGCTGGACCGCGCCCTGCGGCTGAAGGAGGCCGCCGAGCGGCACGGCACCACCTTGCGCGCCGCCGCCCTGGCCCACTGCGCCGCCCATCCGGCGGTCGCGAGCGTGCTCGTCGGCGCCCGCTCGGCCGCCGAGGTCCACGACTGCGCCGACCGGTTCACGGACCCGGTGCCCACCGCCCTCTGGCGGGAACTGCGCGCCGACGGCCTGCTGCCGTCCGAGGGGGAGCCGGCGTGACCGTCGACGCGCACCACCACGTCTGGGACCTGTCCGTCCGTGACCAGGACTGGCTCACCGGCCCCGGACTGCGGCCGCTGCGGCGGAACTTCGGCCTGTCCGACCTCGCCCCCGAGGCGAGCGCTGCCGGTGTCGACCGCACCGTCCTGGTGCAGACCGTCACGGTCCCCGAGGAGACCCCCGAACTGCTGGCCCTCGCCGAGGCGCACGAGTCGGTCGCGGGGGTCGTCGGCTGGACCGACCTCGTCCGCCCCGACATCGCCGACGAGCTGGCCCGGCTGCGGGCGTTGCCCGGCGGACGGTACCTGAAGGGCGTCCGCCACCAGGTGCAGGGCGAGTCCGACCCCGGGTGGCTGCTGCGCCCGGACGTCCGGCGCGGACTCGCCGCCGCGGCCGACGCCGGTCTGGCCTACGACCTCGTGGTCCTGCCGCACCAACTGCCGGCCTGTGCGGCGGCGGCCGCGTCGCTGCCCCGGCTCACCTTCGTCCTGGACCACCTGGGCAAGCCGCCCGTCGCCTCGGGCGCGCTCGAACCCTGGGCGTCCGACGTCCGCGCCCTGGCCGCGCTGCCCAACACGGTGTGCAAGCTCTCCGGCCTGGTCACCGAGGCCGACCGGGACTCCTGGACGGTCGACGACCTGCGCCCGTACGCCGACGTCGTGCTGGACGCCTTCGGCCCCGGCCGGCTGATGTTCGGCTCGGACTGGCCGGTGTGCACCCTCGCGGCGTCGTACGGCGACGTCCTCGCCGCCGCGCGGGAGCTGGCCGACGGCCTCGACGCCGCCGAACGCCGTCAGCTCTTCGAAACCACCGCCACCCGCGTCTACGACCTCTGAGCCGTCCCCGTCAGCCGGGTCGGCGGCAGGAACTCCCGCACATACGTCCGCTCCCAGCACGCGCCCGTCTCCCGCAGCTCCCGCCACGTCGTGTAGCGGTAGCGGAAGAGGCGGGCGCGGATGTGCCGGGGCGGCGCGTCCGCGGGGAACGGGGAGCGGCGCAGCAGCCTCAGCGTGTCCCGGTCGCCCTCCAGCAGACGCTCCACCAGCGCGCCGAACCAGGGACCGGCGTACGCGGGCGACAGCGCGGCGAACCACATCAGCCAGTCGAGCCGCAGGTGGTACGGCGCGAACTGCCGCGGCCAGCGCCGCGGATCACCCGGCTTGCCCTTGAACTCGTACTCCCGCCAGCCGGAGTCCTTCCGGGGCGCCTCGTCCGCCGTCCCCTCCACGACCACCTCGTACCGGATCCGGCTGACGCTGCCGAACGCCCCGTAGGTGTTGACCAGGTGCAGCGGGTCGAAGGAGCGGTTCATCACCTGGCGGCGGGAGAGCATGTTGCGGACCGGCCGGTGACCGAGGCCGAGCAGCAGCGCGGACACCGCGAGGACGACCACCACGTACCACAGCGGCGCGTCGGGCACCGCCGGCGGATCGGAGGGGAACGCGACCGCCGGCAGGGCCAGCACGATCGTGATCCAGTTCAGCCACGCGAAGTTGCCGGACAGCACCAGCCACAGCTGGGTGACGATCATCAGCGAGGCGGCCACCGAGGCCACCGGCTGCGGGGCGAACAGCAGGAACGGCACGATCAGCTGGGTGACGTGGTTGGCGGCCACCTCGATCCGGTGCAGCGGCTTCGGCAGACGGTGGAAGAACCAGCTCAGCGGCCCCGGCATCGGCTGGGTCTCGTGGTGGTGGTCCAGGCAGGTCAGCTTCCGCCAGCACGCGTCGCCGCGCATCTTGATCAGACCCGCGCCGAACTCCACCCGGAACAGGACCCACCGCAGCAGGAACAGCACCACGACGGGCGGCGCCACCTCGTCGTTGCCGAGGAGGACGGCCAGGAACCCGACCTCGAGGAGCAGCGACTCCCAGCCGAACGCGTACCAGGTCTGTCCCACGTTGACGACCGACAGGTACAGCGCCCACGGCGCCAGCCACAACAGCATCCCGCCCCACAGCGGAAGCAGCGAGTCCAGCCCCGCCAGCAGCGCCGCCGACACCGCGCAGCCCGCCCAGGCGCACACCGCGAAGAACCGGTCCGAGTAGTGCCAGTGGAACAGGCTCGGCGACCTCCTGAACGGCACCCGCTCCACGAAACGCGGCACCGGCAGCATGCCGCGCTCCCCGATCAGCGCGCGGAACTGCAGCGCCGCCGCCAGGAACGCGACCAGATACAGCCCGGCCAGCGCCCGTTGGAAGACCAGCCGGCCCGTCCAGTACTCGGATGCGGTGAACCACTCCACGGCCGCGCTCCCTCCGCCTCGTCCCGCCGGGGCCCTTGTGACTCTCCGTATACCACCGGGCGGGCCGCGCAACCCGCGGGCGGAGGGCGCCCAGCGGTCGAAGAATCGCGTGAACCCTGGCAAGGTGGGCCCATGGCTGATCGGGGAGCGAGCCCCCTGTCTCTCCCGGACGACTGGCCGGACCACCCGGACCCGATCCTGGCGCTCAACCGCATGGGCGGTTTCGACTGGGACCTGGGCGCCGGGGTGATGCAGATGGACGCCCAGGCGCACGAGATCTTCGACGTGCGCCCCGGCGAATACGACGACAGGCCCGAGTCCCTGGAGAGCCGGGTCCCCTCCGGCGACGCCCTGCGCCTGGACACCGTCGTGTCACAGGCGCTGAAGGACGGCAGCGAGAACTACGGCGCCTACTTCCGCGTCCGCCGCCGCGACGGCTCCCTGCGCTGGACCCACACCCAGGGCTACATCCGCCGGGACGAGAGCGGCCGGCCCCGCCGCATCATCGGCATCGTCCGGGACGCCACCCAGGAGCTCGGCGAGAGCGAGGCCAGGCGCGAGCAGGCCGCCCAGGAGGACGTCCGCCGCCGGCAGACCAACGTCGTCCAGCTCACCACCGCCGCCCTCGCCCATGCGCGCACCGTGCAGGACGTCATCGACGTCCTCAAGGACACCCACGGCCTCACCCATCTGGGTGCGACCAGCCTGGTGATGGGGCTGCTCGAGGCGGGCAGGATCCGGCTCGTCGCGGAGGGACCCGAGGGCAGCCTCATACCGGGCACCGAGGTCACCGGGATCGACGAGCCGTATCCGATGAGCGAGGCGGTGCGCACCCTCAGCCCGTGCTTCATCGATTCACCGGAGGAGTTCGCCGAGCGCTATCCGCAGCTGTGGCAGGGACTCACCGGCCTGCACATCACCTCGGCGGCCTATCTGCCGCTGATCGTCCAGGCCCGTCCCATCGGCGCGATGGGGCTGCTCTACAGCGACCGGCGCGGTTTCTCCGCGGAGGAGCGCAACATCCTCGTCGCGCTGGGCAGCAGCATCTCCCAGAGCATGCAGCGCGCGATGTTCTACGAGCAGGAGATGGACCTCGCCCAGGGGCTGCAGCAGGCCATGCTGCCGCGCACCATCCCCAGCGTGCCCGGCGCCGACCTCGCCGTGCGCTACCGCGCCGCCACCATCGGCGGCTCCCTCGGCCGCGACATCGGCGGCGACTGGTACGACCTGATCCCGCTGCCGGGAGGCCGGGTGGGCGCCGTCATCGGCGACGTCCAGGGCCACGACACACACGCCGCCGCCGTCATGGGCCAGCTGCGCATCGTGCTGCGCGCCTACGCGGCCGAGGGCCACCCGCCGGCCACCGTGATGGCCCGCGCCTCCGTCTTCCTGGACGAGCTCGACACCGACCGCTCCGCGACCTGCCTCTACGCCGAGGCCGACCTGGCCACCGGCGTACTCCAGATGGTCCGGGCCGGCCACCTCGACCCGCTGGTGCGCCGCACCGACGGCTCCTGTCGGCGCGTCCCCGTCCCCGGCGGGCTGCCGCTCGGCCTGTCCGCGGAGTTCGGGCGGCTCGACTACCCGGTCGGCACGATGGAGCTCGACCCCGGCGACACCCTGCTGCTGTGCACCGACGGCCTGATCGAACAGCCCGGCGCCGACCTCGACGACGGCATGGAGACCCTCTCGGCGCTGATCGCCGTCGGCCCCGACGACGTACGCGAACTCGCCGACCGGCTCATCGACGTGGCCGAGGAACGCGGCGGCGGCGACGACGTGGCGCTGCTCCTGCTGCGCCGCCGCGCCCTGGACAGCGCGCGGCCCGGCGGCCGGCTCAAGCGGCGGGTGACGCCCGGTGATCCGGAGGCGCTCGCCGAGACCCGGCGCGCGATCCGCACGGCGGTGGGCGCCTGGGACGCGGGGGACCGGGCCGACGAGATCGAGCTGGTCGCCGACGAGATGATCACCAACGTGCTGATGCACACCGAGGGCTCCGCGATCGTCACGCTCCGGGCCCTCACCGGCGGCGAGCGGCGCGTACGGGTGGAGGTCGAGGACTCCTCCAGCGCCCTGCCGCGCCGCCGGGAGGCGGGCGAGTCGGGCGTCTCCGGGCGGGGCCTGCTCCTGATCGAGACGCTCACGGACGTATGGGGCGTGGAGGCGCGCGGCGGCGGCAAGTGCGTGTGGAGCGAGTTCGTGGTGGCGAAGGGCCCCGACCCGGCCTGAGCAGGCGCGGGCGCCGCACCGCGTGGAGCGCGTGCCGTCCCGGGAGCCGGCCGGGCCCGGAGCGCCCCCCCGGACGACGGCGCCCCGGACGGCGCTCCCGACGCGTGCCGGGGCCTTCCGGGGCCGGGAGGAAGGGCGGTCTGCGGGCGTACGGCCGCGGCGCCGAGGTCTGCCGGGTGCGCGGGGACGCCGTCCGCGGCCCCTCACCGGGGCTCCAGCGTCACCAGGCTCTCGTCCTTCGCCGTGCGCACCTCGTAGCGGGCGATGTCCTCGGGGTGCATGGCGGAGCCGCCGAGGATCGTGTGGGGGCGGGCGTCGTGACGGGGCACGCTCCAGCTGGTCACCGTCTCCTCGGAGCCGTCCCGGCCGATCGCCACCAGACGGCAGGCGCGAGGGCCGGCGCCGTCCTTGACCTCGATCTCCATGGCGCTGCCCCAGGCCTCGTCCTCCGTGGTCACCTGCGCCCACACCCCGGACCGCTCGTCGGTCGCCGCGATGCGCACGGCGCCCCCGCCGTCGGCCCGTGCCATGATCGCGACCGCCGGCGCGGACACCGCGAGCACCACCGAGGCGGCCAGCGCCAGCAGCAGCCGGCGACGCCCCGCGCGGTTGCGGACCGCCACCTGCGACAGCAGCCGGTCCAGCATCCTCGGACCGGGCTCGGCCAGCGGGTGCACCAGCCGCGGGGTGGAACTCCGGTACAGCATCAACTGGCGTGCCACAGGGCCGAATTCGGTCACCTGGACGGCGCACCGGGGGCACTCCATGAGGTGGTCCTCGAAACGGAACGCGTCCGCCTCGTCCAGCACGCCGAGCGCGTAGGCGCCGACGTCGCGATGCCTTTCCAGGGACCTCATGCCGAATCCTCGTGCCGTTGGGTGCGGGTGGGGTTACTCCTTGCTCCCACCGGTACGCACCAGGCGGCCGAATCACTCAAGCGACGTGCCGAATCGTGACCAAGGCATTCGGAGCCGACCGGCCCGCGGATTGGTCGGATCGGCGAGGAACCTAAAAAAGATGGAGGGCGAGGTGACCGAGCGGCAGCCCGAGCTGCCACGCCGGCGTCCACACCTTGGGTCCCTCGTCCTCGCCGGTCACCGCGCCGCCGCCCGGCACCGCATTCAGATCGGGCGCCAGCAGCTCCGTCTCCCGCAGCCAGCGCCAGGCCTCCCGGGCGAGCTCCAGGTCCGGGTCCGGCGCGTTCCGGCCGTCCGCGGACAGGTCCCGCAGGCGCCCCCGCACCCACTCCTGCCACGGCTGGTCGTACGCGGTCAGGGACAGCCAGGTCTCCATCCGGGTGATCACCCGGATGCCGGACAGCTCGCCGTCGGTGTCGGACAGGAACACGGTCAGCGCCAGCGCGTCCCGTCCCGCGCGGAACTCGACGGACGTCGGCGGCATCAGATCGCCGCTGCGCAGTAGTTCGTCGGCGATGTACTCGGCGTACAACCAGGCCATGGGGACGGTCAGTTCACCGTCACCGGTGCCGTCCGTGCTCTCTCGGCCTCTGTGCAGCATCCCTTCCTGCCTTCCTCCGGTGCGTGCGCGTCGCCCGAACCCGGGCCCCCGGTCCGGAACACGGATGAGGACAGCCGATTACTCAACCGGGGTGGTCGGCAAGGCGCTTTACGGAGGTTTGACCCGACGGCCGGTTTCACCGCATGTCGGAGGCGTATCCGGGAAGCACCCGGCGCAGGGCGCGCAGCGCGTAGTACGCGCGGGACTTCACGGTACCGGGTGGGATCCCGAGGGCCGTCGCGGCTTCCGCCACACTCGCCCCCCGGAAGTACACGAGCACCAGGACTTCACGGTGCTCCGGAGTGAGTGTCTTCACAGCCTCGCGGACATCGAGCGCGGCCGCGGCCCGCTCGGCGTGGTCGGAGATCACCCGGGCGTTCTCCAGGACGGCGTCCCCGACCTCGGCCGGCCGGGCCTGCCGGGCCCGTCGCGCGTCTATGGCGAGCCGCCGTCCCACGGTGAGCAGCCAGGGCCGTACGGAGTCGAAGTTCTCGGCGCGCAGGGCCTCGGGGTGCTGCCAGGCGCGCACCAGGGTCTCCTGGACCAGATCCTCCGCGCGCTGCCGGTCCCCGTCGCAGAGCCGGAGCAGCAGCGCGAAGAGGGGCCGGCCGTGCTCGCGCTGCAGTGCGGCGAGCTCGTGCTCGGCGGTCGTCCCGTTCATGAGTGTGGTTCCGGCCGTCATGGCCGTATGGCAACGCACGGCGTGACGCGGGGACAGGGCGTGCACAGGAGCGTGCGGCGGACGGTCGATCGCGTCGACGAACGGTTCGACGAACGGTCGAGACGGCCGTTCGCGCACGCCGGACGGCCTAAAGAGCGTGTCGCAACGGTGCCGGGAGCGAGGAGGCTTCTTACCTGTTCATCCATAAATGTGACCACAGCGGGGTGAAATGATGATCACGCGCAGTCGGCAGGTGGCCCTGGTCCTGACCGTCGTCCTCGCCGCGGGCGCCGCCTGTCAGGCCCGTGACCACCGGCCGCCGGAACCGGGGCCTTTGGCCCCTTCGGCGACAGGGCCCCGTGGCTTCACTCTGGTCGCCTCGGGGGACGTGCCGGCCCACGAGGCGATCATCGAACGCGCCCGCTACGACGCGGGCGGCGCCGGGTACGACTTCCGGCCGATGCTCTCCGGTGTCCGCTCCGTCGTCGACTCCGCCGATGTGGCGTTGTGCCACATGGGAACCGTGTACGGCACGGGCGGCGACCCCACCGGCCACCCCCTCTTCGCCTCCCCGTCCGAGGTGGCCCGAGGCCTCGCCGCCACCGGCTACGACAGTTGCTCCACCGCCTCCGGCCACTCCCTGGACGACGGCGCCGAGGGCATCCGCCGCACCCTGGACGCCCTCGACCGGGCCGGTGTGCGCCACGCCGGCTCGGCGCGCACCGAGCGGGAGGCCCGCACGGCGACCGTGCTGCGCGCGGGTCCGGCGCGGGTCGCCCACCTCGCCTACACCGATGCCGCCGACGGCCTCCCGCTGCCGCCGGACGAGCCCTGGGCCGTCGGCCTCGCCGACGAGGCGCGGATCGTCGACGACGCGCGGGCCGCCCGGGAGGCCGGGGCCGATGTCGTCGTGGTCTCGCTGCACTGGGGCACCGAAGGGCAGGAGGCCCCCGACGAACGGCAGATCGCCCTCGCCCGCTCGCTCACCGCCTCGACCACCGGGGGCCGCCCCGACGTCGACCTGATCCTCGGCACCCACGCCCATGTCCCGCAGGCCTACGAGAAGGTCAACGGCACCTGGGTGGTCTACGGCCTGGGCGACCAGATCGCCGGTGGGACGGCCGACCACGAGGGCGTCCGGGACCCGCGCGGCGGACAGTCCACCCTGGGCCGCTTCACCTTCGCCCCGCCGAAGCGTCCCGGCGGACGCTGGGAGGTGGCCCGGGCCGAGTTCGTCCCGCAGTTCTTCGACGTGGACGCCGGCCGGGTCGTCGACCTCAACCGGGCGCTCGCCCGGGGCGCCGAGGTGCGGTCCGTGCGCGACCGGATCCGGAACGTGGTGCTGAGCCGGGGCGCCGCGCAGGACGGGCTCGTGATGGGGGAGTGAGGACCGTCAGCCGAGGTCGACGTGGTCGAGCGCCGTCAGCAGTCCGCCCAGCACCCGCAGACAGGCCGTCACGTCGGCGTCCGTGAGGTCGCCGCCGACCTCCCGCAGCAGCAGGTGTTCGCGCTCCAGGACGGCGGAGATCGCCGCGGAGCCCTTCGCGGTCGGACGGATGAGCGACGACCGCCGGTGGGCGGGGTTCGGGACGGCCTCCACCAGGTCCTGCGCCGCGGCGTCGTTCACCATGCGCTGCACGAACTGCCGGCTGATCGCCTGCGCCCTGCCCATCTGCGGCACGGTCATCGGCCCGTTGCGGTGCAGCAGGGTCAGCACGGCGCGTACGCCCACGGACAGGCCGTCGGCGGTCAGGCCCTGTTCCACGCTGCGCTGGGCGCGCCGGTAGAGGGGGCCGACCAGGTCGTACACCTCGGTGAGGCGGCGGCCGAGCTCGTCCGGGGGGAGTGGGGCGTCCATGTCCTTCATCCCGCCATCATGACACCCTGGTTGCCAAAGCCAAGTCAACATGACACCTTGGTTGTCATGACTGCTCCTTCGGATCTGCGCTTCTTCCCCTCCGCCGACGGCGATCTCGCCTACCTCGACACCGGGACCGGCGACCCGGTGGTCCTGCTGCACTCCGGCTTCGCCGACCACCGGGTCTTCGACGCCCAGATCCCGGCCCTGGCCGCCGAGCACCGGGTGATCGCACCGGACGTCCGCGGGCACGGCGCCTCGGCCAACGCCACCGGGCCGTTCCGCTGGGCCGACGACCTCGCCGGACTGCTGCGCCACCTGGACGCCGGTCCGGCCGTGCTCGTCGGTGTGTCGATGGGTGGCGCCATCGCCACCGACACCGTGCTGGAGTACCCGGAGCTGGTGCGCGCGGTGGTGGTGTGCGGTGCGGCCACCAGCGACTTCCAGTACACCGACCCCTGGGTCCGCCGGGTACAGGCCGAACAGGCCGCGGCCCTGGGCACGGGCGACGTGGAGGGCTGGCTCACCGCGTTCCTGCGCCACGTGCCCGGCAAGCACCGCACCGCCGCCGAGGTCGACCCGGACATCCTGGGCCGGCTGCGCGAGATGGTCCTGGGCACCCTCGCCAAGCACACCCCGGACGAGGAGGACCACCACGTGCCCATGACCGACACCTGGGTCCGGGTCCCGGGGATCGGCGTTCCGGTGCTCGCCGTCAACGGCGCCCTCGACGCCCCCGACCTGATCGCCGAGGCGGAGCGGCTCGCCGGCGCCGTCCGCGACGGCCGCTCCCTGATCATCGACGGGACCGCGCACTACCCCAACCTGGAGCGGCCCGAGGAGCTGAACAAGATCCTGCTGGACTTCCTTCGCTCCCTCCGGTCCCGCTGACGGCCCGCCGGCTCCGCACGCCGGCAGGGGCACCCGAGGCGGACCACCGCCACGGTCGCCGTGCGCTCCGGCAGCAGGTCCCGGCCGATGAACCGGCCGGCCGGCTCGCCGAGCACCGCGGGCCCGGCCGTGCCGTCGGCGACCGGTTCCCGTGCGGGTGAGGAGGACGGCGCCGATCGCGGTGAGCCGCCCCACACCGAGGGCGCGCTCCGGCCGGGCGCCTCACCTCTTCGCGATCCGCACACGGCTGACGGGCGATCACGGTGCCGCCGGGGCGCCGCCGACGGAGGAGAGCGCGGACACGTCCGTACGGGACTACGGCACCACCGTGACCGGCCACCGGCCGGCCTTCACCAGCCGTACCGCGACCGAGCCGACGAACCGGTGGCCCGCCTGCTCGGAGGCGCCCACCACCACCGCGTCCGCCATGAGGTCGTCGGCCGCCCTCACCAGTCCGTTGTAGGGGTCGCCGCGGAAGGTGTGGAACTCCCAGCGGATGTCGAAGATGCCCTTGATCCGCTCCATCGCGTCCCTGACCTGCGCCACCAGGTCCTCGGCCATCTCCTCGGCCGTGTCGGCCACCGGCGCGCCGAGCGCGGCTGCCGCGGCCTGCACCGGCTGCACGTACACGAGGGCGAGCAGCGCGCCCTGGCGGCGGGCCAGCCCGGCGGCGTACGCCGCCGCGCGCAGGGAGGAGTCGGAGCCGTCCACGCCGGCCACGATCACCTTCGGGCCGTCCGTGCCCCGTTCGAACCGATGGGACCGCTGTTCCGTCACGGCAGCGAGGCTATCGGAGTCCGGCGCCCCGGCCCCCGGCGCGTCCCTCGAGGTCCGTCGCCCGCACTGCGCCGGCCGGGTGAAATCGTGCCGCCACACCGGTGTCGCCGAGGTGCGCCGGGTCTCCACGGGGCGACTGATGAGTCATGCAGAAGGATCATTTGCCGACCCGGCGCCGGGCGCTGCTCGCCGGCGCCGTCTCCCTGGGCGCCGCCGGTGTGGCCGCGGCGTTCGTGCCGGGCACCGGGGAGAGGACCGCGCCCGCACCACCGCCGGCCGCCGGCGCCCGGCCGGCCCGCCGCCCGCTCAGGCCCTCCGAGTACCGTCTGAGGCCCCTGACCGGCTACGGCCCGCCGCGCACCCCGCACGGCAGGACGCCGGTGCGGCGCGAACCGCTGCTGCGCGTGCCCGAACACGGCCGCACCATGGTGCTGAGCTTCGACGACGGACCCGACCCCCGCTACACCCCGCACATCCTCGACACCCTGGCCCGGTACGAGGTGCGGGCGATGTTCTTCGTGTGCGGGGAGATGGCGGCCGGCCACCGGGACCTGGTGGCCAGGATGGCCGACGAGGGGCACGTGGTCGGCAACCACACCTGGACCCACCCCCTGCTCACCCGGCTGCGGCGGGCCCGGATCCGCTCCGAGATGGAACGCACCAGCGACATCGTCGAGAAGATCTGCGGCGAGCGTCCCGCGTGGTTCCGCGCGCCCTACGGCGCCTGGAACCACGCCGTCTTCCGGCTCGGCGCCGAACTGGGCATGGAATCGCTGGCCTGGACGGTGGACACCCTCGACTGGACCGAGCCCGGCACCCGCACCATCGTCGAGCGGGTGGCGGACGGCGCCGCCCCCGGCGTCGTGGTGCTCTCGCACGACGCCGGGGGCGACCGCTCGCAGACCGTACGGGCCCTGCGCACCTATCTGCCCGGCCTGCTGGACTCCGGGTACCACCTCACCGTGCCCCGCCGGCAGTACGTCTGAGCCGGTCCCGCCCGCCCGGCCGCGGAACCGCTCAGCGGGCCCCGGCCAGGCGGGCGAAGACGACCACGTTCCCGTCGTAGCCGCTCTGCGGGGAGAAACCGCCGCCGCAGGTGATGACCCTCAGTTCCGCGGTCCCCTTGGAGGCGTAGACCCGGTCGCCGGGGAAGTCGTTCTTCGCGAAGACCTCGACGCCGTAGATCTCGAACACGACGGTCCTGCCGTCCTTGCGGGTGACCTCGACGCGGTTTCCCTTCTGCAGCGCCCCGAGCCCGTAGAACACGGCCGGTCCCTGCGCGTTGTCGACATGGCCGACGACGACCGCCGTGCCCTTCTCGCCCGGTGAGACGGCGCCGGTGAACCAGCCCGCCAGATTGGGGTCCTGGGGCGGCGGCGCGTCCACCCAGCCCTCCGCGTCCAGGCCCACCGGGACGACGGGCGCGTCCACCTGGATCGCCGGGATCACGACCCGGTCCGGGACCGCGTACGGCAGCGGTCGCACCGCGTCGGCCGTGATGCCGCCGGGCGTCCGGCTGCCGGCGGCGGCCGCGGCGGCCGGCTGCGGCGGGCCCTCGTCGAACTCCCCCGAGCCGTTCCGGATGAGCGCGAGGCCGGTGAGCAGGACCAGCGCTATCACTCCCCACGGGGCACGCCTTTTCCGCCGTGCCTCCCATTCTGCTTCGGCCGGCTCGAAAGCAGACATTCGCCTTCCCCTCTCGACACGGCCGTCGCCGTACCACTCGCGCATGACGAAAACGCTAAATGCCGCACGCGCGACCGGCGACGGGTCGGCGGCGAACGGGTGGCTCCGGCGCGACCGGGTGCGCCATCCGGGGCAGTACCGGACGAAGATTTTCTGACGGTCCGTGACCTGCGGTGATATCCCCTCTCGGGGTTTTCCGCACGGGGTTCGCCTCACCGGTACGGACCATTCCCGAAATGCGGCCGTGCGCAGGGCAACTGAGGGTCTTTCCGGGAGGCGTTTTCTCGCCGATCGACCGGGAACGGGACCCGGGGCGCCTTCCGCGGAGGATCACATGCGCAATTCACGTGCCCTGGCGGCCGCCGGCGCCGCGGTCGCCGTCCTCGGGGTCGCCGCACCGGCGGCCGTCGCGGACGGCGGCCGGGTGCCCAACCCGTCCAACATCGTCGCCCTGCCCGGCGTCATCGCCCGTGGCGGCCAGCTGACCATCACGGTCGACGGCTGTCCCCACGGCGGCACGGCGACCTCCAACGCCTTCCCCCGGACGAATCTGACGCCCATCAGCGGCGCCAACGACACCTCGAGGGGCACCGCCACCGTCGACGAGGACGCCCGTCCCGGTCCCTACGACATCACGGTCCACTGCTCCGGCCGGAGCCTGACCCGGCCGGCCGCCTTCACCGTCATCGGCGGTGTCCGCGGCGGTATCGGCGGCAGCAGCACCAGCGGGGCGACCCCGACCGACATGGCCATCGGCGGGGCCCTGGTGACCGCCGCGGTCGTCGGCAGCGGTGTCTTCTGGACGCGCCGCCGCGCCGAGAAGCGGATCTGAACCGCTGTTTCCCCCGGACCGCCGTTTCGCAGGAGTTCGCACGCCGCTCGCCCCGGATCCCGCGGGATCCGGGGCCACGCTCCGCTCCCCGCGGGCGGTGTCAGCCCCCGACGTGCGGGAAGAGCCGCAGGAACGGGTCGGCCGACGCGGCGAGGCCCCGGCTGTAGGGGGCGTCGAAGTCCCAGATGAGGAAGAGCAGGAAGGCGATCAGCGCCGAGAACAGCCCGGCGAGGACCATCTCCCGGGCGGTGCGCCGGATCTGCAGCGCGAAGATCATCCCGATGGTGACGACGGCGCCGGAGATCAGCCCGAACCACACCACGCCCGGCATGGTCTCCCCGGTCGACTCGGCCCGTGCGCTGCGCGCCTGGTCGGCGGCGGCCACCTGGTCCACGAGCGGCTGGTATGCCTGCGCCTCGAAGTCCGTCCGCGGCTGGTAGTCGGTGACGTCCCGGCGGACGCGGTCGAGGAGTTCGGCACCGCGTCCGGTGACCTGTCCGTCGTCGGCCATGGTCCGCCACTCGGTGGTGACGACGTGTCCGACATAGGCGTTGACATCGTCCCGGATGCGGTCACGCACCTCGGTGGGGTAGACCCGGACCCGCTCCGAGATCTCGTGCAGCGCCACCGCCTCCGCCCGGACGTGCTCCTGGGCGGCGCTGCGTCCCTCCCAGACGCCGGCGATGGCGAGACCCAGGACGATGGCGTACACCACACCGATCCACATCGTCATGTACTCGATGACGTCCGGGGTCTCGCTGGGATCCTCGTCGTCGGCCGCCCTGCGGTGCCGTACGAGGGTGATGACCACCACGACGACGCAGGCGGCGAGCATCGCGAGGGTGAGAACAAGCCATTCCGGCAAGAGGTGCCTCCAGGAAGGGTCGGGGCGGTCCGGGCCTCAGCGCGGACGCAGCGCGGCGACGGCGACGACGGCGGGCGTCGTGATGAGCAGGACGAAGGTGAGCGGCGACGTGGCGCCGCGGGAGGGCCGCCGGGCCGGGGCCGCGCGGTGGCGCGGGTAGTGCACGGGCGCCGCGGACGGCCGCGGCTTCGGTGTGACCGACGGCGTCGGGGCCGGTGAGGGCGGTGGCGAGGGGCGCGGGCGCGGCGGCGGGGTGGGAGCCGGCGTCGGACGGACGACGGGCGGTGCCGGACGGGCGGCCGGCGGGGGCGGCTCGGCCGGCGGGGCCGGACGGGGCGTCGGCGACGGTGGCGGCGGCGGTGCGGTCGGCGTGGGCTCGGGTGGGGG
>NZ_LGCN01000242.1 GCF_001279005.1 Streptomyces caelestis
GGGCCGGCTCCGGGCCGGGGCCCGGCGGCGGGGGCGGAGGCGCGGGGTCCGGGTAGGGCTCGGGGCGCGAGGGGTCGGGGCCCGGAGTGGGACCCGGGGTCGGGCCCGGCGGGACGGGGTCCGGGTACGGGTTCGTCATGGCGCGTCTCCTCCGGCCTGTCGCTCGACGTGGGCTCTGGACTACTCCCCGCCTACCCGACGGCCGCCTCTCCAGTCACCCGCCCGCGCGA
This sequence comes from Streptomyces caelestis, assembly GCF_001279005.1. Lineage (GTDB taxonomy): Bacteria > Actinomycetota > Actinomycetes > Streptomycetales > Streptomycetaceae > Streptomyces > Streptomyces heliomycini. The sequence continues at coordinate 231 of NZ_LGCN01000242.1, forward strand.
CGGCGCGGGGCCGGGTGGCGCAGGCGGGCCGCCGCGGCGAGTCCCGCACGGGGACGGGACAGCACGGGCACCCGGATCGTGGTGAGCCGCTCGGCCGGGGCCACGGAGGCCTGGGCGAGGACGATCGCGTCGGCGCCGGTGACCGCGTCGGCGGCGTCCGCGACCCGGCGCGCGCACCCCGCCGGGTCACCCGCCTCGAAGCATGCCCACGCCCCCTCGGCCGACACGGCCCGCACCCGGGCGGACCGTCCGGCACGGGCGGCCCCCTCCTCGACCGGCGCCGCCGTCGGCCGCGGCGTGCTCTCCAGGACGGCGAGGCCGACGGCGGTCGCCTCCGCGACCCCGCCGATGGCCGAGCGGGTGCACCGCACGGCCCGGGCGCCGCGGTCGACCACCTCACGCACCCTCGCCCGCACCTCGTCGGCGACCGCCGCGGGACCGCGGGCGCGTTCCCACAGGTCCTCGGCGACGGTGTGCCGCAGCTCCAGCCCGGGGTGGTCCTCGTCGCGCAACGCGTCGAAGACGGGCACGTGAACGGGCGAGGTGTGCAGCGGTGCGAGCACGCGGGCCTCAGAACCGCCCGGGATGCGCCGCCAGCCACTCCTTCGCCGCCCGGATCAGCTCCGGCCCGGCCGCCGGGGCCTGGTCGGGGTGGCGTTCGGCCCACGTGGCCACGTAGGGGCAGAGCGGGGCGACGGCGCCGTCCTCGCGGGCGGCGACGGCGTAGAGCTCGCGGGCGAGGGAGCCCGCGATGCCCTTGCCCTCGTGAGCGGGCTCGACGACGGTGTGCACGGGCACGAGCGCGTGTTCGGGGGTGTCGAGCGGGAAGTACTCGATCCGCCCGACGACCTCGCCGTCCGCCACCGCCTCGAGCCGGCCCGCCGCCCGGTCGTCCCGGATCTCGATGTCACCCATGGCCACGTCACGCTCCTGCCTCGGTCTGCGCCGGTCAGGCCGCTGTGACGGCCCCCGGGCTGCGCTCCTGGTCCGACCCCGGCACCGGCTCGGACGGGTCGGCCCCCAGGGACACGATGCGGTTGTCGCCGTCCACGTGCACCACCCGGGGTTCCAGCGCCCGCGCCTCGGCGTCGGTCACCTGAGCGTAACTGATGATGATCACCAGATCGCCGGGCCGGACCAGATGGGCGGCGGCCCCGTTGATCCCGATCACCCCGGACCCGCGCTCGCCCTCGATGACGTACGTCTCCAGCCGCGCCCCGTTGGTGACGTCGACGATGTGCACGAGCTCCCCGGGCAGCAGATCGGCGGCGTCGAGCAGCTCGGCGTCGATCGTCACGGATCCCACGTAGTGCAGGTCGGCCTGGGTGACGGTGGCGCGGTGGATCTTGGACTTGAACAGAGTACGCAACACTTTGGACTCCTGGAAGACGGCTCCCTGCCTGCTTTGTGCAGGTCAAGGGCGGTCTTCACTGTACACGGGCATGCCTCCCGGCCGGAGGCCCCGCAGAACATCGTGCACCGTACCGAGCAGGCTTCCCGCCTGCGCTTCTGCGGGAGCCGGGCTGTGGTGACGCCGCAGGCCAGGCGCTTGTCCGGCTGGCCGTCCCGGACCATTCGGGGACTGATGCCGATCAGATGCCGACTCACCTGACGGAACATCAGGAATACGAGAGGTGCGGAACGAGCGACTCGGCCACGCCCACATCGGCGTCACGGCCGGCGTCTTCCCTGGGCCACGTCGGCGTGGACGTCCGGACCGACGCCTTCGTACCCGGTCGGCGCCACGAGCCCCAGCAGCCCCGACTCGCGGAGCGCGGCGGAACTCTCCACCGGGAACCTCGCCCGATCGTCCACTTCCGCCGCGTACTTGCGCAGCACGCTCGCGGCCGTCAGCACCGCCTCATGGCACGGGTCACTCATCGCCGCCCTCTTCCCCTGCCCCGCGTAGGCATTGCCGATACGCGACCTCACCGGGTCCGCGTCCGAGATCAGCTTCCTGCCCGGCACGGAGGACGACCCGCAACCGCGTCGGCCGGAGATCACCCTCGCCCGCCGGGTGCTCGGCGGGCAGCCGGAGGTGCCCCTGCGGCACGGCCTGGCCGAGGTCATCCCGTCGTTCAGGGACCTGCGGGCGGCGGCGCGGCTCGACGCAGTCGACTGAACGGCGCGCTTCGGCCCTGGCCCTCTGCGCCGCTTCCCGCCCGGGCGGCTGCCGTGCAACCCGAGCCACCGCGTCCCGCCCGGGCGTGCGGGGGCTCATGCGCCGGCCGTACGACGGACCGCCGTGCGCGGCCACTGATCCGGTGCGCTCCGGCAAACCGGCATGCGCGTTAGCGTGATCCTCTGCGGCATGGAGTGTCCATGGGCCGGGTCGGCCCGCACGAGGGTCTGCGACGGAGAGTGACGGAACTGCGATGAGTGAACTGACGAAGCCCGAGGTCGACGTCCCGGAGGGTGTCGCGCCTGCCGAACTGACCGTCCGGGACCTGGTCGTCGGGGACGGTGCCGAGGTGAAGCCGGGCACGGTGGTCAGGGTCCACTACGTCGGGGTGACCTTCGAGACGGGGAGGGAGTTCGACTCCTCCTGGGACCGTGACCAGCCCTTCAAGTTCGCCCTGGGCGGCGGCAGGGTCATCAAGGGCTGGGACCGGGGGTTGAGGGGGATGAAGGTCGGCGGTCGGCGCGAGATCGTCGTTCCCCCGCGTCTCGGCTACGGGAACCAGTCGCCCTCGCCGTTGATCCCGGCGGGCTCGACCCTGGTCTTCGTGGTGGACCTGCTCGACTCGTACTCCGCCGGCACAGGCGGCTGGAGCAACGCCCGCTGACCCAGACCGTTCCTGTTTCCGCGCCCTCGCCCTCGCCCCGGGCGTTCTCGTCATGGATCCGCGCACCCGGATCCTCCGCCCACTCCGGCGCCCACGCCTTGAGTTCTTCGACCTGCCGGGAGGTGAGCCCGTACGCGGTGCAGTCCTCGTCCTCGTACCAGTCCGCGCCGACGAGCCGCTCCCGGAGGTCTTCGAGGCTGAACTCGTCGTGGGCGCGACGGCGGCCCAGGGATTCGAGGTCGGCGGTGGAACGGTGGCGGGAGGCGGCCTGAACGTCGATGAGGTCGCGGAGAATCAGGATGAAACGGTCCCATTGCCGACCGTACCGGCCCACCGCCGACCGTACCGACCGCTCTCCGGCCGTCGTTCCCGAACGGTTCTCGGCCGACGGTCCCTCACTCGCACCTGAAACAATGGCGATCAGTCACAGCGGGGCGGCGCGATCGGTCGCGCACCGTTCTTGCCGCGGCTGGGGAGGACGGCGCTCGGCGACGGTGTGGCTGAGGGCGGCGATGCCGTCGGAAGACGGGCTGAGGATACGGAGTGCTGCTGTTCATGCGGTTTCGAAAGAGCGCTGTCATCGCGGTTGTGTGTGCCTTGGTCGCTGGTGTCTCGGGGGACCGTGCCGGCACCTCCGCGCCCGCGGGGGGACCTGTGGAGGACCTCCTGAACGGCAGGGACTGGGCTCACTTCGCCGGCGGGAAGCCCACGCACTCAGGGGTACGGGTCACACACCTCGACCGGCGCATCACACACCAGGACGGTACCGGCGGACAGCCGAACCCACCGGTGAACCTGCGCGGTCCCCACATGGTGTTCCGAGGGGATGTCCGGATCGAGGCCGGTCTGCGGCGCACGGATGACACGGATGCCTACCTGCATCTGTACGGTGAGACGCCGGTCATCTACGACGAATGGCGCTACGAACGGCGCGGCGTGCGCATCGGCGTGGTCGGCGAAAGGCTCCGGATCGACCGCTGGGACGGGGACTCCGACAGACCCGCGATGACCCGGACCTTCGGGAGCGGCCTGGGGCTCGAAGTCCGCGTCGCCGTCGAAGTCCGCGCGAACAGGCTTGTGCTGGAGGCCGACGGCAGGGTCGTGGGAACCGTTCCCGCGCGGGACGTCTTCGGCAGTGGCCGCATCTGGTTCGGCGCGGATGCGGGAGCCCGCGGGAAGGGCTGGACCCTCAGCGATCTCCACGCGCGGTCACTGGGACGGGGCCGGATGTCCGTCGTGGACGCGCCTGACCTGCGAGTGCCCCGGTCCAGCGATGCGATGCGTGATCTGGCGGCGCTTCTCCCACGCCCGATCCGTATGGGAACCGCCCTGGCCGCGGGCCCCTTGCTGACCGACAGCGCCTACCGCCGGACGGCGGGTGAGGAGTTCTCCATGCTTACGCCGGAGAACGACTTCAAGCCGCAGTTCGTCCAGCCTCGACGCGGCGTGTTCGCGTTCGCGGAAGGCGATACCTTGGTGGACTTCGCCGAGGCCAACAGGATGAAGGTGCACGCCCACACCCTCGTCTGGTTCGAAGCCCTGCCCGCATGGATGCGCGCCGAGATGACGCACGAGCAACGCAGGCGCGTCATGGTGGAGCACATACGCGCGGTGGCGGGCCACTTCCGGGGGAAGGTGGCGGAATGGGACGTGGTGAACGAGCCCATGTCCGACGAGGATGAGGACTACTCCAACGGCAACCGGGGCGTGCGGCCACAGTTGTGGTTCGAAGCGATGGGTGAGCAGTACATCGACATCGCCTTCCATGCTGCCCGCGAGGCCGACCCGCACGCGGTGCTGTACCTCAACGAGTACGGGGTGGAGGAGGACGGTCCACGCTGGGATGCCCTCTACGCGCTGCTGATCCGGTTGAAGGAGCGGGGCGTTCCGATCGATGGCGTCGGTTTCCAGGACCACGAATACGCCGTCGGCGACCGTACCGACCCCGAGGTCTTCCGACGCAAGGTCCGGGCTTTGGCCGGGCTCGGCCTGAAGGCCCGGGTCTCGGAGGCGGACGTCCTCGTCGACGAGGACGAAGAGGACATCCAGGCCCGCCAGTTGGCGGGGAAACTCGCGGTCTGCGGCGAAGAACCCAACTGCACCTCGTTCTCGACCTGGGGTTTCACCGACAAGTACGGCTCCACGGCTGACCTGCGACACTATCCCCCGAGTCCGGGAAACGCCCTTCCCTGGGACGCGACGTACGAGGTGAAACCCGCCTACTGGGCACTGCGTGACGTCCTGGACGACGCTCGCCGCTCAGGTACCGGATAGGTACGGCGAACACCGCGAACGACCAGTGGGACCGTTTCATCCTGATTCCGCGGTTCGCGGGGCTGGTGTGGTCCGGGAGTGAGGGATTCCTGCCGGTCAGCATCATGATCACTGCGGGGGTGGTCGCCGGTCACCTCTGGACCCGGTGTTCGCGAGGACGAGGAGGGCCCGCAGGAGGGTGGCCGCGCGCGGCGGTTCGTCGCACGGCCGTCTCGCGCAGCAGGATGCGGGCCGCGTGATGAGTTGTGCACCAGGTGCCACCACAGCGCTTCACGCAGCCGGCACCGCCGGACACGGCCGATGCCGCCGGCCGCGCCGCCCGACGACCGCCGGCATCGGCGCCGGACGCGCCTGGATCAAGGCGATGCGTCGATGCCGGTGATCATCGGGGCAGGAGCTGAAAGCTGTCGGCACTTCCCGCGCCGAGCACGGCGGAGGGACCTCTCGGAACTCCCCGCCTTGCGGTGCTTCGGTTTCGCCGGCTGGTGCGTGTTCGGGTGGACCTGCCGGCGCACCCGGTGGACGTGGTCGGCCACGACGTGGTTGACGTTCACCACCCGGACGGCGCCGGGCGGCGCGACAGGCCCCTGTGACGGTTGCAGGTCAGCATGCCGGACACCGTCCGGCCCGATGCTGACCGTTTGCTGACCTCGATGTGGCGATCAGGCACCTGAACTGCGTAAACAGCAGAACGCCAGATCTTGGACGTGAACATCGTGCGCAGCACGTTGGACTCCTGGAAGCCGACTCCCTGCCTGCTTTGTGCAGGTCAAAGGCGCCCTTCACTGTGCATCGGCATGCCTTCGGCTCGAAGACCTTCAGGAACATCGTTCGCTGCTGTGACCAGGCTTCCCGCCTGCGCGCTTCTGCGCCGGCCACGCTGCTTCGAAGACCGTCCGCAGCAGCGTGGCCGCCCAGGGCCGGGCCGACTTCGGAACCTGGCTCAGCAAGTTCCTCGCGCAGTGACGCGGCATCGCTGCGTCGCGGCCCGCTGCCCGCCACCGCCGACGCCCTCGTCGCCGTGCCTGACATCACCGTGGCACGACCAGTCACGTAGTCGGACCGCGCCGGCCGCGCCGCAGTTCGTCAGGACCGTCAGGACGGCCGGGCACTGCGCGGCTCGGTCCGCAGCACGGGCGTACTCGTGCCCCATCCGGGCCGAGCTGTCGCGACGCCGCCGGCCGAGCGCCGGTCGGGTAGACCCATACGGAATATGCGGGGACCTCTGCCGATCAGATGCCGACCCACCTGACGGCATGTCGATTCATGAGGGTGGCAGACCGCGTCATTTCCGCGCGGAACGCGCGGCGCCCGACCACCGGACGGCCCGTGCCGGAAGCCCCCGTCGCGGGCGAGCCGGCGGGCCGCGACCGGGGTCACGTGGTGTGCGGGTCACGCGGTGTGCGGGCAGTTGCCCCGATACTCCGCGATCACCGAACTCGGCTGCGGCAGCGGGCACAGGAACTGCTCGTAGCGGGTGTCATTGTCGATGAACCGCTTCAGCCAGCTGATGCTGTACTTCGCGATCGTCGTGTCCGGGAGGTTCGGCGCGAAGTGACTCGCGCCGTTCAGCTCCAGGTACGCACGGTCCAGCGAGGACGGCAGGCTCTCGTAGAACGGCTCGGAGTGCGAACGGACCGAGGCGATGGTGTCGCGCTCCGCTCCCACGACGAGGGTGGGCGTCTTGATCTCCGGCCAGCTCTTGTCCAGGTTCCACGCGGTGAGCGGAATGGCGGCCTTGAGCGAGGGCCGGTCCTTCGCCGCCTCCAGCGTGCCGCCGCCGCCCATCGAGTGCCCCATGACCCCGAGCCGGTCGCTGTCGATCCGGCTGCGGACGCTGCTGTTCTTCGTGAGGTAGTCGAGTGCGGCCAGCAACTGGTCGCCGCGGGAGGCCGGCTGGTCGGAGGTGGTGTTGGTGTCGATGGTGAACACCACGAAGCCCTGGGAGGCGAGCCGCGGGCCCAGCCAGGCGATCGAGGACTGGCGCGCGGTGAATCCCGGGGCGATCGCCACCGCTCCGAACGTGCCGTCGTCGGTGCTGCTCGGGTAATAGATCGTGCCGCCGCCGAACCCGGACACACTCAATCGGGAGACGCTGGTCTCGGAGACGGCGTACGGACCACGCGTGGCCGTCACACTCGAGTCGGTGGGGGCCGGCCCGCGCTCGAAGGGGTTCTCGGCGGCACTGGCGCCACCGGACAGCGTGGTCGCCAGGCCGGCCAGTGCCGCCGCGGACGCGAGGGCGCCGAGGAGCGGACCGCGGGACCGGCGGCGGTGCCGCGTGGGGCCGTTCACGGGGGCGGGAGCGGACGGCTGGGGAGTTGCCTGCATGAGCGGTTTCCTCTCGCCTCGTCCCCTGACGACGGTGGGCGGGAGCCGGGAGCCCCAGGGCCGTTGACACGTGTCGGCAGTCGTGAGGCGTGTCGTCGTGGAGGTCGAGGAGGACGGTGGTTCATGGATCGGTCGGGCGTCCGGTCCGTATACACGGCAGAAGCGTGGAACGCTCCTGGCCTGACATCGTGGACCGGTTCCCGGAGCCACCCCGGGACGACCGGCCGCGCCCAGCGTAGGAGCCGGAAGTCTCTTGCACATCGGTGGAATCACCGGTCTCACAGCTCACACTCAGCGGGCTCACGGCCGCGGCCCCTCAACAGCCTTCCCCTGCTTGCCTGAGAACCGGCTGTCCGGGCTGCGTACTTCTGCGGTGTCCAGCCACCCGGTTCTCGCCAGGGTGTCTTGAACCGTCTGTTACTCTCCGGAAACGTTGGACAGGAAGCGGCAATGAACGTGTACGACCAGACAGCCGGCACGGGCGACGACCGGGCCTCTCAGTTGCTCAGGGCCGCCGAGCGTGCCCGCCGCGGCGGGCAGACCCGCCGCGCTCTCGCCCTTCTCGTGGCCGCCCGCGGCGCGGCCGGTGACAACGCACCCCTGCGTGCCCGGGCCGAACTGCTCCGGGGTCTGCTCCTGTTGGGCGACGGCCCCGTGGCCGATGCCCACCAGATCCTGCTGCTCGCGGCGGAGTCCTCAGGGGCTCACGACGTGGAGGGCGCGGAGCAGGCCCTCGCGGCGGCGGCGGAAGCGGCCTGGGCCGCCGGCGACCTCACGGCTTACCTCCAGTCGCTGGAACGCCCCGCCGGACGCCCGGCGGACGGGACACCGCCGTCCGGACGGACCGAGAGCGCGGGCACCGTGGCGGCGCCGTGGGGTGCCTTCCGGGCGGGCATGCGCCACGCCGTACTGGTCGACTTCGCCCGGGCGGCGCAGGAGATGGAACCGCTGCTCGCCGCCGCGGCGCGCACACAACGGCCGGACGCCCTGCTGTACGCGGGCCGCGCGGCGTTGGTACTGGGCGACATCACCGTCGCGCGGCGCCTGCTCGGCCGTGCCCTGGCGGCAGCCGGCGCCGAAGGTGTGTCCGACCTGACCGCCCGCATTCTGGAATTCCTGGCCTACGCCGAACTGCGCGCCGGCCTCCACCACCAGGCGCGGGCCCACGCCGAGGAAGGCCTGCGGGCCGCCCGTCGGCTCGGTCAGCGCAACTTCGGCGCGCAGCACCATGCGCTGCTGGCACTGGTCTTCTCCCTGGTGGACGCCGACGGCGCCGCCGAACACCACGGCGAGGCCGCCCTGGCGGTCGCCCGGCCTCACGGGCTGCTCCAGGTGAGCACCATGGCGGAGTGGGCCCGCGCCCGCTCCGACCTGGGCCACGGCCGGGCCGAACAGGCCGCGGTCCGTCTCGGGCCGCTGCTCCGACCGGGCCCCCGGCGCGGGCACTTCGGTCTGTGGATGCTCGCGGTGCCGTGCCTCGTGGAGGCGACGGTCCTGGCGGGACTGGACGAGGGCGTCACCGACATGGTCGACCTGTACGCCGGATGGGCCGCCCTGGGCGCCGACGCACAGGCCACGGCCCAACTGACCCGCCTCCGGGCCCTTACGGCACGGGACGAGGACTGCGAGGCTCTGTACCAGCAAGCTCTGACGGAGCACGAGGCCGCCGGGGAGAGCCAGTTCGAGCACGCCCGCACCCTGCTGGCCTACGGCATGTGGCTGCGCCGCCGGCGCCGCCCCCTGGAGGCCCGGCTTCAGCTGCGGTCCGCACTCGTCGGCTTCGAGCGCTGCGGCGCCCTGCTGTGGGAGAAGCGCACACGGTCCGAGCTGCGGGCCGCCGGGGACAGCGCTGCCAACGACGACGTCCGTGCTCTCGGGCGACTGACTGCGCAACAGCAGCGCGTGGCAGGCCTGGTGTCGTCCGGCGCCACCAACCGTGAAGTGGCCACGCGACTGTCGCTCAGCCCTCGCACCGTGGATCACCACCTGCGCAACATCTTCAGTCAACTGGGCGTCCGCTCGCGGGTCGAGCTGGCACTGCTCATGAACGGCGGGCAAACGGAACGCAGCGGCGGCAGTGGGGGCGGGAAGGCCTGACGCGGGGCAAGGACCGGAGACATCCGACCGCTGTCGCTCGGCAGCCCGCGACAGAAGGACGACTCAGGAGGCGGACGGCTCGATCTCCCCCGCGAGGACGATGACCTGGTCGATGAGGCTCCCTCGCAGATGGACGACGTCCGTTCCCGCCAGGTGGGGCCCCATCAGGCGTGGTGAGGACCCGCTGGCGCCGGGCGCATTCGTCAGGCATGTCCACCGCCGAGCAGCGCATCATCGTGCCGGTCCCCGCCGGGTGACGCCGGATGTCCGGCACGAACCGCTCGACCACCGCGCTTCCTTCGCTGCGGCCCAACGGACCCCAGAAAACCACGCCCGAGGTCAGGGCCTGCGAGAGCAGAGCAGTCACACAGCTGTCGTCCGAGGCGTTGAACGCGGAGATGAACGTGTCGACCGCGGAGCGTGCGGTCTCCTCCTGCATTCCCCAGTCATACCAGCCGTTTCGCGTCTGCTCGTCCCATGAGCCGCTTTCCGATCACGCTGAACCATCCCGTCACGGCACCGGCGCACCGGCGTCCCCACGGCGTTTCGTAAGGAAGCCCCGGGCCCGGCGGCCCCGGAGCCTTGCGCTGCCGCGCCGAAGACCGGAGTCGGGGGGTCAGCACGTGGGCAGCCAGACGCGCATGGGGCCGTCCTGGCGGTTGGCTCAGGCGTAGTAGGGGACGGCGGTCAGCTGGACGGGATCGCCGTCCCCGGTGGGTGCCGCGCTGCCGTGGGAGGTGTACGGCCACCAGCCCGCGTCGGGGATGTGCCGCCGGTGTCCGGTGGCGCGGCGTCACCGTGCTCCGGTGGGAAGGCGCGGGGTCAGGCCCAGGGCTGGGCCACGGCCCAGCTGGTGTCGTCGTTCCAGGAGGTGGTGCTGTCCCACTCGTGGGACCCGCCCTGGCCGGCGACGTAGACACCGTATTTGTAGTGGCGCAGGTAATCGCTCGGATAGTTGGCCGAGCGGAAGGAGTGGCCCTGGCCGTTGTGGCCGGCGTCGGCGCAGAACGTGGCGTCCTCGGCGAACTGCGCGGTGCCGTCGTTGGTGTTCAGCCGCACTGTGAAGTTCGCATGGCGCAAGTACTGACCGGCCCTGTCGGCGGATTCGAACGAGACGCAGGAGGAGTTGGCCAGTCCTGCCCGCACGGTCCAGGTGGCGCCGGACTTGGCGGTGGAGCCGCTGGACGCGGAGACCGGCGCGATGGTGACGCCGGAGCCGGCGTCGTCGTGCGCGATGTAGCGGTCGGTGCAGCATGAGGTGGTCGCCCGCAGCGAGACCTTCGAGCCAGGTGTGAGTCCGCCGGGGCCTGAGGGTGATGTCGTGTAGCCGGCCGCGGTGATGTTGGCCTGGACCGCGTTCTCGGTGGCGTCCGTGGGGTAGCCGGACGTCATGACGCCTTCGTAGAAGGTGCCGGTGGCTCCGTGGCTGTTGTCGCCGCCGATGCCGAGGATGATGGCCCCTTCCTTCTTCATCGGGTTGTAGCCCGGGACGTTGGGGCGGGGGCCGTTGTAGAAGGTGGACAGGCTGCCGGTCCGGGCGTTGCCGCCGCGGATGGCCCAGTGGTTGGGTTCGCCCTTGACGATGGCCGTGAGGAACCGGTGGCTGATGCTCGGGTCGCCCGCGTTGTAGCGCTGGTTGACGCCGGAGAAGAGGCCGTTCTCGAGGTCGGCCATGATCCAGGGGCCGTTGCCCTCGCCGTAGCCCCAGACCTTGTTGTTGCCGAAGTAGATGGCCTCCATGGTGCCGTTGCCGTTGTCGCGGCTGTTGGTCTCGGCGTTGCCGTAGTCGAAGCAGCAGCCGCCGTTGTAGTGCGTGCCGTTGAGGACCGCGTACATCCCCTCCGGCTGGTCGCCCTTGGCGATCCCGTTGGTGTTGTTGTTGCGGTATCCGGTGCCGGGAGCCACGTAGACGCCGTAGGCCTTGTGCCCGCCGATGCCGATCGGCGCGGCGGTGGCGTCGGCGAGGTTGTCGTACCCGCCCGGAGCCGGACCCGGGAAACCACCGGGAGGTGCCTGGGTGAGGCGGTTGTTCCGGCCGGACTGGTCGTAGATGACCGTGATGAGGCAGGTGGTGCCGGCGCAGAAGGAGTCCTGGGCGGCGGCGTCGGCGACTCCGCCCTGGCCGAGGAGGCCGATGTCGCGGGTGGCGTTGTCGGAGGTCCGGCGCACCTGGTACAGCGGACCGTCGTAGGAGGCGTACAGTGCGCGGGTCGTGCTGTGCGCCGCGACACAGGGTGTTCCGCCGGACGCGTAGAGATCGCACGGTCCCGAGGCGGCGGCCGGTGCGGCGGTCGCCGCCGCGCCGGGGTGCCGCCCCGCGGACGGTTCGCTCGCCCCGGTGGCGGACGCCTGGCCTCCCAGCAGGGCCGCGGTCAGTCCGATGCCCGACGCCAGCGCGGCGAGCGTCCTTCCCCGGCGTAAGCGGCTCAAGATCAACGACATGTCTCTCCTCATGGGGGATCGGGAGATGTCACGGCCGGCGGAACTCCCGCGCATGCGAAGGAGCAGCGGGGAAACCGGTGTCCGTCCAGCACCCGCTCGTGCTCGGTCCCGGCCGGAATCACCACAGCCCAAGCCGTTCGTTCGGTATGTCGACCATTGAACGGCTTGCCGGACAGACGTTGATGGTCACGGGACCGCACGGGCCTGTCAACACTTCTCACACACCCGCATCCCCGCGCCGGCGGCAGGCATGCGATTCCGGTCAGGGCCGGCACCACGGCCCGGACAGCACCGTGCGGCCGGCCTCGGGATCCGGCGAATCGAGCGACAGGTATTGACGATCGCCCGGCGCCCCCTAGGATCCAGTGTCCGAAGGCACGTTCACTGTTCGAAATAGCGAACGAAACGACGTCGGTTCCGCCTCTGTGCCATTCCTGCGCCTCTCCCGTGGCGGCGCAGACACGACAGCACCGCGCATCACGACCGCACGAGCATCCGTACCAGTCCTTCACCACCCGGAGTTCGGCATGCCGACACGCACGCCGCCCGGAAAGGGCGCCGGCCGCCCCGGGACCGCGCCTCGCACGGACCGCCCCACCGCCGCACCACCGATGTCGTACGCGCCGTTTCGAAGGTGCGCGTGAAGCACCGGATCGCCCCCACTCGTCGAAGGGATCACCCGCTTTGTCTTCCTCCGGACCCAGCCGCCGCACCATGCTCATCCTGTCCGGCCTCACCGGGGCGGCCACGACCGGGTTGTTACCGGTCGGCTCGGCCAGGGCCACCGACGGTCCGAGCAGTTACACCCCGACCTGGCCGTCGGTCGACCAGCACCCGCCCGCCCCGGAATGGTTCCAGGACGCCAAGTTCGGCATCTACTACCACTGGGGCGCCTACAGCGTCCCGGCGTACGGCAGCGAGTGGTACCCGCGCCTGATGTACAAGGCGGGCGACGGCTGCAACAACCACCACAAGGCGGTGTACGGCGATCCCGCGGCGTGGCCCTACCACAACTTCATCCAGGGCGCCCGGGACAAGGCCGGCAACTTCGTCCAGTTCGCTCCCCGACTGAAGTCGGCCGGCGGCAATTTCGACCCCGACGAGTGGGCGCAGCTGTTCGCCGACGCCGGTGCCAGGTTCGCCGGCCCGGTCGCCGAGCACCACGACGGGTACTCCCTGTGGAACAGCTCCGTCAACGAGTGGAACTCCGTCGCGCTGGGACCGAAGCTCGACCTCCTGCGGCTGCACGCCGACGCGATCCGCAGGAAGGGCCTCAAGCTGTGGGTCTCGCTGCACCACGCGTACAACTTCACGGGGTACTTCGACAGCGTGCCCGCACAGTCGAACGCCGGCCTGAAGAAACTCTACGGCCAGCTGTCCCCGGCGGCGGAGCAGCAGTTGTGGCTCGACAAGCTCAAGGAGGTCGTCGACGGGTACCAGCCCGACATCCTCTACCAGGACTTCGACCTGGTGAAGATCGACGAGTCCAAGCGGCTGGAGTTCCTCGCCCACTACTACAACCGGGCGGTCTCCTGGAACCGGGACGTCGTCGCCACCTACAAGGACGGCTTCAACAACCGGGGCGAGGTCTACGACTTCGAGCGCGGCGGGCCGGCCGACATCATGACCCCCTACTGGCTGACGGACGACTCCGTCTCCAGTTCCAGCTGGTGCTACACCACCGGCATCGGCTACTACTCGCTCAAGGCCCTGCTGCACGCCCTGCTGGACCGCGTCAGCAAGAACGGCACCATGGTGCTGAACATCGCCCCGATGGCCGACGGCACCATCCCGGCGGGCCAGAGGTCCATCCTCCAGGGGTTCGGCGACTACCTCCGGCGCTTCGGCGAGTCCGTCTACGCCACGCGCGCCTGGACGGCGTACGGCGAGGGGCCCACCAAGATGGGCGGCGGTTCCTTCACCACACCGGTGGAGGGGAAGAACACCGACATCCGGTTCACCCGCAGCAAGGACGACACGGTCCTGTACGCCACGGTCCTGGGGTGGCCCGGCAGCACCCTGCACATCACCACGCTGACGTCGTCCAGGTTCAACCTGTCCACGCTGAGGTCGGCCCAGCTGCTCGGCTCGACGGCAGGCACCTACGTCGACCTTCCCCACCGCACCCAGGACGGCTCGGGACTGCACCTCTCGATGCCGTCGGCCACCGCGCCCTTCAGCGCCCCCGCCTACGTGGTCAAGCTGACGTTCACGGGCCGGATACCGGCCCTGAACGCCGGCTCGTTGCCCACCGGCTGGGTGAAGATAGGCAATGTCACCAACGGCCTGGCCCTGGACAGCGGCGGCGACGTCGCCTCCGGGTCCGTACTCAAGCAGTGGACCTACGGTGACGCGTCCACCAATCTGCAGTGGCAGTTGACGGACCTGGGCAACGGCTACCACCGCCTCGTGAACCGGACCAACGGCCTGGTGGTCGACAGCTTCGGGGACGCGACCGTCGGAGCCATCGCACGGCAGGCCTCCTGGACCGGCGGCAACAACCAGCAGTGGAAGATCAGCGGCGTCGGCAACGGCCGTTACACCATCGTCAACCGCAGCACGGGAACGTACCTCGACTCGGGCGGCGACGTCGGCTCGGGCGCCTCCGTCAAACTCTGGTCCTCGGGCAGCAGCACCAACCTCCAGTGGACCATCACCGCGCTGTGACCCCGCGCCGCCCGGGCGCCCGCCGGACCACCGGGAACACCGCGCGGACGAACACCGCGTGCGTGGAACGCCGCTGACACCGACTCACCCAGGGAGCACCCATGTCACCATCCAGGTTACGAAATGTCGTGATCACGATATTTCTGGCGTTCGCCATGAGCACCACGGTCACGCAGGGCGCCTTCGGCGCCGACGCCCCGCCGGGGGCGGGCGACACGGCCGCCGCGACAGCGGGCTGCGGCAAGGCGCCCGGACTCACCAGCGGGACGCACACGATCCAGAGCAACGGCAAGACCCGCAGCTACGTCCTCAAGGTCCCGGACAACTACGACCGCAACCGCCCCTACCGGCTGGTGTTCGGGTTCCACTGGCTCGGCGGCACCTCCACCGACGTCGCCACGGGCCGCACCGTGGAAACGGGCACCTGGGCGTACTACGGACTGCAGCGGCTGGCGAACAACAGCACCATCTTCGTCGCGCCCCAGGGCCTCAACAACGGTTGGGCCAACAGCGGCGGCGAGGACGTCGCCCTCGTCGACACCATGATCAACGCGATCGAGGGTTCGCTCTGCGTCGACACCTCCCGGCTCTTCGCCGTGGGCTTCAGCTACGGCGGCGCCATGAGCTACGCGCTGGCCTGCTCCCGGGCGACGGTCTTCCGCGCGGTGGCCGTCCAGTCCGGCGGGCAGCTCAGCGGGTGCGGCGGCGGCACGCAGCCCATCGCCTACCTCGGCATACACGGCATCCGGGACGGAGTCCTCAACGTCTCCGGCGGACGGGCACTGCGTGACAGGTTCGTGAGGAACAACGCCTGCACCTCGCAGAGCCCGCCGGAGCCGGCCTGGGGCAGCCTGACGCACCGGGTCACCGCCTACTCGGGGTGCTCGGCCGGACACCCCGTCGCATGGGCCGCTTTCGACGAGGGTCACATCGCCGCACCGCAGGACGGGGCCGGCGGGGACAGCGGCTCCAGGACCTGGGTGCCGGGCGAGATCTGGAAGTTCTTCTCGCAGTTCTGAGGAGACCGCCGTCCCGGCGCCGTGCGCCCCCGCACACGTCCGGCAAAAGACCCGGGCGACACCACCGAGGGCGACCGGTCCGAGGGAGGGCGCACGCTCCGGGGCCTCCTGAAAGCCCACTCGTCACCACCGCGGACATCCCCTGATGCCGTCCCCGCACAGGTGCGCCAGGTCGGTGGTCATGGCGGCCGGATGCGGGGTGACGCCCGGTCCGGCGTCACCCCGCGTGCCGAAACCGCCCCCCCCTCGGGCTGCTCCCCGAACCGTTGCGGGAACGGATGGTGCACGGGCGTGGGCACCGGGCCGGAGTCGACGATGGTGAGGAACACCGGTTCCGAAGCGGTCCTCACCCGCGTCGAGCAGATCGTGGACGACCTGCCGGCCCGGGGAGGCGCGGAACGTCCCGTGCGGGGCGTGGGAGCCGGCGCCCCGGGCCGGTCCTTCTCCACCGGTCTTCCGGTGGCCCCGCCGATCGTGCCCGGCTGGGGCGGGTACGAGATCCGTGAGCGGCTCTCCCGCCATCACGACGCCCCGACGTGGGTCGACAACGACGTCGATCCGCTCGCCCTCGGCGAGCTGCGCTGCAACCCGGCCGCCGACGCGGACACGGACCTGCTGAGCGTGGCCTTCACACCGTTGTTCCGGGAACGGGGGACGGTGGACCGCGTCATCTACGTCACCACCGTGGTCCTGGGCGCGGCGGCCACGGGATCGCTCATAGCGCCCGTCTCCATCCACCGCTTCCTGTCCGGCCGGCGGATGAAGGACGAAGTGGCCGAGGCCGCCGGCCGCCTGATGGTGTGCGGCATGGTCCTGCTCGCGCTGACCATCGGCTGCACGCTGCTCCTCGTCCTGCGCTTCGTGGTTCCCGGCGTCCTCTCCGAAGCGCTCGCCTGCGGGGTCATGCCGTGGTTCGGCCTGTGCTGGTACGTGCTGCCGCTGCGCCTGCGGCGCCGCCCGGCGCTCCCTCACCGAGGGCGTGCGGGCGCCCGGACCTCCGCCGTCGTCCACGGGTGGATGTCACCCGTTCGACGTAGCTCTGGAGGTGCTCACCGCGCGGTGAGGCCCAGTGTGGAACCAGCCCCGGCTCCACCGTCCGGGGGAACACCGGAGGGTGAAACGACATGGGGCTGGGCCAGGCAGGCATGTCTCGACGCGGGCTGCTGAAGACGGCGGGCGTCACGGGCCTCGGTGCGATGGCGGCCGGGACCGCTTCCGCAGGGGGCGGGCATCCGGACACCGGGGTGCCTCCGGCGCCCGCCACCGTCCACCTCACACCGAGCGGAAAACTCGGCGGCACGTTGTCGATCCTCCAGCTGAGCCACTACGTGGCCCGCTATGACAGGTGGTTCGACGCCTATGCCCAGGAGTGGGGAAGACGGGTGGGCGTGGACGTCCGCGTCGACCACGTCGCCCCGGAGCGCCTGGTCGCCCACACGCTGGCGGAGATCTCGGCGGGCTCGGGCCACGATCTCATCGAATGGATCAGCCCTCCCTCCCAGCTGGAGCCGGACGTCGTCGACCTCTCCGACCTGCACGACGAGGCGGTCAAGCGCTTCGGCCTCGAGCAGCCCTTCTGCAAGAAGGCCGGTTACAACCCGTCCACGGCCACGTACTACGGCTACAGCCACGCCTGGACGCCCGATCCGGGCAACTACCGCAAGAGCCTGTGGCGCCAGGTGGGGATGGGCGACGGGCCGGCGACCTGGGAGGAACTGCTCGAGGGAGGCAAGGCGGTCAGGCGGAAGTCCGGCATCCCCCTCGGACTCGGCATGTCGGACGAGCTCGACTCCAACATGGCGGCCCTCGCGCTCCTCTGGTCGTACGGCGCGTCCGTGCAGAACGAGCTCGAACAGGTGGTGCTCGACTCCCCGGAGACGGTCGCCGCCGTCACGTACATGACCCGGCTCTACAAGGAGACGATGACCCCGGAGGTGTTCTCCTGGAACTCGGCCTCCAACAACAAGGGGCTCGTCGCCGGGCGTCTGTCCTACATCCTCAACGCGGTCTCCGCGTACCGCACCGCGCAGTCCGACGCTCCTGGGATCGCCGACGACGTCTTCTTCACCCCCGCGCTCAGGGGCCCGACGGGGCTCGGGATCGCCGGCCAGCACGCCGTGTTCGTCTACGTCGTCCCCCGGTTCTCCCGCAACGTCGACGCCGCGGAGGAGTTCCTCCTCAATCTGTCGGCCAACGACGCGGTCGGTACGTACCAGTCGGAGCTGTACAACCTCCCCGCCTTCCCCACCCGGGTGCCGCAACTCGACCCGTGGCTGGCCACCGACCCGTTCGGGTCACGCCCGTCCGACAAGCTCGAACTGCTGCAGGGCTCGGCGACCTGGACCGCGGACATCGGCTATCCGGGACCGCCCAATCCGGCCGTCGGCGAGGTGGTCACCAGCTTCGTCCTGCCGCGCATGATGGCCCGCGCCGCCCAGGGCAGGCAGTCCCCCCAGAAGTCGGTGGCCCAGGCGGAGTCGGAGGTGCGGGCGATCTTCGACAAGTGGCGGGCCCGCGGCCTGGTCGGACGCTAGAAGCCGTCGCCCGGCGGGCGGGACCGTCACGACAGGCCCCGGGCCCGGTCACCGGCCGGCCACGCCCGCGCGCGAGCCGCGGGACCGTGGTCACTTGCCCGCGGCGGGCGCCGCCCGCTCCCGGCCGCGCGCGGCGGAGATCGGCCAGACGACCTCCCGGCTTCGCAGATCGTCCGGGTGGACGACGCGCCAGCGGCCGTCGAGGAACTGCTCGACGACCCCTCGGGCACCGGTGTTCTGCCCGTCGGCGTCGAACCGGACGTGGTCCCAGGAGCCCATGATCAGGTCCCGGCCCGGCAGGCTGACGGTGCGCAGCGCCGAGCGGATCCTCTCCGGATCGGTGGAGCGCGCCTCGTCGACCGCCACGGCCAGGGTCATCACGGCGGTGAAGGCGCGCGCGGAGTTCTCGGTCATGGGTGCGCCGAACTCCGCCGCGAACATCCGGGCGACCTTCCTGGCCGTCGGATCGCGTTCGGCCAGCTCGGCCGACCACGCGGTGCGGCGGATGAAGCCCCGGGCGTCGGCTGCCCGGGCCGGGCCGGCCACGAAGTCGGGATCGGAGAAGCCGCCGCCGTACCCGAGCACCGCCGGCGGCAGATAGCCGAGCCGGGTGAACGCCTTCTGCAGCAGCAACGCGTCCCTGGTATAGGACAGGACGAAGAGCACGTCCGGTTCCCCGGCGCGGACCTGCCGCACGTACGGCACCAGGTCGGAGGAGTCCGCGTCGTAGGCGACGTCGGTCCCCACGGTCAGGCCGTGCTCCCGGGCGAGCCGCCGGGTGATCGCGGCGCCGTCGTTGCCGTACTGGTTGTCGACGTGCAGGATGCCGACGGTCGAGATCGGCACCCCGGCGGCCTTGCGGTCCTCGACCAGGGAGAAGAAGGTCCGGCCGTAGGTGAGGTCGCTGGGGCCGGTGCGGAAGAAGTAGCGCAGGCCGCGCTCGGTCAGCGCGGGCGAGGAGGAGTCACCGTTGACGAAGGGGACCTCGAGCTGCTCGGCGCGTTCACTGGCGGCCTTGGTGACGGACGAGTGGTAGGCGCCCGTCAGGGCGACGGCCCCCCGGCCGGCCACCAGCCGCTGTACCTGGCTCGCCCCGGTCCGCGGGTCGCCGCCGGTGTCGGCGTGGACGAGTGCGATCTCGGCTCCTCCCAGGCCCGGCAGGCCGGGCTCGCCGGCCAGCGGGAGTGCCAGTTCCGGGAATTCCCCGTTGACGATCTCCGCGGCGAGCCGTGCGCCGTTGCGCGCGTCCTCGCCCGCCGAGGCGTCCGGGCCCGAGACCGGTTCCAGGACTCCGATTCGCACCTGCTCGGCCTGTGTTCCCGCACCGCGGTCGGCGCAGGCCACGGCGAGTGCCGGGAAGGGGGCGAGAGCCAGCAAGAGGGCCAGGACCCGCAGCGTGCCGCGCATGGCAGCCTCCTCTCCGGCCACGTGGCCGGTGGATCGGCGGCCGCCCGCCGGGGATGGTGCGGTCCATGCTGGTACCGCCCCGCCGGGGTCGCCACGGGACGGCACCGACCGGGTTACCTCAGCCCCGAGCCGCTCCGTCCGCCCGCCTCGCCCTCCGGGACCGACGCACCGCCCGCCCCGGGGAGCCGCGCGTGCCGGACGTCACCCGGTCCGAAAGGCGGGGCGGCCCGGCCGGACGTGTCCGTACGCACGCTCAGAGCCGGTACCGGACCCACACGTTGGGCTCGCAGTACACGGCGTGCTCGTGCCGGAGGGAGCACAGCACCGGCACCAGCGCGCCGGGAACCGTGACCGGCCCCTCGGAGTCGAACGGCAGCCCGGTCCAGCGACGCCACTGGCCGAGCGAGCCGACGACCGTCCTGGACGCGGGGGCGACCGACTCGACGGCACCGCCTGCCCGGGCGTGCACCCGCAGCCAGGGATCGTGCGGCAACCCGTCCTCCCGGCGGGCGCGGACGGCGTACGCGGCCATCGGCGTGTCCGGTTCCAGGTGCTTGGCGCTCGGCCGCGCGGGCGCGACGAGCTCCTTGAATCCGCCCGCGCGGGCGTTGTCCCGCAGGGCGGACACCATACGGCCGGCGATCCCCCTGCGCTGTGCTCCCGTCGCGACGGTCATGTCGATGGCGCTCACCGTGTCCGGTGTACGGCCGTGCCGCAGGTCCGTCAGCGCCCAGCGCAGCGTCCGGTCCCATCCGGTGGCGGGCAGTTCCCTCCGTCCCTCGGCGCCGAGGGCGAACGGGACACTCAGCGCCCTGGCCACCAGGTCGCCTTCGGGACCTGTGGCGACCAGGACGTGCTGGGGGAACTCGGCGGCGATCCACTCGGTGGCGTCGCCCCCGACGAGCTCGTGCTCCATGAACGCCGGCCAGGTGTGCGGCATGCTCCACAGCGATGCGCGCAGCTCCGGTCGCTCCGCCAGGGTCGTGATCGCCAGGTCACCGTTCATTCCGGGCAGACTAATCACACCAAAAGGTTTTGTCCTTGTTTGCGCCGATCCGGGGCGTGTCCGTTCAGGCGCCCGACCTCGCCGCGGTGACTCCGGAGGGGACGCTGTACGAGAGGGTGGCGTTGTTCTCCCGGTGGGCGCCCACCGTCGGCGGGCGGGTGGCCGTGCCGGCGCTGCGGGTACCGAGGACGTCCAGGAGCCGACGCTCCCCCGGGCCCGCCCGCCGATGCGGCCGGCCGTCAGGCCGATCCGCAGGGTGTGGGCCGCCGCGGCGAAGTGTCCGTTCCCGGGCAGCCGCCCCGGTTCGCCGGCGACCGGACGGGAGAAACGGGCCGGCGGCACCGGGGGCAGCCGCCGTGTCCCCGCGGTGAAGGAAACGGCCCGGGCATGCTCGCCCTCGTCAGGAGGAGAGGTCGCCGATGGCGTTGCCCACCAGTTTCGCGGCGACGAGCAGGCAGATCACGGCCACGATCGCCGAGTTGTTCCTCTCCATCCAGAGCTTGAGATCGTCGAGGATGTGCTGCGAGCGTTCCTTGAGGGCGAAGTAGAGCACGACCGGCGTTCCGGTCCCCAGCGCCCCGATCACCACGAAGACCGCGAGCGCCGCGGCCTGGGCTCCGGCGGAGGTGTCCGTGCGCGCGATCGTCGCCGCCGCCGCGATCACGAGCAGCAGGTTCTTCGGGTTGAGGGCGGACAGCGCCGTCCCGAGTGCTCCCGCCTTGACGAAGGTGAACGAGTCGACCGTGTGCATCCACTTCGGCAGCACCACCTCCTCGTCGCCGCGCGGCCGACCGCGCCACTCCTTGACCGCCACCCACAGCAGCAGCACGCCGAGCGCCAGGTCGAGCGCGCTGACCCAGTCGGCCGGCTGCCCCTGGTCACTCGGGCCCGCGCCGCCGGAGGCCAGCAGCACGATCGTGCCGACCAGGGACAGACCCAGGACCCAGCCCAGGAGCAGCGCCGGCCCGTTGGAGCGCGCCCTGGGGGTGGCGAGCATCAGCACCACGCCGATGATCGGGAACGGGCTCAGCGCCACTCCGACGCCGTAGGACAGGATCTGACCGATCGCCTCGCCCACGGTCGTCTGCCTCACGCCGGTTCGATCTCGCCCGGCCGCCAGCTCTTGTCGAACCAGCTTTCGAGCGGGCCGTAGAGCCGCAGCGTCACGAAGAAGGCCTTGCCGGGTACGGTCTGGACCCAGTTCGCCTCCTCGCCCTGCGGCGCGGTCGGGCCGAAGTGGATGACCGTGTCGCCGTTGCTCTCGGGCCGGACGCCTTCCGACTGGCTGTTGACGCTCGGGCAGGGGTGGTCCGTGCGCAGCAGCGACCGGGTCTGGGGGTCGTAGGCGGTGACGGCCCAGAAGTTCTTCACCGGGACGCCGCTCGGCAGTGTGAGCGTGTAGTGCCGTCCGCCGTCGAGCCACTCGCCCGTGGAGTCCTCCGCCGTGTAGGCGTACTGCGATCCGGTGCCGACGGGCGCCGTCACCATCGCCGGCGAGGAGACGGTCGCGAAGTAGTGGAACACCGCCCGGGAGTCCAGCAGCCGGGCGCCCTCCGCCGACAGGAACTCGTGACTGCGGGTGGGGAACGGGGTCTTCCACGACCTGTCGGGGTAGTAGTAGAAGCCCGGGTCACGTGGCTTGAAGGCCAGTGTCCGTACGATGCCCGAGGCGATCCTGGCGGCGGTGTCGAGGATCGAGCGCATACGCTCGTCCGGCCGGAAGGGCTTGCCGCGCACGATGCCGAGCGCGGCGAGCTGACCGGCACGCTCGGGGTCGAGCGACTCGGGCGGCTCCGCCTGGACGATGGTGTCGATCTCCTCGAAGAAGGAGAAGTCATTGGCGTGGACCGTGTTGAAGTCCGATTCCGCCCAGTTGACGAAGCGCTGCTCGGGCCGGTCCGCCGCGGCCGAGAGCGGGTGGATCCGCGCCGTGAGCAGGCTCTCCGTACCGCCCAGCGCGCGGAGCACCACCCAGGAGCTGTAAGTCGCCGGCCGCACGACGAAGTACCCGTCGGGAACGTCACCCTCGTGGCCCGGAGGGAGGAAGAGGTACTTGCCTCCTTCTCCCTGGTCGGGCCCGGCGATGCCCATGTCGGTGACGTAGCGCTGCCACATGTCGTCGACGACGCACAGCGAGTTCCCCGGCGCTTCGATCACGGTGGGGCCGTCCTCGTCGAGCGCCAGGAAGGTCATCCCGTAGGTGGTTTCCGTGTTGCCCGTGAGCAGCACCGGCGCCGAGGTGCATCGCGGGGCCGTGTAGCCGATCGTGCGGGAGTCGACGCCGACGCTCCTCAGGCCGCGTCGCATCGCCACCATGGAGGCGCCGGGTACGCAGTTGAGGAACGCCTCGATCCCGCGCAGCAGATCCAGCGTGTCGTAGCTGCGGGTGACCGCGTCGGGCGAGGGCAGGCCGTCGAAGAAGTCCAACGCTCCGAAGACCGTCTCCAGCCGATCCGGGCAGACGATCGACGCGAGGGTCTCGGGTGATGTGCCCGGACTGGGGGCGTCACTGATGTGAGGCACTTGGTTTCTCCTGAGTGAATCGTTCCGTGAGAACGACGTTCCAGTCGTTCTTCACGCTGACCGTCGTCCACCCGGACCTCTCGGCCGTCGCGCGTGCCCGCTCCGCACAGTCGGTGTAGGCGTACTCCCGGACGTCGTCGTCGTGGACGACGAGCAGGGCGAACCGCGCGGACCGCAGCAGCTCGACGTCCACGTCGTCGTCGCCGGCCGCGAAGCCCGGCGGCCGGCCGGTGCGGGCGAGGACGTACTCCGGTTTGCCGGGCCCGAGCGCGAGGGGGCCGTGCGGGGTCGCCCGACGGACCAGCACGCCGTCCCGGTCGGCGAACTCCGGCGCCGAGCCGATCACGTTCTCCCTGGGCAGGCCCCAGGTGTCCTCGCAGAGCACCCGCATGAAGTCACGCCCGCCGCCCGAGCAGACGAACAGCCGCCAGCCGTACGCCCTGAGGTAGTCGAACAGCTCCAGCATCGGCTGGTAGACGAGGCCGGAGTACGGCGTTCCGAAGCGCTCGTGGCGCCAGGAAGCCAGGTACCGGGCGGCCTCGGCCTCGTACTCCGCGAGGGTGGCGCCTTCCCAGGCCTCTCCGATGGCCTCCACCATCGACGCCACCGCGTCGGGATCCTGGTCGTTCAGCGCGCGGAGGTACGACTCGTCCCGGTCGGCGATCTCCCGGTAGGGCCGCTCGCGGGCCGGCGACGGGTCCTCCTCCAGCCGCGCGGCCAGTTTCCGCAGCGCGAACGGCATCTGCACCGGCACCGGTTTCTCGACCCACAGGGTTCCGTCGTTGTCGAACACGGCGATCCGGTCCATCGGCGCGACGAAGCCCGGCGAGCCCTCCACCGCCGTGGACGTCACGAACTCGACGATCGCCCGCCTCGCCGCGCCGTCGTTCCAGCTCTCCAGCGGACTCGTGCTCATGGCCACCTCACCGTCCGGACCGTCGTGCCTTCGGAGCGCCGTGGAGCGCGGTCAGCCCACCGCCTCGATCTCGCCCGGCCGCCAGGTCCTGTCGAAGAACGGCTGCAGCGGGCTGTAGAGCCGCAGGACCGCGAACCACCCCCGGCCCGGCGTGGTCCGGATCCAGTTGCCCTCCGGCACGCCGTCGGGACGGCCGGGCCCGAAGTGCACGGTGGTCGTGCCGTCGGCGTCGGCGACCGCCGCCGGGGTGGGGTAGTCCTGGCTGCCGGCCCGGGGGAACCGTTGCGGGGTGTCGAGCATCGACCGCGTCTGGTTGTCGTAGACGGTGACCGACCAGAACCGGGCGGCGGGGATGTCCGGCGGGAGCACCAGGCGGTAGCGCCCGCCGCCGTCGAGGGGCCGGCCCTCCCGGTCCGCGAACGAGAAGACGTACTGGGAGCCGACGCCGGTCAGCCGCGTGGCGAACGTCGGACTGATGCCCACGGCCAGGTACCACCACCAGGACCGCAGGTTCAGCTTGCGGGCGCCGCTGCTCGGACGGGGCTCGACGCCGCTGTCGGTGACGTCGGCGGGCGGGGTCATGAAGTCGTGGCCGGACGCGAGCAGGCCGTTGACCCACTGGGAGGACGGGCCGTAGAAGTGCGCTCCTTCGTCGGGGCGCGGACGGCAGGCGAGGGTGCGGGCCGTGGCGTTCCCCACCGCGGCCGCCTCGGTGAGGATCCTCCGCATCCGCGCGTCCGGCCGGAAGGGCTTGCCCTTGACGATCCCGACCGCGGCCAGCGGACCGGCGATCTCGGGATCGAGCGCCTCGGCCGGCTGGTCCTGGACCAGTTCGTTCGCGAAGTCGAAGTAGCTCTCGTCCGCGGGCGGGACCATGTTCAGGGGCAGCCCGGAGGCTTCGACGAAGCGCGGCGGATCGGGCCTGCGCAACGCGGCGGTCCAGGTCTGCGCGGTCCACGGCCGCGGCGGGGCCGCGCCCCCGGTGACGATCTCCCCGACGCTCGTTCCGTACAGCCCCGGCACGTAGCGGTGGATGCGCAGCCGCTCCTTGATCCGCTCGACCGCCGGCTTCGGGTCGCCCTCCTCCAAGAACGCCCGCCCTGCCAGGACGAGCCGTGTGGTGCGGACCCGGTGCGCGAAGAACCCGCCTTCGGGAAGCGGGCCGTCGTAACCGGGGGGCACGAAGAGGTAGGAGCCGCCGGTTCCGCGGTCGGGTCCGGGCATGCCGGGGTCGGCGACCCAGCGGAACCACATGTCGTTGACGAAGCTGAGGGTGAGGGGCGGCATCTCCACCACCACGGGCCCCTCGGTCAGGTCGAGGAAGGTCTGGAAGTAGACGGTGTCCGCGTTCCCGGTCAGCACCAGCGCCCTGGGGTCCATGAACTCCGAGAAGAGCAGCACGTCGTGGTCCTCGGCCCCCGTCTCCAGGAAGCCCTTGCGGGCCGCCCACACACTGACGCCGGAGTAGGCGTCGAGGAACGCACGGACGCCGTCCAGACGGTCCAGATGGTCGTAGACGCGGTCGGTGGTCTCGTCGGTGGGCACGCCCAGCGGGAACTCCAGCGTGCCCAGGTGCGTCTCGACCCGCTCGGGCGTCGAGATCGACTCCATGACCCGAGGTGGGACCCGTTCGGCTCGCTGCAAGGAATCGCTCCGTTCTCGGAGGAGGGCGTCCTCTCGACCATGAGCCCTGACCGCCGCGGACCACCACTGCGCCTAGGCCGTCGGAGGGTCTTCGGGGTCCGGCAGCGCCACGGGGGTACGGCGGGTCAGCGGCAGCAGTACGCCGGCGAGCAGCAGGGTGACCAGACCGAGCGCCGCAACGGCCGTGGCCAGGCCGCCGAGCGGTCCCCGCGCGCCGAGGAGGACCAGGGGGCAGACGAACTGGCCCAGGAAGAACGCCGACGTCCACAGTCCGGTACCGCGTCCCCGGTCGGCGAAGTCGAGCCGGGACACGGCCAGTGTCAGCAGCGACGGCAACAGCATTCCGGTGCCCACGCAGTTGACCACGGCGGCGGCGATCAGCAGGGGCACGTTGTCGGACGAGATCCACCTGCCCGGCGTCTTCGTCCAGCGGATCGTGCGGCTCACCGCGGAGGAAGCCACGGACAAGCAGATCGAGAAGAGGACCGTACGCGCATGAGCACCGCCCTCGGCACCCGACGCGGCTGGACCCGCGACCGGATGGCCGCCCGCGCCGCCGCCGAACTCACCGACGGCTCCTACGTCAACCTCGGCATCGGACTGCCCACCCTGATCCCCGGCCACCTCCCGCCCGGCGTGCACGTCGTGCTGCACTCCGAGAACGGCATCCTGGGCACCGGCCCCTACCCGCGCGAGGACGAGGTCGACCCGGACCTGATCAACGCCGGCAAGGAGACCGTCACCGTCCTGCCCGGCGCCTCGTTCTTCGACTCGGCCCTGTCCTTCGGCATGATCCGCGGCGGCCACATCGACACCGCCGTCCTCGGCGCCATGCAGGTCTCCGCCCGCGGTGACCTGGCCAACTGGATGATCCCCGGCAAGATGGTCAAGGGCATGGGCGGCGCCATGGACCTGGTGCACGGCGCCCGCCGCGTCATCGTCCTCATGGAGCACACCGCCAAGGACGGCAGCCCGAAGATCCTCGAGGAGTGCGTCCTGCCGCTCACCGGCGAGCGATGCGTACACCGGATCATCACCGATCTCGGCGTCCTCGACGTCACAGCGAACGGCCTGGCCCTGGTCGAGACCGCTCCCGGCGTCACGGTGAACGACATCGCGGCCCGGACCGGCGCCCGGTTGCTGATGGACCACGCGACGGCGGCGTGCTGAGGGCGCGAGCGACCCGGCGTGAAGCCTGAGCGGAGCCGGGCCTCGGCCATGTGCTCCGAGGAGAGGACATGCGTCCCCGGGCAGCGCACAGACCTGCCGTGCGCCCCGGGGACGTGGGCGATCCGCAGGTGCGGCACCCGTGCGTACCGCGGCCCCGCCCTCCGGGAGGACCCCGTCCTCGCCTGGGCTCGCAGCGGCCGACCGCTCCCCCTGCCGCCGAGCCCCGGCGATGCCGCCACCTGGGCCGTCGGCCGCCTCAGAGCCACCCCCGCTCGTGCGCCTGCCATCCGAGCTGCAGACGCGACCGCGCGTCCGCCCGTTCCATCAGATGCGTCACACGCCTCACCACAGTGCGGCGGCTGACGCCCAGGCGCGCCGCCACCGCGTCATCCGTCAGACCGGACACGAGCAGTGACAGCAGATACCGGTCTTCGTCCGAGAGGGTGGCGGCGGGACGTATCCGGTCGTCGGGACCGAGGGAGAGCGGGACGGCATGGCTCCAGACCGTCTCGAAGAGCGCGCTCAGGGCGTCGAGCAGACCACAGGGATGCACCAGCAGGGCGGTGCGGTGCGCGGCGTCCGACCAGGAGAGCGGCAGCAGCGCCAAGGACTCGTCGGCGAGGGCGAGTTTGATCGGTACGCGGTGGGCCAGACGCGCCTGCTCCCCCGCGCGTACGCACGCGGCGACTCCGGCCGCGATCGCCGGGTCGTCGAGCGCGACGGTGCCGTACACAGCGCGGCACACCACGCCCCGAGCCAGTAATCGGTCCAGCTGGCTCTCATTGACGTCTTTCGGCGCGGCGTAGGGCGGCGTGACCAGCACACGCAGCTCCCGGCGTGCGCCGCGCTGGAGCCGGTCGAAGGCCTGGCCGACCGCCTCACCACCGGTCACTATCTCGATCAGCTCCCCGGCCCGCCTGTTCCCCTCCCGGCCCCGGGCCTCCTCGGCCAGCCGGTGTGCCGCCGTGCGCACGGCCTCCAGCTCGTCGTGCCGCCGACGGATCAGGTGGTCCACGACCATGTCGGGCGCCACGGGCACGACGCGTTCGTCGGGCGGCGGCGTCTGATGCACGAACCCCTTGCGCCGCAGGCCCTTGACGATCCGCCGGACCCGGCCGGGCTCCAGCGACGAAGCGGCCGCCAGATCGTCCGGGGAGGCGGAGCCCCGACGCAGGAGCAGCAGATAGACGGACTCCTCGGGCCTGCTCAATCCCACCGGTCCCAGCATGATCGTCATGATGACACGCCATCGGACACACGTACGGGGATTCACCGAGGAGCGACAGGCCGTCAGCGCCCCGCCATGCGGTCCGCATTCCGCACCGCACTTTTCATCACGAGGAATACCCGCCTTCAGGAGAATTGGTTCAGAAATTCCTCGCCTCATCTGATCATTCCACCTCCCCGTCCGGACGAGAAGCGCCTTCGGCAGCGCATACGTGCCATGGCGCACATGCGTCAACCTCCCTGCAGCGAGAGGGTGCTGATGCCCAGCCGATGACGCCTTCAACGCCCGGAGCAGCAATGTTCTCCGGGCTGCACGCTCTTGCGGAAATCCCAGAAAGAAGTCGCAGAGCTATCGCACCGCCG
The DNA here is from genome assembly GCF_001279005.1 of Streptomyces caelestis. Classification (GTDB taxonomy): domain Bacteria; phylum Actinomycetota; class Actinomycetes; order Streptomycetales; family Streptomycetaceae; genus Streptomyces; species Streptomyces heliomycini. Next base: position 28,637 of record NZ_LGCN01000242.1, read on the forward strand.
CACCGGGAGTCGACAACTTCCCCGCTGCATAATTACTGTTGCGATCGCCCGACGGTATTCACTCAGCACACATTCCGCGTGTGCCCGGCATGCGCTATCGACTTCTCCACCCTCTTTTCAAGAGGTTGTGTCGCGCTTTTCCCGCAGACCGAACAGATCGTGTGACGAGTCGGCGACGCTCGCGGCGATGCAGTGGGCCGCGCTCGAGAAGAAGGCCGACGTCGTCAACATCAGCATCGGCGGCGCCGACACCCCCGGCATCGATCCGCTCGAGGAGGCCGTCAACACCCTCACCGAGGAGACCGGCACGCTCTTCGTCATAGCCGCCGGCAACAGCGGCGGCGGCAGGTACTCCGTCAACTCCCCGGCAGCGCGGACGCGGCGCCGACCGTCGGCGCGGTGGACAAGTCCGACCGGATCGCCTCCTTCTCCAGCCGGGGACCGCGGGTGGGCGACGACGCCGTCAAACCCGACATCACCGCCCCCGGTGTCGACATCGCCGCCGCCCGGGCCGGAGGCACCGCGATGGGCACCCCGGCCGACGAGCACTGCACGAGCGCCAACGGCACCTCCATGGCCACCCCGCACGTGGCCGGCGCGGCGGCCCTCCTGGCACAGCAGCACCCGGAGTCGACGTGTCATGGACCTTCCCCTCGGCCCGCGCCGGCCAGTGCACCCGGCCGGCCCTGCCGAGGCTGGGCTTCAGCCCCGAGCTCGGCCCGGACGACGCCGCGCCCGGAGGCAAGGCGTTCAGGGCCCCCTTCACGGTGGACCACCAGTCGGGGTCGACCGGCGGCGGGAAGATCAAGAAGCCCTCGGTCGAGGTCTCCCACGACGACGGCACGACCTGGTGCTCCGCCCGGGTGACCCCCGCCGGCAAGGGCTGGACCGCCCTGGTACGGCACCCGGAGGGTCCCGGCTTCGTGTCCCTGCGCACCACCGCCGGTGACTCCGCGGGCCACAGCATCACGCAGAGCGTCATCCACGCCTACCGCCTCAAGTGAGCGGGCGTCCGGTCCGGCGGGTCCTGAACGCCTGCCGGACCGGGCATGCCGTCGTCACCACTCGGCGAAGACGAGCGCTCCCGGCAGGCCGGGAGCGCTCGTCCGTTCCGCCGTGCGGCGGTGCGGTCAGGCACCGTCGGCGTGGTCGCACAGGACGATGCCCTCGACCGTGTTCCCCTCGGTTCCGTAGCCCGGGAAGGTGAACCAGTTTCGCGGGGCCACCTCCTGGCAGGGAACGTCCGTTCCGTCGCCGTACAGGACCTTCACCCTGTGGGGGGTGGAGCAGTCGTTGATCACGAACGTGTAGCGCCACCCCGGGCTGTACGTCAGGCACGCGGGGACGGAGGCCTCGTTCCCCGCGCTCTCCTGGGACCCGGCGTGGGCCACCGTGGCGGGCGCGGCCACGGCCAGAGCCACCGCGCACGCCATGAAAGTCGAACGCACGAACCGCTTCATCAGAGTGCTCCCCTTCACTTACTGAACGGACACCCTCAGAGTACGGAGGGCCGGCGGGAGTATGAAAAGCATTGCGGCAAGTTCCAGCAACTTGCGGTGCCGGTTTCAATGACCCCGCGGGACGCAGTTCCCTATGAAAGAGCAGCTCAGCGCGCTGATTTGGCCTCACGCCGCGGGATGACAGGACACAGCCGGACGGATGAACCCGCGGACGCAGTGAGGTTACTGCCGGATGAAGCGGCATGACTTACTCCTGCCACCAGGCCGCACTGCCATCGACAAACGAACACATGGCCGTGCTCAGTGAGGCGGTCGCGATAAGACCGAAAGCCATCGCCCCTCCCCCGTTCCGGCCCCCGAACACGGAAGTGCCCGTACCGGTCTGCCGGTACGGGCACTTCGTGGGCGGTTTCCTGTCAGCGCGTGAAGACCGCCACGGTACGGCCCGGCACCTCGAAGGTGCCGGTGCTCTTCGTGTAGGTGGCCGTCCTGACCACACGGTCCGCTCCGGCGGCCTGCACCGGGTGCAGCCGGTAGGCGCCTGCGCCCGGCTCCGTCAGCCGCTGGGACTGCCGGTCGGGCGTGGCGTTGAAGACGACGACCAGGTCGCCCAGTTTCATGGTGATCACGCCGGGCGTCTCGTCCGTGCCGGAGAGCGGGAAGGAGAGCGCGGAC
>NZ_LGCN01000243.1 GCF_001279005.1 Streptomyces caelestis
CGACGAGCGACCAGAGTTCGTCAGGAACCAACCGCTGCGACAAACCAACACCCATGGCACGGCATCATGCCGCATCAACCTCACACCACGTGAGACAAGTTCTTAGAGCTCATCTCATTTGGCGGGTTCGATAGCCTGCCTCTGCGGGAATCGTTGAGCGGCTGGTGCCGGATGAGCTGTGGGAGTTGTTCCAGCGAGTGGTGCCGGAGGCGCCGATCCGGCCTCAAGGCGGTGGTCGGCGCCGGCACGGTGATCGGGAAGTGTTGGCCGCGATCGTGTTCGTGGCGACGTCGGGCTGCACGTGGCAGCAGTTGCCGTCCGCCTCGTTCGGGCCGTCGGGAGCCACAGCCCACCGGCGCTTCGCCGAGTGGTCCAAGGCCCGGGTGTAGGCGAAGCTCCATCGCCTGGTCCTCGATGAACTCGGCTCTCGTGGTGGGCTGGACTGGTCCCGCTGCGCGATCGACTCGGTGAACATGCGGGCCTTGAAAAGGGGGAACTGACAGGTCCGAATCCTGTTGACCGAGGCAAGTACGGCTCGAAGATCCATTTGATCACCGAGCGGACCGGACTGCCCCTTTCTGTCGGGATCTCCGGCGCGAACCTGCACGACAGTCAGGCCCTCGAACCGCTCGTGCGCGGCATCCCGCCCATCCGCTCGCGCCGCGGACCTCGCCGCCGACGGCCCGCCAAGCTCCACGCCGACAAGGGCTATGACTACAACCACCTGCGACGATGGTTATCCGGCCGAGGCATCCGGCACCGCATCGCCCGCAGAGGCATCGAGACTTCGCAACGGCTCGGCCGCCACCGTTGGACCATCGAACGCACCATGTTCTGGCTCGCCGGATGCCGACGCCTGCACCGCCGCTATGAACGCAAAGCCGGCCACTTCCTGGCCTTCACCAGCATCGTCTGCACCCTCATCTGTTACCACAGACTCACCAAATAGGGACGGATACGGCCGGGCTGGATTCGACCTCCTGCGACGCCAAGGCCTCCTCGCGGACCGAGTACCGTCACTCACCGTTACCGAACCGCAAGAAGTGGATCAGAACCGTGGGATTTCCCCAGCGGCGGCCACTTGACGGGGAGCGATCTGGCCGTCGGTGGTCACTCTGCGTTCCCGGATGGTTCGTCGTTCTTGATCGGTCCCGGCGGCAGCCAGGGCCTGACTTCGGTGGCACCTTGATGGGGTTGTTGCACATGCCGTAGCGGCATGTGGTGGGGTCGGGGCATCACGCACGAAAGGCTCTGTCTGCGATGTACCCGTCCCTCACGCCTCCCCGGCAGGTCAAGATCGGTGATGCCGCTGCGTTCGCCGGGATCACTCCACGCGCCATCCGCCACTACCACGAGATCGGTCTGCTGCCGGAACCCGAGCGCGGTGGGGACGGCCGCCGCCGCTACGGCTATGACGACATGATCCGCCTGCTGTGGATCCGCAAGATGGCTGATGCCGGTATCAGCCTGGACGACATGCGGGCCGCCTTTGGCGAAGCCCGGGGCGAAGCTGGAGACGAAGCCCTGGACCACGCCTCGGATATCGAGTCGGTCCTGAGCAGGCTGGAGGAAACCTTGGCGGCGCAGGAGGCCGCCATCAAACGTCGGCGCGCGGCTGTCCAGCGCCTGCAGGCGGTGGGCAGCCCGCTGGGGCTGCTCTCCGAACTGGTCACGGACCGGCTCAGCCACCTGCCCCCGGGAGCGTTGCGCCCTTCCGATCTGGACGCCCTGCTAGTCACAGAACGGATCTTCGGGCCGCTGGGCGCCGCCATCCAGGCCAGCACGTTCATCGTGCTGGCCACCCACCCCGACCTGCGGGCCGAGGAGGACCGTCATGAGGCGGCCGAGGCCGCTCTCGACGACGGCGTCGAACCCGACGACCCGCGCGTCGAAGAGCTCGCCGTACAGCGATGCGCTCACCAAATGGCCCTGCATCAGGCCATCGAGGCAGCTGGTCTCGACGCGGCCGAGGAGAAGATCTTCGAGATCTACGACGCCGACTTGAAAGGGGAGGAGGGCACAGAGATGAGTGCCGCCGCAGCGATCACCAAGATGCCCTACGACTTCTCTCCTGCCCGGATGCGCTGCCTGGAACTCGCCGGACGACTCCTCGGCGAGGCCCTTGCCGACGCCCACTGCGCGGACAGTTGATCGCCTGTGCCTGGCACTGACGTGGCCCGACAACCGGTCACGTCCATCCGCGTGTGACCGGTCGGGTCAGAGGTCAAGCCCGGGACGTAACCAAGAGTGACATCACAACTGACTGTACGTGGGGATTCCGAGCCGGCCGCTGACACCAGTCTGCGGTTGCAAAGCCAGCACCTCCCCATCGCCATGTCGACGCCGACCACCGCCCTGTGGTCGCGAACGCACCTCGGGCACCACTCGCTGGAACAGTTCCCCCAACGCATCCGGCACCAGCCGCACCACGATCGCCACCACGACCGACAGACCGGCGACCCAATTGAGATGACGTCTTAGGAGAAACTTCGCGGGTGGGTTCCTCTCGCCTTGAGTGAGCCGAAGCACGGTAGTTGTCATATAGGCAGGCTGATTGTCGCCGACGGCGTCGCCGTCGACCAGGAGGGGCACCGGTCTGTGCGGCGGGCTCGGTGCGCTGGTCGCGGATTTGTGGACCGGGGTCGGAGGGAGCGGTGTCGTTGGGGCCGGTAGTGGGCGCGACGCTGATCGGCGCGATGCTCGAGCCGGTCGGCGAAGGCATGGGCCACGCCCCGCTCGGCCTGTTCATGTCCGGCTCGTCGGTGTCGGTTGACGGTCGGTTCTCGTATCGGCGTTGCCGGAAGGCTTTCAGGCAGGTGTTGTCGTCCTCGCTTCTTCGCGGTCCATGGTGTGGATCAGGTCGGTCAGGGCGGTCCGGTTGCGTTCAAGGGAGTCGATGCGCTCGGTCATCCGGTCGCGCACGAGCATCGCCCGCAGTTCTGAGGCTGTGCCGGGAATCACCTCGTGCGAGCGCTCGATGCAGTGGAGCATGGGCGCGATCGCTCGGGTCGGGACACCGGCGTCGAGAAAGCAGCGGATTTTCTCCGCTCGTTCGATGAGAGCCTCGTCGTAGCCGCGGTACCCGTTGTCGCCGCGCTGGGGCGCGATGAGGCCCTGCTCCTCGTAGTAGCGCAGCATCCGCGCGGAGATGCCCGTCCTTCGGGCCAGCTCGCCGATCCTCATCGTTGCATCACCAGGATTCTCATGGTGTCAAGGTCAGCTCGGGTGTGCGTCGGCCGGGTCGGCCTCGCGAGCCGACTTGACCTCGACGCGGTGTGAAGGTTGCACCTTTGGACGCGTGCCCGATGACGGCCCACACCGAACAGCGGCGCTGCCGGACGGCTACCGCCATCGGCCTCGGCGAAGGCCATGTCGGCCGGACCCACGACGAAGGAGACCCGATCACGACCACGGAATTCAGCTTCGGCAAGTTGATGCAGCACCTGAATGCAGGAACGGCACTGCCCCGGCCCGCGGGCCTGCCCGCCGAAGAGCACATGCGCAAGGCAGTGCAGGGCTACATCGACAACCTCAACAACCCCGACCCGGACTACGCGGCCACCTACCTCGCCGTCCCGCGCAGCGGCGAGGACCCGGTGGGGACGAAGCCCTTCACCATCCGCGGCAGCTGGGAGGACCTGCTGAACGAGATGAAGGACCTCATCGATGTGTCCTTCACCCCCAGGAGGGCCGAGCTGACCGCTCCCATCAGCTTCTCCCTCGGGAACAAGGCGGCCATGGCGTTCAAGCTCTGGGCAGAGGTGGACGGCCACAACATCGGCATCGACATCGTCGAGGTCATGGCGTTCGACGAGTCCGGGAAGATCTGCGAGCAGATGGCGTACTGGGGCGTGGAGAACGTCACCGTGCTCGACTGAGCCTGGCACCTGAGGCCGTACCCGCTCTGCGGCGCACTCGACGCTGCGCCCCACCACCGGAAGAAGAGTTGTCCCGTGACTACATCGGTCACCCCGTCCGTCTGCATCGTCGGCGCCGGCTCCATGGGCGTCGTCACCGGCTACCACCTGGGCCTGGCAGGGGCCTCCGTCACCTTCCTGGTGCGACCGCACCGCCAGGCACAGTCGTCGCGGCCCAGGTGCTCTACTCCTATGACGACCACAGCCTGAAGACCTACTCCGGCTACCAGCTCCTCACCGACCCGTGCGAGCTCGCCGGAACCGCATTCGCCTTCATCGTCATCACCCTCGACGCAGCGGCGCTGCGCGCGGAAGCCGCCAGAAGCTGGTGGACGAGATCGGCCGCGCCTTCCGGGGCACGTCGACCGCAGTGATCCTCGGCAGCGTCGGGATCGACCTGCGGTCCTGCTTCCTGGAGCGCTCCGGACTCGCCGAGACCCAGGTGACCTACGGCGGTCTCGGCAGCCTCGCTCACGAGGTCGGGCCCGCCAGGATGCCCACGCACCCCGGCACCCGGCCGGACCTGCTGGCGAGTGCGGACTACGCCTACCGCCACCTCACCCCGTCCGGCTTCCACGTAGACCTCAGCGCGCCGCAGGCGGCGCACGACTTCGCGGCCCTCTACGACCGCAACGGCGTCTCGAAGTGCGGCATCCTCGACGTCGACGCATACGGGCATCGGCCCGCCTGCCTCAGGACGGCGGCTCGCCCACAGGGCTGCCGGTGGTCATCACACGCTCCTTCCAGGCCGGTTGACAAAACGGAACGGCGCTCCGGATACTAAGTGGAGCGCCGTTCCGCTTCAGGTTGGTTGAAGCGGGATGTCTCTGACCAGCTGGTCCGTTGTCGGTCGCAGGAGACCGGCGGGCAGCAGGTGCCACCGAAAGGGAAGCCGCTCGTGAGTACATCCACCGCCATCAGCGCCGACGCCTGGGGCACGCCCGTCCCGGTCCTGTCCTTCAGTCCCGTCGTCCTCCCCGTGCCGGGACGTCCCGTGGACCTCCAGGTACGCGTCTCCGCACCCGCGACCGGAACCGATCTCGCCGTCATCCTCCTCTCCCACGGTCAAGGCCCCTCGAACAACCTCTCCTCGCTCAACGGCTACGCGCCGCTCGTCAACTCGTGGGCCGCTCAAGGATTCGTGGTCATCCAGCCCACCCACCTCACCTCCCGGACACTGACTCACCTGGTCGCCGACGCGCCCGGGGCGCCCTTCTTCTGGCGCTCGCGCTCCGAGGACATGTCCCACATCCTCGACCGACTCGACATGATCGAAAAAGCCGTACCGCTGCTCTCCGGACGGATCGACCACGCCAAAGTCGCCGTCGCCGGGCACTCTTTCGGCGGCTTCACCGCCGGCCTCCTGCTCGGCGCCCAGGTCACCGACCCCGACGAAGGAGGGGAGGTGAGCCTTCTCGAACCCCGGATCAAGGCGGGTGTGCTGCTCGCCGCGCCCGGCAGGGGCGACGTCCTCAACGGACCGATGGGCGACGCGCTGCCGGTCTTCCGGACCATCGACTTCTCCACCATGACCACACCCGCGCTGGTCGTCGCCGGCGAGAAGGACGACTCCCGGCACTTCACGGACATGGGCCCGGACTGGCACGCCGACCCCTACACCCTCGCCCCCGGACCCAAAACCCTGCTCACCCTGTTCGGCGCGGAGCACGGACTCGGCGGGATCGCCGGCTATGACGCCGCCGAGACCACCGACGAGAACCCCGAACGAGTCGCGGCCCTCGCCCGGCTCACCGCGGCCTACCTCCGCACCGGGCTTCACCCGGGTGACCCCGCATGGCAGGCCGCACGCGAGGCACTGACGGCCGGTCCCGATCCGATAGGACGAGTCGAATCCAAGTAAAACCCCGCCGGGGACACGTCCTTCATTGCATGTCCACACTGCCGACGCCTGGGAGTAGGCAGTGTGGACACTTGACAATGACGTCCGGGCAGCCGGCTGCCGCGGTGCGAGTGCCTCGGCACCAGGATCTTCAGCCGTCATCGGCTGCCGCTGGCGGCCGCCAGCGGCAGCGGGCCAGCCACCGCCGCCCTTTTACGACGGTCGCGTAAAGGCACGGCTGGGCGGCATCGTCTCAAAGATCAGTCGAGGAGTGCGGTCGCTTCGACCTCGACGAGAACATCCGGTTCGAAGAGATACTCAACACCGATGAGGGAGGCCGGCGGCAGGGGAAGCCGGAGCCCGATCTCGTCGGCGACGGCTTCCACGCCGCTCATGAAGTCGCTGATCTTCTCCGGGCTCCACTGGGTCACGTAGAACGTCAGGCGCAGCACATCCGCGAACGACGCGCCCGCGCCTGCCAGCCCGACGGAGGTGTTGCGCAGCGCTTGGGCGACCTGCCCGGCCAGATCGTCAGGCGCGACCGGAGTCCCGTCGGCCTGGCGCGCGATCTGCCCGCTGACGTGGACGTGTTTCGTCCCGGTGCCCACGGCGACGTGGTGGTACGGGACCGGCTGCAGCATGCCTTCCGGCGTGAAGTACTGGACAGTCATGGTCTTCTCTCCTTCAAGCTAAGTATCTATAAGCTACCTAGTAGAAGAAGGACACTTCAACGAGACCAGGTTTCGCCATGGATACCGACGACGAACTCCGCATCGATGCCCCGCACCGCGAACTGCTCGACCAGATCCTCGACAAGTGGTCGCTCAGCGTCCTCAACGAACTCTGCGAACGCCCGTGCCGCTTCAACGAACTGCGCCGGGCCATCCCCCAGATCACGCAGAAATCGCTGACCGCGACACTCCGCCGCCTCGAACGCAACGGCGTGATCGAGCGCGAGGTAGTCTCCACCCGCCCTGTGGCGGTCATGTACCGGATCACGCCCCTTGGCAAGACCCTCCGGCACCCCGTCGACGTGCTACTGGCATGGGCCTCACAGAACATGCCCGTCATCGAACGCGCACGCGAAGACTTCGACAGGCGAGAAGAAGAAGCTCACCCCTGAAAGGACGCCGCGCGGGAGAAGCCGGCCTCGCTCTCCCCGGGGCACGCCGCGGCCGCCGACCAGGTGTACGGGCGCCCCTGCCGCCTGTCGGGGGTGCCCCTGCGTCTATGGCCGAGACTCGAAGATCACCTCGTCCGGGCGGCCGACGTGACAGTGCTCTGCGGCTTCACGCCTGCTTGGGCAAAGTGAGGATTTCGGCTCCGTCGTCGGTGATGGCGATGGTGTGCTCGCTGTGCGCCGTCCGGCAGCCTGTCGCGCTGCGGAGCGTCCACCCGTCGGCGTCCGTGACGAGCTGGGCGGTGTTCGCCATGACCCACGGCTCCAGGGCGAGCAGCAGTCCCGGACGCAGTTTGTACCCACGGCCGGGCCGTCCGGTGTTCGGGACGTGCGGGTCCTGGTGCATGGTCGATCCGATGCCGTGACCCCCGAACTCCGTGTTGATCAGGTAGCCCGCCTTCCTGAGGACGGTGCCGATGGCGTGGGAGAGATCGCCGATGCGGGCCCCGGGCCCGGCGGCGGCGATCCCCGCGGCCAGCGCGCGTTCGGTCGTCTCGATCATCGCGACGCTCTCCGGGGGCCTGGTGTCGCCGACGATGAAACTGATGGCGGCGTCCGCGGCCACTCCACCCTTGGAGACGGCGAGGTCGAGAGTCAGCAGATCTCCGTCGACGAGCGTGTAGTCATGGGGGAGCCCGTGGAGCACGGCGTCGTTGACGGCCGTGCAGATGTAGTGGCCGAACGGGCCGCGCCCGAAGGAGGGCGCGTAGTCGACGTAGCAGGACTGCGCTCCTGCCTCAGCGATCATCTTCTTTGCCCACCGGTCGATCTCGAGCAGGTTCGTGCCGACCGTGGTGCGGCCCTTCAGCGTGTGCAGGATGTCCGCGACCAGGGTGCCTGAGTCCTTTGCTCGGGTCAGCAGGGCGGGGTTCAAAATCTCGATCATGGGACGCTCTTCCCGTGCGACCAATAACTATACCGGTAAAACTATACCGGTATAGAGTCGGGGTCATGGTCGGGTTGCCGCTCACCCCCGTAGAGGTCGCACGCGGTCAGCGCCTCGGCGCCCTTCTGCGCCGGGCCCGGGGGGAATGTTCAATGCTCGAGATCGCGCTCGACGCCCGCGTCTCACCGGAGACACTCAGGAAGATCGAGTCGGGCCGCGTGGCCACCCCGCCTTCCCGACCATCGCGGCGATCGCCGACACCCTCGGCCTTTCCCTCGATGCGGTGTGGGCCGAGATCAACAAGCCCGATTACGGCGTCGTGGGCGGCCGCGACACCGCGCGCGGGCGTTGTCACGTTGGCTGATCGGCCTGGGATGATCTTGGAGTTGGTTGTGCCGGGGAGGGTTCGCTCGTGTCGTCCGCGTCGCCGTCGTACAAGGGGCACCGGTACCCAGTCGAGGTGATCGCGCACTGCGTGTGGCTGTACTTCCGTTTCCCGCTCAGCTTCCGCGAGGTCGAGGAGCTCGAGCGCGGTGTGCTCGTCTCCCACGAGACGGTCCGGCGCTGGTGCGCGAAGTTCGGGCAGATCTACGCGAACGGCCTGCGCCGCCGACGGCCCCGGCCGGGCGACAAGTGGCACTTGGACGAGGTTTTCGTAAGAATCGACGGTGAGTTGAAGTACCTGTGACGGGCCGTCGACGCCGACGGCGCCGTCCTTGACATCCTCGTGCAGAACCGGCGGGACAAGGCCGCGGCCCAGCGTTTCTTCCGCCGCCTGCTGAAGACGACCCGCACGGTGCCCCGGGTGATCGTCACCGACAAGCTGCGCTCCTGCCGAGCGGTCCACCGCGAGGTCATGCCCTCGGTCAAGCACTGCTCGCACAAGGGCCTGAACAACCGGGCCGAGAACAGCCACCAGCCCACCCGGCAGCGCGAACGCGCCATGAAAGGCTTCCGTAGCGTTGGCGGAACCCAGCGGTTCCTGGCCGCGTTCAGCGGCATTTCACCCCACTTCCGGCCCCGCCGCCACCTGATGACCGCTCTCGACCACCGCGCCGAGATGACCATCCGCTTCGCCATCTGGGACCAGATCACCGACGCCGCCGGCCAGCCCGCCAAGACCTGAGCACCAACCCGGAACCCGGCCCCTGCCACGCCCCGACGCGCCGCCAGAGACCCACGCACCCAATAATGTGACAGCGCCTGAACCGCGCACTCGTCCATGCTCGCGCTCCCGTCGAACGAGGCGTCGCCCGACTGAAGTCCTGGCGCATCCTCCGCCGAAGCCGCTGCGGCCCGAATCGGATGACGATCATCGCCGCAGCGGTCCTTGCCCTGGAGAGGCAACGTGGAAAACGTTCACAGACGGATTCCAGGCAGAGGATGGGTGTCACACGCAGTCTTGGGTCACTCCGGAATCCGGGCTACGCGCCGGGGCGGACGCCGGCTGCGAGGTCGTGCAGGTGCGCGGTGGTGCCGTTGCGTCGTGCGCGGCGCAGTCCCTGTTTGGCCAGCAGGCCGTTGGCCACGGTCATGACCGTCCTGCTGGGCGGCGCTGTCATGCCGACCGATGTGTGGGGGGCGTACAACGCCTCTCCGTTGTCGACGGTCAGCCAGCCGGTGACGGTGCGCATGCTCACGCCGACGCACTGCGGTCGGAACGCGTGGGCGAGGAATCCCGCTCGGCGTCCGCCTGGTGGCAGGAGTTCGGGCGGTGCGCTGAGGCGCAGCCCGGTCTCGTCGTGTCCGGTGACCGTCACCGGGAGGATGACGGGGCTGCCGTCGGCCCCCTCGTACGCCAGCAGGCGATGCGGGAGGGCGGCGATCCGCCGGGCGAGCTGGGAGACGGGTATCCGGGGTGTTGTGCCGTTCTTCGGGGGTCGCTGTTCGGCGGGATGCTGTGGCCAGGACGGGCCGGTCACGGTTGCCGGTCCGTGTGCTGAGAGGTGGGGCCAGGTGCTGATGCGTTCCAGGTCGACGTCGACGAAGACGCGCTCTTGGTGGTATTCGCGCAGCAGCCAGTCCCACACTCTTCCGTGCTTGGTCTTCCCGAAGAACGGCTCTGTGGCGTCCATCAGCTCTGCCAGCCGCTGTGCCGAGGGCTGGAGGTCCACCGATGCCTTGCCCTGGGCGAGGACGTAGTGGCTGTGGGCGGCGAATCCGTGCGTGCGCGTGTGATAGGCGAGGGCGACGCGGGGGTTGTTCAGGATGCGTTCCAGTTTCTTCGGGAAGCCCAGCGAGGTGGTGAAGCTGACCTGGTTGGCCGCCCGGTTCGCGAGCCCCACCGGTGAGACGCTGGTGACCACCGCGCCTCCGGCGGGGGTGAGGTAGGCGACCGCGACGGTCAGGTCGCCCGTGATCGCCTCGTACGCCGTGTCCGGCCAGGGGAGGTGTGTGTCCGTCACGAGCCGATACCTCGCAGCACTCGCAGGTCGGCGGCGGCCTGGTCGCGCAGGGCGGGCAGCAGCGACTTCACCGGCGGCGGCATGTTCACGCATATCGATTCCACCTCGGCCGGTGTGCCCACCTCGTCGAGGAGGCCGATCATCAGATGCCCGGCCACCGGGGGCGTGGTGGCGATGACTCGTTGGGCGAACTCCGCCCACTGCGCGGGCGTGATGTGCGCCCGCAGGGCGGGGAACAGAACCGGTTCCTCGTGGTCCAGGTGGTCGCGCACGCTGTCGCGCACCGCGACGGCCGCCTCGCGCAGTGCGTGCCGGTCGTCTTCGTCCGGATTCTCGCCGTCATGGCCTTTCGCGCCGGTGAGGCCGATGTCGGCGAGGCGGTCGAGCGCGATGTCCAGACGTTCGTGTTCTTCGCTCAGATCGTCGAGTGCGCGCTTCGCCTCGGGCGCCGCGGTCAGGATGAGCGGCCACAGCCATTCGTCTTCGGTCTCGTGGTGGTGACGCAGGTTCACCACGAGGAAGTCCCGTAACTGCGCGAGCGCTTGGCCAGGCACGGAGGGGCGGCCGGCGGCGTCCACGAGCAGCCCGGTGGCCAGTCTGTGTGTCTCATGGGTGAGCCGCGTTTCCACGACGGCTTGTGAGTCACGCCCGGCATTCATGTCCATGGGGTGCGAAACCTTCGGGTTGAGGGGTGCATGGTGCAGGGTCTTCCCGTCCGGAAGGGAAGTCCCATTTTGAAGTTACAGCATCTGCAATGAATACGCTTACCCTTACCTCGGGGTAAGGTGGGAGCATGTCCGCACCGACCCGGAGTTATCGATCGCCGCGGCGTGAGCGGGGCGCGGCTCAGACCCGGCAGGACATCCTGGCGGCCGCGCGTGAGCTTTTCATCGCGCAGGGCTATGCACAGGTGACGATGGGGCACATCGCTCGCGCGGCCGGCGTCGCGACCAAGACGCTGTACGCGAGCGTGGGGACCAAGACGGAGCTCCTGCACGCCCTCCTGGCCACGGACGTGGCGGACTCGCGGACCACCGGGATCCATGAGGAGGTGTTCCGGAGCGAGGACCTCGCCTCGGCGGTCGCACGCCTGGCGCACGGTGTCCGCGACAACACCGAACGCTTCGCTCCGTCCATCGACCTGCTCTACTCCTCCATGGCGAGCGACGCCAAAGCGCGGGAGGTGTGGGACTACGTCGTCACGCAGTACCGCCAGGCGCTTCGCGAAGCCGCGGAGCACCTGGTCTCCATCGGCGCAGTGGCTCCGCATCTCGACGTGAACGGTGCGGCGGACCGTCTGTGGCTGTGCTTCGGGCTGTCGGCATGGCGATCGCTTGTCATCGACTGCGGCTGGAGCTACGACGCCGCGGAGCACCTGCTCTCCCGCCAGGCCCTGAACATGCTCGAGGACCCCGTCCCGGCATAGGCGCGGCCGGCGTTCCCTTCTCGCGCCGCCACCACGCGGCGTGGACGGCAGTCCGGACTGGCCGGGGAGTGCCTCTATGTCTTTCGTCAAGTGGTGCGGGGGCTTCTCGGTTCGTAGAAGGTTCCGTGGCGGAGCATGGCGAAGAGGACGCTGATGCGGTGGCGGGCGAGGCGGAGGGGACCTGGGTGTGGGTTTTGCCGCGGGCTCTCGGCAGCGGTCGTAGCAGGTGCGGGAGGCGGGATCGTGGAGTGCTGCGAACACGGAGAGGAACATCGCCCGTTACTGCCTCTGGGGGCGTGTTCGCCGTGGATCGACGTGCCGGACTGGCGGGTTGCCGGGGCGAGGCTGGCGTAGGAGGCCAGGCGGGCGGCGCTCGGGAAGGAGCTGCCGTCGCCGACGGTGGTCAGGAGGACTGCGGTGGTCCTGACGCCGATGCCGGGCGTCGACGTCAGGACCTGGGAAAGAGACATCCGATGCAGTTGATCTGTCAAGCGGCGATGGTGAATTGTGGGGTCGGCATGGTGGGGAACGCGGTGAGTTCGTTGTAGGGGGTGCGCTTGGTGAGGCAGTGGTGGAGGCAGCCGAACATGCGGTTGAAGAGGTTGCGCTGGGCCGCGGTGTGGCGGTCTCCGTCGGCTCGTCGTCTGTCGTAGTGGGCTCGGGCGCCTGGGGAGGCGGTCAGGCTGGCGAACGCCCAGACGTAGCCGACCGAGGCCAGACGCTGGTTCTTGACCCTGCGGGCCATGACCGCAAGGCTTCTGCCGGACGTCCGGGTGACCGGTGCAGCCCCGGCGAAGGTTTTGAGGCCTTTCGCGTCGGTGAATCGGGATCGGTTGTCGCCGATCTCGGCGAGCACCCGTGCGCCGGTGAGTGACCCGAGCCCTGGAAAGCTGGTGATGATCTTGGTGTCCGGGTGTGTGTCAAAAGCCTCCACCGTCGCTTCGGCGAGGTCGTCGACGCTGGTGCAGGCGGCATCGAGCTGTTTGAGCAGGGCGATGGCCTGGTGTCCCATAGCTTGCTCGACCTGCGAGGGCTGGCGCATCTGCGGGACTCGCAGGGCGTCTCGCAGTCGTTCGACTTCTGCCTCGATGCCGCGCTGGCGGCCGGCCTTCTTCAGCAGCGAGCGCAGCTGGGCGCGGGTGAGCTTGGCTGCCTGATCGGAAGTGGGGCCGCGGCCAGCACGGCGCGGGCGATGCTGCTGCTGATCCCTTCACGCTTGTGCTGGAAGGCAGCCAGAAAGCCGGGGAAGTATTCGCGCAGGTGGGAGCGGAGTTTGTTGCCTGCCTGGGTGCGGTCCCAGACCGCGTCCTGCTGGGCGCGGGCCAGGACGGCGACTGCTTGGGCGAGCTCGCTGTCGTCGGGCAGCGGCCGGTGGACGGCTTTGTCCGTGCGCAGGATGTTCGCGAGCACCATGGCGTCAAGGTGGTCGGACTTCTTGCGGGCGACGGTGTGGCGGTCGCGGTAGCGGGCGGCGGCCATCGGGGTTGACCGCGTAAACGGGTCGGCCAGTCGCGCGGAGGCAGGCCACCAGGAGGCCGCGAGAGGTCTCGATCGCGACGGGGATCGCGGCGTTTGCGGTATCGCCGTGGGTGGTGAAGAGCTCGAGGAGCTGGTGCAGGCCGTCGAGGTCGTCGGTGATCCGGGCCCGGGCTGACAAGTTGCCCTCATGGTCGACCAGGGCGACGTCGTGGTGGTCGCTGGCCCAGTCGATTCCGCAGGTGACGGTCATCGTGTCGTGTTCGTCCTCTCGGTCGGGAGCGTGCTGCTGGTCGCAGCCGTGCGGGGGCACGCGTCTCCCTAATGGAAGGGCTCGATGGCCCTGCATCCGATCAGCCGTTCGTGACCCCAGCGGCTCGCAGGGTCCTCGGTCTGCTCAGGAGCTCGGTGGCGCCAGGCGTGGTGAGAGGTGACCCCTGTAGGCGGCTCGGACCACAAACCTCGATCCGATCATCGGACTGGATACGGCCGTCGTGCGGGCTCGCGATGCTGGACGGTCCCGGAGGTCGGCTCTTGACCAAGGGATCCGGTCCCAGGGGGTGTGTACGGCTTCTCCGGAACCGACCAGCGCCACGAGTGATGCGGGGCCCGCGGTCTCTTCCAGGGACTCAACGGACCGGGGTGGGCCTGGCGATGCCCCGCATCACTGCCCATTACTGACTTCGACTGGTCAAGGTGACGTGGGTTCGTCGAAGGTCAGGCCGGTGCCGGCTATGAAGCCGTCGAGGGTGCCGGGCCGGTACCGAAGGCGCTTGAGCCGGTTACGGACGAGGGCTTCGAGCCGGTCGAGCGCGAGGGCGGCGAGGTTGGCCAGGCTGCGTTTGACGTGTGCCCACACCCCCTCGACGGGGTTGAGGCCGGGCGAGTAGGCGGGCAGCAGGGACACCGTCAGCCACTCACGCTTGGCGATCAGCTCGCGCATGGCGTGGGAGACGTGGGTGTTCAGCCGGTCCCAGACCAGCACGATCGGCGCCTTGACGAGCTGGTGGACGCTGTCGACGAGCGCGATGAAGTCCCGCTCGCCCATGCTGCGGCGTGCGCTGCTGCCCGCTCGGTGAGTGCGCAGACGGTGGCACAGCCGGGTGCGCGGGCCCGGCCGTATCGCGATCAGCCCGGCCACCGACAGACGCCCCGAGCGGCGCCCGCTGACGGTCACGACCGGGGTGCGCCCTCGCCGGCCCCAGGTTCGTCCCCGGGGCGGCTTCCGGGTGAACCCTGCTTCTTCCTCGAAGCAGATGTAGCCCCCGCAGACCGCCTGGGCCCTTTTACCTCCGCCCAGGTCCCCTCCTTCCACGCGGTCACGGCCTGCTCGTCGCGCTCGGCGACCCTGGGTGCGGGGACCTGCGGGCTGAAGCCGAGCCGGTGCATCAGCCTCGTGGCGCCGGAGACGCTGTAGGAGATGTGGAACTTCCTGCCGATCAGCGTGGTCACCCTCGATGCGGTCCACACCTGGTCCTCCACCCAGCCGTGGGCAGCCGGGCCCTCATCGAGGTACGCAGCCAGTTTCTCCAGGCAGCGCGGGGACAGCCGGCAACGGGATCCGCCCGGGCCGCGGAAAGCAAGAGCTTCACGACCGCCATCCCGCCACAACTGGTGCCAGTGGTAAGCCGACTTCACGCTCACCTGCAGCCGCCGTGCGACCTCCGACGGCTTGATCTCCTGCTCGAACCACTCGGCCGCCTGCATCCGTACTGACTCACGGCGCCGACGTCCCGCAGGGGGCAGCCCGCCCCCATCCGCATATCTCACACCACACGGATACAGCCGCCCACCTACACCCATCAGAGGCTTCGCAAAGATTCACCCTGACGAGCCGAAGCCAGTAACCGCCGTTCTGTGCGGGTAGAAGGCCCTGGCATCCCGGGCGAGCGCCACGCCAGGGCCCAAACCGCGCCGTTCGAATTCTGAGCTGGGCAAACGCCCAGACACCACGTGATCATGTCATGCTCAGCTCATAAACAGGCGCTGACCTTGTCGTTCAACTCCATCAGGGATTGATGTAGTCGCCCCACCAGAAGGTGGCGACGTAGGCCCGCCCAAGTGCCTCTCCGCCTCGTCCGCCCCTGATATGGATGACGATCAACGCCAGGACGAACCAGGCGATGAAGCATCCCGCGACGATCAAAGCCCACTGAGGACCCGAGGCAATAGCGATGACGATCAAGGCAATGATCGTCACGGCCAGTCCGATGTGACCGTCACCGATATCCGTGCCGGACTTGTTGCCGCCTGTCATGAGGACCCCCGCTGAAGATCACGCCGTCCTGCGTCAGAGCAGCCTACGAGGCTCTGTCTGCACTGTCAGTGCCGCTTGAACGACGGGGCTTGGTGTCCTTCTTGTGGTGGGCGGGGCGGCTGTATGCGTCGCCGGTCGCCAGGACGCGGCCCACGTCGTGGCGGGTGGCCGGGCGGCGGTTCTTCGAGTCCAGTGGTCGCCCTGGCCCGGGTCGGGACGGTTTCGGTGCACTGGCCGGGGAGCCGGTCTTCGTGCGCAGGTTCCTGAACCCGCGCCGGATGCGGGCGGGTGTAGGTCTGTTCGGCGGAGCCGGCTTTTCCCAGGGGCGACGGGTCAGCCGTGGATGCAGCCGGTCCCACGCCTGCGCGGTTGCCTTCCCGTGGAGCCGGGTGTCCGTGGTTGTCACGGCCTGCTCAGTACCCCAGGTTGTCGGGTCGCCGAAGACGAACTCGCCACCGTGCTTGGGCGGCCGGCCGCCCTTGGGGTCGGCCGGGCCGAACTCTTTGCGGGAGGGCGCAGGACGCCGCATCACCCGATCTGAACGGAGTCGGCCGAGGATCTCGACGGGAAGGTCACCTACCGTGCACGAGCTCGCCAGGGAAAGTGTTGGGCCAGGCGAAGCTGGGTGTGAGCGGCGACGACCAGCCAGGTCCAGCGGTCTGCAGCAGGTCCTCGGCCAGGTGCGCGGCGCCGGTCAGCAGCTACGTGGTATGCAGCAACTTCGAGCCGCACCCTTTGACGAACTCCTCGAAGTCCGGTGCGCTGCTGCTGTTGTCCATCGAGCCGCTCATGCTCCCGCTTTCGGCTGCATGAGTGTTGGCAGGAGGCGGCCGCGCGGACAAACGCTCCTCAACCCCTGGCTCCCTGCAGCTCGGACGGCCTCACGGACGTGCTGGACAGGGCATGACCTGCGGATACCTCCGAAGTCGTTGCAATATAAAGTATCTCTTGGGAGGAACGGCTCCACCGGGAGCCGTGACCATGGTCCGGCCCGGGGAGAACCGAGTGGCGAGAAAACGCAGGACCCCCGTGTCGGTACGCGGCCACAAGCGCCGCCTGTCCAACGGGAGAACGACGTACGTACGTCGGCACACCCGGACCTACTGGACCGGGCGGAAGCCCTCACTCGCCGTGCGCAGGCCGGAACGTTCCACAGGATCGACGCGCGGCATCCCGACGCGACCGACGTCGGACAGTACGCGGTCCCCCTCACCGAGGGCTTCGACGACCACGTCGGCCGAGCCAACGGAGGCAAGCGCGGCCTGTGGCGCGTGGGGATGCTTCGGCCTTCTGTCCACCGTCATGATTCTCGCCTCGCTGATATCGGAGGACGGTGAGCGGCCGTACCTGTCCATCATTGTTTCGTTTTTCGTCGCGGCGGTGGTCGCGGGCTGGCTGTGCGGCCGCGCCTTCTCGCCCAACACGGCCCAGGGACGAAGGCGGTTGGCGACAGCCAGGCGGATCGCGCTGGCCTCGGGCATCTTCATCGCGGTAGTGCCGATGCTCCTGTGGGAGGCGGAGTCCGACACCGCGGAGCTGGCGCCCCTGTGGCTCAACGTCATCCGGAATCTCGGCATGGGCTTCCTTCTGTCCTGGGTGGCTGGCGCGCGAAGGGGAGTCCGCCGCGCCGCTTCGGCGCAGAACGCGTCTCCCGAGTCGTGCTCGCCACAGCATGAGGATGCTCGAAATGACCGGGCCGCCGACCCGGAGGGGGTCGCATCACTCCGTCCCGCCAGGTATGACGGGCCGTAGGTACGCCACGGGAGCGAGTCGGATGCGTCCTGAGACATGGCTGACCCTCCCAGAATGAGACTGCCCGGCCGGGAAACTCTCATTTCAAATGATCAGTTAAAGAGCGTTTTGTCCCGACAAGAACCTGATGGTGCCGATCCTGAAGGCCTGCTCCCCACACCCGCAGGGATGGCCCCAAGACGCCCGCTCAGCCCAAGGGCAAGGACTCCGCTCCCCGCATCCGTGGGGATGGCCTCCTTCGGAGTGGCCGGGCGGCTCGCACATCATCTGCTCGACGCAGTTCCGCCTCGCTTGTCAGCTGCCGCTCATCCCGTTGGCGCGCCAGTAGGTGCCAAAACCGCGTGGCCCGTCGAACGTCCGAAACGGTCGGACAGGCGGCTTCAACGCGATGTGCTCCAGGACGGTGCGGTGGGCTTTCATGACGACGGGGACGTACTCGTCGTCCAGGCGCCTGCCCTGGCCGTCGGTGCCGTAGGAGACGAAGTCGTTGTCCAGCAGCCGGGGCAGCGCGATGGCGACCTCCAGATCCGTTCGGCCGGCCGGAGGGCCGAACCGCAGCGACTCGACCGTCTTGACATCGAGCACCCATGGCGCGACCCAGCCGTCCCTGCGGCTGAAGAACATCTCGGTGTCCACGCCCCCCACCCCTCCGACCCAGCCAAAAGCATCCTCGGCTCTGCCGCGCCCAGTTCACCAGATGCCGCTGACGAACCCCGTCTCTCCGACCGACCGGAAGGCGCCCGCGGGTGTCGGGCAACCGATTCAAACTCACGCGCGCGGCGACGGGGTGCGCTCGGGCGGTCCGGATCGTGGTCGTTGAGTCAGCGGACGCTGCCGCCGGGCGCGGAGATGTCTCCGCTCAGGTACACGGCGAAGCCGAACGCATACGCCGCGACCTGGCGCGGGTACTTCCCCAGGCAGGACTCCAGCGTACTGACTGCTCCCGCCTTCCCGTAGGGAGGGGACCGGTGAGGCGGTGCGGGCGTTGCTCGTCCGCCGGCGGTGCCGGCCGTTCAGATACGCCAGGAGCGGAGTGTGTCTGCGATGTCGTAGATCTTCAGCCGGGTCTCGCGGGCCTTTCTGATCAGGTCGGACAGCGCTCCATAGGGCGGGTCGATGCCTTCACCGGACTGGTCGAGGTATTGGGTGGTGACGAAGGCGGCGAAGAGGCTGTTGCGGTGGGGGAGCGGTTCGAGCCGCACGATGGTGTGCAGGAGCGCGGCAGCACGCCATGCGGCGTCGGGGTTGGACTCGGCAAGCGTCGGCGTGCGGGTCTTGTGGCGGGCGACGGCCGCGACAAGGGCCGAGTAGTCGGTGACGGACACGTCGTCGTGACCGAGGGCGATGTCCTGAACGTCCAGGAGCCAGGAGACGTCTACGTACAGGGTCTCGCTCATCAGGCGGCAGTGGCTCCCCGGTCGCGCTCGGAGGGAGGAATCTCGTCCGGGAACGCCGCGTCGAACTCCTCGCGCAGCCTGTCCGCCCAGGACGTAGCGCCCGCCACGAACCGCTTACGGTGCATCTCGCGCACGCCCAGGTCGTGCAGGTACTGCTTGAGGCTCTTGCCCTCAGCGGCGGCAGCAGCGCGCACGCCTTCCATTTCTTCCTCGGTGAAGGACACATTCAGTGACGGCATACCAACATGGTACCTACTTGGTGCCTGTCGAGGAAGCAGAAGCGAGTCTGCCCCATCAGCTGCGAGGCGGTTGTCGATCGGTCCGTCCGCGCGCGGTCGCTCAGAGCGTGAGCACCGGTCGCGTGGAGAAGTTTTCGTACATGCCCTCTCCGTCCGGTCCGTGCACGAACTCGGCCATGTCAGGGTTACGGTTGGCGGTCGCCAGGGGAAGCCAGGCCAGCAGGTGGCCGTAGCCGCCGCACACCGACTCACCCCCGTCGCCGCCGTGAACCGCGGTGACATCGCTGGTCAGCTCGGCGCGGTAGGTGTCGTAGGCGATGCGCAGGCCGAAGGCGTTCAGCTCGTTGTGGGGGCCGGTGTCGTCTCCATAAGGGATGCGGTCGAGGGGACAGTCGTCGCCCCACCGGAACAGGGTGCTCGACCCGGCGCCGCAGGCGTGTTCCCACTCGTCGGAGCTCGGCATCCGCAGACCACGGACGGAGAGGGCAGCAGGCATGTCGGCCGGAGGTTCGGTCAGGTTCTCGTCCTCCACGGCCATGAGGACGGTGGCCAGGTGAACGCTGCGGCGAGCGCTGAGGATCCGCTCGAGGTGGGTCCGCAGATCGGGCCCGTAACCGTAGCCCTGTTCCAGGCTCTCGGCGTAGTCGGCGGCCTGCTGCGCGGTCGGTTTCCAGGTGTCGACGTCGAAACCCAGGGACACCTGGCCTCCGGGTATCAGGGCGAACTCCTGCCCATCCTGCTCGATCCGGACGCGGTGCAGCGGGGCACCGAGGTGTTCCGTGGCCTCGACGAGTGACACTCGACCGCCCACGTGGTCAGCGGCATTCCGGGCGATCTGCCGGGCGGTGACCACGTCGAAGGTCCGCCACAGGTCGAGAGTGAGATCAGCGAGCGACATGGCCCGCAGTGTGGCATGCGGCACTGACACTGGAGCGGCGGGACGGCCCAGTCGTGCCACCCGCCGCACGCATTGTTGGCGGCGCGGGTGTCAGCGACGAGCTCAGACGCGGTCGACCGCAGGCAGCCCCCGGCTCCCGTACCGTCCCACGGTCCCCAGCGACACCCCCGCCCCGCGCTCCACCGCCTGTCACCCAGCGGGCCGCGCACCCAGGAAAACGAGCGAGCACCTGCAGGAGCGCCTTGGAGTAGCGGGAGCCAGCGGGCTTCCCACGAGCACCGAAGGCACGAAGAATCAGGCAGGGCCGGCTTCCGCTCCCCGCTCCGCCCCAGGAGCCGCTGCCTTACGCCCGGTGCCGACAGCAGGCATCCGCAGCAGCGGCGGCAACATGAACTGCTGCGCATGGCGACACGCAACCACGGGGATTCCGAGTGACGTGCTGACCGCGGTCGGCCTGATCCTGCCGGACCCAGTTCCGCAGCCCTTCGGCGCTGACCCCGAGCTCCCGGGCCGCCTCGGTGACAGTCCTGCCGGAGGAGCGGACCAGTGCGACCGCGTCCCGCTTGAACTCCTCCGTGTACCGCCTGCTGCGGTTGCTCTTGCTTCCCACCTGGCACTACTTCCTCTGGAACCTCACGTCCACTCTCCAGGTGCCCAGCATCAAGGGGAAGCTTCGGGACTGTAAGACGTTCGGTGTAACTCCAGACCATGGAAGATGCATCGATGACCAGTGAGAACGTGTCCGAATCCGAGGCCGTCGAGCCCACAAAGGCTGTGTCGGCGAAGGCCATGGACGACCAGCTGATCGACGAGCTGGTGAGCCGGGCCCAGGCCGAGGGCCTGCAGCTGACCGGTGAGGGCGGGCTGCTGCAGCAGCTGACCAAGCGGCTGCTGGAAGACCGCGCTGAACGCCTTCGACATCACCTTCGACGGCCGTCTGTCGGCGGCCGGCCAGTAACGACCACCCCAGTTGCACCGCTCGTTTGCCAGACCCCGCTCATCCTCTGGCTCCGCACGTAATCGCGCATACTCGCGCGGTCCTAGGCTGAGGAGGCCGGGGCCAATTCTTCCGGCAGTTGCGGAGGGGAGCCCTGGGTCCACGCCACCCGCAGTGTCGAGGCGGAGATCCGCCAGCCGCCAGCCGTCCTGACCAGGTGGGTGTCGGCATGGCCGGCGGAGATGAAGACGCTGCCTGAGCCATCTGCCAGGACGTGAGTGCTCAGCTGAGCGAAACGGGCAATGGCCCGGGCTCCGTCGATCTCGATGATGGCGTTGGCGCCGAGATGTACGGTTCGGTCGAACAGCGCCATTCCTCGCCGGATACGGGCCAGTAGGGCATCGCGGCCACGGACGGTGCCGATGGGCATTTCTGCGGTGACGTCTTCGGTGTGGAACGCGCGAGCCCATTCCTCGTCGAAGACCCCGTCGTCCAGGGAACGCAGGTAGCGGTCCAGCAGGTCGGTGATCTCAGCGCGGTCGGTCAGGGCCTGCAGCTGTCGTTGCATCTCGTTGGTGTCCATAGCGGCAGACTCCTTCCTCAAGCGCACTTGAGGTCAATACCGGCCTTGGGAAGCATCGGTACAGCTGTTGGCACTGAGATTGATCATGGTCTCTAGCTGCGGATCTCCATGCTCGGGTGAGGTTGGGACTGGAGTCGTTCGCGGAGGCCGATCTCCTCGTGGGTAAGCAGGTCCTCGAGCCGGCGGATGCGGACGTGCTTGGGCCGCAGCGGCAGGCCGTCGTCCACCGCGGCGGCCTCGGCTTCGGCGAGCGCCCGGTAGAGCGAGGCGACCGAGGGGTGCTTGCCCGCGTTCTTGCCGGTCTTGATGGTCAGCTTCTTCGCGATCTCGGCGACCGGGACACCTTTGTCCTTGAGTGCAACGGCGAAGGTGAGCATGTCGTCATCGATGACCTTCGGCCGTCCCCCGTGGTTGCCCTTGGCCGCTGCGGTGACCTGGCCTTCGAGGGGGCGCTGTCACGTTGTTGGGCGGGCGGTCTCTGATGGTGCGTCACGGCCTGATGGGGCCTGGTTCCGGGCTGTGCTCAGGCCGCGGTGGCGAGGCCGGCGACGCCGGTGATCTGCTCCCAGATTGCGAAGCGGACGGTCATCTCGGCTCGGTGGGCAGCAGCGGTCATCAGATGGCGGCGGGGCCGGAAGTGGGTTGAGATGCCGCTGAACGCGGAAAGGAACCGCTGTGCTCCGCCCACCGAGCGGAAGCCTTTCATCGCCCGCTCACGTTGCCTGGTGGGCTGGTGGCTGTTCTCCGCCCGGTTGTTCAGGTACTTCGACTGCCGGTGTTCGACGCAGGGCATGACCTCTTGGTGGGCGGCGCCGTAGGAGCGGAGCTTGTCGGTGACGATCACCCGCGGCACCGCGCCGGTCTTCTTCAGAAGTCTGCGGAAGAAGCGCCTGGCCGCGGCCTTGTCCCGGCGGTTCTGCACCAGGATGCCCAGGACGCTGCCGTCCTGGTCGACCGCCCGCCACAGGTACTGCAACCGCCCGTTGATCTTGATGAAGACCTCGTCCAGGTGCCACTTGTCCCCAGGCCGAGGCTGCCGGCGGCGCAGCGCGCCTGCGTAGGCCGACCCGAACTTGGCGCACCAGCGGCGCACCGTCTCGTAGGAGACGACAATCCCGCCCTCGAGCATCAGCTCCTCGCCCTCGCGCAACGACAGCGGGAAACGGAAGTACACCCACACACAGTGGGAGATCACCTCGACCGGGTACCGGTGCCCCTTGTGCAACAGCGACACGACCCCCACGGACAGCCCCCTCCAGCATGATCAACCAGAAGATCACCCCACCCGGCCAACCAACGTGGCAGCGCCCAGCCGCCGAATGCGCACACGCGGTGGCGTCGAGAGCCTCGAAGATTTCCATGATCTCCCTGTCAGACTTCTTCACGATCCCTCCGGAATGAGTTGGTTCGCTGCCAGGCAGTACCGAGCCAACCCCCGGAGGGATCACCTGTTCGGAATCGACACGAATGGGTTCATGGAAAGGTAGATCAACTGTCCGCAGAGCAGGATCTGACTTGTCCGCCTAAAAGGATCTTGCGCTGTCCGCTCTCAAAACCTTCGGAAAAGCTGGAATCCGCCTGGAACCACAGGTCGGGGGCGCCCAAAGTGTGTGGCGTAGAGTCGGTCGGGTGTCGCAGGGGGTGTGATGGCCACGCGCTTCGAGATCCTAGGAACCATCGAGGTACGGCGGGACGGGTCCCCGGTCGACGTGGGGCACGCGATGCAGCGGCGAGTGCTCGCCGCGCTGCTCGTCGACGCGGACCGGCCGGTGTCAGGCGACGCTCTGGTGGACCGGGTGTGGGGGAACACCGAGACGGCGAACGGCCGCCGGACGCTGTACGGATACCTCTCCCGGCTGCGCCACGTACTCGCTGCCGACGGCACGGCCATCACACGGGAACGGGGCGGCGGCTACCGACTGGCGGTCGAACCCTCGGCGGTGGACGCACACCGCTTCCGCGAATTGTCGGCCAAGGCCCGACAGGCGAGCAGCGACGGGCAAGCGGAGGCCCTGTGGAGGGAAGCCCTGGCACTGTGGCGGGGCAGCGCGTTCACCGGTGTGGACACCCCGTGGTTCAACGCGCAACGCCACCTCCTCGACGGCGAGCGACTGGCCGCCCAGCTGGAGCTTGCCGACGTGCGGCTGCGCCTGGCGCAACACGACACCATGGTGAGCGAATTGACCGCCCGGGCCGAGGCGTATCCGCTCGACGAACGCGCGATCGGACAACTGATCCTGGCCCTGTACCGGTGCGAACGGCAGGCCGAAGCCCTGGAGGTGTACCAGCGTGCCCGGCGGCGACTCGCCGACGAACTGGGCGTCGACCCCGGCACGGCGCTGCGGCGGCTGTACGAACAAATCCTCACCGCCGACCCACAGCTCACCGCGCCCCCCTCCGCCGCCCCACCCGCCACTACGAAACCCGCCACCGCCACGAAACCGGCCACCAAAAGCGGCACGGTCGCGAACGCCGGCCCGCACATGGCACGCCAGCTCGCCCCCCGGCTCCTCCCGGCGGACCTGTCACTCTTCGTCGGCCGGAACGCCGAGACGGATGAAGCGCGCCGACTGCTCGGCGAAGAACGGCTCGGCCCGGTGACACTGCTGGTCACCGGCCCTGCCGGAGTGGGCAAGACCGCCTTCGCCGTACGTACCGGGCACCTGCTCGCCTCTCGCTTCCCCGATGGCCAGCTCCACGCGGACCTGCGGGGCTTCGGCGACGATCCGGCCGAGCCGTTCACGGTCCTCGGCACCTTCCTCCGCGCACTCGGCATCCCCGGCGGCACCGTCCCCGCTGAGCTGACCGGCCGCGTCCACCTCTACCGCACCCTGCTGGCGGGACGGCAGACGCTCGTCGTCCTGGACAACGCCGCCAGCGCCCACCAGGTGAGCGACCTCCTGCCCAGCGGCGTACGCTGCGCCACTATCGTCACCAGCCGGACGACCATGGCGGAACTGAACGGCCGCCGACTCCCCCTGGACGTACTGGACCCCACGACGGGACTCGACCTGCTGCGCGAGATGCTGGGCCGGGACCGGACCGACGCCGACTCCGGTTCCGCCCGCTCCATCGTGGAAACCTGCGGTGGCCTTCCCCTGGCGGTATGGGTCGCCGGTGCGCGGCTGGCCGCCCGGCCGCACTGGCCCCTGGCCAAGATGGCACGCGCCCTCGCCGACGAGCAGCGCAAGCTCGACGAGCTGGCCGTCGGCCACATCGCCGTACGGGCCAGTCTCCAACTGACCTACCAGCAGATGTCCGCGGCCACCCAGCACGCCCTGTGTCTGATCACCCATCTGCCCGGACCGAGCTTCGCCGCCTGGGCCCTGGCCGCGCTACTGGACACCGACCTGCCCGAGGCAGAGGCAGTCCTCGACGACCTGGTCGAAGTACACCTGGTGCAGACCAGTTCGATGAACGCAACCAGAATCCGATACCAACTTCACGACCTGGTACGGCTGTTCGCCAGGGAACGCGCGGAGAAGGACACCCCCGAGCGGGAGCGCACGGCCGCCCTCACCCGATTGCTCGGGGCAAGCCTGCACCTCGCCGACCTCGCCGCGGACACCCTCAGCGTCGACTTCCAGGGCATCTCGCAGCTGGACCTGGCCTCATGGCAGCCGACCCCCGCCGAGGCCGATCAGTTGCTCGCCGACCCGCTCGCCTGGTTCAACGACGAACGCCAGTTCCTCATTGCCGTGGCGGAACAGGCCCTGGACCGAAGAGAGGGTGTCGCACCCGCCGCCGGACTGGCCACCGCCCTCACGACCCTCTTCCAGGTCGGCAGTCACTTCGACGACTGGGAGAGGCTCCAGAACCGGGCGCTCAAAGCGGCCCTCAGCAGCGGCGACCGGCACAGCGCCGCGAAAATCCACCGCTGCCTCGGCGAACTCACCACCATCCTCGACCGCTACCCGGAAGCACTCGACCACTTCGAGCAGGCCCTGCTGCTCACCGAGGGCGAGGGGCCCACATACCGGGCCAGCGCCACGGCCGGGCTCGCCTATGTGCACCGGCTCCTGGGCCAGTACTCCTCCGCCGTGCTCCACTTCGAAGAGGCCGCCGAGCTCGCCGAATCGGCGGGCAACGTCAACTGTTTCGTCTACGCGACCAACGGCCTCGGCGTCATCGACCTCGAGCAGGGCCGTGTCGAAGCCGCCATCGCGCGGTTCACCAAGTGCCTGCGCGTCAGCCGGGCCGCGGGCTACCGGCCGGGAGAGGCCCAGGCCCTGCGCTGCCTGGGCCAGAGCCATCGCGCACTCGGCGACCACCCGGCCGCCGCCGACGCCTACCGGCAAGCCGCCGAGATCAGCGAGGACCTCGGCGACCGCCTCAGCGCCACACACGCCACCTGTTGGCTCGGGGACGTCCTGGTCCGCCAGGGCGAGCACCGAGAAGGACGCCGCCTGCTGGCCCGGACCCTGTGGACATATCGGGAATTCGGCAATCTCTGGGGCGAAGCGGCGACCCTGTACGCGCTCGCCGAGGCACAACTCGCGGTGGGCCGTCCGGGACCGGCCCGCAGGCGCGCCGAAGCCGCCGTCCGGCTTTGGAGACAGATCGGTTCCAGCAGGTGGCTGGCCGTCGGCCTGGACGCCCTCGCCGAAGCACACACCCTGTCCGGTGACCACACGGCCGCGGCTCGTTCCCGCGAGGAGGCCGAAGAGATACGTAAGCCTTGAGGCGGATGCGCCCCGCCTCGACGTAAAAAGGGATCGTGCCCCGGTACGGAGCACTGCCACGCTCAACCCGTCGATGAAACGAGCACCTCGAACGCACCCACCCCTTTGATCCCCCAACGACCAGTCCTGCGACGGACGAACCTGCGAGCAGGACATCAATGGGCGCTGTCACGTTGGTTGGCCGGGTGGGGTGATCTTCTGGTTGATCATGCTGGAGGGGGCTGTCCGTAGAGGTCGTGCCGCTGTTGCACAAGGGGCACCGGTACCCGATCGAGGTGATCTTCGGGCCGCGCTTGGAGGTGCCGCAGCGGGCCTTCGGGCACACCTTGCGCACCGCGGGGCCGAGCAGCGCGCACAGCTCGCCGGTGATCGCGGTCGGCGTCTCGCCGCCACCGTCCGGTCCGAGCCGCGGATACACGCGCCGGTCCAGGACGACTCCGCCGTCACCGTCGCCGACGGGGTGGATGAAGGTGTGCTGGGGCAGCGAACCACTGCGGTAGGTCCGCAGCGCGCCTGTGAAGCCGATCGCGCTCGAGCAGACCAGGTCCAGCCGCGCACGTGCCTGCGCCAGCGGCTCAGGGTGGGCGTCGATCTGGCCGCGGATGTCATTGAGGATGTCCTCGGTGTATCCCATGAAGATGTGTCCGTTCAGGTGAGGGGCGACGAGCGCCGTACAGCGCCAGGGGCCTTCCCCGGGCGGAGCCGTCACTCGGTGGCTCACCCTCCTCTGACGTCACACCGTCGGGATCGTCCGGGCGGCCCTCACTCTCGCTGCGATCAGGTCAGGAACAGTCGCGGCAGACCGTGCTCGCACCCTTGAACCGGGACGGGGCCAGGACCATGAAGCACTCCCTGCAGGGACGGTCGCTCCGCCTCCTGGCGACCGTGCAGCCACAGTGCCCCTGCCCGCACGAAGGCTCCCCGCACGTCTCGCACTCCCACCAGGAACCGAACGGAGCCAGAACGGGAAAGCGCTGTGCTTCCTGCCGCACCAGCTTGCCGGTCAGAGTCAGACACGCGGGGCCGAAGCACCCGAGTTCGTGCAGTTCGTCGAATACGGAAATAGCTGGTCCCTCCTCTTGACGGGCAAACCGTACGTCAAGGAGCGCTCCCGGAACAGGAAGTTACGGATTCCCTCTCGTCCGTCCATCCCACGCTTGAACCTGAGCGAAGGCACGGATGCCCGCAGCCCCTCTCGGCCGGGTTGATGCACCGGAGGGGGGACTGATGCCGACGAGCAGAAAGGGGAGGCCACCGGCCTCCCCTTTCTCGCTGGCGGGGCGTGCGCCAGGGTCTTTGAGAAGTGATCTTGTGTCCGGGTTCGCCAGGTCAGTCCGAGGGCGGTGGGGGGCCGCTGGTGGTCACGGGCGGTGCGGCGGAGGGCGGCGGCGATGTTGGTGTGGGCGTCCTGGCGGTGGATGCCGATGGCGAGGTTGCGCAGGCCGGCCATGACGTGGGGCAGGTTGCGGGTGCGGATCTTGGAAGCGTCCTCGTGAAAGGTGCGGTCCCGGACGTGGTGGAGCTGGTTCTCGATGCGCCAGTGGCCGCGGATCCAGGCCGTGAGTTCGCTGCCACTGGCCGCGCCGGGCGGCAGGCTCGTGACCAGGTGGATCCGCTCGATCGTCAGCTTGCCCGTGCCCAGATCGCGTCTTCAGCGCACGGCTTGGAGGGGCTGACGGGCGTGCGGGTAGTCGATGTGGGCGAAGGCGGCGGTCTTCAGACGGCGGATCTCGTCGCGGTGGTGGGCCCGGGTGCGCTCGATGTGGTCCAGGCGGATGTCGCGCCAGGGAAGGCGGTGGAGGCGCTCAGGGAGTCCGGGATGGTTCCGCTTGACGACGGCCAGGTAGTGAGCCCCGCGTTCGTGCAGGTAGGCGGCGTGGTCGTGCTGGGTGTGCAGGGCGTCGGCGGTGATGACGGCGCCGGTCAGGTCGATGTCATTCAGGAGCGGGGCGAAGGCCGGGATCTCGTTGCTCTTGCCGTCGATCTGCCGCTGGGCGAGGACCTGGCCGTTGTGGGTCATGGCGGCGATCAGGGCCGTGGCCGTCCGGCCGGCGGTGCGGGAGCCGCGGAGTGTCTTGCTGTCGACGGCGATGACCTTCCGTCCCGGTGCCGGGGCCTTGCGTTCCTGGAGGAAGCGTCCGATGGCGCGGTCAAGGGCGTCACCGTCGGCGGCGGCCAGGACGAGGCGGACGGTCGTGGCATGGGGCGGGCGGAACAGTCCCGTCAGCGGGTCGGGCCGGAACCCGAGCAGGGCCAGGACGCGTTGCGGCGCGTCGGCGACCCACTCACCGATCGCCGTGATCGAGGCGGCGCCGGCCAGAACGGCGGCAGCCGCAGCGGTGAGCAGGGCCGTCCACGGATACCGGATGCCGCGACGGGCCCGTGGATCAGGCACCGTGGCCAGATACTTCCGCAGGTCAGCGGCTGCCTCCAGCGGGGCTGGGCCGGAGGCGCCCTCCAATTGCCGAAGGCATGAGGGCATGCAGGAAGATGGGTGCGCAGGCATGGACTCGCTCGGTGCTCATACGGACTAGACACCCACATGATCACCAGCGGCCATGCCTGTTCTGCGTCCAGGGCGGACGTCGACAGAAGTCGACAAGCCACCACAACCGGCACTCAGCAGGCGAACCGCCCACCTCGGCACTTTTTGAAGACCCTGCCTGCCGGGTCGTGTCGGCGGTTGGGTGCGAACAGCAACTTTGTTCAAGAAGCAGCGCCGGGTATGCGGCCCGAAGAAGGGAGTGTCTTGTCGCATACTCGGCGCTGACCGGCAGAGTTACGCCGTCGTGGCTGCTGTCTCGGTGGCTTCGACTGCGGACTTGAAGTCGGGGTGGACCCCGATTTGATCAAGCCACACGCTCATCGAGTTGTAGCAATTGAACCTTTCGATCTTTCCGTCACGGAGGTACCAGAGGTCCGCCGCCGGCACGTCGATCCGGTTCCCGGTCGGTGGGATCTCGCCGACCGGAGTCGGAAACCCTCCGAGATGCGTGCCCTGGATTCGCAACTCGACGGCGACGACATCACCGAACGCATGTACCTCGAGCAGTTCACGGTGTACATCGGGGAACGAGCGGGCGAGGCCCGCGACCACCTGAGGAATCTGCTTTTCGCGGAAACTCTGCGAGGTCGACATGTCGTTGAACGACCCGTCCTCGGTGAACAAGGCCAGGAAACCGTCACCGTCGAGAACGTTCCCTTCCGCGAGCCGGTAAGCCTCGCGAATGGTCTTTTCGTTACTTTCCATTCCTGTTCTCCTTTGAATTCGCAACACGCTCACGGTCCGCGCTTGTCTTTGATTGACCCTTCCCGGCTGTCGTAACTGTAATCGTTACAGCGGATTGTCGCAACCTTCACCGTTACGACTGCGCTGTCGTAACATGGAGCGTTGCGACCCGAGGAGGGATCATGAGCGCCAACAGCAGGCTGACCACTGCCGCCCATGCGCTGGCCTGGATCGGTCTCTACCAGCGCCAGGGTCACGAGGTCGCCACCTCCGAGCAGATCGCGACCAGCGCGAACACCAACCCCGTGGTGATCAGGCGGCTGCTCGGCGAGCTGCGCAGGGCCGGGCTCGTGGAGTCCCGGCGGGGCGCGGGCGCGGGCTGGTCACTGGCGCGCGAGCTGGGGTCGATCACCCTGCTCGACGTGTACGAGGCAGTGGAACCCGGCCCGCTGTTCGCGATGCACCGCACCACCCCGGACCAGGGATGCGTGGTGGGTCACGGCATCCAGCCGGCAATGCGGGGCATCTACCAGGACATCGAGGAGACCCTGAGACACGAACTGGCCCGCGTCACGCTCGAGAAGGTGCTCAGGGACGTACTCGCGGCACCTCGCCAGCCTCTCTGATCAGCTGGGCGACCCCTGCGAACCGTAGGGTTCGGCGTGGGTTCTGCCCACCGGGGCGGAGTGACGTGAGCGTGGAGATGGAATCCCGCGCCGAACGCGTTGGATCCGCCGCCGGAACAGACGGCGGGTGCAGGCCGAGCTTGAGGTTGATTCCCGGGAGTGGACACCGGGTTTCATGCGGCGAGTGGCAGAGTACGTGACGTGATCAGTTGTTGTTCGAACTCGACCGGTGTGAGGTGGCCGAGGGCGGA